>MKSU01000032.1 GCA_001897375.1 Sphingomonas sp. 67-36 | reverse complement strand
CGATGCCGCGATGCAGGCCTCAGGGATCACCAGCGCGAGCCACGGCACGCTCAATGCCCAGGCCAAATCCGCCGCGCGATCGGCGTTCGAGCAGACCAAGCAGCGCTTTTTCAACCACCTCATCACCGCGATGCAGACGCCAAGCGTGATCGCCAGCATCGAGCGCGATCTCGCCGCGGGCGAGGCGGCGGTCATCCAGATCGTCTCGACCGGCGAAGCACTACAGGAACGCCGCCTCGCCGAAATCCCGACCGACGAATGGAACGACGTCTCGATCGATATCACCCCGCGCGAATATGTGCTGGACTATCTCGAGCACAGCTTCCCGGTGCAATTGTTCGAGCCGTTCACCGACAAGGAAGGCAATCTCGCGTCCCGGCCGGCGCGCGACGACGACGGCAATCCGGTGATCAGCCGCGAGGCGGTCCGGCGCCGCGAGGCGATGATCGAGAAACTGGCCGCTCTGCCGCCGGTGCCCGGTGCGCTCGACCAGATCATCCAGCATTTCGGGACCGACAAGGTCGCCGAGGTGACCGGCCGGTCGCGGCGTATCGTGCCCAGACGCCGTGACGACGGCACGATCCGCTTCGCGGTCGAGAACCGTCCGGCATCGGCGAGCCTTGCCGAGACGCAGGCGTTCATGGACGACGTGAAGCCGATCCTGATCTTCTCCGAGGCGGGGGGCACCGGCCGCAGCTATCATGCCGATCTCGCGTGCCGGAACCAGCGCCTGCGCAACCACTACGGGCTCGAATTCGGGTTCAAGGCGGACAGCGCGATCCAGGGCTTCGGCCGCGATCACCGCACCAACCAGAAGCAGCCGCCGCGCTACCGGCCGGTGACGACCAACGTGAAGGGGCAGAAACGCTTCATCTCGACCATCGCGCGCCGGCTCGATTCGCTCGGCGCGATCACGCGCGGGCAGCGCCAGACGGGCAGCCAGAATATGTTCCGGCCCGAGGATAATCTCGAATCCGCTTATGCGCGCGACGCCCTCAACCAGCTCTATCGCCTGATCGCGCGCGGCGCGGTCGCCGGCTGCTCGCTGGGCGACTTCGAGGCGGCGACCGGCCTGTCCCTGCTCACCGGCGAGGGCGGCATGCGCGAGGAACTGCCCGGCATCACCACCTTCCTCAACCGCATGCTGGCGCTCACCATCGCGATGCAGGATCTGTTGTTCGGCGTATTCGAAGGCCTGCTCAGCGCCCGCATCGAGGGGGCGATCGCCAGCGGCACGTTCGAACTCGGGCTGGAAACGCTTCAGGCCGCGAGTTTCCGCGTCATCGATCGCGCGCCGATCTACAGCCATCCCGGCACCGGGGCGCAGACGGCCTTGCTCACGATCGAGCGCAAGGAGAAGCTCGTCCCGCTGTCGCTCGACGACGCGCTGGCGCTGGTTGACGATCGCGGCGCGGGCATGCTCGTCAACGCCCAGACCGGCCGCGCGGCGCTGCGGCGCCGGGCGCGCAGCGTGACCGACGATGACGGTGCGGTCCATCCTCGCGTCCGCCTGGTCTGGCCGTTGACCGATGCGGTGATGCGCGCCGAGCCGCTCGCGGCAAGCGCGTGGCAACCCGCCGATCGCACGGCATTCAGCGCGGCGTGGGCGGCGGAGCTGGCCGACCTCCCCGCGTTCGCGACATCGACGCTGCATATCGTGTCGGGCCTGCTGCTGCCGATCTGGAAGCGGCTCCCCGACGAATCGACGCGGGTCTATCGGCTCCAGACCGACGAGGGCGAGCGGATCATCGGCCGCCGTGTGTCGCCCGCCTGGGCCGCGACCGTCGCCAATGACAATAAGCCGGTGCAGCTCACAGGCGATGAGGCGCGGGCGATGCTGCTTTCGGGCGACACCGTGCTGCTCCTCGCCGATGGACAGGTGCTGAAGCGCGTGCGCGCGATGGGCGACTGGCGGATCGAGCTGACCGGGTTCAACGATCTCGGCGTCGAGCGGCTCAAGGCGATGGGCTTGATCTCCGAGATCGTCTCGTGGAAACTCCGCCTCTATGTGCCGACAGGGGCTGTCGGCGCCGACGTGCTGGAGCGTCTGCTCGAACGCTATCCGATCGAGCGGGTCTCGGCGCGCAAGGCCGCCTGAGGAGCCCCGTGATGCAAAGCCCCGCCAGCCAGATCGCCGCCGCCCTTGCCGACCAGGCCGAGGCGGTCTGTCGCCGCTATCTGTCCAATGGCCGCAAGGAAGGCCGCTACTGGCTGGTCGGCGATGTCTACAATGCAGCGGGGCGCAGCCTCTACGTTCGGCTGGTCGCGTCACCCGACGGGCGCGGGCTGGCCGGCAAATGGACCGATGCCCAGAATGGCGATCACGGCGACCTGCTCGATATCATCGCCGCCTCTTGTGGGCATCGGACCTTGCGCGACACGCTCGACGAGGCGCGGTGTTTCCTGAGCCTGCCGCAGCCCCCGCCGAGCACCGCGCCCGCTCCACGGCGCAGCAAGGCGCCGACCGGGACGCCGGAAGCGGCACGACGGCTGCTCGCCGCATCACAGCCGATCGCCGGCACCATCGCCGCGGTCCACCTCGCTTCACGCGGCATCACCGACCTCACCGGCTGCGACGCGCTGCGCTTTCATCCACGCTGCTGGTATCGGCCGTCCGGCGAGGATGACCCCGACGTCCGCAACGCATGGCCGGCGATGATCGCGGCGGTGACCGATCTCGACGGCACCGTCACCGGCGTCCACCGCACCTGGCTCAAGCGTGACGGCTCGGCCAAGGCGCCGATCGCCTATCCCCGCCGCGCCATGGGGCATCTGCTCGGCAACGGCGTCAGGTTCGGCGCGAGCGGTCCCGTCATGCTCGCCGCGGAAGGCATCGAGACATTATTGTCGCTGCGCCAGGTCATGCCCATGCTTCCGGCGATCGCCGGTCTCTCCGCCGCGCATCTCGCCGCCATCCGCTTCCCGGCCGGTCTGCGCCGCCTCTATGTCGCGCGCGACGATGATCCAGCCGGCACCACCGCGTTCACGACCCTGGTCCAGCGCGCACTACCGGTCGGGATCGAAATCGTGCCGCTCGACCCCCGTCTCGACGATTTCAACAGCGATCTCGTCAATCTCGGGCGTCGGCGCATCGCGCAAAGCCTGTCCGCCCAGCTCTGGTCCGAAGACGCCGCGCAGTTCCTCGACACCGGCGATGGATCCGGCCCCTCGCCCCGGATCGGGCGGCAGCGCCCATCACCATGACCATCCCCGACAGAGGCCGCGCCGTCGGCCTTCGATTAGAGGGCGACTGCGGCAAGCGGCGCGCGGCAGCAATGGCGGCGCCGGCGGCTATTTTCCGCCGGGGCGCGGGCTGAAGGCCGCGCCCCTTTGCATCGCGAAGCAAAATAGCCTTGGCCCGCCATCCTCCGCTGGCGCTCCGGCCGCGCCCCTTCGGGGACGCGGTGCAGCCGCGTGCCGCCCGCCGCCGGTCGTCGCCACGAAGGCCGCGACAGGCGCGGCTCATCCGGAGACTTCCCATGGCGATCGATCTCGACCAGCCCGAACAGGACGAACCCCAGCCCGGTTCCACCGCCTATGTCCTTCAGGAAATGCAGCTCTACGGCTACCGTCCCTTCGAGGACGAACCCGACGCCCGTCCGCTTCCCGACACCCGCATGATGGAAGGCGCGATCGCCGACACCTTCGACGCGATGGTGGCCTGCCTCGTCGACACGCGGATCGAGCCCGACCTCGAAGACCTCGCCTGGAACATCGTCAACGTCTTCCAGCGCGCCGGCGAGCGGATCGAGCGCGAGCTTGACGACAATGAGCGCACGCAGAAGCGGCTGCAGAAGCAGCAGGATGGCAGCGAGGTGAAATCGGTCGAGCTGGAACGCAAGATCGCCGAAGGCATCACCATGATGGAACGCCGCGACACGATGGAAACCTTCCGCGACATGGGCGCCGAGCAGTTCGAGAAATATCTGCGCAAGCCGTGGATGCCGTGGTCGGGGCCGATGGTGAATCACAAGGCGCTGACCTCGGCGGTGCTCGACAGCCGCAAGCAGATCGACAAGCGCGCCTATCAGGACGCCCGCGTCCTCAACCCCGATGGTCCCCGCTTCGTCCTCAGCGCCGGTCCGAACTACCAGGACCATGCGCTCATCTGCGGCACGCTCGACAAATTGCTCGCGCAGTTTCCCGACATGGTGCTGGTGCACGGCAAGACGCCGACCGGCGGCGAGCACATTGCCGCGTGCTGGGCGCGCAACCATGACGTGCCGCAGGATCCGCGCAAGCCCGATTGGGACAGGCATGGCAAGGCGGCGCCGTTCAAGCGCAACGACGTCATGCTCCAGGTCATGCCCAAAGGTGTCATCGTCTTCCCCGGCTCGGGCATCCAGGACAATCTCGCCGACAAGGCGCGCAAGCTCGGCATCAAGGTCTGGGACTTCCGCGAGCGCCGGGCGCCCTGATCGCCCGGCCACGCGCCGCATCGGCTTTCCACCGTGCATCCATCTCCATCTGTTGCTAGGCTGTTCTCAATGCGGACCGATCTCGATCACCTCCCTGCCCAGAAGCGCCGCGAACTCGAGCGGATCGTCCAGATCATCTTCGAGGAGTTCGCCGATGCGCTCGCGCTGGCGAAGCACAAATGGAAGAAACAGGGGCGGATCGAGAAGATCATCCTCTACGGCAGCTATGCGCGCGGCGGCTGGGTCGACGAGCCGCACACCGCCAAGGGCTACCAGTCCGACTATGACCTGCTGATCATCGTCAACGACAAGCGCCTGACCGATCGGGTCGATTACTGGCTCAAGCTGGAGGAGCGCCTCAACCGCGAGCTGGCGATCACCAAGGCGCTGCGGACGCCGGTCAATTTCATCGTCCACACGCTCCAGGAGGTGAACGACGGGCTCGCGCACGGCCGCTATTTCTTCATGGACGTCAAGCGCGACGGCATCGCGATCTACCAGACGCTGCCGACCGAGCTGCACGAGCCCAAGCCGAAGACGCCGCCCAAGGCGCTGGAGATGGCGCGGGAATATTTCGAGGAGTGGTTTCCGGCGGCGGCGGGACGTCTCGACACCGCAAAATACACAATGTCCCAAGGGCGCTTGAAAGAGGCGGCATTTGACATGCACCAAGCCTCCGAATTCCTCTATCATTGCGTCCTATTGGTAGTCACCTTCTACACCCCGCACGTCCACAATATCGGCTTCCTGCGCACGCAGGCCGAGCGGCTCGATCGGCGGCTGGTCGATGCCTGGCCGCGCGAGAATCGCTTCGAGCAGCGCACCTGGGAGAAGCTCAAGGACGCCTACGTGAAGGCGCGTTATTCGAAGCATTATCGGATCTCGGACGCCGAACTCCAGTGGCTGACCCAGCGGATCGAGGAACTTGGCCGCGTTGTGCACGCGATCTGTTCCGAGCGGATCGCCGAGCTGGACGCGAAAGCCAACGCGACGGGGGTGGGCGGTTAATCCGCCTCTTCATCGCGACGCTAGGCATCGCCGGGCAAGCTTTGGGTGGCGAACTCATAAATCCGCTATCACGGCCAACATGGTTGGACAGCGCTTGGGCGGTTTCTCGATGCCAATCGTAGCATCGCCACCGATCAGTCGAGGTCGGAAGCGATGGCCGGCGTCGTCGATCCAAAGTCGTTAATCTCAGCTAGGGCAGCGACTTGAGCGACCGGCATTTGGGGGCGAAACCAGCGTTTGTAAGTCTCATACCGAGGTCAGCTTCCTTAACTCATGCTCCGCAGGAAAGACTGAGGCGTTTTCTGAAGGTCTGGTTTTGCAGCACTATCAAGTAAAGTGGACACGAAGCAGATCGACTGTTTTATCAATCTCTTTGTATGTTCTTACGTTTTTATCATTAGTTCTGGCCACCTTAGCGAGACAAATTCTCAGAACCAGATGACTAATGTAATCGCCATAAACCAGCACATGCGTTGGCATCCCCGCGCAAATCCTCCTTCCGGATTGCGATCTCCGGGCGCACCGCAGCGTGTCATCAAGGCACTCCCTACTCTCTGACGCCGTCAGAATTCGAGGCAGATCTTTCCAAAATGCTTGTTCGCAGCCTGATGTGCAAAGGCATTAGCAATTTTATCGAGTGTGAAGCTGGAATCGATCGCCGGGCGAATGCCGGTAACCTCCAACGCCTCGATCATGTCTTCCTGGTGCGCGCGCGAGCCTACGGTCACGCCCTTGATGGCCACATTCTTGCCCATCGCGACAGCGGTCGGCACCTCGCCTGCCCAGCCGGCCAGCACGCCGATCAACGAAATATGGCCGCCGATACGAACCGCCTGCAGTGATTGGCCCAACGTGCCGGCACCCCCGACCTCGACAACCACATCGACACCGCGACCGCCGGTCAGCGCAGCGGCGGCCTGTCCCCATTCGGGCGTTTCCTTGTAGTTGACGAGGTGGTCGGCGCCAAGCACCTTCAGGCGCTCCAGCTTGCTTCCCGATGACGAGGTCGAGATAACGATGGCACCGGCCGCCTTCGCGAATTGAAGCGCGAAGATCGAGACGCCCCCGGTGCCCTGGGTCAGCACTACGTCACCGGGCTTGATCCGGGCCTCGACCATCAGCGCGCGCCACGCAGTCAGCGCGGCGCACGGCAACGTCGCCGCTTCCGCATAACTCCATCCCGCGGGCACGCGGGTGAACGCGCTCGCCGGCGCGGCCACGAATTCGGCAGCGAAGCCGTCAACGTGATCGCCCGGAACGCCGCCCATCCGTTCGAACGACGGCCCGCCGCTCGCCCAGTTCGGAAAGAACAGCGACAAGACATGGTCACCGGGCTGGAAGGCGGTCACCCCCGCCCCCACGGCAATCACCTCGCCCGCGCCATCGGACATCGGAATACGGCCGTCAGCAGCGGCGATCCGACCCATGACCACCGCATAGTCATGGAAGTTCAGCGAACTCGCGTGAACCCTCACCAGAATCTCCCCCGGGCCGGGCGTGGGCTCTGCTCGTGTCTCGATGACGATATTGTCGAGACCGCCCGGGGTTTTCACGGCGGCGACCTTCATCCTGTCCACTCCTCCAGTTGCAATGCGACAACCGCTCTACGGCAGCAGCCATTCGGCGTTGGTCCGGAAGAATTTGAGCGCGATTTCCTCTCCCAGCGGCTCGACCTTCGCGAGCATGTTCTTCATCGCGTCCTTCGTCCCTTCGACATGTGGATAATCGGTCGAAAAGCAGAAAACATCCGAGAGGTTCGGATCGTCCTGAAAATAGCGGTCGATCGGCTCGAAATTGAACGGCGAAACGCGGACGTTGCGTGCAATATATTCCGATGGCTTCATCGGGAACTTCGCCGCCGCCGCACCGGGAAACACCTTGGTGTACATGTCCATACGGCGAGCAGCCGGGCCAACCCAATAGGCACCGACTTCGAGAAGCCCCACGCGCAGCCGCGGGAAGCGCTCGAACACGCCGCCGAGAACCAACGTGGACAGATAATTCTCGATCGCCATATGGACCGTCGAAAACATCTGGATGTTGGTGTTGGGAATTTCGGGTGACTGGAACAGATCGTTGAACGTCTCGGCGACACACCAGCGCGGATCGAGGAAGAAGAACTCGATCCCAAGATGCAACGTGACCGCTACATCATGCGCTTCGAAAAGCGCCCACAACGGATCAAGCAACGAGTGTGCAGGCGAAACCCCGCCTGGCGGAACGTCGGCCTGCAGATAGACCGCGCGAATACCGCCTTCGACGAGCTTGGTCGCTTCCGCGATCATCTCGTTCACATCGTCAGACGTGCGGACGATGCCAACCGTTCGGATACGATCGTCGATCTTGGAATTGTCGATAGCCCATTGGTTGTAGGCATCGACGAATCGACTCGCGAACTGGGGCCGCGACAGATCGCCGAACATTGAAACATCGCCGCCGAAACGCTGCGCGAAACCGAAGTCGGTCATACCGCCGATGACCATCGCTCCGATCGCGGCAGTCGGGAATACAAGCTGGCGATCGATCCCCATCACATCCATGACCTCGATGCGGCGACCGAGATCGATGGCGCTCGGCGCGGGCGGGCCCTTGACCTTCCAGATATTGTCCGGGTCGATCTCCATCGTATCGTTGATGCTGGGCTGATGCATGTTGGTCGCGGTCGGATCGGGATTGAGCTTGTCGACAACCGCGAAAAGCTCGCCGAGCATCCGCCCCGGCTCGCCGAAAGCTTCGCCGAGCAAGTGGCTAGGGATCATCTCGTGAGCATCGACGTCATGCGCGAGTATCTTCATGGCATCCTCCATTATCCATCGCGACGAGAGGTCGCATTATCGTGGGCGCGACGGGCCGCCACACAGCCGCGCGCCGGTCTTCAACGGCAATTTAGAGCGTTTCGAGATCGATCGGTTTGAGGAAGCCGACGAAATCGTCATTGGCGCGCCAGTCATATTCGGGCACCTCGCAATAGATTTCGATCGCGTTGCCGTCCGGATCGTAGACATAGATGCTTCGGGTCATTCCGTGATCGAGCGCGGCCTCCACTTTCACGCCCTTCGCCTTCAAATCCCTGTAGATCTCGACGAGCGACTCCTGACTGTCGACCACCAGCGCAATGTGAAGCAAGCCGACCTGGTCCGCCTGCGCCGGCTGGGCATTCTCGCTGACCTTGAACACGCCGATATCGTGGTGATATTCGTTGAAGCGGAAGAATGTCGCGTGCGGAGACTCGGACGAAATCTTCATACCCAGGACGCCGACGTAGAATTGTTTGGAAGCCTCCATGTCGCGCACCTTCAGAACGGCATGCCCGACGCGCTGAATACCCATTATCTATCTCCATCCGTGCCCAACCCGCCGACGGGATGCCGGTCACGATGAGCTTCGTTAAAACTGCCGGAAAGTATTGCCTCCGGTCTCCGTGGCTGACCGACGCCGCCGATTTCCGCGCTTCGCCGCTCCCGGCAAAGCCCTCGCCAAAGGCGGCCTTTCATCGTTCGGCGGGAAGTGTCTCCACCGCGATCGAAACAAGGCGGATGCGGCGGCATCCGCCTGTTCCGTCCCTCGCTGACGGATAGCCGCACTGCGGCGACCTCCTCGCCCACATCCACTCTCCCACCTTGTTCTGGTTGGTTCGCAATGCGGGGCTTGTACGCTTTGATTAAATAGATCGCAATATTTAATTTTGCTTCCGCCTCTGTCGCGACCGAGGACAACACCCTCCCTCGTGCGACGCAATTGATTGAATTAGATCGTTCTGCTATTTATGGGGCCAAGACCGGAAATTGGCCCGCAACACAGACAGCCTTCGTCACCGGTGCCGCGTCCGGAATCGGGCTCGGCCTCGCCAGGGCGCTTGCTGCCGCCGGCGCGAAGGTCGCGCTCGCCGATATAGATTCCGAACGCCTCGCGACGGTGGCGAAGGAATTGACCGACACTGGCGCTTCGGTCGCCCCCCTGCTCCTTGATGTCCGCGATCCCGACCAGTGGCTGGTCGCCGCCGACCGGGCGGAGGCCGCGCTCGGCCCGGTTTCGATCCTCTGCAACAACGCAGGCACCAACGGAGGCGGCGAACTCGACCGGACGCCGCTCGAAGTCTGGCGCTGGGTCCATCGGATCAATGCCGAAGGCCCGTTCATCGGCATTTCCACCTTCCTCCCGCGCTTCAAGAAACATGGAGGCCGGGCCCACATCCTGAACACCGCCTCGATGGCGGGCATCGTGCCGATGCCGCGCGTAGGCGTCTATTCCTCGGCGAAATCGGCGTGCGTCGCGCTGTCGATGGCACTTAGGGCAGAGCTTGAAGGCTCCGAGATCGACGTTTCGCTGCTTTGTCCGGGAAATGTAGCGACACGGATTGCGGAAAACTCCGGGAGGGGCGAAGCGGCGCTGCTCGGCACCGAAATGAACCGGGCCGCCGTTGAAGGCAACGCCGCCATGTCAGCGCAGGGAGCTGATCCGGATCGCGTTGGAGAACAGGCCGTGGAAGCGATGCGGGCGAGGCAGTTCCTGATCGTCACCCATCGCGAGTGGGAACCTTTGGTCGCCGCTGTCCATGCCGAAATCCGGCGTGCGTTCAGCGATTTCGACGGCCGGCATGGCCCTGACGTGAGCGCTCTGGCTCTCGCGCGGGGCGTCAACCCGGTCACGATCTAGGCCTCTGGTTCGAAGATGCTAGAGCGCCTTTGCGGAGATGCGGCCGCGCCCGCTCTCCGGGCGGGATACACCCTCAGCGAGACAAGATTTGCGTGGTTGACGTGAAAAAACAGACACAAAAGCTGGCCTAGAGCGATCTATTATGCTAAGGCCGCGCCATGCGCGAAACCGAACCTCCCGTCGAAAAGCAATCCGCGACCCGCACTCGCCTCGTCGAAGCCGCGTTGGCGCTGTTCAGCCGCAAAGGATATGCGGCAACCGGCGTCAAGGCCATCCTCGCTGATGCGAAAACGCCATATGGCTCGCTGTATCACTGGTTCCCGGGTGGCAAGCGCGAGCTTGGCGTCGCCGCGGTCGCCCATGGCGGCGCACTCTATAAGGGGCTGTTCGAATCGCGATATCCATCCGATCTCGACGTCGTCGAGGCGACCGAAGCAGCCTTCGTCGAAGCGGCCGACATGCTCGAGGCGACGGACTTCGCCGATGCCTGCCCCCTCGCGACCATCGCGCTTGAGGTAGCCAACACCGACGAACCGATGCGGATTGCCGCAGCAGCAGCCTTTGAATCATGGCTGGCCGTATTCGAACAGCGCTTCCTCGCCGCAGGTATGAAGCCTGAACGCGCCCGCGAGGTCGCCATAAATGTTTTCTGCCTGATCGAGGGTGCGGCGCTGCTCGCAAGGACCACTCGCTCGCCGGTGCCGATGCATCTGGCCGGGAAGACGGCGGCGAAAGCTGTTGCCGCCGGCCTCGCCGAGGGACGCTAGACGAAACAGGAATAGGGTCGGATTCATCCATCCCGAATTAGCGCCCCGATGAAGGTCGGGGTTCAATCGTGAACGGATCGATGCGGGGCCCCGCCTTCGCCGGGCTGCGCGTCTTGGCATCGCTTGCCCGCAGACCGTCATATCGCGATCGCCGTTCAACGCGCGGCACGGATCGGGCGCGCCCGCACATTCGAATATCAAGCGCATCGCCCTCGCTCCCCGCTCCGGAAGCCCCATCTCTCGACATCTTTTCGCAGCAGATGCGCAGGATTGGGTTGACGCGACAAAGAGCGTGTGACTAAACCCTAGCTAGATCGTTCTGTCTATTCCATCGACTCGATGGAGAGCGTTCCGGACGAGGTCAGCAATCCCGGACGGGTCGTTAGACCCGAGTAACCGGAGCGCATTGGATAGGGAGAGGAACTTGACCCAGTCTTTCAACGCCTTTGTCGTCAACAAGGACGACAAAGGGTTTACGGCCGGTGTGCGGCAGCTCGAGCTGGACGATTTGCCTGCGGGCGACGTCACCGTCCGCGTGCATTATTCGAGCATCAACTACAAGGATGGCCTCGCCAGCGTCCCGGGCAGTCCCGTAGTGACTTCCTATCCGATGGTGCCGGGCATCGATCTCGCCGGCATCGTGGCCGAATCCAGCGATCCGCGCTTCCGGGTCGGGCAGGAGGTGATCGCGATCGGCCGCGCGCTCGGTATCTCGCACTTCGGGGGGTTTGCGGAATATACCCGATTGCCCGGCGATTGGCTTGAACCATTGCCTCCCGGTCTGACTATGAAGGAAGCCATGGCGCTCGGCACCGCCGGCTTCACCGCGGGGCTTGCGATCCAACGGCTGGAGCAGAACGGGATGAAACCAGGCAACGGTCGCGTGCTCGTGACCGGCGCGACCGGCGGCGTGGGCAGCACAGCGGTGAACATGCTCGCGGGCCTCGGCTACGAAGTGTCCGCCAGCACGGGCAAGGCCGAAGAACATGCCTTCCTCCGGGAATTGGGCGCCACGGAGATTCTCGGGCGCGAGGAAGTTTCCGCCAAGCCGGATGGCTTCCTCGACGAGGAACGCTGGGCCGGCGGTGTGGACCCGGTGGGCGGCGACACACTCGCCTATATGTTGCGGTCCACCCGTTACGGCGGCTCGGTATCGAGTTGCGGCCTCACCAGCGGCATGGTGCTGAACACCACGGTGCTGCCTTTCATCCTGCGCGGGGTCAATCTGCTCGGGATCGATTCGGTCATGTGTCCGCCGGAGGTGCGCTCCAAGCTCTGGCAGCGGCTCGGCACGGACCTCAAGCCGAAATATCTGACCGAGAGTATTGCCCAGGAAATCGGGCTGGACGGCATCCAGGCCGCCACTGGCAGCATTCTCGCCGGCGCCATCAAGGGCCGGACGATCGTGCGAATATAGGGCCGCGGGAGCATGAAAGCAGTCGTCTGTTGCGGCGGTGACTTCGAGATCACCGATGTTCCGGACCTTCGTCCCGGGACCGGACAAGTTTTGCTGAACGTATCGCGTGCCGGCATTTGCGGCTCCGACGTTCACTTGCGCACAAATCTCGATCAGTTCGCCAGTGCGGCGGCGGCAGTCGGAAAGGGCGCGTTCGCCCCGGGCGGCGGTGGGATCGTCTTCGGACACGAATTCAGCGGTGAGGTGGCCGAATATGGCCCCGACACCCGGCGCCGATGGAAACCCGGCACGCTGATGGTCGCGATGCCGATGTGCCGGCATGGCCGGCATCCGCATATCACCGGCACTTCGCCGAGCGCGCCCGGCGCTTTCGCCGAGCAGATGATCGTGCAGGAATCGGTGGCCTTCCCGGTGCCCAACGGATTGTCGGCCGAACATGCCGCGCTTACCGAGCCGGTGGCCGTAGCCTGGCATGCGGTGCGGCGCAGCCAGATCGGCAAGCGGCAAATGGCCTATGTCATCGGCTGCGGCCCGATCGGCCTCGCCGTGGTCGCATTGCTGAAGGCGATCGGCGTCCATTGCGTCATAGCCTCCGACCTGTCGCCGCGCCGCCGCGAACTGGCGGCTCGTTGTGGCGCCGATGTGGTGGTCGATCCCGGGACCGCCGATCCCTTCGCCGCGGATCCGCTACCGAGCCGAAGCACCAGGGTTGCGGGCCTGCTCTCGCTTCCCAACGCGCCATGGTCGGTTCCCGGCAATCCCGACGATATGAACCTCGGGTTCGATGCAATGGAAAAGCTGCGGCGGTTTGCCGTGGTGCCCTGGTGGCAGTTGTTCCGGGCCATGCATGCTTTGGACAAGGGGCCGTCGGGGCCGATCGTCTTCGAGTGCGTCGGCGTCCCCGGGATGCTCGATCGGCTGATTTCGGATGCGCCGGTGATGAGCCGGATCGTCGTCGTCGGCGCGTGTCTGGAACCCGATACGATCCATCCGATCTCGGCGATGATCAAGGAGATCGATCTGCGCTTTTCCGTCGGTTACAATCCCGGCGAGTTTCGCGACACATTGCATATGCTTGCCGACGGCAAGGTCGATCCGGCCCCCTTCCTCACCGGAACCGTCGGGTTTGCCGGGGTGGATGCGGCCTTTGACGCATTGGGGCAGCCCGAGCGGCACGCCAAGGTTCTGATCGATCCTCGCAGCCCGGTTTCCACTCTCTGAACAGAGCTTTGCCCATTCGTGTCAAGAAGAACGATAACGATAGAAATCCCCGATCTAGGAGTTGGGCGCCGTGAAGGATCTTACGAGAAAAGAAATGGAAGATCTGTTGCTCGAGCATGAAATTGCCGAGCTGGAATATGATCTCGACCGGACAATGGCGACACTGGTCTCCAATCCGCATTTCGAGCTTCCGACGCTCGGCCTGGCCATCGACGGATGGGAAGGGGTTAAGGCGATGTACAGCCACTTCCTGATGAAGGGTGGCAGAGAGCGAAATATGCAAGCCGTCGCGCGCATCATCGCCGAGGCCCGGAACACCCTGATGCGCGAGGCATGGGTTTCATACGACAACCTCGAAGGCAAGCGCGTTACCGGCGTATATATGGTGGTGGTGGAATTCGATCCTGAACTGAAGAAGATCGTCGGCGAACGGATGTACGCGGATACGATTTATACCGATCTCCTGAAGGAACTTTTCGGCGAGAATATTGGCAGCTTGCCGGGATCTTCTCCAATCTCCGACAGCACGCCCATCATCGATGTTCACGACGCATTCGAAGCGGCCGCTGCTCGCGGGATCGCCATCAACAATCCTCACGTCAAACCTGCCCTGTAAGCGAGTTTTACCGATTTTCAGACCTGGAGGAGAGATTTCATGTTCAGTCACATCATGATCGGCGCGAACGACGTCGAGGCGTCCAGGACATTCTACAACGCCGTCCTGGGCGCGCTTGGTCATCCGCCCGCGGTGCAGGATCCGAAGGGGCGCTACTTCTACGTGACCGAAAGTGGCATCTTCGCGATCACCAGGCCGATCGACGGGCAGGCGGCGACGCACGCCAATGGCGGCACGATCGGCTTTGCCGCCGCCAATCCCGAAGCGGTCGACGCGTGGCATGCGGCCGGTCTCGAAAACGGCGGCGACGCGTGCGAAGATCCCCCCGGCATGCGCCAGAACGGAATGTACGTGGCCTATCTGCGCGATCCGTCCGGCAACAAGATCTGCGCCTTGCATCGTTAGGCGAATCCGCCGGCCCGGCCGAACCCGACGACAGCGCCGCCCTAGAATGATCTTCTTCGAGAGGGAGTGCAGCGATGAAAAGGCTTGAGGGCAAGGTGGCGCTCGTCACCGGCTCCGCGCGAGGTATCGGCGCCGCGATCGCCGAGCGGCTGGCCGCCGATGGCGCGGCGGTCGCGGTCAATTACTCGAAGTCCGCCGGTGAAGCGGAAGAAGTGGCCAGCCGCATCCGCCAGGCGGGTGGCGAGGCGATCGTGCTCGAAGCGGATGTCGGCGACTGGTCTCAGGCGAAGTCCCTTGTCGAAAGGACAGCCAGGGAGTTTGGGCGTTTCGATATCCTCGTCAACAACGCGGCGGCTATCCGCTTCCAGCCTTTTGCCGAGATCGACGAAGCGGAATTGCGCCTGCAACTCGCGGTCAATCTCGAAGGGCCGATCGCGACCACCCAGGCGGCCGTCGCGCTGTTTCCAAAGGAAGGCGGACGCGTTATCAATATCAGCTCGCTCGCCGCGCTCCACCCGGTCGCTGGAAATACCGTCTATACGGCCAGCAAGATCGCGCTGGAGGGGATGACGCGGGTGTGCGCCGTCGAGTTGGGACCACGCGGCGTCACCGTGAACGTGGTCGCACCGGGACTGACCGAAACGGACGCGATGAGGGACAACCTCACCGACGATATCAGGAAAGTCATGATCGATCGCACGCCGTTGCGCCGGGTCGGCGCGCCGTCCGATATCGCCGACGTCGTCGCGTTCCTCGCTTCGCCGGATGCACGGTGGATCACGGGGCAGGTTCTGATGGCAACCGGCGGGTTCACGCCCTGACTTGCCGGCGCGTTTCATCATCGATCCGATCACCTGTGATGGTCGTCAGCAACCCGGAGAACACAGATGCCCACGTTCGACACCCTCATCTACGAGAAGCCCGAAGCGTATATCGCGCGCATCTGGCTGAACCGGCCTGACACGCGGAATGCGCAAGACACGAAACTCCTCTACGAACTCAACGATGCGTTCGACACGGCGATGGCCGATGACGAGGTGAAAGTGGTCGTCCTCGCGGCGAAAGGCCCGCACTTCTCCGCCGGCCACGATCTGCGCGAGGCGGACATTGTGGGAAGCAGCACCCGGCACAAACGCGTGGGCACCTGGAGCGCCGCCGACTGGGCGGGCGCCGAAGCCTATTATTGCCGCGAAAAGGAAATCTACGAAGGCTTCTGCCGCCGCTGGCGGGATCTGGCCAAACCCACCATCGCATCCGTGCAGGGTAAGGTCATCGCCGGCGGGCTCATGCTGATCTGGCCATGCGACCTGGTGATCGCGAGCGCCGACGCCACCTTCCAGGATAACACCATGTATATGGGTATCCCCGGCGTCGAGTATTTCGCCCATGCGTGGGAACTCGGCGTCCGCAAGGCGAAAGAATTTCTGCTGACCGGGGAGCCGCTGACCGCCGCCGAAGCGCAAGCCGCGGGAATGGTGAATCGCGTCGTTGCCCGCGATACGCTGGAGGTGGAGACGCTCGCGCTGGCACGCAGCATCGCGAACAAGCCACCCTTCGCGCTCAAGCTTGCCAAGGATGCGATCAACGCGGCCTTCCACGCCCAAGGGTTCGAGAACGTGCAACGCGCAGCGTTCAACGCCCACCATCTGGCGCACACCCACTATCGCCTGCACCAGAACGGATCATATATCGACAGCGAGTTCGTACGAAAGTTCCTCACAAAAACAGAGCCGAAATAGGTCAACCCCGAAGACCGCGCTGGCGTGCTTCCATATTCCTCCCGAAAGTTTCTCAGGGAAATTCGAAAATAGAGGATATTAAATGCGCCATCGCGTGAATCATGTCCTGGCTCCCTTGCTCCTGTTGGTTGTCGATCCTGGCCTGGTTCCGACAGCCGTTGTCCAAGCGGCGCCTCGACACGCTGTTGCAGCAAACGAGCTTCACCAACGGCTCCTGCCACTACAAGGTGGGCAGAACTTTCGTGATCTTGGCGGATATCGGACGCGTGACGGGCGCCATGTAAAGTGGGGCTTGTTGTTCCGTTCCGGCTCCATGCACGGATTGACGGCGGCGGATTATGCCTATCTTGAAAGTCGTCGGATCCGCGTGGTTTGCGATTTTCGCGACATCCACGAACGCACAGCCCAGCCGGTCAATTGGCCAACCGAACATGCACCGATGATTCTGTCGGACGATTATTCTATGAACAATGCCGGCATGATGCCCAAAGGACCACCTGCCACTTGGACCGAAAAGGAGGCAAAGACCGCCCTGACCGCCAGCTATCCGCGCTTGCTCGCTACCTTCAACGGCCAGTATCGGCGCATGTTTGCCGAACTGCTCAAAGGCCATGCGCCGCTGGCGTTCAACTGCAGCGCCGGCAAGGATCGCACGGGCATTGCAGCCGCTCTGATACTGACGGCGCTGGGCGTGCCGCGCCGAACAGTGGTCGAGGACTATACTGCTACCAACCGCTATTTAAACAGCGGCAAAATACTGGCTCAGGGCAGGGCACCGGCAAATATGATGGGCAAGCCGGTGAACCCCAAAGCCGACCCCGCCGCGATGCTCGGCCAGATGAAACCCGGCGCATTGCACGCGCTGATGGCAGCTGATCCGAGCTATATAGAAGCGGCCCTTGCCGTGATGGATCGGCACCCGGGTGGCAACGCCGGCTATCTCCGCGACGAATTGGGCCTCGGTCGTGGTGAAATCACCAAACTTCGCCAAATGTATCTGGAGTGAGGTCAGGCCAGAGACCGCGCATCGGATATATCGCGGGGAGACCTTCGGCGCTGGTGACGGCATGCCTACAATCACGCTAGGCGGCACGCAAACCGGGCCGGAAACCCTCCCCAGATCGCCGGCCAACGTGTCTGGGGGCATGCTCCCAAACACGTCGCCATCACCTCAACCAACCGACATGACGGAGCCGAACCCTACTTCCGACCGGCAACAATCGGAAGAGCGCGTCAGCACGATTCACGCACAACCGTCCGTCGCCTCGTGCCAGCAATGGCGCAAGTGAATCCGTGGGCGCAGCACAAAGTCAATCGCGCTGAAGGACGCGAATTTCGGCCTCCATTTCCTCGCGCGAGACCGGCTTCGTGTTCGAGTTGAGCCGCGTGACGCCCGGGACATCCCCGTAATCGGGACCGACATGAGGGGCCAGGAACTGCTCGAAAATGGAATCGGAATATTGCCGTTCGCTCTTGATCTTCATCGTCTCGGGATCGAACTCGATCACTGCCAGATATTGGCCGGTCAGCCGTCTGCCGTCTTCGGTATCGAATGAGAACCACGCTTCACGAAACAGCGTGTTGGGACCGGTTCCGTGGACCCGCTTCCTCGAGGCGACGTTCTGCAGGCCACCAGCCGAAAGCGAACGACGATAATGTTCGCGGACGCCTACCTCACCATCCACGCGCCAGCCGGAGGTCGGAAACTCGTAATAGGGATTGGGGGCGACGGTCTCCATCGTGGCATCGATATCCTGCGCGAGCTCGCAGGTTTCATGCAGGGCAAGGATCGCTTCCATTTCTTCCAGCGTGAGTTCTTTCATATCCTGTCTCCTGTCTAAAGCTTCAGCCAATCCGCTGTGCGTAATTATTCCGAAAAAGTCGCGCCGCTTCGTTCCGAATACTTGGAAATATCAGCAAGATCGCCACCCTGTCCTGCACCGGATCGAACGAATAGCGGCGTGCCGACTCCGTCGCACCGGATCATTTATGATCCGGTGCGGTCGCAAGCGGGCCGGTTCAATAAGCGCCGGATCCGAACTTCGCCCTGAGCCTGACGCCATAGGTACGTGGCGTACCCATGACACCGATCACACTGTACGCGGTCGACGGAATATTGGTATCGTTCCGATTGATGTAATATCGGGTATCCGTCAGATTTTCGCCGAATACTTCTGCCGAGAAGCGCTTGTCGGGCGATGTCCAGCCCAGCAGGGCGTTCATAACCCAATAGCCCGGATCGGCGCTCTGATCGAGGCCTGGAACCTTGCCGTTCCAGATATCGTTGTATTTCTTGCCGGTCCAGGCGGCGTCGAGGCGTGCCAGCAGGTTTCCGAAGTCGCCGACATCGGTGGCGTATTGAAGTCCGGCGTTGAACTTCCAGCGCGGCGCGCGGATCAGTTCGTTGCCCTTGATGTCGGCCGAAGATCCGATCGGGACGACCTGGCCGGTGTTGGGATTGACCACGGTCGCCGGGCAGGCATCCTTCGGAGATGACAGGAAGCCGGCGTTATTCAGGTTCGCCGGATCGCCGAAGCAACCCGCGCCATAATGCGATGCCTCGAACGATGCCGAGCCGTCCAGTTGCCAGCCCGGCGCGAAGCGCGGACGGAACGCATATTCGAGTTCGACGCCGAAAGCCGTGGCCGATGCGGCGTTGAGAACGCGCGAGCCGTTGTTCTGATATGTGGCGAACTGGATGTCCTTATAGTCGTAATAATAGAGAGCTAGGTTGGTGAGGATTTGGCCGTCGGCCATCACCGCCTTCACACCGCCCTCATAGGCCGTCAGATATTCGGGATCGTAACTGGTATTACATTCCCCGTTGTTCATGCCACCGGCCTTATAGCCCCAGGACACCTTGGCATAGGTGAGCACATTGGACGCGGCATCGTAATCGAGCGAGACCATGCCGGTCGGCGCCCGCCAGGTCTTGGCTTTCCTCGCATTGGTGCAGAGGCCCGCGGCGGAGGCGATGGCTTCTTCCCCATAGGCCTCCGGCGGCAGGTAGCCCGCCTGCACATATTGATAGATGGTGCTGGCCGTCAGAGCGTACGCGAAATTGCTGTGCAGAGTGCGATAAGCCACCTTGCGATCGATCGTATAGCGGATGCCGCCGGTCAGGCGCAGATCGTCGGTGAGATGATAGGTGGCTTGGGCAAACGCCGCATAGGAGTCGCTCTTCTGCGTCATTGTCCCGCCCATGAAGGGAGTCGACGGGATGGAGCCGGCTCTGGGCGAGGCTTCCGCCGGCACGCCCGGAAATCCTGGAAAGCTCGGCATATCGAAGGGCGTCGTTTGATAACTGCTGGGAAAAGCGCCGGGAAGCGAGCCCAGCGGCGTCAGGGTAGTCGCATTGAGGTTATAGGCGTAGGCCGATCCCGCCGGGTTGGCGAGATTTGTTTGCAGCAGGTAAGTCTGCCCGACGGTTGGCAGATAATATGCGTTACGAGCCGCGCCATCCATATGGTAATAGAAAGCACCGACGAGCCATTCCAGTTTGTTATCGAATGCCTTGCCTGATATATTCAATTCCTGTGTGTACTGCTTGTCCGTCTCATCGATTGGCGAAACGTAAAGCAATGGCGTCGACAGGCCTCCGACATCGCCGGTGTTGTAGAGGCTCCCGTAACGATAGCCGGAGATCGACTTCACCGTCACGTCCCCGAGATCCCAATCAGCCGTGATGCTGGCGCCTGAAGATTTGGTCTTGAAGATCGTGGGAGCCCAATTGGTGAATGTTCCGGTCTTCAACGAATCCGGTGACGCCTGGCCGTTCTGCACCAGTCCATAATAGCTGGCTATGCTTCCGCCATTGAGCTTCGCTATATCCGCGGGCGAAAGCAACCCCGGATTCGTCGTGAAATAGGACGCAGGTTGAGAGAATATTCCCAAAGGATGGGTATCGTCGGTCGCGCCGCCATCAAGGCTGGTCAAATGCACATTGGTGTAGGCGTTGCTGTTCTCGCTTCTCGACATATCACCACGGATAGTCAACTTCAGGTTGTCGGCTGGGCGAATAAGCACCGCGATCCGTCCACCGATACTGTTCCCCGCATATTCCCGTTGGTTGATAGCGAGATTTTGATAATATCCATCGTGCCTATCATAATGGAACGAGAACTTGATGGCGATCTTGTCGTCCACGAGCGGCCCGGTCAGGCCGGCATTGGCTTCGACGCTATTGTAATTGCCGTACGATACATCTCCCGCCGCGCCGAACTCGAAACTCGGCTCTTTCGTGATGTAGTTGATCACGCCACCAGTCGTGTTCCGGCCATAGAGCGTGCCTTGCGGGCCACGCAGCACCTCGATCCGCTGAAGATCGAACGTCGGCACCGATTGGGTAACCATCATACCCGTATAGACGCCGTCCTGATAGGTGGCCACCGTCGAATCGGATAGAATTGCAGCGTTGTTTCCGATACCCCGCAAGCTTATGTAAGTATAACCGCTGGCGTTAGTATAGTTCATCGACGGCACAGAATATTGGAGCTTCACCGGCTGATCGAGGCCGCCTTGCTCGATGCGCTCGGATGTCATTGCGGTGATAGCGATCGGTGTGCTCTGGATATTTTCAGCACGCTTCTGCGCGGTCACCACGATGTCGCCCAACCCGGGCGTCTTGTCCGCGCTTCTGGCGTCTGCCGCAGCAGTCCCCTGCGCATGTTCCGCGGCAGGCACCTCCTGCGCATGTGCAGCGGCTTGCATCATCACGGCAAGGGCGACACCCCCGGCCAGACTACGCACGGCTCTCGTACGAAATCCCGTCATTCTATCCTCTCCGGTTCGGCGCCATTTTCCCCGATCTGCGTCGGGCGGCTGGTTGTGGGTCCCGTACGACCCCCTTTTTTCCCGCTCGGCCATTCCTCATCGCGGCCCTACGGAAGCGTTGCGAACTCCCTCAACCACGCATTAAAATGGACAGAACGATCTAAACACAGGTGCGCGACCACGTCAACTATTTCCCGCCGCCGCCCAGGCAAAGATGCGAGGCCTTGCAATATGCAATTGATTATACGACAGATTCTATCGAGGCAGAGCGCCGGACGCGCGGCGCCAAGGATGGCTGGGACAAGTAGTGCCGCGGTGCGCCCTGAAATGAACGAAGCAAATCCGCGAATTATCGGCCTCGTAAGCTCCAGGACAATCGAGGCACTCGATTCGCGGCGCGGCACCCGGGTGGGCAATGAGCGGAGCAACACGCCGGGACGCGGTGTTCGGCCTTCGGATGCCGATCCATTACAAATCTCCGTCCGAATTGCCGACGCTGGCGAGGAAGTGCCTGACGTCGGACAGCTCGCCGTCGGTAAATCCGCCGACGAGATCTTCCTCGACGCGCTTCATGGCTGCGAGCAAGTCGCGATAGGCCCGCTCTCCTTTCGGCGACAGGCGCACGTTGCCCTTCTCGATGCCGATGAGCCCCTGCCCGATCAGCATCTCCTGCTCCTCCGCCGAGAAGTGATAATCGCGGTCGAATGAAAATTGCTGCACGGCATCAATTTCGGTGATCCCCTCCGCAACCGCGGCCAGTATGATCGACGCCGACTGCTGCAGGCCAAGCAAGTCGAGTTCTGCCCGCACGCGGGCCAATATGCGCACATAGGCGTGCGAGAAGAGGTTAAGGATCGCGTCCTTGCCGAGCCGCGCCGCTTCCAGGTCATAGCTCAATCCGGCGGCCTCGCGCCGCCGCGCCTCGCCATATCTTCCCTGCACATACAGCAACGGAGCGCCATCGCAGGTCTCGAAATCGATCACCTCCCCGATATACAGGACATGATCGCCGACATCGTGGCGTTGGACCTTGCGGCAGCGAAAGCGGGCAGCGCAACTATCAAGCAGCGGAACACCGGCGTGTCCGACATCCATCCCCTCGAATTTGTCGATGCCTTTCGTCGCGAACCTGTTCGAAAGATGTTCCTGATTGATCCCGAGGATATGCACAGCGAATTCTTCGGCGCCCTCATAGGCTTTCAGCGAACTCGATGTCCGTGCAAGCGACCACAGGACAAGCGGCGGATCGAGCGATACCGAATTGAAGCTGTTCGCCGTGACGCCGACCGGCCGGCCATCCACTCCCCTGGCAGTGATGATCGCAACGCCGGTGGCAAAACGCCCGAGGGCGGAGCGGAAGCTTTTCTGATCGAATTCGGGCAATTCCACCTCCTCGCCCCTACGCGCGCCGGAATGCTTCCCGTGCGCCCGTCATGACCCGCAAGGCACTTCAGGCCTCGATCGCCCACTGCGGGTTGCGAGGCGCATATTCAGCCGGCCGCTTCTCCGCGAAAGCCCTGAGCGCCTCCTTGGAATCGGGGTGTCCACTCATCCTGACGGTGAAGCCCTGTTCGAAGGCATAGCCCGGCTGCAACTCCATATTCTCGACGCGGTTCAGGATTCCCTTGGCAAGGCGCACTGCGGTGGGGCTGAACGACGCGACGCGGCGCGCGAGGCGCCTGGCTTCGTCGATCAGCCCATCGCCCTCGAACAGGAAGATCGCCCCGCCCCAGTCAACGAGTTGCCGGGCCTCGATAGCCTCGCCGGTAAAGAACATCCTGCGGACGACGGGCTGCGCGACGACGCGCGCGAGATGAGCCGCGCCCCCCATCACACCCACGGTCAATTCGGGAAGCCCGAATCTGGCATCGGGAGACGCGACCACGAAATCGCACGAGGCCGCGATTGCCAACCCGCTTCCTAGCGCCGCGCCGTGCACCGCGCCGATCACCGGCACCGGGCAACCCTGAATCGCGAAAAAGGCCTCGCGGACACGCCACATCCTTTCGGCGCCATTGTCCGGCGTCATCGTCGCGAACTCGTCAAGGTCGTTGCCTGCGCAGAAGAAACGTCCTTCAGCGCCGAGCACGATCGCCTTGACATCGCCCATGACATCGGGGTCGGCGAACAGCGCCGCGATCTCGATATACATATCCCGGTCGATGGCATTGGCCGGCGGGCGATTGAGCATCACGTTGGCGATGCCATCGGCATCCAGCGAAAAGGTCAAATATCTGAAGGAGGTTTCGGCGTTCATCGGACAACTCCCCGCGGACGACTGAGCGGCGACATCTTCCCAGCGCGCGACGCGATCTCGCCGGCGCACGTGTGAATTGCCTGGAAGGGCAGGCCGCCGGATCGACGTGGCGGCCTGTCGATCGCTTTCGTGTCTTAGCCCTGCCGCGTTCCGCTCAGCACCATTTCGCCAAAGGCGCCCGCATTGACCTTTCCGGTCAGGCTGTCGCCATCGATCGTGGCCACACAGTCGAAATCGAGCGGCAACGGAACCTTGGTGCTCATCTTCCAGGTCAGCCGATTGCCATCGACCTTGCCATCAACCACCTCCATCGTTCCCATGCCGTCGACGACGCTCCCGGTGAACGCCCCGCCGTCGGCGAGAACCACGGTGAACACACCCTTCTGGTCCCCCATCGGGCTTTTGACCGTCGTGTCATAGATACCTGCCACAGACATATTTCTTCTCCCAAGAGTGAACGCATTGCTTCCACCAAGCCCCCTGAGAATGCGCTTGTCCGTTCCCCCTTTCGGGAAGGATGCGCGTCCATCGAAAGGCCTCGCTTCCGTCAATGCCGCTTTCGGCACTAGCATTGATAGATCGTTCTAGCTATAGGCCCGAGGATAAAATTCCAAAGAGAGGATCTATGTCCCAGACCGCCGCTACCCGCTATTTGTCCGCGCTTGCCGAATGGGGCGTCGATTCGATCTTCGTCAATGCGGGGACGGACTTCGCACCGATCGTCGAAGCCTATGCCGCCAACAGGAGCGGAGACGGCCCGACGCTCCCGACTCCTGTTCTTTGCGCTCACGAAAATCTGGCCGGCGGCATGGCCCATGGCGCAGCGCTGATATCGGGCCGGCCGCAGGCGGTGATGCTTCATGTCAATGTCGGCACGGCTAATGTCGCGTGCGCGGTGGCCAACGCAGCGCGCGATCGGATACCCCTGCTCTTCACCGCAGGCCGCTCACCGATCCTGGAGAGCGGCGCTGTCGGCGCACGCGATTTGCCCATCCACTGGTCGCAGGAGATGTTCGACCAGGCTGGCCTGGTGCGCGAGTTCGTGAAATGGGACTATGAGTTGCGTGATGCGCGACAGGCGGAGGCCGTGGTCGATCGCGCATTGAGCGTCGCCACCGCCCATCCCCAAGGCCCCGTCTATCTGTCGCTACCGCGCGAGGTTCTCGCCGAACCCGTCGACGAAACGGCGGGCAAGCATTCGCACACGCCGGTTCCGGCCACCGTGCAACCAGATCCCGACGCAATAGAGATGCTCGCCGATCGATTGGCCGCCGCACAATTCCCGGTCATCGTATCGACCGCATCCGGCGCCGAGCCGGCATCCGTCGGATTGCTCGGCGATTGCTGCACCCGTTTCGGGATGGGTATCGCCGATCCTTACACCCGCTATCTGACTATCGCCTCCGATCATCCTCATCGCATCGTTTCCGATCCGGTTGGCGCCGCGATCTTCGCGCAGGCCGACCTCATCGTATTTCTGGAATGCGACGTTCCGTGGATGGAGGCCCACGCCTCGCCACGCGCGGAAACTTTCGTCGCGCAAGTCGGAATCGACCCGCTGTTCTCCACCTATCCCATGCGGACGCATCGATCCGATCTCAACATCAGCGCCACGCCCGCGGCGTTTCTGACCGGACTGATCGCGGCGCTCGAAAAACGCGCAGGCAGCATCGATCCGGAGCGGGCGGCGCGTATCCGCGCCGTTGCCGCCGCGAGCCAAGCCAACGTCGAAGCGCTGCGACACCATGAAGCCTCCGTCGATCCCGACGCACCGATTACCAAGGCGACGATCTCGGCCGTGCTCGGCGAGCTGCTCGACGAAGACGATATCGTTTTCAACGAATATGTGGGGTCATACGATCTGCTGAATCGAAAGCAGGCAGGCACCTATTTCTATCTGCCCGTCTCGGGCGGACTCGGCTGGGGCCTGCCGGCGGCACTCGGCGCCAAATATGCCGCACCCACCAGGACCGTGATCGCGACGCTTGGCGACGGCGCCTATATGTTCGCCAATCCGGCAGCGTGCCACCATGCGTCGGCCAAACATGGTCTGCCGGTGCTGACGATCCTCGCCAACAACTGCAATTGGTGGGCTGTCGATCTGGCGACACAGCTCGTTTATCCTGACGGCCGGGCCAACGCCGAGGATCGTTTCTCCAACCTGTCGCCGTCGCCCGATTTCGCGGCCTATTGCACGGCGTCAGGGGGGCACGGCGCGACCGTTCACAACCGCAGTGAACTCAAGGCCGCCCTTCAGGAAGCGCTCCGTGTCGTGCGCGACGAGCGCCGACAGGCGCTTGTCGACGTCCGTTGCGCGTAACCCGCCGCTTTCGGGAAACGCCCGTGCCGGCAACGCGCCGACCAGCCGATTCTTAGGGATCGATATCCATGCGTTACAATTTTGCTGAACTATTCGCGGCCGTCGCGGCGGAGGTACCCGCGCGCGACTGCATCGTCTTCCGGGACCGGCGGCTTACTTATGGGGAGGTTGCGGCGCGAGCCAATCGGCTGGCGAACCTTCTGCTATCGCGTGGGATCACCGTCCATCGCTCGCGTGCCGAATTGCAGCCTTGGGAATCCGGACAGGACCATGTCGCGCTATATCTGCACAACGGCAACGAATATCTCGAAGGGATGCTGGGGGCCGCGACCGCCCGGGCGGCGTCGTTCAACGTCAATTATCGCTACGTCGAAGCCGAGCTTGCCTATTTGCTCAATGACGCCTCGGCGCGCGTCATTATCTATCATGCACGCTTTGCGCCGATCCTCGGCCAGGTTCTGAAATCGCTGCGCGAGTCCCCGCTCCTGCTCCAGATAGCCGACGAATCCGGCAACGCGCTGCTTCCGGGTGCGCTCGACTATGAGGAGGCGCTTGCGTCATCGAACCCCGCCACGCCGCCGATGACATTCGACGCCGAAGATCTTTACCTGGTCTATACGGGCGGTACGACCGGAATGCCGAAGGGCACCTTGTGGGCGCAGTCAAATATCATCGAGGCCGCACTGGCGGCTTTTCTTCCCGAAGGCGTGCTGAACGCCCCATCATTCTCCGACGGCGTCGCGGCCATCATCGCAGGTGACCGGCGAGTATTGATGCCGCTTCCGCCGCTCATGCACGCCGCGGCGCAATGGATGGCGATGTCGGCCTTTCTGACCGGAGGTACGACCGTCTTCCCCGATGTGGTCGATCGGCTCGATCCCGCGTCGGTGTGGAAGGCGATCGACGCGGAAGGCGTGCAGTTCGTCAATCTCGTTGGCAACGCCTTCGCGACGCCGATGTGCGACGAATATGAGCGCGGTGGCTACGACGGCAGCACGCTGCAATTTGTCGGCGTTGGCGGAGCAGTAACCAGCGCTTCGGTCAAGGACCGCATTCTGAAGCTCCTGCCCCGCGCCGTCATTGGCGATGTCGCGGGTTCATCCGAAACGGGCTCCCAGCTTTCCAGGGTCAGCACCAGTCAGGCGCCGGCGACCACTGGCGTGTTCACGCCGGCAGCGGGAAGCTGTGTCATTGACGAAAACCGGAGTCGGATTCTTCAACCGGGTGATCCGGAGATGGGGTGGCTGGCAAGGCATGGCCCGATCCCATTGGGCTATCTCGGCGATCGCGCCAAGACCGAGCGCACATTTCCCTTGATCGAGGGAGTTCGCATGGTGCTGCCCGGCGACCGCGCCCGGCACCTCGCCGACGGCTCGATCGAGCTTCTCGGCCGCGATTCGGTGACGATCAACTCAGGTGGAGAAAAAATCTTCGCCGAGGAGGTCGAGGAAGCGCTCGCCGGCCATGCCGCCGTCAAGGACGTCATCGTGGTCGGACGGCCGAGCGAGCGCTGGGGGCAGGAAGTCGTGGCCCTCATCGAAGTGCATCCCGGAGCCGGGGCTGACGACGCAGAGTTTCTTGCCTACGCGGGGGAAAGGCTCGCGCGTTACAAATTGCCGAAGGCGATCATCCGTATCGAATCGATATTCCGCAGCCCAAGCGGCAAGGCCGACTACGGCTGGGCTCGTGAAATCGCCGCACAACGGCTTCCCGTATGATGGAGGACAGAGGCATGAATAACGAACCTGCGGCCGATCTCACACCCGAGCAGTTGCAACGCCTTCTCGATGCCCAGCGGGCTGCGCAGGCCGCCGACCCGATCCCTGACGTGGCAACGCGACGGGATCGTATCGACCGCTTCGTGGCCGCCGTGCTCGAGCACCGCACCGAACTCGCCGCGGCACTCGACGCCGATTTCGGCGGTCGCCCCACGACCATTTCCATGGAGCTCGACATCCTCGGCGGGATGGAGACGGCCGCGTTCGCACGGGAGAATCTGGAAACCTGGATAGCGCCCGTCAACGTCCCCGCGGCGATGGGCGGCGCGATCCCGACCGTCATCCAGAATCGTCCGAAGGGTGTGGTCGGCGTCATCGGTCCCTGGAATTTCCCGGTGGTGCTCGTATTCGTACCGACCGTCGAAGCGCTCGCCGCCGGCAATCGGGTGATGATCAAATTCTCCGACATGACGCCGCGCACCGGGGCGGTATTCGCGCGGGCGGTCGCCTCGCGCATGAGCCCCGAGGAAGTCGTGGTGATCAACGGCGGCTTGCCGACCGCGACGGCTTTCGCCGATCTTCGCTTCGATCATATCTTCTTTACCGGCTCGCCCAAGGTCGGGCGCCTCATCGCCGTTGCGGCGGGGCGGAATTTGGTGCCGGTAACGCTCGAACTCGGGGGCAAGAACCCGGCGATCGTCGCACCAGACGCCGATATCGCCGATGCAGCAGCACGGATTGCCGCCGCGCGTCTCGTCAACAATGGCCAAGTGTGCCTGTGCCCCGACTATGCCTTCGTCCCCGCATCGGGCAAGGAAGCCTTCATCGACGCCTACCGCAAGGCGGTGTTGTCGCACTTTCCCACTTTCGCGGACAACCCCGATATCGTCTCTGTCATCAATGATGCGAATTACGCGCGGATTGCCGGTCTTATCGAAGATGCCAGGTCGCGCGGCGCCACCCAGATCGTCATCGTGCCGGAGGAGGAGAAGGCGCGTCTCCCCGACCCGGCATCACGACGTCTTCCTCCGACGCTGCTGATCGACACGCCGGCCGAAGCCGAAATCCATGCCGAGGAGATTTTCGGGCCGGTGCTCGTGCTGCACACCTATTCCGATATCAACGAGGCGATCGACTTCACCAGCGCCGGGGAGCATCCGCTTTCCTCATATTGGTACGGCGGCGATACTGACGATTTCCGGCGGTTCGTTCTGAACACCAACTCGGGCGCGGTGTCGCGCAACGACTTCGCGCTCGCCTACATCAATCATGCCGCTCCGTTCGGCGGCGTCGGAATGAGCGGCTCAGGCGCCTATCACGGCAAGGCCGGCTTCGACACCTTCTCGCACCAGCGGCCGATCGCCCAGAGCGACCTCCCCGTCGCCCTCGCGCCCGCCTTCGTTCCGCCGCTCTCGCCCGAGCGCATCACGGGAGTCGCGGCCGCCGCAGCCGCCGCGACCGACCTGGCGGTCGCCCGGCTCGGTGGATCGGATGTGACGCGGGAGGGCGGGTCCTAACGAGCCAGCCCCAGCCAGTTAACGATATTGTTGCGCTGGACAGCGGACGATCCGCCGATGATCGGTAATGCGAGGACATCGCGCACGTAGCGCTCGACATCGAAGCCTTTCACATAGCCATAGGCACCGAATATATCCTGCGCCGACAGCACGATCGACCGTGCCGCCTCGGTGGTGAAAAGCTTCGCCATCGAGGTTTCCGTGCCGCAACGGATATGGTCATTGGCCAAGGACGCAGCGTGGTCGAGCATCAGCCGGGCCGCATGGCATTGGGTTCGCATATCCGCGAGCTTGTGGCGTATCGACTGATAGCTGGAAACCGGCTTGCCGAATTGCCTGCGTTCCTGCGCATAGGCCCAGGCATCGTCGGTCGCCGCAGTCGCGATCCCTACTGCCATCGCCGCGACTTCGAGCTTCTCGACATCGAGACCGGCGCCCGACACCATGCCCCAGCCATTGTTCCAGCCGCTTTCCTCGCCCATCAGATTGCCGACAGGAACGCGAACGTCGGTCAGACGAACATCGGTCGTGGGGGCGCCCTTCAGCCCCAGCCCGTCGATAGGCGTTATCTCCACGCCTGGCGCATTGGCGGGAACCATGACCAGCGACAGGTTCCGGTAGCGGTCATCCTTTGGGCCGCTGCGACCGAGCACATAGATATAGTCGCAGATGTTCGCGCCCGAACAGAAGCGCTTCTCGCCGTTTATTATCAGTTCGTCGCCCTCCCGGGCGATGACCGTCTGCACGCTGGCGAGATCCGCCCCCACATCGGGCTCGGTCCAGCCGTAGGCGAATATCAGCTTTCCTGCCGCGACGAGCGGGAGCAGCGCCTTCTTCTGATTTTCAGACCCGCATTCGACAAGGTTCATGCCAGCGTAGCAGGCGGACATGATATAGGGGATAGCAACCGCCAGGCTTCGCTTCGACAGTTCTTCGATCACCATCATCGTCGCCACGATATCGCGACCGGCCCCGCCATACTCCTCTGGCACAGTCAGGCCCATCACCCCGAGCTCACCGAGCTCGCCGAACACATCACGCGGAAAATGATTGTCCTTGTCCCATCGGGCCACGTCCTCGCGCGGCATGCGCTTCTCGACAAAACGCCGAAGCGTCTCGCGGAGCATCTCGATATGGTCTTGCCCTATGGAACTCACCCTCTCTCGCCTCCTGCTTGCAGCCAAGCCCTTCGGCTTTGCTCGACCGGGGGGATAACCTCCCGGCCATTTTTCGGGATTATATAAAACGATCTATTTATTTTGTGCAAGCTTTGGCGCGAACGGAAGGGAAAGATATCCTCCCGAGTGACGCATCCGGCTTCCATCCGTTTGCGCGCAGAGCCAGCGGATCACAGTGGCTCGAGCCGGACCCCGAACCCGGTCATGACCGGCATCGCATTGATCGGATCGCGCTCTTTCAGGCTTGTCAGCGCGTTGACGTTCACGCCCGCTCCATGGCCCCAGCCATGCGTGATCGACACCACTCCGGGGCGAAGCGTAGCATCCGCTTCAATCGCCGCCTCGATCGCGCCATGGGCCGAGACGATTTTGACGCGGCTGCCAGGCTCGAGCTGACGGGACGTCATATCATCGGGATGCATCCACAGCGGGTTATCGGCATCTCGCACCTGCAAGGTCGGCAAATGATGATAGGATGAATTCATCACGCCGCGCATGCGCCTTACGGTGAGACGGAGATCAAATTCTGCCGATGTCAGTTGCTCCGCGCGTAACGACCGTAGTTCCTCCAGAATATCGGGCGGAGCGAGTTCGAAACACGCCTCATTGTCGCCCTGCTCCACATATGCCGGCGACACGTCAAAAACCTGACCACCCCGAATGGAACGAATAACTCCGAAATCCACGTTGCTCCCTTCGAGCATCAGCGCAATCAACTCTTCGGCCGCGGGCTTTTCGTCCATATCGAGCGGAACACCGTTCAGGCTGATCGGCAATTTCAAACGCCGCGCTATTTCCCAGAACACCTCCCAGTCTTCCACGAGTTCGGCATGTGCGGGCACAATTAGCATCGGGGCAGCGTATTGGGCGTAAGGCATCCTCAACAGAGGTTCCATGATGGACGAGGTTACGTCCGCCCGTTCCAGCATCATCTTCGGTGGCAGGATATAATCCGCCTTGCTGGAAGTCTCGTTCAGGAACGGTTCGATGCATACCAGCAGCGAAAGCTTGTCGAAGGCATCCGACACCGTACTCGATTCCGGGATAGCGTTTACAGGATTTCCACCGTCAACGATGAGGGCATGGATTCCATCTGGCGCATTTTTCCCGATGCAGAACGGAAGGGTCGCGGTCATGCGTTCACCAAAGAGCGAACCGAAGCCGGCTTCGTCCTTCCATCCGTTTTCCCATTCGCGGGATGGCGCTATAACTTCCGCGCGCCGCGGACCGGGGCAGGATGTCACCCCGGGGTTGGCGACAGGATCACCGGGGCGGGCCAGCCTGCCACACACGACGTTGATCGCTTCGAGCAGATGCTCCGACAGGTTCGAGTGCCTGCCCATGCTCGGCCCCGTGCCAGACGCTGCGGAACCGCGCTTGCGCCGATCCGGATAGGGCTCAGCGAACAGGCGTGCCGCAGCTTCCAACGTCTCGCTTGGCACGCCGGCCCGTCGCGCCACATATTCGGGTGTAAACGGGGCGACTGCCTCCCTCAGACTTTCCAGCCCCGTCGCATATCTTTCAACGAACTCCCGATCCTCCCAGCGCGATGCAAGGATGCAGCGCAGCAACCCTGCCAGCAAGGTGGCATCCTCACCGGGGATCGGTTGAATCAGCAGGTCGGCAAACTCCGCCGTTTGCGACCGCCGCGGATCGATAACGATCAGCTTCTTGCCGTCGGCTTTGGCCTCCTTGATCGACTTGACCGGATTCTGCACGGCCATGTTGGGCGATGTCAAAGATACGAGGGGATTGGCACCGACAAGCATGAGCACATCGGAGAGTTCATAGGGATCCAGCCCCGCAGCCCAGCGACCGAGGCGCGCTGCGGTAACCCATTTCGCCGACTGATCGATCGTCATCGTGGAATAGAAGGATCGCGAGCCGATCGACGCCATGAACGCGGGCTGCATCGCATAAGCCAGCGGATAGAGATAGGTTTGCGTTCCCCGGAAGCACCCTACCGCGTCCGCGCCATGAGTTTCGATTATAGTCCGCAGGCGATCGGCAATTTCCTTAAACGCCTGGTCCAGCGGGATACGTTCGAAACCACCGTCGCTGCGCCGCTTGAGCGGCCAGAGCAGGCGCCTCTCGCTCATGTGCGCTTCGTGCAGGGTCAACCCCTTGATGCAGGCGTATCCGCGCGAGAGAGGGTTTGCCCTGTCACCCTGTACTTTCGCGACTGCGCCGGCAGCATCGAAAGAATATATCAGGCCGCAATATCCAGCGCATATGCGGCAGAAGGTCTTTTCCTCCCGCTGCCGGCTTTCCATTTTTGATTTCCTCTCGATAGATCAGCAGCGTTTTCCACGCCGTCTCGCCCGCTTTAGATTATCGCCGTCACTATGCGGCGAGTTGGCGCGCGACCCAGGCGTCACGTGCCGCGATTGCCGCCTTCGATATTCCCGCCTCCGGCGCCAACATATCGAAGCCGTGGAACCCGCCCGGCCAAACGTGCAGTTCGGCCTGGACGCCTGCTCGCCACAGGGCCTGGGCATAAGCGACATCCTCATCGCGGAACACCTCGGCCGCCCCGCAATCGATGAAGGCAGGTGGCAGACCCGACAGATCCCTGGCACGTGCTGGGGCAGCATAGATGGAGACCTCACCGGTCTTTCGCCGATCGCCCAGAAGCGCGGTCCAGGCCATGACGTTGCTCGCCCTGTCCCAGGTACCAACTCCCTCGAATTGTGCAGCCGAGGATGTGTCGTCACGGTCATCGAGCATCGGGCACATCAGAAGATGCGCTGTCAAATGCGGCCCCCCGCGATCACGCGCGAGAAGCGCCGTCCCCGCCGCCAGCCCGCCACCTGCGCTGGCCCCGGCGATCATCACTCGAAGGGGGTCGATGCCAAGCTCCGCGGCATGTTCGATCGTCCAGATGAGACCCGCATAACAGTCCTCCACCGGGAATGGATCGGGAAATTCCGGCGCCAGTCGGTAGTTCACCGAAACCGCCACGGCGTCATGGGCAATGATCCAGGGCAGCACGACATGCATGCCCGACATTTGATTACCGGCGACCATGCCACCCCCGTGCGTATAATAAATGCCGGGCCCCCGCTCCCCGTGGTCGGCACGCGCGATTACCGAAACGAGGATGTCGGCGTCATTATATCCCTTGATCGTGAAGTCGCGGCGCATCGCTCCGGCGGCTGTCAGATCCTCATCTGCAAGATCCAGCGGCAATCCCTGCCGCATCATCGGGATCATATCGAGCGTGTATGTGGTTGGCATCTGGTCGCTGACAGTTGCGAGGACCGCCTCGAGTTCGGGGTCGTACGGCGGCCGGGTCACAATTTCGGACATATGCTCTCCTGGATCAACTATCGTCGCTTTGATCGCGTTCGATATAAATTAGATCGCTCTATTTCAACCTTTTTCATACACGGCGCTTTTCGAACCAAATCAGCGCGATAGGCTGGAACAGTGGATCACGCGGGCGTCACCTAACCGATGTACTGACCATGCCTGCCCCATTGCACACCTCCTGATCCTCCCGGATTAAGGGTGTTACGCCGCCGGGTGGAACCCGCGGATGGCTTGCTGACAGACGGCGTTATTAGCCAACGACCTAGTGAACCTGCAGGAAATCTCCGGGCGTCCTTACTTCGAGCGCCGGAAACAGCCCGCGCATATGGCCGATGTTCCAAGTGATGATCGTCGGGATGCCATGAGCGACCGCCACCTCGCCGATCATCCGATCATAGAGGCGCGGGCCAATCCCGCCGTCCCCGGCATAACTGCGCACGGTCTCGAAGGTCTGCGCGGGCGTGAGGCCGATCAATTGGGTGACGCTCCGCACGCTCTCCAGCGCCGCCCAGGCTTCCTCCGCCGTGAACCGGAACGGCGCATGCGGTCCGCGTCGGGTCAAGGTGCTATAGGCTTCGGCATAGCTATGCGCGGCAATGCCCAGCGTCGCGCCGCGCGCGCCATCGAACAGATCGGCCGATGCGGTATGATGCTCATGCTCTCCGGCGAGCGCGGCGATGATCACATTGCTGTCGACCAGCGCATCAATCTTCAAGATCGCGCTCGCGGCTGCGGTCGAGGGCGTCGTTGGCTTCCTCGAGCGTGATGCGCTTGCCCGTCGACGGGCGCACCAGCAACGCGCCGCGCCGCACCAGCTTGCCGGTATTGGCGGGAAGACCGGGCGGGACATAGCCGCGCAGCGCGTCCTCGATCACCTCGCTGGCGGTCATGCCGGTGAGCTTGCTGAGCGCATGGACACGATCGCGCGCGAACGCCGAGCGCACGTTGAGCTGGATATTGTCGGCACGGGCCATCGAAAACTCCTGACCCTCCATATAGGGCGCTGCGATGTCGATTGCTAGCAATATGCGATTTTTGCTATCGCAACGTGTAAACCGACATCAATCGCGATCCCGTTCCAGCTTGGTGATGCGGCCGGAATGCGGGTCGACGTGGAAATCGAACTTCGCCCCGCGGCGGACCGCCTCGCCCTCCCAATGCCCGTCATCGGCCTCGATCTTGATGACGTGATAGCCCCTGGTCTCCAGCATATGGGTGACACGCGTGCTGCTGATCCAGTTGCGGCCGGGCCGGTCTGCATAAACGGTCCCCGATGCGAGCGCTCCCAGTAATGCTGCCGCGGCGAGATATTTCATGCGCTCCCTCCTCAATGACGCTTGCCGCGATAGGGTCGCGACGTTCGATCCGCCCGAACCAACGCGCGGCGCGCCGTTCGGATCACCGACTACGGTGCCGGGACATCGTCACCCCATGCCCCGACCACGCCGTTCGCCGCCAGCATCCGGCGCGTGCCGCTCTCCCTCATGGCGCTGTTCCACCGTCACGACACCGCGCATCGGGCGGCGTTGGTCACCGGCCATCCTGCCGTCCGTCAGATCACCGGCCCGCACGATAGCCGTATCAGCTCCCAGGTTGCCCGTGACCAATCCCCTCCTTGCCGCCTGACTGCGGGGCGCGCGTCCCTATGCCGTCAACCCCGTTCGGGGTTCGCCCTGTGCTACGCTTCGGTGACGGCGGGCCACGGCCCCTCCGATGGGCGACACCGGGGAATGGTCCCTGGGCAACCCAAGGAGATTTGACATGGCTATCGTTGCGACCCTCACCGTGAAGCCGGACGGCACGATGGACGGCAATCTGACCACCCTCAACGTCACGGCGCCGATCACGATCATCCGCAATGCGCGCAAGATGAAGGAGAACGACCCCGACTGGCGCGTGCTGAGCCGGAAGAACGGCTTCGAACTCGGGGCGGGCTGGGATCGCGAGTCCCAGAGCACCGGCGTCGAATACACCTCGCTCTCGCTGTCTGCGCCGGAATTCGGGACGATCTACGCCAACATCGCCAACGCGCCCGGCGACGACCCGACGAAGAAGGTCGCGATCTGGAATCCCCCGGCCTGACGCGCCGGTTTCGGCCCCATCGCAAGATGGGGCCGCCTTCTTGCCACCTCTTTGAAAGGCAACGCCATGAGCCGTCACCCCGTCATCGTCCGCTCCGCCGATCGCACCGACGAGCATGCCATCATCGGCTACGATCCCCCGATGCGGACCTATTTCCTCCAGGCGTTCGAGGACCCGGCGACCGAGCAGCCGCGTCTGTGGCTCGGCACGCACTTCGATCAATATCCGGACCTCGCCTCGCTCATAGCCGCCGCGGGCGAGCGAGGTTTCGATATCGAGACGCTCGACGACGAGATCCTTGTCGGCATGGCGCGCGAAGCCGCACAGCCACGCGGTCGCTCGCTGATCGAGCGCCTCGGCTGGCCGCTTTCCTGACGCGCCGGAACCGTCGGGGCGGCTTCGCGGCCGCCCCGACCGCATGTGTCAGCCGTTCAGCCGGTCCTTGACCGCTTTCGCGGGCGCGAAGGTCAGCTTGTTCGACGCCGCGATCTTGATCGTCTCGCCGGTCGACGGATTGCGCCCGTCGCGCGCCTCGGTGCGCTTCACCTTGAACTTGCCGAACCCCGACAGCGCGATTTCGTCGCCCTTGGCCGCGGCGGCGGCGATCGCGGCGAACATGTCGTCGACATATTTGCGGGCATCGGCCTTGGTGATGCCGTTGGACGCGGCAAGCGCCTCGGCGAGATCGTTATTGTTCACGCAATCTTGCTCCTGTTCGAGTGACCCCGCACCGTGAAACCCGCTCGGCCCCAGACGCGGGGCGTTGCCATATCAATCTCGCCTGCCTTGTCACGTCCTCATCCCGATCAGGCGCCGGTCGTGGCCGGCAAGCGGGCCAGATGACCTTCATCACCACGCCCGATCCATACGGGCATCCGGCGGCGCCGAGCGGCAAACGGCACCGGTCGGACGGACCGGACCACCCGCATCGCAAGCGCTGCTCCCCTGGCGGAAGGCTGGCCTCGGACAATCAACCCGTAAAGGGTCCGCTACGCGCCGCGTGCGGCCGCGCCCCAAGGGGCGCGGTGATTGCGGCCAGCCTTCCGCCCTGGGGGCGCCTGTCGAGCGGGAATGGTCCCGCTCCACCGACAGGAGCCGTTCCCATGCCGCTCAACACTGCCCAGAGGCTCGCCTGGAATCTCGCGCGCACGTTGATGAAGGTCATCGTCCTGGTCCGCACCGACGATGACTATGCCGTGATGCCGTGGGACGAGTTCGACGGCAACGACGCGCAGGTCGTGCGTGAATATGACCCCTTTCCCGGTTGATCGGCGCGCCGATCCGCTTTCCCGATCGGGCAGAAATCGGTTTCGCTCGATCGCCAGCGGCGCCATCCTGCCAGGACATAGCGCTGTGGAGGAGGTGGCAGGCGCGTCCAACTTTTCGTCAGAGAAGGACGCTCTATGACCATCATTCTCATCCTCGGCGTCTTCGCCGGTCTCTACATGCTATGGCTGGTGTTCAGCCTGGCGATCTATGCGCTCCCGTTCTGGGCCGGCGTGACGACCGCCTTCTTCATGCACAATCACGGCCAGGGTTTGATCGCCTCGATCCTCGGCGGCTTCGCGGTCGCCATCCTCATGCTCGCCGGTGGCCAGGTGCTGTTCTCGACGGTGCGCTCGCCGCTCGCGCGCCTCGGGCTCACGCTCCTTTACACCGTCCCGGCCGGGATTGCCGGTTATCACGCGGTTTACGGCATCGGGGCCATGGCGATTGGCGCCGGGGCGATAGTGACGATCCTGAGCTGGATCGGCGCCTTTGTCGTCGCAGCCGCCGCGTAGCGACGGCTCACGACGCTGGACGTCGCGACATCACCGGCTGAACCTGTCGCGGCGCCGTCGGTCACCACCTCGATCTAGCATTTTCGGGGTCCGGCCGAATCTCGCCGTCGCGGGGTCCGGGCGTGTGGCGCGTGTCGGAAAACTACCAAGGAGATCAGCGTATCTCACGCAGCGTCACGCGTCGAGGATCAACGGTTCCCCCAATTTTCCTGCAAAGCGGTGCGCGCTCGCGCGCGCGTTCCTGTTTGTCATGATGCAACAAAATCGGCTCCCCCGTTTCCCGCTTCGCGGCGCGGCAGAGCCGCGTCCCCGACCCGCGCCACTGCGCGAGACACGCTGATCTCCTCAACACCGAGAGGAGATAGACCATGAAACTGACGCCATACGACCGGCGCGCGAGCGAATACGACCCCGAGTATCTGCTCACGATGGCGCGCGCTTACACCATGCTGCACAAGGTCCGGCAGGCGCTGAATGACGCGCGTGGCAAATCAGGCGGCAAACGGCGCAAGGCATACGCGAAGGCGTGGAAACTCGCGCAGATTGCCGCACGCGGTCAGGCGCTCACGATCGCCCGCGCGCCGTGCAACGATTACGATATCCTCGCTTATCATGTCTTGATTTCCGACGCGGCGAAGCTGCTCGCTGAACGGCCCGGCAAGCCTCTTCCCATCCATGATGATGATATCCTCTTTTAGGAACGCGGACCGAAACCGTGGCGGCGTCGAGCCGCCACGGCCCTCGATGAGGGCGCAGTTGAGCATCGTCCCGACGATCCCTATCGTTACAGGGCGGCGCGGCGGCCTCAAGGACGACGGGGGCCCCACCATTTTCCTGCGCGCAGCGGCGCTGCCGCCGGCCGCGCACAGGAAACTCGTTACCCCCCATCGCCGCACGCGGTCGCGGGACGAGCCCCGCAATCCTTGACCCCGCCGCGCCACCGGGAAGCCCGAAACCGTGGTCAGCCCTTGAGCGCCAGCGTGAGTTTCCGTCGCTTGGGCGCCGCAACGACCGGCTCGGCCGGAGCCTCGGCGATCGCCGGCTCGCCGCGCGGTCGGCCGAGGCCGTTCCGGACGGCGACGGCGCGACGCTGCTCGGTCAGCGCCGGCGCGACCATCGGATAATCGGGCTTGAGGTTATAACGCGCCCGATAGGCGGCGGGCGTCAGGCCATGCGCGGCGAGGTGCCGGCGCAAGGTCGCATAGGGCTTGCCGTCGATCATCGAGATGATCCGCGTCGGTGAAGCAAGCGACTGCCGCACGGATACCGCCGGGACATAGGTTGGCACCGCATCAGTATCGCGCTCGCGACGCGCACGTTCCTCGATTCCGAGGAGCCCCGCATGCACCGATGACAGAATGTCGGTGATCGACTCCGCCGTCGCGACCGTCCTCGGGTTCGACAACCATGCCGCGGCGAGGCGGGCCGCAATCCTGACCCGGTTGAATTGATCGTCCATGCCGTCCCTCAGTTGCGCGTAGATCGAGCACCCCATCCCGGTTACGCCGGCTGACGATAGCAAGCGACCTCACCGTGGGCGAGCGTCCATCCGGCGCCGATTTCGACTTTGCCGACATTCCTCGAGCCGACCGGATCGTCGCCGGTGACTTCCGCCTCGCACGACGCGATTTCGACATTGCCTACCATGTCAGGGCGACAACCTCGCCGCGAAGTTCGCCCGACCTCCCTTCACGAATCGACCATGACCAGTGCCGTCCCCTTCATTCCGCGCCACGCCAAAGCGGTCTCGTATCGATGCGCTTGATGCCGTCAGGGTCGCTGACGCTCGCCCGGCTTGCCGCAACGGCGTGGGACCGAACTTTCTTCCCCCGGCGTGCCGCCGTTCCTCGCGAGACAACAAAGCCCGGCCCACGCCGTCCTCCGCTTTGCTCCGGGCCTTCGGCTGCAGCGCCGGTCGCCTGCCGGCCCAACCAGCGCATCGAGACCGCAATGGCGCGGCTCGAAACGAAAGGAACAGCACATGGCCAAGATCGGCACCTTCAAGAAGGTTTCGGGCGAACTCCGCGGCGAGATTGCCACCCTCACCATTAAGGCCAAGTCGGTCCGCATCGTCCCCGAGGCGGAGGTCACCGGCAACAATCCGACCCATCGGGTGTTTGTCGGCGACGTCGAGATCGGCGCGGGATGGCCGAAGCGCACCAACGACGACCGTCCCTTCCTCTCGCTCAAGCTCGACGATCCCAGCTTCGTCGCTCCGATCTACGCGCAACTGTGGGACGGCGACGACGGCGACTTCAACCTGACCTGGACGCGGCCCGCCCGCCGCGACTGATCGTCACCCCCTCCGCCGGCCCCGGCCGGCGGAGCCTCCCCATTTCTGGGGAGGCGGCTCCCCAGAACATGGCATGGAAGAACATCCGTGCCGCGACCAAGCTCATTCCCCACGCGCGAGAGGGGTCGCGGATGCAGCAAGGGGAACAGAGCGCCGCGCGACCAAGCGCTCTCGACCTTGCCGGGTTCGCACAGGAGTTCCTCCGCCGCAACGCCGACTATCGGACACAATATCGCGAGCTGATGCGCCATCCTGCGGACTCCACCCCCTCGATGGCGCCGGAGGTAATGGCCCGGCGATGGGGCCTTTCGTTTCCCATGCGATCCGGACGACTTCGCGGCTGACAGGCCGGCGCTGTGGCGCGCGACGGTCGCGCCCGGCACGATCATCCTCGATGCCGCGCCGCCCGGCTTCGCCGCGGCGGTGCCGATCGATCTCACCGACTGGCCTATTGTCCTCAACGACCGGACCCTCACCAGCGGTCGCCATATCGTGCTCGGAGATATCGACGGTCCGCATCGTCTCTGGATCCGGGACATCGTCGCCGGCCAGCCGCTCGCTTATGTCGTCGTGCGAGACAACGCGCTGCCGCTGCGTCTCGCCGCCCTCCAGCGCTTCGACCGGCGGCTTGCTGGCGCGCCGCCGGCGAAATTGCCGCCGGGCTTCCAGCCGACGCCGTTCCAGCGCCGCCGCCTCTCGATGCTCCTCGCGATCCTCGACGCATCGCTCGATCGCGCCGGCCCGGCGCCCACCACGCACGATATCGCCCGCCGCTACGTCTATCCGGGGATGACGATCGGGCGCGGCTCCGAATGGAAATCATCCGCCGAACGGCGGCGCACCCAGCGCCTGATCGACGAGGCCTTTGCGCTGATGCGGGGAGGATATCGCACATTGATGCGCGGGTAACGCGCGCGCGGTGCGACAAAAACCAGCACCTCATAATAGCCGCTCCGCCTGATCCAGCGTCGTCCGCCACAGCGCTCCAGCCCCGTCCGCGCTGCGCGCGCGGCATCCCGTTCACTCTGGAGCATCCCATGGACACGCCACCGCCCCGGCCGACCGCCCATTATCTGAAAACGCCCGATGCAGCGCTGCATCTCGGCCTCAGCCCCAAGACGCTGGAAAAGCACCGCGTCTATGGCACCGGCCCCGCCTACCACAAGCTCGGCGGCAGCGTCGTCTATACCGTGGAAGCCCTCGACGCATGGGCGCAGCTCGGCCTGCGCCGGTCGACCTCCGATCCGGGGACGGGCGTCTGCCTGCCCGCCAAGCGCCGCAACGGTCCGGTTCGGCGTTGAGCGATGAGCCGACCCCGCACATTGGCGGTAGATTCCGGCGAACGCGGCCAGCTCGACCTGTTCCGCTCGATCCCCGGCACCGTCGCGGCGCGCGACGCGCAGGATCTCATGGCATGGCCGTTCTTCAGCCTCGCCAAGTCCCGCCGCACCGCGCCGATAGATTTCCGGATGGGCGCGACATGGATCTCGGTCGAGGCGGTGCCCGAACATGGCATGGCGACGATCTGGGACGCCGATGTCCTGATCTGGGCGGCGAGCCAGCTCGTCGGCGCGCGCGATGCGCAGTGTCCGACCTCGCGTCTCATGGCGACCAGCCCACACGAAATCCTCACCTTCATCGGACGCGGCACCGGGCGCGACAATTACGATCGGCTAAGGGCCGGGCTCGACCGGCTCCAGTCGACGACCGTGGCGACCTCGATCCGCCAGCAGCATCAGCGTCGCCGGCATCGCTTCTCGTGGATCAACGAATGGCAGGAACGGCTCGATCCCCATGGGCGACCGCAGGGGATCGAGTTGATCCTGCCCGACTGGTTCTACGCGGGCGTCCTCGATCGCTCGTTGATCCTCACCATCGACCGCACCTATTTCGACCTGACCGGCGGGCTTGAACGCTGGCTCTATCGCATCGTGCGCAAGCACGGCGGGCGACAGGCCGGCGGGTGGAGCTTCGACTTCGCCCACCTCCACCTGAAATCCGGCGTGCTCTCCCCGTTCAAGCGGTTCGCGTTCGAGCTGCGCGCGATCGTCCGCCGCCAGCCGCTCCCCGGCTACACGCTGTCGATCGAGCACGCCTTCGGCCGCGAGCGCCTCACCTTCGCGCCGCTGCCGATCGATACCTATGCGGCGGCGATGCGGCGCGTCCGACTTCCGGCCGAGGATGGACGAGCATGACGGTCGTCCTATCAGGAACCGCCGGAGTCGTCCGATCAGGAACCGCAGGCTCGTCCTATCGGGAACCGACATGCGCCGTAACATGCAGGAATCGCTGCCCGAATCCGCGCCCTTATAACCATGCTAATAGAATAGAATCCTTCGGATTCCTTCTAACGCAGTGCATCCGGCGTCGCACGCCGGCAGTCCGTCACCATCGCTGCGCATGGAGGAGGCGATGACGGTGCTGGTCGGCGACTGCCGCGCGATCATGCCCGGCCACGCGCCGTTCGACATGATCCTTGCCGATCCGCCCTATGGCGACACCTCGCTCGGCTGGGACCGGCGCGTCGAGGGCTGGCTCGCGCTCGCCCAGGCCGCGCTTCGGCCATCAGGGTCGCTGTGGCTGTTCGGATCGCTGCGCAGCTTCCTCGCCATCGCGGCCGACCTGCGCGCGTCCGGCTTTCGCTACGCGCAGGAGATCGTCTGGGAGAAGCAGAACGGCAGCGCCTTCCATGCCGACCGCTTCAAGCGCGTCCACGAGCTGGGTGGTGCAATTCTATCGCTCGGATGCACGCTGGGAGGGCATCTATAACGTCGTCCAGACCACGCCCGACGCCACCGCGCGGACGGTGCGCCGCAAGACGCGCCCACCGCATACCGGCCAGATCGAGCGCGGCTACTACACCAGCGAGGATGGCGGTCCGCGCCTGATGCGCTCGGTCATCTACGCGCGGAACTGCCACGGACGCGCGATCCATCCGACCGAAAAGCCGGTAGGCGTGATCGAGATCCTGATCCGCACCAGTTGTCCGCCGGACGGGCTGGTCGCCGACTGGTTCGCCGGTTCCGGCAGCGCCGGCGAAGCCGCGCGCGCGACCGGCCGGCGCTATCTCGGCTGCGAGATCGACCCGGCGATGGCTGCGCGCGCCAATGCGCGGATCGCCGCCACGCTGCCGTTCGGCGCCGCGTCGTCTTCCCGCCAACCACCCATCGGAGAAGCATCGTGACCGTCTCACGACCCGACCGGCGCGCACGCGTCGCCGATCCCCATGCCGTGCGCGGCGCGATGACCGATGTTGAACTGATCTGGATCGCGCAGCGTCTCGAACACCGGATTCGCTTCGGCCGGATCGCCGGCGAGCGGATCGTCACGCCTCGCACGCGCATCGTATCCTTCTTGCCCGGCGCGATCTTCGCCTTCACCCGCTGGTCATCGAACGATTACGGCACCGTCCATTCGCGCATCGATATCCTGCGCGCGACGAGTCCCGGCGAAGCCTATACCACCGCGCCGTTCGTGCGGCCGGGCGGCGAACTCCTGCTGTCATTGCAAGGTTCGCCCAAGGTCGCCGCCGCGCTGGCCGCAATCGATGCGGTCGAGGCGGCGGGAGTCGATCCTTGCGACGCCGCGCCCGATCATTGGCGCCACCTCCATAACCGGATCTCGGCCGGCGAAGCGGCACGGCCCTATACCGCCGAACGGCACGCCGCATGGCTCAAGCGCAAGGCGCTCGACCAATGAGCGCGCGCCCGTCCGTCGTCGCGCTGGCGCTCGCTGGCCCCGCATTCGCCGTCCTGTTCATCGCAACCGCGCTGCTTTCGCCGCAGCCTCGCCTGCTATGGAATGCCAGCGCCAGCGCGCCAGTCGGACTCTACGCGGTCGCTGTCGATGGCCCGCTCAAGGCCGGCGATCTCGTCGCGATCGACACGCCCGAACCCCTGGCGACCTTTCTCGCGCGCCGCCGCTACCTGCCAAGAGGCGTGCCGCTGCTCAAGCATATCGCCGGGGTGCCGGGGCAAACCGTCTGCCGTTCGCGGCGCGCCATCATGCTCGACGGCGTCAGGATCGGTGATGCGCTGACGCGCGATCGGGCGGGCCGCATGCTGCCGGTCTGGCGCGGCTGCCACCGGATCGCCGCCGGTGAAATCTTCCCGATGAACGCGCGCGTCCGTGACAGCTTCGACGGCCGCTATTTCGGCGTCCTGCGGTCGGATCGGATCATTGGTCGCGCCATCCCCGTGTGGACCGACCCGCACGGCACCGGCCGCTTCGCATGGCGCGTGCCGAAGCGCTGAACCCTCCCCATCGGCGGGAGCGGTGCCCGCCAATGGCTTTTCCAACACCACCGCAAAGGAATGCACTCATGCCGGAAATCGGTCGATTCACGCGCGACGGCGACACCTTCGCCGGTAGCATCGAAACCCTCACCTTGTTCCGCCGCATCGTCATCGTGCCGGCTCAGCCGTCCGATGCCGAGAACGCGCCCGACTATCGCGTCCATGCCAGCGACGACGACCGGACCGAGCCGGGCGCGGAGATCGGCGCGGCGTGGAAACACACAGGCGAACGCGCGGGCGACTATCTCGCGTTGGAGATCGACGACCCGGCGCTGGCGGAACCGATCCGCGCCAACCTGTTCCACGACCACGTCCGGAATGACTGGCCGCTGCGCTGGTCACGGCCGCGCGATCACGCCGAGAAGGACTGATCGATGTCGGTTCGCCAGACAAAGACGGGCCGGGAATGCGCGCGCGGGCGGTTTCGCACCGCCCGCGCAATGGCATTCCTGTTCGTCGTCAGCGCGGGCGCGATCAGCGCGCCTCCCGCAATATCCATGCCTCGGGCCGGGACGGACACGCTGCCCGACCCGCGTGATCCTTTTTACGATGCGATCAGCGAGGCGACGACGCGGTTCGGTATCCCGGCAGCATGGATACGCGCGGTGATCCGCGTCGAAAGCGGCGGCGATCCGCGCGCGGTCTCACCCGTTGGCGCGATGGGGTTGATGCAGGTGATGCCCTCGACATGGGCGGCGCTGACGGCGCGCCATGGACTCGGCCGCGATCCGTTCGACACACGCGCCAACATCCTCGCCGGCACCGCCTATCTGCGCGAATTGATCGACCGCTATGCCGACCTGTCGACCGCGCTCGCCGCCTATAATGCGGGGCCGGGCAGGGTCGATGCGTGGCGGGCTCGCAGGCGGCCTTTGCCAACCGAAACCGTCGCCTATGTGACGCGGATCACGCCGCTGATTGGCGCACCCGGCGGCATGTGGATCGCCGCGATGCCGATCCCCGCCGCACCGTCATGGCGCGCAGCCGGACTGTTTGCCCAGCGCAACGGCGACGCCAATCCCGTATCCACGAACGCGCCGGCATCACACGATATCGCCACGCCCGCATCGCCATCAGTCGTCGCCACGCCGGTCCGTCGCGATGGTCTGTTCGTTCCGCTTTCAGGCTCGTGATCGTGATCTCGCCGAGCCGCCATTCAGCCAACAGCGTGCAACCGGATCGACCTTTGCGGGGGCGTTCCGCGTGGGGAGAGGACTATGTCTGCTCAGTCGTCCCCAGCATCCGGCGCGGAACGGCTCGCCTCAAGGACGACGGGGCCCCACCATTTTCTTCGGCGATCAGGCGGCAGTGCGTCACCCGGAACCGCGTCGACGCGCCGAAGAAAATCGTGACCCCCATCGCCGCTGGCGCGGTCGCTTCGCGATCCTTGACCCGACCCGCTCCACACCGGGCGGCATCGTCACCTTTTCATTCATCAGGAGGCGACGATGACGTTCTATCAGCACATCAGCGAACTGCGGGCGGAGCTTTCGGCAAGCACCAGCGCGAAGGAGATTCGGCAAATCCGCCGCGAACTCAAAGCCGCGCTGGCGCAGATGACGCGCATCGGAGCGGGGTTCGATACCGCGATCCGATCGGTCTGACGGCGCGATCGACCAGCGGAGGCGGCGCTCACGAGGCACCGCTTCCGCCCCGTTCCGGCCGATGCCGTGATCGCTTGGCAACCGGCGAACTTTCGCATCGCGGTCGCCCGGATGGCGATGCTGCGCGTCAGCCTTCAGGTGGTGCCGGTTGGGAAGCGGTCAGGGGGAAATTTGGCGACAGACAGCACAGGAAGGTCAGGGAGGCAGCACGGCGAGATAAAAGGGGCGCCAGTCATCGGCGCCTATGTGGTTGTATAGACAGGAGGATTTTGTCGGGCACGCGATTGCGCTGTCTGGCAGCTTTTTCCCCAACGCCAGCATTTTCGCCATTTTCGCGTCTGGCACCCCGCGATCGGGGCCGCTTATGAGCCGGAACGACGATGATTTCCGGGTTCGGCCCGGAAAGAGCAGGGACTCAGGGACCGGCAGCGGGCGGAAGGCCCAGAGCCTCGCGGCACAGGTCCGGCGAGCTGCGGCGAAGGCGGGCTACACCCGGCGCGGCCCGGTCACCGGCCGGGGCACCGGCCATCGCGGGCGCGGCCGCATCGCGCGGCTCCGCACGAAAGGGCGGAACGCGAACCGGCGCGTCGTCATCAAGGCGCGCGTCGTCCGCCATGAGGGGATGCGATTTCGCGCCGCCCCGCTTGCGCGCCATATCGCTTATCTGAAGCGCGATGGCGTCACGCGCGACGGGCGCGATGCCGATCTGTTCGATGCGCGGTCCGAGCGCGCCGACGGCGCCGCCTTCGCCGAACGATGCGACGACGACCGGCACCATTTCCGTTTCATCGTCAGCCCCGAGGATGCCGGCGATATGGCCGACCTGCGCGCCTTCACCCGCGAGCTGATGCGCGACATGGCGGCCGATCTCGACACCCGACTCGACTGGGTCGCGGTCGATCACTGGAACACCGACAATCCGCACATCCACGTCCTGGTCCGCGGCGTCGCTGACGACGGCAGCGATCTTGTCATCGATCGCGACTATATCCGCGAGGGGATGCGCGGCCGCGCCGAGGATCGCGTCACCATCGAGCTCGGTCCGCGCAGCGCGCGCGACATCCGCTCGGCCCTGGAGCGCGAGGTCGATGCCGAGCGCTGGACCAGCCTCGACCGGACGATCCAGCGGCATCTGGATGACGTCACCGGCACGATCGATCTGCGGCCGGCGGGCGGGGACGATCGCGAGATGCGCCGGCTGCTGCTCGGCCGCACCGCGACGCTCGAACGGCTTGGCCTCGCCGAGAAACTGGGCCCGGCATTGTGGGGCATCCGCCCGGACGCCGAACGCGTGCTGCGCGATCTCTCGATCCGCACCGACATCATCAAGACGATGCACCGCGCCATGTCCGGTCAGGGCCTCGCGCCCGACCCCGCGACCTTCGCGCTCCATGATGGCGCGCCGACTGATCCGGTCATCGGCCGGCTGGTCGAACGCGGCCTGCACGACGAGCTGCACGGCACGGCCTATGCGGTGATCGACGGCGCCGACGGTCGGCTGCATCATCTCACCTTCAGCGATCTCGACATGACCGGCGACGCCCGGCCCGGTGCGATCGTCGAGCTTCGCTCGTGGCAGGACAGGAATGGCCGCGATCGACAGTCGCTCGCGACGCGATCGGACCTGCCGCTAGAGGCGCAGGTCGCCGCGCCCGGCGCCACCTGGCTCGATCGCCAGCTCATCGCGCGCGAGCCCGTCGCGACCGGCAATGGTTTCGGCATGGCGATCCGCGACGCGATGGACGCCCGCGCGCAACATCTCGAAGCCGAAGGGCTCGCCCAGCGGCGCGGACGCGGATTCCTGTTCGCGCAGGATCTGATCGGCACACTGCGCGAACGCGAGCTGACCGCCGCGACCGATGCGATCGCCGCGCGCACCGGCCTTGCCCATCAGCCCTCGGCCGCCGGCGACTATGTGAGCGGCATCTACCGTGAACGCGTGACGCTCGCCTCGGGCCGGTTCGCGATGATCGACAACGGCCTCGGCTTCCAGCTCGTGCCCTGGCGGCCCGCGCTCGACCAGCATCTCGGCCAGCATCTCACCGGCACGATGGGTCACGGCGGCAGCGTCGACTGGACGCTCGGCCGCGGTCGCGGATTCGGCGTGTGATGCCATTCCCTTTCAAACTGGAGCAACTGCGATGAACGCCACCAAGATCCTGTGGGGTCAGGTCATCACCGTCTTTACGATCGTGCTCGGCGCGATCTGGGGCGCGACGCAATGGACCGCCCATGCGCTCGCCTATCAGCCCGAACTCGGCGCGCCGTGGTTCATGCTGGGCAACTGGCCGATCTATCCGCCGCCAGCCTTCTTCTGGTGGTGGTTCGGGTTCGACGCCTACGCGCCGAAGATCTTCGTCACCGGGGCGTTCATCGCAGCGTCCGGCGGCATCCTCGCCATCGTCATCGCGATCGGCATGTCGGTGTGGCGCGCCCGCGAGGCGAAGAAGGCCGAAACCTATGGCTCGGCGCGCTGGGCCACGGAAGACGAGGTACGCAAGGCCGGGATGCTCGGCGATCGTGGCGTGATCCTCGGGCGGCTCGAACCGCATTATCTGCGCCATGACGGACCCGAGCATATCCTGTGCTTTGCCCCGACCAGGAGCGGCAAGGGCGTCGGCCTCGTCGTGCCGACCCTACTCACCTGGCCGGAGAGCTGCATCGTCCATGATATCAAGGGCGAGAACTGGCAGCTCACCGCCGGCTTCCGCGCGCTGCACGGACGCGTGCTGCTGTTCGATCCGACCAATCCGGCATCGGCAGCGTACAATCCCCTGCTCGAAATCCGCAAGGGCGAGTGGGAAGTGCGCGATGCGCAGAACGTCGCCGACGTGCTGGTCGACCCCGAAGGCAGCCTCGAGAAGCGCAACCACTGGGAGAAGACCAGCCACGCCTTGCTGGTCGGCTCGATCCTCCACGTCCTCTACGCCGAAGCCGACAAGACGCTCGCCGGCGTCGCCGCCTTCCTGTCGGACCCGCGCCGCCCGATCGAGACGACCTTGCGCGCGATGATGACCACCCCGCATCTCGGCGACGGCAAGGTCCATCCGGTCGTCGCCTCGGCTGCTCGCGAATTGCTCAACAAGTCCGACAACGAACGATCGGGCGTGCTCTCGACCGCCATGTCGTTCCTGGGCCTCTATCGCGATCCCGTCATCGCCCATGTTACCCGGCGCTGCGACTGGCGCATCGCCGATCTCGTCAACGGGCCGCGGGCCGTGTCGCTCTATCTCGTCATCCCGCCCTCCGACATCAGCCGGACCAAGCCGCTCATTCGCCTGATCCTCAACCAGATCGGTCGCCGATTGACCGAGGAACTCACTCCCAAGGGCAATCGGCATCGCGTGCTGATGGTGCTCGACGAATTTCCGGCGCTCGGACGGCTCGACTTCTTCGAGGCCGCGCTCGCCTTTATGGCGGGCTATGGCCTCAAGGCGATGTTGATCGCCCAGAGCCTCAATCAGGTCGACAAGGCCTATGGGCAGAACAACTCGATCCTCGACAATTGCCACGTCCGGGTCAGCTTCACCACCAACGACGAGCGCACGGCGAAACGCCTCTCCGATGCGCTGGGGACAGCGACCGAGCTGCGCGCGATGAAGAATTATGCCGGGCACCGCCTCAGTCCCTGGCTCGGTCATCTCATGGTGTCGCGCTCCGAGACGTCGCGGCCGCTGCTCACGCCGGGCGAGGTGATGCAGCTTCCCGCCAATGACGAGATCGTCATGGTGTCGGGTCTCGCGCCGATCCGGGGAACCAAGGCGCGCTATTATGTCGATCCGCAGTTCCGGGCGCGCATCCTCCCGCCACCCAAGGCGCTGGCGACGACCACGGCACATCTGCCCAGCGATGATTGGACCAGCCTCGATCCGGTTCCAGCGCCGGCGCCGCCCACGCCAGCGCCTGAAGCTGCCCCGCCACCGCCGCAGGCGGACGCACCGCAGGCACCCGATGACGGCGATACCAACGAAGCCACCACGGAAACCGCGACCGACAACGCCAATGGCGGGATCCGGCAGGATCCGGCGCTCGAACGTCACGAGGATATCGCACCGCCCGCGAAAGCGCCGGGGGGAGAATTCGACTTCGATGCGCTCCACCCCGACGAGGAGGCGAACCAGCTTCGCCGGGCGGCCGACCGGGCGATGTCGGGCCATGCCCGGCGCGCGGCCCTCGATCCGGATGACGGGATCGAGCTATGACGAGCCCGCGCATCAAATATACTATCCGGTTGCCGGCCGATCTCACGCGCCGGCTCGCCGACCATGCCCGCGCGCGGCGTGCCTCGCAGACGGCGGTGGTCGAGGCGGCGCTGGAATCGTTCCTGTCGCCAGACGGTGCCGAGCGGCTCGAAGCCGCGCTCGCCCGGCGCCTCGATCACCTCTCGCGTCAGCTCGATCGCGCGGCGTGGAATCTCGACCTTTCGAACGAGACGCTCGCCTTGTTCATCCGCTTCTGGTTGACCAACACGGCTCCCTTGCCCGACACGGCGATGAAAGCGACGCAGGCGATGGGAAAGGAGCGCTGGGAACGATTTATCAATAGCCTAACCAAACGGATGGAAGTTGGGCCGCGGCTACGGCGCGAAGTGGGATTTGATGTTCAGCCTTCCGCTTCCGAGGGTTGAGCTTACCGATAGTGCGTAACTCACTTCACATGCTTGAGTCCACCTTATCTGTCCAATGAGAAGCCTGAGCCGGTCCTCTTATGACAACTGCGCGATCGGCTGCGCGGCGTTGAGCACGGCGGCGAAAACACAGGGCGCGTTGCTCCGGTTGCTCCACGCGTGGTTAGTCCCGCGCTGGACCACCACGTCGCCCGCGCGCACCACGGTCTCCTGCCGGTCAAGCACGACATGGACCTCGCCCGACAGGATGATGACATAATCAACCGTGTTCGTCTGGTGCATCATGGGATGCGGCGAGTTGTCATGGGCGGTGGCCGCCGCCGCGCCACTTTCACCCAGTTCGGCGAAAGCGGCGGCGGGGTCCATCGCGCCAAGGTATTCGCTGTCCGGCGGCAGGTGGACGATCTTGAGCACGTTGCCCCCTGCGCCCGGCTCCAGGTCCGTGCCGGAAACCGGCTCCCCGGCCGCGAGATTGTCCGCGGGCACATCTGAGCGCCACAGCTCGTTGATGACGAAATCGGGATGCAGCACCGCCACGTTGACCGGGCTGGGGCCGTCGCTGGCGATCACCGACCGCCCCTCGGCATCGCGCGCCGTGACCACGCGCCGCGTGACGAGCGCCGGATTGGCGGGAACGGATGGTGCAGCCATGATCGGACCTCCTTCATCAGATGAGATTGCGAGCGGGAAACCGGGTGGAATCAGTCCTTCGCCGGCCGTCGCAGCAGATGGCGCTGGATCTTGCCGCTCGGCGTCTTGGGCAGTTCGCTAACGAAGCTGATCTCGCGGGGGTAGGCATGGCGGCCGACCCGTGCGCGGACATGATCGCGCAGCGCGTCCTCCAGCGCCCGGCTGGGCGCGTGCCCCTCCCGCAGAACGATGAAGGCCTTGATGATCTCGGTGCGCTCGGCATCGGGAATGCCGACCACGCCCGCCTCGATCACCTCGGGCCGTTCGAGTAGCGCGCTTTCGATGTCGAACGGGCCGACCCGATACCCGCTGGTGGTGATGACGTCGTCGTCGCGGCCGACGAAGAACAGATCGTCGCCGGATCGGCGCACGACATCGCCGGTGAGATAATAATCGCCGACGAACGCGTTTGTCCCGAGGCCGTCATAGCCGGTGAAATACATCAGCGGCGAATCGCGCCGGATCGCCAGCACGCCGGTCGCGCCGTCCGCGACCACCCGCCCCCCGGCGTCGACCACGGCCAGCGCGAACCCCGGCAGCGCGCGGCCGGACGCGCCGGGCACGCGCGGATGCTCCAGCCCGTGATGATCGCAGAGGCACATCCCCATCTCGGTCTGGCCGTAGTGATCGCGGACGGGCGCGCCCAATATGTCGCCGAACCAGCGGACGATCTCGGGATTGAGCGGCTCCCCCGCGCTGCTGACCACGCGCAACTGCCCTGCGATCACGGCGAAAAGAGCCGGATCGGCGGCGGCCAGCAGGCGATAGGCGGTCGGCGCGCCGGCCAGGTTGGTGATGCCGAATTGCGCGATGGCCTTCACCGCGCCCTCGGCGGTGAAGCCTTCCTCGCACCACAGGTTGCCGTTCCCGAGAAGCAGCGGCCCGATCAGGCCATAGTACAGGCCATAGGCCCAGCCGGGATCGGCGATGTTCCAGAACCGGTCGTCCGCGCGCAGATCGATCGCATGACGCATATAGGCGAATATGTTGGCGAGCGCCGACGGCGGCACGAGGACCGGCTTCGATGGCCCGGTCGTCCCCGAGGTGAACATGATGAAGAAAGGACGGTCCGCGCCCTGCCGCACCGGCTCGAATAGCGGCGAATGCGCGGAGAGGAGCGCGTCTAGGCCGGCCATGCCCGCATCGACCACGACGATCGTGGCGTCGATTCCCTCCAGCTTCGCGCGATTGGCGGCGTCGGTGAAGATGACGTGCGCGCCGCTGGCGCCGATGCGATGCTCGATCGCCTTCGGGCCGAAGGCGGTGAACAGCGGCTGATAGACGCCGCCCGCGCGCAGCACGCCGAGGATGACGGCGGCGAGCGCCGGCGTTCGCGGCAGGAGGCCGGCAACCCGGTCTCCGGGCCTCACCCCGAGCGATGCTAGCAAATTAGCCATGCGCGCGGAGAGCTGCCGCAGCGCCTCGAAATCGAGCCGGGTCACGGCCCCGTCCGGCGCAACGAAGGTCATCGCCGCGCGGCCGTCGCCGGCATGGCGGTCACAGCACAATTCGCAGGCATTAAGCGGCAGGGCGAAATCGACCCGCATCTCGCGCCCCGCCGCGACCAGATCATAGCCCGGCGCGACGGCATCGTAAGGCGCGGGCGCGATCGTCACCGCGCCTCCTCCGCCAGCGGCACGCGGCCGACGTTGCCGGCGATCCCGCCGGAATCGATCAGGTCGCCATGGACGAGGCGATTGTGGCTGTGCGCGAGATGGTGGAGGCCGAAGGCGAGCTTGATCGCCTGGAGCCGCCCCTGCCCGTCCTCCGCCGCGTTGATCGCTTCCTTGACGAGCTGCAGCGCGAAGGCCGGCTTGCGCGCGATCCGCCCGGCGAGTTCGAGCGTGAAATCCTCGAGCCGGTCGCGCTCGACGACATGATTGACCATGCCGAGCCGAAGCGCCTCTTCCGCGGTCCAGCTGTCTCCGGTGAACAGAAGCTCCTTGGCCTTGCGCACGCCGAGCTCCCACGGATGCACGAAATATTCCGCGCCGCCGACGCCCATGCCCACGGTATTGTCCATGAAGACGGCGTCTGCGCTCGCGACGATCAGGTCGCACGGCCAGGCGAGCATCAGGCCGCCCGCGATGCAGGCGCCCTGCACCGCCGCGATCGTCGGCTTGGGCAGATTGCGCCAGCGTTCGCAGAAGCCGGTGTATATCTCCTGCTCGCGCGCATATTGCGCCCGCGCGCCCGCCGCATCGAACCCGCCGAGCGGCAGCACGCTCGGATGGCGCGCCATCGCGGCCGGATAATCGGACTCCTTCACGTCATGGCCGGCGGAAAAATGATCGCCGCGCGCGGCCAGGATGACGACCTTGATCGCATCGTCCTTCGCGGCCCGATCGAGGGCATGGTTCAGCGCGTAGAGCAGGTCGGTATCCTGCGCGTTGCGCCGCGCCGGCCGGTTGAGCACGACGCGCGCGATCGCCTCGGCGGGTTGTTGGTAAAGAACAAGGTCATCCACGTTGCCGGCTCCTGCTTGCGGTCACGCGCGCGACACCAGGCCGCGCGCGACGACCTCCTTCAGGATCTCGTTCGCACCGCCATAGATCATCTGGGCGCGCGCATCGGCGAACTCGCGCGCGATCCGCTGCTCCGTCATATAGCCCATGCCGCCGAACAATTGCAGGCAGCGGTTGGCGATGTTGAACTGCCGGTCCGAACCCCACCATTTGGCCATGGCGGCGAGTTCGTTGGTCAGTTGCCCCTCCGCCTGCATCGCCATGCATTGATCGACGAACGCCTCGAAGATGCTTGCCTCGGTATGGCATTCCGCCAGCGTGAACCGGGTGTTCTGCAGATCGGCGAGCCGCCCGCCGAACAGCTTGCGCTGCTCGACATAGTCCACCGTGATTTCGATGATGGCCTCCATCGCGCCGAGCGCGATGACCGCGCAGATCAGCCGCTCGCGGGGAAGCTGGGCCATCAATTGCCCGAAACCGTTGCCGGGCTGCCCGCCGAGCAGATTGTCCTTCGGCACGCACACGTCGTGGAAGAACAGCTCGGACGTGTCGGCGTGATGCTGGCCGAGCTTGGCGAGATTGGCCCCGCGACGGAAACCTTCGGCCGGCGCCTCCACCACCACCAGCGAAATGCCGCCCGTGCCGCGCGTCTTGTCGGTCCTGGCGGCGACGATGATCAGGTCCGCCGTCTGGCCGTTGGTGATGAATAGCTTCTGGCCGTTGATGATATAGTCCGCCCCATCCTCGGTCGCCGTCGTGGTCAGCGCCTTGAGGTCGGAGCCGGTTCCCGGCTCGGTCATCGCGATCGCGGCGATCTTCCGGCCCGAGCAGAGATCGGGCAGCCACCGCCTCTTTTGCTCGTCGGTGCCGTAGGCCAGGATGTAATGGGCGCAAATGCTGCTGTGCACGGGGTTGCCCCAGCCCTGGAGCTGGGCGCGGGCCTGTTCGCGATAGATGATCGCCTCATAAAGGAACGAGGCGCCTATCCCCCCGAACTCCTCGGGGATCGTCGTGCAGATCAGGCCCGCTTCAGCGGCGCGGCGCCAGAAATCGCGATCGATTATGCCCTCCGCGTTCCAGCGGCTCAGATTGGGCGCCGCCTCGGCCTGAAAGAAACGCCGCACGGAATCGCGCCACGCCTCGAGTTCGTCGGTCATCCACGCGGGCCGATACATCGACATCCTCTCCAAGCTTTCCTTGCCGCCATTTCTTGCCCGAGATGGCTGGTCGATACAAGATGGATTATGACTCATCAGTCATTTTATTATTTTTGCGCTTTCGCCATGCCGCCCGCGCCGCTAGGAAATGCGCCATGACCAACCGCCCGACCGCCAGGAGGATGACGCGCGCGGAACGCAGCGACGCCATCCGCAAGGCGCTGTTCCATGCCGCCGAACAGGTGGTCGCCGAGTTGGGCTATGCCGATGCGTCGGTGGCGCGGATCGCCCAGGCCGCCGGCGTCGCGCAGGGCACGTTCTACCTCTATTTCGAATCGCGGCAGGATCTGTTCGACCGGCTGCTGCCCCATGTCGGCGATGCGGCCATCGCCTATATCCGCGAGCGCGTGCAGGGCGGCAAGGACATATTCGAGGTCGAGGAGCGCGGCTTTCGCGCCTTCTTCGAATATCTCCACGAAAATCCCGGCTTTTTCCGGATATTGAACGAGGCCGAGGTCTATGCCCCCGTCGCGTTCGAGCGGCACATGCGGGAACGGAGCGCGAGCTATGTCGAGGTGCTGCGGCGCGCGCGCGACAAGGGGGATTTCACCGGCTTCAACGATGACGAGCTCGAAGTGATCGTCGCGATCCTCGCCGCTGCGCGCGCGCGCATCTACGAGCGCTTCATCACCGATCCCAGGAATCCCGAGCTGCCCGGCTGGGTGGCCGACACCTATATGCGGATGATCCGCTACGGCCTTGCCGGGCAGGTCGTCCACCCCTGAGTGCGTCAGCCCGTTTCCGCATAGGCCTTGCGCAAATCGGTCTTCAGGATCTTGCCCATCGCGGATAATGGAAAGGGCTCGTCGCGAAAGATCACGGTCTTCGGGCATTTGTAGCTCGCGATCCGCTCCCGGCAGTGCGCGATGACCTCCTGCGCGGTGACGGACCGGCCGGGCTTCGGCAGGATCACCGCGGTGACGCGCTCCCCCCACAAGGGATCGGGGAGGCCGATCACCGCGCATTCCTGGATCGCCGGGTGCGCGTAGAGCGCCTGCTCCACCTCGCCGCAATAGACGTTCTCGCCGCCGGAGATGATCATATCCTTGATGCGATCGACCAGATAGAGATAGCCGTCCTCGTCGAGATAGCCCGCGTCGCCGGTATGGAGCCAGCCATTGCCCAGCGCGTGATCGGTGGCCTGCGGATTGCGCCAATAGCCCAGCATGACATTGTCGCCGCGCGCGCAGATCTCGCCCACCGTGCCGGCGGGCACCGGATTGCCCTGCGGATCCTCGATGCGCAGCGCGCAGCCATAGGTCGCCTGGCCGACCGAGGTGAGCTTGCGCATCTCCCCCGCCTCCACCGCATGTTGCTCGGGCGGCAGGATGGTGAGCACGGGGGATGCCTCGGTCTGCCCGTAGCATTGGGTGAAGCGGACCTGCGGCAGCGCCCCGATCGCGCGGCGCAGCAGCGGCTCGGGCATCGGCGCCGATCCGTAGAGCACGCCGCGCAGCGACGACAGGTCTGCGTCGCCCGTATCGACGTGATCCATCAGCATCGCGAACATCGTCGGCACGCACACGACATTGGTGATCGCATGGGTGCTGATCGCGCGCGCGAAGTCGGCGGCGTCGAACTTCGGAATGAAGAAATGGCATCCCGCAACCATCGTCACCGATACCGTCATCGATCCGTCCGACAAATGGAACATCGGCGCCGAATGCAGCCAGCGCGTATGCTGGCCGAGATCGCGGCCGTACATGCTGTCGAGCGCGCCGACGATCAGGTTGCGGTGGCTGAGCATCACGCCCTTCGACTGCCCCGTGGTGCCGCCGGTATAGAATAGCCCCACCAGATCGTTGCCGCCGCCGGTGAGGTCCGGCGTCTTCTCCCGATGGTCGAGCAGCTCAGGAAGCGACAGCCCGCCGCCGTTCGCCGTCACGTCGATCAGGAACTCCACCGGCGTCCGCCGCTCCAGCTCCTCGGCGATGCCGCGATGCGCCCCGTCGCAGATCAGCGCGCGGGCGCCCGAATCGGTGAGCCAATGCACCATCTCCGGGATCGCCAGCCGATTGTTGAGCGGCACGAACACCAGCCCCGCCCAGGCGACCGCGAAATAATATTCGACATAGAAATCGCCGTTCTGCGCCAGGATGCTTACGCGGTCTCCCGGCTCCAGCCCCAGCCGCCGCAGGCCGGCCGCGAGCCTGCCGCAACGCTCATGGGCCTCGCGCCATGACCGTTCGCGGCCATCGTCCACCGTCGCCAGCCCTTCCGGCCGGACCTGCGCCGCGCGCCGCACCAATTGCGCCAGATGGACGTCCATTATCCGCTCCCAAGCCAATTGCCGTTTGCCGCAAATTCTAGCGCCGGCGCCGCCCTTGTCAATTTAATGACTTGTGACTCGTCATTCATTTAGATACAAGCCGCTTCAGTCGGGATGAGGAAAACGATGAGCCTGCACGGCAAGATCACGCTCGTGACCGGATCGGGGTCCGGCCTTGGCGAGGCCATGGCCCGGTGCCTCGCGGGGCTTGGCGCGCGCGTCATCGTCAACGACATCCGGGAGGAACGCGCTGAGGCGGTCGCCGCGACGATCCCCGGCGCGCTGGCGCTCGCCTGCGATGTCGCGGACGAGGCCGAAGTCGCGGCGATGTTCGCGGAGATCGACTCGCGGTTCGGGTGCTGCGACGTGGCGGTGAACAATGCCGGGACATCCGAACCCGTCCGCCGCGCGGTCGATCAGCCGATCGACGTCTGGCAGCATGTCATCGACATCAACCTGCGCGGCACCTTCCTCGTCAGCCGCGCCGCCGCGCGGCTGATGCTGGCGCACGGCGGCGGCAGCATCGTCAACATCGCATCGGTCGCGGGCATCCACGGCCTCCCCGCGACGAGCGCCTATGGCGCGTCGAAGGCGGGCGTGATTCAGATGACCCGCGCGCTGTCATGCGAATGGGCGCGATCGGGCATACGCGTGAACTGCGTCGCGCCGGGGTTCGTCCCCACGCCGATGGCCGACGACCTGTTTCACGACAGCGCCTATCCGCGAAAGGTGATCGATCACGTGCCGATGCGGCGGGCCGGTCGTCCGGACGAGGTCGCCGAGGCCGTCGCCTTCCTGGCATCCGACCGCGCGAGCTTCATCACCGGCGCGACGCTGCCGGTGGACGGCGGATGGTGCGGATCGGGAGAACCCTGAGCCGCCACCCGCATCCGATAGCGAACAAGGGCCGCATCGACGGCCCGACAGTCAAGGAGAGGAAAACATGGTGTCATTCCGCGTAGTTGGTCAGCTTTCCGGCGTGGCGCTGACGGCTTTGTGCTGGTCGGGGATCGCAGCGGCGCAGAGCGCGCCGGCCGTCGGCGCGCCCGATCAGGTGGCCGCCGCCGGCGCCGCGCCCGGCGACATCATCGTCACCGCGAACAAGCGCGAGCAGAACCTCAACGATGTCGGGGTCACGGCGGCGGTCGTCGGCGGGGATGCCCTCAAGCAGCAGAACCTGACCTCGCTTTCCGACGTGGCGACCCGCATCCCCAGCCTGTCCTATGCCGCGGCGCCGAACGGCACGCCGGTCTATACGCTGCGCGGCGTCGGTTTCTACGAAACGTCGATCGGGGCCTATCCGTCGGTCAGCATCTACACCGATGAAATCCCCCTTTCCTTCCCCATCATGACCTCGCATTCGACGTTCGATCTCGAACGCCTCGAGGTCCTCAAGGGGCCGCAGGGCACCCTGTTCGGGCAGAATGCGACCGGCGGCGCGATCAACTATATCGTCGCCAAGCCGACCGACACGCTGCAAGCCGGCGGATCGCTGACCTATGGGCGCTTCAACCAGATCCAGGGCGAGGCCTATCTCAGCGGCCCGATCACCGACACGCTGAGCGCCCGCGTGGCCGGCCGGATCGAGACCGGGGACGGCTGGCAGATCAGCGACAGCCGCCCCGACGATCGCAACGGCAAGACGCGCAACTACATGGGGCGGCTCCAGATCGCCTTCAAACCCGTCGACGGACTGCGCCTCCTGCTCAACGTCAACGGCTGGAAGGACAAGAGCGAAACACAGGCCGGCCAGAATATCGCGCTGCAATTCCAGAACGAGAATCTGGGCGTGCCCTATGGCTATCCGGTGGGCGCCTTCCGCAACCCGGCGGAGATCGCGGCGCCGTTCTCGCCGAACAATCCCCGCGCCGCCGACTGGTCGCTCGGTTCCAGCCTCTACGGCCCCGGCAAGGTCCCCTATGCGGACAACGACATGTATCAGGTGTCGCTGCGCGCAGACATCGATGTGGGCCATCTGGGCACGATCACCTCGCTCTCCGCCTATACGCGGTTCAACGAGCGGCAGGGCAATGACTCGGACGGCCTGCCGATCAACGCGCTGGACGTGCCGCTCACGCTCGGCACGATCAAGACCTTCTATCAGGAACTGCGCTTCGCCAACGATCCGAAGAACCCCTTCCGCATCGTGCTGGGCGCCAATTACGAATGGGACAAGGTTTCCCAGCAGATGAACATCGATTATTCCGCATCGTCGGCGCCGATCGGTTTCGGCACGCTCTTCGGCTTGCCGCTCGGCGTCGATGCGGTGAACAACGACCAGACGATGCGCAACTATGCGTTCTTCGGGAACGTCGAATATGATGTCGTCCCGAACCTGACGCTCAAGGGCGGCCTCCGCTACACTGATGCGCGCGACAGGGCGAACATCTGCCAGTATGATCCCCAGGCGCCTTATAATGCCGGCACCCTGTTCGAGATCTTCACTTCAGCTTATCAGGGCACGGCCCTACAGCCTTACGTACCGGGCTCGTGCATGGCGCTCAACGTGGATGCGCAGTCGCCGGCCAATCGCGCGGTCGACTATCTCCCATATGGCGCGATGGGCCCGTATCAGCAGACGCTGGAAGAGCACAACGTCTCGTGGAAGGTGGGCGCCGACTATAAGCTGACGCCGGGCACACTGATCTACTTCAACGTATCGAAGGGCTATAAGGCGGGCAGCTTCCCGACGGTCACCGCCACGGCGCTGAGCCAATATGTGCCGGCGCGCCAGGAATCGGTCCTCGCCTATGAGGGCGGCATCAAGGCGACGCTGCTCCACCGCGCGCTGCAGTTCAATCTGGCGGGCTTCTATTACGACTATCGCAACAAGCAGCTGCGGACCAAGCTCAATGACCCGACGTTCGGCCTGCTCGACGTGCTGCGCAACATTCCGAAATCCTCGATCAAGGGCTTCGAGCTGGAGCTTACCGCCCGGCCGGCGCGCGATCTGACCTTCAACGCCGCCTATACCTATCTCGACGCGAAGATCGACGAGTTCATCGGCACCAACGCCGGCGGCGATACCGGGATCAATTTCGCCGGGACGGACGTGCCCTATACCCCCCGGCATCAGGTCGCGATCAGCGCCAACTACAATCCGGAGATTTCCTCACATCTCAAACTGCTTGCCGGCGCGACGCTCAACTTCCGCTCCAGCACGATCGCCACGCTCGGCGGCGACGTGAATCCGTCCACGATCAACGCCACCTCGACCAACTGCGTCTATTGCATCGGCGACTATGCGCTGCTCGACGCGCAGTTCGGCGTGGAGGATGCGGACGGCCGCTGGCGCGCCTTCATCTGGGGCAAGAACATCACCAACACCTATTACTGGACGAACGTGGTGTCGGGCTATGATACCGTATCGCGCTTCGCCGGCCTCCCGGCGACCTATGGCGTGACGGTAAGCTACAAGTTCCGCTGACGGCGGGGGAGCGCAACGCCGGTCAAGAGATGCCAGGACGGGGCAAGCTGTATGGAACGACATGCTCGTTTCCCGCAATACCCGTCCTGTTCTCAATTGCCAGTACGGCCTGGCCCGCCTTTTTGCGATTAACGGTAGCGTAGCGATGGGAGAAGGGATTTGACCTTTCGACTCCCACCTCCGTTCGCAAACCAAAATTGTCACCGATCTCGCCGAAAACAGGTCGGCTCAAATGTTCAACCTCCCCCATTCCCTGTCTTTCTTCGCCAGCCTTTGACCGCGCCAATGCGCTGTTGAAACCCGCCGATTTCTGCGTCTCTTAATCGTCCCCGCAACGCCGGACGCCGCTCGCCGGCACCGAACTCGGGGACCAGGATGCTCGCACAACCCATTCGATCCGAAGCCAGCGCGCGCGGTGCGCGGATGCTGCGGACAGCGATGGGCTCGGCGATCGCCGAATGGCTCGCCGACCCCGCGGTCATCGAGATCATGCTCAATCCCGACGGCCGCTTGTGGGTCGATCGGCTCGGCGCGGGGATCAGCGACACCGGAAAGTCCATGTCACCAGCCGACGGCGAACGCATCGTCCGCCTGGTCGCGCACCATGTCGGCGCCGAGGTTCACGCCCGAAGACCCCGTGTCTCGGCGGAGCTGCCCGAAACCGGCGAGCGGTTCGAGGGCCTGATCCCGCCGGTCGTGACGGCGCCCACGTTCGCGATCCGCAAGCCCGCCGTCGCCGTCTTCTCGCTCGACGATTATGTCGACGCCGCGATCATGTCGCGATCGCACGCGACGATCCTGCGCGATGCGGTCGCCGAGCGGCGGAACATCCTCGTCGCCGGCGGCACCGGGACCGGCAAGACGACGCTGACCAACGCGCTGCTCGCCGAGATCGCGCGGACCAACGATCGCGTCGTCCTGATCGAGGATACCCGCGAGCTGCAATGCGCCGCGCCGAACCTCGTCGCGATGCGGACCAAGGATGGCGTCGCGTCGCTCTCCGACCTCGTAAGATCCTCGCTGCGCCTGCGCCCCGACCGTATCCCGATCGGCGAGGTGCGCGGCGCCGAGGCGCTCGACCTCCTGAAGGCGTGGGGCACCGGCCACCCAGGCGGCGTCGGCACGATCCATGCCGGGACCGCGATCGGCGCGCTGCGGCGCATGGAGCAACTCATCCAGGAAGCGGTCGTGACCGTACCGCGCGCGCTGCTCGCCGAAACCATCGACCTGATCGCGGTGCTGGTCCGCGACGGCACCGGACGCCGGCTTGCCGAGCTGGCCCTTGTCGAGGGGCTCGACCCCGCCACCGGCGACTACCGCCTCACGCCTTTCCACCAACCGGAGATCTGACATGAAGGACATCAAAGCCCGGCTCCGTGCCCGCACCATGCTCGATTCGCTCGGCCACGCCCGGACCAAAGCGAGCGGCGCGCTGCTCCTCCTCACCACGGCGGTCATGGCCAGCCCTGCGCACGCCTCCGGGTCATCGATGCCATGGGAGGCACCGCTTCAGAGCATCCTGGAGTCGATCGAAGGCCCGGTCGCCAAGATCGTCGCGGTGATCATCATCATCGTCACCGGCCTCAGCCTGGCGTTCGGCGATACGTCGGGCGGCTTCCGCCGGCTGATCCAGATCGTGTTCGGCCTGTCGATCGCGTTCGCCGCGTCGAGCTTCTTTTTGTCGTTTTTCTCGTTCGGTGGCGGGGTGTTGGTCTGATGATCGGCGATGAGGCCGTTCCCGGCTATTTCGCGCCGGTCCATCGCGCGCTCAGCGAGCCGATCCTGCTGGGCGGCGCGCCGCGCGCGCTGGCGATCGTCAACGGGACGCTCGCCGGCGCGATCGGGCTCGGCCTGCGCCTGTGGATCGCCGGCATCGTGATCTGGGCGATCGGTCATGCCTTGTCGGTCTGGGCGGCGCGGCGCGATCCCCAGTTCGTCGACGTCGCCCGCCGTCACCTCCGCTATCCGGCCTGGATGCGGCCATGATGTCGCTCGCCGAATATCGGACCAGGGCCGCCTGCCTTGCCGATTTCCTGCCATGGATGGCGCTGGTGGCGCCCGGGATCGTCCTCAACAAGGACGGCAGCTTCCAGCGCACCGCCGCGTTTCGTGGTCCGGATCTCGACAGCGCGACGCCCGCCGAACTGGTCGCGGTCACCGCGCGGCTCAATAACGCGCTGCGGCGCCTGGGTTCGGGCTGGGCCGTGTTCGTCGAGGCGCAGCGCGTTCCCGCCAACGATTATCCGGCCAGCACCTTTCCCGACCCCGTCTCCGCGCTGGTGGACATGGAGCGTCGCGCGCAGTTCCGCGAAGAAGGCGCGCATTTCGAAAGCGCTTATTATCTCACTCTGCTCTGGATGCCGCCCGCCGAGGAGGCCGCCCGCGCCGAAGGCTGGCTCTATGAGGGGAAGTCGTCGACCGGCGTCGATCCGCACGAATTGCTGCGCGGGTTCGCCGATCGCACCGACCGGCTGCTCCATCTGGTCGAAGGCTTCATGCCCGAGGCACGCTGGCTCGATGACGCGGAGACGCTGACCTATCTCCATTCGTGCGTGTCGACGCGCCGCCAGAAAGTGCGCGTGCCCGAGACGCCGATCTATCTCGATGCGCTGCTCGCCGACGAGGGCCTGTCGGGCGGCTTCGAACCGAAGCTCGGCGACCATCATCTGCGCACCCTCACGATCACCGGGCTTCCTAGCGTCACCTTTCCGGGCCTGCTCGACGAACTCAACCGTCAGCCGTTCGGCTATCGCTGGTCGACCCGCGCGATCATGCTCGACAAGACCGACGCGACCAAGCTCCTTACCAAAATTCGGCGGCAATGGTTCGCCAAGCGCAAGTCGGTCGCCGCCATCCTCAAGGAGGTGATGACCAACGAAGCGTCGGTCCTGATGGACTCGGACGCCTCGAACAAGGCGGCCGATGCCGATGCCGCCTTGCAGGAACTCGGCGCCGACCAGGCCGGCATCGCCTATGTCACCGCGACGATCACGGTCTGGGACACCGACCCGGCGCTGGCGGCCGAGAAGCTGCGGCTGGTCGAGAAGGTCGTTCAGGGTCGCGACTTCACCTGCACCGTCGAAGGGATGAACGCGATCGAGGCCTGGCTCGGGAGCCTGCCCGGTCACGTCTATGCCAATGTCCGGCAGCCGCCGGTCTCCACGCTCAATCTCGCCCACCTGATCCCCCTGTCAGCGGTGTGGGCGGGGGCGGAACGGGACGAGCATTTCGGTGCCGCCCCCTTGCTGTACGGCAAGACCGAAGGTTCGACCCCGTTCCGCTTTTCCCTTCATGTCGGCGACGTTGGCCATACGTTGATCGTCGGCCCGACCGGCGCCGGCAAATCGGTCCTGCTCGCGATGATGGCGATGCAGTTCCGGCGATACGCCGGCGCGCAGATCTTCGCGTTCGATTTCGGCGGGTCGATCCGTGCGGCGACGATCGCGATGGGTGGCGACTGGCAGGATCTCGGCAGCGCCCTGCACGGCAGCGATCGCGCGCAGCGTGCCACAGGCGAAGACGCCGCATCGTCCGGCTCGGCCGCGGTCGCCTTGCAGCCGCTCGCCCGGATCGATGATCATGGCGAGCGCGCATGGGCGACCGAATGGCTGAGCGCCATCCTCGTCGGCGAAGGCATCCTGATCGATCCGCAGGTCAAGGACCATCTCTGGTCCGCCCTCACATCGCTCGCATCGGCCCCCGTGCAGGAGCGGACGCTGACGGGCCTGTCGGTGCTCCTTCAGGATCAGATGCTCAAGCAGGCACTGGCGCCCTATTGCGTCGGCGGCCCATGGGGTGATCTGCTCGATGCCGAGACCGAGCGGCTCGGCGAGGCCGACGTGCAGGCGTTCGAAACCGAGGGCCTTGTCGGCACGGCAGCCGCTGCCGCCGTCCTGTCCTACCTCTTCCATCGGATCGAAGCACGGCTCGACGGCTCTCCCACGCTCATCATCATCGACGAGGGCTGGCTGGCGCTGGTCAACCCGATCTTCGCCGCGCAGATCCGGGAGTGGCTCAAAACATTGCGGAAAAAGAACGCGAGCGTGATCTTCGCGACCCAGAGCCTCGCCGACATCGACAACAGCGCGATCGCGCCGGCGATCATCGAAAGCTGCCTGACGCGGATCTTCCTGCCCAACGAGCGGGCGATGGAGCCGCAGATCCAGGCGATCTATGCGCGGTTCGGCCTCAACGCACGGCAGATCGAGATCCTCAGCCGGGCAACGCCCAAGCGCGACTATTATTGCCAGTCACGGCGCGGAAATCGCCTGTTCGAGCTGGGATTGGGCGAGGTCGCGCTGGCCTTTGCCGCCGCCTCCTCCCGCACCGACCAGGCCGCGATCAGCGACATCGTCAACGCCCACGGACCGGACGGCTTCGCCGCCGAATGGCTGCGCCATCGCGACTGCGGATGGGCGGTCGAGCTGCTTCGTCCGGAACCCAGCCTTCACTAGCGCAAGGAGACGCCTCAATGACCCGATCTTCATTTCGCCGCGCCGTGACCGTGAGCGCCCTGCTCGCGGCGACGATCGCGCCCGCACTCGCGCCGGCCCCGGTCTGGGCGCAGTTCGGCGGGATCGTCTATGACCCGACCAATTACGCCCAGAACGTCCTGACCGCCGCCCGGTCGCTGCAGCAGATCAACAACCAGATCCAGCAGATCCAGCAGCAGGCGACCAGCCTGATCAACCAGGCGCGCAATCTCGCGTCGCTGCCGTTCAGCTCGCTCCAGCAGCTCCAGCAGCAGGTGCAGCGCACACAGCAATTGCTCAGCCAGGCGCAGCACATCGCCTATGACGTCCAGAATATCCAGCAGGCGTTCACTGGCCGCTACAAGGGCGCGGCGATGAACGGCAGCAACGCCGAGATGGTCGCGAACGCCAATGCGCGCTGGGAGGATAGCGTCGGCGCGTTCGAGGACGCGCTCAAGGTGCAGGCCGACGTGGTCGGCAATATCGACGGCGCCCGCACTTCGATGAGCAACCTCGTCACCGCCAGCCAGTCGGCGACTGGCGCGCTCCAGGCGGCACAGGCCGGCAACCAGCTCCTTGCGCTGCAATCGCAGCAGCTCGCCGACATGAGCGCGATGATCGCCGCGCAGGGTCGCGCGCAGGCGCTGGCGGCGGCGCGCCAGACGGCCGAGGAGGCGGAAGGCCGCGCCCGCTTCCGCCGCTTCATGGGCAATTAGGCGAGCGCCATGTCCCAGCCCTCCTCACGCAACGCGAAGATCGCCGGCGTCGCGGCGCTCGCGGGCACGATGGTGGCGGTGGCGATCGTCGCCGCCACCCGTGCACCCGCGCCCATACCGACGCTACCGGTCGCGATGCGCGGGAATCCGCTCCCGACCGGGCTCGCCCAGGAGCTGGATCGTTGCTCCACCCTCACCATGCCCGACGCAGGTTGCGAGGCGGCATGGGCAGAGAACCGGCGCCGCTTCTTCGGCCAGCCGCGTTCGGAAAGCGCCACACGATGAATGGCACCGGGATCGTCGACAATTTCCTCGGGATATTCTCCAGCTACATCGACAGCGGCTTCGGCTTGCTCGGCGGCGAGGTCGCATTCCTGTCCACGACGCTGATCGTGATCGACGTGACGATCGCTGGGCTATTCTGGGCATGGGGCGCGGACGAGGACGTGCTGCAGCGCCTTATCAAGAAGACGCTCTATATCGGCACCTTCGCCTTCATCATCGGCAACTTCGCGACGCTGGCGACGATCCTGTTCGACAGCTTCGCCGGCCTTGGCCTCAAGGCGGGCGGCGGCACGCTTACGCTCGACGCCTTCATGCGGCCGAGCAGCGTCGCGGGGGCCGGCATCGACGCGGCGAAACCGCTCCTTGAGGCGGCGGGACAGTTTTCCAGCCTGTGGGCGTTCTTCGCCAACGCCACGCTGATCGCCGTGCTGCTGATCGGATGGGTGCTCGTCATCCTCGCCTTCTTCTGCATGGCTGCGCAGATCTTCCTCACCCTGATCGAGTTCAAGCTGGTGACGCTGATCGGGTTCGTCCTTCTCCCCTTCGCTTTCTACAATCGCACCGCATTCATGGCCGAGCGGGTGCTGGGGCACATCGTCTCCAGCGGCATCAAGGTGCTGACGCTCGGCGTCATCACCAGCATCGGCACGACCTTGTTCAGCCAGTTCCTGACGCTTGCGCCCGGCACCGAGCCGACCGCCGAACAGGTGCTGGCGCTGATCCTCGCCGCGCTGGTCTTTGGCGGGCTTTCGATCTTCGGCCCGAGCATCGCCAACGGCATCGTATCCGGCGGTCCCCAGCTCGGTGCCGGTGCGTCGGCCGGAACGGCGCTCGCAGCGGGCGCGACGTTGGCCGGTGGCGCAGCCGTCGTTGGCCTTGCCGGCGGCGCTGCAGCCGGGGCACTCTCGGCGGCCGCGTCCGGCGGCGCCCGCGCGGCAGGTAGCGCCTCGGCCGCCTATAGCGCGGGGGCGGCTGGTCGTAGCGGAGCTTCCGCGGTCGCCGGCGGCGTGTCGTCGGTCGGCAAGGCAGCGATGCAAGGAGCGATGTCCCCGCTGCGGCGAGCGGTCGACGCGGCCAAGCAGAACTTTGCCGCCGGCCGCGCCGGCTCTCCGTCGCCTGCTGGCGGGCCTGAAAATGGCGGCCAGCCGGCATGGGCCAAGTCGATGAAGCGCCGACAGGCCATCACCCATGGCGCCGGCATCGCCAGCCAGACCCTCAAGAGCGGCGACAGCCACGGTGGCGGCGCCAGTCCCGACATTTCCGAAAAGGATTGATCGATGTTTCAACGGCCATCTGTCCGATATGGCACCACACCCGAGGCGGTCACGCCCTACCAGCGCGCGGCGCAGCTATGGGACGATCGTGTCGGCTCCGCCCGCGTGCAGGCGAAGAACTGGCGGCTCGCCTTCTTCGGATGCCTCGCCCTGTCGGGTGGCCTTGCCGGCGGCCTCGTCTGGCAAGCGGCACGCGGTCATATCACGCCCTGGGTGGTCGAGGTGGACAAGCTCGGCGAGGCCCGCGCCGTTGCGCCAGCCGAGGCGAGCTACCAGCCGAACGATCCCCAGATCGCCTGGCACCTCGCGCGGTTCATCGAGAATGTACGCTCCATTCCGGCGGATCCGATCGTGCTGCGGCAGAACTGGCTGCACGCCTACGATTTCGCGACGGAAAAGGGCGGGCAGGCCCTCAATGACTATGCGCGCAACAATGATCCGTTCGCCCAGGTCGGGAAGATCCAGGTCGCCGTCGACGTCTCCAGCGTGATCAGGGCATCGCCGACCAGCTTCCGCGTGGCCTGGACCGAGCGCCGTTATCAGGACGGATCGCTGATCGAGACGTCGCGCTGGTCCGCGATCCTCTCGGTGGTCAGCCGGACGCCGCGCTCGGCGGATGACCTGCGCAAGAATCCCCTCGGCATCTTCGTCGATGCTTTCAACTGGTCAAAGGAACTCAGCCAATGACGCATATCCCGCGCGTTCCCGCGTACGCGCTCTCGTCCACGTTGCTGGTCGCAGGTATCGCGGCCCTCGCGACGCCGGCGCCGGCGCAGTCCATGGCAGCGGAAGCACAATCGCCCGCCTCGCCGAAGGACGAAGCAACCAGGCCGCCGAAGGTCGAAGTGATCGCGGTGCCGACGCCGCTTCCACTGCCCGGACAACTCAAGCCGGTACGGGTCATCCAGCCGAAGCCGGAGCCGCGAGACCCGCGCATGCGGATCGGCGCCGCCAATGTCGCGGCGCGGGTCGAACCCGATCGCGCGTCGTGGCTCAATGCCATCCAGCAATTTCCCTATGCCGACGGGGCGCTCTATCAGATCTATCTCGCTCCCGGCCAGGTGACGGACATCGCGTTGCAGGAGGGCGAGGAACTGGTCGGCCCGGGTCCGGTCGCCGCCGGCGACACGGTGCGATGGATCATCGGCGACACGATCAGCGGGCGGGGGCCGTCCCGGCGTGTCCATATCCTCGTGAAGCCGACGCGGCCCGATCTGGTGACCAACCTCGTCATCAACACCGATCGCCGCACCTATCACCTCGAACTGCGCGCGACGCCGGCCACCTATATGGCCGCCGTCTCCTGGACCTATCCGGAGGACCAGCTCATTGCGCTCCGACAAGCCGCCGCCGCTGCCGAGCGCGCCGCGCCAGTCAGCGCCGGCATCGAGGTCGCCGCCCTCAATTTCCGCTATCGGATCGGCGGCGATCGCGCATCGTGGCGGCCGGTACGCGTGTTCGACGATGGACGGCAGACCTATATCGAATTTCCCGAGGACATCGCGACCGGCGAGATGCCGCCGGTGTTCGTTCTTGGCGCTGATGGCGGCGCCGAGCTGGTCAATTACCGGGTCCAGGGCCGCTACATGGTGATCGACCGATTGTTCGATGCAGCCGAACTGCGGCTCGGGACAAAGAAGACCCAGCAGCGCGTGACTATTCGGCGCGAGGACGTTCGCCCGCGGAGGGGATCGTGAGCAACGAACCGCAGCAGGAAGACACCGCACCCGCCGAGATTGAACCAGCGGTTCCCGTCGGGCCGGCCACTGACGCCGCGGAGGCGTTTCGCATCCGGGCCGATCCGCCACGGGTGATGCGCTTGTCCAAGAAGACGCTCGCGGTCATCGGTATCGTCGCTGGAACGGGCATCGGCGGATCGCTGATCTATGCCTTGCAGCCGCGAAGCCACGTCGCCGCGACGAACGTGTACGACACCGACGCCAGGAACAAAGCCGACGTCGTTACCTCGGCGCCGAGCGATTATTCGAAAGTGCCGAAGCTCGGCCCCGCGCTGCCCGGTGATCTCGGCCGCCCGATCCTCAGCGCGCAGGCAAATGGACAGAATGTGCCGACCCCGCCGATCGGGGCACAGCCTCCCGCGGACCCGGCAGTCATGGCGGCGGCGCAGGCACGTCAACGCGCCGCGCAGGAACGGGATACCGCGCGCACCAGCAAGCTGTTTCTCGGCAGTGCCGCCCCGGCAGCGATCGATACCAATCCTGCCGCGCCCGGTGCGCCTCCTGCGACGGCGACTGCGACCGCGGGACAGTCAGCCGATCAAGGTTCCACACCAGCGCCAACCGATCAGGCATCGAAGCGGGCGTTCCTCCAGAATACCGGAAACCGCACGACCGCGAGCCTGGAGCGACTGGCGGCCCCGGCGTCGCCGAACATCGTGCAGGCCGGCAGCATCATCCCTGCCGCGCTGATCACGGGCATCCGGTCCGACCTTCCCGGCCAGATCACCGCCCAGGTGACACAGAATGTCTATGATAGCCCCACCGGACGCATCCTCCTCATTCCGCAGGGTGCGCGCCTGATCGGCGAATATGACAGCCAGGTGTCCGCTGGCCAGAACCGCGTTCTTCTCGCCTGGGACCGGCTGATCATGCCCGACGGACGATCGATCCTGCTCGACCGCCAGCCCGGCGCGGATGCACGCGGATATGCCGGACTTCAGGATGGCACGAACTATCATTGGGGCAACATGCTGAAAGCCGCGCTGGTCTCGACCCTGCTCGGCGTCGGGACCGAGTTCGCCACCAAAGGCGATGACGAATTGCTCCGCGCGCTGCGCTACGGCACCCAGGACACGATCAATCAAAGCGGGCGGCAACTCGTGCAACGCGAGGTCAATGTGCCGCCAACGTTGACGATCAGACCGGGCGCCCCATTGCGCGTGATGGTCACGCGTGACCTGATCCTCGATCCGATTTCCGGAGGCCGGTGATGGCGAAGTTGAAGCTTGGCCCGATTGAGGACGACAAGCCCGTCAAACTTACCATTGAGCTACCAGCCGCTGTCCACCGCGATCTGATCGCCTATGCTCGTGCTCACGCCGCAGAAAGTGGATTGAACGAAGCATTGCCGCCAGAGCGGCTCATTCCACGGATGGTCGAGCAGTTCATGGCAAGCGACAGGGGGTTTGCCCGCACTCGCCGTTAGCGCGCCGCATGATTTTGAAAAATGGGATCGGTGGCAATGAAGCCGGCGATTATAATCGGATTATAAAATAGAAGCTCCAATCTGATTTCTGCAAGTTCGGAGCTGCGACTGATCGAGTCGCATCATCGAGGAGAAGCATGATGGAACGCTTCAACAAAAATGACGATGTCGTCGAACTCGGCAACGTCTCGCAGGAAACGCATGGCAGCGACAACTTCGGCCGGGAGGACACGCAGACCCAAGCCTATTACCTGCTCGGCGGAATCCAGTCGGACGACTGACACCTTCAGGCGTGTGGCCGTCAGGCGGCTGCACGCCCATTCTTGAGGTTGACCGATGACACTCGGCATAAGCTCAGGGCTTCATCATTGTCGGATCGGGAGCGATTACATCTTTCTCGACGCCCCGCGTGATCGATATTTTATGCTATCAGGCCCTCCGGCACGTCGATTTCGTTCGTTCCTCTCTGACACCGCCATTCCATCTGACCTGGAATGGCTCGTGCAACACAAACTGCTCGCCGAAGGTGGAATGGCCGCCAGCAAAGCCACTATTCCGGAGCCTCGGAGCAGCTTTGCCGAGACCAGCAAAGACGGATGGTCATTGGCGCTGACGACCGAAGCAGTCGTTCGACAGCGACTGATGGAGAGGAGGCTCAAGCGTACCGCGCTCCAAGCTATTCTGGAGAGCGCTAAGGCGACTCAAACTTACTCGCGAGAAGGTGACCTCGAGACTTACCGTTCAATCGCACATGCCTTTCGTCAGTCCCGGCGATACGTCACCGCCGTTGATAAGTGCCTCGCCCGCGGCTTGGCGATGATTCAGATGCTGGGACGCAAGCGGTGTCAGGCAAAACTCGTCTTCGGCGTCACGCTCCCCTTCGCCGCGCACTGCTGGGTACAGTGGGGCTCGCACGTCCTCACTGACGATCTGGATGTTGTCCGTCCCTTTACGCCAATTTACGTGCTCTAATGACTGGCGGATACCACATCCGCATCCGGCGCCCGGGCCGATCGGCTCAATCGGGGCACCAACCCCCTTCCCTACCAAGGGTGTTCGAATGTGCGGCCGTCGAAGTCAGCACGAACCTTCCGGTGATCGCCGCCGGTGAGGGGGTGTGCATAGTCGGATATCTCTTCTCCAAGGCACGTCCCAGTCAGCGCATCGTCCGACTTGAGGAAGCGCAGCATGAGCAAATCTTGCGCTCGGCCGGGAAAAGCCTGATCAGCGATTTCTGGGGCGGGTATATCGCGATAATCGTCGATCCCGCGAACAGCAGCGTGTCGGTGTTGAGAGATCCGTCCGGCTCGCTTCCTTCCTACATATACTTCCGACTGGACGAATGCACGATCGCGGATGAGGCCGGACAACTGGCCGTCACACGGTTCGAAATCGACGAGGCGCAAATAGGTCGGTTTCTCGCGACTGGCAGCCAGATTGGTCGGGCGACGTGCCTCAGGGGCATCACCGAGCTATTGCCGGGCATATGCGCGACGATAAGCCCGCCCAGTATAAGGTTCTCTTCCTATTGGTCGCCCTGGGACTTTGCATCGCCACCATATAATGCGGCACCTTCGGAGGTCGCGGACGAGCTTCGCAACACCATCCTCGACTGTATCGAGCGATGGGCATCATGCTTTGACGGGATCGTCCTTGGGGTATCTGGAGGTCTTGATTCCTCGATAGTGGCCTCGGCCACCGCCGGAACTTCAAATGACCTTCGATGCTTCACCATGGTTGGCCCGGACGCCGACGGAGATGAACGGCGATATGCGTCCGTGCTCACCAAATCGCTCGGACTTCCGCTCCTTTCGGAATTCTATGCGGTCGAGAATATTGACGTACAACGCTCATTCTTGCCGCACTTGCCGCGGCCGATCGCCTCGTATTTTATGCAGTGTATCGAGCGGGCGCATCGCGCGCTCGATCAGGAACATCCCATCGGGGCATTTTTCACCGGCAACGGCGGCGATAACATCTTCTGCAACATCAGAACCGTCACTCCGCTGATAGATCGATTCCAGTGCGACAAGCGTGGGACGGTTGAGACATGGCGCGATCTATCCGACCTGACGGGCTCGGACTTGCGCTCCGTTTTCAAGGCTGCCTGGGCAGCATACCGTCATGGCGACACAGGGAGCGGAGCCGCCAACCTGGATTTGACCGGCCTCAAGGTCATCCCGAGGCCTGCCGGCACAAACGAACGGCACCCCTGGCTGGATGCTCCACCGAACGCGTTGGCCGGAAAGCATCTGCACGTCGAACTCCTGACGCGTGCCCATCACAGCATTGAACTCTATCCCAATCGGACGCACCCCATTCAGATCGCGCCGCTGCTCTCCCAGCCAATCGCTGAATTGTGCCTCTCGGTGCCGAGCTGGCGATGGATAGAGGGGGGTATAAACCGTGCGCCTGCTCGACAAGCCTTCAGGGGGATTCTTCCCGACGAACTGATCGATCGCCAGTCAAAGGGTGGCCCATCGGGCTTCAACGTGATGCTCTATCAATCCCACCGCGCCGCTCTGCATGAACTCCTGAAAGACGGTATCCTCATGGCGCGCGGGATTCTTGCCCCGGATTATCTGGGCGAACCCGATGATCCGACATGGCGTGGGCGCCGCCGCATCCAGCGGCTTCTGACATTCGGTGCGGCCGAAGCCTGGGCCAGACATTGGGATGGTGCATCGAGCCTCGCTTCGCAGTGACCATGCGCTCCCAGTCGCGATATCGAGCGGGAAACGGCATGTCGGGCCTTCTTCTTCCAAGTAGCCAGAAATCGAACCATGCAAGATTTTCCCGCATCGCATCGTTACGGTTCGACGGAATGTGGAAGACGTGGGTCTCATCGGACGCAGCATTCTCTCCCGGGTAGAGGCTGATTTGGGTCGGAATGCCGGCCCGTTTCAAGGCGCGGTAAAATTCGATCGCACCGCTCATCGGGCTGGCCATCTGTTGAAGAATTGGGCCGGATGCATTTGATGCGCGAAGCGATGGCGACAGCCGCTGATAATTCACGAGCGCCGGGCCGAACGGCGTCCCGCCGAAGATGGCTCGATAGGAATTGGGAGCATCTCCATAACCCGACGGTTCCAGGAAACCTCCATCTCCGCTTGATGCAGCCCGAAAGATTGTCGACTGGGTCATCGCGACATTCACCATTTGCGATCCCCGGCTATATCCGGCGATCCCCACGCGCGCGGGATCGACGAGGCCTTCGCGAACCAGGTCGTGTATGGCGTCTTCGAAACTAATCGCTCCATTCACCCATACCAGGTCTTGAACCGTCGCGGGACCGAGTTTTCCTCCACCATCGCCCCATTCGTCATATGCTTCAGCGAGACGAGCGCTCTGGCTCGGGGAAGGATCATTGAGCAGCAGAACGAAATATCCTTCTTCCGCCAGGACCTGGACCGGATAGTTCCATTGCAGGTTGGTTTCGGCGAAGCGCTCATCAGCATCGCTTCCGTGCGTGACCACAATTGTCGGATATCGTTTTCCTTGCACGTATCGATGCGGCCAAATGACGAAACCGCTCATCGAATACCCTAGCCGATTGACCCAGGTTCGCGGCGTAACTTTCAACGGCGAGATTTTTTCGAACCGTGGAGAAATATTAAGAAGCAGGCGCTCATGCCCGCTCACGGTGTCGAGCAACACGATACGAGGAGGTCGCGCGATACTCTCGCTGACGCAAGCGCCTCGCAGCAGGTCCGGCTCGAAATCGCAATGCGTCAAGCTGTGGTTCGGCGCGATCTGCCGAATCCCGCCATGGCTCAGTACCGCCAGGCCATAACGCGGATGTTCGACGTATCGTGTGCCAATTATCGTAGCGCTCCCGTCCCTTGACCTCCAATAGCCGGCCGATCTCGGATCGCCGATGAGAAAGGGAACCGTGCCGTAGCCAAGCCGTTCGCCCGACGTCGTAATCTCCCAAAGCCGCCTGCTGGAGCCCAACCCGGACAATTGCAGATTCCCGCCGTGTGGCCCGACCATCGTATCCCCGAACGGATTCGCGTCCTTCGCGGCCAGGGGCGTGCTTTCATGCGTTTTCAAATTGAAGGCGGTCGCTGAAGTGGGTTTCCCAACCTCCGAACCCGCGCGCTCCGTGAAGAAGTGAACCTCATCCAGCGCCCAGCTTACATTTCCACCGAGAGAGAAGGCGATCCGGTCTTCGGCTGGCCGGGACGCAACGACCACATCATGACCTTGCGCATCGCGCAGATGATATTCGACACTGGGCTCGCTCGCGGGCCGTCTCCCCACCTCAGCGTTCTCGACTGCCCGGTCGAACAGGACGCCAAGCGGGTCCATCTCGCGGTGCAAGGTGGTGTACCAAAGCCACTTTCCATCAGGCGACCAGTCATAGGACATGACGCCCACATTCAATGGGCTACCTGATTTGATAGCACGGATGCCCCCGTCGACGCTACCGACGGTGACAGTGTCGCGCTTCCGCAAGACAGTTCGCAGGCCCGCCTGATCGTCGATGCGATAAAGCTGCAACCCCTCACCAATGTCTGCAAGAACGCTCCATTCCCTCGTGCCGGGTATTCTGCGTAACTGACGGATCACATCGGCACGGAGAAGAACGCGATCGCCGCCGCGCTTTGCATCGACCAGGTGCAGTTCGGCAAAGTCCCTGTTCCGCTTCAGATCGGCCGACCGGACCACATATGCGATGAAACGGCCGTCATTGCTAAGCTGTAGGCCATCAATATGCGGCGCCTCCACGATGTCCTCAATTGTCCAGGTTCGGTCCGGTGACACCCGCGCCGAGTGCGCGGCGCCGCCGAAGGCGACGACGCACGCGAGCAGCGGCAACAACCGCTTCGCCAACCTATATTCGGGCATTGCGTCACCAGCTTCTGGTGAGCGTCAGACCGAGGAAGCGCCCCGCGGCAGAGTAGTTGGTTGTGTCAAATGGCGTATCCGAGGGCGAGGCGGTGTATATCCTAGCAGGCTTCGCGTTGAAGAGGTTCAACGCATTGACCGAAATGGACATCCGACCGCCCAACTTGATCGACCCAGTCAGATCGACCGTCGTCAACGAATGGACTTCTACCGCAGAAGACCGCCTGGCGTCCGTGACACCCCCCGCGTAATTCACGAAACTCGCGAGGGTGAAGGATCTGCCCACGTAAGTGACGCTGGCGCGTCCCTTGAAATGGGGAGGAAAGAATATTCTGCCGGCCAGATCGGTTCTCGGAAGCCCGGAGATCAGTTGCTGCCAGCTCTCCAGCCAGGTCGCGCCGCCTGTGAACGACAGCGACCTCTGCGAGCCAAGGTCGATATGGTAGCGCGCGCTGAAATCGATGCCATGATAGAGTTGGCGAGCCACATTTCGATCGCGCGCATCGACGATCGCCACGACGTTGGCGGGATTTAACGGGGCGCCTGTCCCGTTCTGGAGGCCCCCGCTTGCCCCACTGGAGACGGTGGAGATCTGGCTGGCCGTCGGGGAGGAGGTGATCAAGCTGGCATAGACCGGATTGGTCAGCACCCCCGCAATGGAGGTGAGCGGCGGCGCGACCCGGTCCGTATAGTCGATATGAAAATAGCTTGCCGACAGTTCGAGCCCGCGCGCAGGTCGAACTTCCGCGGTGACCACCCAGTTCTCAGACCGCTCCGCCTTTTCCTGATCGTTTGAGCCAAGGGCTATGACGTAGGTCGAACCGGCCGGGAAGGTGCTCCCATAGCCCGACACCGGCAGCAGCACCGCCGAATATCCGGAATATTGCTGATAAAGCGTGGGGAGCTTGAACGAGCGGCCCCATGAACCCTTCAAGGAAAGCCCTTCGAATGGTTCGTAGATGACGCCAAACTTGGGCGTGGCAATCCTGCCCGCGTCCGAATAGCTCTCGACCCGAACCGCAGCGCTGATCGAAGCCCGCCGTATGAATGAAACGCCTTGAGCCGGCGACACGAGCGGCGCGAAAATCTCCGCGTAGCCAAAATAGTTGTTTCGAGTCTGACGAACGTGCGTGGCATCCGTATTGGCTACAAAGTTGTAGCTTTTGACGCCGGCGCCGACCGCGAGACGAACCTCGCCTGCGGAGAGGGAAAAAATCGGCCCTTGGGCATTTGCCTCGAAGGCAAGGCTTCGATTGTCATAGACTGCGCGAGCAAGCCGGCTCAGCGACCCGCTCGTATAGAATGTCGACAGGCCGGTCGTGTCATCGGTGCCGTAAAAGCCGGTCACCTTCATCGTCCATTTCGAAGAAAGATCGACGTTCAATGTCGGTACGATCCCGAGCGTTTCGAACGAGCGATGGACAGTGAAGCCGTTGTAAGTGAGGGCCTGATTCAGGATGTATCCGGTCGCGCTATCCATGTGGCCGAACTTGTAGATGAAATCCGTGGAGAGCGTGACGCCGTCCGCGATCTTCTGGTGCGCGCTCGCCAGAAAGCTATGCCGCTCGATCGCGGGATAAAGTGTTGAGTCTGAATTGGACGCAGAGGCGTAACTGCGATCCCCGGCGTCGATCGCAGTATTCTTGAAGAAATCATATGTAGCGATGAACCCGCCGTTGCCCCAGTTACTCCCGCCGACAATGCTATATTGCTGTTGGAAGTTTCCGCCGTCGGTGGACCCGCCGATCCGCGCCGATGTAGTCAGTCCGGAATAATCGGGCTTCAGGATGATGTTGACCACCCCTGCAACTGCGTCGGAACCATATATCGCCGACGCCCCGTCAGCGACGATCTCCACGCGCAAAACCGCTGCAACGGGAATTGAACTCACATCGACCGCGGCGCTCACGCCGCTGTAGCTGAGACGATTACCGTTGAGCAGCGTTAGCGTCGCGTTCGGGCCAATTCCCCGGAGGTTGAACGTCGATGCGGCATTCACGTTGGCGTTCTCGTTCGCCGCTCCCTGCGTATTCCCGATACCGGGATTCTGGCCCCCTCCGAAATTCATCGGCAGGCTACGGGCAACTTCCCCCAGGTCCGCCTGTCCAGCGTCCTTGATCTCCTGCGCCGTAACCACCGTGACGGGCGCCGCCGGTGGCGTACCGCGAATTTGCGTGCCTGTTACGATGATGTCCTTCTCGGACGAGCCATTTGCATCGGCTACCTCCGATCGCCCCCGGACAATCACCGCGCCCTTGTCAAAGCGGACCGACAATTTGGTCCCGCGCACCAGCCGCTCGACGGCCTCGCGCGCCGTGAAGGTGCCGTGCAGCGTCGGCGCCGCGACCCCGTTCAGGTCGCCAGCAGACGCGTAAAGCTCCAGTCCAGCCTTGGCTGCTACCGCCCGCAACGCGTCGCCAAGATCCTGCGCCGGAAGATCGAACTGATAGGTTTCCCGCTCCTGAGCTGATGCTGGAGCCCCGGCCCCGACCAAAACCGCGCCCGCCATCAGCATCGCGAAACCACTCATCCGTCCGCCCGTCATTATCCGTCCCCTGCCTGCGAGCCCTCGGCTCGCCTTCAGGGCCACACGTTGACGCAGAGGGCCGAACTGACCCTAGGGACGCTCTGCAGTTCTATCGGCTCAGATGAATCCCGTCGCTGCGCCGACTCACCCGGAGTCCGAACGGTTCCGCAATTCGCGACACGAAGGTGTCGGTGTCAGTGAGCTTAAATCGCCCGGTCGCCTGCAAGGTCTCCAGATCGGGACTGTCCAGCACTATTGGCACCCTGGCGTACCGGTTGGCTTCGGCAATGAGCGCCCCCAGTGAAACCGTCCGATACTCGACCCATCCCGTCGGCCAGTCGCGCGTATCGGCTGGCGGCGAAGCCACTGTCGTTGAGCGAGGGTTATCCTGCGAGAAGGCGAGCGGCTGACCGATGACGAGCGAGCGCGCGTCCTGACCATCCGACCGAACGGTGGCCGCACCCTCACGAAGACGGATATCGGCGCGACGCGCTCGATCGAGTTGGACGTCGATCGAACCCTGATCCGTCGCTACCTCGCCACTTGCAACTTCGATGGTAAACGGGCGCGGATCCGACTTTACCGTGAAACGCGCGCGACCCTGACGGAGCAGAGCGTGCCGATGGGCGTGATCCATCGTAATCTCCAGGCGGGTGTCGGCATCGAGCGTCACACCACTGCCATCGGCCAAAGAATATGATCGAATTGCACCATGACCGGTTTCAAGAATCTCGGCTTTTGCGGGCGAAAGGAGCGATCCCGTCGACAAGTCCGGACCGAGGCCAATCGCCAGCACCAGGACCGCCGCCGATACCGCAGCTCCGACGCCAATCCATATTGCACGCCCGGCGCGACGAGACCGCGGTGGTGATAGGCCGGGCGTTGGCTGAGCTCTCTCCCACGGTCCCGGACCTGCCGTGGCTCGCTCGACTGCAGGTACAATTTGATTCCCGCTCGGCAAGCCATCCAGTGCCGGAAAGCGCTCACCCAGGATCGTCTCGATGCGACGACGCAACTCGTCGGTCAACGGAGCGATGAACATCACGGATGCAAATGCCTTACCATATTCATCGCCTCGGTCGCACCAGGCTTTGCATGCCGCGAGGTTTTCCTCGGTAGGGTCGCTCCGGACGCGTTGAACTAATACGGCCGCATCGTCGGTCAACCGGTTCGATGCGCGGTTGTCCGGCCCAGATTCCCCCGTCATCGATGCGCCTCCACGACCGTCGCAAGATACGCGAGCGCTCGCGTCATGTGATATTCGACGGCCTTCACCGTGACCCCGAGCTTCTCGCTAATCTGCCGATTCGTCAAATGCTGGTCTCTACTCAGCAGGAAAACCACACGGGTCTTTTCTGGCAAGTCAGCGACCGCTTTATGGTAAATGCGCAAGAGGTCTTGCGCTTCGATCGCCAAACCCTGCTCCGGGGGAGCGCTCAAATGACGTTCATCGTCCAACGGACATAGCACGACTTTGTTCGCCTCCTTTCGGCGAGCCCTGTCGATAAGCATATTGCGGGTAATGCGTCTGATGAAGGCGACCGGATTGGCAAGCTGGGTCGCCTGCTGGCTGCCGGCGGCGCGCGCGAATACTTCCTGGACCATATCCGGGGCATGCTCGCCGCCGATCCGCCGGGTCAGATAGCGCAGCAACCGGCCGCGCTCAGAGCGAAATACCTGTTCGAGCGTCAGCACTGCTGGCAAGTCGACCTCCTCCGTCACGAATTCCGATCGGCTGTTATGACAGCCAGATGACGCAGAAAGCGGCGGCCGGGTAGGAGAGAGGGGCGAGGAAGACACGAGACGGCCCTACGCGGCATCGTCCAGCCCGAGCGGTGTCGGTCTGCCGCATTCCCAGGGCCATGCCGCGACCAGGCGACAATCGGCGCCATGATTTCAATGCGGCCAGCGGACCGTTCAGGTCTGCCGTTCATAATGCCTGGCTATTGTTCAAGCACCGCGGCTGCCAGAGTGTCGCGGTACGGTGCGAGCATGATTCAGGCTGAGCGAAAATGCAATATGGGGACAGGTGCGGCCATTCCCCATGCGGTTGTCTCCGCCCGTGGCGCCCTTTCGGGCCGGGCGGGTTCTCCGTTTCGTAGCAGCTCGACTGCAATGCGCGCTGGAAACGTGGCCCTGGCCTCTCGATCGCGCCGAAGTCCGCCCCAATCTGGCAGTGGTTCGTCTTGCCTGTCACCGCTGCCAACCCAATATCTTCAATGCCTTCCGGGCCTCCCTCGGAAGGCATGACCGGGCAGCCGGCGCGCATGTCCAGGCTGGAGCTAAAGGCGTCGGCGCGTGCATCCAACGCGCGTTGTCACCGCCCGGTCATCTCCGCGCTGCGGATCGAGCGGACTCACAATTCATCGCCGCGCACGAGTTCAGCCAACCGATCGGCGACCGCTTTCCGGCGCGCATGATAGTCGCCGATGGCTGCCAGCAAGGCGGTGCGGGACCGGTCGCCGGCCAGCGCTGCGAGCGCGGCAAGCTCCGCTTCGGGGTTGCCGAGCGCTTTCGCTTCCAATTGCCGATAAGGATTGAGGCGCGCAGCCGCCTGGCTGACCGCGCGGTTCAACTCGCCGTTACGCGCCGTCGCGGCGATCGAGCCGAACAAGAGCGCGGTGCGCTCGCCGATGCCGTCATGGCCCTGCGGAATCTCGATCGCCGGAAGCGGCCCGCCCCGCCACCGGATCGCCATCGTCATCAGCCGATGGTGCCACGCGAACGTCGTCCGGAGATCAGCACCATCGAGGCGCGGCACGCGAAATCCCTCTCCCGGCTCGGATTCGACCAGCCGCTCGCCCGTCAGGCGATTGAGGGCGTCGCGGACCGGGGTGATGCTCACCCCCAGCGCCTCGGCCAGCCGCGCTGCTTCAAGCCGACAATTGGGCGGCCAGTCCCCGGCGACCAGCCGACGTCGCAGCGTGTCATAGGTCGGTTCGAGGACATGCGCCGGGCTCATGGCTCACCCTCGTCCGCGAAATTCGCCAGCATCGCCGCCTGATCCGGCCGCAGGGCGTCGATCGCCCCGATGCGATCGGGGATATCGTCGCTCAGCAGGATCGACGGGCATTGGCCCTCATAATTGCCGAGATTGGGGCGATGCTGGACATAGCCGAACAGCTCGGCCAGTTCGCGCGGGAAGGTCCGCGCGATCGCCGGGGATAAGCGAGCCACTGATTCTCGTATGGCTTGAGCCAGCCCAGGCAATAGCCCACGACAATGGCGCGGCGCGGAAGGTCCGTCAGGTTCGCGCCGGCGCCATGTGCGGTCGAGCCGAGGAAGCAGATCGCCGCGCCGGGATCGCATTCCGCCGCGATCGGATCGGCGAGATCCTCGCGCGCCATCCCGTCGCGGCCGTGGCTACCGGGATAGATCAGCGTCGCCCCATTCTCGCGCCGGAACGGCGAGAGCGGCCAGATCACATTGACGAGATATTCATGCGCTCCCTTTTTCGCCTTGCCACATGTCATGGTCGCGGTGTGGAAACTGGCGAACCTCGCCGGGGTGAATCTCGATCGCCTGCGCGACATTGAGCTGGATCCGGTCGCAAGCCGACCCCAGGACGGCCCTGACCATCGCAAGGATCGTCGGGTTCATCACCAGCGCCGACGCCCGCGCCGACCGGCGCAACAGGCTGCCGAACCGTTTGGTTCGCTCGCCATAGAAGCGTCCCTGACACAGCGGGGTTGCGCGAAAATCGTCCTCGAGATCGCGCTGCAACGCACCGATCACCGCTCGCGGCAGCGCATCCGGGATGATGCAATAGCCATCGCGCACGAGCTGCGCCGACCAATTGCCGTCACGGCATTCAAGAGAGGGGACCAGCTTCACTGGACACCTCCCGTCACCGGCATGGCGAGCGCGTAGGTCAGCTCCGCATAGACGCCGTCGCGGCGCAATCGCTCGACCGTCTCGAGCTCGATGGCGATGTGCAATCCTGTCAGCCAGCGGCTGTCATGGCGGACGGGCTGGCCGAGCGGCTCGCATGCCCAGCCGAAGCGCTGGATCTGATTGAACCAGTCGAGGTCGGCGACGCCGGTATAGGCGGAGATACCGTTCTCAAGCGCATAGTCGGCGAGCGCCGTGACAAGCTGGTTACGGGCGCCGCGACGCTCGATCGCCCGTTGATGACGATCGAGGCAGAAACGCGTGATCTTCCTGATCCTCGGTCCGGACGGAACCGGCCCGGCGCAGAGATGCGGGTAGAGATCGCCGAGGAGATGCGGGCGATCCGTCCGCAGCAGCCGGGCCGAGGCACGATGCTCTCCGTCGCGTCCCCTCAGGATCAGATATTCGGCGTCCTGATCGTCAAACTGATCGACTTCGAACTCGCCAGCCAGCGCCGGCAAATCCCATTGCAGCAGATCAATGAAGACCTGTTTGCGCGCACGGAACATCGCCCGCAACGCCGCAGCCTCATCGATCGCCGGCCGCTCCTCGATCGCTCGCAACATCTTGCTCTCCCACGCGGGCTATCCGCACGCGCAGGAGAACATCGGTTCGGGCAGCCCGCCCATACCCGGAAATGGGGAGGCGGTCGGGGAGCGATGCGCCCTGGACTACGCCTTCTCCCGCCATCGGAAGATATCGGCGAAGCTGATCAGGCCATCGAACAGCGCGCAGAGGATGAGCGAGGATCGTTTGTGGGCATCGTAACGATCCCGCGCTTCCTTCACATGCGTTGAAACCGTGTCGGGGCTGATTCCCAGGATTCGCGATATCTCCCAGTCGGACTTGCCGCGCGCCGCCCACAGCACACAATCGCGCTGGCGATCGGTGAGCCTGGGGCGATCCGGCCGAGACGCCCAGCCCGCAATTCGACGCGCGGCGGCGATCGCAAACGCGCCGATCAGCTCAGCCACCAACAGCATGGGTTCCGGCAACCCGATGCGCGGCCCGGTCACAAAGCTGCACGATGCCGGCACCTAGCCGGGCAAATGCCCGGGAATCGTGAAACCATCCGCGATGCCATGCCGGCGGCCGGTATCGAAATCGCGTGCTCCAATCCACTCACCGGGATCAACGTCGATACCGCGTTCCAGCGAAACCCCAACAGGCTGCGCTCGGCCGCGCGCCGGATCGGGTCGCTGGCTCCGAGATTGAAGCCGACATAGACGTCGGCCCACGACGGAGGATAGTTGTGGATCAGCACCGACGTCCCCCGCATCGCCGCCGGAACCGATCTCCAGCGAGAGCGCGAAATGGTCGAACGCCATTTCCCGCGCCGATCGCAGGAGCGCCTCATGGAGATCGTCCGCCGATGCCGCGGACAGGATTGGTCCGCCGAGGTCTTCAGCCAAGTTGATACGCATAGTTCGCTGCTACGGCCCTGGGCGCGTATCCAACCCGCAAGCTCCGTGGCACGCCTTTCATGCTTGGGACCCGTGGCATCAATTGTCACGTTGAGCGTCGGGTCGTTCTCTATCTGCTGGATTAGTCGCAAGATCGGCACCGGGCCGGCTTTCCACCGAAAGTTGAATTCCGCGGCCGCCGTGACGTAGCCAGGGACTGGCCAAGCGCGGCAAGGAAAGCGTGCCGAGAAACAACGCGCCGAGGGCAAGGTACGCATACAGCCCAAGCCCCGTGAGATAAGCGAAGAGCGGCATTCGCGGCACCCACGCGCCGACGACATTCGTCGAGATATTGGCCACCGCGAACCCGAATGCCCAGATCGGCCAAAACCGGATCGTGGTCACCGCCAGCCAGAAAAAGCCAACGGTTACGCCGAGGTCGATCGCCACGATGACAGCCTGCGCCGGTGCATTGAAGTGCGGGTTCAACAATCTCAATCCGCTCGTCGCGCAGGAAGCGAGCAAGTTGATCCATGCGCCGATGCGTTCGGGACGGCCCCCCCGGACCAACGCAAAGCAACACACCCCAAGGAGCGCGACATTGTATGTCACCGCGAGGGGCCATCCCGAACTCATTCGGCGGACCGAATCGCGATCAAGCCGCCACCGCCTCTTCGATTGTCGCGAGGGCCGGCTTGGGAGAACCGGAACCCCAGGCGGTCGCGTCGAGACCAAGGTCCTGACCCGCCCGCTCGGCGCTGAGGTGCGCGCGGACCGCCATCTGGCCCTGGCCGTCGGCAAGGGCGTTCAGCGCGCCCAATGTCGCACGTACGGTTCGAAGCGAGATCGCGGGCGAAAGCTTGTGCGCCTCGGTTGCGTCGAGCGTCGTCAGCAGGAACTGCGCGACGTCACGCTGCGCCATATTGATCGACCGCTCTGCCTGCCGCAGCTCGGTTGCGATGACCCTGCTTGTGTTCTTGAGCGTTTCCATATGCATCTCCGATGGCGCCTCGGCGCCACTCACCTCGGGTTGATGCCGAACAGCAACGAGAGGGCGATGAGCACCATGGCCGCGACGGTCAGGGCAATCGGGGTAACGATCCCGATAATCGCGCCCCACGCCAGAACCTGCCGCCACGACAAGGTGTTCAACGCCGCCCGCTTGGTCGGCACCGGCAATGGAAGCGGCCAGAATTCCGGCCGGGTAGGGGCAATGCTTGCAGGGTAGAATCTTTCTACCCCTGCCTCGAATTCCGCGAACATCCTCGCTGCCTCAAAGCGGCTAGTTGCACCCAGCAGGTCCTTTGCGAGCAAGAGCTGCTTATCGACCGCGCGCGCACTCACCCCTTCGAGATGGGCGATCTCGTCGGACGTGCGATGCTGGAATACATGGCGCAGATATATCTTCTGCCGCTCGGTCAGCTTGTCGAACCGATCCTGATCGGTCGCAGTCGCGCTTGGGCGCGCCGTCATCGTGGGATTTCGTCGGCGACCAGATGACCCGGCGACCAGAACAGGTCGAGCCAAACAGATGCCGCCAAATCAGTCATCCGACCCCTGTCGTTACGTAATGACCTTACTCAAGCAAGAGCATCCGGGCAATAAAAATGGTTTCGTGCCGAACCCCCGCGGCAGTCAAATTCCCGAACCGCAATACTATCATCTCGGGCGTCGCGCATTTACACAACCAGTGGAAATCCAGGAGATTTTACGCACGCCAGCTCAAAGGCCCTTAAGCCAAACGGGCCAGAAACAGGTTCGGGTGCCTACCTTAGAGGAAAGCTCCGCCGCGGTCGGCGGCACTCTTCAAGCCACAGCTGCGGCGACCGTGCTCCCGCAAGCTGCGGTGTCGGCTAACCCGCCGAGATCGAGGTACGTCTTCCGGGATCCGCAAAGACCGTCTAGATCGCGGATATGTCGCCGGCGGTTGCATCCTTTTCGCCGAAGTAGTCGAACATCATTGCACCGCACCAGATCTGACCGACAGGGTTCGCGAAAACTTGAAAGGTCTTCGCTTCACGACCAGTTTGGTGGTTAGGAAGACCGTCTCGCGGGAGACACTGCTGGCGCGCAAGCCATCGCCGACGCTATGCTCTCATAAGCCTAAGCGATGTCGACATGGCTGTGGCCGAGCCCGATCGCAGCGCGCGCAGTGCGCCCAACTTCATCATCGCATACCCGCCAAGTGTCGAGGCCCAGCTTCGGAATCTTGACGCCATTGGTCAGCGTAAATGAATCATCCAGTGCCATGACGGTCACCTTTCCCTTGGTTTGGAGCCAGCTCCGTATCACGGCTTTTCGTGAGGTCAGCCCATCTCTCCTGAATTTCCGGCCCATATTCGTCGTTGCACGGTAGCGCAGCCCTGCGCCGGCCGCGCGTATTGAGCGGAAGGATGAGATCATTCGACCAACGTAATTGACGCGGAGACGCCCTTTCACCGACCTAATCGACGAGGCGGGAGTGATGATGCCCGAATCATGCGTTCGGTGTGCCGCCAGTCGCATGCTCGGAATGCGTGGCACACTATGGACTAGAATAGGACCGGACGAAGAGAAGAACCGACCTAAAAACCGACCTAATCAAAAAATTAGGTCGGCATCCCCGCGAAGGGGACGAGCAACTCTATGCTTTTTCAGGAGAAAATGGCGCGCCCGGAACGATTCGAACGTCCGACCCTCAGATTCGTAGTCTGATGCTCTATCCAGCTGAGCTACGGGCGCTTGGGAGGCGCTCCTCTAGAAGGGGTTTTCGTGTTGCGCAAGAGCGTTGCGAACACTTTTCTCGCTCCGTACAGCACGAAGGCGATGAAGCGTCTCATTCCCCTTGTGGCTCTGGCGGTTTCGCTCGGGGCTTGCGCCGAGCATGACTATCCCTCGCTGCTGCCGCGCGCGGGCGAGCAGCTCGATTTCCGCGAGCCGACAGCCCCCCCTCCCCAACCGGCCACGGCCGATCCCACGCTTGATTCGCGAATCGCCACTGCGCGTGACGCGCTGAAGCAGGCGACCACCGCGTTTGGCGAAGGGGCGATTCGGGCCGAGCGACTGACCAGGGCGGCGAGCGGCGCGGCGGCAGGAAGCGACGCGTGGCTCGACGCGCAGACCGCGCTGGCCGATCTCGACGCCGCCCGCGCGCGGCAAGTGGATGTGCTGACCGATCTGGAGCAACTCGCCTCCGATCGCGCCATGACGCTCGCTCCGCCCTATCCCGCGCTGGATCAGGCCGTGACGGAGGCGCAGGGGGCCGCCGATGCCTCCGCGACGCGGATCGCCGCGTTGCAGCGCGGCCTAGCGCCCGCGACCTGAGCGGGATCTATCGCGGCCGCCTGATCCGATAGGTCAGGTGTCGGCGCAAGGGATCGTCGGGCGCGAGCGACGGGTGATCGAAATCGCCGGCCGGATCGCGCGTCATGCCGAGGCGGATCATCAGGCCCCAACTGCGTTCATTGGCGGGAACGGTGATCGCGGCGACCCCCGGCCAGTCGGTCGCGCTCCATGCCCGGTCGAGCGACGCCTGCGCGGCCTCCAGCGCGTAGCCCTGCCCCCATGAAGCGCGCGCGAGCCGCCAGCCGATCTCCGGCTGGCCGGCGATCGGCGTCCCGGCCGGACCAGGCTTGATCCCGCAGAAGCCGAGGAAGACGCCGTCGGCACGCCGCTCGACCGCCCAGAAGCAGGTGCTATGCTCTTCGGCGCAGGCGTTTTGCCGCATGGCCGCCGCCTCGCAATCCGCCCGCGACATCGGCGGCCCGAGGTGGCGCATCACCTCCGCATCCTGCCCCATCGCGAAGAACGGCGCGACATCGGCATCACGCCAGCGACGAAGCAGGAGGCGCGGGGTTTCGATCACGGGCGCTCGATCCGGTAGGTCACCGTATCGGACAGCGGATCGTCCGGCGCGAACAAGGGGTGGGTGAAGTCCATCGCCGGGATGTGGCGCATCCCGAGCCGCTCCATCAGGCCGCGACTCCTGGCGTTGCGACGCGCGGTGATCGCGACGATCGCCGCGTCGCCGCACGTCGCCCAGCCCCAGGCGATGCTCGCCGCCGCCGCCTCCCGTGCGTAGCCGCCGCCCCACCAGGGCACCGCTAGCATCCAGCCGACCTCCAGCATGTTCGCGATCGGCGTGTCCGGCGCGCCGGGCTTCAGGCCGCAGAAACCGATCGTCGCGCCGTCCTCGCACCGCTCGACCACGAAGAAGCCGAGCGGATCATAGGAGGCATGGCGCGCGAGCGCGGCATCGCTGTCCGCCGCCGACTTCACCGGCCCGAGATCGGCCATCACGCGTGGATCGGCCCACATCGCATGAAGCGGCGCGCGGTCGCGCTCCTCGAAGCGGCGCAGGATCAGCCGATCCGTCTCGATCATGCGCCGAGCAGCCGCGCGGCATGCGCCGCATGATAGGTGAGCACGCCGGAACAACCCGCGCGACGGAAGGCGAGCAGCGTCTCCAGCACCAGGGCATCGCGATCGCCCGCGCCCGCCGCCGCAGCCGCCTCGATCATCGCATATTCGCCGGACACCTGATAGGCGAACACCGGCACCGCGAACGCCTCCTTCACGCGATACACGATGTCGAGATAGGGCAGGCCCGGCTTCACCATCACGCTGTCTGCACCCTCGGCGAGGTCCATCGCCACCTCGCGCAGCGCCTCCTCGGCATTGGCGTGATCCATCTGGTAGGTCTTCTTGTCGCCCTTCAGCAGCCCACGGCTGCCCACTGCGTCGCGGAACGGGCCGTAGAAGGCGCTGGCGTATTTGGCGGCATAGGCCATGATCTGCACGTTGACATGCCCCGCCTCCTCCAGCGCGGCGCGGATCGTGCCGATGCGGCCGTCCATCATGTCGGAGGGCGCGACGATGTCCGCCCCCGCCGCCGCCTGGTTGAGCGACTGGCCGACCAGCACCTCCACCGTCGCGTCGTTGAGGACATAGCCGCCCGCGTCGACCAGCCCGTCATGCCCGTGCGCGGTATAGGGATCGAGCGCGACGTCGGTGAGCACGCCCACCTCCGGCACCGCATCCTTGATCGCGCGGATCGCGCGGCACATCAGATTGTCCGGATTGAGCGCCTCGCGCCCGTCGTCGGTGCGCAGGGCGAGCGGCGTATAGGGAAACAGGGCGAGGCACGGGATGCCGAGATCGCGCGCCTCCCGCGCCCGCGCGACGATGCCGTCGACCGACCAGCGCGACACGCCGGGCAGGCTGGCGATTGGCTCCTCCACCCCCTGCCCCTCCGTGACGAACACCGGCCAGATCAGGTCGGCGGGGGTCAGCACCGTTTCGCGATGCAGGCGGCGGCTCCAGTCGGCGATGCGGGTGCGGCGGAGGCGAAGCGCGGGGAAGGATGCGTGCATGATGCCGCGCGACATGCGCTTTCGGGCCGCGCCGGGCAAGCCTCCCCTAGCTTACCGGATGAAGGTTCGCCGCCGGCTCGATATCGGCATGGCTGCGTTCGCCGACATGCTCCTCCGGCACCAGCAGCCCGGCCCGGCGCCATGGCCCGTAGAGATAATAGAGCACCGCCAGCACGAGGTTCACGATCGAACCGAGCGGAAAGCTCCACCACAAGGCGTTCGCGCCCCACACCGGATCGAGGCTGAGCGCCAGCCCCAGCCGCACCGGGAACATCGAGACCGCGAGGATGATGAGCGGCCCCCATACCGCGCCGTTCGCGCGCACGGTGCCGAACAGCACCATCGTCGCGCCGAACAGGATCAGGCCCCAGGTGACGATCAGGTTGATGTGCCGCGCGACGGGCACCGCCGGGCTGTCCGCGCCGATGAACAGGCTGAGCAGCGGACGATCGAACAGCACCACCAGCATGACCATCGTGCCGGTCATCGCCACGTTGTAGATCAGCCCGGCACGGGTGATGCGCGTTACCCGGTCCCACCGGCCCGCGCCGATATTCTGCGCCGCCATCGCCGACACCGCCGCGCCGATCGCCATCGCCGGCATCTGGACATAGTTCCAGAGCTGCTGCGTGATGCCATAGGCCGCGATCGTGTCGATGCCGTGCCGGTTGACCAGCCCGATCATCACCAGCGACGAGGTGGACATCACCAGCATCTGCGCGCCCATCGGCAGCCCCTTGCCGACGATCGTGCGCACCAGCGCCATGTCGGGCAGCAAATAGCGCAGCTCCGGGCCCTTCAGCCGGAGCGGCAGGTCGCCGATCTGGATATGCAGCGCCAGTGCCGTGACGGCGACGACATTGGCGATCAGCGTCGCCGTGGCCGATCCCGCGATGCCGAGTCGGGGGAACGGACCCACGCCGATGATGAGCAGCGGGTTCAACCCCGCGTCCAGCACGACGCACAGGCCCATGAACCACAGCGGCGTCACCGAATCCCCCGTGCCGCGCAGCCCCATGAACATCAGCACCAGCAACATCGACGCGGGAAGGCCGAGGAAGATCACGCGCAGATAGGTCAGCGCCGGATCGAACGCGCCCGGCGGCGTCGCGAGCAGGCGCAGGATCTGCGGCGCGAAGATCCAGCCCAGCGTCGAAACGGTGATCGCCGTCGCCAGCACCAGCCCGATCGCCGAGCCGAACGCGCGCCGCGCCGCCTCCACGTCGCGCCGGCCCCAGCTCTGGCCGACCATGATCGTCGCCGCCATGCCGAATCCGAACACCGCGCCGAACGTCAGGAACATGATGATATTGGCGTTGGAGGTCGCCGCCAGCGCGCCCTCGCCGAGGAAGCGCCCGACCCAGATCGCGTTGATCGAGCCGTTCAGCGATTGCAGGATATTCGAGGCGAGCGTCGGCAGCGCGAACATCAGCAATGCCGAGCCGATCGGCCCGTGCGTCAGGTTATGCGAATGGCCGTGCGGGTGCCGCGGCGGCGCGGCTGCGGACGATCCTTGCGCTGCATCCGCTTCCGACACCTGCGACCCTTCCTTCATTCGACCGGGCCATAGCCCGCCGTTTGATTTCCGTCACCCCAGCCGCGCCAGCGCCGCCGCGAGCCGCTCGGCCTCCGCCGCCTTGTCGGCGTGGTCGGCGCGCGCCTTTTCCACCGCTTCCGGTTTGGCGCGTTCCACGAAGCTCGGATTGCCGAGCCGCGCGGCGAGCGAATCGCGTTCTTTCTCCGCCGCCGCGATCGCCTTGGCGAGCCGCGCGCGTTCGGCGTCGAGGTCGATCACCTCGCCGAGGCCGAGGCGGTATGTCGCCTCATCCACCACCACCTGCGCGCTGCCGCCCGAGACCGCGCCCGGCTCGATCCGCGCGAGGCGGGCGATGGTGGCGGCGTTGCGCTCCAGCCGCGCCTGCGTCTCCGCATTCGCATCCGCCACCGCATAGGGCAGCCGCGCGCCGGGCGGCACGTTCAGCTCGGTGCGGCTCGAGCGCACCTCGCCGATCAGCCGGATCAGCCAGTCCACCTCGCCCGCCGCCGCCGGATCGATCGCTCGCGCGTCCGCCATCGGCCATTGCGCGACGATCAGCTCATGCGCACGGGGGGCAAGCGCGTGCCACAATTCCTCGGTGATGAACGGCATGAACGGGTGTAGCACCACCAGCACCTGATCGAGCACCCAGCCCGCCACCGCGCGCGTCTCGTCGTCGATCTGGCCCTTGATGAGTTCCAGATACCAATCGCAGAACTGGCTCCACACGAAATGATAGATGGCGTTGGCCGCCGCGTCGAAGCGCAGTTCCGCCAGCGCGAGATCGACCGACTGGATCGCCTTCACGCACTCGCCGACGATCCACTTGTTGACCGCCGCATTGGCCGCCGGCGGCTCCAGCGTGGTCGAGCCGCCGATGCCGTTGGCCTGACAGAAGCGGCTGGCGTTCCACAGCTTCGTCGCGAAGTTGCGGTATCCCTCGACGCGCTTCTCATCCATCTTGATGTCGCGGCCCTGGCTCTCCATCGCCGCCATGAAGAAGCGCAGCGCATCCGCGCCATATTTGTCGATCAGGCCGAGCGGATCGACGGTGTTGCCCTTGGACTTGGACATCTTCGCGCCGTCCGCCGCACGGACCAGCCCGTGCAGGTAGAGCGTGCGGAACGGCACGTCCTTCATGAAGTGGATGCCCTGCATCATCATGCGGGCGTCCCAGAAGAACAGGATGTCGAAGCCGGAGATCAGCACGTCGTTGGGGTAGCGCCCGCCGAGCGTTGGGTCGCCGTTCTCCGGCCAGCCCATCGTCGCGAACGGCCAGAGCGCCGAGGAGAACCATGTGTCGAGCACGTCGGGGTCCTGCACCAGCGCGACGCCCGCACCCGCTTGCACCTGCGCTTCCGCCTCGCTCTCCGCGACGAAGATGCGGCCGTCCTCCGCGAACCACGCCGGGATGCGATGCCCCCACCAGAGCTGCCGGGAGACGCACCATGGCTGGATGTTCTCCATCCAGTTGAAATAGGTCTTTTCCCATGTCTTCGGCACGATGCGCGTCTTGCCGGAGGTCACCGCCTCGATCGCCGGCTTCGCGAGTGTCGCCGCGTCGACATACCATTGATCGGTCAGCCATGGCTCGATCACCTCGCCGGAGCGGTCGCCATAAGGCGTCTGGATCACGCGATCCTCGACGCGTTCGAGGAAGCCCTCCGCCTCCAGCCGCTCGACCACCTGCTTGCGCGCCCAGAAGCGGTCGATGCCGATCAGGTCGTCCGGGATCAGCCCGTCCGCCACCTGCGTCACCTGCGCCTTGGCGTCGAGCATGTTGAGCATGTCGCGCGCCTCGATTCCCGCGCGACGACCGACCTCGAAGTCATTGAAATCATGGCCCGGCGTGATCTTCACCGCGCCCGAGCCTAATTCGGGATCGGCGTGCTCGTCGGCGATGATCGGGATCAGCCGGCCGGTGATCGGCAGCTTCACGCGCTTGCCGATCAGCGCCTTGTAGCGATCGTCCTCCGGGTTCACCGCCACGGCCATGTCGGCCAGCATCGTCTCGGGGCGCGTGGTGGCGACCGAGATGAAGCCGCTCCCATCCTCCAGCGGATAGCGCAGGTGCCAGAACTTGCCCTGCACCTCGCGCGTCTCGACCTCGAGATCGCTGATCGCGGTGCCGAGGCCCGGGTCCCAGTTCACCAGCCTTTTATCGCGATAGATCAGGCCCTGCCGGTGCAGGTCGACGAACACCTTCAGCACCGCCTTGCTGAAGCCCTCGTCCATCGTGAATCGCTCGTTCGCCCAGTCCATCGAGCAGCCGAGCCGGCGGAGCTGGCGCGTGATCGCGCCGCCGCTCTCCGCCTTCCATTCCCACACCTTCGCGACAAATTCCTCGCGGGTGAAATCGGTGCGCTTCTCCTGCCGCTCGGCCATCCGGCGCTCGACCACCATCTGCGTCGCGATGCCGGCGTGATCGGTGCCGACCACCCAGAGCGCGTCCTTGCCCTTGAGCCGCGCGTGGCGCGTCAGGATATCCTGCAACGTATTGTCGAGCGCGTGGCCGATATGCAGCGAGCCGGTGACGTTGGGGGGCGGGTTGACGATCGTCCACGGCTCCGCGCCCGGCCGTTCGGGGCGGAACAGGCCACCCGCCTCCCAATGCGCATACCAGCGCGATTCGATTTCGGCGGGGTCGAAGGTCTTGGGCAGTTCGGTCATGTGGCCGGCTTTAGCCGGGGAGCGCCAAAAGAAAAGCCGGCGCACGCAATCAGGGCGACCCCCGTGGCCAGGAGTCGCCCTTGAAAGCGCGCTACGAGGGAGCTTCAGATCGTGCGCGGATCGTATTTCTTCGGCGCGGGCGCGTCGGCCTTCACCGGGATCGTCCTGATCGCGGGAGCGGCATCGGCTGGGGCGACAACCTGCTGCGCGGGGCGATCGAGCGCGGAGCAATCGCCGCTCGCCTGCCGCACCACCTGCGGCTGCTTGCCCGCGCCATAGGAGGTCATCCGGAACGAGCGGGTGCAGCCGCCTGGCCCGCCGACGCTCGTCGACCAGAAGGAATAGGAAACCGTGCCCGCCGGCGGCGACCTGAACGCGGCGAGATCGGGCGGCACCGCCGCCTGACGCATCATCGCGGCGGCCTGCCGATCCATATCCGCGAACATCCGGTCGAACGCGGCGAACATCGGATCGGGGGCGAAGGCGACGGGCACGGCGATCCGCTCGACCGGGGCGAAGGCCACCACCGGCGCCGTATCGCCGACATAATGGATATGCTCGATCGAACCGTCCGGCAGCGCGACGTCGAGCGTATGGACACGATCGGCGGCATAAGCGCCGACCGCGATCAGCAGCGCAGCCGCGCCGGCAAGCAACATATTGGAAACACGCATCGATCAACCTCTCGAGGGAAACTGACGGAGCGTGTTCCCGGTTACGCCGGCGAAGCTGAACCCGCGATGAAAGAGCGCGTCAGCGCGCGCCCTTCCCCGTCCATCTGTCCATCCAGCCGATCACTTCGCCGTACCATTGACGCGAATTGCGCGGCTTCAGCACCCAATGGTTCTCGTTCGGATTGACGATCAGCCGCGAGGGGATGTCACGCCGCTGGAGCGCGGTGAAGGCGGCGATGCCTTGCGTATAAGGAATGCGGAAATCCTTCTCGCCGGTGATGACCAGCATCGGCGTCTTCCATTTGTCGACGTAATTCACCGGGTTCCATTTCTCGAACGCGGCGGGGTCCTCGTAATAGGCCTTGCCGCCGTGCTCCCATTCGTCGAACCACAGTTCCTCGGTCTCATAGGCCATGGCGCGGGCGTCGAACACGCCGTCATGCTGGACGATGCACTTGAAGCGATCGGGCCACTGACCCTCGATCCAGTTCATCATATAGCCGCCGTATGACGCGCCGAGCGCGCAGGCGTTGTCGGCGTCGAGCCACGGGAATTTCTCGGTCGCGGCGGCGAGGCCCTTCTTCAGGTCCTCCAGCGGCCAGCCGCCCCAATTGTTGCGGATCGCGTCGGTGAACGCCTGCCCGTATCCGGTCGAGCCGTGGAAATCGACCGCGACGAGGCCGTAGCCCGCGCCCGCGAAAACCGCCGGGTTCCAGCGATACGACCAGCTGTTGTTCGACGACCCTTGCGGGCCGCCATGGACCATGAAGGCGATCGGCGCCTTGCCGCCGAGGCCATTGGGCTTCACCGCATAGCCCCACGCGGTGTCGCCGTTCGCGCCCTTGAAGCTGAAGCGCGTCACCTCCGGCATGTCGACCCCGGCGAGCTTCGCCGCGTTGACCGAGGTGAGCCGTTCCGGCGCGCCCTTGCCGGCGATGCGATAGAAATCGTCCGGCGCGGTGAGGCTGTCCATCGCTACGATCACGCCGCCGGGCGTCACGTTGACCGACGCGACATTGCCCTCCTGCGTCAGCCTCGTGACCTGACCGTTCTGCGCATCGACCCGCCATAGCGGGTTCTCCTGCGTGTCCTCGGCGGTGACGTAGAGCGATTTCGAATCCGGCGCCCAGGCGATCGAGCCGACCGAGCGATCCCACCGCTCGGTGAGCGACACGGTCTTGCCGGTGGCGAGATCGCGCACCGTCAGCACCTGCCGGTCAGCCTCATAGCCGGGGCGGCGCATCGCGAACCATGCGAGCTTGCGCCCGTCCGGCGAGACGACAGGCTGGTTGTCGGTCGCCTTGTTGTCGGCCGTCAGGTTCACCGGCGCGCGGCTGCCGTCCGCCGGCGCCTCGAAGATGTCGAGGTTGGTGGACAGCGGCTCGATCCGCCCCGCCTCGCGCATCGCGAAATAGATCGTCTTGCCATCGGGCGACCAAGCGATCTCCTCGCCGCCGCCGAACGGCTTGGAGGGCGTGTCGCCGACCAGCGCGCCGACGATCGCCTTGCCGTTGCCCGGCGCGCCGGCCGCGGTGAGCGGCAGGACGAACAGTTGCGAGCGGGTGCCGTCCGCCCATGTATCCCAATGACGGACGAACAACTGATCGTAGGTGCGCGCCTCCCCGGCATTGGGGTCTTTCTTCACCATCGCTGGCTCGAGCGATGGCGCGCCCGGCCTACGATCCGCCCAGACGACGAGACGGTCGCCGGTCGGCGCGACCTTGAAGCCGTTGAAACCGCCCTTGAAGTCGGTGACCTTGCGCGCCGCGCCGCCGGTGACGGGAACCGCCCAGATTGCGTCCTCGCCGCCGCGATCGGACGAGAAATAGACCAGCTCGCCGACGATCTGCGGATCGGATTCGTTCACCGCCGGATCGGCGACCAGCTTCTCCGGCTGCGCGCCGCGCTTCGAAAGATCAAGCTTCCAGAGGTCGGATCGCCCCTTGTTGGCGGCGAGATCGGTCTCGCGCTGCGCCCACACCAGCCACTTGCCGTTGGCGGAAACGGTGGGGGAGCCGACGCGCGACAACATGGTCACATCGTCGATGGTGAGCGGACGCGCCGCGGCGGGAGCGGCGGCAACGGCGATGGCGAGCAGACTCGCGACGGAAAGAGATTTCATGACGGCAGGTAGAGCAGATCGTTACTTCTGCGACAATCTCCAGCCGCCCGAAAGGATCAGCGGCCGCCGCCGGTGATCTTGGCGATCTCGCGCGCGACGATCGATTCGACCAGTCCGGGCAGATTGGCGTCGAGCCATTCGCGCAACATCGGCCGCAGCATCTCGCGCACCAGCCCCTCCAGCGTGCCGTCGCTATCCGGCTCGGGCTTCACCAGCAGGCGGGAGAGCGCATCGAGCGCGCCGCGAGTCGCCTGCGCGGTTTCCTGCGACACGATCGCTTCCGGCGCGCGCGGCGGGGCGGCGGAAGGCGCTGGCTCGGACGGGATCGGCATCGGGTGGCTCAGCTCCAGCACCTCATCCGCCTCGTCGGCGGGAGCAGGCGGCGGAACGACCGAAGGCACAGGGCGAATCGAGGCGCGGCGCGAACGCTGGACGCCCTCTCCTTCCTCGGCGATGATCCGCTTGATCGAGGACAGGATGTCCTCCATCGACGGCTCGGCGCTAGCGTCCCCCATACGCGACGTTCCACCATTGCTTCGCGAACGCGCCGGATTAGCGGTTCGGTGTATGCTCACCTGTGGTTAAGGGGGCGCTTCTGTCAACAGCCGTGTCCAGTTCCGGGTCGAGCGGACGCGTCACCGTGGCGCTCTGCGCGGGTACTTTCGCGGTGGTCGGCGCGATCGGCGCGGGCGCCGGGCCGGTGGCGAAATCGGAGATGCGATTCCTTACGGCGTCGTAATTGTCGGCCGGATTGTAGAGCGGGCCGCCGTCCAGCCCCAGGTCGCGCGCCTCGGCGCGGCCCATCGCGGCGAGCAACGCGAAGCCGGCGACATAAGCGTCGCGCCGGGCGGTCACCAATGTCACCTGGCTGTTGAGCAACTCCTGTTCGGCATTGAGGATATCGAGGATCGTGCGGTTGCCGACGCTGTTCTCGGCGCGCACCCCCTCCAGCGATAGCCGATTCGCGCTCACCGCCGTCTCGGACGATTTGATGACCTCCTGCGCCGACCGCCACATGGCATAGGCCGAGCGCGTCTGCGCGATCACCTGCCGCTCGGCGGCGGTGGCGTTCTCGATCGCCTGCGAGCGCAACGCCTGCGCCTGCCGGATCTGTGCAGCGGGACGGCCGCCCTGGAAGATCGGCAGCGACAGGTTCACGCCGATCGAGGTGGACGCGCCATTCTGCCCCACGCCCAGCCCGGAGCCTGCGCCGAGCGTGCCGAGATAGCTGGTGTAATTCTCGCCCACGCCGACGCCGATCGTCGGCAGCCGGCTCGCCTGCGCCACCTTCACGTCGTAGCGCGTCGCATCGCGCTGGCGCCGCGAGGCGATGAGATCGGGATTGTCCTGCAGCGCCACGTCCACTGCCGAATCGGGCGACGCGGGAAGGTTGGGCAGCGGCGGCGGCGGCTCCAGCGCGCCGGGCGCCTCGCCGACGAGCTGGACGTAATTCTCGCGGCTGCCGATCAGATTGGCCTCCGCCCCCTGCAATTGCGCGCGGGCAAGGCTGAGTCGCGCCTCGGACTGGGCGACGTCGGTGCGCGTCAGGTCGCCGACCTGAAAACGGTCCTGTGCCGCCTTCAAATTGGTCTCCAGCACCTTCACGTTCTGCGCGTTGAGGCTGACGATCGCCTCGTCGCGCAGCACGTTGTTATAGGCCGCGACGACATTGGTGAAGGTCGCCGCCTCCGTGCCGCGCAGGCCCGCCTGCCCCGCCTCGACCCGCGTCTCCGCCGCGCGGACGGAGTTGCGCACCGCGCCGCCTGAGAAGACCGGCACATTGAGCGAAACCCCGGTTTGCGCGACGCGCTCGGGAGTGGTGAAGGAATTGCCGGAGCGGATCAGATTGTCGGTGATCGATCCCGTGGCCGACACGCCGGGCCGCCCCGCCGCCTTGGCGATCGGCACATTCTCGTCGGTCGCGCGCTGTTGGGCGCGGCCGGCGGTGATCGTCGGGTTGTCGCGATAGGCCTTGGCCAGGGCACCGCGCAGCGTCTCGGCGGAAGCCGGCGCGGCAAGCATCGCGGCGACCGCGACAAGGGATGAGTAGCGGCCCAAAGGATACCTCAGAAGCTGAACCCGCGCCGCCGCGCGAACCCCGGCAGCACCACCGATTCGATGTCGGCAAAATCGGCGAGGCCGAAGCCGCCGCCGGTGCGGCTGCCGCTCGCCAGCCGGGTCACGCCGCGATCGACCAGCCCGGTGGCGATGCGCCCGCCGTCGCGAAGCTGCGCGACCAGCGCGTCGGGCAGTTCCTCGACCGCGCCGTCGACGATCAGCACGTCATAGGGCGCGCCGGCGGCGTGGCCCTGCTCCATCGGCCCTTCGACCAGTTCGACGTTGGCGAGGCCCGCCAGCGCGCCGCGGGCGCGCGCGGCAAGATCGGCATCGCTCTCCACCGCGACGACATGCGCGACCAGCCTGGCGAGCACCGTCGCGGCATAACCGGTGGCGGCGCCGATCAGAAGCACGCGATCGGCCGGCCGGAGACGCGCTTCGGTCAGCAGCCGCCCCGTCGCGATCGGCAGGTTCAGCGCGCGTCCGCCGCCCAGTGGGACGGGAGTGTCGCGATATGCGAGCGGCGCCGCCTCCGACGGCACGAACCTCTCGCGCGCGACCTCGGTCATCGCGATCACCACCCGCGGATCGTTGACCGCATTGGGCCGCAACTGGCTCACCACCATCGCGGTGCGCATCGGCTCGAATTCATTCGCCAAGGAAGGGGTCGCCATCATCAACATGCCCTGTTGCATAACTGTTTTACTGACGCAATACACTAATGCCTGCGCGCGGCTTGTATCGCGTCCCCGCCGCCACGCCAACAGTCGCGGCGCGCTTGACACGGCGCGGCAGCCGACGCATCTGCCCGCCTCCCGCATATCGAGGCCCGATGGCGGAGTGGTGACGCAGAGGACTGCAAATCCTTGCACCCGGGTTCGATTCCCGGTCGGGCCTCCATCCTTCCCCGCAGGCGCTTCCCGCTCACCGGATTTTCCGCCGGAACCGCAAGCCGCGCCCGGATTCCTTCGGGCGCGCCTATCGCGAGTGCCTCGCAATAGCCATTGCCCGTGTCCCGATGTCAGGCTAGGGGACGGTTCGTGACCGGTTCCGTTTCCCCCTCCCCCGCTCTTCGCAAGCCGGCGCGAAAGCGGTGGCGCATGTGGTGGCTGAAGCAGCTTCACACCTGGCATTGGGTGAGCGCGGCGCTTTCGCTGATCGGGATGCTGCTGTTCGCGATCACCGGGATCACGCTGAACCATGCCGCGACGATCAGCGCCTCGCCGGTGGTGACGCAGCGCGCGGGCGAGCTGCCGGCGCCGCTGCGCGCGTCGCTCGCCCGTCCCGCCGCCAGCGACGCGCCGCTCCCCGCGCCGGTGGCGGCGGCGGTGAAGGCGGCGGTCGGCCTCGATCCGGGGGCGCGGGCGGGCGAATGGTCCGACGGCGAGGTCTATGTCGCGATGCCGCGCCCCGGCGGCGACGCCTGGGTGAGCATCAACCGCGCGAGCGGGAAGATCACCGCCGAGGTCACCGATCGCGGCTGGATCTCGTACCTCAACGATCTCCACAAGGGCCGCAACGCGGGCGGCGCGTGGTTCTGGTTCATCGATCTGTTCGCGGCCGCCTGCATCCTGTTCACCCTCACCGGCCTTCTGCTGCTGCAACTCCACGCCCGTCATCGCCCGTCGACCTGGCCGCTGGTCGGCGCGGGGCTGGCCATTCCGGCGTTGATCGCCGTCCTGCTGATCCATTGAGAGGATATCCGATGCGTCCCACCCTGATGCTCACCCTCGGCGGCGTGATCGCCGCCCCGGTCGGTGCCGGCGTGATCGCCGCCCCCGCCAGCGCCGGCACGATCACCGTCACCGTGCCGCGCCTGTCGGTGGCGGAATATCACCGGCCCTATGTCGCGATCTGGCTGGAACCGGCGGCCGGCGGGGCGGCGCGCACGCTGGCCGTATGGTATGATGTGAAGAAGGGCGGCAACGAGCCGGGGACGAAATGGCTGTCCGACCTGCGCGCGTGGTGGCGCAAGGGCGGGCGCAGCCTGTCGATGCCGGCGAACGGCGTGAGCGGCGCGACCCGCGCGCCGGGCCAGTACCAGATTCCGCTGCCCGCCGATCTCAAGCCCGGCGCCTATGTGCTGAACGTCGAGGCCGCGCGCGAGACCGGCGGCCGCGAGATCGTCACCTTGCCGCTGACGGTGCCGGGCGCGAAGGGCCGCGCCGGCGGCAGCCACGAACTCGGCGCGATCGAAGTCCGTTAAGGGGAGCCTGACCATGAACAAGCTGACCACCCGCCTGCTCGCCGCCGCAGCCCTGCTGTCGGTGCCGGCCGGGCTTTCCGCGCATCGCATGTGGCTGCTGCCCTCGGGCACGGTCTTTTCCGGCACCGATAGCTGGGTGACGGTGGACAGCGCCGTCTCGAACGACCTGTTCTATGCCGATCACCAGCCGGGCCGGCTCGAATCGATGAAGGTATGGCAGCCGGACGGCGCGGCCGGCGAAATCCAGAACGGCGCGACCGGACGCTATCGCTCGGTGTTCGACGTGAAGCTCGACAAGCCGGGGACGTGGAAGATCGGCAGCGAGATGACCGGCTTCATGGGGAGCTTCAAGGCCGACGGCGTGGAGAAGCGCATCGGCCGGCGCGGCCCGCCGCAGCCCGGCGCGCCCGCCCCGCTGACGATCGACGACATCCCCGCCAACGCCACCGACGTGAAGGTCACGGAATCGCTGAGCCGCAACGAGATTTTCGTGACGGCGGGCGAGCCGACGACGACGGTGTTCAAGCCGACCGGCAAGGGGCTGGAGTTCGCACCCGTGACCCATCCCGACGAACTGGTCGCGGGCGAGCCGGCGCGCTTCCGCTTCCTGATCGACGGCAAGCCCGCGCCGGGCCTGAAGGTGACGGTGATCCCCGGCGGCAAGCGCTATCGCAACGCCGAGGGCGCGGTCGAGCTGACCACCGGAAATGACGGCGTGGTGACGGTCAACTGGCCCAATGCCGGCATGTACTGGCTCAACGCGACGGCGACCGACGCCAGGGTCAGCAACCCCAGAGCGACCGAGCGGCGGATGAGCTACACCACGACGCTCGAGGTGATGACGCCCTGACCCCGCGCATCGCGCTTCCCCCCGCGATCGATCCCGCCGTCCTCGCCGGGCACGACCGCGCCGCGCCGGTGGTGACGCTGGAGGGCGAGACGATGGGGACGCGCTGGCGCGTCCTCGCCGCCGCGCCCCGCGGGAGTGATGTAGCGGCGGCGGAACGCGCGATCGTTGCGCGGCTGGCGGGGCTGATCGCGGAGATGAGCCATTGGGATGACGGCTCGCTGCTCAGCCGCTTCAATCGCGCGCCGCCCGGCGAATGGATCGCTTTGCCGCCCGATTTCACGACGGTGATCGCGCGCGCGGTGGCTATTGCGGAAGCGAGCGAGGGCGCGTTCGATCCGGCGATCGGCCGGCTGGTCGACCTGTGGGGCTTCGGGCCGCCGGGGCCGCGCCCCGCGCCGGATGAGGCGGCGATCACGGCGGCGCGAGCCGGAAGCGGATGGCGGCGGCTGGCATGGGACGGCGCGGCGCGGCGGCTGTGTCAGCCCGGCGGCTGCGCGCTCGATCTGTCCGGCATCGCCAAGGGGCACGCGGTGGATGCGGTGGCCGATCTGCTCGATGCGCACGGGCTGCGTCACGCGCTGGTCGAGATCGGAGGCGAACTGGTCGGGCGCGGCATCCGCCCCGATGGCGAGCCGTGGTGGGTCGATCTGGAGAACCCGCCCGGCATGGCGCTGCCGCCGCTCCGCATCGCGCTGCACGGCCTCGCCGTCGCCACCTCCGGCCGCTACGTGCGCGGCGACCACAATATCGACCCGCGCACCGGCCGCCCGCCGGCCAATGACGTGATCGCGGCGAGCGTCATCGCCGATGCCGCGATCGACGCCGATGCCTGGGCGAGCGCCTTCGCGGTGCTCGGCGGGGAGGCCGCGCTGGCGCTGGCGGAGCGCCACGGCATCGCCGCGCGGCTCGTCCTCGACGGCGGCGTGGAGCGGCTCAGCCCCGCGCTGCTGGCGATGCTGGAGGACTGACCTCCCATCCGCCGCCGAGCGCGCGGATCAGCCCGACCTGCGCCTGCACGCGGCGCGTCTCCAGCGACAGCGCGCGCTGCTCCAGATCGAGCGCGCTGGCCTGCGCCGTCACCACGTCGAGATAGGTCGCCGCGCCCTTCACATAGCGGTTGAGCGCGATGCGCTGCGCCTGCCCGGCATCGGCCGCCGCCTTGTTTTCATCCGTCTGCGCGGCCGCGAGGCGATCGGACAGGACGAGTTGATCCTCCACGTCCTGGAACGCCGCCAGCACCAGCGCGCGATACCTCGCGGTCGCTTCCGCCCAGCCGGCCTTCGCCTCCGCCAGCTTCGCGTGCCGCCGCCCGCCCTCGAACAGGTTGAGGATCGCCGCCGGGCCGACCGACCAGAACAGGTTCGGCGCGGAGATCAACCCGGCGATCGCGGTGCTCTGGAAGCCGCCGGTTCCGCCGAGGATGATCGATGGGAAGAAGGCGGCCTTCGCCACCCCGATCTCCGCATTGGCGGCGGCCACCTCGCGCTCGGCGGCGGCGATGTCGGGGCGGCGCTGAAGCAAGGTGGAGGGCAGGCCCGGCGGCGTCGCGGGAATGGCGAAGCGCATATCGGCGGGGGCGATAGCGAAGCTCGACGCCGGCGTGCCGGTCAGGCTGGCGATGGCGTGCTCGGTCAGCGCGCGCGCCGAGCGCAGATCCTCCACCTCCGCCCGCGCGCCCTCCAGCAGCGATCCGGCCCGCGCCGTATCGACGCCCGAGGCGATCCCGCCCCTGAAGCGGCGCTCGACCAAAGCGTCGGCCTGCCGGAACCCGTCGACCGTGCGGGCGAGCAGGGCAAGCTGCCGATCCTGCCCGCGCAACCGCACGTAATCCAGCGCGAGCTGCGCCTGCAGGCTGAGCCGCACGTCGGCGAGCATGTCGCCGCTCGCCGCCATCCGCGCCTTGCCGGCCGCGACCGAGCTGCGCACCCTGCCCCACAGATCGGGATCGAGCGAGATACCGCCGCCGACCGTCTCCGCGCCATAGAGGTCCGGCTGGTTCGATCCGCGCAGCGGGCGGTTGTCGGACTGGCGGTTGGCGGTCAGGTTCGTGGCCAATCCAATCTGCGGGAACAGGCCGGACCGCGCCTCGCGCACATAGGCGCTGGCCCGATCGTAGCGCGCCAGCGCCTCCGCCAGCGTGGGGTTGGCAGCGGCGAGTTGCTCCTCCAGCCGATCGAGCTGCGGATCGCCCAGCAGCATCCACCATTTCGCCGGCAAGGCGGCGGGCGCGGCGGGCTTCCAAATCGCATCCTCCTTGTAATGCGCGGGGACCGCCGTCGTGGGCGGCCGATAGGCCGGGGCCATCGAGCAGCCGCCGAGCGCGCAGGCCAAGGCAACGATCGCGCCGAGCCGACGTTCAGCCACGCGCGACCCCCACGCGCACCAGTTCGCCCTCGGCGAGCGAATCCGGCGGGTTGTCGACGATCCGCTCGCCGGCGCGCAGGCCGGAGAGGATCTGCACCGTCTGCCCCTTGTCCAGCCCGATCTGCACGCGGCGCAGGCGGATGCGGCCGTTCGGATCGACCGTCGCTACCTCGCTGCCGGCCGAGCGGAACAGCAGCACGCTCGACGGCACCTCGACGCCGCCCGCCTGCCCCGGCAGGTCGAACGAGACCTGCGCGAAGCCGCCGGGCTTCAGCAGGTCGCCGGGATTGTCCGCCTGCAACTCGACCTGGAACGCGCCGGTCTGCGCATCCACCGCGCCGGACATGCCGGTGACGTGCGCCGGGAAGCTCCGCCCCGGAAAGGCGGGGACGCTGAGCGCCGCCGCCATGCCGGGCTTCACCGCCGCCGAATAGGATTGCGGCACGCTGATATAGACGCGGATGCGCCGCGTGTCGGCGACGGCGAACATCGGCTGCTGCGTGCCCCCGCTGCCGGGGCCGACGAGATCGCCGATATCGGCGTTGCGCGCGGTGACGACCCCGGCGAAGGGCGCGCGCACCACCGCGAAGGACTTCATCGCCTCCAGCCGGCCGAGCGCGGCCTGCGCCTCGCGCACGGCGGCGACCTTCACCGCGAGATCGCCGTTCTTCTCGTCCGCCTCCTGTTTCGAGACGGAGGCGGTGGTAAGCAGGTCGTTCCAGCGCACCGCCGTGCTGCGCGCGAGGCCGGCATGGGCCCTGGCGCTGGCGAGCGCGGCGCGCGCCTCCACGATCTGCTGGTCCAGCTCCGGCGTGTCGATCGTGCCGAGCGGCGTGCCCGCCCCCACCGTCGCGCCGATATCCTTCGACCAGCCGCGCACATAGCCGCTGACCCGCGCGTAGAGCTTCGCCGCGTTCCACGCCTGCATCGTGCCGGGCAGCTCGAGCGCGCTCGATGCCGCGCCGCCCTTCGCCGCGATCAGGTGTACGGTGGGGATCGATTGCGCGTCAGAGATGCGCGTCGCCGCGTCGACATCGTGGCTGCGGGTGAAGGCGCCGGCCGCGACCACGCCCGCCGCGACCAGCGCGGCGACGATGCCGGCCTGCTTCAGCCCGCGCGGGGCGGCGGCGGCGGAGGGAACGTCAGGCATGGATCGGTTCTCCGGAGGGTTCGGGCGTGGCCGGCGCGTGCTGCTTGCGGCCGTGGGCGATGGCGAAGACGACGGGGACGAACACGAGGGTGGCGATCGTCGCGCAGATCAGCCCGCCGATCACCGCGCGGCCGAGCGGGGCGTTCTGCTCGCCGCCCTCGCCCAGCCCCAGCGCCATCGGGGCCATGCCGATGATCATGGCGAGCGCGGTCATCAGCACCGGGCGGAAGCGGGTCGCGCCGGCCTCCGCCGCCGCGCGCAGCGCATTGCCGCCGGCGCGCAGCCGCTCGCGGGCGAAGCTTACCACCAGCACGCTGTTGGCGGTCGCCACGCCCATGCACATGATCGCGCCGGTCAGCGCCGGGACGCTGAGCGGAGTATGTGTCGCGAACAGCATCCACACGATCCCGGCAAGCGCGGCGGGTAAGGCGGTGACGATCACGAACGGATCGAGCCAGCTCTGGAAGTTGACGACGATCAGCAGGTAGATCAGCACGATCGCCCCGGCGAGGCCGATCACGAGGCCGGTGAAGGCGGTGTTCATGGTCTCCACCTGTCCGCGCAGCGCCACCCGCGCGCCCTTGGGCAGCGCGCCTTGTGTGTCTTTCAACACCTTCCGGATATCGCCCGCCACCGCGCCGAGATCGCGGCCCTGCGTCGTCGCATAGACATCGTATACGGGCTGCACCGCGTAGTGCGACACCACCGCCGGGCTGGCCTCGCGATGCAGCGTGCCGAGCCCGCCGAGCAGTTGGAACGTCCCCGGCTTCGCGCCGGATACGGGCAGGTTGTCGAGCTGCGACAGGCTCTCCGTGCGATATTGCGGCGCCTGCACCACGATCGGATAGGAGACGCCGTTCTTCGGGTTGAGCCAGAAGGTCGGCGCGACCTGGAAGCTGCCGGCGAGATCGACGGACAGGTTGCGGGTCACGTCATTCTCGGTGATGCCGACGCGATCGGCCTGCGCGCGATCCACATCGAAGCCGAGTTCGGGATAATTGTCCGCCTGCTGCACGCGCACGTCGGCGATGCCGGGGATACGGCCGAGCCGCGCCGCGAGCATCCGGGCATAGGCCGCGCCGCCCTTGGTGTCCGGCCCGGCGATCTGCACGTCGATCGGGGCCGGCGCGCCGAAGTTCAGGATCTGGCTGACGATATCGGCGGGCAGGAAGGAGAAGGTCGATCCGGGGAAGGCCGCCGGCAGCACCTGACGCAAGGTGCGGACATAGCCGGCGGTCGGCGCATGGCCCTCCTTCAACGTGATCATGATGTCGCCGTCCTGCGGGCCGACGCCGCCGGTATTGGAATAGGCGCGGTTGATGCCGCTGACCGGCAGGCCGATGTTGTCGACGATAGAGCCGAGCTGGTCGGGCGGCACGGCCTGGCGGATGCGATCCTCGATATGGTCGAACAGCGCCGCCGTTTCCTCCAGCCGGGTGCCGACCGGGGCGCGGACGTGGAGGTTGATCTCCCCCGAATCCACCGCCGGGAAGAAATTGCGCCCGAGCATCGGCACCAGCGCGAACGAGAGCAGCACCACGGCCATGAAGCCGATCACGAACGGCCTGCGCCGCGTCAGCGCGAAGGCGAGCAACTCGACGTACCAGGCGCGCACCCGCTCGAACCGCGCCTCGAACCCGTGCTGGAAGCGGCGCAGCGGGTTGCGCGTCTGCGGCCGCCCGGCCCTGGCGTCGTGCGTCGCCATCACCTCGGCGGTGTGCGGCGTGGCGTGATCGCGCAGCAGGTAATTGCCCATCGTCGGCACGAGCGTTCGCGACAGCACGAACGAGGCGATCATCGCGAACACCACGGCCATCGCCATCGGCGCGAACAGGAAGCCCGCCACGCCCGGCAGGAAGAACATCGGCAGGAAGGCGATGCAGATGCACAGCAACGAGACGAACGCCGGCCCGACGATCTGCTCCGCGCCGTCGAGGATCGACTGGCGCACCGATTTGCCCTGCTCCAGATGCCAGTTGATGTTCTCGATCGTGACGGTCGCGTCATCGACGAGGATGCCGACCGCGAGCGCGAGGCCGCCCAGCGTCATGATGTTGAGCGTCTGCCCCGCCGCCGCCAGCCCGGCGATCGCCGCGAGGATGGCGAGCGGGATCGATGCGGCGATGATGACGGTCGAGCGCCACGATCCGAGGAACAGCAGGATCATCAGGCTGGTCAGCGCGGCGGCGATCATGCCCTCGCGCACCACGCCCGACACCGCCGCCTTCACGAACAGCGATTGGTCCGCGAGCAGGTCGATCTTCAGCGACGGCGGCAGCGTCTCGCGCAATTTGGGCAGCAGCGCCTTCGCCTGGTCGACGATAGCGATGGTTGAGGCGGAGCCGCTTTTCAGCACCGTCATCAGCACCGCGCGGCCGCCGTCGACGCGCACCTCGTTGCGCTGTGGCGGCGATCCGTCGCGGACATGCGCGACATCGCCGATCGTCACCGTCGCACCGTCCACCGTCCTGATCGGCAGGCGGTTGAGGTCGTCGATCACCGAGGGGCTGTTGTTGAGCTTCAGGTTATATTCGTATTGCCCGATCTTGGCGGTGCCGGCGGGGACGATCTGGTTCTGCGCCGCCAGCGCGGCCGCCACATCGGTCGCGGACAGGCGGTGCGCGGCGAGCGCGGCGGGATCGAGATCGACCTGTATCTGCCGCTCCTTGCCGCCATAGGGCGACGGGATCGCGGCGCCCTGCACCGAGGCCAGCGCGGGCCGGATGAAATTCTGCCCCAGGTCGAAGATCTTCTGCTCGGACAGCCCAGCGCCGGACAGCGCGAGTTGCAGGATCGGCACGGTCGAGGCGTTGTAGTTCAGCACCGTGGGCGGGGTGATGCCCGGCGGCATCTGCTTCAGCACCGTCTGCGAGGTCGCCGTCACCTGCGCGGTGGCGGTGCGGATATCGACGCCGGGGCGGAAGAAGATCTTCACCACGCCGATGCCGGTGAGCGACTGGCTCTCGATATGGTCGATATCGTTGACCGAGGAGGAGAGCTGGCGCTCGTAATAATAGATGACGCGCCCGGCCATGTCCTCCGGCGGCAGGCCGCGATAGGTCCACACCACCGCGATCACCGGAATCTTGATATCGGGGAAGATGTCGGTCGGCGTGCGCAGCGCCGCCGCGCCGCCGAACAGCAGGATCAGGATCGCGAGGACGATGAACGTATAAGGTTTGCTGAGCGCGATCTTGACGAGCTGGAGCATAAGCGTCCCGTTGACCTGAAAAGGTTGCCGGCGGCGCCATGACGAGGGGGGAGTGTCAGGGGGCGCCGCCGACGGGATCGGCCTAATCCTCCCGAACGCCGGGATTGGCGAGTGAAATGAATTTCACCTTGGGCGGCGCTTATCCCGCCGGCCGGATGCGCGCGGTCAACCCCGGCGCCGCATCGAGCAATTCCAGCCGCAGGCCGTGGAGGCCGAGGATCGCGGAAACCACGCTGAGCCCCAGTCCGGAGCCGGGCGCGGCGGCCGCGTTGCTGCCGCGGTGAAAGCGCCGCAGCACCGCCTCGCGCTCGTCGGCCGCGATGCCCGGCCCGTCGTCGCGCACGTCGAGCAGCCATCCCTCGCCCTCGTCGCCGGTGACGACAGAGACCCGTCCGCCCTCGCGGCCGAACTTGATCGCATTGTCGACAAGGTTGCTGACCGCCTCGAACAGCAGCTTCTCGTCGCCATGGACCGATAGCGGCGCGCAATCCATGACGAGCGCGATGCCGCCGTCCTCCGCGAGCGGTTCGTACAATTCCCCCACCCGCGCCGCGATCGCACCGAGGTCGACCGGCGCGAAGCCGGCGCGGCGCTGCCCCGCTTCCAGTTCCGAGATGCGCAGCAGCGCGGCGAACCGCTCCAGCACGGTATCGAGATCGCCCACCGCCGCCACGAGCCGCTCCCGCTGGCCGGGCGGCAGGGCATCGTCCTGCGCGATGCGGTGCAGGCCGGCGCGGACGCGGGTCAGCGGGGTGCGCAGGTCATGCGCGATCGCGTCGGTCACGCCCTTCACCTGCGCGATGGTCCGCGCGACGTCCTCGACCATCGCGTTCACCGTATCGGCGAACAGGTCCAGCTCGTCGTGCCGTCCGGCGATCGGCATCCGCAGCGCGAGATCACCCGCCGCGATCGCCCGGCTCGCGGCCTGAAGGTCGCGCACCCGGCGCAGCGGCCCGATGCTGAGGCCGATCGCGGTGAGGCCGACGCCGAGCACGATGGCGAGGCCGCTCCACACCAGTATCTCCAGCATCCTGAGCCGCAGGTCGCGTATCTGGCTGATGTCGCGCCCGACCAGCAGCGTCTCGCCGTTCGGCGTGCGGCGCGCGAGCAGGCGGATCGGCCCGATCCCGCCGCCCGCGTCCTCCACGTCGACCGGGCGGTCATAGCCTCTGGCCGGCATCGTCGAGAGCCTGCCCGCGATCGCTTCCCCGTCGCCGCTGATCAGGCCGAAGAAGTTCAGCCCCGGCTCGTTGCGCGCATTCTCCTGCCGGATGCGGGCGGGCAGCGCCTGCGCCGGCGTCGCCAGCACCTGCGCGGCGAGGTCCGCGAGGATGCGGTCGCTGCGGCTGGTCAGCTCCCGCGCGGTCAGCAGGTAGATCGCGCCGAGCAGCAGCACGATGCCGGCGGCGAAGGTCACGCCCAGCATCGCCGTCAGGCGGAAGGCGCTGGTGCGCCGGATATCCGCGAAGCGCAGCCGGTCAGCGAGCATCGAGGCGATAGCCCTCGCCCTTCACGGTCGCGATCGCCGATGGCGCGCCGGGCCGGTCGAGCTTCTTGCGCAGCCGCGCGATATGGACATTGATGAGGTTCGCGCCGGGATCGAAATAATATCCCCAGACCTGCTCGAAGATGATGCGGCGGCTCACCGTCTCGCCCTGGTTGCGCATCAGGAATTCGAGCAGGCGGAACTCCATGTGCAGCAGCCGCACCGGCTCGCCGCCGACGGTGGCGGTGCGCCGGGCGAGGTCCAGCTCGATATCGCCGGCGCGCAGCACCATCACGTCGGCGCGCTCGCGGTGGCGGCGGATTAGCACCTCGACGCGCATCGCCATCTCGTTGGGGGCGAAGGGCTTCACGAGATAATCGTCGCCGCCTGCGCGCAGGCCCGCGATCCGCTCGTCCACGTCGCTCAGCGCGCTGATCATCAGCACCGGCACGTCTACGCGTCGTTGGCGCAGGCTGGCGACCACTTCCAGCCCCTCCAGCCCCGGCAGCATCCGGTCCAGCGTGATCGCGTCGAACGCCTCGCGGGTGGCGCGCTCCAGCCCCGCCGCGCCATCCGCCGCGATCAGCACGTCATGGCCGTGCGCGGACAGTTCCGCCGCGATCTCGCGCGCGGTGCTGTCGTCGTCCTCGATCACCAGGATGCGGGCCATCGCGGCGACGATAGCGCGCTACCGGCCGGTCAGACCAGCCGGCTCTGCTTGACGGCGGCCTCGATGAAGCTGGCGAACAGCGGGTGCGGGTCGAACGGCTTGGATTTCAGCTCCGGATGGAACTGGACGCCGATGAACCACGGATGGTCCGGCCGCTCGACGATCTCCGGCAGCGTGCCGTCCGGCGACATGCCGGAAAAGACCAGCCCGCCCTGCTCCAGCACGTCGCGATAGCCGGTGTTCACCTCATAACGATGGCGATGCCGCTCGCTGATCGTGTTCGAGCCGTAGATCGAGGCGACGCGGCTGTTGCCGCCAAGACTCGCTTCATAGGCGCCGAGCCGCATCGTGCCGCCCATGTCGCCGCTCGCCTCGCGCTTCTCCAGCCCGTCGCGGCCCATCCATTCGGTGATGAGGCCGACCACCGGCTCGTCGGTCGGGCCGAACTCGGTGGAGGATGCGCCGGCGATCCCGCCGAGATCGCGAGCGCCCTCGATGCAGGCCATCTGCATCCCGAAGCAGATGCCGAAATAGGGAATCTCGCGCTCGCGGGCGAAGCGCACGCTGGCGATCTTGCCCTCCGCGCCGCGCTCCCCGAACGCGCCGGGGACGAGGATCGCGTGGCACGGCTCGAGATGCGCGGCGATCTCCGCGTCCTCGCCCTCGAACAGCTCGGCGTCGATCCAGCGGATGTTGACCTTCACGCGATTCGCGATCCCGCCATGCACCAGCGCCTCGTTGAGCGACTTGTAGGCGTCCTGCAGCCCGACGTATTTGCCGACCACGCCGATCGTCACCTCGCCTTCCGGGTTGGTCAGGCGATCGACGATCTCCTCCCAGCGCGAAAGGTCGGGCGGCGAGGACGGCGTGATGCCGAAGGCGCGCAGCACTTCCGAATCCAGCCCCTCGGCGTGATATTGGAGCGGCACGGCATAGATGCTCTTGGCGTCCAGCGCCGGGATGACGGCCGATTCGGGCACGTTGCAGAACAGCGCGATCTTGGCGCGCTCGCCCGCCGGCAGCGGCTGCTCGCAGCGGCAGACCAGCACGTCGGGCTGCACGCCCAGCGCGGCCAGCTCGCGCACCGAATGCTGCGTCGGCTTGGTCTTCAGCTCGCCCGCCGCCGCGATATACGGCACCAAGGTGACGTGGATCGAGATGGCGTTGCCGCGCCCCACCTCGTTCTTGAGCTGGCGAATCGATTCGATGAACGGCAGCGATTCGATATCGCCCACCGTGCCGCCGATCTCGCACAGCACGAAATCGAGGTCGTCGGTCTCGGCCCGCGCGAATTCCTTGATCGCGTCGGTGACATGCGGGATCACCTGAACGGTCGCGCCGAGATAGTCGCCGCGCCGCTCGCGCTGAATGATCTGCTGATAGATTCGGCCGGAGGTGATGTTGTCGCTCTGCCGCGCGGCGACCCCGGTGAAACGTTCGTAATGGCCGAGATCGAGGTCGGTCTCCGCCCCGTCGTCGGTCACATAGACCTCACCGTGCTGATAGGGGCTCATCGTCCCCGGATCGACGTTGAGATAGGGATCGAACTTGCGGATGCGCACGCGATAGCCGCGCGCCTGGAGCAGCGCCGCGAGCGATGCCGCCATGAGACCCTTGCCGAGCGAGGAGACCACGCCGCCGGTGATGAAAATGAACCGCGCCATGGGAGATAACGCTTAGCCTCGAAACAATGAAAACGACAAGCGCCCGCAACCACGCGGGCGCGACAAAATCCGGCGAACCGTGAAAAAATCAGCGCGCCAGCGGCACGCCGTTGTCGGCCGGCGGCGGAGCGGCCGGCGCGGTGTCGACCGGCTGCCGCGGCTGGGGCGCCGCCGCCGGGGCGGTAACCGGCGCGCGTTGCAGCGAGGTATCGACCGAGGTGGAGCTGCGCGTCGCCGAGATCACCGCCAGCACGATCGACATCAGCACGAACAGCGTGGCGAGCACCGCCGTCGAGCGCGTCAGGAAATCGGCCGCGCCGCGCGCCGACATCAGCCCCGCCGGGCTGCCGCTGGACGTAAGCCCCCCGCCCTCCGACCGTTGCATCAGGATCACCGTCACCAGCGCGGCGGCGATGATGGCATGGACGACGAGGAGAAAGGTGAACATCGAGCTTCCGGAAAATGGCCTGTCTGGCGAACCGGCGGGGACATAGGCGAGCCGCCCCGCAACATCAACCGGGGGTAATTCGTGACACCCCTGAAACCACTGCCCCGCTCCGGCGTTGACGGCGCATGGAAGCTCCGTTCCCGACTTCTTCGTATCGGAATGTCCCTGTGCCGAGTCTGTCCAAGCGTGCGTTGAGTTCCTGGATGAACACCCTGGTCGATTATGTCCGCTCGGGCGAGCCGGATCTGACCAACCGCCAGATGGCCCTCCTGCTGGTCGTCTATCTCCTTCCGGGGCCGCATACCGTCCGCGGACTCGCGCAAAATCTGAACGTCTCGAAACCCGTCATCACGCGCGCCTTGAACAGACTGGGCGCGCTCGGCTATCTGCGCCGCCAGCGCGACGACAGCGACAAGCGCAATATCTTTGTCGCGCAGACATCCGAAGGGGCAGATTTTCTTGAGGAGTTCGGCCAACTCATCGGCGAAGCAAAACGATCGCCAGCCAGAACGGGCGGGCGTGCCCAGGACCTTCGCCTTGACCGGGCGCTCGCGTCCGCTCGACCCGCGGACTAACGCGGTACGCCCGGATATCGCCGATGTCCGGCTCGCCGAATATGTCTTCGCCCCGCATTATGCCGCCGCCGTGCAGCGCGTCCTCAAGGCCGATACCGGGTTGCGCGCTACGCGCGCGGCCGATTCCGAAACGCTCGCGACGCTCGCCGCCGGCGAGCCGTTCGAGCTGCTCGACGTGACCGGCGGCGACGGCTGGGGCATCGCCACGCGGCACGGGCTGGTCGGCTATCTCGACGCCGCCCTGCTGGGCCAGCCGGAATGAGCGCAAACGTCTTCATCGACGGCGCGGCCGGCACCACCGGCCTCGAGATCCGCGAGCGGCTGGAAGGGCGCGACGGCCTTTCGCTCGTCCTGCTCGACGAGGCGCGGCGCAAGGACCGCGAGGCGCGGCGCGAGGCGCTGAACGACGCCGATTTCGTCATCCTCTGCCTGCCCGACGACGCCGCGCGCGAGGCGGTGGCGCTGATCGACAACCCGCGCACCCGCGTGATCGACGCCTCCAGCGCGCATCGCGTCGCGGACGGCTGGACCTACGGTTTCCCGGAGCTTGGCTTCGACGTCGCCAATGCGCGGCTGGTCTCGAACCCCGGCTGCTACCCCACCGGCTTCCTCGCGCTGGTCGCGCCGCTGGTGCGTGCCGGGCTGGTGCCGGCCGACTGGCCGCTCAGCGTCAACGCCGTCTCGGGCTATTCGGGCGGCGGCAAGGCGCTGATCGAGCGGTTCGAGGGCGACCCGACGCTGGCCTATCGCGATTACGGCTTCGGGCTGGCGCACAAGCATCTGCCGGAAATGCAGCGCCATGCCGGCCTCGCCCATGCGCCGATCTTCGCGCCGATGGTGATCAACGCGCTGCGCGGCATGGTGGTGGAGGTGCCGCTGCCGCTCGCGCTGCTGCCCGCGCGGCCGACGCGCGCGGCGATCCTCGACGCGCTCTTCGCCGCCTTCGCGGGCAGCCCGATCGTCACCGTGCATGGCGACCAGCCCGACGAACTGCTGGTGCGGCAGGGCGCGGCGGGCACCGACCGGCTCGACCTCTATGTCTTCGCCGGCCCGGACGACGCGCAGGCGCGGCTGGTCGCCTGCCTCGACAATCTCGGCAAGGGCGCGTCGGGCGCGGCGGTGCAGAGCCTCAACCTGATGGCCGGGCTGGACCCGCTCGCCGGCCTCAACCTCTAGACACGCGGAGAGACGATGCAGCGCAACCCGGTCTCCAAGCTCCTGCTGTTCGGCGCCACCGGCGATCTGGCGCAGCGGATGCTGCTGCCGTCGCTCTACGGCCTCCATGCCGACGGGCTGCTGCCGCAAGGGCTAACCGTCATAGGCTCGGCGCGTTCGGACCTAGACGACAAGGGCTTCCGCCAGTTCGCGAAAAAGGCGCTGGACGAGTTCCTCCCCGCCGATCGCAAGGACGAGAAGGCGCTGGGGACTTTCCTCGCTCGCCTGTCCTATCAGCCGGCCGACCTTTCCGACGAGAAGACGTTCAAGCCGCTCGCCGGGAAGGTCGGCGACGTGTCGGGCGGCCTCGCGATCTTCCTCTCCACCGCCCCCTCGCTGTTCGAGCCGGCGGTGAAGGGCCTCGAATCGGTCGGCCTCGCCGGGGAGACGGTACGGATCGGGCTGGAGAAGCCGCTCGGCTACGATCTCGCCTCCAGCCGCGAGATCAACGACACGGTGGCGCGCGCCTTTCCCGAGGAGCGCATCTTCCGCATCGACCATTATCTCGGCAAGGAGACGGTGCAGAACATCCTCGCGCTGCGCTTCGGCAATTCCTTCTTCGAGCCGGTGTGGAACGCGCGCGGGATCGACAATGTGCAGGTCACCATCTCCGAGACGGTCGGGCTGGAGGATCGCGCGAGCTATTATGACGGCGCCGGCGCGCTGCGCGACATGGTGGCGAACCATATGCTCCAGCTCGTCGCGCTGATCGCGATGGAGCCGCCCGCGCGCTACGACACCAGCGCGATCCGCGACGAGAAGGCCAAGGTGTTCCGCTCGCTGCGCCAGATGAAGCCGGAGGAAGTGCCGCAGAACACCGTGATCGGCCAGTATCTCGGCGGCGCGGTGAACGGCCAGATCGTAAAGGGTTACGACGAGGAGCTGGGGCGCGATTCGAACACCGAGACGTTCGTCGCGATCAAGGCGCATGTCGACAACTGGCGCTGGCAGGGCGTGCCCTTCTACCTGCGCACGGGCAAGAGGATGCCGGTGCGCCGCTCGGAGATCGCGATCCAGTTCAAGCCGGTGCCGCATTCGATGTTCGCCGGGCGCGGCGGGCTGCTCCAGCCGAACATGCTCATCATCCGGTTGCAGCCGGAGGAATATATCCAGCTGCTCGTCATGGCCAAGGAGCCGGGGCTGGACCGCGACGGCATTCGCCTGCGCGAGGTGCCGCTGAACCTCAGCCTTGACGCCGAGTTCGCCGGCGCGCGCCGCCGCATCGCCTATGAACGGCTGCTGCTCGATCTGATCGAGGGCGACCAGACCCTGTTCGTCCGCCGCGACGAGGTGGAGGCGCAATGGACGTGGATCGACGCGATCCGCGCCGGCTGGGCCGCCAACGACATGAAGCCGAAACATTATCCGGCTGGCACCTGGGGGCCCTCCGCCGCGATCGCGCTGACCGAGCGCGACGGCGTGACCTGGCAGGACGATTGAAACTTTGCGGCACATGCCGCCGCTATGGGAAGTCACATGAGCGACGAGATCGAATGGTGGGAATATGACGACGCGGCCGAGATGGCCGATGCCGTCGCGGGGGATATCGGCTTCATCATCGAAAGCGCGATCGAGGCGCGCGGCGCGGCGGTGATCGCGCTGGCCGGCGGCAAGACGCCGGTGCCGGTCTATGAGAAGCTCGCCGCCGCGAAGCTGGACTGGAAGCGCGTGACGATCGTGCCGACCGACGAGCGCATCGTGCCGCTGGGCGATCCGCTGTCGAACGTCACGATGATCGGCAAGACCTTCATCCCCAAGGGCGCGCGGGTGATCCCGATCGTCCCCAAGGCGGTGGACGACTACAAGGCCGCCGGGCGCTCGGCCGACGCGCTGATGCAGGATCTGCACTGGCCGCTCGACCTGTGCCTGCTCGGCGTCGGCGCGGACGGGCATACCGCCTCGATCTTCCCCGGCCCGGATTATGACGAGGCATTGAACGGCCCGCGCGAGCGCCGCGCGCTGGGCGTGATGCCGGATCCGCTGCCGAGCGAGGCGCCGGTGCCCCGCGTCACCCTCTCGCGTCAGGGCATCGTCACCGCCCGCGCGCTGATGATCGCGGTGACCGGCGGCGCGAAGAAGAAGGTGATCGAGGACGCGATCGCGGAAGGCGCCGGCTCGCCTTATCCGATCGGGCGCGTGCTGGCGGATGCGGAGCTGCCGGTCGATATCCACTGGGCGCCGTAAGCCGGTAACATGAATCCGACCGTCGCAGCCGTCACCGATCGCATCATCGAGCGCAGCCGGGAGAGCCGCGCCCGCTATCTCGCGCTGCTCGATCGCCAGCGGGAGATATGGATCGGCCGACCCGCGCTGGGCTGCGCCAACCTCGCCCACGCTTATGCCGGCACGCCGGAGGACCGCGAGGCAATGAAGGCCGATGCCGGCATGAACATCGGCATCGTCACCGCCTATAACGACATGCTCTCCGCCCATGCGGTCTATTACCGCTACCCGGAGCTGATGAAGCTCTGGGCGCGCGAGGCGGGCGCGACGGCGCAGGTGGCGGGCGGCGTGCCCGCGATGTGCGACGGCGTGACGCAGGGCTATCCGGGCATGGAGCTGTCGCTGTTCAGCCGCGACACCATCGCGCTGGCGACCGCCGTGGCGCTGTCGCACGGCACGTTCGAGGGCGCGCTGCTGCTCGGCATCTGCGACAAGATCGTGCCGGGGCTGCTGATGGGCGCGCTGCGCTTCGGCCATCTGCCGATGCTGCTGGTGCCCGGCGGGCCGATGCCCTCTGGCCTCGCCAACAAGGACAAGGCGGCGGTGCGCGAGCGTTTCGCCACCGGCGAATGCGGGCGCGAGGAACTGCTCGACGCCGAGATCGCTGCCTATCACGATCGCGGCACCTGCACCTTCTACGGCACGGCCAACACCAACCAGATGATGATGGAGGTGATGGGGCTGCACGTCCCCGGCGCGGCCTTCGTCAATCCGGGCACGAAGCTGCGGCAGGAGTTGACGCGCGCCGCCGTCCACCGCATCGCCGGACTGGGCTGGCGCGGCGCGGATTACCGTCCGCTGGGCGCGTGTGTGGACGAGCGCGCGATCGTCAACGCGGCGGTGGGGCTGCTGGCGACAGGCGGATCGACCAACCACCTGCTCCACGTCCCCGCCATCGCGCGCGCGGCGGGGATCGTGATCGACTGGGAGGATTTCGACCGGCTCTCCGCCGCCGTGCCGCTGATCGCGCGCGTCTATCCAAACGGATCGGCCGACGTGAACGCCTTCGAAGCGGCGGGCGGGATGCCGTTCGTGATCCGCGAGCTGATCGCCAGCGGCCATCTCCACGGCGATATCCTCACCGCCGGCGGCGAGACATTGGCCGATGCGGCGCGCAAGCCGGCGCTGGACGGCGAGGCGCTGGTATGGCGCGATCCCGGCGCGAGCGGGGACGAGACGATCCTGCGCCCCGCCGACGCGCCCTTCTCACCCGATGGCGGGATGCGCATCCTCGCCGGCAATATCGGCCGCGCCTGCATCAAGGTCTCCGCCGTCGAGCGCGAGCGATGGGTTGTCGAGGCCCCGGCGCGCGTGTTCCAAGACCAGTCGCAAGTGCTCGACGCCTTCAAGCGCGGCGAGCTGGAGCGCGACGTGGTGGTCGTCGTCCGCTATCAGGGGCCGCGCGCCAACGGGATGCCGGAGCTGCACAAGCTCACGCCCCCGCTCGGCGTGCTCCAGAACCGGGGCTTCCGCGTCGCGCTCGTCACCGATGGCCGCATGTCCGGCGCGAGCGGCAAGGTGCCGTGCGCGATCCACGTCTCGCCCGAGGCGTTGGGCGGCGGCGCGATCGGCCGCATCCATGACGGCGACCTGATCCGGGTGGACGCGGTGGCGGGGACGCTCGACGCCCTCGTTGATCCGGCGGAATGGGCGGCGCGCGCGCAGGCCCCGGCCCCGCCTCTGGCTGAAGGATTCGGCCGCGAATTGTTCGGCATGTTCCGTGGCTTGGCCGACGAAGCTGAAAAAGGCGCGAGCGCGATGCTCGCCGGCGCGGGGCTATAGGCGGTGGAGGTCGTAGCGGTCGATATCGGCGGCACCCACGCCCGCTTCGCCATCGCCGAGGTGGCGGGCGGCAAGGTAACGCGGCTCGCCGAGCCGGTGACGCTCAAGACGGCCGAGCACGCCTCGCTGCAAACCGCGTGGCAGGCGTTCGCCGCGACGCTCGATCGCCCCTTGCCGCGCGCGGCGGCGCTCTCGATCGCCTCGCCGATCACCGGCGACGTGATCCGGCTGACCAACAATCCGTGGGTGATCCGCCCGTCGCTGATCCCTGAGCGGCTCGGCGTCGAGACCTATACGGTCATCAACGATTTCGGCGCGGTCGGCCATGCCGTGGCGCAACTGCCGCCCGACCAGTTCGAGCACCTCTGCGGACCCGATGAGCCACTGGCGGCGGAGGGCGTCACCACCGTCTGCGGCCCCGGCACCGGGCTGGGCGTGGCGCAGGTGCTGCGCACTCCGCACCGCTATCACGTCCTCCCCACCGAGGGCGGCCATATCGATTACGCCCCGCTCGACGCGATCGAGGACGCGCTGGTGAAGCGGCTGCGCGGCAGCTTCACGCGCGTCTCCGCCGAGCGCGTCTGCGCCGGGCCGGGCATCGTCGCGATCTACGAAACGCTCGCCGCGCTGGAGGGTCGACCCGTCCCGGCGCGGGACGACAAGACGATCTGGCAGGAGGCGCTGGAGGGCAGCGACCCGATCGCGCTCGCCGCGCTCGATCGCTTCTGCCTCGCGCTCGGCGCGGTGGCGGGCGATCTCGCGCTGGCGCAGGGCGCGAAGGGCGTGGTGATCGCTGGCGGCCTCGGCCTCAGGATCAAGGACCGGCTGCTGCGCTCCGGCTTCGGGCATCGCTTCGTTGCCAAGGGGCGGTTCCAATCCATGATGGCCGCCATCCCGGTGAAGCTCATCACCCATTCCCAGCCCGGCCTGTTCGGCGCCGCCGCCGCCTTCGCACAGGAGCATGTCTGATGTCCGCCTCCCTTCCCGCGATCGACACGATCATGCGCGCGAGCGCGGTCATCCCCGTGCTGGTCATCGAGGATGCGGCGGCGGCGCGGCCGCTGGCGGAGGCGCTGGTCGCGGGCGGCCTGCGCGTGCTGGAGGTGACGCTGCGCACACCCGCCGCGCTCGACGCGATCCGCGCGATGAAGGAGGTGCCGGGCGCGATCGTCGGCGCAGGCACAGTCGTCTCGACCGACCAGTTCGAGCAGGTGATGGACGCGGGCGCAGAATTCATCGTCTCCCCCGGCCTCACCGAGCGGCTGGCCCGGCCGATCATCGACAGCGGCGTCCCCTACCTCCCCGGCGTCGCGACAGCCGGCGACATCATGCGCGGGCTGGACCTCGGCCTCACACACTTCAAGTTCTTCCCCGCCGAAACCTCCGGCGGGCTGAAGGCGCTGAAGGCGCTCGCCGCCCCCTTCCACCAATGCCGTTTCTGCCCCACGGGTGGCATCACCGAAGCGAGCGCGCCCGACTGGCTGGCGTTCGACCGCGTGCTGTGCGTCGGCGGAAGCTGGGTAACGCCGGCCGGCGCAAGCATGGCGGAGGTGGAAGCCAAGGCACGCGCGGCAGCGAGGTTGCGCGGTTGAGCGTCCCATTATGGCACGGAATGCTTCTGTGAATCATGGTTAATCGCGTGTAAGGAATACCGAGGCGACTCAAAGAAAAACGGGCCGTGTCGCCTGATCTTGGCTTTGCAAAGGATCAGTCAGATGCGTGCTCTCTCGAAATTGATGTGTGGCGCCGCCTTGGCCGCCGCGCCCCTGGCCAGCCCGGCACTTGCCGCCACCTCGATCTATGTCGATGCGCAGGCCAATATCTTCGCGGCCGGGCTTGGCTCCATCCCTGCCGCCGGGGGAGGCGCCGGCATATTGCCGCCTTCGCTTGGGGTTTCCGGCGGGCAGACGCTGACGATCACCGCCTCGGGGCAGGCGGATCCCGGCGGCGGCTATGGCGCGCACGGGCCTGACGGTTTCTCGCTGACCTCGAACATCACCAATGCCACCGGTTCCTCCATCGGCAACTTCACCGATCCGATGTCTCTCGCATTGCTCGGCGTATTCACCGGCAGCGGCGCCGGAGTGGACACGATCTTCAAGATCGGCTCGGGCGGCACCTTCTCCGTGCCCACCGGCGCGACGGCGCTGTATCTCGGCTTTGCCGATGCCTATGGCTTCCAGGGCACGTCGGGCTATTACGCCGACAACACCGGCGGTTTCACCGCGCTGATTTCCGGCGCTGGCGGCGTGCCGGAGCCGGCGACCTGGGCGATGATGATCATGGGCTTCGGCATGGTCGGCGCGGGGCTGCGCATTCGTTTCCGCCGGGCCGCGACCGCCTGACCTCACGCGCGTGAAACCCGACCGGCGGCCGATGACGCCGCCGGTCGCTCTTGCGCCTACAGCAATCCCGCGGCGCGATAGCTTTCGGCGGTTTCGCGCAGCCCGGCCTCGCTGGCGATCCCCGGCGTCCACAAAGCCACGGGAGGGCGTTTCGCCGGATCGACCGTCCAGTCGGGGTGGCAGAAATAGGCCACCCGGTCGGCGGTGAGCTTGGCGCGCTTCCCGCGTATCAGCCGGTCGATCCGCGCGCCGAGCCGCAGCAGCCCCGGCGTCAGGGCCAGCGGACGAATAGGACGACCAAGCGCCACGCCGACCGCTTGCGCGAACGCATGATGCGTCCAGCCGCCCTCGCGCCCGTCGTCCATTTCGTAAATCGCGCGCTCGGCCGGCGTTTCGGCGAGCACCACCAGCAGGCGGGCGAGATCGTCGACATGAATCCACGAAGCCCGTCCCGCCGGCGGCGTGATCGAGAAGCCCCGCCGCGCAAGGCGGAACACGTCGAGCATCTCCATATCGCCCGGCCCGTAGATTCCCGGCGGGCGCACCATATCCCATGCCAGCGCGGATGCCGCGACGATCTCCTCCGCCTCGCGCTTCGACCAGCCGTAGATCGAGAGCCGCGGCTCGCGCGCCGAGAGCGATGAGACATGGACGAAGCGCGTCCCCGGCGCCGTCGCGGCGACGATCGCGCGCGTGCCATCGATATTCCCCGCCGCGAAGCCGGCACGATCGGGCGCGTTCACCACCCCGGCGATATGGATCACCACCTCCGCGCCCGCCGTCAGCTCGGCGAGCGCCGCCGGGTCATCAAGCGCGCCCGCGATCCAGCTTACCCCGGCACGCGCCGGTTGCGGCCGCCGCGCCAGCGCGCGCACCTGGTGCCCCGCCTCCAGCGCGCGTCGAATGACATGGCCGCCGACGAAACCGGTCCCCCCGGTCAGCGCAAGGATCACAGCAACGCCATATGGTTGCGATGGACCAGCGCCGCGCGCGGAGCATAGCCGAGGATCGCCTCCTGCTCGTCGCTGCGGCGGCCGAGCAGCCGCGTCACGTCGGCGGCGTCATATTCGGCCAGCCCGCGCGCCACCGCGCCCTCCGGCCCCTCGATCGTCACCACGTCGCCGCGCGCGAAGCGCCCCGTCACGCCGGTCGCGCCCGCCGCGAGCAGGCTGCGCCCGCCCGCCAGCGCCTGCGCCGCGCCGGCATCGACGGTGATGACGCCCTTGGCGGTCAACCGCCCCGCCAGCCACGCCTTGCGTGCCCGCGCGCGCCGCTCCGGGACGAAGATCGTGTGCCGCGCCTCAGCCGACAGCGGCCGCTCGATCCGGCCCGACGCGATCGCCAGCGCGACCCCTGCCCGCCCGGCGATCCGCGCCGCCTGGATCTTCGAGACCATTCCCCCCGAGCCCATGCCTGACGCGGAGCCGTCGTCGGCCATCCCCGCTATCCGCGCGTCGATCCGCTCGACGCGCGCGATATGCCGCGCGCCGGGCAGCGCCGGGTTGCGGTCGTAGAGGCCGTCGATATCGGAGAGCAACACCACGCCCTGCGCGCCCGCCGCCTGCGCCACCCGCGCCGCGAGCCGGTCATTGTCGCCGAAGCGGATCTCGGCGGTCGCGACGCTGTCGTTCTCGTTGATGATCGGCACGACGCCGAGCTGGAGCAGCCGCCCCAGCGTCGCCGCCGCGTTGAGGTAGCGCCGGCGATCCTCCAGATCGTCGAGCGTCACCAGTATCTGCGCTGCCGTCAGCCCCTCGCCGCCGAGCACCTCGGCCCAGGTGTGGCCCAGCGCGATCTGTCCGGTCGCCGCCGCTGCCTGCGCGTCCTCAAGGCTGGCGCGGCCGCCCTTGGCCAGCCCGAGCCGCCGCGCGCCCAGCGCGATCGCGCCCGACGAGACGACTGCCACCTGCTGCCCGGCGCGCGCGCGCTCAGCGATATCGGCCGCTATTCCCTCAAGCCACGCGCGGCGCACACCACCCTCGGCATCGACGAGCAGCGCCGATCCGATCTTGACGACGATCCGGGGGCAGGCATCGGGCGGGAACAGCATCGCGGCCCGCGTTAGCGCGTGCCGCCCGCCCCGCACAACGGATTCTCAGCCGACGCGCTCGAAATGATTCGCCGCAAATCCCTCCACCGCCAGCGCGGCGATCCGCTCCGCCACCACGCCCGGTTCCTTCACCGAGGCGGGGTCTTCGCCCGGATAGGCGCGCGCGCGCATCGCGGTGCGGGTCGCGCCGGGATCGACGATCGCGGTGCGGATGCGGCTGATCTCCTCCACCTCGTCGCCATAGGCCGCGACGAGCGTCTCCAGCGCCGCCTTGGACGCGCCGTAAGCGCCCCAGTAAGCACGCGGCTTGCGGCCGACCGACGAGGTGATCGCGATCACCTTGCCCGCCTCGGCACGCCGGAGCAAAGGATCGAACGCCTGGATCAGCGCCACCTGCGCCGAAACATTGAGCGTCAGCACCGCCGCCAGTTCCTTGGCATCGATCGCCGGCACCGCCGCGAGCGAGCCGAGCATGGCCGCGTTGAGCACCAGCACGTCCAGCGCCTGCCACCGCTCGCCCACCGCCATCGCCAGCCGCGCGATCGCGTCGGTTTCGGTCAGGTCGAGCGGGGCGATCGTCGCGGAGCCGCCGGCATCGAAGATGGTTTCCTCGACGCCCTCCAGTTCCTTCGCGGTGCGCGCGGTGAGCACGACATGCGCGCCCCGTTCGGCGAGCGCGATGGCGGTCGCCGCGCCGATCCCGCGCGAGGCGCCCGTCACGAGCGCGAGCTTTCCCGCGAGTGGCTTGTTCTGTTCGGTCATCTCGATGCCCTGGTTCAGGCGACGCGCTCTTCGAGCAGGGCGAACTGGTCGACCTCGGCCAGCTCGTCGTGATCGGTCAGCGTGGTGGGATAATCGCCGGTGAAGCAGGCGTCGCAATATTGCGGGCGGACGTCCGCGCGGCCCCGCTCGCCCAGCGCCTTGTAGAGCCCGTCGATCGAGACGAAGCCGAGCGAATCCGCGCCGATGTAGCCGGTCATCGCGGCGAGATCGAGCTTGGCCGCGAGCAGCTTGGCGCGCTCCGGCGTGTCGACGCCGTAGAAGCAGCTATGCTTGGTCGGCGGGCTGGCGATGCGCATGTGCACCTCCGCCGCCCCGGCATCGCGCATCATCTGCACGATCTTCACGCTGGTCGTGCCGCGCACGATCGAATCGTCGATCAGCACCACGCGCTTGCCCGCGATCAGCGCGCGATTGGCGTTGTGCTTCAGCTTCACGCCCAGATGGCGCACCTTGTCGCCCGGCTGGATGAAGGTGCGGCCGACATAATGCGAGCGGATGATGCCCAGCTCGAACGGGATGCCCGATTCCTGCGCATAGCCGATCGCCGCCGGCACGCCCGAATCCGGCACCGGGATCACCAGATCGGCCTCGACCGGCGATTCGATCGCGAGCTGCGCGCCGATCGCCTTGCGCACCGAATAGACCGAGTGATCGCCGACGATCGAATCCGGCCGCGAGAAATAGACCCATTCGAAGATGCACGGCCGCGCCGCCGCCTCGGCGAACGGGCGGATCGAGCGCATCTCCGTGCCCTGCACGATGACAAGCTCGCCCGGCTCGACCGAGCGGACGAACTCCGCGCCGACCACGTCGAGCGCCACCGTTTCCGAAGCGAAGATGATCGCGTCGCCCAGCCTGCCCATCACCAGCGGGCGGATGCCGAGCGGATCGCGGCAGGCGATCATGCCCTCCGGCGTCATCACGATCAGCGAATAGGCGCCCTCGACCTGCTTTAGCGCGTCGATGAAGCGATCGAGCAACGACCTGTAGCTGGAAGTAGCGACGAGGTGGATGATCGTCTCGGTGTCGCTGGTCGACTGGAAGATCGATCCGCGCCGCACCAGCTCGCGGCGCAGGCGCATCGCATTGGAGATGTTGCCGTTATGCGCCACCGCGAACCCGCCGGAGGCGAGATCGGCATAGAGCGGCTGGACGTTGCGCAACGCCGTCTCGCCGGTGGTGGAATAGCGCACATGGCCGCAGGCGACGGTGCCGGGCAGCGCGCGAATCACCTCGTCGCGATCGAAATTGCCCGCGACATGGCCCATCGCGCGATGCGTGTGGAATTGCGCGCCGTCGAACGAGGTGATCCCGGCCGCCTCCTGCCCGCGATGCTGGAGCGCATGCAGCCCCAGCGCCACGAGCGCCGCGGCGCTCTCCGCGCCGGAAACGCCGAAGATCCCGCACTCCTCGTGCAGGTGGTCGTCATCGAAAGGATTTGTGGTCAGCATTCCCGGGGGCTCGCGTCGTGCCCGGCCGCATATAGTGGCTGTCGCCGATTTGTCACGGTCGGTTGCGGACCAATTCCCCCGCCCGGCGGTTTTCCTCTCCATGCGATCGAAGGAGGCCGTCATGCCACGCAAGCAAGCGCCGCAGATCAAGGACGAGAAGCTTTACGAGGATCTGCGCAAACAGGGCAATTCGAAGGAGAAGTCCGCCCGCATCGCCAACGCCCATGCCGCCGGCACGCTCCACCCGCGCGGCACGGAGTTGCAGGACCGGACGAAGGACGATCTCTATCGCGAGGCGAGGAAGATCGGCATCGCGGGCCGGTCGGGCATGTCGAAGGCGGAACTGGTGAAGGCGATCCGCGGCCACGGGTGAACCGCGCCTACATCTCCCCGCGCGCGCGGCGGATCGCGTACCATTTCTTCACATTGGCGTTGTGCTGGTCGAGCGTGTTGGCGAAGACATGGCCGCCGGTGCCGTCCGCGACGAAATAAAGCGCGGCGGTTTGCGCCGGATCGAGCACCGCGTCGATCGAAGCGCGCCCCGGATTGGCGATCGGGCCGATCGGCAGGCCGGGCTGGGCGTAGGTGTTGTAGCCGTTCTTCGCGTGCAGTTCCGATTGCAGGATGCGGCGGCCGAGCGGCTTGCCCTTCGTGATCGGATAGATGACGGTCGGGTCCGCCTGGAGCGGCATCCCGCGCTTCAGCCGGTTGGCATAGACCGCCGCCACCTCGCGCCGCTCGCTGGGCTTGCCGGTTTCCTTCTCCACGATCGAGGCGAGGATGATCGCCTGCTCCGGCGTCGTCACCGCGATGCCGGGCTTGCGGCGCTTCCACGCGGCGGCGAGATAGTCGCGCATCGCCTTCTGCATCCGCGCCACAACGGAGGCGCGGGTATCGCCCTTCTGATAGGCGTAGCTGTCGGGCAGGATCGATCCTTCCGCCGGGACGGCCACGTCGCCGACCAGCCCGTCCGCCTTCATCAGCGCCTCGTGGACGAGGATCGAGGGATAGCCCTCCGGCACCGGGATCAGCCGCTGGCGGACCTTCCCTTCCTGCAACAGGGCCAGCACGTCGGAGGCGCTGGCGCGCGCGGGAATGGCGTATTCGCCGGCCTTGATCGCCTGCCCGTTGCCGAACAGCCGCGCGAAGCCGCGGAAGCGAGTCGCGGAACGGATCGCGCCCGCCTTCTGAAGCTCGGTCGCCGCACGGGCGAGGGTTGCCCCTTCGGGCACGATCACCGCGACCGGCTTGCCCGCCGGACCCGCGCCGGTCCAGTCGTGCGCCAGCCAGCCGAGCGTGACGACGCCCAGCAGCACGATCAGCGTTCCGAGGCAACCGAGCCTTCTCATGACATCACCACGCCCGCGCGTGTCGCGGTCAGATCGCCTTCATCACCAGCGAGGCATTGGTGCCGCCGAAGCCGAACGAATTGTTCAGCACTGCCTTCACCTGCCGCTTCTTCGCGACATGCGGGACGAGATCGACGCCGACGCAATTCTCGCTGGGATTATCGAGGTTGAGCGTCGGCGGGACGATCTGGTCGCGCATCGCGAGGATGCAGAAGATCGATTCGACCGCGCCGGCGCCGCCCAGCAGATGCCCGATCGCCGACTTGGTCGAGGACATCGAAAGCCCGCCGAGCGCATCGCCGAACAGGCGGCGCACCGCGCCCAGCTCCAGCTCGTCGCCGAGCGGCGTGGAGGTGCCATGGGCGTTGATATAGTCGATGTCGGAGAGCGCGAGGCCGCTCTTGCGCATCGCCATCTCCATCGAGCGGAACGCGCCCGAGCCTTCCGGGTGCGGCGCGGTGACGTGATAAGCGTCGCCCGACAGGCCGTAGCCGATCACCTCGGCATAGATTTTCGCGCCGCGCGCCTTGGCCCGCTCATATTCCTCAAGCACGACGACGCCCGCGCCCTCGCCCATCACGAAGCCGTCGCGATCGCGGTCATAGGGGCGGCTGGCCTTTTCCGGCGTGTCGTTGAAGCCGGTGGAGAGCGCGCGCGCCTGCGCGAAGCCGGCGATGCCGAGCGGGCAGATCGCCCCCTCCGCGCCGCCCGCCAGCATCACGTCGGCATCGTCCATCGCGATCATCCGCGCCGCGTCGCCGATCGAATGCGCGCCGGTCGAGCAGGCGGTGACAACTGCGTGATTCGGCCCCATCAGCCCGTATTTGATCGAGACCTGGCCCGAGATCAGGTTGATGAGCCGGCCATGCACGAAATGCGGCGAGACGCGGCCCGGCCCCTTCGTCTCGCATACGATCGATTCGCTCGCGATGCCCGGCAGGCCGCCGATGCCCGCGCCGATCGAGCAGCCGGCGCGCAGCCGCTCCGCCTCGCTCATCTCGGTGAGGCCGGCATCTTCCAGCGCCTGCCCGGCGGCGTCGATGCCGTAGATGATGAACGGATCGACCTGTCGCTGGATCTTGTGATCGACGCGCTTCGAAGGATCGAAGCCATATTCGTGATCGGCCGGCTTCACCTCGCAGGCGATGCGGCACTTCTGGTCAGACGCATCGAAGCGGGTGATCGGGCCGGCGCCCGAACGGGCGGCGATGAGGTTGGCCCAAGCCGTTTCGACGTCAGCCCCCAGCGGGGTGACGAGGCCAAGACCAGTGACGACGACACGGCGCATTCGCAACTCTCCGAAAAATAACAACAGGCCCAGCCCGTTGCGGGGCTGAGCCTGTCGAAGCCCTGTCCTGCCGGCTCGCCTGGGCCGGCGAACGGCAGCCCCTCGACAAGCTCAGGGCATTTGAGGACAGCTCGGGTCTGAAAAGGTCAGCCCCGGATCAGCCCTTGTGCTCGTCGATATAGCTGATCGCGTCCTTGACGGTCGTGATCTTCTCGGCGGCGTCGTCGGGAATCTCGACACCGAATTCTTCCTCGAACGCCATCACCAGCTCGACGATATCGAGACTGTCGGCACCGAGATCGTCGATAAAGCTCGCGTCTTCGGTCACCTTGTCGGCCTCGACACCGAGGTGCTCGACGACGATCTTCTTCACGCGGTCGGCGGTCTCGCTCATACCCTGTTCCTTCTTGCGAGGTTTGCTGTTGCTCCACGCACGTAGAGCGCGGCCCCACCACTGGCAAGGGGGAGGCATGGGAGTCGTCCGCGAAACATTAACGGGTCGGCGTCATGAAGATGCCGATGATTGAGGCGATCGCCACCGGAAGCTGGCTCGACCGGCGTCGCATCGCGATGGTCGCGCAAATATCGCTTGGCGCGACCGTGCTGATGTTCGTCGCGCTGTTCGCCACCGCGCACGGCACGCTCGATTTCCTCGGCCGGCCACTCGGCACCGATTTCTCGAACGTCTGGTCGGCCGGATGGATGGCGCTGCACGGCCAGGCGGCGGAAGCGTGGGACTGGGGGACGCAGGCGGCGGTGCAGCGCGCGGTGCATCACGATCCGCAGGTTCCCTTCTACGGCTGGCATTATCCCCCGCCGTTCATGCTCGTCGCGGCGCTGCTCGCGCTGCTGCCCTATGTCGCCGCGCTCGTCGTGTGGCAGGCCGTGACGCTCGCCGCCGCCCTGTGGCTCGTCACCCGCATCGTGCCCGACCGGCTGACCCTGCTGGCCGCCGCCGCCGCGCCGGTGGTGATGGTGTGCCTCGGCCACGGCCATAACGGCTTCCTCACCGCCGCCCTGCTCGGCGGCGGCTTGCTCCTGCTCGATGACAGGCCATTCACCGCCGGCCTGCTGATCGGCTGCCTCGTCTACAAGCCGCAATTCGCTGTGCTGCTGCCGCTGGTCCTGCTGGCGAGCGGTCAATGGCGCGCGGTGGGCGGCGCGATCCTGTCCGCCGGCACGCTCGTGCTCGTGACCTATGCGATCTGGGGCTGGCCGGTGTGGCAGGCGTTCATCGATTCGCTGCCGCTCACCCGCAGCGTGGTGATCGAGGCAGGCAATACCGGCTGGGAGAAGATCCAGACGGCGTTCGGCGCGATACGTGCGCTCGGCGGCTCGGTGCCCTTGGCCTATGCGGTGCAAGGCGCCGTCACCGCCGTCGCGCTGCTCGCGTCACTGATCGCGACGCTGCGCGCCACGCCGGCGGTGCGCAACGCGGTGGTGCTGACCGCCGCGCTGCTCTCCACGCCCTATGCGCTCGATTACGATTATACGCTCGCGGGGATGGCGATCGCCTTCCTCGTCGCGGACGGACGGGCGCGCGGCTTCCTGCGCTGGGAGGCGAGCCTGCTGGCGATCGCCTGGGCGATGCCGCTGTTCGCGCGGAGCATTGCCCACGCCACCTTGATCCCGCTCGGCGTGATGAGCCTGCTCGCGCTGTTCGCCGTGGCGGTGCGGCGAATGGCGCTGCTCGATCACGCCTTCGCGAATATCACACCATCGCCATTCCGCCGTTGACGTGCAGCGTCTGGCCGGTGACGTACCCCGCCTCCTTCGACGCGAGATAGACCACGGCGGCGGCGATATCCTCGCCCGTGCCAAGGTCGCCTGCGGGAATCTTGCCGAGCAGCGCGGTCTTCTGCGCTTCCGGCAGCACGTCGGTCATCGCCGAGCGGATGAAGCCGGGCGCGACGCAATTCACCGTGATGTTGCGGCTCGCCAGTTCCTGCGCCAGTGCCTTGGACATGCCGACCAGCCCCGCCTTGGACGCGGCATAGTTCGCCTGCCCCGGATTGCCCGTCTGCCCGACGACCGAAGTGATCGAGATGACGCGGCCGAAACGCTGCTTCATCATCGGCTTGGCGGCGGCGCGAATCAGGCGGAAGGCGGCTTCGAGGTTGACCGAGATCACCTGCTGCCATTCCTCGTCCTTCATCCGCATCGCGAGGTTGTCGCGTGTGATGCCGGCATTGTTGACGAGAATGTCGAGCCGCCCGCCCAGCGCTTCCACCGCCGCCGGCACCAGCGCATCGACCGAGGCCGGGTCGGAAAGATCCGCCACCACCGCGACATGATCGCCGCCGAGGCTGGCGCGAAACGCCTCCAGCTTTTCCGCATTGGAGCCGGAGACCGCCAGCCGCGCGCCCTGCGCCGCCAGCCCGCGCGCGATCGCCGAGCCGATCCCGCCCGAAGCGCCGGTCACCAGCGCGGTCATGCCTGTCAGGTCGAACATTACGGTCTCCTCAGAGCGTCTTCAGAAGCGCTTCGATGTCATCCATCGACACCACGCTGGTCGCATTGGCGTCGGGCGCGGTGCGCTTGACCATCGGACCGAGCACCTTGCCGCCGAACTCGACGAACTCGCTCACCCCGGCTTCCTGCATCGCCAGCACCGATTCGCGCCAGCGCACCATGCCCGTCACCTGCCGCACCAGCCCGGTGCGGATCGCATCGACGTCGCTCACCGCCTTGGCATCGACGTTGCAATAGAGCGGCACCAGCGGCGCGGCGATGCGCACATCGGCCAGCGCCTTCTCCATCGCGTCGGCGGCGGGCTGCATCAGCGGGCAGTGGAACGGCGCGGAAACGGGGAGCAACAGCGCGCGCTTCGCGCCATGATCCTTGGCGATCGCCACCGCGCGGTCGATCGCGTCCTTCGCGCCGCTGATGACGACCTGCGACGGATCATTGTCGTTGGCGACAGTGCAGACCTGCCCCTCGGCGGCGGCGGCGGCGGCGATCGCCTGCGCCTTGTCGAGATCGGCGCCGAGCAGCGCGGCCATCGCGCCCTCGCCCACCGGCACCGCCGCCTGCATCGCCTGCCCACGCAGCTTGAGCAGCCGCGCCGTGGTGGCGAGGTCGAACGTCCCCGCGGCGCACAGCGCGCTATATTCGCCGAGCGAGTGGCCGGCGACGAAATCGGCCTTGTCGGCCAGCGATACGCCGCCTTCGCGCTCCAGCACGCGCAGCGTGGCGATGGCGTTGGCCATGATCGCAGGTTGCGCGTTCTCGGTGAGCGTCAGCTCGTCCGCCGGGCCTTCGGTCATCAGCCGGAACAATTTCTGGCCGAGCGCCTCGTCGACCTCCTCGAACACCTCGCGGGCATGGCCGCTGGCGTCGGCGAGCGCCTTGCCCATGCCGACAGACTGGCTCCCCTGCCCCGGAAAGATGAACGCGCGCATGATGCCTCCTTGATCGAAGCGCGCGGCGTAAGCGCGGGAACGGCGCGGGGTCAACCTCGCGTGCGGACCAGCACCATTTCCGCGCCCGGCGCGAACATGCGCCGCGCGACAGGTGCGGGAACGATCCCCTCCAGCCCGAGCGCGCGCAGCATCTGCCCCAGCCGTGTCGGCGGGACGGGATAATGCGCGACGATCGCGCCGGGCGGCGCGGATGCGGCGGGCGCGACGACCAGCCCGCCGGGCCGGGCGGGCGCGTAGCGGAGGTTGGCGAGATGCGCGAAGGCCATCGGTATCTCCGCGCGGCGCACCTCGTGCGGATTCCCTGCGACGATCTCGCGCGGATGGCTGCGCGCGGCATCGGCCAGCACCTCCATCTCCCAATGCGGATGGCGGTTGCCGACGCTCAGCAGCAGCAGGTTGCTCCCTAAGATCGCCGCGAGCAGCAGCGCCCGCCAGCGCGCCGCGAGCCGGTCGAGCCACAGCGCCAGCACCACCGCCGCCGCGACCGCCGCCAGCGTGAAGTAGCGCGGATTGAGCACCAGCTTGGTGTAGAGCACCGCGACGAGCAGGAAACTCGCCCCCGCCATGCCCGACAGCACGATCAGCCGTCGCCGCGCGCCCGGCGCCAGCCCGCGCGCCGCGCCGAGCGCAAGGGCGATCCCCGCGAGCCAGAACAGCAGCCCGAAATCGTCGTTGACCAGCAGCACCAGCAGCGGGTCGATCGGCGGCCACAACAGGAAATTGCCCTCCAGATTGGCGGCGCGGTCGATATGCTCGTCATGATGGAAGGCGATGGCGTAGCGGCGCAGCGGATCGCCGGTCATGGCGTATTGGAACAGCGCCTCCGTCCCCAGCACCAGCGCGACGCCGACAACCATCGTGACCAGCACGCGGCGCGGCACCGGCCGCCCGATCAGGAACATCGGCACGAAGGCGGCGAGTGGCAGCACGCTCGTCTCGCGGCACAGGATCGCGATGCCGAAGCACAGTCCCGCGCCAAGGCCGCGCCACAGCCCGGCACGATCGTCCGCCGCGCCGCCGAGCAGCAGCGCGCCGCCGACCAGCGCGGCGGCCTCGGCCAGATCGACGCTGACGGTCGAGGCATAGACGATCACCACCGGCAGCGTCGCGATCAGCAGCGCCGCGATCCACCCTGCGCGCTGCCCGCCGACGTTCCGCGCGAACAGGCCGGTCAGCGTCACCAGCAGGGTATAGAACAGCACCGCCGTCACCCCGAAGGCGGCGAAGCCCGGCCCGAGCGCGGCGATCACCCCGGCGAAGGGCAGGATCAGCGGGAAGCGCGTCGACCAATGGTCCGTCCCCGCCGCCGGCGGATGCGTGAGCCACGCCCGCGCCCCGGCATAATAAAGCGAATCGTCCGAGGCGATGAACCCGACCCATCCGATCCACAGCGCCAGTGCCGCCATCACGACGAGCAGCGCGCACCAGCGCCATGATATCCGCGAGCCAGCCAATGTCATGTGCCGCGCCTAGCTGCGCAGCGATGGAGATTTGGTTTAAAGGCCGCCGCCGCGCTTGCCTTTCCGCCGTTTTCCGCTAAGGGACGCGCCTTCACGGGCGGCGGAGCGATCCTTCGCCTGCGAGAGTGTTTGTTATGACGACAGCCGGAGGGGCATGGCACGGGGCCATGTCAGCGATCGGCCAACGAAGGAAAGCAGATGGCTCTTTACGAGCACGTGTTCCTTGCGCGCCAGGATTTGGCGCAGGCGCAAGTGGACGCGCTGGCGGAAGCCGCCACCAAGATCGTCGAGGCCCATGAGGGCAAGGTCATCAAGACCGAGACCTGGGGCCTGCGCAGCCTTGCCTATCGCATCGCGAAGAACCGCAAGGCGCATTACGTGATGATCGAGATCGACGCCCCCGGCGACACCGTCGCCGAGCTGGAGCGCCAGAACCAGATCAACGAGGACATCATCCGCTACATGACCATCAAGGTCGACGCCCATGAGGCCGGCCCGTCGGTTATGATGCGCAAGCAGGAGCGTGACCGTGAGCGTCGCGCCGAGCGTGGCGAGCGCGGTGAGCGCCCGCGTCGTGATCGCGAAGAGGAGCTCGCATAATGGCCCGTCCATTCTTCCGCCGCCGCAAGAGCTGCCCCTTCTCCGCGAAGGACGCGCCCCGGATCGACTATAAGGACGTCCGGCTGCTCCAGGGCTTCGTCTCTGAGCGTGGCAAGATCGTGCCGTCGCGCATCACCAGCGTGTCGGCGAAGAAGCAGCGCGAGCTCGCCCAGGCGATCAAGCGCGCGCGTCATCTGGGCCTGCTGCCCTACGTCGTGAAGTAAGGAGCGCTCTAATGGACGTGATTCTGCTTGAGCGCATCGAAAAGCTCGGCACCATCGGCGACGTGGTGAAGGTGAAGGACGGTTTCGCCCGCAACTACCTGCTGCCGAACAAGAAGGCGCTGCGCGCCAACGACGCCAACCGCAAGGTGTTCGAGGCCAACCGCGCCCGCATCGAGGCCGAGAACGCGAACCGCCGCGTCGACGCCGAGAAGGAGGCGAAGGGCTTCAACAACGTTTCCGTGACGATCATCCGTCAGGCGTCGAACACCGGCCAGCTCTACGGCTCGGTCGCGGTGCGCGACATCATCGAGGCGCTGGTGGCCGACAAGCACAAGGTCGCCAAGAGCCAGGTCGTGCTCGATCGCCCGATCAAGGCGATCGGCGTGTACGACGTGAAGGTCGCGCTGCACCCCGAAGTGGCGGTGTCGGTGAAGGTCAATGTCGCCCGCTCGCCGGAAGAAGCCGAGCTTCAGGCGTCGGGCGTCGACGTCACGGCGCAGATGTTCGAGGAAGGCCGCGATCAGGGCGGCTTCACCGAGGACTATGATCCCAATGCCGAGCCGGGCGCCACCGCCGAGGCTCAGCCGGAGGAGGCGGAGCAGGCGTAAGCCCGCTTTCCTTTTTCGCGGACAGGAAAGGCCCGCCGGAGCGATCCGGCGGGCCTTTTCATATTCCGGCCCGCTCCCGCATGTTCCTCGTTGCGCGGCGCAGCAATTCCGCTATTGGCGCGCTTGAGGAAGTCATTCCTCGCAAGATCGCGCCGGTGCCCGAAAGGGCTTAATATGGGAACGCGGTGAGGCACGCCCGAAAGGCGCGCCGAATCCGGGGCTGTCCCTGCAACTGTAAGCGGCGAGCGCGATGCACTGCCCGGATTCGTCCGGGCGGCCACTGGGGCAACCTGGGAAGGCGTGCATCGGGCCGTGACCCGCGAGCCAGGAGACCTGCCGGCGTATTGGTCGCTCTTGCTTTGGTCCAGGGAGAGGCCGGGGCACGGTATCCATCCGTCTGAGCGGCGAATATGCGGCGGGGGCCGCATCGGCGCGCGGGTGGGTGCATGGCGTCCGCTCACCATCGCACGCCGACCGCTCGCATCGGGCGGCTGCTCCCTCCGTCAGGCTCGCGACGCCGCGCGGAGGGAATACCCATGAAGACAGGTTATATTTCGTTGCTGGCGATCGTCATCGCCGGCCAGGCCCATGCCGAGGATATCGCGGCAGCGGATGCCGTGTCGGGCGACGATGTCGTCGTCGTCACCGCCAGCCGTTCCGGCGATGCGATCCCGCTCGACCTGATCGGCTCGTCGGTGACGGTGATCGACGATCAGGAGATGCAGGATCGCCAGACGCGCATCGTCTCCGACGTGCTGCGCGACGTGCCCGGCGTGGCGATAACCCGCAGCGGCGCGGTCGGCGGGCTGACCGAGATCCGCATTCGCGGCTCGGAGGCCAATCAGACGCTGGTGTTCATCGACGGCATCAAGGCGGACGATCCCTATAGTGGCCAATATGATTTCGGCACGCTGATCAACGACGAGGCGTCGCGGATCGAGGTGCTGCGCGGCCAGCAAAGCTCGCTCTACGGCTCGGACGCGATCGGTGGCGTCGTCACCTACACCACGCTCTCGGGCCGCGAGAAGCCGGGCTATTCGCTCCGCGCGGAGGGTGGCTCGATGGCCACCTTCTCGGGCGGCGCACGGGCGGGCGGGGTGGTCGGCGACCAGTTCGATTATGCGCTCACGACCAGTTATTACCGGACGGACGGCTATCCCGTGGCGCCCGGCGGGAAGCTCGATATCGGCTCCGACAGCCTCGGCGCGTCGGCGAAGCTGAACTGGACGCCGGCGACCAATTTCAAGCTGACCGCCGTCGGCCGCTACAGCCTCACCCACGCCGATCTCAACGACCAGCAGATCGCTCCCACCTCACCGATCGTGCAGGGCTATCCGGTCATCACCGCGATCGACACGCCGGGCGACAGGACACGCAATCGCGGCTGGTACGGGCTGGTCGGCGCGACGTGGAACCTGTTCGACGACGCCTGGACCAACGCCGCCACCGCCGCGATCACCGACAACAAGCGCGATTATGACGGCCCCTATGGCCCGTCCGGCGACGTCGGCCGCCGCTATCGCGCGAACTTCGACAGCACGGTGCGTTTCGGCAGCGACCATGTGAAGAACCGCTTCACGCTGGCGATGGATTACGAGCGGCAGGAATTCCGCAACACCACCGCTTATGCCGATCGGGACACGCACGTCCTCGAAACCCGTGGCTATGTCGCCAGCTATGACGTGACGGTGGACGATCGCCTCGCGCTGGGCGCTTCCGCGCGGATCGACGATTACAACCGCTTCCGCGACGCCGCGACCTATCGCGCGACGGCCAGCTATCTGCTGCCCGGCGGCACGCGTTTTCATGCCGCCTACGGCACCGGGATCAAGGCGCCGACGCCCGGCGAGTTGTTCGGCTATACGAGCGGCCTGTACATCGGCAATCTCGCGCTGCGGCCGGAAGAGTCGAAGGGCTGGGAAGCAGGCGTCGAGCAGTCGTTGCTGGACAAGTCGGTGACGATCGGCGCGACCTATTTCAATAACCTCTTCACCGACCAGATCGATACGACCTACGTGTACGATTCCGGCAGCGGCACCTATATCCAGCAGAGCTACAACCGAAGTGGCCGGACCCGGCAGGAGGGCGTGGAAGTCTATGCCTCCGCGCGGGTTTCCGATTTCCGGCTGGACGCGAGCTACACCTATCTGAACGCGCCGCAGACGATCGACGCGCTGGCCGGGCCGGCGCCGGGCGACGGCAGCTTCCAGTTCCCCGTGCCGATCACCGGACAGGCGATCCGCCGGCCGAAGGACGTCGCCTCGTTCAACGCCACCTATGCGCCGAAAGCCGTGCCGCTCACCGCCACGCTGACGGTGCGCTACACCGGCCGCCAGCGCGATTACGCCTTCAATTCCGACTATTCGCGCCTACTGGTGGACCTGAAGGCCTATACGCTCGTCAATTTCAACGCGAGCTATGACATCGGCGCGCATGTCCAGGTCTTCGGCCGCGTGGAGAACCTGCTCGGCCAGAAATATCAGGAGGTGTTCACCTATAACGCGCCCGGCCGCGCGGCCTATGGCGGCGTGCGCGTGAAGTTCTGACCGGCAGGAGACGCCAATGAAACCCCGCACCGACGACGATCCCGATGCCGGCGAAGCGCCGGTTCGGCGAGCGGAACGTCGGTGCGGCGCGGGCGGCGGCGCCGCAAATACGCAAAAGCGCCATTCGCCGCCCGCCGGAACCGGATATCGCTCAGTCCTGGCGGCGTTCGATCTGCTCCGCGATCCGCTTCGCCGCGAGGACGTAAGCCGGAGCGCCGCAGACCGTCCACGCCTCCGGCACGCTGATGCGCGCGATGCCGGCGAGCGCCGGATGATGCAGCATCTCCGTGCCCTGATCGGTGACGCGGTCGGTGGCGCTTTCGACGATCAGGAAATCGGGCCGCGCGGCGACCATCTCCTCCAGGCTCACCTGCGCCAGCACCGGCTTGTGGAGCTTCGTCGCGAGGTTCACCAGCCCGACTCGGCGCATCAGTTCGTCGATCAGCGTGCCGGTCCCCGTCATGAAGCCGCGCCGCTGGTAGTAAGCCGCGACCTTCCCCCTGCCCGGCCGCCCGATCCTCGCGAGGTCGCGCTCCATGCGCGCGATCAGCGCCTCGCCGCGTTCGGGATGGCCCACGGCGGCGGCGGTCTGGCGGATCGACGCATAGACGCCAGCGAGCGTATCGGCGATCTCCAGATCGAGCATATGGTAATGATGCCCCTTGAGCGCCGCCATCGCGGCGCTGCCCCGCGCGGGCATGCCGATGACCAGATCGGGGTCGATCGCCAGTATCTGCTCGGCCGAATTGGCGAGGAGCGGCAGGCCACGCGCGCGCGCCGCCTCGCCCGACATTGCCGGGTCGACGGCGCTGCGCGTCAGCCCGGCGATCTGATCGCGGTCGGCGAGCGCGAGGACGAGCTGGTCCGCGCACAGGTTGAGCGAGACGATCCGCTTCGGCCTTGCCACCGGTGCGGAGCCGGCCGCCGCATGGAGCGCGGCGCCGCCCAAGGCGGCCAGCGGCAGGGCAAGCGCGAGGAGCCGGGATCGCAGCATGGGCGCTTCCATAACCGACTCCCCGGCGCCGGCAAGCACGACGGGCGCGCCGCATGACGCCGTCCCGCCCGCTGCTGATCGCCGGCCTGCTCGCGCTCACCCTGCTCGCGGCGACCGGTTCGCTGCTGCTGGGAACGGTCGGCCTGTCGCTCCCCCGCATGATCGCGGTCTTCGCCGGCCATGGCGATCCGGTCGCCACCACGATCCTGTTCGATCTCAGGATGCCGCGCACCCTGCTGGGCCTCGCGGTCGGCGCGATGCTCGGCCTCGCCGGCGCGGCGCTGCAAGGCTATCTACGCAATCCGCTCGCCGAGCCTTCGGTGCTCGGCACGTCGAACGCGGCGTCGCTTGGGGCGGTCGCCGCGATCTATTTCGGGCTGGCCGGTCTGCATCCGGTAGTGCTGCCGCTGCTCGCCGTATCGTGCGCGATGGTCGCGCTGGTGCCGTTGTTCATCCTTGCCGGGCGATCCGAAAGCCCGCTCACCCTGATCCTCGCGGGCATCGCCATCGGCACGCTGGCGACCGCCGGAGTCAGCCTCGCGCTCAACCTTTCGCCCAATCCCTTCGCCGCGATGGAGATCATGACGTGGCTGCTCGGCAGCCTTGAGAACCGTTCGTTCGAGCATCTGTGGATCGCGCTTCCGTGCATCGTGGCCGGCATGGCGCTGCTGCTGTGGGACGGCCGCGCGCTCGACGCGCTGACGCTGGGCGAGGACGGCGCGCAGACGCTGGGCGTGGACCTGCGCCGCACCCGGCTGCGCCTGCTCGCGGGCACCGCGATCGGCGTGGGCGGCGCGGTGGCGGTGTCGGGCGCGATCGGCTTCATCGGGCTGATCGTGCCGCATCTCGTGCGCCCGCTGACCGATCGCAGCCCGTCCGCGATCCTCGTCCCCTCCGCGATCGGCGGCGCGGCGCTGCTCACCTTCGCCGATCTCGCGGTGCGGCTGATCGACACCAGCAACGAGCTGAAGCTCGGCGTCGTCACCGCCTTCCTCGGCGTGCCCGTCTTCCTCGTCCACCTCATGCGGGAGCGGCGGCTGTGGTGAGCATCCGTCTGGAACAGGTCGGGGTCACGCTCGGCCGCCGCGCGGTGGTGCGCGAGGTCAGCACCACGTTCGCGCCGGGCGAGCTGACCGGCATCGTCGGCCCCAACGGCGCGGGCAAATCGACGCTCGCCCGCGCGATGCTCGCGCTGGTGCCGCATGGCGGCCGGATCACGCTGGACGGCGAGGACATCGCCGCGATCCCGCGCCCGGCGCTGGCACGGCGCATCGCCTATCTGCCGCAGGGGCAGACGCTGCACTGGCCGCTGTCGGTGGAGCGGCTGGTCGGGCTGGGCCGGCTGCCGCATCTCGGGCCGATGTCGCGCATCCGTGATGCCGATACGGCCGCGATCGGGCGGGCGATGGCGCGCACCGACGTGCTGCTGCTGCGCGACCGCCTCGCCACCAATCTCTCCGGCGGCGAGCGCGCGCGCGTGCTGCTGGCGCGCGCGCTGGCGGTGGAAGCGCCCGCGCTGATCGCCGACGAGCCGCTCGCCAGTCTCGATCCCGGCCACCAGATCGACGTGATGGAACTGCTCCGCGCCGAGGCGCGCGGCGGCGCGGCGGTGATCGCGGTGCTTCACGACCTCACCATGGCGGCGCGCTACTGCGACCGGCTGCTCCTGATCGATCGCGGCACGCTGGTCGCCGAAGGCACGCCGGGCGAGGTGCTGACGCCCGCCAACCTCGAAGCCGTCTATGGCATCCGCGCCCGCGTGGAGCTTGGCGGCGACTGGCCGACGATCACCGCGCTGGGCCGGAGCCGGTGAGCGATCGGCCCCTGACCTTCCATCGCCGTTCGCGATAAAAGCCATGCAGACATTTAATTTTCGGATGATGGCATAGCGGCCTATCGACCGGAGCAAAGCGATGGGGGAGATGGAAATGGACGACGTTCGCCGCTCGATCAGGGCATTTCCTCTCGCCGCCGCGTTGCTCGCGTTCCATGTCCCGGCCGGCGCGGCCGCGCCCGAACCGGCCGATATCCTGATCGCGGATGGCACCGTCATCACCATGGACCCGGCGCGACGGGTGATCGAGGACGGCGCGGTGGCGATCGTCGGCAATCGCATCGCCGCCGTCGGCACCACCGCCGAGTTGAAGGCGCGCTTCCACCCGCGCGAGGTGATCGACGCGCGCCGCAAGATCGTGATGCCGGGGCTGATCGACGGTCACGGCCATGCTGGCCACGAACTGCTCAAGTCGCTCGGCGCCGACAGCGACGACTGGAACGATATCGCCGAGCGCATGTACGCGCACGCTTCCACGCCGGATTTCTGGCGCGCCGACGCGATGCTCGCCGGGCTGGAGCGGCTGAAGTTCGGCGTCACCACCTCGGTCAACTTCTTCGGCGGCGGCGCGGACGTCTATCGCGTGGACGATCCCAAATACGGCGACGCCTATCTGAACGGCGTCAAGGATATCGGCGTCCGCTGGTTCCTCGGCGTCGGCCCGCGCCGCGGCCCGTATCCCAGCATCTTCACCGAATGGAACGGCGCGGCGCACCATGACGTCGCGGTGCCCTTCGGCCAGCAGATCGCGGTATCGGAAACGCTGATCCGCAAGTGGAACGGCGCGGCGGACGGCCGGGTGAAGATGGCGGTGGTGTTCCCGACAATCAGCCCGGACCAGAAGCTGGAAGGCGCAGCGCTGGACGAGGTGAAACGGGAGGCCCATGCCGCCCGCGACCTGTCGAAACGCTACCACGTCCTGTTCCTGCAGGACGGCCATACGCGCGGCACGGTGAAATATGCCAATGACGTGCTCGGCCTGCTCGGGCCGGACGCGATCTTCTCGCACGCCACCAACCTGACCGACGAGGAGATCAGGCTGATAGCCTCCACCGGCACGCGCATCTCGCACAATCCCAGCGCGGTATTCTCGATGATGGGGCGCAACCCGGCGACCGAGTTGATCGATGCCGGCGCCGTGGTGATGCTCGGCTCCGACGGCGTCGCGCCGGATCGCAGCTTCGACATGTTCCGCCACATGTTCCAGGCGACGCGCTACCACCGCTATTATTTCCACGATCCGAAGGTGCTGCCCGCCGGCAAGGTGCTGGAAATGGCGACCATCGACGCGGCGAAGGCGCTGGGGATGGAGAAGGAGATCGGCTCGCTCGAACCGGGCAAGAAGGCCGACGTCATCCTGGTCGACTGGTTCAAGCCGCACCTGGTGCCGATGAACATGCCGGTCTATCGCATCGTCTATTATGCCAATGGCGAGGACGTCTCGACCGTATTGGTCGACGGCCGGGTGCTGATGCGCGATCGCAAGGTGCTGACGGTGGACGAGGACAAGGTGCTGACCGCGGCGCAACGCGAATCCGATCTCGCCATCCACCGTGCCGGGCTGGAGAAATATACCGCGATGCCCGAGGGTTTCTGGGGCAAGACGCGGCTGCCGGACCAGAAGGCGAAGTGAGCTACGCCGCGTCCACACTCCTGACCAGCCGGGGCAAGGCCACACCCAGCGCGGCCGCGCGATAGAGGTAGCTCGCCAGCAACGCGATCCACACGCCGATATCGCCCCACCCGCGCAGCATCGTGTCCGTCGCAAGATAGAGCGCCAGCGAAACGAGTGCCGCGTTGCGCAGGATGCGCCCGCGCGTCGCGCCGATGAAGATGCCGTCGAGCAGCCAGCTTGGCATTCCGAGCAGCGGCACCAGCGCGCAATAGGGCAGCATCGCCAGCGCCTGCCGCTGCACCGCCGGATCGTGCGTGACGAGCGCGATCAGCCACGGGCCGGCGGCGGCGATGACGGCGGCGAAGGCCAGTCCTCCGGCCAGCGAGAATTCCCCCGTCAGCCGCGCCGCCCGCAGCAACGCCGCGCGCGACCCCGCGCCGATCGCCGCCCCGACGCGGGCCTCCGCCGTGAAAGCGAAGCCGTCGAGGACGAAGGCGCTGACGCTGACGAACTGCATCAGCACATGATTGGCGGCGAGCGGCACCGCGCCCAGCCGCGCCCCGGCGCGCGCGAACCAGGTGAACAGCAACAGCAACGCCACCGTGCGGATCATGATATCGGCGTTGACCGAGAGCAGCCGGCGGAACGCGCCCGGCGCGAAGGTCGCGCGCCGCCCGATCCGCCACCAGCCCGGCCCCAGCACTTGCCGCGCCGCCCACAGGCCGCTCGCCAGCGCAACCCATTCGGCGATCGACGTGCCGATCCCCGCCCCCCATGCGCCAAGGCCGAAGCCGGCTACCAGCAGCACGTCGAGCGCGATGTTGACGCCGTTGAACGCCACCTGGCACGCCAGCGCCAGCCGCGTCCGGCCCAGCCCGAGCAACCAGCCGTTGATGACGTAGAAGCCCAGCGCGGCGGGCGCGCCGGCGAAACGCGCGGTGGTGAAAGCGTGCGCGGCCTCCGCCGCCGACGCGGGCACCTGCATCAGCGAAAGCGCGAGCGGCACGATCGCCGGCGACAATGCCAGCAGCGCGATGCCCAGCCCCAGCCCGAGCAGCAGCGCCCGCAACAGCAAGGCGCGCAATTCCTCCCCGCCGCCCGCGCCGAGCGTCTGCGCGGTGAGGCCGGTCACGCCCATGCGCAGGAAGCCGAAGGTCCAGAAGATCAGGTTGACGGTGGTCACGCCCAGCGCGACCCCCGCCAGCGTCGCGGCGTTTCCGGTGCGCCCGATCACCGTGGTATCGACCACCCCGACCAGCGGCACCAGCGCCTGACCGAGAATGATCGGCCAGGCCTGGGCGAAGATAACGCGGCGAGTCAGGATGGTCATCGCCCGCGCCATCCCACGGACGGCCGGGCGACGCCACTCCCCGCCGGACATTTCCGGCGGGGGCTACGCGCTTACATCAGCCGGCATAATCCTTGACGAGATCGAAGAGGAAGTCGCGCCCCTTATAGACCGCGTCGACCCGCATCCGCTCGTTCAGGCCATGCGCCCCGCTCTCGGGATCGTTGTAGAGGCCGGGCGGGCCATAGGATGGGATGCCGATCGTCTCCAGATAGATGCCGTCGGTGCCCCCGGTCGACATGGTCGGCACCAGCGGCACGCCGGGATAATATTTGGCGACCAGCTTTTCCGCCGGGCCGACGATTCTGGGATCGAGCGTCGGCGGCACGGCGGCCGGGCGGATCGGCGGCGTCAGCGTCACCTTCATCTTCGGATCGCCGATCACCTTCTCCAGCTCGGCGCGGATCGCCTCCACGTCGTTGCCGGGGAAGATGCGGCAGTTGATGTTGGCGCCCGCGCGCTGCGGCAGCGCGTTATTGGCATGGCCGCCGTCGAGCAGGGTCGCGACGCAGGTGGTGCGCAGCATCGAATGATAGGAGCGATCCTTGTTGAGGATCGCCACCGCCGCCGTATCCGCCGGGTTCTTCGAGACCGCGAGCATCGCCGCGCCGATCTCGTCCTTCCGCGCCGCGCCGGACTTGGCGAAATAGGCGCGGGTGGTGTCGTTCACCTGCGTGCGGAACTCGTAATCGCGGATCTTCACCAGCGCGTCGGCCAGCTCGTAGATCGCATTGTCGCGGATCGGGATCGAACTGTGCCCGCCGGGATTGGTCGCCTCGATCCGGTAGTTCTGGACGATCTTCTCGCCGACGTGCAGCGACATGACGATCGGCTTGCCGTCCGGCCCGGCGCGGCCACCGCCGCCCTCGTTCAGCGCGAACTCCGCGGCGATCAGGTCCGGCTTGTTCTTGGCGAGCCATTCGGCGCCATCGAACGCGCCGGTCGTCTCCTCGCCACAGGTCAGCGCCAGCTTCACCGTGCGCTTCGGCTTGTAGTTGCTCGCCTTGAAGCGCAGCAGCGTGTCGATCCAGATCGCGTCCATCGCCTTCATGTCGGCGGTGCCGCGACCGTAGAAGAAGCCGTTCTCCTCGATCATCTTGTACGGGTCGCGGGTCCAGTCCTCGCGCTTGGCCGTCACCACGTCGATATGGCCGAGCAGCAGCATCGGCTTCACCGCCTGCGACGTGCCCGGATAGACGATGACGACACCGCCGTCCTTGGGATGCTCGGGCACGGAGAAATAGGTGATCTGGCTGTCGCTGAAACCCGCCGCCTTGAAGCGCGCGCCGATCTTCGCCGCGAGATCGGTGCAGCTTCCGCTGGTGATGCTCGTGTCGGTTTCGACCAGCTCCTGATAGATCGCGCGGAAGGCCTGCTGATCTGGCCTCAGCGTCGGCGTCTGCGCCATCGCGGTCTGCGCCAGCAGCAGCGCGCCCGTCGTCAACACCACTGACTTCATGTCCGTCTCCCCGTTCGAGCTATGATGAGGCAGCTATGGAGTTTTCTCCAGCCCGCCGCAATCGGGGAGCGTTCGTTCAGGCCCGCCGTCGTGCGCCGGCGGCGCGGCGCGGCGGCGTGCGCACGCGGGCCGGCTCGGGCATCGCCGGCTCCGTCGTCCAGCCGAGGTGCGGCAGGCTGACCGTGCGTTTGCCGAGTATGTCGACGCGCACCACGATCAGCCCCCTCTCCTCGATGAAGTCGAGCATCCGCCGCGCCCGGCTCGGCGAGGCAGTCTGATAGAGCGCGGCGAGCGTCTCATTGTCAGGGCATTCCTCGCCAAACCGCGCCGCGCGCGCCAGCCCCAGGAAGGGCGCGAACATCTCCTCCGGCAGCGCCTCCGCCAGCGCCAGCACGTCGCCCCAGTCCTGGTCCGGGTTCAGGCCGGCCCGCGCCATCGCGAAATGGCGGCGGAAATGATCCAGCGGCTCGTCCGCCGTGACGCCGCGCATCCGGCAGCGCACCTGGTAATCCTGATAGGATTGTGGGAGCGGCACGCGCGCGTCCTCTCCCGCCATCTCCGCCAGCACGGCGGCGCGGACCGCCGCCTGCTCGGCCTCGTCCAGCACGGGCATGTCGGGAACGGCCGCCGGCGCGGGCGGCGTGGCGGCGCTTTGCATCAGTTCGGAGAAGCTGGGCGGCGACGGGACGGGAATCGGCGGCGGGGCATCCTCCGCGTCCGCAGTGAACAGCCGCTCGCGCAGGCCGTCCGCGTCTGCCTCGGGCAGCGGCGTCAGCCTTGGGCCGACGTTGCGCGCCGAGGTCATCACGCTGCCGATCCGCACCTTGAGCGGCCGGCGCGTGATCGCCGGGCCGAGCGCGAGGAACTCGCCGCGTGCGAGATCGCGGATCTGGTCACCCTGCCGCCGCTCCATGCCGAGCAAATCGGCGGCGCGGGCCATATCGATGTCGAGGAAGGTACGCCCCATCAGGAAATTGGACGCCTCCGCCGCGACGTTCTTGGCGAGCTTGGCGAGGCGCTGCGTCGCGATCACCCCGGCCAGCCCGCGCTTGCGGCCACGGCACATCAGGTTGGTCATCGCCGCCAGCGACGCGCGGCGCGCTTCCTCGCCCACTTCCCCGGCGGCGGCGGGCGCGAAAAGTTGCGCCTCATCGACCACGACGAGGATCGGATACCATTGCTCCCGCGGCGCCTCGAACAAGGTGGAGAGGAAGGCAGCGGCGCAGCGGAGCTGGTCGTCGACCTCCAGCCCCTCCAGATTGAGCACCACCGAGGCGCGATGCTCCCGCGCGCGGGCGGCGAGCCGTTCGATTTCCGCGAAGCTGTAATGCGCCGCATCAACCGCGATATGGCTGAACGCATCGGCGAGCGAGACGAAATCGCCCTCCGGATCGATGATGACCTGCTGGACCAGCCCCGCGCTGCCCTCGAGCAGGCGGCGCAGCAGGTGCGACTTGCCCGACCCGGAATTGCCCTGGACGAGCAGACGCGTCGCCAGCAATTCCTCGAGGTCAAGCTCGACCGGCGCTCCCGATCCGTCGAATCCCATGTCGATCCTGGCAGTCATCGCCAAGCCGATGGCAATGCCCGGAGCGCGGGGCAAGGGGATTGCGTCGGGAGGCGACGCGCGAGCATCACCTCCCCGGCCGCACGATCACTCCACCGTCACCGATTTCGCGAGATTGCGCGGCTGATCGACGTCCGTGCCCTTCGCCACCGCGACGTGATAGGCGAGCAATTGCACCGGCACCGCATAGACCAGCGGCGCGATCAGCGGATGGACCTTGGGCATGGTGATGGTCGCAAGGCACCCCTCACCCGCCGCTTCCACGCCATCATAGTCGCTGATCAGCACCACCTTGCCGCCACGCGCCTGCACCTCCTGCATGTTGCTGACGGTCTTGTCGAACAACGGGCCGCTCGGCGCGATGACGATCACGGGCACGTTCTCGTCGATCAGCGCGATCGGGCCATGCTTCATCTCGCCTGCCGCGTAACCTTCCGCGTGGATATAGCTGATTTCCTTCAATTTAAGCGCGCCTTCCAGCGCCAGCGGATAATCCGTCCCGCGCCCGAGGTAGAGCACGTCGCGCGCTCCGGCGACCGCGCCTGCCATCGCCTCGATCGCCTCGTCATAGGCGAGCGCGGCGTTGAGCGCGGCGGGCGCTTCCGACAGATGCTTGACGATCGCCTTCTCGTCAGCGGGCGACAGCCTGCCCTTCGCCCGCGCGAGATTGGCGGCGAGCGCGGCAAGCACCGCGAGCTGGCAGGTGAACGCCTTGGTGGAGGCGACGCCGATCTCCGGCCCGGCGTGCGTCGGGAGCAGCAGGTCCGCCTCGCGCGCCATCGAACTGGTCGGCACGTTGACCACCGCCGCGATCGTCTGCCCCTCGCTCCGCGCGTGGCGCAGCGCGGCGAGCGTGTCCGCCGTCTCACCCGACTGGCTGATGACGATCATCAGGCCACCCGGCTCCATCACCGGCGCGCGGTAACGGAACTCGGATGCGACATCGAGATCCACCGGCACGCGCGCGAACTGCTCGAACCAGTATTTCGCGACCATCCCGGCGTAGAAGCTGGTGCCGCAGGCGACGATCGTGACGCGCTTGATCGACGAAAGATCATAATCGGGGATCGGCAACGTGACGCGATCCTCCATGCGCTGGAGATAGGCGCGCAGCGTCTGCGCGACGACGATCGGCTGCTCGTAGATCTCCTTCTGCATGAAGTGGCGATGGTTGCCCTTGTCGATCAGTGCGCCGGTGACGCCGGAGATAGTGATCGGCCGCTCGACCGGATTGTTGTCGCGATCGAACACCTGCGCGCCCTCGCGGGTGCAGACCACCCAGTCGCCCTCCTCCAGATAGGCGATGCGCTGGGTGAGCGGCGCGAGCGCGAGCGCGTCGGAGCCGAGATAGGTCTCGCCGTCGCCATGCCCCACCACCAGCGGCGAGCCGAGCCGCGCGCCGATCAGCAGCTCGGGATGATCGCGGAACAGGATCGCCAGCGCGAACGCGCCGTGGAGACGCGGCAGCACCGTGCTGACCGCCTCCGCCGGGGCAAGGCCGGCCTCGACCTGCTCGCTCACAAGATGCGCGACCACCTCGGTATCGGTCTCGCTGGTGAATACCCGCCCACGCGCGATAAGTTCTTCGCGCAAGGGTTTGAAATTCTCGATGATTCCATTGTGAACCACCGCGACGTGATCGGTCGAGTGTGGGTGGGCATTGTTGGTCGTCGGGCCGCCGTGCGTCGCCCAGCGGGTATGCGCGATGCCAACATCGCCGGGCAGCGGATTGGCGGCCAGTTCGCGCGCGAGGTTGACCAGCTTGCCCGACGCGCGGCGCCGATCGATCATCCCGTCATGGACGGTGGCGACCCCGGCGGAGTCATAGCCGCGATATTCGAGCCGCTTCAGCCCGTCGAGCAGCCGGTCGGCCACGTCCGCGGTGCCAAGAATGCCTACGATGCCGCACATACTGCCTCTGTCTTTCGAAAGGTTCGGGAAGGGGTTCGGTTCAAATAGTTATTTGGCGACTTTCTTGCGCGCCGTCATCTTCTCGCGGAAACGGGCGGCCCAGCCGGGTTTTTCCTCCTGCGCCGGCCGGACGAGCGCCAGCGCGTCGGCGCTCACGTCACGCGTCACCACCGCGCCCGCACCGACGATCGCGCCGTCGCCGATCGTCACTGGCGCGACCAGGGCGGAATTGGAGCCGATGAACGCCCCCGCGCCGATCTTCGTAACATATTTGAAGAATCCGTCGTAATTGCAGGTAATCGTTCCGGCACCGATGTTCGCGCCCGCCCCCACCTCAGCGTCGCCGAGGTAGGTCAGGTGGTTGGCCTTGGCGCCTTCGCCAAGCACCGCCTTCTTCATCTCGACGAAATTGCCGACGCGCGATTTCGCCTGCATCACCGCGCCGGGCCGCAACCGCGCATAGGGACCGACGGAGCAACCCGCGCCAACGCTCGCCCCCTCCAGATGGCTGAAGGCGTGGATCGTCGCGCCGTCCGCCACGGTGACGCCGGGGCCGAACACCACGTTCGGCTCGACCGTCACGTCGCGGCCGAGCGAGGTGTCGTGCGAGAACCACACCGTTTCCGGCGCGATCAGCGTGGCGCCATCGGCCATCGCCTGTGTTCGGCGGCGCTCCTGCCAAGCGCGCTCCACCGTCGCCAGCTCGGCGCGGCTGTTGACTCCGGCGACCTCCGCCTCGCTTGTCTCGATCACCGCCGAGGGACGGCCATCGGCGGCGGCGAGCATCACGATATCGGGCAGGTAGAATTCGCCCGCCGCATTGTCGTTGCCGACGCGCGCCAGCAGGCCGAACAGATTTTCGCTACGCACCGCCATCAGGCCAGAGTTACAAAGATTTATGGCACGTTCTTCAGGCAATGCGTCCTTATATTCGACCATCTTCACGATATGCCCGTCGCCGTCCGCGATCACCCGGCCGTAAGCGGCGGGGTCGACGGGACGAAAGCCGAGCACCACCGTGGCCGGGGCATCCGCCGCGTGGAGCCGCTCCAGCATCCGCCGCATCGTCTCGGTGGTGACGAGCGGCACGTCGCCGTAGAGGATAAGCACGTCGCCCGCGAATCCGGCGAGCGCGCCTTCCGCCTGATGCACGGCATGGCCGGTGCCGAGTTGTTCCGCCTGATGCACCACCTCCGCGCCGACCGGCGCGACGGCCGCCTCCACCTGCTCGCGCCGCGCGCCGACCACCACCACGGTGCGCGCCGGCTCCAGCGCGGCGACGCTCGACAGCAGGTGCAGCAGCATCGGCCGCCCCGCGAGCGGGTGAAGCACCTTGTGCAGGTCGGATTTCATCCGCGTGCCATTGCCGGCGGCGAGGATGATGGCGGCAATCGGTCTGTCGTTCATGCGGAGCGCTTTCGCATTGGAAGCTTGCCATTTCCATAGCCCTGCTGTCTGGCGCATGACCGATGAATGTTTTTCCGTTCACGATCGTCGGGTTCGATCTCGACGGCACGCTGCTGGATACCAGCGCGGACCTTGCCGCGGCGGTGAATCATGCGCTGGCGGCGGAGGGACGCGCGCCGCTGCCGGTCGGAGAGGTGCGCGCGATGATCGGCGGCGGCGGACGACACATGCTGTCGCTGGCGCTGGCAGCAACCGGCGGGGGTAACGAGGCGTTGCTCGACCGGCTCTATCCGGTGATGATCGACTTCTACGCGGCCAACATCGCGGTCCATACCATGCCTTTTCCGGGCGCGCTGCCGATGCTGGATGCGCTCGCAGGGCTGGACGTGGCGATCGCGCTGGTGACGAACAAGGCGGAAAGCCTCGCACGGCTGCTGCTCGACGCGGTTGGCCTCACCGACCGCTTCGCCACGATCGTCGGCGGCGCGGGCAAGCCGTCGCCAGTGCCGATCGAGGCTATGATCGCGCGTTGCGGCGGCGGCCGCGCAGCGTTCGTCGGCGATTCGATCTATGACGTCGGCGCCGCGCATGGGGCCGGGATACCGGCGGTCGCCTGCGCGTTCGGTTTCCTCAACCAGCCCGTCGAATCGCTCGGCGCAGACGCCGTAATCGCGCATTTCGACGACCTGATTCCCGTGCTCGAGAGATTATGACCCATCAGGAACACCTGACCTTCTGGAGACTGCTGCTCGCCATCGCGGCGACCTTCGCGATCACGATGGCGCTGCTCCCGCATCCGCCGCAGCTGGTCAACGTGGGGGACAAATGGCAGCACATGGCCGCCTTCGCCACGCTGGCGGTGCTGGCGACGCTCGCCTATCCCAAGGCGCCGTTGTTGCAGATCGCGGAACGGCTATCCTTCCTCGGCGCGCTGATCGAAGTCGCGCAATCGATCCCCGCGCTGCATCGCGATTGCGACATCATGGACTGGCTCGCCGACACCGGCGCGATCCTCGCGGTGGTCGTGCTGGTCGCGCTGTTCAGGCACTTTCGCGGCGACCACGCGACCTGGCCTTGATCCACAGGTGCCGCGCCAGCATGGCCGGCGGCATACGGAGCCAGTGCGAGCGGACGTAGAAGGCGAAGCGCGTCGCCGGCCGCGTGCCGCGCCCCCAGCCGTCGCGTGCGAGCAGGCGGCGGCGCGCGGCTGTATCGAATAAGCGCTCGGCTCTGCCCTCCTCAACCGGCGTATCGAACAGCAGATGCGCCGCCCGCAACGCCCGCGATACGACTTGCGCCGCCTGATGCAGATCCGCACGAGCAGCGAGTCTGGCCAGAAAATCCGCATCGAGCCCGGTGAACTCGCGCACCAGCCGGTCGATATCCCACAGGTTGCGCAGGCCGCCCGACAGATCGCCGTCCGCGAACAGGTGGATCGCGGCATGGATCACCATATCCTCCGGCGACAGGATCGACAGGCCGTTGCCGAGCGGCGCGGCGGCGGCGAACAGTTGCGCGGTGTCGGGCGTGAGCCGAGCGGTCGGCGGCAGGATCGTGTGGTGGACGTCGATCATCCTGTCACGCTCGCGATGGATCAGCGGCGGCAGTTCGTGCATCCAGCGCCGGTAATAGCTGTCGTCATAGGGATCGGGCTTCACCCACTCCCATCCCGCCGCGAGCAACGCCGTCTCCGCCGCATCGAGCGCGACGCGTGGCACTAGGATATCGAGGTCACCGATATGTCGCCCCTGCCCCGCGTCCAGCCCCGCCGCGACGAAGGCGGTGCCCTTTAGCAGGATCACCGGGCAGCCGAGCGGCGCGAGCGCGCGGCGTGCCATTTCCGCCTCCCACAAGGCTTGCCGCCGCCCCTCTTCCGCCGAGCGAACCGCCGCCGCGAGGATCGCCTCCACCCGTGCCGGCAGTGGGAGGCCGCGCAGGCGGTAGGCGAGCGAGCCGATCAGCAGTTCGGCGCGCGCGACCGTTATCACCTCGCCCCATCGCCCGGTATCGAGTGTCAACGCCGTCTCGGGCACGGCAAGCAGTCGGCAAAGCAGATGCGCCGCGTCGCTCACGCTTCCGCCTCGATCGCGGCGATCGCGCTTGCGGCGTCGGGATAGTCGATCGCGATCGCCGGTACCGCGCGCACGAAGCGGGTCAGCGCGTCGAATCCCTGCTCGCCGAGCGCGACATAATTGGTCGAGGCCTGCGTCAGCCGCACGAACGCCTCGCCCGCGCCGACCGGGCGGGCGTCGGGCGTGAAACCATAGCGAGGGAAGACCAGCCGCACCGGTCGCGCCAGTTGATCCATCGCCGCCAGCGCCGCTTCGCCCGGCACGAGATGACGGATATCGCCCTTCGGTGTCCCCGCCATCAGCGGGCCGAAGCGCGCATCGGGCAGCGCCGCGCGCACCACGTCGATCGCCGCGTTCTTGAGGCTCACCAGCCGTGGGAAGGCGTGGAGCAGCCCGGTTTCGGGATCGAGCAGCGCGAACTCATCCCCCATCAGCCGCCAGCCGCGCGCGGAGAGCAGCGCCGCCAGCGTCGATTTCCCCGCGCCGGATTCGCCGGTCAGCACGATCGCCCGCCCGTCGCGCTCCACCGTCGCGGCGTGGAGCAACAGGAAGCGCCGCTCGCCCAGCGCGAGTTGCAGGTTCATCGCCATCTCGGCGGCGAGCAGACCGTGCGCGAGCGGCAGCGGCGCGGCGTCCGGCAGCATGTAATCGCCCGCGATCGCCACCGACGGGCGGACGAAGCGCCGCCACGGCCGCGTCGCGGAGAGCCGCACGGTATAATCGGCGATGCCCCCCTCCGGCGCGGGATATCCGGCATAGAGCGCGCGGAGCTGATCGACCGGCGCGCGCCAGTCCGATCCGACGCGGAATGACGCCGGCCCGATGCGAACGGAGAAGACGTGCCTCACGCCGCCTCGACCAGCCCGGTCGCGACCAGTTCCTCGAGCCGCTCGATCAGCGCGCCGCGCTCGTCCGCCGCGAGGCCGAAAGCGTCGGCCAGCGCGTCCAGCGTGCGCCATTCGCCCGCCATCGCCTCCATCAGCTCCGGCACCGGCGCGACGGCGAGATGGGTGATGCCCGACGCGCGATGATAGATGGCGACGAGATCGTCGAGCGCCGCGATGCGCAGCCCGCCCTGGGCCGGCGCGCGATAGCGCGTCGCGGCCATCGCGCGATTACTTCCGCAGCATCTGGAGCGAGGCGAAGCAGGTGAAGCCGGTCGTCCCGCGCTGCAGCCGCCCGACATATTTGAGATAGGCGCGGCTGCGTTCGTAATCCATGCCGGGCAGATTGCCCCCGGTCGCCATTGCGCGGCGCACGTCCTCGCCCTTCAGCGGGCGGAGCGGCGGCGCGAAGGCGTTCTTCGTCCCCGCCGGCACGACATTGCCATTGGCATCGATATAGCCGCCCGCGCGGCCCGGATCGGGCACCGGTATCTCGCAGGTAAGCACCGATCCCGCCGTCTGCGCCAGCGCCGGGCGGATCGAGACGACCGCCGCCGCCCCCGCCGCGCCCAGCATCAACGCGCGCCTTCGCGTCGTGCGCGCCTCGCGCGGTTCGCCGTCATGGTCGGTTTCGTCGCTCATCTCGCCCATGCAGTCCCACAATCGGCCCCGCGAGACAAGCAGCGCCGCCGGGACGTATCACCCCGGGACGTTTACCTTTCGGTTTACGCGCGGATGCGCGTGCATCGGCAATCGGCTAAAGCGCGCGCCGTGCTGGACGGAATCACCCCTCGCGGCTGGCTCGCGGCCGGCATCGTCGCCGTGACGGCGGCCGTCACCTGGGCGCTGGCGGGCGACTGGCAGGTGCCGCTGGTCGCGCTCGCCGGCGGGCTGGTCGCGCTGCTCGCCGCCTCGCAGATGCGCGAGGAGCGCGAGGCGGAGGCCGCCGCCCGCGCCCGCGACGCCGCCGTCCCCGGCCCGGCGATCGAGGTGGCGATCGACGCGATTCTCGAACCGGTGCTGCTGCTCGAGGGCACGCGTGTCGCGCTCGCCAACCGCGCGGCGCGGACGCTGTTCGGCGACCATGTCGCGGGAGAGGACGTGCGCACCGCGATCCGGCATCCGGCCGCCGCCACGCACCTTTCGCAGCCACGCGACGGCGAGCCGCCACCGATCGAACTGGTCGGGCTGGGCGGACTGAACCAGCGATGGGAAATGCGCGCCAACGCGATCGGCGGCAATCGCCGGCTGGTCCACCTGCTCGACCGCACCGACGCCCATGCCGCAGAGAAGATGCGTGTCGATTTCGTCGCCAACGCCAGCCACGAGCTGCGCACGCCGCTCGCCTCGATCCTCGGCTATGTCGAGACGCTGGCGGACGAAGCCGGCGACGATGCGGAAATCCGCGCCCGTTTCCTGCGCATCGTTTTCGACGAGGCGCAGCGGATGGATCGGCTGGTCGGCGACCTGATGAGCCTGTCGCGGATCGAGGCGGACAAGTTCCGCCAGCCGTCGGATTCGATCGATCTCGCGCGGCTGATCCACGACGTGGCGACCGCGCTGGCGGGCGCGCATGACGGGCGTGGGCAGGATATCTCGCTCCACGTCACGCCGGGCCTGCCGGTGGTGACGGGGGATGCCGTCCAGCTCTCCCAACTCCTGCACAACCTGATCGGCAACGCGATGAAATACGGCCGCCCCGGCACGCCGATCCGCGTCGAGGCGGCGCCGGCGGCGGGGAACATGGTCCGCCTCGTCGTCGCCGATCGGGGCGAGGGCATCCCGCCCGAGCACCTGCCGCGCCTCACCGAGCGCTTCTATCGCGTCGATGCCGGGCGCAGCCGCTCGCTCGGCGGCACCGGCCTGGGCCTTGCGATCGTCAAGCATATCGTGGAGCGGCATCGCGGCAGGCTCGACATCGCCAGCACGGTCGGCGAGGGCACGCGCGTCACGGTGATGCTGCGCGCGGCCGATGCCGCTGTCATATCAGCGTAACCTCAGTGTCACACAGGCGCACCGGGAACGAACGCCACCAGTCGGAGGCGCATGGGGTTTTGATGATTCGCCGCGCCGCGCTGCTCGCCGCCGTATCGCTGTCGCTCGCCGCCTGCCACGATCAAGCGGCGGGTGGCGGCGGCGGCACGCGCGCTCCAATCCGGGCGGTCGGCTCCTCCACCGTCTATCCCTTCACCGCCATCGCGGCGGAACAATTCCTCGCCAACACGCCCGGCGCCAGGCCGCCGGTGATCGAATCCACCGGCACCGGCGCGGGGATGAGGCTGTTCTGCGCCGGGATCGGCGCGACGCATCCCGATATCGAGGACGCCTCGCGCCGCATGCGGCGGGTGGAATATGACGCCTGCGCGCACAACGGCGCAGGGCGGCTGCTGGAAATCCAGATCGGCATCGACGGCGTCGCCTTCGCCGAATCGAGGCGCGGCGCGCGGATGGCGCTGACCCCGGCTGATCTTTATCGCGCGCTCGCCGCGACGCCGGGCGGGCGGCCGAACGCCGCGCGGACATGGCGCGACGTGAATCCCGCGCTGCCCGCCACGCCGATCCGCGTCTATGGCCCGCCGGCGACCAGCGGGACGCGTGACGCGCTCGCCGAGCTGATCCTGGCGCGCGGCTGCGAGCAGGTCGATCCGGCCGCCGCCGCGCTGCACGCGCGCGATCCGGGCGCGTTCGCGGTACGCTGCCAGCGTATCCGCGAGGACGGCGCCTATATCGACGCGGGCGAGAACGACAATCTGATCGTCCAGAAGCTCGCCACCGATCCCGATGCGATCGGGGTGTTCGGCTTCAGCTATCTGGAGGAAAACGCGGGCACGGTGGTCGGCCTGCCGATAGCGGGCGTCGCGCCGAGCCATGCGACGATCGCGAACGGCAGCTATCCGGGCGCGCGGCCGCTCTACATCTATGTGAAGCAGGCGCATCTCGGCGCGGTGCCGGGGCTGCGCCGGTTCCTCGCGCAATATGCGAAGCTGTGGGGCGACGGCGGCGCGCTGGCGCGGCGCGGGCTGGTCCCCTCGCTGCCAGCCGTGCAGGCGCGCTCGGCCGCGATCGTCCACGACGAGACGCTGCTCGATCCGCGAGAACTGAGGTGACGCCATGTCGCCACTGACGCTCCTGTTCCTGATCTTCGCGCTGGGCACGGTCGGCTGGCTTACCGCGCGCGCCCGCGCGGTGCGCTTCCGGCTGGCGACGCCGGGGCGGTTCAGCTCGCTCCCCGGCCATCACGCGGCGTTCGCCGCGCTCTGCACGGTAGCGCCGGCGCTGCTGTTCGTGCTGGCGTGGCGCTTCGTCTCTCCCGCGCTGGTGACCGACGCGGTGCTCGCCACCCCTGCGGCGAGCGCCCTGCCCTCGCCCGGCTTCGAGCGCGCCGCCATCCTCTCAGAAGCGCGCAACCTGGCGCACGGACACGCTTATGGCGCGTTCCACGCCCTCTCCCCCACGCTGGCGCCTTTCTACGCCGCCGCGCAGAAACGCCATGACCTGATCGCGGCGGCGATCGCGCTGCTGCTCGCGCTCGGCGGCGGCAGCTTCGCCTTCCTGCGCGTCACTCCGCGCTTCTCGGCGCGGACGCAGGTGGAGCGGCTGGTGATGGGGTTGCTGCTCGCCGCCTCGCTGATCGCGATCCTGACGACGATGGGGATCGTCGCCAGCCTGCTGATCGAAAGCGCTCGCTTCTTCCGGATCGTGCCGGTCACCGATTTCCTGCTCGGCACGCACTGGTCGCCGCAGGTGATCGACCCGCGCGATCCGGGCGCCTCGCTCGGCGCGGTGCCGCTGTTCTGGGGCACCTTCTTCATCGGCGCGGTGATCGCGATGATCGTCGCCGTCCCCTTCGGCCTGATGAGCGCGATCTACCTGACGCAATATGCCCGGCCGGCGACGCGGCGCTGGATGAAGCCGATGCTGGAGATCCTCGCCGGGGTGCCGACGATCGTCTATGGCTATTTCGCCGCGCTCACCGTCGCGCCGGCGGTGCGCAATCTCGGCGTGTCGCTCGGCATCGCCTCCGCCTCGTCGGAAAGCGCGCTGGCAGCGGGGCTGGTGATGGGGGTGATGATTATCCCGTTCGTCTCCTCGCTCGCCGACGATTCGCTCGCTGCCGTCCCCGCCGCGATGCGCGACGGCAGCCTCGCGCTGGGGGCGACGCCGTCAGAGACGATCCGCCGCGTGCTGCTCCCCGCCGCGCTGCCGGGCGTGGTCGGCGGCGTGCTGCTGGCGATCAGCCGCGCGATCGGCGAGACGATGATCGTGGTGATGGCCGCCTCCGGGGTCGCGACGCTGACGCTCAACCCCTTTGCCAGCACCACCACCGTCACCAAGCAGATCGTCGACCTGCTGACCGGCGAGGCGGAGTTCGACAGCGCCAAGACGCTCGCCGCCTTCGCGCTGGGCCTCACCCTGTTCGTCGTCACCCTGCTGTTCAACATCGTCGCGCTGATGATCGTGAAACGATATCGCGAGGCTTATGAGTGACGCGCCGCCCCGGACGCCGACCGACTGGTCGGGCGAGCGGATGCAGCGCCGCATCGCGCGCCGCTATCGCGCGGAGCGCCGCTTCCGGCTGCTCGGGCTGGCGGCGATCGCGCTGTCGGCGGCGTTCCTGCTGGTCCTGCTCGGATCGATGCTGACGCGTGGCATCGGCGGCTTCACCGAGACGCGCATCGCGCTGCCGCTGGACCTCGCGGCCGCGAAACTCGCCGTCGATCCCGCCCGCCTCAAGGGACGCGGCGCAGACCTCGCGCTCGCCGACGCCGGGCTGGAGGAGGCGGTGGACGCCGCCGCCAACGCCGCGTGGCCGACGCTGGGCGGCGCGGCTTTGCTCTCGGACGGCGCATGGCTCAGGGTGCGCGGCGCGGTGGAGGCCGATCCGACGCTCCTCGTGCGCCGCGCGACGGTGGAGGTGCCCGTCGCGAGCGCGATCGACATCGCCTGCAAGGGCGACGGCACGCCCGAGGCCGAAGCGATCGTAAGGGCGTTGGGCGACCAGTTGTCGCGCGGGTTCAACCGCGATTTCCTCACCGCCGCCGACTCCACCGACCCGACGCGCGTCGGCATCTGGGGAGCGCTCAAAGGATCGCTGATGACGATGTTCGTCACCATCGCGCTCGCCTTCCCGGTCGGCGTGCTGGCGGCGCTCTATCTGGAGGAATATGCTCCCCGCAACCGCTGGACCGACCTGATCGAGGTGTCGATCAACAATCTCGCGGCGGTGCCCTCGATCATCTTCGGGCTACTCGGCCTCGCCGTGTTCCTCGGCACCTTCGGCCTGCCGCGCTCGGCCGCGATCGTCGGCGGGCTGACGCTGGCGCTGATGACCATGCCGGTGATCGTCATCGCCGGGCGCAACGCGATCCGCGCGGTGCCGCCCTCGATCCGCGATGCGGCGCTCGGGGTCGGCGCGTCGCCGGTGCAGGTGGTCTTCCACCACGTCCTGCCGCTCGCTTTGCCCGGCATCCTCACCGGCACGATCATCGGCGTCGCCCGCGCACTGGGCGAGACGGCACCGCTGCTGCTGATCGGGATGCGCGCCTTCATCGCCGCCCCGCCGGACCGGCTGACCGACCCGGCGACCGTGCTGCCGGTGCAGGTGTTCCTGTGGTCCGACGAGGTGAACCGCGGATTCGTCGAGAAAACCTCCGCCGCGATCGTCGTGCTGCTGGTGCTGCTGCTGGCGATGAACGGCATCGCCATCTACCTCCGCAACAGGTTCGAGACCCGCTGGTGATGCGCGACAACAAGCCGCCCAAGATGACCGCCGAGCACGTCGACGTCTTCTACGGCGATCATCAGGCGATCCGCGACGTCTCGATCCATATCCCGCAGGAGGAAGTGACGGCGTTCATCGGCCCGTCCGGCTGCGGCAAATCCACCTTTCTGCGCACGCTCAACCGCATGAACGATACAGTGACCTCGGCGCGGGTGACCGGCGATATCCGGCTGGACGGCGAGAATATCTACGCCCGCGAGATGGACGTGGTGCAGCTTCGCGCGCGCGTCGGCATGGTGTTCCAGAAACCGAACCCCTTCCCCAAGTCGATCTACGAGAATGTCGCCTACGGCCCGCGCATCCATGGCCTCGCCAGGGGTCGCGCCGATCTCGACCGGATCGTCGAGGAATCGCTCGTCCGCGCCGGGCTGTGGAGCGAGGTGAAGGACCGGCTCGCCGATTCCGGCACTGCGCTCTCGGGCGGCCAGCAGCAACGGCTGTGCATCGCCCGCGCCATCGCGGTCGATCCCGAGGTGATCCTGATGGACGAGCCGTGCAGCGCGCTCGATCCGGTCGCCACCGCGCGGATCGAGGAGCTGATCCACGAGCTGCGCGGCCGCTACGCGATCGTGATCGTCACGCACAACATGCAGCAGGCGGCGCGCGTCAGCCAGAGGACCGCCTTCTTCCACCTCGGCCAGCTCGTCGAATACGGCGACACGTCCGACATCTTCACCAACCCGCGCGAGGAGCGCACGCGGGACTATATCACCGGCCGCTACGGCTGAAGGGATCGCGGATGGCAATCGGACAGGAACATACCGTCAAGGCCTTCGATCAGGACATCGGCCAGCTTCGCGGGCTGATCGGCCAGATGGGCGGCCTTGCCGAACAGGCGATCGCGGACGCGATGACGGCGCTGCAACGCGGCGACCTCGATCTCGCGCGCCGCGTGCGCGAGGGCGACAAGGCGCTCGACGCGCTGGAGATGGAGGTGGAGCGCACCGCCGTCCGCGTCATCGCGCTGCGCGCGCCGATGGCGAACGACCTGCGCGAGGTGGTCGCCGCGCTCAAGATCGCCGGCGTGGTCGAGCGGATCGGCGATTATGCCAAGAACATCGCCAAGCGCGTGCCGATGATCGAGAGCGGGAGCCGGATCGAGCCGCTCTCCACCCTGGCCGCGATGGCGCGGATGGCCTCGGGCATGGTGCATGACGTGCTCAACGCCTTCGCCGCGCGCGACGCCGATGCGGCGCGGGAGGTTTGCGCCCGCGACGACGCGCTGGACGATTTCTACGACAGCATCTTCCGCACGCTCGTCACCTATATGGTCGAGAATCCGCGCACGATCAGCCAGGTCGCGCACCTGCTGTTCGTCGCCAAGAATCTGGAGAGGATCGGCGATCACGCCACCAACGTCGCCGAAATGGTCTATTTTGCCGCCACCGGAACCCGGCTTGGCGATCGAGAGAAGGTAACCAACTGATGGCCCGCGCCCATATGCTTCTGGTCGAGGACGACGCCAGCCTCGCCGAACTGCTCATCTGGCACTTCAAGCGCGAGGATTTCGACGTCGCGCACACCATCGACGGCGAGGAGGCGCTGCTGATGGCGAAGGAGAAGGTGCCGGATATCGTCCTGCTCGACTGGATGGTCGAGGGCATTTCCGGGATCGAGGTCTGCCGTCGCCTGCGCCGCGCCTCGGACACGCAGAACGTGCCGATCATCATGCTCACCGCGCGCGGCGAGGAGGAGGATCGCGTGCGCGGGCTGGAGACCGGGGCGGACGATTACGTCACCAAGCCCTTCTCCCCACGCGAGCTGGTCGCGCGCGTCGGCGCGGTGCTGCGCCGCGTGCGGCCCGGCCTCGCCGGCGAGGTGCTGAGCTATGCCGATCTCGAGATGGACACCGTCGGCCACAAGGTGCGGCGCGGCGGCGAGGTGATCCCGCTCGGCCCGACCGAGTTCCGCCTGCTCAAGCACTTCCTAGAGCATCCCGGCCACGTCTTCTCGCGCGAGCGATTGCTCGACAGCGTGTGGGGGCACGACAGCGATATCGAGAGCCGCACGGTCGACGTCCACATCCGCCGGCTGCGCAAGGCGATCAACGAGGGCGACCGGCCGGATATCATCCGCACCGTCCGTTCGGCGGGCTATGCGCTCGATTCGGAAGGCTAAAAAAGCGCGCATTTGTCGAATCGATAGCGAAACGATGGAGCCAACCGTCCATTCGTGCGTTGGCGGCTGGCGTATTCACGACGCGAAGTGCGTTTCCTGACAGGAGATTTCGGCATGAAATTCGTTCTTCTGGCCGCTGCGGCGTTGCTCGCCGCTCCCGCCATGGCGCAGGATACCGCGCCGCAGCCGGCTGACAGCAGCGCCCAGATCGGTGGCCTGCAACCCAGCGCGCCCGCGCTTCAGGGCACGCCCGAGCCGGGCTCGAAGGTGATCTTCAAACAGGCGCCGGATCCGAACACCGCCTTCCCGCCGCCGGCCGCGAAGGAAGACTATCCGGTCTGCAAGAAGGGCCAGTTCGATGGCTGCGTGCAGGCGGGCACGGGTGACGGCCATGTCAATAAAGCCGGCCCGGCGCACCGTGCGAAGAAGCATGTGCGGAAGGCCGCGGTGAAGAAGACCACGACCACGACGACCACCACCACGACCACGCCGAAGTAAACGGCGTCGTGACGCGGGCGGTTGCGCCCGTTCGAATGATGAGTATGGGAAGGCGCTTCATTCCTACCGAAGGAGCGCCTTTTCCATGTCCATCCGTTTCGACGACAAGGTAGCGATCGTCACCGGCGCCGGCGGCGGCCTGGGGCGCGAATATGCGCTGGAGCTTGCCCGCCGTGGGGCGAAGGTCGTCGTGAACGATCTCGGCGGCGACCGCACCGGCACCGGCGCGTCGGACGCCGCGCTGAAGGTGGTCGAGGAGATCGAGGCCGCCGGCGGCGCCGCGATGGCCAACGGCCACAGCGTCACCGAATATGACCAGATGGTCGAGATGGTCGCCCGCGCCAAGGAGAAGTGGGGCGGCGTCCATGTCCTCATCAACAATGCCGGCGTGCTGCGCGACAAGACCTTCGCCAAGATGGAGCCGGCCGACTTCGAGTTCGTCGTCAAGGTCCACCTGATCGGCTCCGCCTACGCCACCAAGGCGTGCTGGGAGACGTTCCGCGAGCAGAATTACGGCCGCGTGCTGATGACCGCCTCCTCCACCGGCCTGTTCGGCAATTTCGGCCAGGCGAATTACGGCGCGGCGAAGCTCGGCCTCGCCGGACTTACCAAGACGCTCTATCTCGAGGGCGCGAAGAACAACATCAAGGTCAACACGATCGCCCCGGTCGCCGGCACGCGCATGACCGAGGACCTGTTCCCGGCCGAGGCGTTCAAGGCCTTCTCCCCCGACAAGGTGGTGCCGGCCGCGCTGTTCCTCGTCAGCGAGGATGCGCCGAGCAACCAGATCCTCGGCGCGGGCGCGGGCGTGGTGCAGGCGAGCTATGTCACGCTGACGCAGGGCGTGTTGCTTACCGGCGACGACCTGTCGCCCGAAGGCGTGCAGAAGCACTGGGCTGAGATCACCGACCGCAAGGGCGAGATCGTGCCCGACTCCGGCGCGGCGCAGTCGATGCTGATCGGCCAGAAGCTCACCGGCGGCTGATCCTGCCCGCAGGCCCCTCCCCTTGTGTGGGAGGGGCTTCGCTCCTCACCCCTCGACCAGCTTCATCAATCGCCGCTCGACCGGGGCGAGCACCGGGCCAAGCTCATGCCCGCGCTTCAGCACCGCGCCGGCTTCATTGACGAGCGCCCACATCCCCTGCCGGCTACGCAGCGCCGGGCGTTTCTCGATGCGGTATTCCGGGCGCTCCGCCGCACGGCGGAAGGCGGCGAAGACCGCCGCCTCGCGCCCGAGATCGATCGCATAATCGCGCCAATGCCCGGCGGCGACCATTCGCCCATAGAGATCGAGGATGCGCATCAGTTCCGGCCGGTCGAACCCGATCTGGCCGGGACGCCCCTGCCCCGGCGCCAGCGGGAACGGGGTGACGACCCCCATCAGGCGCGGGTCGCCGCGCGATCGGAGCCGGCCTGTTCCTCCATCAGCGCGTCGAGCCGGCGGCGCATCGTCTCAAGCTCGCAGCGCAACAATTCCACCTTCTGCGTCGCGGGGTCGAACATCTCGCTGCACGGCGTGCCATAGGGCACGAACTTCGGCTCGTTCGCCTGCCCGCCCTCAACCATCGTGGCGCGCGCCGGGATGCCGACCATCACCGCGCCCGCTGGCACATCCCGCGTCACCACCGCGTTCGCGCCGACCCGCGCACCCGGCCCCACGGTGATCGGGCCGAGCACCTGCGCGCCCGATCCGATGATCGCGCCGTCGAGCAAGGTCGGATGGCGCTTGCCCGCGATGCCATTGTCCGGGCTCGTGCCGCCCAGGGTGACGCATTGGTAGATCGTCACATTGTCGCCGATCTCCGCCGTCTCCCCGATCACGACGAAGCCGTGGTCGATGAAGAAATTGCGTCCGATCGTCGCGCCGGGATGGATGTCGATCGCGGTCAGGAAACGCGAGAGATGGTTCACCACTCGCGCGAGGAAATAAAACCGCGACTTGTAGAGCCGATGCGCGACGCGGTGCCACGCCAGCGCCCAGACACCGGGATAGAGCAGGATTTCAAGCCGCGAATGGGGCGCCGGATCGCGCGCCCGGATCGAATCGAGATATGCCGTCAATCCGGCCATGGCGTGTCTTCCCCTAGAAGCACTCGCATTTAGGCGTTCGCCAGCACGATTTCCAGCAGGCGACGCGCATCGCCGTTCGCAACCAAGCGGCGACCGGCGGGGTTTGCCTTTGACAGGCCGCCCTCACATCATCGCGGCCGGACGGGAGATCATCGTTTGGACCTTGCGCTTGCCGGCGCCGACGCGCTGTTGCCCTTCATCCTCGTCGGCTTCGCCGCGCAGATCGTCGACGGCGCGCTGGGCATGGCGTTCGGCATCATCTGCAATACCCTGCTGGTGGCGGTGATGGGCATGGCGCCGGCGCGCGCATCGGCCAACATCCATATCGTCGAGACCTTCACCACCGCCGTCTCGGGAATCAGCCACCTGCTCCATGGCAATATCGACCGGCGGCTGTTCGTCCGGCTGCTCGTGCCCGGCCTGATCGGCGGAGTGACCGGAGCCTGGCTGCTGAGCAACATCGACGCGAGCGTGGTGAAGCCGTTCGTGCTCGGCTATCTCGTGCTGGTCGGCGTCTATCTGCTGGCGCGCGCCGCGACGCATCGGCACCGCGCCGCGCGGCCGAAGGTGGTCGAACCGCTGGGGCTGGTCGGCGGTTTCCTCGATGCGGCCGGCGGAGGCGGATGGGGCCCGGTAGTGACGTCGAACCTGCTCGTGCAGGGCGTCGAACCGCGCCGCGTGGTCGGCACCGTCAATGCGGTGGAGTTCTTCCTGACCCTCGCCGTCTCCGCGACCTTCATCAGCGAACTGGGGTTCCACGATTTCGCGACGGCGACGATCGGCCTGCTGATCGGCGGGATCGCCGCCGCGCCGCTCGGCGCGGTGATGGCGAAGCGCATCCCGACGCGCGCGATGCTCGTGCTGGTCGGCATCGTGCTGACGCTCACCAGCGCCTATGGCGTCCTTCACGCGATCCGATAGCGGCGATCCGGCCGGCTTCGCGCGGAAACCGGCCGGATCGGGGCATCACGCCGTCGCGGCGTGGACGGTGGCGACCGCCTTCATCACCGCGCCGATGCGCACCGCGGTCTGGATCACCTCGGCGGTGACGCCGCCGTTCTTCAACACCTGCTCATGCGCGTCGATGCAGCGGCCACAGCCATTCATCGCGCTGACGGCGAGGCTGAACAGCTCGAAATCGACCTTGTCGATCCCCGGCGCGCCGATCACGTTCATGCGCAGCTTGGCCGGCATCCTGGAATATTCCTCGTTCCCCGCGAGGTGCGTGAAGCGATAATAGACGTTATTCATCGCCATCACCGCCGCCGCGGCGCGCGCCGCATTGGCGGCCTCGGGCGAGAGCTTGTCGGCCACTTCCGCCTCGGTCACGTCCACCAGCGGCTTGTGGCCGGTGCCGTGCGCGCAGGCGAGCAGCGTGCCGTATTTGCGCTGGTCGTTCAGCACCGCCTCGTTGAGCAGCGAGCCGACGTTGAGGCGGATGTCCTTGGCGAAATCGGGCAGCGTGCCCGCGAAATCCTTGAGCGACATGGCTAGTGTCTCCTTGGCGATGGCGTGAAAAATGGGGGCATGAAAAAGGGGGCGCGAAACCGGCCGGTCCCGCGCCCCCTTCCTCGCGGATCGGGAGGCTTACGCCGCGACCTGCAGGACGTCGTCGCCCTTGTTCCAGTTGCACGGGCACAGCTCGTCCGTCTGGAGCGCGTCGAGCACGCGCAGCGTCTCCGCCGGGTTGCGGCCGACGTTCAGGCCGTTGACCTGCACCGCCTGGATCACATTGTCCGGATCGACGATGAAGGTGGCGCGATACGCGACATGCTCGTTCTTATCGAGGATGCCGAGCGCCTCGGCCAGCTTCGCGCCGTTGTCGGCGATCCACGGGAAGTCGGCCGCCGCGAGATCGGGGTCGGACTTGCGCCAGGCGAGGTGGACGTGGGCGGTGTCGGTCGAGGCGCCGATCAGCACCGCGTCGCGATCCGCGAAGTCGCCGTTGAGCTGGCTGTAGCCGACGATCTCGGTCGGGCAGACGAAGGTGAAGTCCTTCGGCCAGTAGAACAGCACCTTCCACTTGCCCGGAAAGGCGGTGGTGAGGTCGAGCGTCTCGCCCGCCGGCAGCGCATTGGTGCCCTGCTGGACGGGAACGGTGATGGCGGGGAAGGTATCGCCGATGGTCAGCATTTTATTCTGATCTCCTGGTTGAAAATCCTCAGCCGCGTTTCGCCCGATATGGCGATTCGGCTTGTCGAGGGCGTCGATATAGGCGTTCCCCTGATCGATCCAACAGGCTATTCCATATTAACAGATCGACGGAGACGATCAGTGGCGCAAACCTATCTTCCCACGTTGAAGCAGCTTCAGTATTTGATCGCGCTCAAGGACCATGGCCATTTCGGTCGCGCGGCGGAAAGCTGCTACGTCACCCAATCCACCCTGTCGGCGGGCATCCGCGAACTGGAGATGCTGATCGGCGTGACGCTGGTCGAGCGCACGCGGCGCGTGGTGCGCTTCACCCCGCTGGGCGAGCGGATCGCGGGCAAGGCGCGCAAGGTGCTGCGCGAGGCGGAGGAGCTTGGCGATATGGCCCGCGCCGCCGGGCGGCCGCTGTCCGGCGAGATGCGGATGAGCGTGATCCCGACGATCGCACCCTTCCTGCTGCCGCGCATCCTGCCCCGGTTGCGCGCGGACTATCCCGATCTCAAGCTGTTCCTGCGCGAGGAGCCGAGCGCGGCGGCATGCGATTCGCTTCACAACGGGCGAGCCGACTGCGTGCTGCTCGCGCTGCCCTATGCTTGCGGCGAGGTCGCGACCCAGCCGTTGTTCGACGACCGGTTGTTCGTCGCTTTCCCGGAGGGTGAGATGAGCGCAGGGACCGCGCCGGTCTCCGCCAACGAGATCGACGAGACGCGGCTGCTGCTGCTCGAGGACGGGCATTGCCTGAAGGAACACGCCCTCGCCGCATGCAACCGCCCGGAGTTGCGCGCCGAGGCGCAGATGCTCGGCACCTCGCTGCACACGATCGTGCAGATGGTCGACAACGGGCTGGGCGTGACGATGCTGCCGGAGATGGCGCTGAAGGCGGGCATCCTCGACCACACCGCGATCCGCGCCCGTCCGCTCGCCGGCGAGCATCCGCTGCGCACGATCGCACTGGCATGGCGCCGCGCGTCGCCGCGCGAGCGCGATTTCCTGCTGCTTGCGGAAGTGCTGGCCGAGGCGGGATAGCTCCCGCCGGCAGTCAATCCCACCGTGCCGCCGCGCCGCGATCCCCGTCGCGCTGCTCTACCCAGCGCGCTTCCGTCCCGCGCCGCTCGCGCTTCCAGAAAGGCGCATCGATCTTGAGCCGGTCGATCAGGAAGGCGCAGGCCTCCAGCGCAGCCGCGCGATGCGGGGCGCAGGCGGCGACGAACACGATCCGCTCACCCGGCCGCATCGCGCCGACACGGTGGACGATCGTCGCCGCCGCCAGCGACCAGCGCGCGGTCGCTTCCTCCGCCAGCCGCTCCAGCGCCGCCTCTGTCGCGCCGGGATAATGTTCGAGCGTCAGTTCCTCGACCCCGTCGTCGGCGCGGACCAGCCCGGTGAAGGTCGCGACCGCCCCGCCCCGCTCGACGCGCGCGTGCTCGGCGGCAAGGTCGATCGGCTCGGGCGAGACGCGGACGCGAATCATCCGCCGGTCACCGGCGGGAACAAGGCCACCTCGCGCGCGCCGGCGATCGGCGCGTCGAGCGACACGAACACCTGGTCCACAGCCGCGCGCAACCGCGTGCGATCGGCGAAGGCGGCGGCATGGCCCTCGCCGCGTCCGGCCAGCCAGTCGACCAGCGCGGCGACGGTGGCGGTGCCGGCGGGGGGATCGACCTGCTCCTCGCCCGTGCCGATGCGTTCGCGGACCCAGGCGAAATACAGAACGCGCATCAATCCATGTGCTTCAGGCCGACGCGCAGATAATCCCAGCCGGTGACGACCGTCAGCGCCGCCGCGCCCCACAGCGAGACGAGGCCGACCAGCTTCACCCACGGCTCGCCCGGCAGCGCCCCGGCGAGGATCAACGCACCGAGCGCGACGAGTTGCAGCGTCGTCTTCCACTTCGCCAGCCGCGAGACGGGCACGGAAACCTGAAGCTGGGCGAGAAACTCGCGCAACCCGGAAACCGCGATCTCGCGCAGCAGGATGATGATCGCGGCGATCAGGTGGACGCCCTCGATGTCGCGCGTCGCGACCAGCATCACGATCACCGCAGCGACCATGATCTTGTCCGCGATCGGATCGAGGAAGATGCCGAGCCTGGAAACCGCGCCCTGCGCGCGGGCGAGGTAGCCGTCGAAATAGTCGGTGATGCCCATCAGGCAGTAAAGCGCGAAGGCGAACCAGTAACCCGCCGTCCACGCCGGCCACCACAGACAGGCGACAAGCAACGGCACCGCGACGATCCGCGACAGGGTAAGCAGGTTCGGCACGGTCAGCATCGCAACGAGACTTAGGGAGCAAAAGCGATCAGGACAACGCCGGCTTGCATCGCCCGCCCGCTTCGCCCGCCTGTGTCGGACGCACGCGTGGGCCATCGGCGGCCGCGTTTAGCGGTTGGCGTCCGCCGCCGCGCTGCGCTATGCCTCGCCGCAATCCGCCATATCCGGGCTGCTTCCCACCATGATCAACGCCCTCGGGCTTCTCAAGCGTCGACGTTTCCTGCCGCTTTTCTCCACGCAGTTCCTGGGCGCGTTCAACGACAATCTGTTCAAGACGGCGATGGTGCTGTTCGCCACCTACGAGATCTTCGCCGATCCGCGTCAGGAGAGCTTCTTCAACGCGCTGGCGGCGGGGCTGTTCATCCTGCCCTTCTTCCTGCTCTCGGCGCTGGCCGGGCAGATCGCCGACACCACCGACAAGGCGCGGATCATCCGCTATGTGAAGATCGCGGAGTTCGGCATCATGGCGTTGGGGAGCGGCGGGCTGTTGCTCGCGCGCGCGGGCGTGCCGACCATCCCGGTGGTGCTGATGCTCGCCGCCGTCACCGGGCTGGGCGTCCACTCCACCTTTTTCGGCCCGATCAAATACGCCATCCTGCCGCAGCATCTGGACGAGGACGACGTGCTCGGCGGCACCGGGCTGGTCGAGGCGGGCACCTATCTCTCGATCCTGCTGGGCACGATCCTCGCCGGGTTCATCTATCGCTCGGTGGCGCTGGTGGCGCTGCTCACCTTCGCGGTGGCGCTGGCCGGCTATCTCACCGCGCGGCAGGTGCCCCCCGCCCCGCGCCTCGGCCCGCCGCTGGCGCTTGATCTCAACCCGTTCCGCGCCTCGTGGCGGCTCATCAACGGCACGATGCACATCCCGCGCCTGTTCCTCGCGATCTGCGCGATCAGCTTCTTCTGGACGATCGGATCGGTGCTGGTGGTGATCTTCCCCCCGCTGGTGAAGAACGTGCTGACCGCCGACGCCAGCGTGGCGAGCCTCGTGCTTGCGATCTTCTCGATCGGCGTGGCGATCGGATCGGTGGTGATCAACCTGATGCTGCGCGGGCATATCTCCGCCCGGTTCTCCCCCGCCTCGGTGATCGCGATGGCCGGGACGGTGCTCGCCTTCTGGTTCGCGGTGCGGCACTGGACCCCGGCGCCGGCCGGCACGCTCTACGGCATCGCGGATTTCATCCATGTGCCCGGCGCGGCGTTCGTGCTGCTGTCGCTGGTCGGCGTGGCGGTGTTCGGCGGCATGTTCGTGGTGCCGCTCTATGCCTTCCTCACCACCACCGTGCCGAAGGACCAGACCGCGCGGACGGTGGCGGCCAACAATGTCGTCAACGCCGGGGCGATGACGATCGGATCGGTGCTGGTGGCGGGCCTGACGTGGTGGGGCGTCACCCCCAACGACCTGTTGCTGGCGGTGGTGGCGATGTGCTTCGTCTCCGCGTGGCTGGCGCAGAAGCTGCACCTCGCCTGCGACTGAAATCTATTTGATTTGCACCCAGGTCGGCGCGTGATCGCTGGCCTTTTCGCGCCCGCGATAGTCGCGATCGACGCCCGCTTCCACCAGCCGGTCGGCGACGGCGGGGCTGAGCAGCAGATGGTCGATGCGGAAGCCCGCGTCGCGCTGCCACGCGCCCGCCTGATAATCCCAGAAGGTCCACACCCGCCCCTGCGGATGGCGGGTGCGCAGCGCATCGGTCCAGCCCTGCGCGACCAGGGCGCGATAAGCCGCGCGGCTCTCCGGCTGCATCAGCGCGTCATCGGCCATCGCGCGGACCGAGAAGGTGTCGTCGTCGTTCGGGATGACGTTGTAATCGCCCGCCAGCACCGCCGGCACTTCCTCCGCCAGCAGCGCGCGGGCGCGATCCGCCAGCCGCTCCATCCAGCGCAGCTTGTAATCGAACTTCGGCCCCGGTTGCGGATTGCCGTTGGGCAGATAGATCGAGGCGATCACCAGCCCGTCCACCTCGCATTCGAGATAGCGGCTGTGCGCATCGTCCGGGTCGCCCTCCAGCCCGCGCTGGCGCTCGACCGGATCGGCCCCGCGCGCCAGCACGGCGACGCCGTTGAACCCCTTCTGCCCGTGCCACACCGCGCCATAACCGGCGGCGCGGATATCGGCCTCCGGGAAGGTGTCGTCGCTCGACTTCAGTTCCTGAAGACAGACGATATCGGGCTGCTGCTCGGCGAGATATTCGATCAGGCGCGGCAGGCGCGCCTTGATGCCGTTCACATTATAGCTGACGATCTTCACGCGCGCGCTCAGACCGAGAAGCTGGTGCCGCAGCCGCAGCCGGACGCGGCATTGGGGTTATCGACCTTGAACGCCGCCCCGCCGAGCGATTCGACATAATCGACCGACGCGCCGCGCACGAGATCGAGGCTGACGTCATCGACCACCAGCTTCACGCCGTCGGTCTCGGCGATCGTGTCCCCGGCCTCCGGGGCATCGGCGAAACCGAAGCGATACTGGAAGCCGGAGCAGCCGCCACCCTCCACCGCCAGCCGCAGGATCGCGGGCTTGCCCTGTTTCGCCGCGATCGCCGCGACGCGGGCGGCGGCGGCGGGTGTGAGCGCGATATCGGAAAGGACGCTTGCCATGCCTCCCGAGATAGGCGGTGCCGCCCCGGTCGGCAACCGGGCGCGGGAACCGTCGCGCCACGCCACCGTTTGTCCCCTCCGTGCCGATCATGGGGGAAAATCACGCGCCGCTATCGACTGGCCGCCCGCCATGCGGCACGATGCGCGGCATATGACGGCGCGCGCTGCTTCGCACGACAGGCTGATTCCGTGCCTCGCGATGCTGGCCGCGGTCGCGCTCGCCGGCTGTCACCGCAAGCCGCCGCAACAGCCGCCGCCACGCCTCGAAACGCCGGTGCAACTGCCGGAAGCCACTTCCTCGATCGTCGTGCCGATCACCGCGCGGCTGAGCGATCTGGAGCGTTCGATCAATCGCGAGATGCCGCTCACCTTGTGGTCGATCGATCGCGTCGAGGATCGCTGTGTCCCGGCACAGCGGCTCAAGCTGTTCGGCAAGCGCGTGAAGGTCACGCCGGACCTGCGCTGCCGCATCGTCGGCACGGTGCGGCGCGGGCGCGTCTCGCTGGCGGGCAGCGGCAAGACGCTGCGGCTGACGCTGCCGGTCAACGCGACGATCAGCGCGGAAGATATCGGCGGCCTGATCCGCCGCGAGACGGCGACCGGCGCCGCGACCGTCCACGGGAATGTCCGGCTGGACATCAGGCCGGATTGGACGCCCACCGCGAAAGTCTCGATCGACTATGACTGGACGACGCCCCCCGGCGTCACCCTGCTCGGCAAGCGCATCACCTTCGTCGACAAGGCAGACGGCAAGCTCGCGGATGTAGTGAGGAAGCTGGAGCGCGACCTGCCGAAGCAACTCCGCGCGCTCGATGCCCGCAAGGAGGCGGCCGAGGCATGGCGGCAGGGCTTCGCCACGCTGCTGCTGAATCGCGAGAATCCCCCGGTATGGCTGCGCATCGTGCCGACCCGCATCGGCTTCGCCGGCTATCGGGTGCAGGGCCGCAACCTGGAGCTTACCGCTACGGCGGAGGCGTTGACGCAGACCTTCGTCGGGGATCGCCCCACCGATCCGACGCCGGCGCCGCTTCCCGATCTCGCCCGGCAGGTGAAGCAGCCGAAGCTCGCCTTCCAGATCCCGGTGCTGGCCGATTACGCGCAGCTCGAGCCGGTGCTGACCCGCGCGCTCGCCAAGCTCGCCGCGCGCGGGATCACCATTCCACAGGCCGGGCCGGTCGATGCGAAGTTCAGCGACGTCACCATCTATGCCACGACCGGAGGACGGCTCGCGGTGGGCATCACGGTCGATGCGAAGTTGAAATCGGGCCTGATCGACCACACGCGCGGCCGCGTCTGGCTGACCGGCATGCCCTATAACGACGCCAATTCGGAACTGGTCGAGATCCGCGACCTGCGCGTCGCCGCCGATACCAATCGCGAGACGGTGAACCTGCTGATCCAGCTATTCCAGACGCCGGATGTGGTGGAGGCGATCCGCCGCTCGCTGACGCAGGATTTCGCCAACGATTATGCCAAGGTGCTGCGCTCCGCACGCGCCGCGATCGCCGAGCGGCGGCAGGGCGATTTCGTGCTGCGCGCGGATATCGGGGAGGTGACGCATGGCCGCGTCGTGCCGACCGGCCAGGGCCTGTTCATGCCGGTGCAGGCCTATGGCACGGCATCGATCGCCTATCGCCCGCGCGCAACGAAGAAACGCTAGCTTCGGCGGCCGCGGGCCGCGTCGATGCTCCAGCTCCCCGGCCCGGCGAAGACGAGATAGAGGAAGATGAAGCAGAACAGGATCGCCGCATCCCCGCCGTTCCCGCCGGGCCAGAAGCCCTGCGGCATATGCGCGGTGAAATAGGCGACCGCCATCTGCCCGGCGCAGATGAAGGCGGCGAGCCGGGTGAACAGGCCGAGCGCTAGCAGCGTGCCGCCGACCACCTCGATCACCGCCGCGACCAGCAGGATCGTCGGCAGCGGATTGGGCACGCCCGGCTGCGGCAGCGGGAAGGCGAACAGCTTCATCAGCCCGTGTTCCATGAACAGCAGCGCCGCCATGATCCTGAGGATGCTCAACATCCGTGGCCGCCAGGCGGCAAGAATCTGCTCCATCGAACCCCTCCTCCTTCTGTTCCGGCCTGTAGCGGCGGCATCGCGCTATAGCAGAAAAGTCCAGAAACAGATGAAGAAGGCGGTGAAGCTCAGCACGAACAGCTTCAGGTCATGGTCGTCGTCTCGCTTGCCAGCCGCAGGTGGCGGCGGCAGCGAGCGGCGAAACGGATGGCCTGCGGCCTCGTTGGTCAGGACGAGCGGTCGTTTCATGACGGAGAGTTAATCTTCCGTTTACGATTTCCGCCATGCCTAAAGAGCGTTAACGCGGGCACTGTCCTGTCGTGGCACAGAAGGAGGGAAGATGCCGCTCTACGAATTCCACGGAAAACGGCCGACTTGCCACGCCACCGCCTGGGCCGCGCCCAGCGCCGACCTGATCGGCGACGTCGTGCTGGCGGAGGAAGCGAGCGTCTGGTTCGGCGCGGTGATTCGCGCGGACAACACCACGATCGCCGTCGGCGCGCGCAGCAACATCCAGGACGGCGCGATGCTCCATTCCGATCCCGGCGCGCCCTGCACCGTGGGAGAGGATTGCACCGTGGGCCATCACGCGATCCTGCACGGCTGCACCGTGGGGGACCGCGCGCTGATCGGCATGGGCGCGATCGTGCTCAACCATGCGGTGATCCCGGAGGATTGCATCGTCGGCGCGGGCGCGCTGGTGACGGAGGGCAAGACCTTCGAACCGGGCAGCCTGATCGTCGGTTCGCCGGCCCGGGCGGTGCGCAAGCTGGACGAGAAGACCGTCGCCTTCCTCAAGCTCTCCGCGCAAAGCTACGTCGGCAAATCGCGTGAGGCGATGACGGAACTCAAGCGCATCGATCCCGCGTGAAGCAGCCGGTGGACAGATGGTAACGGCGTTGACATAACGCCGGTTATGACGGTCCCGACCATTCTTTCCCGCCTGCGCCTGCCGATCATCGGCTCGCCCCTGTTCATCATTTCCGGCCCGGATCTGGTGATCGCGCAATGCAAGGCGGGGATCGTCGGCTCCTTCCCGGCGCTCAACGCACGGCCGCAGGGGTTGCTCGACGAATGGCTCCATCGCATCACCGAGGAACTGGCGGCGCATAATCGCGCGCATCCCGACCGGCCCGCGGCGCCCTTCGCGGTCAACCAGATCGTCCACAAGTCGAACGACCGGCTAGAGGCCGATCTCGCGGTGTGCGAGAAATGGCAGGTGCCGATCACCATCACCTCGCTCGGCGCACGCGAGGAATTGAACCAGGCCGTCCACAATTGGGGCGGCATCACCTTCCACGACGTGATCGACGACCGTTTCGCGCGCAAGGCGATCGAGAAGGGCGCGGACGGGCTGATCCCGGTCGCCGCCGGCGCCGGCGGTCATGCCGGCCGCCTCTCCCCCTTCGCGATCGTCGGCGAGATTCGCCAATGGTTCGACGGGCCGGTGGCGCTGTCCGGCTCGATCGCGACCGGCGACGCGGTGCTGGCGGCGCAGGCGATGGGGGCGGACTTCGCCTATATCGGCTCGCCGTTCATCGCCACGGTCGAGGCCAATGCCGACGAACGCTACAAGCAGGGCATCGTCGAGAGCCGCGCCGCGGATATCGTCTATTCGAACCTGTTCACCGGGGTGCACGGCAACTATCTGCGCGGCTCGATCACCGCCGCCGGGCTGGACCCGGACAATCTGCCCGAGGGCGACTACAAGACGATGAACTTCGGCCAGAGCAACGGCGCGAAGGCGAAGGCGTGGCGCGATATCTGGGGCTCGGGCCAGGGCATCGGCGCGGTGAGCCGGATCGAGCCGGTCGCCGATCGCGTCGACCGGCTGGAACGCGAATATCGCGCGGCGCGGGCGCGGCTGGCCGTTTAAGCGAAGGACGCAGGGAGCGGAAATGGACCGCCCCCTGCCCGATCGGTCAGCTTTGCGCGTCGTCGTCCGGCGTCGCGGTATCCGCATCGGCGCTGCCATCGCCGTCGCCGCTCAGCATTTCCTTGATCTTGCCGACGCCTTCGAAGCCCGCAACCGCCGCCGCTGCCTTGGCGAGCACGCCGGCATCGGGATCGACAGCCTCAAGCGCCTTGTCCGCGGCAAAGGCCCCCGCGGCCTCCTCGATGAAATTGGTGATGCCCATGACTCTGCACTCCTCGTGATCGGAATGGATCACGTCCGCGAGCATCCCGAACGTTCGGGCCGGAGTCGAGTTAACCTTTATTCACCTGTCCCCCAGCCGCCGGCAAAATAGCTCAGAAGACCAGCGACAGCCGGTCGAGCATCTGCCGCGCGGGGCTTTCGTCCGGCAGGCCGGCGACCTGCGCCGCATCCAGACGGGCGACGCGCCGGTGCAGGTCGATGCTGGACGCGATCATCTGCCGTGCCTGCTCGGGAAGCCCGCGCAGCAATTCCCCATCGGTATCCGGCGCCGCGCCCAGTCGCCGCGAGGGATCGAGCGCATCGCGCGCGGCAAGCTCGCCCTGCTGGATCGCGCGCTGGGTGAGCAGCCAGGCGATGACGTGCATCAGCCGCGTCGTCACCTTCAGCGATTCGCACGAGAAGCTGACGCGCATCATCGGCGGCAGCGCCTCGCGCTCGACCCGTCCGCCCTCGTCGAAATAGCTGCGCGCCTCGTCGGCGAGGAGCATCGCCTCGGTATAAAGTCCGTCGATCAGCCGGCGATGCACCGCCGAATCATAATGTCCGCGCCCCATCGCGAAGGGGTGACAGGTTTTGCGCTTTTTCGCCACGGCCAGCACGCCCGAAATCCGCCGGAACCGGTCCCGAACAGAAACAGGCGGGTCGCCGTCAGGCGATGATGTCGGGGATCAGTTGATCCTCCAGCGCGGCGATCTCGTCGCGCAACCGCAATTTGCGCTTCTTGAGGCGGGCCATCTGGAGCTGATCGACCGTGCCGGCGCCGCCCAGCGCGACGATCGCCGCGTCGAGATCGCGATGCTCGATCCGCAACGCGTTCAGCCGCACCGTCAGTTCATGGTCGTCCACCCGCTCGCCCTCCGTCATCCTCCCTAGCAGAAGCGGCGCGCGCGTGGGGGACAATTTCTCGTGTCGCGCGCGCAATGTCCCGCCGATGGCGCTCCCGATCGAAACCGGGCAATTTCGATGGCGACTTTTCCCGCGATCGGTGTTCTACTCCCCATTCCCGTCAATCTGACCAAGGAGGTTCCTGTCATGCAGACTGCGCATCTTTCGGCTCTTGAGGCCAAACATGCGGTTCTGGACCGGCGCATTGCCGAGGAGGAGCATCGCCCGATGCCCGATACGTTCCTGGTGGCGGACCTCAAGAAACAGAAATTGCGCGTGAAAGAGGAAATCGCGCTGGCGCATTGAGCCAGGCAGGGCGCCCCGGACGGGGCGCCCTTTTCAGTTCAGCCGATCTGTCGCGCCGCGTTCTTGCGAGTCGCCGCGCCATAGGGTGGCTTCAGCCCCGCCAGCTTCGCCACATCGACTCGCGCCTGCTTGTAGACGGCCTTCGGATGGCTGAACGTCACGAAGCCGTCGCGGCCGTGATAGGCGCCCATGCCGGACGGCCCGACCCCGCCGAACGGCAGGTCCTCCATCGAGACATGGAACACCACATCGTCCAGCGTCACCCCGCCGGAGATGGTGCGATCGAGCACGCGGCGGCGCTCCGTCGCGTCGGGGCCGAAATAATACAGGCCGAGCGGCCGGTCACGGCGGTTGACCTCGCCGATCGCGCCCTCGATCCCGTCATAGCGCCGCACCGGCAGGACGGGACCGAATATCTCCTCCTGCATCAGCGTCATGTCGTCGGTCACGTCGCGGACGATATGCAGCGGCATCTTGCGCGAATTGGTGCTGCTGAAATCCTCGCCAGCCGGATTGACCACCTCCACCGTCGCGCCTTTCGCGCGGGCGTCGTCGATCCAGGCGTTGAGCCGCTGGAAATGCCGGTCGTTGACCACGCTGGTATAGTCCGGATTGGACAGCAGCGTCGGATACATCGCGGTCGCGGCATTTTTCAGGCTGTCGACCAGTTCCCCTTCCCGCTCCGACGGCACCAGCACGTAATCGGGCGCGAGGCAGATCTGCCCGGCGTTGAGCATCTTGCCCAGCGCCACCCGCTGCCCGACCTGCGCCAGATCGGCGCCCTTGCCGACGATCACCGGCGATTTGCCGCCCAGTTCCAGCGTCACCGGCGTCAGATTGTCCGCCGCCGCGTGGAGGATATGCCGGCCGATGCCGGTCGCGCCGGTGAACAGCAGGTGATCGAACGGCAATTCGGCGAAGGCCTTGCCCACCTCCGGCCCGCCGGAGACGAACACCAGTTCGGTGCGGTCGAAATATTTCCCGACGATCTCCTCGAACAGCGCCGCCGTCGCGGGGGTGAATTCGCTGGTCTTGACCATCGCGCGATTGCCCGCCGCGAACACGCCGGCAAGCGGCGCCATCACCAGGTTCACCGGGAAATTCCACGGCGCGATCACGCCGATCACGCCCTTCGGCTGATATTCCACCCACGCCCTTGCGCCGAGCAGGCCGAGCGGGAATTGCACCGAACGCCGATCGCGCCGCACCCAGCGGTCGAGGTGCTTGATCGCGTGATTGATCGGGCCGATCGATCCGGCGATATCCGTCACCATCGTCTGATCGGCGCTGCGATGCCCGAAATCCTCCGACAGCGCGTCGCAGAAGCGTTGCGCGGAATCGCGGATCATCGCCGCCGCGCGCTTCAGCCGGTCCTTGCGCAACGCAAGCGGCTCGGGCAGCGCCGCCATGAAGCTCTCGCGCTGCGCCGCCAGTATCTCCTGCATTTCCTGCCCCTCCTGCTATTTTTTCGCGCAGCCGATCAGGCCGCCGAGCGGCATGATGATACCATCCTTCGCGCCCCGGTCGATCCTCAGCATCGCCGAAGAGATCAATGCGCCGTCCGCAAGGTCGGCGCGCCGGGAAACGGCCATCTCCAGCCGCACCGTCACGTCGCCCAGCCGGTATTCGCTGACCGGCGCGAAGCCGAGATTGGCCGTCCCGCTCTGCCCGACGCGCGGATAATCCGCCACCGCGCCATCCAGCACGAGCCGGATGCTGCCGGGGTCCGCCGTCGCCATCGCGGCGAGCGTGCGCGTCGCGCCGGTGGAGAACAGATAGGCGGCGCAGCCGCGCGCGGGGAGCGACTGCGCGGCCAGCGCGCCGATCGGCAGGCCGTCGATCGATGCCGGCTGCGGCGGAGCGGGCGGGTCGGCAAGCAGCGCGAGGAGGAGCGCGATCATGCCGCCATCCCTATCATCATCAGCCACGCCGGATAAGCCGCGACGGCGAGGAACGCGCCGAACGGCAGCCGCGCGTCGCTGGCGAGCGGCCGTCCGCGCAGCCGCTCGAACAGCGCCAGCCCCAGTCCGACCAATGCGGCGAGCACCACCACGGCGGGCAGCAGCCGCCAGCCGAGCCACAGCCCGATCGCGCCGAGCAGCTTCGGGTCGCCGCCGCCCAGCCCCTCGCGCTTCCTGACCAGCCGGTAGAGAGTCGCGATCGTCCACAGGCTCGCGAAACCCGCGACGCCGCCGAGCAGCCGTTCTTCCAGTGACGGGAAGATGCTCAGCGCCCCCGCCGCGACGCCGGCCAGCGCCAGCGCGCCGGTCAGCGCGTCCGGCAGCCACAATGCCGCGACATCGAGCGCGGCGAGCGTCAGCAGCAGCCAGCCGAACAGCGCCCCCGCCACTCCGGCGGCTCCCGGCGCGACATAGCCCGCCAGCGCGCCGATCAGCGCGCACCCCAGCTCGATCTGCCAGTGCCGCCGATCGATCGCCGCGCCGCACGCGCGGCAGCGCCCGCGCAACGCCAGCGCGCTCAGCAGCGGCACCAGTTCGGCCCCGCCCAGCCGGCGCCCGCAGGAATCGCACGCGGATCGGCCGCGCGTCACGCCGCGCCCTTCCGGCCAGCGGATGACGATCGTCGCGAGGAAGCTCCCGGCGATCGCCCCCGCGCCGAACAGCAGCAGCGCCCACCACGCTTCAGACGGCACGCTTGCGCACCAGATAACGATAGACGCCGAACAGATTGATCCCGAACAGCACGACATTCTGCGTGCCCAGCGCCCAGTCGCGGGTCAATGCCGCGCCCGCGATCCACGCCACGGATGAGGCGACGAAGATCACGAAGCCCCAGCCGGTCACTTTCCGTCCGCTGTCCAGCGACACCATGAAGGCGGCGATCGTCCCGCTGATCGAGGCGGCCCATTTCAGCGACTGGATCAGTATCTCCATTCCGTTTTCCTATCGTTTGAAAAGCGCGCCGTCGCCGACTAGATCGCGCTCAAACTTACGGAGCAGCGAAATGGCCACCGATCCCGTCGTGATTCTTTCCTATGCCCGCACCCCGATGGGGTCGTTTCAGGGCAGCCTTTCGGGCGCGTCCGCGACCGAACTGGGCGCCACCGCCGTGAAGGCCGCTGTCGAGCGCGCCGGGGTGGACGGCGCCGATGTCGAGCGCATCTACATGGGATGCGTGCTTCCGGCCGGCCTCGGCCAGGCTCCGGCACGCCAGGCGGCGCTCAAGGCCGGCCTGCCGCAATCGGTCGAGGCGACCACGGTCAACAAGATGTGCGGCTCGGGTATGCAGGCGGCGATCATGGGCGCGGAGGCGCTTGCCGCCGGCACGGTCGACCTCATCGTCACCGGCGGCATGGAGAGCATGACCAACGCCCCCTATCTGCTCCAGAAGCACCGTTCCGGCGCGCGGCTCGGGCATGACCGGGTGATGGATCATATGTTCCTCGACGGGCTGGAGGACGCCTATGAGCCGGGCAAGGCGATGGGCGTGTTCGCGGAGGAGACCGCCGGCGAATATCAATTCACCCGCACCGCACAGGACGATTACGCCATCGCCTCGCTCACCCGCGCGCAGGAGGCGCAGAAGTCCGGCGCGTTCGATCGCGAGATCGTCGCGGTGGAGGTGAAGGGCCGCAAGGGCGTCGAGACGGTCGACAAGGACGAGCAGCCGCTGAAGGGCGATCCCTCCAAGATCCCGAGCCTCAAGCCCGCCTTCGCCAAGGACGGCACGATCACCGCCGCCAACGCCTCGTCGATCTCCGACGGCGCGGCCGCGCTGGTGCTGACGCGCGAGAGCGTCGCCGCCGAAAAGGGGCTGAAGCCGGTCGCGCGCATCGTCGCCACCGCCGCCCATGCGCATCAGCCGGCGAAGTTCACCACCGCGCCGGTCGACGCGATCCGCAAGGTGCTGGACAAGGCCGGCTGGAAGGCCGCCGACGTCGATCTGTTCGAGGTGAACGAGGCGTTCGCCTGCGTCTCGATGATCGCGATGCACGATCTCGGGCTGGATCACGCCAGGGTCAACGTCAACGGCGGCGCGACCGCGCTGGGCCATCCGATCGGCGCGTCTGGCGCGCGGATCATCGCCACGCTGATCGCCGCGCTCCAGAATCGCGGCGGCAGGCGGGGCGTCGCGTCGTTGTGCATCGGCGGCGGCGAGGCGACGGCGGTCGCGCTGGAACTGGTGGACTGATCGGCGCGGGGGAGAGGAACCCCTCTCCCCTTCGCTCAAACCTTCGCCCGGAACGGCGTGAAATCGGTGTGGCGGTCGTACACGTCCACGCCCTCGCGCCGTTTCAGGAAGCCGACCACCGCGTAGGTGAACGGCGTCAGCAGCACCTCCCACGATACCTTGAGCACGAACTGGCTCACCATCACCAGCAGCATCGCATGGACCGGCCAGTCCGGCGCGCCGAAGAAGGCGAGCGGGTAGAAGATCAGGCTGTCCACCCCCTGCCCCACCACGGTGCTGCCGATCGTGCGGGTCCAGAGGTATTTGCCCTCGGTCCAGATCTTCATCTTGGCGAGGACGAAGCTGTTGGCGAACTCGCCGGCCCAGAAGGCGCAGATCGACGCCGCGACGATGCGCGGCACCTGCCCGAACACGCTTTCATAGGCGGCCTGCCCGGTCCAGCCGGCGTCCGGCGGCAGCGCGACCACCACCCATGACATGAACACCATGAAGATCATCGCGCCGAAGCCCGCCCAGATGCAGCGCCGCGCGCGGGCATAGCCATATACCTCGGTCAGCACGTCACCGAGCACATAGCTCACCGGGAAGAACAAGATCCCCGCGCCGAACGGCCACGGCCCGATTCCCGGCAGGTCGATCACCGCGCGCTTGCCCGCGCCGATCACGTTCGACAGCAGCAGGATGGTGACGAACGCCGCCATCACGAAATCGAAATAGCGGAAATGGCCCCCGGCCACCGCTTGCGCATCCACCGCCCGCAGCGGCTGGTCCTCGTCCCCGTCCATGATCGCGATGATGCAACCAGTTTCGCCCGCCCGCAATCCGCGCTAGGCGCATCCGCGTGCGCGCCCGTAGCTCAGTTGGATAGAGCACGAGCCTTCTAAGCTTGGGGCCGCAGGTTCGAATCCTGCCGGGCGCGCCATTCCCGCACAAAAGGAAGAACCGCGGGCGTGGGCTGAGCCACGCCCGCCGCGACACTCCGGGCCAGCGCGGTGACGCGGATTTCTCCGTCGCTGGGCGGCGCCCCGTCACGCAAACGAGCGCCTGCGATCCCTCATTTATGCGCGGCGATCCACGCATCGACCTGCCGTTCCAGGATCGAGAGCGGCAGCGAGCCGGAGCCGATCAGCAGGTCGTGGAACGCCTTGATGTCGAACTTCGGGCCAAGCTCGCGTTCCGCCTTGCGGCGCAATTCCACGATCTTGAGCATGCCGATCTTGTAGCCCGTCGCCTGACCCGGCAGCGTGATGTAGCGGCGGACCTCTGAGCGGGCCTGATCGGGCGATGCGCGCCCCGAGGCGATCATGTAAGCGACGGCCTGATCCTCGGTCCAGCCCTTGGCGTGGATGCCGGTATCCACCACCAGCCGCGCCGCGCGGAACAGCTCCGCCTCCAGCCGCATGAAGTCGCTCGCGACATCGGGATAGGCGCCCATCTCCTTGCACAATGCCTCGGCATAGAGCGCCCAGCCCTCGCCGAACGCGACGTAGCGCGCGGACTGGCGGAACTTCGGCCCGGCGCTCTGGCGCACCTGGATGTCGCCCTGCATGACATGGCCGGGGACGCCCTCATGGCACATCAGGTCGATCGTCGCGTCGGGCGCGGGATCGCTGGTGTCGCCGAGCAGGTGGACATAGACGCGGCCCGGCCGCGCGCCGTCGCGGCTCGGCCCCGCCGCATGGGCGGCCCCGCCCGCGACCTCGCTGAACGACGGCTCGCGCACCACTTCCATGCGATATTCCGGCAGGACGCCGAAGAATTTGGGCAGCAGGGTGCGGTTGCGGGCGATGGCGGCGTTGGCGTTGCGCAGATATTCGGCACGGAGCGCGTCGGTCCACGACTGCGGCGGATTGCGCTTCTCGCGATCGGCATAATAAGCGATCCGGTCCGCGAAGCCGGCCTTGCGGGCCAGCGCATCCTGCTCGCCCTCGATCCGCTTGACCTCGCTCAGCCCGGTCTGGTGGATCTGCTCGGCGGTAAGGTCCGTGGTGGTGTTGAGCTTCAGGGCGGCGGCATACCATTCCGCCCCGCCGGGCAGCGAGACGGCGCCGACGCGGCCGCTCGGCGCGGTCGGCAGGTCGCCCTGCGCCCAGGCGATGACGCGCTCATAGGCGGGCTTGATCGACAGCAGCGCGGCGCGCGTATCGGCGAGCAGCGCGTCGGCCTCGGCCTGCGTCACCTTCCCGCCGGTCTGGAGCTTGCCGACCTTGGCCTGCGCGTCCGCCCATAGCGGCGAGACGGGGCCGCCGTCGAACGGCGCGCCGGAGACGATCGCGCGGCTGCCCGCGATCACGCGCTCGATCTCGAACTTCGGCGCGCGGATGCCCTTCGCGTCGGACGCGCGGCTCTGCGCGATCGCCTCGTCCAGCACCGCCGGCATCGCGCGCAGGCGCGCCGCATAGGCGCGCATGTCGGCGGCATCCTGCACATTGTGCGTGTTGATGAGGAAATCGGGCAGCCGCGAATGGACCGAATAGAGGAACGAATAGAATGGCGGCGCATATTGCCGGAAGCGATAGGTCAGCTCGGCGCGATCCAGCTCCAGCGCCCAGATGTCGTAATTGGTCTGCCCCGTGGGCGAGAGCTTCGTCCGATCGAACCGCGCCTTCATCCGCGCGACGCTGGCGCGGCGCCATTCCAGCCGCCGAAGCTGCGCCGCGTCGCTGATGTCGTCGAGCCGGTCCTCGCCCTCCTTCGAGCCGAGCTGCGTCGCGAGTTGCGGCCGCTGGCGCAGTTCCTCGGCGAATTCCTGATCGAGGAAGGCATAGAGCCGCGCATCCTCGCTCGCCGCCGGGGCCGCCTGCGCTGGCTGCGCCTCGGCGAACGTCTGCATCGGCACGGTGAACGCGATCGCGGCTGCGGCGTGCAGCCAAAGCGGCTTGAGCATTGTCATCTTCCCCTTTCGTGCGGGTCCGTCCCGATCGAATTATTCGGTTCAACCATATAGAAGAACGCGATCTTTGCTCCTAAAATACGCGCGGTAAAGCGCAAGACAGAGGGCCGGATGCCGATCGGTGGAAAATTGAAAACGGCGATCGCGCGCGGCTGGAGCGCGACGCGCCGGCTGCGCCCTTCCCGACCGCGCCTCACCATTCTCTATTACCATGCGGTGCCCGCCGCCGACGCAGCGCTGTTCGATCGGCACATGGCGTGGCTGGCGGCGAACGCGAACATCGTCCCGGCCGATCACGAAGGGCCGCTCGATCCCCGCCGTCTTAACGTCGCGGTGACGTTCGACGACGCCTTCCAGTCGGTCATGGATCATGCCCTGCCGGCGCTGCGGAAGCACAATATCCCCACGACGATCTTCGTGCCGACCGGCTGGCTTGGGCAGACGCCGGGGTGGCAGATGGAAACCGACGCGGACCGCGCCGAGCGTGTGATGGACGCCGCCGCGCTCCGCTCGCTGCCGAAAGAGCTGTTCCGCTTCGGCTCGCACACCGTGTCGCATCCGCGCCTCTCCCGGCTCGATCGCGCCGGTCGCTTGCGGGAATTGCGCGATTCCCGCGCGGCGCTGGAGGAATTGTTCGGCGGCCCGATCGACACGCTCGCCTTCCCCTATGGCGACCATGACGACCCGACGCTCGATGACGCGAAGGCGGCCGGCTATCGCTTCGTCTATTCGATCCTGCCGGAGGACGTGCCTCCCGCTGGCGGCGGGCTTCTGCGCGGGCGAACCGCCGTGGACGCGCATGATCCGATGGACCTGTTCAGGCTCAAGGCCGAGGGGGCGTTCGCATGGCTCCCCGCCGCGATCCGGGCGAAGCGCATGGTGCGCGGCGCGCTCGGCAGGGCGTGATCGGCGGATCGCTTCGTCCCGTTCGCCTTTCCCCACGCCAGCGAAGGACTTAAAGGCGTGTCCGCACTGGCACCGCGCCGGTCCGCCCCCATATAGCGGCGGCCGTGCGGCAGACGATCTGGTAAGGTCTGGCCGGTAAGGTCTGGCGAGTAAGGACAGGGAATGTTCCAGTTCGAATTTTCTCCTCCACGCCATGCGCCGATCGCATTGCAACCTTATGCGCCCCAGGGTCCCCGGCTGTCGCATCGGGCGCTGCTGGCATGGGGCGAGCATTGCGTCGAATGCGCCCCGCCCGCCTGCTACCAGAGTTGCGACCTGTTCGAGGCGACCCCCGCGCTCAAATGCCGGCGCTTCGTCGACGGGGTCGTTCCCAACCATAGCGCCGGGCACGGGGCCGCCGCCGAAATCCGCTTCCGCAAATGGGCGAAGCTGGAGGCGCAGGGCAATGCGGCGATGCTGTCGGCCAATGTCGTCGATCGCTACGAGGCGATCCTGACGCGGCTGGCCCAGCCGGTTACGCGGGTCGGGCGGCTGATCTGGCGCGCCAGCCGGCAGGAACGCTGGCTGACGGCGAACGAGGCGCTGCACAAGAAGATCGCCCGCCGCATCGAGCGAACGACCGCGCCCGCGCTCCGCCCGGACGTTTTCGTGGCGGAGGTGACCAATCCCGGCGACGAGACGATATCGGCCATCCTCTCGGTGTCGGTGGACAAGCTCCGCATCCGCCGCAGCCTCTCGGCGGACCAGTTCCCGCCCCCCGCCTTCGCCCGGCTCGACTTCGCGCCCGGCTTCTCGGCGGTGGAGATAGACGTCGCGCCGATGCGGGCGATCTTCGAATCCGGTCTGCCGTTCAACATCGCCATCACGCCGGAGGACGATGCGCAGGCGCACCTCGTCTTCCACCGCCTCGATCTCGGCGTCAGCGCGCCGCGCGCGGCGGCCGCGCCGGAAACGTCCGACGCGCCCCGCAAGCCCGCCAAGCTCGTCATCTTCGATCTCGACAACACATTGTGGCGCGGCGTTCTGCTGGAAGGCGCGGTCACGCCGGTCGGCGGTCTTCTCGACCTGTTCCGCGCGCTCGACAGCCGGGGCATCCTGCTCTCGGTCGCCAGCAAGAACGCTCCCGACGATGCGATGCGGAAGCTCGATGAGCTGGGGCTGACGGAATATCTCGTCTATCCGCAGATCGGCTGGGGGCCGAAGTCCGACAGCGTCAACCGCATCGTCAAGGCGATCGACATCGGCGCGGACACGGTGATGTTCGTCGACGACAATCCGTTCGAGCGCGCCGAGGTGATGCAGGCGGTCGCCGGGGTCGAGGCGTTGCCGGAAACCGCGATCGGCGACCTCGCTAGCCATCCGCGCCTCGCGGGTGCCAGCACGCCCGAGGCGCGGGCACGGCGGCGCATGTATCAGGAGGCGATCGAGCGCGACCAGACCGCCGCCGAATATGGCGACAATTACATGGATTTCCTGCGCTCCTGCGACATCACGGTGTCGATCCGCGCGGACCGGGAGGAGGATTTCGACCGGATCGTCGAGCTGGTGCAGCGCACCAACCAGCTCAACTTCTCCGGCCGCAAATATTCGCGCGAGGATACCGCCGCGATCCTTTCCGATCCCGCGCGGGAGCGGCATGTCATCGCCTGCACCGATCGCTTCGGCAGCTACGGCACCGTCGGCTTCGCGCTGGTCCACCGCGAGCCGCTCGACGACGGCGCGGACGAGCTGGTGATCGACGATTTCATGCTTTCCTGCCGCGTGCAGGGCAAGTTCGTGGAGCAGGCGATGCTCGGCGATATCGCGAAACGCGGATCGCGCCCGGTCCGCTCGATCCGCGTCAATTTCCACCGGACCGATCGCAACAAGGCGGCGCAGACGGTGCTGGAGAAGCTCGGCTTCGTGCGGGACGAGGAAAGCTCGACCTATCGGCGCGATTATGCGCCGGGCGCTCTCGACGTGAACTTCATGGCCATCGAGCATGATTGAGGCGCCCGACCATGCCGATCGATGAAAGCCGCCCCTTCCTCCCCGTGCGCATCGCGGTGCTCACCGTGTCCGACACGCGCACGCTGGCGGAGGACCGGTCCGGCGATGCGCTGGTGGAGCGGCTGACGGCGGCGGGGCATGTGCTGGCGGAGCGCGCGATCCTGCGCGACGATGCCGGCGATCTCGTCGCGCAGCTCCACCGCTGGATCGATGACGATACGGTGGATTGCGTCATCACCACCGGCGGCACCGGCGTCACCGGGCGCGACGTGACGCCGGAAGCGGTCGAGCGGGTCGCCGACAAGATGATCCCCGGCTTCGGCGAGCTGTTCCGCTGGCTGAGCTACCAGACGATCGGCACCTCCACGGTGCAATCGCGCGCCTGCGCCTGCGTCGCGCGCGGCACCTATATCTTCGCGCTGCCCGGCTCGACCGGCGCGGTGAAGGATGCGTGGGACGGCATCCTCCGGGACCAGCTCGACAGCCGTCACCGCCCCTGCAACTTCGTGGAGCTGATGCCCCGGCTGAACGAGCGGTAGCGTTCCCGCTATTCCACCGTCACCTGCGGCCCCGGAATCCGGGCGCTGGCAACGAGCGCGCGATAATCGGCGAGATTGTGGTCGAAATAGTGAATCGCGGGCGCCTCATAGGTGATCAGCCACAACTTCCCGCCGACCACCGCGCCGGCCCCCTCGCCCAGCCGCTTCACCTCCTCGCCCTCCAGCGTGAAGGCATAGCGGAAGCGGAAGCCCTTGTGGCCGGCGAACTCGGCCGGCTCGACCGCGCCGACCTCGAACAGCGAGGAGCCGCCCGCGATGCGATAACTGGCCTCGAAAAGCTGCACCACATCCGGGGTGAGCATCGTGGATTTGAACACCGGCAAGGGCTTGTTCTTCTTGTCAACTTCTTTGAACAGCGCCTTGCCGCCCTCGATCCCGCCGTAGAAGGTGACTTCGTTGAGCGGGATGCCGTCGAGCGTCCACGCCTCCGCATTGCGGCCGGGTCGCGATTGCTGGCGGTTCCAGTCGATCGGCGGGTCGATCGTCATCTCCGACTTCGCCACCGCGACCCGCGCGCCGTGCGCGACCAGCTTGTACGCCCCTGCCGGAGCCGCCACCAGCGCAAGCGCCGCCGCCAGCATCGCCACTTTCCGCATCAATTCGTCTCCCCCGCCATCATCGCGATCATCGAGCGATCGGCCGCGTCCGGCTTCAGCTTCAGATAGGTGCCCAGCGCCGCGCGGCCGCCGTCCTCGTCGCCTGAGCGCAGCGCGACGATCCCCAGCCCGCGCCACGCCTCCGGCGGCGCGCCGGGCGCTTCGGTCGCCTGCCGATAGAAACCGGCGGCTTGCGCGAGATCGCCGTGGCTGCGGTAAAGCTCGCCGCGCGCGTAGAGCAGGTCGGGCGTCCAGCCATCCTCCGCCAGCTTGCCGAGCACGAAATCGGTCGCGCCGAAATCGTTGAGCTTCACCTGATCGTCCACCAGCGCCGGCCACCACGGGCGCAGCGCGGCGGCATAGCGTACCGCGCCGTCGTCCGCCGGGCCCCCGAGCGGGTGCTTCGCCGCCAGTTCCTTCAGCGCGGCGAGCCGCTCGGCGGTCGGCGGGTGAGTGTTGAACATGCCGCCGTCCGCGTCCTTGCGGCTCTTGCGCTGGCGGGCGGCGGCGGTCGCGTCCTGTTCGGCGCGAAGCTGCTCCCACACGCGCCACGCGGCGGCGGGATCATAGCCCGCCTTCTGCATCAGCGGCACGGAGCCTGCATCCGCCTCCGTCTCCATCCCGCGCGAGAAGGTGAACACCGAGGCGATCATGCCGAGTTGCGCCACGGTCAGCGCCGCCGCGACCGCATAGCCGCCGACCGGCACCAGCGCGAGCCAGGTCATCACGCTGGTCTTGCGCTTCAGGTCGCGGAAGCCCTGGATGACGTGGCGGTTGGTGTAATGGGTATATTCGTGGCCGAGGATCGCCGCGAGTTGCGCCTCGCTGCGCATCCTGAGCAATAGGCCGGAATTGATGACCATCATGCCGGTGGGATACATGCCCGCGTTGAACACCGGCGTGCGCAGGATGTAGATGCGCACCGGCGCGCACGCCGCCTCGCCCACCAGCCGGCAGAATACGCCGCGCACATAGGCGTTGAGCGCGGGATCACGCATGACGAAGGCGCTGGTCCTGAGCTTGCGCTCCAGCTCGTCCACCTCCAGCCACAGGCCGCGCTCGTCCTTGTCGGTGGGTTGCCAGCCGGCGCCGATCGGCGTCACCTGATCCGCCGCCGGCGCTGGCGCCGCCGCGAGCAGCGCCAGCGCGGCGCCGAACGCGCGGATCATTGCGCCGGGGCCGGCGCGGGTTCGGCGGCGTGCGGCGCGGCGCTGGGGAATTTATTGAGCAACTGGCCGATGCGCTTGGTCGCGCCCTCGTCGGTGCGCACGTCGCCACCGGAGCCGGGATCGACGTTGAACCACACGATATTGCCGGTCCTGAGATCGACCAGCGCGGCATAGCTGCTGTGGATGCCCGCCGGGATGAAGCCGCCGAACATGCCGGCGAACAGCAATTGCGCCACCTTCCGCCCGGCGGTGCCATAGGCATCGTGGGTGGAGACGAAAAGCGCATAGTCCCCGCCGCCGATCTCCCCGAGCTTCGCCGCGCCGGGGCCGAGCGTCCAGTCGAACCGTTCCGCCTTGGTCGGCAGCGATGCGCCGGGGAACATCTTGTGCTGCGCGATCGCCCCCGCGACGACACGGAACAGCGCTTGATAGTCGGCGACGATCTGCGCATTGTCGCCTTCCTGTTCGGGCATGAACACGATCTCGTTGCCGGCCGCTTTCTGGTTCGCGGCAACTTCGGCAGTGAGCTTCGCGCGCGCGGCGGCGGTCCAGTCGGCGTTCGGTTCTTCGACCGATCCCACGCCCAGCGACCCCACCTTCACATCAGGCCGGAAGAAGATGATGCGCACCGGCTTGCCGGCGGGAAAGACGAATGTCTCGTCGGCCTTGATCTTGGCGAGCGCGGCGCCCGGTATGACCAGCAACAAAGCCGCAAGCGCGGCGATCAGGCGCGACCCCATCGTGACTCCCCCATCCGGCGATGTCCCCACATCGCGTTCAGGAAGGCTAGGTCACGATCAGAGACCGCGCAACAACTTTGGTCATTGCGCGATCACTTTATCCTCACCTCAGGAAGCGAGCGCCTTCTTCAGCAGCTCGTTCACCACCTGCGGGTTGGCCTTGCCGCCCATTGCCTTCATCGTCTGGCCGACGAAGAAGCCGAACAGCGCCTCCTTGCCGGCGCGATATTGTTCGAGCTGGTTCGGGTTCTTCGCCAGCACCTCCGCGATCACCGCCTCGATCGCGCCGGTGTCGGAGGTCTGCTTGAGGCCGCGCTCCTCGACGATCCTGCCCGGCGCTTCGCCGGTTTCGAGCATCACCTCGAACACCTGCTTGGCGAGGCTGCCGGACAGCGTGCCGTCCGCGACCAGGGCGAGCAGTTCCGCCGCCTGTCCCGGCGTGACCGGCGATTCCTCGATCCCCTTGCCGATGCGGTTGAGCGCGCCAAACAATTCGCCCGTCACCCAGTTCGACGCGGCAACCGGCGCGACGCCGGCCTCCAGCAGCGCGTCGAACCAGCGCGCCGTCTCCACCTCGGCGGTCAGCACATCCGCGTTATATGGGGTGATACCCAGCCCCTCGTAACGCTGGCGCTTGGCATCGGGCAGTTCGGGGAGCGAGGCGCGGCATTCCGCGAGGAAGGCATCGTCCAGTTCCAGCGGCAGCAGGTCCGGGTCCGGGAAGTAACGGTAGTCGTGCGCATCCTCCTTGGAACGCATCGAGCGCGTCGTGCCCGTGTCCGGGTTGAACAGCCGGGTCTCCTGCACGATCTTGCCGCCGGCCTCGAGCACGTCGACCTGCCGGCTCGCCTCATGCTCGATCGCGGCCATCACGAAGCGGACGGAGTTGACGTTCTTCGTCTCGGTCCGCGTGCCGAATTCCTCGCCCGGCTTGCGCACGCTGACGTTCACGTCGGCGCGCATCGAACCTTCCTCCATATTGCCGTCGCACGAACCGACATAACGGAGAATCGCCCTGAGCTTCCTGAGATAGGCCCCGGCCTCGGCGGGAGAACGCATGTCCGGCCGGCTGACGATCTCCATCAACGCCACGCCGGAGCGGTTGAGATCGACATAGGAGCGCGTCGGATGCTGATCGTGCATCAGCTTGCCGGCATCCTGCTCGACATGGATGCGCTCCACGCCGATCGTCTTGACCGTTTCGCCATCCTCGATCTCGATCGAGCCTTCGCCAACAAGCGGATGATAAAGCTGCGAAATCTGATAACCCTGCGGCAGATCGGCGTAGAAGTAATTCTTCCGGTCGAACCGCGACCATTTGTTGATCTGCGCGTCGATCGCCATGCCCGTGCGCACCGCCTGCCGGATGCACTCGCGGTTCGGCACCGGCAGCATCCCCGGCATCGCGGCGTCCACGAGGCTAACCTGCGTATTCGGCTCCGCACCGAAGGCGGTCGCCGCGCCGGAGAACAGCTTGGCGTTCGACGTGACCTGCGCATGGACCTCAAGGCCGATCACGACCTCCCAATCGCCGGTGGCGCCCTTGATGCGGTAGGTGTCGCTGGGCTGCATGACAGTCATGAATTCTTTTCTTTCCGGTTATCCAATATGCGCTCGGTAAGCGCGGCGTAGCGTTTCATCATCCCAAACGATGAATAATCGTGCTCGATGTACAATTGGCGCGCCCGCGCCGCCATCGCTTTGCGGTCCGTCTCCGATTGAGAGAGCACCGCATCGCGCATCGCCGCGGGATCGCCCGGCGGCACGAACAGCATTTCATCCTCGCCGAAATACGTCGGAACACCCCCGGTCCTCGAACTCAGCACCGGAACGCCGAGCGCAACCGCCTCAAGCGCAACCGTAATCCCTGAATACATATTATCCTTCATCGGCACTGCCACATAACTCGCCTCGCGGTAAACCGCGCGAAATTCCTCCATGGAGGAAATCGGGCGCACCTCCACATTGTTATACCGCGCACGCAATTCCGGATCGATCCAGCTGCAGACGATAACAAGGCGGAAACGTGAATCGTTGCCGAACGCCTCCAGAAGCGTTCCCCAATCGCGCGTGGTGTCATTCCCCACGCCCGCGATGACTATCGGCGATTGCGCGGGCGGCGCCGCAAGATCGGCGAGGAAAGTATCGGCGGAAACACCAAAATACATCAGTTCCACCGGTATATTGGGAAAATAACGACGCGCCGGCTCCAGGCAGGCCTCGCTGTGAACGAGGAGGAGCGACCAATAGGATACAAGTTTTTGCAGAAGATGCCGGCGCGCAACGTCAAGGCTATTCCAGCGATCGACCATCCACACCGTTCCGCCGATGATCGGTCGACGAGGCACAAAGCCGAGCCACATCATCATCGCGACCGATAGCGCTTCGTGCTCGAGCATCGTCCAGACGATATCGGCTTCTGCGATAGCTCGTCGATTGCGCCAGACATGACCGAGGTCGACGTAGATCAGCTTGCGGGTAATCCGCTCAAGCAAGGTGCGCCGACCGCCATTCGCGCTGCGTGAAAGCGTGGTGTCGAATCCAATCGATTGAGCGTGATGAAAGCCGTATGGCGTAACATCCGGCTCGATTCCGCGATGATAGCGCGCACGATAAGCTTCGGAATCGAGATGGCGGGGTAAATGGACATAAACCCGCACTAACGCAGCTCCTTATGCTCCCGGTTGCAGGACTGCTTATCGGACTTCCGCTTTCCTTACCACCAAGCCTCCGGCCGCGCGGCGAAGCCGGCACGTTCCTCGATCGCCAGCGCGGCGTTGAGCACGCCCTGCTCGTCCAGCGGCTTGCCGATGATCTGGAGGCCCAGCGGCAGTCCCGCAGCGTCCAGCCCGCCCGGCACGCTCATCGCCGGCAAACCGGCGAGGCTCGCGGGCACGGTGAACACGTCGTTGAGGTACATCGCCAGCGGATCGGCCTGCTTCTCGCCCAGCGCGAACGCTGCGGACGGCGCGGTGGGCGTGAGCAGCACGTCGCACTTCTCCCACACGGCGGCGAAATCGCGCGCGATCAAGGTGCGGACCTTCTGCGCCTGCGTGTAATAGGCGTCGTAGAAGCCGGCCGAGAGCACATAGGTGCCGATCAGAATGCGGCGCTTCACCTCGTCGCCGAAGCCCGCCGCACGGGTGGCGGCATACATCTGCTGGAGATTCGCGCCGTCCGGCAGGTCGCGCTGGCCGTAGCGCACGCCGTCATAGCGCGCGAGGTTCGACGACGCCTCGGCAGGCGCGATGATATAATAGGCCGGCAGCGCATATTTCGTATGCGGCAGCGATACCTCGACCACCTCTGCGCCCGCATCCTTCATCCACGCTATGCCCTGCTGCCACAGCGCCTCGATCTCGGCGGGCATCCCGTCGACGCGATATTCCTTCGGCACGCCGACGCGCTTGCCCTTGAGGCCGGCGTCGAGCATCGATTCCCACTGCGGCACCGGCAGATCGAGCGAGGTGGCATCCTTCGCGTCGAAGCCGGCCATCGTCTCCAGCATGATCGCGCAGTCGCGCACGTCGCGCGCCATCGGCCCGGCCTGATCGAGCGAGGAAGCGAAGGCGATCACGCCCCAGCGCGAGCAGCGACCGTAGGTCGGCTTGATTCCCGAGATGCCGGTGAAGGCGGCGGGCTGGCGGATCGAGCCGCCGGTGTCCGTGCCGGTCGCCCCCGGCGCGATCCGCGCGGCGACAGCGGCCGACGAGCCGCCCGAAGACCCGCCCGGCGCGAGCGCGGCATTGCCGCCGTCGCTGCGCCGCCACGGCGAGATCACGTTGCCGAACGCGCTCGTCTCATTGGACGAGCCCATGGCGAACTGATCCATGTTGAGCTTGCCGAGCATCCCCGCGCCCGCATCCCACAATTTCTGCGAAACGGTGGACTCATAGGGCGGCGTAAAGCCTTCGAGGATATGGCTCGCGGCGGTGCTGGTGACGCCCTTCGTGCAGAACAGGTCCTTCATGCCGATCGGAACGCCGGCAAGCGGCCCCAGCGCCTCGCCCGCCGCCCGCGCGCCGTCAGCGGCGTCGGCGGCGGCAAGCGCGTGGTCGGGAGTCTCGACAAGGAAGGCGTTGAGCGGCTTCGCGGCGGCGACGGCGGCGTTGAAGGCTTCGGCCACCTCGCGCGCGGAGAAGGTGCCGGCGCGCACGCCGTCGCGAATCTCGCGGATGCCGAGGTCGGTAAGAGCGGACACTATTCGATCACTTTCGGAACGGTGAAGAAGCCATGCTCGGCGGCCGGCGCATTTGCCAGCACCGCGTCGCGGATGCCGCCGTCGGTGACGACATCTTCGCGCAGCCGGAGCGTGTTGGGGATGACGGCCGTCATCGGCTCCACCCCTTGCGTATCGACCTCCCCGAGCTGTTCGATCCAGCCGAGGATGTTGTTGAGTTCGGGAACGAGCCGCTCGGCGGCGGCATCGTCGATCGCGATGCGGGCAAGGCTCGCGACCTTCTTCACTGTGGCGGTGTCGACTGACATGCCGCAGCCGCTACCATTGTGCGTCGCGGGAAAGCAATGCCCGGCATTGCACGCGCCGGTCCGCTGGGGCAGTCACACGCGCGATGGCCCGCAAATTCCTCTACATCGTCGCGTTCGTGACGGCGCTGGTGATCGCCGCCGCGATCGTCTTTCGCATCTGGGGCAACGAGTTGATCCGCTGGCGTTTCGTCCCTGGCGTCAGCTTCGAGGCGCGGGCGCCGCTGCCCGCCAATGCCTATGACGAGCCGGGGATGTGGTTCGCGCGGCCCGGCGTGAAGGAAGACGCGGCCTCGTGGACCCCGGCCGGCTATAAGGCGACGGCGGGACAAGCCGCGGTCTTCTTCATCCACCCGACCTCCTATCTCGAGCGCGACCACTGGAACGCGCCGCTCGACGACAAGGAAGCGAACGACCGCACCCGATTGTTCCTGCGCGGACAGGCGAGCGCCTTCAACGCCGCTGGCGACATCTGGGCACCGCGCTATCGGCAGGCGACGTTCGGCTCGTTCCTGACCACCGCGCCCGATGCCGGCCGCGCGCTCGACGTGGCGTATCGCGACGTGACGCAGGCGTTCGACGTGTTCCTGCGCGAGATCGGGCCGCGCCGGCCGATCGTCCTGGCCGGGCACAGCCAGGGCGCGCTGCACCTGATGCGGCTGCTGAAGGAGCGGATCGCGGGCACGCCGCTCGCGGAGCGGGTCGTCGCGGCCTATGTCGTCGGCTGGCCGATCAGCCGCACCGCCGACCTGCCCGCGCTGGGGCTGCCGGAATGCACCGGCGCGGCGCAGCGCGGCTGCATCCTGTCGTGGCAGAGCTTCGCCGAGCCGGCCGATCCCACGCTGATCCTCGACACGTTCGACCGCACCACCGGCCTTACCGGCCAGCCCCGGCGCGGCACGCGGATCGTCTGCACCAACCCATTGACCGGCACCGCCGACGCCAATGCCCCGGCCAGCGCGAACAAGGGCACATTGTTCCCGGCGCAGGACATGTCCGGCGCGACGGTGGAAGCGGGCAAGGTGCCGGCGCGTTGCGCCGGGCGCGGCTTCCTGCTGATCGGGGAGGCGCCGCAGCTCGGGCCGTACGTGCTGCCGGGAAACAACTTCCACGTCTATGACTATGCCCTGTTCTGGGCGAACATCCGCGCGGACGTCGCGCGGCGGCTGGCGGCGCGATGATCGCCACCGCCGCCGCCGAGTTCCGCGCGGCGCTGCCGGACGGCGGGCGGCTGATCGGGCTGGACGTAGGCACCAAGACGATCGGCACCGCGCTATGCGACGCGGGGTGGACCTTCGCCAGCCCCGCCCTGCTCGTCCGCCGCGCCAAGTTCACGAAGGACAAGGCCGCACTGGCCGAGTTGATCGCGGCGCAGCATGTCGCCGGCATCGTCATCGGCCTGCCGCTCAACCTCGACGGCAGCGAAAGCCCGCGCAGCCAGTCCACCCGCGCCTTCGCCCGCAACATCGCCGATCTCGGCCCGATCCTGCTGTGGGACGAACGCTGGTCGACGCAGGCGGTGACGCGCACACTGATCGAGCAGGACGCGAGCCGCGCCCGCCGCGCCGAACTGGTCGACAAGATGGCCGCCGCCTATATCCTGCAAGGCGCGATCGACGCTCTCGTCAGGGCGTAACGCTTTCACCAGCCCGGTCGACCGACTGTGCCAAAATGAACCAATTTCCTTAACCGTTCGTTTCCAGACTATAGTGACAAAGGGTCGCCGGCTTTCTTGTGGAGATCCAGATGGTTCGCCGACGGGTGGGGATGGTGATCGGGCTGGCCGGCGTTGCGCTTGCGGGATGCGCTGTGCACCGCACGGAGACGCGCCCCCACGCGACCGTCGAAACCAACGCTCCACAGCCGCCCTGGATGCAGACCGCGACCCCGGCCGGGTTGCGCGCGCTGGACACGCTCGACGCCGATTTCGCCCGGACGGTCCGCGCCCTGCCGCGCACTGCCGCCGCCCGGGCGCAGGCGGAGGGTGCGCTGCTCGATCCGCAGGCGGCGCAGCTCGCCCCGCAACTGCCGCCGGGGCCGTATCACTGCCGGCTGATCCGGCTCGGCAGCGCACGCGGGATGCGCGCCTTTCCGCCGGACGTCTGCTATGTTCTCGCCGACACCGGCACCCTTTCCTTCGCCAAGTCCACCGGGGAGAACCGGCCGGAAGGAACGCTCTACGACGACGGCGACAAGCGGATGGTGCTGCTCGGCACCTGGCGGCGCGCCGGGGAGAAGACACAGCATCGCTACGGCGACGACAGCGGGCGCGATTTCGTCGGGCTGGTCGAGCGGGTCTCCGCCTTCCGCTGGCGGCTGATCATCGACCGCCCGGGCAGTGGCGCGACGCTCGACGTCTATGAAATGGTGCCGGTCACGCCGGAGGTGAAGGGCGCGAAACCGATGGTGCCGCGCGATTGACCGGAAAACACCGTTGCGCACGGACGCCGCGGCTACTATCCGCCCAATCTCGATGCCTCAATCGTCGGACCACCGCCCCGCCACCCTGATACCGGGCGGCGACGTTTTCCCTCACCGCCACCTGACCGGCATCGAGGGCCTCCAGCCGCATGAGATCATGTTCCTGCTCGACGAGGCGGAACGCTGGATCGCCCCCAATGCCGAACACGCCCCGCCCGACAAGCGGCTCGCGGGGCTGACGCAGATCAACGCCTTCTTTGAGAATTCAACGCGCACGCTGCTGTCGTTCGAGATCGCCGGCAAGAGGCTCGGCGCGGACGTGGTGAACATGCACGCCGCGCAATCCAGCGTGAAGAAGGGCGAGACGCTGATCGACACCGCGATGACGCTCAACGCAATGCGCGCGGACGTGCTCGTTATCCGGCACATGTCCTCCGGCGCAGTGCGGCTGATCGCGGACAAGGTGGATTGCCCGGTGCTCAATGCTGGCGACGGGCGGCATGAGCATCCGACCCAGGCGCTGCTCGACGCGCTGACGATCCGGCGGCGGCGTGGCGCCATCGCGCACCAGCGCGTCGTGATCTGCGGCGACCTGCTGCACAGCCGGGTGGCACGATCGAACATCCTGTCGCTCACCGCGCTGGCGGCGGAGGTGCGGGTCTGCGCGCCGACCACGCTGATGCCGCCGGCGATCGAGCGCATGGGCGTCACCGCCTTCACCGATTTCGACGCAGCGCTGGAGGGGGCGGACGTGGTGATGATGCTGCGGCTCCAGACCGAGCGGATGTCGGGCGGCTATGTCCCCTCCCCGCGCGAATATCACCTGCGCTACGGCCTGACGCCGGAACGGCTGGCGCGCGCGAAGCTCGATGCGCTCGTCATGCACCCCGGCCCGATGAACCGCGGCGTGGAGATCGATTCGAGCGTCGCCGACCATGCCGAGCGCTCCGCGATCACCGAGCAGGTGGCGATGGGCGTCGCGGTACGCATGGCCTGCCTCGACGTGCTGACAAGACGCGCGCGCGGCGTGGAGGGCTGGGCATGACCCCGGCGCTTCACTTGCGCAATGCCCGCATCGTCTGCCCCGAAGGCGGCGAGCGGAGGGGCGATCTTTATATTGCTCATGGAGTAATCGCGGAGGCCCCGGCTGAAAACGCGACGGTGATCGATTGCGGCGGGCTGATCCTCGCCCCCGGCATCGTCGATCTCGGCGTGGCGACGATCGACCGCGCCGCCTTCCGCGCTGGCGGGATCACCCGCGTCGGGCTGATGCCGGACCAGTCGCCGGTGCTGGACGAACCGGGCATCGTCCAGCGGTCCGCGCTGATCGGCAAGCCGGACCTGTGGATTCACCCGATCGCCGCCGCGACGCGCGGTCTCGCCGGCAAGGAACTGGCGGAGATGGCGATCTGCCAGTCGGCCGGCGCGCGTGCGGTGGGCACCGGGCGGGGCTGGATCGCGGATTCGGGCGTGATGCGCCGCGTGCTGGATTATGCACGCGACCTCGGCCTTATCCTCGTCACACACGCGGAGGATGCAGGACTGCTCGGCGAGGCCGTGGCGACCAACGGGGAAACGGCGACGCGGCTCGGCCTGCCCTCCGCGCCGGCCGTGGCGGAAGCACTGGCGATCGCGCGCGACGTGATGCTCGCGGAGGATGCCGACGCCGCGATCCATATCCGGCAGGTGACGACCGCCGCCGGCTTCGATCTGGTGCGCGCGGCCAAGCGTCGGGAGGTTAAGGTGACGTGCGGAATCACCCCGGCGCACCTGATGCTGTCCGACAATGCGATGAGCGACTTCCGCACCTTCGCGCATCTCTCACCCCCGCTGCGCTGCGAGGAGGATCGCCGCGCGGCGCTGGCGGCGCTGGCGGACGGCACGATCGACGTGCTCTCGTCCGGCCACGATCCGCGCGGGCCGGAGGAGAAACGCCTGCCCTTCGTCGATTCAAGCCCCGGTGCCTCGGGCGCGGAGACCTTGCTCGCGATTGCGCTCGGCATCGCGCGCGACGAGGGGATCGCGCTCGACCGGCTGTTCGCGCTGCTCGCGTGCAATCCGGCGCGGGTGCTGGGAGTGGACGCCGGACGGCTGACGCCAGGCGCGCCGGGCGACGTGATCCTGATCGACGATCAGGCGCCGTGGCTGATCGACGCGGAACGGATGGCCGGCAAGGCAGGCAACACGCCATTCGACGGGCTGCCGGTGCAGGGCCGCGTACGCCGGGTGTTCAAGGGCGGCCGCGAGATCGGCTGATCCCGCGCCGCCTGTGAGGATCGCAGCTCAGCGCGAAGCGACCTGCACCCCGCCCTTCGCCCATTGCGCGATCTGGTCCCCCGCGCCCGCGCGGACGAAGCACGTCCCGCCCTTCGCGCGATAGGCGCGGCAGGTGGCGTCGGCATCGGCGCGCGAGAAGCCGCCGACCGACAGGCGATAATATTCGCGGCTCGCGGTCTTGAAGGTCATACCGGCCGGCGCGGTGCCGGAGAAGCCGGCGAACCGCTGGCGCGCGCGCACCCAGGCATCCCGCGCGACATCGGCCGAATCATAGGCACCGATCTGGACGTACCAGTCGCCCTTCTCGCGCACGCGCGGCGCGACCGGTCGGCGCGCTGCTTCGGCGATCGGCGCCTTGCCGATGTTCGCGGGCATGAAGGCAACGGCGGGAAGCGCCTGCACGAACTCACGGCGCGGGGCGAAAGTGATCTTGGCAACCGCCGGCTGCGCGGCCGCTTCGACGACCGGCGCGGGAGAAACCGCAGCGACCGCGACCGTCTCCGTCTTCGGCTCGGGCGCCGCCATCACCGCCACGCCCGCATCGCTCCTGGCGACGGCGACCGGCACCGAGGCGTTGAGCGCCAGCGCAACCGGCTGGCCGGGATCCGCGACCGGCGTCACGCCCAGCAGCGCGGCGACCTGATCGGCGGCATGGTTCGGCTTGGCGAACGCGGCCCATTGCATGATTCGCTGGTCGGCATCGGCCGGCGCGAGATCGAGACCGGCCATGTTTCGCGCCTCCTGCCATCGCCCCGCGAGCGCGAAAGCGAGCGCGAGGTTCTGACGGGTCTTGGCGGAAGCAGTAGGTGAGCGGGTCGCGGCGATCAGCACGTCGACGCCGGTGGCCGGGCTGCCGGCGAGCGCCAGCGCGAGGCCGAGGTCGGTCGGGTCGATCCGCGCTTCATGGGCGTCGAGCGTCTTGCGCGCCGCCTCCCAATGCCCACCGGCGATCTGCGCCAGCGCCAGGTTGAGCGCGGCGCGCGAATCGTCCGGCGTCAGCGTCAGCACGTCGCCATAAGCGGCTTCGGCCGAGGCGAAGCGCCCCGCCTTGAGATAGCTCTGCGCCAGCAAGGCGCGATAGCCGGCGTCGCGCGGCTGCATCGCCACGGCGGTTTCCGCGAAGGGCACGGCCTGCGCCGCCTGCTCCTTCATCAGCGCCTTGCGCGCCTTTTCGGCGCTGGCGACGGCGCGCTTCGCCATCGCCGCCTCGTCGCGGCTGCTGGCTGAGGCGATGCCCGCCCCGCCCTGCGCACAGCCGACCATCGTGCCGCCGAGCATCAACGCCGACAGGCTCAGGCCGGCGATCGCGCGAATCCTCATGACCATTTCCCCGTTACCCCGATCAGCGCCGTTTGCGCGGCGGGAGTTGCGCGACGAGCGTCTCCACTTCCGGCAGAGTGGCGATGAAGGCATCCAGCGCCTCGGTGACGAGTTGCTGGGCCGAACGATTGCGCGTCGCGGAAGCGAGTCGCAGCCTGAGGTGGCGCTCCTCGTCCATCCGTAACGTGAAGGCGGCCTTGCGGCGGTGCGCCGTCTCACGCCGGATGCGCGCGGCGGTCGCCACCGACACTTCGACGGCGGGCGGCAGCGGCGTCGGCGCGACCGGCGCGGGAGCCTCCGCGACCGCCGGTTCCGGCTGCGGCTGAGTGGCGATCACCTCATGCAACGCCTCACGCTCGACGAGCACCGGCGGCACGGCGGCGGGCGGCTCGCCCATGTCGTTCCAACCGAGATCCTCGCCGGCGCTGGACAGCCCGGCCAGGCTGGCGAATCCCTGCGGACGCATCGCGGGACGGGCCTGCCCCTTGCGTGCGAGCAGCCCCGACGACAGCGAGGCGAGTGGCTTCGGCGCGCCCATTATCAACCCACCACCCTGCGGCCAAAGCCGGCCGCCGCCGGCCGCGTCACAGCGAAGCCGTTGGCGGCGCCAGGCGCGGCGAAGACGGTGCGGCGGAAATTCTTCTCCAGCCGATCCGAGATATAGTCCCACAATGAGCGGACCTCCCCGGCGGAACGACCGTTGGGTTCGGTCTCCATCACCGTGCGGCCGTCGATCATCGAGGCGGCGAAATCGGTGCGCTGGTGGATCGTGACCGGCGCGACGGTGCCGTGCTGCGACAGCGCGACCGCCGCCTCGCTGGTGATCCGCGCCTTGGGCGTGGCGGCGTTGACGACGAAGATCAGCGGCTTGCCCGCGCGCTCGCACAAGTCGACGGTGGCGCCCACCGCGCGCAGGTCGTGCGGGCTGGGGCGAGTCGGGATGACGATCAGCTCGGCCACCTGGATCACGCTCTGGATCGCCATGGTGATCGCGGGCGGCGTGTCGATCACGGCGAGCTTGAAGCCTTGCTGGCGCAGCACCTCCAGATCGGCCGCGAGCCGCGCGACGGTGGTCTGCGCGAAGGCGGGATATTCCGCCGTCCGCTCGTTCCACCAATCTGCCAGCGAGCCTTGCGGATCGATGTCGATCAGCACGACCGGGCCGGCGCCGGCAAGCTGCGCCTGCACGGCGAGATGGCCGGACAAGGTCGTCTTTCCCGACCCTCCCTTTTGCGATGCCATTGCGAGAACGCGCATGAATCCCTCAAATCCGCCTGTTCGGGAGGGAGATGCCATGCGGCAGGATAAGGAAAGGTAAATGGCGCGGCAGCAACGCCGTTATCCTTTCGCCCCCACCTGCGCCCGATCAGTCGCGGCCTTGGCGGGAAGGAATGGTTAATTGCCGCCTGTTATGGCTTCGGGCATGTACGGGAACCAGCACGGGACGGGGAGCTTGGCGATGAAGGTGGCGTATCTCGGCGCGCTGGCGCTGATCGCGGTGGCCGGGCCGGCGGCGGCGGACGTGAAGGCCGGAGTCGATGCGTGGAGCCGCGGCGATTACGGCAAGGCGGTCGCCGAATGGCGCAAGCCCGCGATCGACGGCGACCCGGACGCGCAGTTCAACATGGGACAGGCCTATAAGCTGGGGCGCGGCGTGCCGGCCGATATCGGGCAGGCGACTGAATGGTTCCACAAGGCCGCGATGAAGGGCCACGCGCAGGCGGAAGACAATTACGCGCTGATCCTGTTCCAGGAAGGCCACAAGGCCGAGGCGCTGCCGTGGCTCGAAAAATCCGTGGCGCGTGACGAGAAGCGCACCGAACTGGTGCTCGGCACGATGCTGTTCAACGGCGACGCGGTGACGAAGGACTGGGCGCGCGCCTTCGCGCTGGTCTCGCGCTCGTCGCAACAGGGATTGTCGCAGGCGGCGCAGACGCTGGCGCAGATGGACCAATATATCACGCCCGAGCAGCGCCAGCAGGGCCTCGCGATGGCGAAGCGGATCGAGGAGGACGGCCGCTCCGCCCGTCTCGCGGCCGCCACTTCTCCCCTGCCTGCAGCGGAGCCACCGCAACGTACCACCGCGCTGCGCCCGCCCGCCCTTCCGCCCGCGAAAGCGCCGGGAGCGAGCTATCCGGTCCCGGGGCATGAGAAGGCTGCGCCCGCTCCGAAGCCGGCGGCGAAACCGCAGAAGGTCGCCAAGGCCGAGCCTGCGCCAACGAAGCCGAAGGAAACGAAGCCCGTTCCTGCCCCCGCCGTGGTGGCGAACGGCAACTGGCGCATCCAGCTCGGCGCTTTCCGCGACGAGAACAACGCCCATGCCTTGTGGGGCAAGGTCGGCGGCAAGACCGGCGGCCGCGTGAATTACGTCAAGACGGGCGGCATCACCAAGGTGCAGGCGACCGGCTTCGCCAGCCGCACCGCGGCGCAGGCGGCGTGCGGCAAGTCCGGCGTGGCGTGCGTGGTGGTGGCGCCCTAGCCAATTGCGCCTTATGGCCGCGCGATGAGCAAAATCACCGTCGCCGCGCTCCAGATCGGCTCCGATTACGCCGGCAAGGCCGCCACGCTGCGCAACATCCTCGCGTTCGAGGAACGGATCGCGGCATCCGGCGCGACGCTGGTGGTGATGCCGGAAGCGTTGCTGGGCGGCTATCCCAAGGGCGCGAGTTTCGGCACGCGGCTGGGCTATCGCCTGCCCGAGGGGCGGGAGGACTTCGCCCGCTATCATGACAATGCCGTCGATATCGGCGGACCCGAGCTTGCCGAACTGGCGGACCTCAGCACCCGCACCGGCGCGACCCTGGTCCTCGGCGTGATCGAACGCGCCGGCTCATCCCTGTTCTGCACCGCCGTCTTCATCCGCCCCGGCGAGGGCGTGGTGGCGAAGCATCGCAAGCTGATGCCCACCGGCACGGAGCGGCTGATCTGGGCGCAGGGCGACGGCTCGACCATGCCGGTGGTGGAAAGCGCGGCGGGGAAGCTCGGCGCGGCGATCTGCTGGGAAAACCACATGCCGCTGTTCCGCGCCGCGATGTACGCCAAGGGCGTGGAGATCTGGTGCGCGCCCACGGTGGACGAGCGCGATATCTGGCGCAGCTCGATGCGGCATATCGCGCATGAGGGGCGCTGCTTCGTCGTGAGCTGCTGTCAGGTCCAGCCCTCCCCGGCCGAACTGGGCAAAGAGATCGAGCACTGGGACGCTGACCGACCGCTGATCGGCGGCGGCAGCATGATCGTCGGGCCGCTCGGCGACGTGCTGGCCGGGCCGCTGGAGCGCGAAACCGGGCTGCTCGTCGCGGAGATCGACACCGGCGATCTGATCCGCGCGCGCTACGACCTGGACGTGACGGGCCATTATGCGCGGCCGGACGTCTTCAGCCTGCAGGTCGACGAGCGCCCGAAACGGAACGCGGTGTTCATTGCCTGAAGGGTGTCGTTACGCCGTCACCCAATCCTTCCGCGCGATCCCCTGCGCCCATAGCAGCGCGGTGAGATCGGCGTGGTCGATCCGCGCGGCGGCGGCGGCGGCCACGATCGGCTTGGCGTGATAGGCGACGCCCAGCCCGGCGATGCCGATCATCGCAAGGTCGTTCGCGCCGTCACCAACCGCCAGCGTCTCCGCATCGGCGAGGCCCAGTGCCGCGCGCGTCTCGCGCAGCGTGCGCTCCTTGGTGGACGAATCGACGATCGGTTTGGCGACGGTGCCGGCCAGCCGGTCCCCGGCGAGGTGAAGCCGGTTGGCGATCACGCGGTCGAAGCCGATCGCCTCCCCCACCGGCTCGGCGAAGGCGGTGAAGCCGCCCGAGACTAGCACGGCGGTCGCGCCACGCGCGCGCATCGTCCGCACCAGCGCCTCCGCGCCGGGCATGATCCTCACCCGTTCCGCGCGGCAGCGGTCGATCGCGTCCGCGCCGAGATCGCGCAGCAGGGCCACGCGCGCATCGAGCGCCTGCGCGAAATCAAGCTCGCCGCGCATCGCCGCCTCGGTGATTTCCGCGATGCGCGGCTTGATCCCGGCATAATCGGCCAGCTCGTCGATGCACTCGACGGTGATCATGGTGGAATCCATATCGGCGACGAGCAGCTTCTTCTCGCGCCCGGCGGTAGGCTGGACGACCAGATCGACCTGATCGAACGCTCCTTCCAGCGCCGCCCGCCCGGCGGCGGGCGCGTCGCCGAAAGGAATGTCCGCCGCATCGCCCTCGTCGAGCCATGCGGGATCGCCCGGCGCACAGCCGGCGGCGGCGAGACGCGCGGCCGCGTCCGAGAGGATGTGGGCGTCAAGCCGTCCCGTTGCTATCAGCGTCGCCGTGAACAATCCCGCCTCCCACCAGAAGGTCGCGCTCATCGCAGGGCCGACGGCCAGCGGCAAGTCCGCGCTTGCGGTCGCGCTGGCGGAGCAGGCGGACGGCGTGGTGATCAACGCCGACGCCAGCCAGGTCTATCGCGACCTGCGCATTCTCTCCGCCCGCCCCGATGTCGCCGACGAGGCGCGCGTGCCGCACCGATTGTTCGGCTACCTCGACGGCGCAATTGCCTGTTCCGCCGCGCAATGGGCGGCCGACGCGAAGCGGGAGATCGCGGCAGCGCATCAGGGGGGGCGGCTGCCGGTGCTGGTCGGCGGGACGGGGCTGTACCTGCGCACGCTGATCGACGGCATCGCCCCGGTGCCGGAAATCGACCCCGCGATCCGCGCCGCGATCCGCGCGATGCCCGTGGCGGAGGCATATGACGCCCTCGCCCGCGAGGACATTGCCGCCGCAGCTCGGCTCAATCCCGGCGACACGACGCGGGTGGCACGCGCGCTGGAGGTGGTGCGCTCGACCGGACGAACGCTGGCCGACTGGCAGGCCGAGCGTAGCGGCGGGATCGGCGACACGATCGACCTGCGACCGCTGATCCTGTTGCCCGATCGCGCCACCCTCGTCGCGCATTGCGACGCGCGGCTCGTCGCAATGTTCGAAGGCGGCGCGGTTGAGGAAGTCGCGGCGCTGACGGCGCGCGGCGACCTGCCCGCCGACGCACCGGTGCGCCGCGCTATCGGCGTGCCGGAAATCGCCGCGATGCTCGCCGGCGCGCTGTCCCGCGAGGAGGCGCTCGCCGGAGCGCAACTCGCCACCCGCCGCTACGCCAAGCGGCAATATACCTGGTTCCGCCACCAGCCCCCGCCGGATTGGCCACGCATTTCGCAAATGCCCAAGGGCAATTTGAAAGAATATTTCAACATTAAGCCTTGACGAGTAATTTTCGATACCCTAGCGCCCACCCTCCGCCTAAGCTATTCGCTGACGCAGCATGAAAGAGGAGTGACCGACGTGACCGAGAAGAGCGGAGCAGACATCCTGGTCGAGGCGCTGTGCGATCTCGGCGTGGAAGTCATCTTCGGCTACCCGGGGGGCGCGGTACTTCCGATCTACGACGCGATTTTCCGCGCCGGGCGCATCCGCCACATCCTCGTCCGCCACGAGCAGGCGGCGACACACGCAGCGGAGGGTTATGCCCGCTCCACCGGCAAGCCGGGCGTGGTGCTCGTCACCTCCGGCCCCGGCGCGACCAACGCCGTCACCGGCATCACCGACGCGCTGATGGATTCGATCCCGATGGTCGTCATCACCGGGCAGGTGGCAACGCACCTGATCGGTTCGGACGCCTTCCAGGAGGCGGACACGGTCGGCATCACCCGCCACTGCACCAAGCACAATTATCTGGTGAAGGATCCGGCGCGGCTCGGCGCGATCATCCATGAGGCGTTCCATATCGCCACCTCCGGCCGCCCCGGCCCGGTGGTGATCGACATCCCCAAGGACGTGCAGGTCGCCACCGCCGCCTACAGCAAGCCCGGCCCGATCCAGCACAAGAGCTATCGCCCGCCGGTTAAAGCCGACCGCCATGAGATCGAGCAGGTGGTGGACATGCTGGCGGCGGCCGAGCGGCCGATCTTCTACACCGGCGGCGGCGTCATCAACTCCGGCCCCGGCGCCAGCCAGTTGCTGCGCGAGCTGGCGAAGATCACCGGCGCCCCGGTCACCTCGACGCTGATGGGCCTCGGCGCCTTCCCCGCCTCCAGCCAGCAATGGCTGGGGATGCTGGGGATGCACGGCACCTACGAAGCCAACATGGCGATGAACCAGGCCGACCTGGTCGTCGCGATCGGGGCGCGGTTCGACGATCGCGTGACGGGCCGGCTCGACGCCTTCAGCCCGAACAGCCGCAAGGTGCATATCGACGTCGACCGTTCATCGATGAACAAGACGGTGCGGATCGACCTGCCCATCCTCGCCGACGCCGGGCACGCGATGGAGGACATGATCCGCATCTGGAAGTCGCGCCAGCACCCGAAACCCGACATCGCCGAATGGTGGCGGCGGATCGACGGCTGGCGCGCGGTGAAGAGCCTCGACTTCCCGGAGGACGATAAGGCGATCATGCCGCAGCGCGCGATCAAGGCGCTGTGGGATGCGACCCACGCCAGGGCGCCGATCATCACCACGGAGGTCGGCCAGCACCAGATGTGGGCCGCGCAGCATTTCGGCTTCGAAAGCCCGAACAAATGGCTCACCTCAGGCGGCCTCGGCACGATGGGCTACGGCCTGCCCGCCGCGATCGGCGCGCAGCTCGGCAACCCGAAGGCGCTGGTGATCGACATCGCCGGCGAGGCCTCGATCCAGATGAATATCCAGGAGCTGGGCACGGCGACGCAATATCGCCTGCCGGTGAAGGTGTTCATCCTCAACAACGAATATATGGGCATGGTCCGCCAGTGGCAGGAACTGACCTATGAGAGCCGCTACGCCGAAAGCTATTCGGACGCGCTGCCCGATTTCGTGAAGCTGGCCGAAGCCTATGGCTGGAAGGGCATCCGCATCGAGCGGCCCGACCAGCTCGACAGCGGCATCGCGGAGATGCTGGCGCATGACGGGCCGGTGATGGTCGATTGCATGGTGGCGAAGCTCGCCAACTGCTTCCCCATGATCCCGAGCGGCGCCGCGCATACCGAGATGATCCTTCAGGCCAACGAGGTTTCGGGCACGATGAACGACGAGGCCAAGGCACTCGTCTGATCGGTCGGCCGCAGCCCAATTGCTCTATTCCAGGGAGATTCCGGCACCCGCCGGGATAGCGAGATGCACATCAGGGAAGAAAAAGCCGAGCGCCATACGCTCGCGGTGATCGTCAACAACGAGCCGGGCATCCTCGCCCGGATCGCCGGCCTGTTCACCGCGCGCGGCTACAACATCGAAAGCCTGACGGTGAGCGAGATCACCGCCGACAAGCAGGTCAGCCGCATCACGATCGTCACCTCCGCGGGGCCCGCGACGCTGGAGCAGATCGTGGCGCAGCTCGACCGGCTCGTTCCCGTCCACCGCGTCCACGATCTCACCGCAGAGGGCGATCACGTCGAGCGCGAGCTGGCGCTGGTCAAGGTGCGCGGCACCGGCGATCATCGCATCGAGGCGCTGCGCCTCGCCGACGTCTATCGCGCGCGGGTGGTGGATGCGACCACCTCCAGCTTCGTGTTCGAGGTAACGGGCAGCATCGAGAAGATCGACAAGTTCGTCGAGTTGATGGGCGAGGTCGGCCTGATCGAGGTCGCTCGCACCGGCATCGTCGCTATTTCTCGCGGGAAGGAACCCGCCTGAACCCTCTCGTCGCCTCGGCGAAAGCCGGGGTCTCGTGCCGCAAGAGCACGCCGTAGCAATCGGGAGATCCCAGCTTTTCACTGGGGTGGCATTCCCGCAGAAAGGACTGAAAATGCGCGTCTATTACGATCGTGATGCCGATCTGAACCTGATCACCGACAAGAAGATCGCCATCCTCGGCTACGGCTCGCAAGGCCATGCCCATGCGCAGAACCTGCGCGATTCGGGCGTCAAGGAAGTCGCGATCGCGCTGCGTGAAGGCTCGGCCACCGCGAAGAAGGCGGAATCCGCCGGCTTCAAGGTCATGTCGAACAAGGAAGCGGCCGGCTGGGCCGACATCCTGATGATCCTCGCGCCGGACGAGCATCAGGCGGCGATCTGGGAGAACGACCTCAAGGGCAATATGAAGCCGGGCGCCGCGCTTGCCTTCGCGCATGGCCTCAACGTCCATTTCGGGCTGATCGACCCGCCGACCGACATCGACGTCATCATGATCGCGCCGAAAGGCCCCGGCCACACCGTGCGCGGCGAATATGTGAAGGGTGGCGGCGTCCCCTGCCTGATCGCGGTTCATCAGGATGCGAGCGGAAACGCGCATGACGTCGCGCTGGCCTATGCCTCCGGCGTCGGCGGCGGCCGCTCGGGCATCATCGAGACCAACTTCCGCGAGGAATGCGAGACTGACCTGTTCGGCGAGCAGGCCGTACTGTGCGGCGGCGCCACCGCGCTGGTCCAGGCCGGCTTCGAGACGCTGGTCGAGGCCGGATATGCGCCGGAAATGGCCTATTTCGAATGCCTCCACGAATTGAAGCTGATCGTCGACCTGATGTATGAGGGCGGCATCGCCAACATGCGCTATTCGATCAGCAACACCGCCGAATATGGCGACATCACCACCGGCCCGCGCATCATCACCGAGGAGACCAAGAAGGAGATGAAGCGCGTGCTGGCCGACATCCAGTCCGGCCGGTTCGTGAAGAATTTCGTGCTCGACAACCGCGCCGGCCAGCCGGAACTGAAGGCGTCGCGCAAGCTCGCCGCCGCGCACCAGATCGAGCAGGTCGGCGCGAACCTGCGCGCGATGATGCCGTGGATCGGCGCGAATAAGCTGGTGGACAAGGAGCGCAACTGATCCGCGCCGTAATCCACCCGTAATCCGAAATCCGCGACGAACCGTGTTCGATCGCTGGTGCATTAACGCCCTCGCCTCTCTAGAGGCGGGGGCGTGATTCTCAGTACGGCGTCCTACCGTTCATCGTCGTACCAGTCGCAAGTCGGGGTGCGCGGCCGCGCCGGCTCGCTGCTGCTTGCGCTGGGCGTCGGCGTGCTCGTCGTCCTTGCGCTCATCACGGTCGGCGCGATCACCGGCACGCCGATCATCGTCGACATGCGGCCGCTCTCCACCTTCAACGTCAGCCAGTCGAGGGGCGAGCAGAAGAACAGAACGCGGGTGGCCGTGCAGCGGCCCAAGGTCGCGAAGGAGGAGCGGCACCACGCCGCGCCACCGCCGCGCGCCAAATCGGCCCCGACCCCGCCGATCACGCTGCCCGGCGTCATCATGCTTTCCCGCGCCGATTTCGCCGCCTCCGACATCGGGCGGATCAGGCCGACCCGCGAGCAGGTCGCGAGCGCCGACGGCGACACGGGCGACAAGGCCACGCCGAACGGCGCGCAGGTCGCGGCGGCGGGCGGCGCGCCGGGCGGCGAGGACCTCTATTACGCCGAATGGTATCGCGAGCCGACCCATGCCGAGATGGCGACCTACCTCCCCGCCCGGCAGACCGCCGGCTGGGGCATGGTGATCTGCCGCACCGCCGAGCGCTATCACGTCGAGGATTGCCGCGAGATCGGCGAGACGCCGGGATCGGGCATCTCCCGCGCGCTGCGGCAGGCGTCGTGGCAATTCCTCGTCCGGCCGCCACGCGTCGGGAACAAGCCGATGATCGGCGCCTGGGTGCGGATCAAGTTCGATCTGATCCAGGGCCCGGTGAAATAACCCACGGCGAAACGCGCCGTTTCGATTTTACGCGCTTTCGTCGCCGCCGCGCATGTGGTTCTATCGCGGCGATCGAAAAAGGGAGCCTTACCATGCGCTTCGCCGCAATCGCCTTCGTCGCCCTCGCCTCCACCGCGCTCATCGCGCAGCAGGCGCCCAAGGGGCCGCCGGGATCGCACGATCCGGCCGCGGTGGCGGCCGGCAGCTATGCCGTCGATCCCAACCACACGCTGATCGAATGGACCGTCGATCATCTCGGCTTCACGCCTTATTTCGGGCTGTTCGGCCAGACCACGGGCACGCTGACGCTCGATCCCGCCAGGCCGAACGAGGCGAAGGTCGACGTCACCATTCCGGTGAGCAAGGTGCTGACCACCAACCCCGCGCTCACCGCCCACCTGCTGCGCGCGCCGAAGGAAGGCGCGAAGGCCGACTTCTTCGGCCCCTCCCCCGCCGATGCGCATTTCGTCTCCACGAAGGTGACGGCGAGCGGCGAGAGCGCGAAGATCGAGGGCAATCTGACGCTCAACGGCGTGACGAAGCCGGTGACGCTCGACGCGAAATTCTACGGCGCGGGCAAGATGGGCGGGAAGGACAATGTCGGCTTCACCGCGATGACCACGCTGCGGCGCAGCGAGTTCGGCGTCGCCTATGGCATTCCGATGGTGTCGGACGAGGTGAAGCTGAAGATCAGCGCGGCCTTCGCGAAATAAGGCCGGCGATGGCGGAGGGCGAGCAGGGCGAGGGCCAGGGCGTCGGCCGGGTGGAGGCTTTCTCCGACGGCGTGATCGCGATCATCATCACGATCATGGTGCTGGAACTGAAGGTGCCGGTCGAGGACGGGATCGGCCACATCCTGTCGATGTGGCACCTGTTCCTCGCCTATGTGCTGAGCTACGTCTATGTCGGCCTCTACTGGGGCAATCATCATCGGCTGCTCGGCCATGCGCGCCATGTCAGCAACGGGTTGATCTGGGCGAACCTCGCGTTGCTGTTCGGCCTCAGCCTCGTGCCGTTCGGCACCGCCTATCTCGGCGAGCACGAGTTCAGCCGCACCGCGACGCAGGTCTATCTCGTCACGCTGATCCTGCCGTCGCTCGGCTATGTCTGGCTCCAGAAGGTGATCGCGCGGACCGGCGCGCAGCACGAACGCGCGCGGGACTATCATGTCCAGACGACGCGCAAGGGCTATTTCGCGATGGCGGTCTATGCCGCCGGCCTCGCGCTCACCTTCGTCTCGCCGTGGCTGGGGATCGCCTGCGCGGCGCTGGTGGCATTGTTCTGGATCGTGCCGCAGACGCCGCTCGACCGGCTTTTCGCGCCTCGGGGCTAGACATACACACCCTTCCGGCGCTACCGGATACGGCGATGACGCAGGTGTTCGGCCTCCTCCTTCGACTTACGCGCCCTTAGGCGCGAACCTTGCCGCGTGGCCAGGCCACGCCGACGCGCCTAAGGGCAGACCGAACCTTCCCCCCGCCCTCCCGATCTGAGAGAGCCGTCATGCTGCGCGATCCGTCCGTAAAATACCGTCCCTTCCCGACCATCGACATCCCCGACCGCACCTGGCCGTCGAAGACCATCACCAAGGCCCCTCGCTGGCTGTCCACCGATATGCGCGACGGCAATCAGGCGCTGATCGACCCGATGGACGCGGAGAAGAAAAGCCGCTTCTTCGACCTGCTGGTGAAGATCGGCATCAAGGAGATCGAGGTCGGCTTCCCCAGCGCCGGGGCGACCGAATTCGACTTCATCTCCGGCCTGATCGCCGACGGCCGCATCCCCGACGATGTGACGGTGCAGGTGCTGACGCAATCGCGCCGCGACCTGATCGAAACGAGCTTCCAGAGCCTGAAGGGCGCGAAGCAGGCGATCGTCCACCTCTACAACGCCGTCTCCCCGGCGTGGCGCAAGATCGTGTTCGGCATGTCGCGCGACGAGATCCGCCAGATCGCGATCGACGGCGCGAAGGTGCTGCGCGACGAGGCCGCGAAGCAGCCGGACACGAAGTGGATGTTCGAATACAGCCCGGAAACCTTCTCCACCGCCGAACTGGATTTCTCGGTCGAGGTATGCGCGGCGGTGATGGACGTGCTGCGCCCGACGCCGGACAATCCGATCATCTTCAACCTGCCGGCGACGGTCGAGTGCGCGACTCCGAACGTCTATGCCGACCAGATCGAATGGTTCGGCCGCAACATCCCGAACCGCGACAGCGTGGTGATCTCGCTCCACACGCACAACGATCGCGGCACCGGCGTCGCGGCGGCGGAGCTGGGGCTGATGGCGGGCGCGGATCGCGTCGAGGGCTGCCTGCTGGGCAATGGCGAGCGCACCGGCAATTGCGACCTCGTGACCGTCGCGCTCAACATGTACACGCAGGGCGTCGATCCCAGGCTGGACCTGTCCGACATCGACGAGGTGGTGAAGACGGTGGAATATGCCACCAACATCACCGTCCACCCGCGCACGCCCTATGCCGGCGATCTGGTGTTCACCGCTTTTTCCGGCAGCCATCAGGACGCGATCAAGAAGGGTTTCGCCGCGCAGGCCGCGCGCAACGACGAATATTGGGAAGTCCCCTATCTGCCGATCGATCCGGCGGACCTCGGCCGCAGCTATGAGGCGGTGATCCGCGTCAATTCGCAATCGGGCAAGGGCGGCGTCGCCTGGGTGCTGGAGCAGGACAAGGGGCTGAAGCTGCCCAAAAGGATGCAGGCCGATTTCAGTCGCATCGTGCAGGCGCTGGCCGACGAGACCAGCCGCGAGCTGAACGCCGCCGACATCTGGGGGGCGTTCGAGCGCACTTACCTGCCCGCCGAGGCCGACCGCTTCGTGCTGCGCGATTATGAGGAAACCGGCGCGGCGGGCGACCGGCGCTTCGTCGGCCGCATCGCGATCGACGGAGAGGAACGCTCGCTCTCCGGGCGGGGCAACGGCCTGATCTCCGGGGTGATCGCGGCGCTGGCCGAATCGACCGGGCCGGCGCTGGAGGTGGTCGATTACAGCGAGCACGCCATCGGCCACGGTGCTGATGCGCAGGCGGCGACCTATCTCGAATGCCGCACCGCCGACGGGCGCACCGTCTGGGGTGTGGGGATCGATCCGGATATCGCCACCGCCGGCGTCCGCGCGGTGCTGAGCGCGGCCAACCGCGCCTGACCTTTCGTCCCCGTTCGGGCCGGGCTTGTCGAAGCTCGCCCCGGATGGCGGGCGCGGGGATTGGTCTCAATCGCAACCGCTTGCCCGACGCACGCGTGCGCCTTACGCCTGCGGCCATGACCAACCGCTTCCTCGCCGCCGTGCTGGCGCTCGCCCTGCCCTTCCCCGCCCTTGCGCAGCGCGCCGCGCCGCCGGTGCCGGCCCCGGTCGACCCCGCCGTCGCCGCGCTGCGCGACGCCGCGCTCAAGGACGATGTCGCTTATGATATCGTCGAGGGCCTCACCACCGAGGTAGGCCAGCGTCTCGCCGGCACCGAGGCGGAGGCGCGGGCGCGGACCTGGGCAGTCGCGAAGCTCAAGGCACTGGGCTTCCGGAACGTGCGCAGCGAACCGTATCGCATGCCGGTATGGGTGCGCGGCGAGGAGCGTGCGGAGATCGTCTCGCCCTTCCCGCAGAAACTGGTGCTGACCGCGCTCGGCAATTCCGGCGCGACGCCGGCTGCGGGCCTCACCGCCGAGGTCGCGGTGTTCAGGACCTTCGGCGAGTTCATGAACGCGCCCGACAGCGCCATCAGGGGCAAGATCGTCTATGTCGGCAACGCGATGGCGCCGACGCAGGACGGTTCGAGCTACGGCCAGTCCGGCGCCGCGCGCTTCGTCGGGCCGGGGATCGCGGCGCGGCGCGGGGCGCTGGCGATGGTGATCCGCTCGATCGGCACTGACACGCATCGCACGCCGCACACCGGCGTCACCAACTTCCCCGAAGGCGTGAAGCCGATTCCGGCCGCCGCCCTGTCCGTGCCCGACGCGAAGCTGATCGAGGCGATGGCGGCGCGCGGAAAGCCGCTGACGATGAAGCTGGTGCTCACCCCGCGCCAGATCGGCGAGCAGGAATCGGGCAACGTCATCGCCGAGGTGCCCGGCAGCGACCCCGCCGCCGGCATCGTGCTGGTCGGCGGCCATCTCGATAGCTGGGATCTCGCCACCGGGGCGATCGACGACGCCTCGGGCGTCGCGATCACCGCCGCGGCGGCGAAGCGGATCATGGATTCGGGCAGGCAGCCGCGCCGCACGATCCGCGTCGTGTGGTTCGGGTCGGAGGAAGTCGGCGGCTTCGGCGCGCGCGACTACGCCCGCCGCCACGGCGCCGAGCGCCATGTCGTCGCGGCCGAGAGCGATCTCGGCGCGGATCGCGTCTGGCGCTTCCAATCCTCGCTGGAGGGAAGCGCGGCGCCCGTTGCCGACCGCCTCGCCAGCGCGCTCGTTCCGCTCGGCATCGTCCATACGGCCGGCGGCGGCGGCGACGGCGCCGATATCGGCCCGATCGTGGCGACCGGCGTCGCGGGAATCGACTTCAACCAGTCTGCCCTGCGCTATTTCGATACGCACCACACCGCCGACGACACGCTCGATCGCGTCGATCCCGAAATGCTGCGCCAGAATGTCGCGGCATGGACGACGATGCTGGCGATTGTCGCCGACGCGCCGGAGGAAATCGGCCCGGTGGCGCGCAAATCGCATTGAAAAAAGCCGTTCCGCTCACCGCATCCTTCCTTTTTGGTGAATTTCCTCATTGACCCACCGAAACGGTTCGGTATTTCGGGGGTTCGCGACGGCGACAGGGTCGGCCGCGAAGATTGCTATGCTTGGGAGCATCCGAATGAAGAAGTTTGCCTTTATTCTTGCTGCCGCCGGCCTGATGTCCGTTGCGGCCTGCTCGAAGCCGGAGACCCCGGCCGAGAACAACGCCGACGTGCTGGCGGACAACCTCCAGAGCGCCGCGGACAACCTGGACGCGATGGCTGACAACACCTCGAACGCTGTTGCCGCCGACGCGCTCTCGAACGCCGCCGACAACCTCAACGCGACCGCTGACAACGTCAAGGACGCGGCTGCGAACACGCATTGATCCCTTGGCGGTCCTTCGGGTCCGCCAATCGATGCACGGAATCAGGGGCGCCCTCCGCAAGGGAGCGCCCCTTTTTCTTTGGTCGCACGACGAGAGGCCATGTCAGGCCCTTGCGCCTGATAACGGCGCTGCTAGTCACAAGGCCGCGTGGGCCTGTAGCTCAATGGTTAGAGCTGGCCGCTCATAACGGCTAGGTTGCGGGTTCGAGTCCTGCCGGGCCCACCAATTCGCGCAATCGCGCTATCATCCATGATGTGCGGTGATTGCGGGCCGCGCGAACCTCACGGCGCCGTTGCCGGCGTCGCGCGCTCAGATCACCGACGCGCCGCCATCGACCACGAAATCCGCCCCCGTCACGAACGCGCTCTCGTCGGAAGCGAGGAACAGGGCGCAGGCGGCGACGTCCTCGGGCTCCCCGATGCGGCCAAGCAGAATCTTCGCGGATGCCCGCTCCTTCCAGTCCGGGTCCGCCATGAGCGGCTCGGTCTGCGCGGAGCGGATGAGGCCCGGCGATATGCTGTTGGCGCGGATGCGATGCCTGCCGCCCTCGGTGGCATATTGCCGCGTCATCGACGCCACCGCGCCTTTCGCTGCGCAATGCGCGAGCGCGGGCAAGGTGAGCGACCCCTTGCGCGCCGCCATCGACGCCGTGTTGATGATCGACCCGCCCCCGCGCGCGACGAGATGCGGCCATGCCGCGCGGGTGAGGTGGAAGATGATGTCCACCTCCTCCTTCATCGTCCGCGAGAAGGTGTCGTACTCCATGTCCGCGACCCAGGCGAAATAGGCCATGGCAGCATTGTTGTAGAGGATATCGAACCCGCCATAATTATCGAGCGCGAAGGCGATCAGCGCCTCGGCGCCGTCCGCGTTCGAAAGGTCGAGCGGGTGCAGCGAAACCATCGCACCCCCGGCCCGCCGGACATCCTCGACGACCTTCTCCCCGCGCGCGGCATCGATATCGCAGCCGACGACCTGCGCGCCCTCGCGGGCAAAGAGCAGCGCCGCCGCCCGGCCCATGCCGCTTCCCGTGCCGGTGATGATCGCGGTCTTGCCCGTCAGTCGGCCCATGAATCTTCTCCTGTTTGCGCGATGTCCGGCGGCGCGACGGCACGCCTTATTTGAGCGCCCAGCCCCCATCGACGTTCAGCACCTGACCGGTGATGAAACGCGCATCGTCCGACGCGAGGAATGCGACCGCGCCAGCGAGATCGCCCACCTCGCCCGGCCGCTTGATGCACTGGTGCGGCACGACCATGTCGGTGATGCTTTTGGCCTTCTCGGCGGAAAGCGAGATGCGTCCGGCCCGGTCCTGCGGCTGGATCAGGCCGGGCGCGACGGCGTTCACCGTGATGTCGTACGGGCCGAGTTCGCGCGCCAGCGCGCGCGTCAGCCCGACGATCCCGCCCTTTGCGGAGATATAGGGCACCATCTCGGTCGGCAGGCCGTAATCGAATGTCGTGGAGGTGATGTTGACGATCCGGCCGCGCCGCGCCGCCTTCATCTGCGGAATGACGGCGCGGCTGCACAGCCAGCTTCCGGTGAGGTTCACCGCCAGCGCGCGATTCCACTGTTCGACCGTGAAGGTTTCGGCGCTCTGCACGGGGGCGAACAGGCCGCCGGCGTTGTTGACCAGCACCGAAATCTCGCCGAGCGCCGCGCGCGCCTCGTCCATGCCGCGCGCGACCGATTCCTCCGACGAGACATCCATGGCGACGGCGCAGGCCTTTCCCCCTTTGGCCCGGATCGCCGCCGCCACTTCCCCCGCCCCTGCCTCATTGATGTCGGCGATCGCGACGGCGGCCCCCCGCGCCGCGAACGTCTCGGCATAGGCGCGGCCCAGCCATTGCGCGGAGCCGGTTATCAGCGCGACCTTCCCGTCCAGCATTCGCTTCTCCTTACCTGCCCGCGGGCGCTCCGCTCAGAATTTCACGCTCGCCTCGAGCGAGATGTTGCGCGGGGGATCGACCCAATAGAGCGCGCGCGCCACATCGGTGACCGGCACAGGCAGCTTGAACGAACCGGAGGTCGTCAGCTTGTTCGTCAGGTTCGTGCCGACCAGCGCGAGGTGCCACCTGCTGTCGGCGGGCGACAATTCGATCCGGGCGTTCAGCTTGGCATAACCCTTCTGCACGCCATAGGTCAGGCTTTGGTCGTCAGAGTTGAAGAATTTGGAACGACCGTCGACGCCGACGGTGGTGCCCAGCTTGAAGTCACCCGGCAGATCGATGACATAATGGACCTGCACGTTGCCGCTGAACTTGGAGATGTTCGGCAACGGATAGCCGGCGAGATTGACGGGGGCCGAAGTCGGTCCGCAGCCTGGCTGCCTCGCCAGACACTGCGCCCCCGGATAATCGTCGTATTTGACGTCCTGATAGGCGCCCGACGCCGTGATGTCGAAATTGGGCGCCGGATACCAGGTGAGCGATCCTTCGATGCCCTTGCCGCTGGCCTTCGCGGCATTGCCGACCAGATAGGTCTGGAGGTTCGAGTTATAGGTGGAGACCTGAAGATCGTCGAACTTGATCTTGTAGATCGCCGCATTCGCCACGAGCCGCCCGTCGAGCAGCGTGCTCTTCACGCCAAGCTCGAAGTTCTGCGACCGTTCCGGGTTGAACATGAAATTCGCGTTGGTCGTCCCATAGGTATTCGAGACGAACCCGCCCGACTTCGATCCCTGACCGTAAGTCGCATAGACCATCACCCGCCGCGCGACATCATATTGCAGCGTGACGGAAGGATCGACTTTCCCTTCACTGAGCGAGCCATTGGCGGTGGTGGTCGGTTTGAACAGGAACGGGCCTGAATCCTGCGTCCCGTAGAAAGACGCGGATTTTGACGTGTGCGAATAGCGCAGGCTGCCGATCAGGCGGAATTCATCCGAAAAATGCACCGATCCCTGCCCGAAGAAGGAATAGGATTCGGCACGCTGGTGAAAATCGCTGTGCAACAGGAAGTTGCCGATCGACATATTGTATTCGTTGCCTTGCCAGACCTCGTATCTGGAATTGTCGTAATACGCGCCGATGATGTAATCGAACATGCCGCCGACCGGAGATTGCAGCCGTAATTCCTGCGAGAATTGATGGAATTTCTCGGGATAGCTGTTGAACACGCTGGCGCTGGTGATGCCGCCGCCCGGAATGGTCTGGTCGAAATTGTTGACGTGCGCGGCCTTGAACCAGGAATAGCCGGTGACCGAGGTAAGCGTGAAATCGCCGAGATGCAGGTTGCCGGTGCCGGCAATGTTCCACGATCTCGTCTCGAAGCCCGCCGGGCCATATACCGAATTATCGATATTGTAGCGGGTCAGGAGAGGCTGCTGGTCCGTGGTCAACGGCCCCGACACCGTGACGTTCCCGATGCTCTTGGCGTGGCCGTATTCGACCTTCGCGACATAGTCGAAATTGCCGCCGTCATATTTGAGGCTCAGGCGGACGAGCTGCGATTTGTTCGACGGCTCGCGGCGATCGAACGCGAGGTTCGTCATATAGCCATCGTTGTCGACGATCTTGCCGGCCAGACGCGCGCTGAAGCCGCCGCCCAGCGGCCCGGACAGATAGCCCGACAATTCATAGCCATGGAGGCCGAAATTGTAGATCCCGGTCGCGCCGCCCTCGAAGGTAGAGGTCGGCTGCGCCGAGATGACGCTGATCGCGCCGGCGGCGGTGTTCTTGCCGAACAGCGCGCCCTGCGGGCCGCGCAGCACCTCCACCCGCTCCTGATCGAAGAACGGGAAGGTGAATTGCCGCGACTTGCCGGCATAGACGCCGTCGACATACAGGCTGACCGACTGGTCGAACGCATAATTCTGCGATGGCGAGCCGAAGCCGCGCATGTAGATGACCTGGTTGCCGCCGATCTCGCCGACATTCATGTTCGGCACGGCCAGCGCCTTGAAATTGTCGGCGTGGAAGGCGGCCAGATTCTTGGTGGTCAGCACCTCCATCGAGATCGGCACGTCCTGAAGCCGCTCGGCGCGCTTCTGTGCGGTGACGACGATATCGGGAGCGCCGACCGACTGGGTTTGGCTGGCGGCGGCGCCTTGCGCGTTTCCGTCCGAAGTCTGCGCCATGGCCGGGCTCGTCAGGCAAAAAGCCCCCGACGCCACACCGACCAGCAGATGTGTGATCTTTCGTGCCATATCATCCTCCCCGTGCTTGACTCGGCCCTTGTCCGGACCTGTTTGTTGAAACACAGCAGATACTTTGAATACGAAACGATATAACGCGCGTCAATCATTCGATATCGAATTATTGAGCGGTGTGGCAGAAAAGCGCATTCGCCATGTTACACTTTGAAAATATGGATATTTTCTCGTTTCCGGTTAGGACCAGAAATCATCCCAATGCCCCTGATCGCCGACGCTTTCCCAATGATCGGTCAGCTTGCCGTCCTCGAAGCGCCACAGGCCGAAGCCCCAGGTGTCGAGCCGCTTGCCGTTCCGCTCGGCGGTCATGCGGTGGACGACGAGGCCCCAGGTGTCGTTGGCGAGGAAAGTGTCCTGCAATTCCTCCCGGAACGTATTGCCGCACAGCGATTGCATCTTCGCCATATGCGCCTTGAAGGCGTCCGCGCCGACATAGGTGCCGGCGATCAGGTTCCGCCCCGGCGAGTGGACGGTGAAGTCCGCCCGCATGTTCCCGTACAGCGCTTCCCGGTCATGCGCATAGATCCGCTTCAGCAAGGCGATCGTGTCCATGCAACCTCCCCTAATCGGTGAGTGAATTGGCGAGCATCTTCGCGCCGAAGACGTTCGACCATTGCTCCGGCGTCAGATTGGCCTTCCCGCCGGCGACCTGCGAGGGCGCGAGATGCTTCGACCCCTCGATCACCGCCGGCCGCCGCCCGATCGCCTCGAACCAGCGCCGGATGTGCGGATAGTCCGCCACGTCCCAGCCGATCGCCCTGATGCCGCCGATCCACGGCCAGCAGGCGATATCGGCGACGGAATATTCCTCCGCGAGATATTCCGCCTCCCCCAGCCGGCGGTTCATCACCACGAGCAGACGGCGCGCCTCGTTGCTGTAGCGCTCGATCGCATAGGGCACTTCCTCCGGCGCGTAGCGCAGGAAATGGTGCGCCTGCCCGTGCATCGGGCCTAGCCCGGCCATCTGCCACATCAGCCACTGCTGCGCCTGCGAGCGGCGGTGCGGCGCGGACGGGAGCAGCTTGCCGGTCTTCTCCGCGAGATAGAGCAGGATCGCGCCGGATTCGAACACCGCCAGCGGCTCGCCGCCGCCGATCGGATCGTGATCGACGATCGCGGGCAGCCTGGCGTTGGGGTTGATCCGCCGGAATTCGCGGGTGAGGTGATCGCCCTTCAATATCTCATAGGGGATGAGGTTATAGGACAGCCCCACCTCCTCCAGCATGATGGAGACCTTCCGCCCGTTGGGGGACGGAATGAAATGCAGGTCGATCATGGCGGTTACACCCGATTGTCGAGAAGGGCCGCGACCACCGGCCGCGAAACGTCCGCATCGCCGTGCTGGCCGCGGAACGCCTGCGGCACGTTGCCGAGGCCGCCTTCGTTGACCGGTCGATCGTTGCGCCATTCGACCAGCGTCTGCCGCTCGGCGATCTTCCAGCGGCCGTTGCGGCGTTCGAAGCGATCGACGTAGCGCCCGCCGGCGACGCCCTCATATTCCGCGCTGCGGCCGTCCCACAACCCGGTCGCAGGCGCCGTCGTCGGAACGCGGTGATAGGCGGTGACATAGGTCTCGACGTGCGCGACGTCGCCGTCGAAGGCGATCAGCATGTTGCCGGTCTGGTGGTGCGTCGGCCCCAGCGCGCCGATCGACTGGCGCGCCGTCGCGACCATCTCGTCCCGTGTCCGCACCTTGTCGAGAATCCGGGAAGTGGCGTCGTCGTGGAAAACGTTGGCCATCAACTCCCATTGCCGCCGGTCGACCGCGTGGCAGAAAAGGTTCACCACATCGGCGATCTCGGCGCGTGCCGCGAGCAAGTCGGTCCCGTCGGACTCGGCAGCGCCCCCCTTCCACCGCGCGACGACCGGCGCGGAAGCGTCGTCGTCGCCGAACGCGCCCCGGAACTGCGCCGGCACGCTGGCGAGTCCTCCCTCGCTCACCGGGCGATAGTGGCGATATTCCGCGGCCGAACGACGCTCGGCGATGCGCCAGCGGCCGTCGCGCCGCTCGAAGCGGTCGATGTAGCGCGCGCCGAACACCGCGTCATAAGCCTCGCCCGTCCCCCCGAACGGGCCGCCCGGCGGCGCATCGGCCGGCACGCGATGGAAGGCGGTGACATAGGTTTCGACATGGGCGACATCGCCATCCAGCGCGATCTGGATGTTGCCGACCTGATGATGGGTGACATCGACCGGCTCCAGCAGCGCGGCACCCTGCCTGACGAATTCGCGCCACGATCCGCCGATCACCGACAGATGGCAGATCGCATCCTCATGGAACACGCTGTCCATCAGCCACCATTTGCGCCGATCGGTGGCGTGGCAATAACGGTGGATCACGTCGCTGATCTCGGCCCGCGCCGCCAGCGCCGCCGCCCCATAATCGTCCGGTCGCACGAGCACCATCGGGCATCCCTCCTGATCCACCGCCGTCGTCGCCTTCTCATCGGCGCGACGGCTTGTTGAAAATACTTCTATATCGAAGCATTTCCCGGATCAAGTCGGGCGAAAGTTCAGCTCGAAAGATCGTCCGCCAGATTCTCGGTGACCTGCGCCAGCAATGTGCGAAGCATCGCGACCTTCGCCTCGCTCATCCCGCGCACCGCCAGTTCGTTGACCTCGGCGATGTGCGGCAGCAGTTCGGCTTCGAGCGCCCTGGCCTTGGGCGTCAGATAGACATGGATGCGGCGGCGATCCGACGAGCTGCGCTCGCGGCGCACGAAGCCGGCCCGCTCCAGCCCCTCGATCGCGATCACGGCGGCCGGCTCGAGGATGCCGACGCGGCGGCTTAACTCGCGCTGCGTCAGCCCTTCCTCAGCCCATAAGGCGCGCAGGAACCGCCATTGTCCGGCGGAAACGCCATAAGGCAAGGTGCGTCGCTCGAGCGACCGGGTGAAGGATCGAAAGGCCATGCGGGTCAGAAAGCCGAGGCTGTTCGACGTCGTCGCGTAGAAATCGATCGGCGGCGGTTTGCGGGCCAAGGCGAACTCCCCATGTTTTCAGTTTGCGGCTGGTTAGCCCGCCTTTCGCATCACGCAAAGGCGAATGACCGAAAGCGCCGCCGCTGATCGGGGCGCCGGATGATTCGATCGGCCCAGCCTCTTGCGCGGCGACCTCGGGCACCGACGACGAGCAGGACGCATTTTTCACGTAGAAGCGCAGTTCGCGCCTATAGCTCGGCTCAGAACAGTACCGCGATCTCGGGTCCGGTCAACGCGCGCCCTTGTTCCAGCATCGCATCCACGTTCGCCTTCACGACTGTGAAGCGCGCCGACAGGATCATCGCGCGGGCGCATGTCACGGTCGGATCGGCGGTGCCCAGCGCCCGCGCTAGTGGCCGGGAGATAAGATTTCGGTAATGGACGCGTCGCCGGAAGATGTAGCGGCCGTTCAGGCCGGCAGGTATTGGGAATGCGGGACAAGGATCTTCACTTTTCCGCATGTGCAGCCGGCGTGGGTGTCGGGCATGAACACAGACCGGATTAGCGGCACACGCAAGTGGCGGAAATCCGTCGCTTTCGCGATAAAGTGGTCGGGGAGACAGGATTCGAACCTGCGACATCCTGCTCCCAAAGCAGGCGCGCTACCAGACTGCGCCACTCCCCGACGCGTCGGGTGCGGTAGGCGCACCGCCCGCGATGCGCAAGCGTGTTGCGCGGTCAGCGCAGGTGGAGCAGCGTCACCAGCGCGAGGCTGATCGCGCCCAGCCCGGCGAGCGACAGCATCACCGCCGCCGTCACGCGCCCGCCCGCCTTCGCCACCGAACGAATGTCGACGCCCAGCCCCAGCGCGGCCATCGACACCACGGTGAGCATGGTCGCGACCTTTCCCACCGGCTCGATCGCCGCCTGCGGGACAAAACCGAACGAGCGGCAGGCGACCAGCACAAGGAAGCCGATGATGAACCACGGCACCAGCCGCCCGAAGGAGAGGCTCACCGTCGCCGCCTCGTCCGTCGCCGGACGCCGCATCACCAGCGCGAGGACGAGGCAGACCGGTCCGAGCATCAGCACACGGACGAGCTTGACAAGCGTGCCCATCTGCACGGCGGCGCTGCCGATCGGCGCGGTCGCCGCGATCACCTGCGGCACGGCATAGACGGTGAGCCCCGCGAAAGCCCCATAAGCGATCGCGTTCATGCCAAGCGCCATGCCGAGCAGCGGCAGGCCGAGCACCACGCCCACGCCCAGCACGGCGGTGAAGGCGATCGCGGCGGCCACGTCGTCCGAATCCGCATCGATCACGGGAGCGACGGCGGCGATCGCCGAATTGCCGCAGATCGCATTGCCGCAGGCGACCAGCAGCGCCATCCTCGTCGGCAAACCGAGCAGCCGCCCGACCGTGAAGCCGAACAGGATCGTCACCGCGACGATCAGCGCGATCCCGCCGAGCAGCACCGGCCCGGCATGAAGGATCGTCGCCGCGCTCACCGAGGCACCGAGCAGCACCACCGCCACCTCCAGCAGATATTTGGCGCTGAACGCGATCCCCGGCCGCCAGCGCGCCGCCGGCGTCCACAGGCTGCGAACGATCGTGCCGATGACGATCGCCAGCACCAGCGCCTCCAGCCAAGCCTTGCCGAACAGCGCCGCCTCCCCGCGCTCCAGCAGCCAGGCGGCGGCGGTGACGGCGACGCATAGCAGCACGCCCGGCGCGACGCTCGCGGCGAAGTCGCTGCTTTTGCGGACGTTCTTGATGGCGGAAACGGCGGTCGCCACGGGCTGATCCTTTCGCTGTCCTCTCTAGGCCAACAATTCCGATCGATCCAACGCGATATTCTTGTCTTTCCAATCGCGGATCGCGATGATTCATGGCAAGAAGCGCGCATGACCCTGGAGCAGCTTCGCATCTTCGTCGGCGTTGCCGAGCGCGAGCATGTGACGGCGGCGGCGCGCGCGCTCAACGTCACCCAGTCCGCCGCGTCGGCCGCGATCGCCGCGCTGGAGGAGCGCCACGCGATCAAGCTGTTCGATCGCGTCGGGCGCGGCATCCGGCTGACCGAGGCCGGGCGCGCCTTTCTGGAGGAAGCGCGCGGCGTGCTGGCGCGGGCGGCGGCGGCGGAACTTCTGCTGGAAGAATTCGGCGGCCTGCGGCGCGGCTCGCTGCGCGTCGTGGCGAGCCAGACGATCGCGGCCTATTGGCTGCCCGCGATCCTCGCGGCGTTCCACGATCGCTATCCGGGGATCGCGGTCAACCTCTCGATCGGCAATACCGAACAGGCCGCCAGCCTGATCCGCGAGGGAGAGGCGGATATCGGCATCGTCGAGGGCAAGGTCGAAGATCCGATGCTGGCGCACTGGCCGCTGGGCGAGGACCGGCTGGTGCTGATCGCCGCCGCCGGCGCCGAACTGCCGCCGATCGACGCGGCATGGCTGCAACGCGCGCGCTGGGTAATGCGCGAGCCGGGTTCGGGCACGCGCTCCACGCTGAACGACGGGCTGCGCACGCTGGGCATCGACCCGAACGCGCTGGATATCGTGCTCGTCCTCCCCTCGAACGAAAGCGCGCGTACGGCGGTCGAGGCGGGCGCGGGGATCGCCGCGCTATCCTCGCTGGTGGTGGTGCCGGCGATCAACGCGGGGCGGCTTCAGGCGCTGCCGATCGATCTCGGCCCGCGCTCATTCTTCGGGCTGCGTCACAAGGAACGCTATCGCACCCGCGCCGCCGACGCGCTGCTGGAGTTGATCGCGGAGCTGCGCCCCTTCCCCTAGCTCAGAAGAAGCCGCCGCCCAACGCCAGCCGCACGATCGCGATCAGCAGCACGATGAGGTTGAAGTTGCGGCCCGAATCGCTGGACGAGATCATGCCGAACAGCGCGCCGACCGCCGCGATCGGCAGTGCCGCCCAGTTGAGCCAGCCGAGCAACGGCACCACCCCCGGAATCGCGAACAGCAGCGCGACGAGGCCGATCAGGATCGAGATGATGTTGAACATGCCGCGCAACATGGGTCTCTTATCGGTGTATTGCAAGGATAAGACGGGGCGAGCGTCAACGCTTCCGCAACGATGATCGGGCATGGCGTGCCGGTGATGATCCGCACGCCCCTCGCCCTGTTGCTCGCGATCGTGCTCGCCGCGTGTGGCGGTGCGCCAGGCAATGAGGCGGGCGGAGCCGACGATCTCGACAATATGCTGGCGGCTACCAACGAGGCGAGCGCGGCGAACGACCCCGCCCTTCGCGGCGCGCTGCGCGATCAGATCATGGTCGATCCCGCGCTGGTGCAGCAGGCCAATGCCGATACCGTCCGGCCGCCGGCGCAGCCCGCCAGCGGCGCGCTGCCGCCTGACGACATCGCCGCGCGCAGGGAACCGGCCGAGAAGGACGACCTGCGCCGCGCGCCGCCGCCCGGTCCGTGTCCGCAATGCACCGCCGCGCGCCGCGCGCTGACCCTCGGCGCGCTCGCCGAGAGTCAGGGCGCGCCCGCGACCTGCGTCGCCAATGTCGCTTATTCCGCCGGTTGGGCGAACCGCCTGCCCGCCGCGACGCCGCTCTATCCCGACGCCCGGGTGATCGAGGCGGCGGGCGCGGACGGCAAGGGCTGCGCGCTGCGCATCGTCAATTTCGCCAGCGCCGCGCCACTCCAGCGGCTGCTCGACTGGTATTTCACCAAGGCGGGGGATGCCGGCATCGCCGCGCAGCACGGCATCGACGGCAACGACCATGTCCTCGCCGGCGCCGCGCGCGGCAAGGGTGCGTTCTTCGTCATGCTGCGCCCGCGCAAAGGCGGCGGCACCGAAGTGGATTTGATGACCGACACCGGCGGCTCCTGAGCGCACTTCACCTTCCGCCCGCGCGCCATCCGCGCTAGGGCGGCGGGATGCAGAACCTTCCGATCATCGTGCGCGCGGTAGCGGCATGAGCGAGGCCGTCCGCCAGTTCACCGTCGCGCCCGACGACGACGGCATCCGCGTCGACCGCTGGTTCAAGCGGCACCTGCCCGACACGAGCTTCACCATCGTCGCGAAATGGGCGCGAACGGGGCAGCTCCGGCTCGACGGCGCGCGGGTCGGCCCCGGCGATCGGGTTGTCGCCGGGCAGGTGCTGCGCGTTCCCCCGGCCGAGCCGGTGCGTGCCAACGCCCGCCCGGTGCGCCAGCGCGCGCCGCTATCGGAGGACGAGATCGCCTTCGCGCGCGAGATGGTGATCCACAAGGACGATGCCGCGCTGGTGCTGAACAAGCCGCCCGGCCTCGCGACGCAGGGCGGCACCAAGACCACCGCGCATGTCGACGGCCTGCTCGACGCATTGCAGTTCGAGGCAGAGGGGCGGCCGAAACTCGTCCACCGGCTCGACAAGGATACGTCCGGCGCGCTGCTCGTCGCCCGCACCGCACGCGCGGCGGCGTTCTTCTCCAAGTCGTTCTCGGGCCGCTCGGCGAAGAAGGTCTATTGGGCGCTGGTGGTCGGCGTGCCGTCGATCGAGGACGGCACGATCGACCTGCCGATCGCCAAGCAGCCGGGCACCGGGGGCGAGAAGATGCACGTCGACGATGCGGAGGGGCAGCCCGCGCGCAGCCGCTACCGCGTGATCGAGCGCGCCGGCAACCATACCGCCTGGGTCGAGTTGCAGCCTTTCACCGGCCGCACCCACCAGCTTCGCGTCCATATGGCGGCGATCGGCCACCCGATCCTCGGCGACGGCAAATATGGCGGCGCGGCGGCCTTCCTGACCGGCGGGATCAGCCGCAAGATGCACCTCCACGCGCGCCGCATCCGCGTCGATCACCCGGACGGCGGCAAGATCGACGTCACCGCCCCGCTGCCGGCGCATTTCGCGGAGAGCCTCGCCGGCCTCGGCTTTGACGAGGCGCTGGGCGACAACCTGCCGCCCGACACCGCTCCCCCGCCGAGCCGCGAGGACAAGAAGGCCAAGGCCCGCGCCCATGCCAAGACGGTGCGCAAGGCGCGGCGCGGCGAGCGGCGCGGGCGCGGAGCCGCTCGCGGCTGATGCACCCCGATCCGGCCTTCACCATGCCGGAGGACGCGGCGCGCGCCTTCGCGGCGGACGTGGCGTTCGCGCATATCTTCCTCGCGGTCGCGGGGCGGCCGACGGTGGTCCATGCGCCGGTGACGGTGGATGCGGCGGGCGCCCTCACCTTCCATATCGCCCGGCGCAACCGCGCGATGCCGATCGCCGCGGGCACGCGCGCGATCGCCAGTTTCGGCGGGCCGGGCGCCTATGTCAGCCCGGACTGGTATGACAGCGCCGATCAGGTGCCGACGTGGAATTATGTCGTGGTCGAGGCGGAAGGCGTGATCGCGCCGCTCGATGACGAGCGGTTGATCGCGCATCTCGACGCGGCTTCACATGCGCAGGAGAGCCGGCTGACGCCCAAGCCGGAATGGACGCGCGGCAAGATGGACCCGCGCCGCTTCGACGCGATGCGCGCGGCGATCGAGGGATTTGTACTGCATGTCGAGCAATGGCGCGGCACGGCGAAGCTCAGCCAGAACAAATCGGCGGCGGACGTGCGCGGCGTGATCGCGGGCCTGCGCGACGCCGGCAGGGATCATCCCGCCGACCTCGTGGAGTTGGTCAATCGCGCGAGGCTCTAGAGCGGTTGTCGATCCGATTGCATCGGATCACCGCGCTATTTCCTTTGTTTGCCGCGATTTCCGAGCCGGCAGGTGATTAGCTGCGCTGAGCTGCGTTTCCACCTGCCTCGAAATCGCTCTAGACCATTGCGGTGCCGATGACGTCCAGCGCCGCCGCCGCGAACAGCATCAGCGAAAGCGCGCCGGTCAGGCCGCAGAGCACATAGCCGGTATATTGCATGACCGGTGGATTGGGCCGCCGCAGCCGCGCGTTGCGCGAGGCACCGGTCAGCACGAAGCTCATCAGCAAACCATAAGTGAACACAATCGAGCCGACCATTCGCCCTCGTCTCCATGCTCGGATCATCAGATAGCCGGCGTGCCCCCCGGCCCGCTCGTTTTTCGCCTTAACCATGCCACGGCAAGCTTACCATGTGATTGACGCTGCGTTCGGCGTTCGCGCGGCGCGTTTCGTCGCGATGGCTGGCGCGCCGGCGGCGGATCGGCCATAGCCGGCGCATGGCCGCACCCGATCAGGACCCGGCGAAGGTCCGCTGGTTCTACATCACGCTTTCCCGGCTCGCCGCCTCGGGCGGGGCGGTGCTGGGCGTGCTGCTGCTGGCGCGGGGCGACACGATCGGGCGCAAGCTGCTCGGCGGCGCGATCGTGCTGGCCGCGCTGGCGATGATGGCGATCGTGCCGCGCAGCCTCGCGCGCCGCTGGCGGAGCCGGGACGAATGAAGCGCTTCTGGAAGGAGGTGGCGCTGGACGCCGATCGCGGCATGTTGCTCGACGGTCGCCCGGTGCGCACGCCCGGCCGCGCACCGCTCGCATTGCCCACCGCCGCGCTGGCCGAAGCGGTGGCGGACGAGTGGCGCGCGGTGGAAGAGACGCTCGATCCGCGCGCGATGCCGCTCACCGGCCTCGCCAATGCCGCGATCGACCGGATCGCGCCCGATCCCGCTCCTTACGCCGCCGATATCGCGCGCTACGCCGAGACCGACCTCACCTGTTACCGCGCCGATTCGCCCGCCCCGCTGGTCGAGCGCCAGCGCGCGGCATGGGATCCTTTGCTCGACTGGGCGCGGCAGCGGTACGACGTAAATTTCGAGACGACCGCCGGCGTGATGCACGTCGCGCAGCCGCAGGCGACGCTGGAGCGGCTCGCCGAAGCCGTCGCCGCGCGCGATCCCTTCACGCTCGCGGCATTGCAGGTAATCGTCTCGGCCACCGGCTCGATCGTCGGCACGCTGGCGCTGGCCGAGGGCGCGATCGATGCGGAAACCTTGTGGCGCGCCGCGCAGGTCGATGAGGACTGGCAGGCGGAACAATGGGGCGAGGACGAGCTCGCCAAGCAGGCCCGCGAGGCGAAGCGCGCGAGCTTCGACGCGGCGGCGCGCTTCCTTCTGGCGCTACGTCGGGATTAAAGAAGATCACCGATTCCGAAAGGAATTTCGCGGTGGGCAGATTTTCGACGATTCTTTTCGTGGCGATGATGGCGGCGGTCATCATCGGCGTGGATTTCGGCTTCCTGCGCCATCGCTTCCGGGCGCGGCTGGCGGTGAATATCGCCATCGTTATCGCATTCGGCGCGATCTATCTGCTTTTCCTCCGCCATCCGTGATGCACGCCCACAGCGATCAGGGTGCCGCACCTTCGCTCGCCCGCCGCAGCTTGCGGATGAAGCCGATCAGCCCGGTCTGCCGCGAGCGCTTCAGCCGTTCCGCCGCGAGGATGGTGCGAACGCACTCGAAGCATTGCTCGATATCGTCGTTGACGAGGACGTAATCGTAACCGTCCCAATGGCTCACCTCGTTGGCGGCGCGAGCCATGCGGCGGTCGATGATCGCGATCGAATCGGTCGCGCGCCTGAGCAGCCGCTGGTGCAGTTCCTCCATCGACGGCGGCAGGATGAACACGCGCACCACATCGCCGCCCGCAATCTGGTAGAGTTGCTGCGCGCCCTGCCAGTCGATATCGAACAGCACATCCTTGCCCGCGCCCAGCATCTCGTCGACCGGCGCTTTCGGCGTGCCATAGCGTTCGTCGAACACATGCGCCCATTCGAGGAACTCGTGCGCCGAAGCCATCTCGCGAAAGCGATCGAGCGTGACGAAGTGATAATCCTTGCCATCCACCTCGCCCGGCCGCATCGGCCGCGTGGTGGCGGAAACCGACATGCACAGGTCCGGCTCGGCGGCGAGCAGCTTGCGCGCGATGGTCGACTTGCCCGCGCCCGATGGCGAGGACAGCACGAAAAGCACGCCGCGGCGCTTGAAGCCGTGCGGGTCGGGCTGGGAAGGATCGGCCATGCGCGCTAGTGGCGCGGGCATGGGCCGCGCGTCAAGCCGGGATGGCGAGCGCGATCCTGCGTTTCCCGCCGCCGCGCGAATGGCGGGGAGGCTTATTCGGCGCTTGCCGCGCCCGCATCGGCCCGCCGCGCCTTGCGCCGGTCATAGGCCTTCTTCGCAACATAGGCCCCGCCCAGCGCCAGCCCGAGCGGCCCCATACGCGTCACCGCGCGGGTCAGCACCGCGCCCAGCAGCGCGCCTTTCACGCCACCACCGCCCTCGCGCCGCTCAAGCTCTCCGCCGACCAGTGCGCCGATGATGGTACGAAGCATCAGAAACCCCTTGAAAAGACCAGTCCAGTTAAACCGCGCGCCGGCCGGTCAGGTTCCGAGCATCGCCTCTGGCCGCACCACGCGATCGAAGGTTTCGGCGTCGACCAGGCCCAGCGCGATGCCCGCCTCGCGCAGCGTCAGCCCTTCGGCATGGGCGTGCTTGGCGATCTTCGCTGCATTGTCATAGCCGATCTCGGGCGCGAGCGCCGTCACCAGCATGAGCGAGCGATCGACGAGGTCCGCGATGCGCCGTTCGTTCGCCTCCAGTCCCTCGACGCAGCGCTCGGCGAACGACTCCATCGCCACCGCGAGCAGGTCGATCGAGCGCAGCACCGCCGCGCCGATCACCGGCTTGAACACGTTCAGCTCCAGATGCCCCTGCGCCCCGCCGACCGTGATCGCGACATGATTGCCCATCACCTGCGCCGCGACCATCGTCAGCATCTCGCATTGCGTGGGGTTGACCTTGCCCGGCATGATCGAGCTGCCCGGCTCGTTCGCCGGCAGGTCAAGCTCGCCGATGCCGCAGCGCGGGCCGGAGCCGAGCAGGCGGATGTCGTTGGCGATCTTGGTCAAAGCCACCGCCAGCGTGTTGAGCGTGCCCGAAAGGTGGACGAGCGGATCGTTCGAGCCGAGCGCCTCGAAGAAGTTCTCCGCCGGAATGAATGGCTCGCCGGTGATATCGCGCAAGGCGGCGCAGAAGTCCGGCGCGAAATTCCTCGGCGCGTTGAGGCCGGTGCCGACCGCCGTGCCGCCCTGCGCCAATCGCATCGTGCCATGTTCCACCGCCGGCTCGATGCGGCGGCGGCAGCGGTAGAGCTGGTTGGCGTAGCCGGAGAATTCCTGCCCCAGCGTCAGCGGCGTCGCGTCCTGCAGGTGCGTGCGGCCGATCTTGACGATCCCCGCCCACGCCTTTGCCTTGGCGTCCAGCGCGCCGAACAGCCGGTCCAGCGCCGGGAGCAGCCGATGACGCACCCCGAGCGTGGCGGCGATGTGCAGCGCGGTGGGGAAGCTGTCGTTCGAGGACTGGCCGCGGTTCACGTCATCGTTCGGATGGACCGGCGACTTGCCGCCGCGCTTGCCGGTGAGGATCTCGTTGGCGCGGCCCGCGATCACCTCATTGGCGTTCATGTTCGATTGCGTGCCGCTGCCGGTCTGCCAGATCACCAGCGGGAACTGGTCGTCATGCTCGCCCGCGGCCACCTCGGCGGCGGCGCGCTCGATCGCGTCGGCCTTGCCGGCGGGAAGGCCGTGGCGGCGGTTCACCCGCGCGGCCGCCTGCTTCACCAGCGCGAGCGCATGGGGAATCGCGATCGGCATCCGCTCGCGATCGCCGAAGGGGAAATTCTCCACGCTGCGCTGGGTCTGCGCGCCCCAGTAAGCGGCGACGGGGACGTCGATCGCGCCGATCGAGTCGGTTTCGGTGCGGGTTTGGGTCATGTCCGCTCACCATAACGAGCGGCCGTCACGGGAGTAAATCCCGTGACGTCGGATGCGGTTTGGGCCGCGCCGGCCGGCCGGGCGCGTCGCTGCGCGAGCGCCGCGCAACGGGGGTTGCGCGGCTCGCTTCGGCTTACTTCTTCCGTTTGAAATCCACCGCGACGACGTTCGATCCGTCCTCGATCGGCGTGGCGTTCGGGCCGTCGTTCTCCGCCGGATCATGGCCGCCGGGGCCGTCCTCCGGCCCTTCCTGCGCCTGGAAGCGCAGCTCGAAATTCACCGCCGGATCGTGGAAGCCCGTCACCGCCGAATAGGGAATCACCAGCTTCGACGGCACCTGGTTGAAACTCAGGCCGACCGAGAAGCGGCTATCGTCCACCGTCAAATCCCAGAAGCGGTTCTGAAGGACGATCGTCATCTCGTCCGGGAAACGCTCGATCAGGCGCTTGGGGATATCGACGCCAGGCGCCTGCGTCTTGAAGGTGATGTAGAAATGGTGCTCGCCCGGCAGCGTACCGCCATTCTCGGCGACCGAGCCGAGCACGCGGCCGACCACGGCGCGCAGGGCCTCCTGCACGATCTCATCATAGGGTATCAGGCTGTCGGGCGCGGAATCATCCATATGGCGGCTATGGGTAGCGGCGTCGCGGGCGCGGTCAAGCAAAGCTTTCCTTCCCAAATGCCGCACGCGCGCTATGGAGCGCGCCATGCGCACCGCGACCATCACCCGCGCCACCAGCGAGACGGACATCGCCGTCACCGTCAATCTCGACGGCACCGGCCTGTATGAGGTGGAAACCGGCATCGGCTTCTTCGATCACATGCTGGAGCAGCTCGCCCGCCACTCGCTGATCGACCTTCACGTCCGCACGAAGGGCGATCTGCATATCGACCAGCATCATACGGTGGAGGACACCGGCATCGCGATCGGCGAGGCGGTGGCGAAGGCGCTGGGCGACAAGCGCGGCATCCGCCGCTACGGCGATGCGCTCTCCCCGATGGACGAGACGCTGACCCGCGTCGCGCTCGACATCTCCGGTCGTCCGTGGCTGGTGTGGAACACCGAGTTCAGCCAGAAGCGGCTCGGCGAGATGGATACCGAGATGTTCAAGCACTGGTTCCATTCCTTCGCGCAGGCTGCTGGAATCACGCTGCACATCGAAACGCTGTACGGCGAGAACAATCATCACATCGCCGAGAGCGCTTTCAAGGGCCTCGCCCGCGCGCTGCGGCAGGCGGTGGAGATCGATCCGCGCAAGGCGGACGCCATTCCCTCCACCAAGGGGACGCTGTGATGGCCGCCGGCGGGTTCCGCGCCGAGGGACATCTCTGCCTGATCCTGCTGGAATATGTCCGCCCGCTGGGCGAAGTCGATGCGCTGATGGAGGCGCATGTCGCCTTCCTCGAGCGCGGATTCGCCGAGGGCGTGTTCCTCGTCGCCGGCCGGCGCGAGCCACGCACCGGTGGGGTGATCCTGTGCCGCGGCATCGCCGAGGATATCGAGGCGCTGGCGCAGACCGATCCCTTCGTCACCGGCGGCGTCGCGGAAGCCGAGGTGGTGGAGTTCAAGGCCAGCTTCGCGGTCGACGCGATCGCGAGGCTCGCCAGATGACGCTCGCGCTGGTCGATATCGAATCCGGCAACCTGCGCTCGGTGGAGAACGCGCTGCGTGCGGTCGGCGCGAGCGATATCGCCGTCACCGCCGATCCCGACGTCATCGCCCGCGCCGACCGCATCGTACTGCCCGGCGTCGGCGCATTCGGGGCGTGCGCGGCGAACCTGCGCAAGGTCGATGGGCTGGAACAGGCGCTGGGCCAGCGCGTGCTTGAGGAAGGCGCGCCATTCCTCGGCATCTGCGTCGGGATGCAGTTGATGGCCGACGCGGGCGAGGAGATGGGCACGCATCGCGGCCTCGGCTGGATCGCGGGCCGCGTGCGCCTGCTCACCCCGGCCGATCCGATGGCGAAGGTGCCGCACATGGGCTGGAACGACGTGATCCCCCTCACCTCCCATCCATTGCTGACGGCAGGCGAGGCCTATTTCCTGCACAGCTATGCGTTCGAGGGCGAGCATGTTCTTGCCCGCACCGATCACGCCGGCCCGGTCACCGCCGCGATCGGCCGCGACAATATGCTCGGTGTGCAATTCCATCCCGAAAAGAGCCAGCGCTACGGCCTCGCGCTGCTCGAGAAATTCCTGGTGTGGCGTCCATGAGCCTTATCGTTTTCCCCGCGATCGATCTGAAACAGGGGCAGGTCGTGCGCCTTGCCGAAGGCGATATGGATCGCGCGACTATTTACGGCGACGATCCCGCCGCGCAGGCGATGCAGTTCGCCGAGGCCGGCGCGGAGCATCTCCATGTCGTCGATCTCGACGGCGCGTTCGCCGGCCAGTCGGTGAACGGCGAGGCGGTGCGCGCGATCGTCGGCCGCTTCCCCGGCCATGTCCAGCTCGGCGGCGGCATCCGCACGCCCGAGGCAGTGGAGGCGTGGTTCGACCTCGGCGTCGCGCGTGTGGTGATCGGCACGGCGGCGCTGGAGAATCCGCAATTCGTCCGCGACATGGCCGCCACCTTCCCCGGCGGGATCGTGGTGGCAGTGGACGCGCGCGACGGCATGGTCGCGACCAAGGGCTGGGCCGAAGTCTCCACCGTCAGCGTGATCGATATGGCGCGCCGCTTCGAGGACGCCGGCGTCGCCGCATTGCTGTTCACCGACGTTGGCCGCGACGGGCTGCTCAAGGGCTGCAACGTCGCGGCGACGGTGGACCTTGCACGATCGGTCGCGATCCCGGTGATCGCCAGCGGCGGGGTGAAAGGGATCGGCGACATCCACGTCCTCGCGCTTCACGCCCGCGACGGGGTGGAAGGGGTGATTACCGGCCGCGCGCTCTATGACGGACGGCTCGATCTCGCCGCCGCGCTCTCGGTGGCGAAGGCGGCGTGAGTCCGGCCGCCGCCGGGATATGCGGCATCGGCGTCGCCGCCGTCTATGTGCCGATATTCCGCGATCAGATCCGCGACGGGGAGATCGGCATACCCTTGACCGGCACCAATCCGATCAAGGTGCGACGCGACGAGCATCCACTGTTGTTCCGTTTCTCGATCGTTGGACAGATCGCGCTGGTTACCCTGATTATGATCGGTTCTCTCGCCGCTATCGTCCGGAGTTTCATCGCGTGACCGTCCGCGCCCGCGTCATCCCGTGCCTCGACGTCGCCAACGGTCGCGTGGTGAAGGGCGTCAATTTCGTCGACTTGAAGGACGCCGGCGATCCGGTGGAGCAGGCCCGCGCCTATGACGCCGCAGGGGCGGACGAACTCTGCTTCCTCGATATCACCGCCAGCCACGAGGGCCGCGACACGATCCTCGACGTGGTGCGGCGCACGGCGGCGGTGTGCTTCATGCCGCTGACGGTCGGCGGCGGGGTGCGTACGGCGGACGATGCGCGCGCGCTGCTGCTCGCCGGGGCGGACAAGGTGGCGGTCAATTCCGCCGCCGTCGCGCGGCCGGAAGTGGTGTCCGATATCGCCGAACGGTTCGGCAGCCAATGTTGCGTCGCCAGCATTGACGCGCGGCGCAGCGGCGGCGGTTGGGAGGTGTTCACTCACGGCGGCCGCCGCGCCACCGGGATCGACGCGGTGTCGCACGCGCTGCGCCTCGCGGAGCTGGGCGCGGGCGAGTTGCTCGTCACCTCGATGGATCGCGACGGCACCCGCGATGGCTACGACCTCGACCTGATCCGCACGATCGCGGATCGGACGAGCGTGCCGGTGGTCGCGTCCGGCGGCGTCGGCAGCCTTGCGGATCTCGTCGCCGGTGTGACGGAAGGCCATGCCTCCGCCGTGCTGGCCGCCTCGATCTTCCACTTCGGCGAAGCGACGATCGCGGAAGCTCACGCCGCGCTGGCGGCGGCGGGTGTCGCGGTGCGGAGTTAAGGAACGCGGAGCCTCCAGAAACGGCTTTGCGATTGACAGCCTTGAGCCCGGGACGTCATCAAAGAGCCATCTGTTCAGGAGAGCAAAGTTGGACAGGCGCAACTTCCTTTCCTCCACAGCGGCCCTCACTGCATTTGCCGTTGCTTCCCGAGCCAACGGCAAAACGAGCGCCAAACCAAGCCTGAACGGGTTGAGCGTAATCGTCGACGGATTGGATCATCCCGAAGGCATCGCCGTGAGACAGGACGGCTCCATCATATTCTCCGACGCCCACGCCGCGGTTTCTGTCAGGAAGCCTGGCGGTGAGATCGTCAGGTACGGCACCGCCGTATCTCCTTGCGGCGTGGCTGTGGATCGCAACGGCAATGCAATTGTCGCCAACATGGGCTTGCTGTCGGGGAAGCCCGGCATTCTCCAGCGAGTCGATCTTGCAACGGGAAAGATCGACGTCCTTGCTTCATCGGTGGAAGGACGGCCCTTGGTCGCCTCCAATAATCCGATCGCCACATCGGATGGCGCGATCTATTGCAGCCATTCGTCTTGGGATGGCGTGGAACTGATAGGCAAGGTTCGCGCCGATGGCTTCGTTTATGCCGTACTCCCTTCCGGCGAAGTCAAAATCGTTGCGCGAGATATCCGCGGCGCCAACGGCACCTGCGTGAATAAGGACGAGACTTATCTCTATGTATGCTCGACGGCGGAAGGACGCATATTTCGCTACAGGCGGAGAGGCGACGGGTCACTTGGACACAAAGAGCCATATGGCCCCAAGCTTGGGAAAACCATAGACGATCAGTCCATTGGAGCCATACGTCAGCTCGACAAAGATGATCGCGCGCAGCTCGGCTATTGCGACGGCATTATCTTTGATCGGACAGGCAATCTCTGGATCACCCTTCCCTTCGCCAACAAGGTCGTCGTCCTGACTCCCGATCTACAACTGCTAACCGCTTATCACGATCCTGATGGCAGAGTCGTGAATATGCCCACCAATATGGCCTGGGATCGCTTCAATCCAAATATTATGTACCTGGTTTCTCGCGGCTCAAATACGATCGTGAGAGCGCTTGCTCAAGGTGCGTGAAGCCAGTCCGGATTTTACGTTGATATTTGCTGACACCACCCGGCAGCGAAATGCGCCAGATCTTCAGCCGTGGCGCCTGGCGAGAAGGCCGAATTTTTAGTTTTAGGATGGTTGCGGGGACAGGATTTGAACCTGTGACCTTCAGGTTATGAGCCTGACGAGCTACCGGGCTGCTCCACCCCGCGTCACCGTGAGCGGCG
>MKSU01000031.1 GCA_001897375.1 Sphingomonas sp. 67-36 | reverse complement strand
CGAGAAAACCATTTCTGCCTTCATGGGCTTCGTTCACCTCGCCTGCGCCATCATCTGGTTACGATGAATGCAGACAACGCCTAGAGTGATCGTAGGACGAAGGCAGACAATTCCTCCGGTGAATAGCTTTGCTTGCCCAGCATCGCGCGATGTTGGGTTCCCATATAGCGTTTGAAGTTCGCTGTTTTCCGGTCGGGATCGGTGGTTTGTCGGTCGCGCGACGCGGTGCCGACATAGACCAGCCCGCATCATCGACGCTGACAGCCGATGGTGTGAGCCAATCACCAAGTTATTGGGTATCAATTGCGTCACGCCGTCGCTCCAGATAGCAGCCGCGCTGTTGATCGTGCCGAGATCTATGCCGAGAATCATGCTCCCTTCCCCGGAGGGACACCTTAATGCGGGGAGTTTTTGGAATCTACGGGCAATATGACCTGCGCGTTTCCGTTGGCTGTGGATCGCAGCGTCGAGGGCACTTGTAGCCTCGATCTCAAGCCTCGCTCGCCAATCCGCAATGTCAAACCGTATCGGCGAGGATCTGCGCAACGAGCAAATTGCCTAGGCTAGCCATTGCTGACAAAAGGCGGTACCCGGTGATCGCCAAAAATGTGTGAGATTTATCTATGGACGGATTGTCTACCCTAGGCACCGAGATACCCGCCCGAATGACCTGCCGTGCAGCGGCGGCAGAGCCCCCTGTGAAGCGCTTTCCGTTTCTGCTGGCAGCCACAAATGCCGGCTGTCACTGACGGCTTGCATTGGATGTTGGGCATAGAGGTCGATATATTAAAAGAGATCGATTGTGTCTTACATGAATAATCACAAGAAGGCAAAAGAAGATCGCAAGCAAGAACACTTTAACATAGATGTAGCAAGTGAGAAATGTATCCCCAATAATCATGAGGCGTCTAATCCGCATAAGGAGAGATCTGTAAAGATAATAAATAGAATAAGATATCAACTAATATTATTGTTAATCGTTAGCGTGGCAATGCCATCCATTATTCGGCAATATATTTTTAATATTCCGTCTTATGCTACCACTCAGATAGCTACACTTCTTGGAAGTGTAGTAGCTCTTCTTGCGGGATATTTTTCCTATCGGCGGCTTCTGATATTTCCAGGTATCGCGCGTGGTGGATATATTATTACATCGATGACGGTAACTTTCGGGATTCTAGCCGCCATATTCTTGATGCTGAGAATTGATTATAGTCGTTGGCAGTTGATTAGTTGTTATTTTATTTCCATCTTGACCTTGTTGTTCATTCATCTGAAGGTCGAGAGGTGTCGTAACTTTGTATTTGCTTGTGTTCCTGGTGGGCGGACGGACAGGCTACCCGAGATCGCTAACGTTAACTGGCGCCGAATCGCTCGACCTGACGCGCCGATAGTAGGACAAGTCGATTCGATTGTGGTCGACCTTCACCACGTCCATGATGCGCAATGGGAAAGTGCGATCACGCGGTGGGTGCTGGACGGCGTTCCCGTCTACGATACCCGCATCGCGCTAGAGCAATTAACGGGACAGGTGGAGATCAAGCACATCTCAGAAAATACTTTGGGATCTCTCAACCCCAATGGGGTCCTGCTGAAGCTGAAGTCGATCGCGGACTTCTGCGCGTCGATAGTCATGATCGTGCTGCTGGCACCGTTAATGCTGGTGATCGGCATCATCATCAGGCTGGACTCTCCGGGGCCGGCAATCTTTCGCCAGCAGCGCATGGGATTTCGCGCACGGCCATTCACCGTTTTCAAATTCCGTACCATGCACGCCGCCGCGCCGGGCTTCTCCGGGGTGCATGCGCGCGAGCAGGCGATGACGCGCAACGACGATGCCCGAATCACTCGGTTCGGGCGCTTTCTGCGCCGCAGCCGGCTGGATGAACTGCCGCAATTGTTCAATATCGTCCGCGGAGAGATGAGTCTAATCGGACCGCGTCCCGAAGCGGTGTCGCTCAGCGAGTGGTATGAGGCCGAGATACCCTTCTACCATTACCGGCATATCATTAAGCCGGGCTTGAGCGGCTGGGCACAAGTCAACCAAGGTCATGTAACCGACGTCGAGCAAATCCGGGAGAAGCTCAATCTCGATTTCTACTATGTGAAGAACTATTCTGCGTGGCTCGACGTGCTGATCACTCTGCGCACCGTTGCGATCATAGTAACGGGTCACGGCGCCCGATGATCCCGCCGACAAGTGAGGGAGGAGAGAGCGCAAGGATGGTAGCAGACCTGGCAAATTCTACAGCCTCATTATCGCGTAGAATTGCAGCGGTCGGTGGCTGTATGAGCTGGAGAGACGTGCTTTTCTTCGATAGGGATATGGTTTGCACCAATAGATTTCTGGAGCCCTTCGAAGCGCTGGAGTACAATCTCGCAGGCTATGGGGCTACGGTGCGATCGAGCGACTCGATCACTCGCAGACGCGCGATCGTCCGCTCGGACTACTACGGGCGCACTGAGCTGTCCAGCAGTGCGCGATAGCGTGCGGCGATGGTCGTCCAGCGATAACGGTCGCGCAGCGACTCCAGCCGGGATGGTTCGATCGGCGCAGGCGGTATGTGTAGCAGCCCGGTGAGCGAGGCGTCGTTATCAAAATAGGCGCCAGCATCGTCCAGCGTGGCACGATTGAAGGCGCAGTCGAAGCTCAGCAGGCGCGAGCTGTGAAAAAGCGCCTCGACCAGCGAGGGATTGGTGCCGCCAACGCTGTGGCCATGGATGTAGCCGATCGCACCAGCGCGCCAAACATTGAGTTCATCCTGCGCATAAATCGGATCCAGTAGTCGCAGGCTCGCCTCGTCGGCGTAGCATCGGCGCAACTCCCGGCCGTATTCGGTCGCGTTCCAATTGCCGATAAACACCAAGGGGACGCCGGCTCGACGGCATCCTTCCAAAATCACATGCGTGTTATTCTCCGGCTCGATGCGCGCGATCGCTAGATAGTGTCCGTAGTGCCCACCTGCGGGAATAGGGGACTCAGGTAGCGTGTGATCGCCACCATACGCGATGATAACGGGCGTTCGACGGTATCGCGCCTGAAAAAGCAGGGCGAGCGCCTCATTGTCGGCGATCACCGTGGATGCGCTTCGAGCCGCGCAATATTCCAGCGCTTTGAGCAGCAGTTTGACCGGGCGTGAGAATTTGTCTCGCCGCCATTCCATGCCGTCTACGTTGACGATGTAACGAGTCTTCGGCCGCAGGAGCTTCAGCAGCGGAAGAATCCAGGCACCGGAATAGCCTAGGACGTAGATGTCCCGGGCGCGCAGCGTAAATGCAGCGTGCAGCAGGGCCCAGGCGTCATAGAACATGCTCGACACGCCGTTGGCACGCAACGGCAAGAAAACGCGTCGGTGCCCGTGGAAGTCACCTTTCCTCTCAGTCGCGGAGTAGGCGCGCTTCTCACAATAGACGACGAGTTGAATCTTCTGGGCCGGAAAGTGGACACAGAGTTGCTCGGCAAGCGTCTCGAAACCGCCGTATCGCGCAGGCGCGCCTACCGTTCCGACTACAGGAACGACTTTCGGGGTCATAGTCAGTTTTCCATAACTTGCAGAAGCTGCCGAAGGCGTTGACTGAACATTTTTTCCGAGAAATACAGGCGGCGCTCTGCGCAAGCTCGACGGAGACGGGCATAGCGTTCGGGATCGGCATGCAGTTGGCGGACCGCATTCGCTATAGTCAATGGATCGCGGCTGGCTTCGTTGAATGCCAGCGACTCACCCAATACCTCAGGCAGGACCGTGGCGCCCGCGCCGCCGACCGGTACCATCGCTGCGACCGCTTCTGCCGCCACCAGCGAGAAAGTCTCAGAAACCAAGCGGGAGTCGGTGCCCATCAGCAGCAGGAAGCCGTCGCGGTACATCACCTCCGGCGACCGCTCGCCGAAGATAACCTCGATCCCGGCTGCGCGCGCGGCCTCCACCAAGGCGCGGTCCTGACGATCCTCGTCCGACAGGTAGGCCGTCGGGCGCAGATCGGTGCCATTCAGCAGTCGAACCACGGCCACGAACAGCATAAAGCCTTTGATCGGTTGTGTCGTGCCGATGAACAGAAAACGGTCCATGCGCGAGGGCAGATCGACCGGCGGCTGCGACACGGGATTGGGCAGGATAGTGGCGTCGATGCCGATGCGCCGGGCCTGATCAGCCGAAACGCATACGATCGTTGCGCCACGCCAGCGTGCCAATCGTAATAGCCATCGGAAGGGCCAGGGAAAGGTCGCCTCGTGCAGGTGGACGACTATGCGATGCGGGAACAGCAGAATAGCCAGCAATGCGGGAGGAACCACATGGATCGTATTGGCCCAGATGATCCGTCCACGGGCTGCGGACCAGGCAGTGGGAAGAAGGGCAAGCATTGCCCATAGCGGGTAAAGCAGCTTGCGTGTCAGGATGTGGTCGCAGCGTATATCGGGCCGCACGCCGGGCAATTCCGAAAGAAAGCCGCGACCGCCAAAGCCCAAGCGGACACGCGCATCGGCTCCGGCAGCCGCGAGGGTTGTAACGAGGGTCCGCGCGATCCGTTGGGAGCCGGCATAGGCGTCGAACGAATGGATCAGCAACACGGGCGGCAGGGGGCGGGTCATGACGATCCACGATCCGCGACAGCAATGGGCGCAGGCGCGCGCCGATCAACCAGCCACCAGAGACCGCACAGCAGACCAGCGCTGCTCAAGCACAGCATCAAGCGCGCGAGGACCGGCATCGCGGCCCCTCGCGCGGCGGTGTCGATAACCTGAACCACCGCGCCGCCTGCGCCGACAACGAGCACGCGCAGGATGCCTTGGCGCACGATCCAGCCGGCATCCGCGCGATCGATGCTACGGAACATCATCCACGCGGCAGATGCATGGCTGAACGCCAATGCTACCGGCACCGCACGGATGCCGATCAATGGAAACAACCCGGTCAGTAGCGCCACCGAACCGATGCTCGCGCCGGCGCTGGCCAAAGCGTATATCTTGCCTCTTTTTGCCGCAAGCAGGCTCGAGCCGCCCAGTAGATACAGGATTACGGCAAACATCGCGACGGCATATAGCTGCAGCAACTGTGTCAGCAGGGATTGAGCGGCGGCGTCAATTCGGCTGCCGAACAAAATGGGCGGAATGATTCCCGACAGGGCAAACAGGACCAGCATTCCGAGCGTCACCAGCAGCAGGCACTGATGTATCCAGCGGCGCACCGCTTGCCGAAAGGCAAGGGTGTCCGTCCGATGCCAGGCCCGCGCAAGTTCCGGCACCGCCAGCGCAGCCAGCGCGGCGGTGAATACCGCCTGCACCGTGTTGCGCGCGAACATTGCATAACTCAGCACCGCGAGCACGCCGGTGCCCGCTGCCAGCGCGAACTGGCGTTCCACCAACCCGCTGATTTGGCCAAGGGCGTATGGCAGCAACAGCGGCAGCGAGAATGTCAGCGCCTCTCGACCATGGCGACGGAACTCGGTCGCACTCAGGTGAGTGAGTGCGCGGATAAGCTCCGGCCAGAAGGAAGCGCCAACCAGGAGCGGCGTCAGCAAGCCCATGTAATAGCTCAGCGGGAGCAGCCAGGTGGCAGGAAGACGCGGAAAGAGAACCACTAGCAGCACGCCGGCCGCTCCTCCGAGGACACCGGCGATCTCGGGGGGGTAGATGCGGCCATGGCAGTTGAGATGCGCTGTCAGGACCGTGACAAGCTGCGAGACCGCCAACGACGGCGCCAGCACGTAGAGGAAGAAGGCGGACGCGCGCGCCTGCTCCGACGCGGGATCGAGTATCCATTCTGCGATTACCGGCAGGGCGAGGGCCGCAACGGCCGCGATCACTACGGCGCTTCCGATCATCAGCGCGGCGACCGTCGCCAGATACTTGCCAGCCGCTTCCGGCCCCTCCTGGTGGTCGATCGAGGAATAGCTCGCCCGGATCGTTTCGGTGATCGGGCCGAACAGGATCAGGCCGGCGGCGTTGACGATCCCCAACGACCAGATCCATGCGTCATAGGTCGCGCTGATGCCGAATATCCGGGCATAGACCAACATCGTTGCCAGTCCCACCGCCAGCTTGGCGCCGCGCGCGCCCAGCAGCCCGACGAAATCCATGCGCAGCTTCACTGCCGGGCACCTTGCCCATGGAAGCGCGTCATAGCGGTGCGATAGGCTTCCATGAAAACGGTGGGGCGATGAGCGATGCGATAGTGTTCACACGCCTCCGCGCAGGATCGCGCCATCTCCTCCACTCGCTCCGGCGCCACAACCAGCTGATCGATTGCATCGGCTATGGCTTGGGTCGTACCCTCGATCCCAGTCACCGGCACGCGCAGGCCATAAGGCGGCTGTACCACATCGTGCATCCCGCAATGATCCAACGCGAGCAGCGGGACGCTGCGGCCGAGCGCTTCCCAGACCGAGGTGGTGTTGGCCTCGTTTAGCCCGGTGATGACGTGGAGATGGGCTTGGTCCAGCCCGTCGAGCACCTGTTGGCGCGACACATGACCGTGCCACAGAAGCTGCGCGTCGATGCCCAGTTCCGCTGCCCGAGCCTCCAATTGGCCTCGCAGCGGGCCATCGCCGAATATATCCACGCGCACACTGGCCGGATTTCGCAGGCGAGCGATGGCCTCGATAAGCAAAATCAGCCCTTTGCGCGCCTCCAGCGAGCCGATCCACGCGATCCGCAGGGGCGTGGCGGGAAACTTGCCGGTGTTCAGGGTGATAGCGCCCTCAATGCCGTTCTCCGGCAAATAGATGGACGACACGCCCTTGCGTTGGGCGAAGATAGCCTGGTTGCTGGTGGTGGCCGTGAGCAGTACGTCGGCGCGGCGCAGTGCCCGGTCAATCCGGCGACCGAAGCGCAGTTGCAGCGCGTTGCCGATCGTGCGCGCAATCAGCCGTAGCCGACCCTTGAGCGGCATGGTGGCGCGGAACTGCCAGGGGAAACTGGTCGCCCCGCCGATCGGACCCCAGACATAAGGTATGGGGAGCTTCCAAAGGTCTCCCGGCTCGCGATAGCCGATAGGGCCGAGATAGTGGATCAGGTCGAAGCGCTCTTCGGCGAGAAGCTTACGCGCTTCCGCCAGCGCCGCACGGTGCCACACCCGATAGGCCAGATAGAAGCTGTAGGTCAGTATTCCGCGGCGGTTGAGCGCGTTCAGCCAATGCGCGCCGCGTGGTTCGGCGACAAAGCGAAAGCAGACTTCGCCACCGGCATCGCGATCAGTGAAGTTCGGCTCGGGAAAGTCGACCACTTCGCCCATGTGCGGTCCTGCAGCGCCGTACAACACCGTGAGGTCGCAATGCGTGCGCATCGTCCTGATATGGTTCCACGCGACCGCGAACTCGGTTCCGCGCACGGGGGACACCATATAGGCTAGGACCAGGACACGCAGGCGGCTCATCGCTGCCCCTAAAATTCGTAGGGCGCGCTGACGGCGGCACCGCGTGACACAGCGACAGCGAGCCAAGTTGCGAAGACCGCGCAGATGCCCAGCCCCAGCACGATGTTGCGTCCCTTCCGTTCGTCCACCAAGCAATAGCATGCTAAGAAGCCGAGGCAGATCATGCGCATCGCGGTGAAATAGAACAATGCGCGGCCGAAAGGGAGGAAGTTCCAGGCAAGCGCGACGGGTTGCAGCAGCGCCGCAATCAGGAACATCCCATGATAGAAGCGGTAGCCGTAGCGATCATATGTGGCGGTCAGATGTCGCGAGTAGATCATGATGATCCCGTCGACGATGGGCCACAGATAGCGTCCGATATTGAGCGAAGCCTGCTCCATCCCGAACATCAGATCGGCGCGATTGACGTCTGAATAGCCTTCGTAGCCGAACAGCGGGGACATGCGCTCGAACAGCGGGATCACCCGGTCCCATAAGAGGCCTACGAACAGATAGGCGGCGACCAGCGCAGCGAGTTGCAGATAGACCTTGGGCACCCGAAAATACCACAAACCAATGCTTAGTGGGAAGATGATCAGTGCACTTCGATGGAAAAGATACGCCACCAACCCCCAAACGATGAAATGAAGAATCCTGCTTCTGCTCAAATTGTCAAGTGCAAGAAGTATGGCGAAGATGGCGATGCTCTGCCGGACAGCATTATTCACGTCCAACAAGACGAGGGTGACGAAGAAATAGACGATGAAAGGCGCGACTGCTTTCTTATTCTTTAGCCAATAAGCGAAAAAAAAGATCTGGAGAAAACTGCTGGCGATAATGATCGAACGATCCGGTGCATCGAAGACCTTCAATAGCTGGATGAGATAGAGGAACCCCGGCTCGAAGACCACGTCCGACGGGCGATCGCTCAGCGTTGTAGACTGATAGTAATAGATGTAGCCGAAGAAGTCCCCGCCGACCCCATAGCGGCAGCCGATCAGCAGGGTGAACAGAACAATGGTGAACCACGCCGCCCGGGTGCCGATCGCTGCCTCGTGAGCGGGATAAAGCGCCGACGTGCGAGACGTGATCGACCAGCACGCGACCATGACGATTAGCAGGCCGAAATAGACAAGATACGCCAGGATCACGGCAATGCCCCCTCTACTCTCAGCAGGACCAGTCGCGCGAAGTTGATCAGGCTACGTTTCCGGAAACGGGCTATGAAGGGCCAAGCGCCCGACAGCAGCGCGCCGAGCGGCACGATGGAAGCGCGATCGCGGCGTGGCACGCGCGCCATATAGTGCCGCAGTGCGCTGAAGGCGAAGCCGATTTCCTGTGCCAGTGCAGCCCGTAGCGGACTAGCGCGATCTTGGCGCAGGCTGGCGTCATGCAGCCCCTGTATCACCCGTACCATATCGCGCGCATGCTGCGCTGGATCGCTGACCGCCATGATTGACCCGCCGCGTAGACGATACCGGTAACAGGTTTCGCGCAACCGCACGAGTGTTTCGGCGGCAGCGATGGCGAGTGGCGTGAACAATGCGTCTTCGTGATATATGCCGGGCACGAAACGCAGATTCTGTTGCTCCAGCAACGTGCGGGAAAAGGCGTAGAAGGGCGTGCCGCTGGGGACGCGGCCTGACAGTAGGAAGTCGGCCGGTTTCACGGGACGGTTATAGACGGCGAGATAGGGCGCGCGATCGAGGATGCCGCCCAGCGTTTCGAACTCGAAGGCGATGACATCGGAAGCAAACCTCTCCATGCATCGCATAAGGGCACAGATCGCGTCGCGGCAAATTTCGTCGTCGCTGTCGACAAACCAGATGTAGCGACCGCGCGCGTGGGCAAGTCCCGTATTGCGCGCTGCGCCAAGGCCGCCATTGGCCTGATGCACGATGGTGACGTTGGTCACGTCGGCGCAGCGCTGTTCTACGATGGCCATGCTACCGTCTAACGAGCCGTCGTCCACGATCACCAGTTCGCAGTTCTCGGAGAAGCCGGGCGCGCCAAAGATGCTGTCCAGGCAGTCCGCGACATAATCCTCGACGCCATATACCGGGACAATCAGCGACAGGATCGGGGTTGATGGATCAGCCATGGCGAGCAACCCGACGGCGCCACGCGATCGTCCGCGCCCTGCGCCGAGCTCGCAGCAGCAGGTCGCGAACCCGCGCGAAGGGCAGTTGGTCCTCCGGTACGAGCGCGACTGTGCGCATCGAATCTGCATCGAGTTGCCGCAGCCGATCGCGGATCAGCGCGGAAATGTCGAAATCCTCGATCAGCCGTCGACGTGCCGCAACGATGGCATCCAATCGACTGCGATAGAGCGCCTCTCCATCCTGAAGAATGGTGTCGATTGCACGGCGAGCGCTGACATAGTCTTCCAGGTCGATCGCTAAGGTTGCGCCGGGGAAATAGCTTTCTATGTTCGGACAGCCGGCGTAAACTGGAACCGCATAGCTCAGAAGGGCATCGGCGATCTTCTCGGTCCACAGTCCGGGCACCGCGCAATTCTCAACGCATAGATGGAAGCGATAGGGGAGGATGGCGTCCTCCTTATATTCCACGAACCGGTGTGGCCGCCCGAAGATATCGATCCGGCCCGCATAGTCGCGCGTTAGCCGGTCGATCAGCGCGCGCCTGCGGATATGCATGGGCAGGTAGTTCAGGTTGGACGTGACGGTGGAAAGGGTAGCTTTTTTCTCCGGTAGCGGCAAATCGCGAATCGTAGCGTGGGAATAGCGATAGCCTGCGCGCGCGGCGCTGTAGCCGAAATGCCAGTTGTTGAAATGCTGCTCGTGCGATACCGATGCTGCGGCATCGGCGCGCGCGCCGGCGCAGAACACCGCGTCGAACTGTTGCAAGAAAGCGAAGGCATGACCGCCGATCTCCGGCGGCTCGCCGGAGATGAACAGGCTGCCACCCGCCCTTACCCGGTATATGGCTGGCGCAGGCAGCGCTTCGAACACGGCCAGCAAGTCCCACTCGCGATCGGGGCTGCCGTTCTCCACCAGGTCATAGCCGTCCCGCACTGGGTCAAAATGCGGTGCGAAGAGCGCGCGGCCAGTGATGTTCACGATGTTGACGGCCGGGCGCCGATCGGTCACGGCTTCACCCTCTCCTGCACCGCTAGGAAGCGCTCGCGCAGCAGGCGAAGCTCGGGATTGCGATAGGCGCAATCCATGCCGGAGAGCACGGACGCCCAAAACAGCAAGGTGCTGTCGTTGCCATCAACATGGGCAAAGCCGGCCAGCGTGCGTAGCACCTGCTCGGCCGACATGGCGCGCGTGGTGACGACCTGGGCGCCAAGAGCCGCCAGCAGCGCGCTCACCTGCGGCGTGGCCAGCCGCTCCTCGTCGTTTGTGACGATCGCCGCGCCTGCGGGAATACGGGCCAACCGTTCGGCAAGGTGTGCGGCGACATCCCCTTCCGAGGCGAAGAAATCCCCCAGCCGCAGATGGACGCCGACGCCTTCGCTAGGGGCGCGCTCGACGTCCAGTTCCGCGCGCAGCTGCAGTAGTTCCGCGCGCAGCACCGCATCATCGAAGGCGGTGTAATCGGCGACGTGCTGGAAATAGCCGTCGATGTAAATCGTGCCCAGCACCATCACCGTATTGCGCCGCAACCCCGCACGGGTGGCGAGCTTGGGCAGGCGCAGCGCCGAGATCAGGCGCGCGGGGGGCGGCGGCGCGGGCATCGCGACAAGCTCACTGCTGCGAGCGAAGGCATGAGCATATCTCAGGTCGTGCATTTCGAAGAGGCTTGCACCATGCGTACGCGCGTACAGCCGTGCATAGAGCAGCTGAAATAGCTGGTTGCCCAAGCCGCCATGAGTGCGCACGACGGCCTTCATGGCAGCGGGTCGCCCCCCCGCCGCGTCTCGGCGACACACGCATCCTGCATGGTCCGGCGATCGGGAACTTTTCGCTGCTGCATGACTGTCGTTGATGCTCCTGACCGTGGATTTTCTGCGAAAATCAGTGTCTGGCGGGGCTGCTACAGAGGGGAACACAGGCCGTCAATGCGAGGCCCCCGAGCCGATACGACAAGCCGCACGCTGGCGAGAGGCTTCGCCGCGACAGGCTTTGCTTTGCGCCGCCGCAAACGGCACAATGTGCCGATGGCGAATGCAAAGGAAGCGTCCACGCGACGCTCGGTGATGAAGAACCTAGCGACTGGCGTCGGCGCGGCGGTGGTGACAGCCCCGAAGACGGCGATGCCAACATTGCCATCCCCCGCTGGCACATCTCCCGACGGGCCGGATCTGCTGGTCACGCAGTTCGGCGCGCGAGGGGACGGGGCAACCGACGACACCGTCGCCTTCGAACGCGCGATTGCGGCAGCGATGCAGGCTGGCCGACGGCTGCGTATCCCCGCCGGCCGCTACCGGATCACGCGGACCCTGACGATCACGCGCGGCATCCGCGTCGAGGGCGATGGCATCGAACGGAGCGTACTGCTGGGCGCGGTGATCGGAGGGGGGCCGGTGCTTCAGTTCCATGCGCAGGCGACCGATTCCATCATGGGGCCAATGCTGTCCGGGCTGTGGCTGGATTGCGCCCACGGCACGGGGCCGTGCGACGGGATCCGCCTGTCGACGGGGGGACAGGGGGCAGCACTACACCAAGCTGTCGTGCGTGACCTGTTCATCACCAATGTCGCCGTGGGCCTCGCCCTGTCAGGCGTGGTGTACCGATCGATGTTCGACAACATCACCATAGCCGGCATCGTCGCGCAATATGGCGTCTATTGCGACAAGGGCTTCGAGGACGTCACCTACAACAGCTTTTCAAACATCGAAGTAACCAACGTCGCCGACGGCGCCCACGCGTTCTGGATTCATTCCAATCATTCCAACTTCTCCAACCTCACGTCCGATGGATGCAGTTATTTCTCGTCCCCCGGAGGCACGATCCGCAATCTAGCCGTGGAAGGGATCAGTGCACGCCATCCGGCATCGGCTACATTGCTTCGCTTCAATCAGGTGCAGGCAGCGCAAGGAATCAACCTTATAAACATAGATCCGCGCCGCTGCGCATGCGGTATCCAGGTGGTTGGACAAGCTGTCGTGCTACAGGCGATTCGCTGCTTCGGACAACAGCCACTCCGACTACTTGAGCTTGACCCGCAGTCCGAAGGCGTGATCGCAGGCATCCAGACAGAGCGTCCCGCAGCAATGCTGGAGGATTATATTCCATCCGAGACGTTGCGGCGCTGGGTTGTGCAGGCGGCCCGATCGGTCACTCGCCGCACATCCTGCTGACCCGCGCACGAAGATTCAGTTCGCTCCAACCGTCTTCAGCGCTTCGATCGCCTCGTCGATGGGATAATGGTGATTGCCGATGAAAAGGCCATTGGCGTCGATGTGGTCAGCATTCCTTAGTTCACCGAAGATGCTATGGTCAAAATGGCTGACCACTTCCTTGCGCGCAAAATTGCCGCTGACGATCGGGCGATATTCGAAGCCCAGCGCCTCGAGCCGCCGCATCAACGTCTCGCGCGTCATGCTGCTGCCCGGGCGGATGACCAGGCTGAAACCGAACCAACTGCTCTTGCCGATTTCCTGCTGAATCATCAACTCGGGATGGCCGGCGAGGTGGTGCTGGAGGAGTTGGCCGTTGCGACGGCGCTCCTCGATCAAGCGAGGCAGTTTGGCGACCTGCTCGATCCCAATCGCACCGGACATCTCCAGCGGGCGCAGGTTATAGCCGGGCAGGACGAAGCGGAAGGATTCCTCGAACGGATCGTCCTTCTTGCGACCCACGATCCGGTTCTCGACTGGCAGCTGCCGCGTCCAGCCGTGCGCGCGTAGTGACAGCATCAGGTGGTAAAGTTCTTCGTCGTCGGTTGTGACAATGCCGCCTTCCATCGTCGAGATGTGATGCGAGAAGAAACAGCTCTGGCTTCCCATGACGCCGAACGAACCGGTCTTGCGACCATCGAACTCGGCGCCCATCGATTCACAATTATCCTCCAGCAAAACAAGACCATGCTTGTCGACCAGGGCGCGAACGGCTGAAAAGTCGTTAGGGTTGCCGAGCAGGTTGACGCAGAAGATAGCCCGCGTGCGCTGCGTCACGGCGGCTTCCAACGCTTGCAGATCGAAATTCAGCGTCGAGAGATCGATGTCGACAAAGCGCAGGTGCAGGCCATATTGCTGGAGCGGGCTGTAGGTCGTGCTCCACGACACCGCTGGCACGAGTACCTCGTCGCCGGGATTGAGGCGAAGATCAGGATTTCTTGAGAAGCGCAGCGCCGCAATCATCAAGAGGTTTGCGGATGATCCAGAATTGCACATCACCGAATAACGCGTCCCGTTATATGCGGCGAAAACCTCCTCGCAGGCCTGAACTTTGGGACCCATCGAAAACTGGCCAGAGGCGATGACGTCCTGAATCGCCTGATATTCGGCCTGATCCCAGGATGTGGTGGCGAGCGGAAAGCGCTTGGTCATGGGATTAGGCCTGTTGATGATAGAATTGGATGGTGGCTGCGATGCCATCGAGGAGCGAGGTGGGGGGATTCCAGCCCCATTCACGCTGCCGGCTTACGTCGCTCAACTTGCGCTGCATGCCAACAGGACGCGACAGGTCGAAGCGGAAATGCCCTTTCCATCCCAGCGCTGCGGCGACAGCCTCGTAATATTCGAGGATGGTATAATCTTTTCCGATACCGATGTTCATCAGCTGGGGCATGGCGATGGTATTATCGGCCGCACGCCACACCGCATCGGCTAGATCGGCGGCATACATGAACTCGCGGCGTGCGGTGCCATCTCCCCAGATCTCAACATTGTCCTTACCATTTTCGACTGCCTGACTAATCTTGGCAACGATGGCGGGCACCAAGTGGGAGGCGGCGGGATCGAACTTGTCGTGCCGCCCATAGAGGTTGCACGGGATCAACGTGCGATAGGCAAGGTCGGGCCGCGTGCGGGCGATATAGTCGCATAATCTTGCGGAGACGATCTTGGCAAGGGCATATCCTTCGTTGGTCGGTTCCAGTTCGCCAGTCATCATGTCGCTCTCGCGCAGGGCGTGGTCACGCCCACGTGGATACATACATGAACTCGACAGATTGATGAGCGAGGGCACGCCAGCCTCGAAAGCGCCCATGATGACGTTGCGGCCCATGTCGAGGTTGTTGACGAGGAAGCCGACGGGATCTGCCATGTTGGCCTGGATGCCGCCCACTTGGCCCGCGGCGTGGATGACCAGGTCGGGGCGCATGGTACGCGCGAAATCCGCCGTTGCCCGCCTGTCGCCGAGATCGAGATTACGTCGTGATGGCGCCAGAATTTCCCAACCGGCTGCTTTTGGATGCTCGCGCAGGTTGCGCCCGACCATGCCGTTCGCGCCGGTGATCCACACCCGCCTCCGGTCGCCGCGCGCTGTTTCACTGTCGTTCATGCTGTCATCCGCTTGGCTGAGATACGCGTCGGCATACGCGGCAGACGATCCTTTAGACCCCCTTTCCGATCGGGGCATCTCGCATAACCTTGAGGTCGGCCTGCACCATCTCGCGCGCCAAGTCGCGCGGTGAGGTGTGGTGCGTCCAGCCCAGTTTCTCGCGTGCCTTGCTAGGATCGCCAATCAGCAGTTCAACCTCGGTGGGCCGGAAATAACGTGGATCGACGGCGACGAGAAGCTTGCCGCTGTCCCGGCAATAGCCTTTCTCGTCAACACCTTTTCCCTCCCAGCGCAGCGGGATGCCGGCATCCTCGAACGCCCATTCAACGAACGTACGCACGCGTGTCGTCTCGCCGGTCGCCAGCACGAAATCGTCGGGCGTGTCGGCCTGCACGATACGCCACATGCCCTCGACATATTCGCGCGCATGGCCCCAATCGCGCTGAGCGTCGAGGTTGCCGAGCCAGAGCATTTTCTGCCGCCCAAGCGAGATGGCGGCCGCCGCGCGCGTGATCTTGCGGGTGACGAACGTCTCGCCGCGCAGAGGGCTCTCGTGATTGAACAGGATGCCGTTGCTGGCGTGCATGCCATAGGCCTCACGATAGTTCACCGTGATCCAATAGGCATATAGCTTCGCTGCGGCATAAGGGCTGCGCGGGTAAAAGGGCGTGGTCTCACGCTGCGGCACTTCTCGGACGAGGCCGTACAGTTCTGACGTGGACGCCTGATAGAAGCGGGTCTTCTCGCTCATGCCCAAGATACGGATCGCTTCAAGCAGCCTGAGGGTGCCGACGGCGTCTGCATTCGCGGTATATTCGGGCGTTTCGAAGCTTACCTGAACATGGCTCTGCGCGGCGAGATTGTAAATTTCATCAGGCTGCGTCTCCTGCACCAGGCGAATGAGCGCGGTGCTGTCTGTCATGTCGCCGTAGTGGAGATAGAACGTGGGATCCGGGGCATGCGGATCCTCGTAGATATCTTCGATGCGCCCGGTGTTGAACGACGAAGACCGACGCTTGAGGCCATGGACGATATAGCCCTTGTCGAGCAGCAATTGCGCCAGATAGGCACCGTCCTGACCGGTGACGCCGGTGATGAGGGCGGTCTTGCGCGAAGTCATGCGTCTCTCGATCCTTTATTGTCAGGCTTTCCGTGCAAAGGTGTGCGAGAAAAGCCGAAAACAGCCGCCCGCCTATAGAAATGGGGGTGTCGCGTCCAGTCCGCTATCTGGTTGTGCGCCGGCAGGGGAATCGCCTAAGGAGTATTGCATGCGTGCGTTCCTTGCCGGCTCTGCCTGGCGACCAAGTCTTGTCGCTGTCCTCTTTTGCGGCCTCATGGCGGCGCTATGGATCGCTGGCGGGGCGTCGCAGAGTGCCGAAGCAGGCCAGGCCGTGGTGCGCCTCGTTGCGGCGGTGGTGCTGGTGATCGCGCTGTTGTTGGGCCAGCGGCCTGCGCTGGCTCCGGCACGGCCGGTGTGGGTGATTCTTACAGCTTCCTGTCTGCTGGTGGCAGTGCAGTGCGTGCCGCTACCGCCGACAATCTGGCAGTTGTTGCCCGGACGTGAAGTGTTCGCTGCCGCGGTTCCCCCTGGCGCCAGCCAGCCTTGGCGGCCCTTGGCGATTGTCCCCAGCGCGGCTCTCAACGCTTGCTTCTCGCTGACTGTGCCGTTGGCTATGCTGCTTTTGCTCTCCATGTCCAGCGAGCGGGACCGGCGGCATCTACCCGCTGCCATGCTGGCGGTGGTGACGGCTGGGGCATTGTTGGGTCTATTGCAGATGTCTGGCTCCACGTTTGATAATCCGCTGATCAACGAGACAGTGGGCCAAGCGAGCGGCAATTTCGCTAACCGCAACCACTTTGCGCTGTTCGTCGCGTTGGGCTGTCTTTTGGCGCCTGCTTGGGCCTTCCGCGAGGGCCGCGTCCATATGTGGCGTGCGGGCGTGGGGGGCGGCCTAGTGCTGTTGTTCGTGCTTATCGTTCTGGGGACCGGCTCACGCGCTGGGCTCGGACTATGCACAGTCGCGCTTGTGCTCGGATTGACAATGGCGCATTGGGGACTGCACCAGTTGCTACGGCGCCTGCCCCGCTGGGTATTTCCGGCGATTATGACTGCATTCATCGTCATGGTTGGCATATCCGTGCTGGCCAGCGTGACGATGAATCGCGCGGCCGGAATCGAGCGACTAAGGGATATCGATCCAGGGCAGGACATGCGCGGCCTCGCACTGCCCGTAGTGTTGGCAATGGTGCGCGACTATCTGCCTTTCGGCGCAGGGACGGGCGGGTTCGACCCTCTCTTTCGTCTGCATGAGCCATTGTCGCTGCTAAGGACAACCTATCTCAATCACGCGCACAACGACTTTCTGGAAATAGTGTTGGAAGCTGGCATCCCAGGACTGTTGTTGCTCGGCGCGGCCATCATCTGGTGGGGTGTCGAAAGCTTCCGGATGTGGCGAGCAACGCCTTCGCGCCGGGTCATGCTGGCTCGGTTCGGCTCAGCGATGCTGCTGCTGGTGCTGCTAGCAAGCGCCTTTGACTATCCGGCGCGTACCCCCATGATGATGGCTATGATCGTGGTCGCAGCGACATGGCTCAGTTGGGGCCGCGAGCGCGCTCCACGGCCAGCTTTACCAGCGGAAGGTCGCCATCTATAGACCTTTTCCAATTCTTCCTGGATGTGGAATCTCCACGCGCATGCGTAACCCTTGTATAGCCTTGCTAATCGTTCTAGCCTTAGCCAACTGTGCGCCACGCGAGCCCCTGCGCTCGACCGAGCGGTTGACGGTGGTTCAGAATATGGAGGCGTTGCCCGCCCCCAATCGTCAGGATTTGACCGCGCCCGATCGCCCGGCGCTGATCGGACCGCTCGACACGATTCAGGTAGACGTGTTTAACGTGCCGGAACTCAGCCGCGAAATGCAGGTCGACGCCAGCGGCCGCATCGCGATGCCGCTCGCCGGCACGATCGACGCGCGCGGTCGTACCGCGCAGGAATTGGCTAGTGCAATCGAAGCGACTCTGCGCGGTCGCTACATCCGCGATCCGCAAGTGACGATCAACATCAAGAGCTCGGTCAGCCAGGTGGTAACGATCGACGGACAGGTGGCTGAACCCGGCCTCTATCCCGTCACTAACCAGATGACGTTGATGCGCGCGATCGCCTCGGCCAAAGGGTTCAGCGAATTTGCCCGGCAGGACGACGTGGTTATTCTACGCACCGTGGACGGCCGCAAGATGGCCGCCCTGTACAATGTCGCGGCGATTCGCCGGGGTGCCTACGACGATCCCCCGATCTACGCCAACGACGTCATTGTGGTGGGCGATTCGCCTCAGCGGCGTCTGTTCCGTGATTTTGTGTCGCTGTCGCCGATCCTGGCCGCGCCGCTGATCGCGATCGTGCAATAACGGGATCTGACATGAATCTGGTGCCAACCAATCTCATCGGGGAAGTGTCCGCGGCCGAACCAGCGACCGCTGCGGTCCGCCTGACGGACAGCGCCCCCGTGCCGATGATCCGGCAATACTTGCGCATTGCGTTACGCTGGCGTTACGTCATTGTCGGTATCAGTGCGGCCTGCATCCTGCTCGGTCTCATCGTCACGCTGTTGATGACGCCCAAATACACCGCAACGGCAACGATTGAGATCGCCCGCGATGCTAGTCAGGTGACTGGCTTCCAAGGCGTCGAGCGCGAGACGAGCACGTTCGACCAGGAATTTTACCAGACCCAATACGGTCTGCTCAAATCGCGCGCACTTTCTGAACGCGTCGCCAACCAGTTGCGCCTGATCGACGATCCACAATTCTTCCAGCGCTTCAAGGTAGCCAGTCAGGCACCCGCCTTCCGACTGGTGAACGGCCGCTATCCGGCCGCCGAGCGCAGCGAGCGCCAGAGGGTCGCTGGCGAGATCCTGCGCGCCAACCTATCGGTCAATCCTATTCGCCTGTCGCGGCTCGTGGAGGTCAGCTTCACTAGTCCGGACTCCGACTTCTCCGCACGTGTCGCTAACGCTTGGGCGGAGAACTTCATCCAGACCAATCTGGAACGCAAAGTGCAGGCTACCTCCTATGGCCGCAACCTGCTGCAACGCCAACTGGGGCTGCAGAAAGAGCGGTTGGACGAGAGCCAGCGCCAACTGGTGAATTATGCTTCGCAGCAGGGAATCATCAACCTGCCCGCGCAAGGCGGCGGCAACGGGACGACGACGTCGGAGCGTTCGATCGTCGCTGATGATCTGGCGACGCTCAACACCGCGCTTAGCCAGGCGACCGCCGAGCGCATCCAAGCGGAAGCGCGCTATCAGCAGGCCGGGCGCGCTGGCACTTCGCCAGAAGCGCTGCGCAATCAGGCGATCAATAATCTGCGCCAACGGCGCGCCGAACTGGCGGCCGATTATCAGCGGATGATGGTGCAGTTCGCGCCCGACTATCCCGCCGCTAAGGCGATCCAGTCGCAGGTCGACCAGCTTGATCGCTCGATCGCGCGGGAGGAAAGCCGGGTTTCGGGATCGATCCAGGGCGATTATCGCGAGGCCATCGGACGGGAGCGGGCGCTCCAGGCCAAGGTCGATCAGCTCAAGGCCAACTATCTCGATCTGCGTCGCCGCAGCATTCAATACAGCATCTACCAGCAGGAGGTGGATACCAACCGCGCCCTTTATGACGGGCTATTGCAGCGCTTCAAGGAAATCGGCGTTGCCGGCGGTGTCGGCATCAATAACATCTCCGTGGTCGACCCGGCCGACGTGCCGCAGGTTCCATCCAGCCCTCGACGAATCCTGAATCTGCTGATTGCGCTGGTCGTGGGACTTGGCTTGGGGGGGCTCGCCGCCTTTGTGCTCGAGCAGTTGGACGAGGCTATCGCCGACCCGGCGGAAGTCGAACGGCGGCTCGGCCTGCCGTTGCTGGGATCGGTGCCGAAGGTGGGCGGGGAGACACCCAAGGAGGCACTGCTCGACCGTAAGTCGAATCTGGTCGATGCCTATCTGGCGGTGCAGACCAACCTCGCCTTCACCACCGAACATGGTGTGCCGCGCTCGTTTGCCGTCACCTCCACCCGTCCTGCGGAAGGCAAATCGACGACCGCGCTGGCGCTTGCTACCATGCTTGCTCGTAGCGGTCGCAACGTGATCCTGATCGACGGCGATATGCGTTCCCCCTCAGTCCACGAACTGGGCGGCGTCAATCACGATCGGGGAGTAAGCAACTTCCTGGCGGGTGACGATGCAATCGAGACGATGACATTTGCGATGAACGACTTGGGCTTCACGGCGATGTCGGCCGGCCCGATCCCGCCCAATGCGGCCGAGTTGCTGACCGGCAACCGCTTCCATCTGCTGATCGAGCGGTTGCTCGCGCGGTACGATCACGTGGTGGTGGATTCGCCGCCGGTCATGGGCTTGGCCGACGCGCCGCTGATCGCCGCCCGTGTAGAAGGCGTAATCTATGCTGTGGAATCGCACGGCATCCGTTCGAGCATGGTGAAGACCGCGCTTAGCCGGCTGGCCAACGCAAACGCGCGAATCTTCGGTGGCGTGCTGACCAAGTTCGAGGCACGGCGGGCGCATTATGGCTATGGCTACGATTATGGCTATGGCTATGGGCGCGACGATCGGACGAAGGCCTGAGGCGAAGTATGGCGCGACGCCGGTCTTCCTCGGGGAGCACGCAATCGCGATACTTCGTTTTGCGTCGGTCGCTTTGGAACTGGGCGATGCGCGCCGGACTCGCCATTGCGGCGGTGGTGATCGGCGGATACGGCACCGCTTTCTCGATCGGGCAGGCGGTGGTTTCCGTAAACCCCACGCTGGCTCACCGGCTCGTTCCTTATGACGGGCGGACCACTGCGGTCTATGCAGCGTCGCTGACCGGACCCGAAGCGAGCGCGGCAGCACGCGCCCAGGCCGATGCGCTAGCCAGTCGGGCGTTGCGTCAAGATCCGACTGCGGTCGTAGCGGCTTCCACGCTAGGGTTGGACGCTATGATCGAAGGCAGGAAGGCGATCGCGCGCCAGTATTTCACCTATGCGCAAATCCTGTCGCGGCGGGATTTCAAGACCCAATTGTGGGCGATTGAGAATGCTGTTGGCCGTGGCGACGTTCGCGGGGCGTTGGACCAGTATGATATCGCGCTACGCACCACGGCGCGCGGAGGCGAACTGTTCTTTCCTATTCTCGCTTCGGCCAACGCGACACCGGAGGTTCGGGCCGGACTGATCCATAAGCTCGTCACGCGACCGCCTTGGGGAGAAGGGTTCATCAACTATCTTGCGGGCAGCGGGCTGGATGCGCGCCCGGCGGCGGCGTTGTTCATGGGACTGCGCCGCGCCGGCGTGGTGATATCGCCGGTTGCGCAGGCCGATGTAATCGAAGCCCTCATCAACGGCGGCTTTACCGAGGATGCTTGGGCCTATTACGCATCACTGCACCCTGGAGTTGATCGCGGCCACTCGCGCGACCCGCATTTTGCCGCGAACACCGACCAGCCTACGCCGTTCGACTGGGTGGCAGTGAATACCGACGGCATCTCGACTTCGATTCAGGGCGGTGCGGTTGATTTCACCGTACCCGCTAGCGTGAGTGGCGCAATGCTCCGCCAAGTGCAATTGCTGCCTCCGGGCGCCTATCGATTGTCCGGGCATAGCCTCGGTATCGTGCAGGAAGCGGAAGCCCTGCCATATTGGACGCTTATCTGCGGCAGTACTGGACGAGAACTCGACCGAGTGGACGTGCCTAATTCCGCGACCGGAAGCGGGCGTTTTGTAGGCGGATTCAAGGTTCCGGCTAATTGCCCGGTTCAGGTGCTAACACTCATCGCTCGGCCCTCTGAAGCGACGGGTGGTTTGTCAGGCCAGTTTGATACAGTCGAACTGGTGCCCGCACGATGAGCAGGATCCAGATTCTCCTCTGGGCGGCACTGACGACAACCATCTTCGCAAGCATTCCTGCGGTGGCGCAAAGCAGGGACGCGCAGGAAGAGGTGCAGAATCAGCAGTTACCCTCTTCACGGAAGGCCGCCGATCTTGCCACTTTGGGCCGAACAGCCGACTCCGCTGTGGGAGAGGTGGGTCAGCGACAGACGCGGACTCAGGTCGCTCCCAATATAGAGCCCTTGGCCCGCATCGACAGCCGCATCCAGAACAGAGTGCAAAACCGTATCCGTAACCGGATCGACCGTTATTATGATCCGCAGGCCAACGCCACTTCGCCGTTTGCCGTTGCGGTGGATCAAGCTCGCAAGGGCAGCCGGTCCCATTGAGCGTTGGCGCGTCAATGACGCTGAGTAACTGTCCTTCGCCTCGACTCGCACGACGCAAATCTATGACCGGCGTTCCAACGAAGTGACGCTGGACGAGGTGGAGCGCGTCCTGATTTGACAGGTCTATGCCGATATGTATGCAGTCAAGGGTTTCGCCGGCGGATTGTCCCGAAAAACGGCCCATGTCGACATGTATGCTGTTCGACAGACTGTTGGAATTCATACTCGAAAGCACGAATTCCATCAGCTGAACCGCCCTTTTTGCTCGACTGGACCGGAGGATCGCACGGCGGGATGCCAAAAGTTCGTGCTTTCGAGTAGAAATGTTTCGATTATCTAGGTGTTTGATTCCACGGTTTGATGGTGTGATCCTTTCGCGGGAATGGAAGGAAGCACTATGAGGCAGGTACGTCACGGGAGCGCCACGACCACGCACGCTGTCCGAGCAGCGATACAGCGATCGCAGGCTTCGCTCGCGACGCTGAGCCGGGAGTTGGGGATCAACCCCAAAACGGTGGCGAAGTGGCGCAAGCGGGCGACGGTCGAGGATCTGAAGGCCCCTCATTCAACAACCATGACCGAGGCGGAGGAGGCGATGATCGTCGCGTTCCGGCGCCACACGTTGCTGCCGTTGGACGACTGCCTCTATGCGCTGCACCCGACATCGAGCGTCGCCTCACCAAGCCGAACCACCCTTGGACCAACGGCCAGGTCGAGCGAATGAACCGCACCATCAAGGAGGCGACCGTCAAACGCTTGCATTACGACAGCCACGAGCAGCTGCGCGCACACCTCGCCGACTTCATCGCTGCCTACAATTTCGGTCGCAGGCTCAAGACCCTCAGCGGCCTCACTCCCTACGAATACATCTCCAAAGTCTGGAC
>MKSU01000030.1 GCA_001897375.1 Sphingomonas sp. 67-36 | reverse complement strand
GCCTGCGCCATCATCTGGTTACGATGAATGCAGACAACGCCTAGAGCGGTTGTCGATCCGATTGCATCGGATCACCGCTCTATTTTCCTTGTTTGCCGCGATTTCCGAGCGGGCAGGTGATTAGCTGCGCTGAACTGCGTTTCCACCTGCCTCGAAATCGCTCTAGCCCAGCGCCTCGACCTGCTCGGCCAGCTCCAGCCAGCGCAGTTCCGCCGCTTCCTTCTCCTCGCGCGCCGCGCCGATCGCCTTGGTCAGCCGGTCGAACGCGGCCGCGTCGCGGGCATAGAGGCCCGGATCGGCCAGCGCCTCCTCATCGCGCGCGATCTGCGCATCCAGCGCCTCGATCCGCGCCGGTAGCTGGTCGTAATCACGCTGGTTCTTGTAGCTGAGCTTGGCCCGCGCGGGCTTCGGCGGCGAAAGCGGCGTGCCCTCCGGCTTGGCCGCGGCCTTCTTTGGCTCCGGCCGGCGCCGCCGCTTGCGCTCCCAATCCTCATAGCCGCCGACCACCGCATCGACTTGGCCGGAACCGTCCAGCCCCAGCGTCACGGTCACCGTGCGATCGAGGAAGTCGCGATCGTGGCTGACGATCAGCACGGTGCCATCATAATCCGCGATCACCTCCTGCAACAGGTCGAGCGTCTCCAGATCGAGATCGTTGGTCGGCTCGTCCAGCACCAGCAGGTTGGACGGCCGCGCGAACTCCCGCGCCAGCAGCACGCGCGAGCGCTCGCCGCCTGAAAGCGACCCCACCTTCGCATCGGCGATCGAGGGATCGAACAGGAACTCCTTGAGATAGCCGTGGACGTGCTTCTTCACGCCCAGCACCTCGATCCAGTCACCGCCGTCGGCCAGCACGTCGCGGACGCTTTTGTCCGGCGCCATCAGGCTGCGCTGCTGATCGATCACGATGGCGTCAAGCGTCTTCGCCAGCTTCACGCTGCCGCTATCGGGGGCAAGCTCTCCGGTGAGCAATTTGAGCAGGGTCGATTTCCCCGCGCCGTTGCGCCCGACAAGACCGATCCGGTCGCCGCGCGTCACGCGGAAGGTGAAGTCGCGGATGATCGGCCGGTCGCCGAAGGATTTGGTGACATGCTCGGCATCGATCACCACTTTCGATCGCGCGTCGTCGTTCGCCATTGCCAGCGCGGCGGTGCCCTGCTGCCCGATCATCGCGGCGCGCTCGGCGCGCATCTCCTTGAGCTTGGCGAGCCGCCCCTGATTGCGCCGCCGCCGCCCGGTCACGCCGCGCTGGAGCCAATGCTCCTCGATCTTGAGCTTCGCGTCGAGCTTCTCGGCCGCGCGCTGCTCCTCGGCGGCGACTTGGTCGGTCCACGCCTCGAACCCGCCGAAGCCGATCTCCGCGCGGCGCAGGCTGCCGCGATCGAGCCACAGCGTCTGCTTCGTCAGCCGCGTGAGGAAAGTACGGTCATGGCTGATGACGACGAACGCGCCGTTGAAGCGCTGGAGCCAGTCCTCCAGCCATTCGATCGCCGCGATGTCGAGGTGGTTGGTCGGCTCGTCGAGCAGCAGCACGTCCGGCTCCTGCGCCAGCGCGCGGACGATCGCAGCACGGCGGCGCTCGCCTCCGCTGGCGGTGGTGGCGTCACGCGTCAGGTCGATGCCGAGTTGATCGGCGATCGCCTCCGCCTCAAAATGCTGCGGTGCATCCGGCGCGGAGAGCACATAGTCCGCCAGCGTCGTAAAGCCGGTGAGGTCCGGCTCCTGCTCCAGCAGGATCACCTTCGTGCCGGGGACGATCGTGCGGCGGCCCTCGTCGGCGTCGATCTTGCCGGCAATCAGCTTGAGGAGCGTCGTCTTGCCCGCGCCGTTCCGGCCGATCAGCGCGAGGCGGTCGCGCGGCTGGATGTAGAGGTCGAGGTGGCGGAACAGCCAGCCTGCGCCCTGTACAAGGCCGAGGTCTTCATATGCTAGGATCGGGGCAGCCATGGGGGTGGCAGATAGGGGGACGCCCGGATAAAGAAAAGGCCGGAGGCGTGGTGCCCCCGACCTGATCTTTTCGGTTCGGGACCGGGCGACGGCCAAGCCGCCGCCCTGACGTCAGACCGGATCGGCCTTGCCGACCGGCTGGCCGTTCTGATTTTCTGTCCGGCGCAGCTTCTGCTGCCCCGGTCGAAAATCAGAAGTCCATCCCGCCCATGCCGCCGCCCGGCATCGCCGGCATCGCCGGCTTGTCTTCCGGCACTTCGGCAATGGTCGCTTCGGTGGTGATGAGAAGCCCCGCCACCGACGCGGCGTTCTGGAGCGCGGTGCGGACGACCTTGGTCGGGTCGATCACGCCGGCCTGCACCAGATTCTCATAGGTGTCGGTCGCAGCGTTGAAGCCGAACGACGTGTCTGACTGGTCGAGCAGCTTGCCCGAAACCACCGCGCCGTCCTGACCGGCATTGGCCGCGATCTGGCGAACCAGCGAGGTCAGCGCCTTGCGGACGATATCGACGCCACGGGTCTGGTCGTCGTTCTCGCCCTTCACGCCCTCGAGCGCCTTAGTGGCATAGAGCAACGCAGTGCCGCCGCCCGGAACGATGCCTTCCTCGACAGCCGCGCGGGTCGCGTGCAGCGCGTCGTCGACGCGATCCTTGCGCTCCTTCACCTCGATCTCGGTGGCGCCGCCGACCTTGATGACGGCCACGCCGCCTGCCAGCTTCGCCAGACGCTCCTGGAGCTTCTCGCGGTCGTAATCGCTGGTGGTCACCTCGATCTGCTGGCGGATCGCCTCGACGCGGCCCTTGATCGCGGACTCTTCACCGGCGCCATCGACGATGGTGGTGTTGTCCTTGTCGATGGTGACGCGCTTGGCGGTGCCGAGCATGGAGAGCGTGACGTTCTCCAGCTTGATGCCGAGATCCTCGCTGATGACCTCGCCCTTGGTGAGGATCGCGATATCCTCCAGCATCGCCTTGCGGCGATCGCCGAAGCCCGGCGCCTTGACGGCCGCGACCTTCAGGCCACCGCGCAGCTTGTTCACGACGAGCGTGGCCAGCGCCTCGCCCTCGATATCCTCCGCGATGATGAGCAGCGGACGCCCGGTCTGCACCACCGCCTCGAGGACGGGCAGCATCGACTGGAGGTTCGACAGCTTCTTCTCATGGATCAGGATATACGGGTCGGCGAGCTCGACCTGCATCTTCTCCGGGTTGGTGATGAAGTAGGGCGACAGGTAACCGCGATCGAACTGCATGCCCTCGACGACATCCAGCTCGAATTCGAGGCCCTTGGCCTCCTCGACGGTGATGACGCCTTCCTTGCCGACCTTCTCCATCGCTTCCGCGATCTTCTCGCCGACTTCCTTGTCGCCGTTGGCCGAGATGATGCCGACCTGCGCGATCTCGTTCGAGCCGGCGACGGCCTTCGAGCGCGCCTTGATGTCGTCCACGACCTTGTGGACGGCGATGTCGATGCCGCGCTTCAGGTCCATCGGGTTCATGCCGGCCGCGACCGACTTCATGCCCTCACGCACGATCGCCTGGGCGAGCACGGTGGCGGTGGTGGTGCCGTCGCCGGCGACGTCGTTGGTCTTCGAGGCGACCTCGCGGACCATCTGCGCGCCCATGTTCTCGAACTTGTCCTTGAGCTCGATCTCCTTGGCGACGGAGACGCCGTCCTTGGTGATGCGCGGCGCGCCGAACGACTTGTCGATCACGACGTTGCGGCCCTTCGGCCCCAGCGTGACCTTCACCGCGTCGGCGAGGATGTCCACACCCTTCATAATCCGCTCGCGCGCGTCGCGCGAGAATTTCACGTCCTTGGCTGCCATGTGGCTACCTTTCGATTTTGAGGAAATTCAGTATTGGGGAAAGGCTCAGCCCTCGATCACGCCGAGGATGTCGCTTTCCTTCATGATCAGCAGGTCTTCGCCGTTCACCTTCACCTCGGTGCCGGACCACTTGCCGAACAGGATGCGATCGCCGGCCTTCACGTCGAGCGGCGTGAGCTTGCCGTCCTCGGCCTTGACACCGGCGCCGGCGGCGACGACCTCGCCCTCCTGCGGCTTTTCCTTGGCGGTGTCGGGGATGATGATCCCGCCGGCCGTCTTCTCCTCCGCCTCGACGCGGCGAACGAGAACGCGGTCGTGCAACGGACGAAAGTTCATTGCTGTACCCTCTCTAAAGGCAATGTGACAATTCGTTGGCACTCACGGAAGACGAGTGCCAGCGCCGCGCATATGCGTGTCGTCGCGCACGCATTCAATGGCTGCGCTACAAAAATTTTGTGACGGTTTACCGCGCGCGCGCCAGCCCGATCCGCTCGCGCGCGCTCCAGCGCCATGTCAGCAGGATCGAGACCACCAGCAACCCGGCCGCCAGCCCCATCCAGATGCCGACCCCCGCGAGCGCCGTGCGGAAGCCCAGCGCGATCGCGGTGCCGAAGCCGACCACCCAATAGCCGAACAGCGCCACCAGCATCGGCACGCGCGTATCCTGCAACCCGCGCAGGTTCGCTGCCGCCACCACCTGCACGCCGTCGACGAGCTGGAACACCGCCGCCACGGCGAGATAGCTGATCGCGAGCCGCACGACCGTCGCGTTCGCCGGGTCGCCCACGTCGAGATAGGCGCTGACGAACAGCCGGGGCGCGACCCACATCGCGATCGCGCTGATCGCCATGCTGCCCGCGCCGACCGCCAGCGCCACCCTGCCCGCCCGCGTGATCCAGCCGTGATCGCGCGCGCCGAAGGCCATGCCGACACGGATCGTCGCGGCCTGCGCCACGCCGAGCGGCACCTGGAAGGTGAGCGAGGCGATGTTGAGCGCGACGGCATGGGCCGCCACCTCCTTCACGCCGAGAATCCCCATCAGGAGCGAGGCGCCACCGAACAGCGCGCCCTCCGCCATCCACGTCAGCGCGATCGGCAGGCCGAGCCGGGTGATCTCGCGGAAGCGCGACCATTCGCTGCGCCACCAGCGCCCGAACAGGCGATAGCGCCGCAGCCGCGGATCGAAATGCAGGATCAGCCAGTAAGCGATCGCCATCGCCGACAGGCTGAGGACGCTCGCCAGCGCGGACCCTTCCAGCCCCAGCCGGGGAAAGCCCGCGTTGCCGAACACCAGGCACCAGTTGGCGACAATGCTGAACGCCAGCGCCATCCCGGTCACGCCGAAGGCCCAGCCCGGCCGCCCCAGCGCCGCCGCCGCCGTCCGCATCACCGCCGCGGCGATGGCGGGAACGATCCCGATCAGCAGGATGCGCAGGAAATGGCCGGAGCGCCGCGCCACATCCGGGTCCTGATCGGCGAGCCGCAGCAGCGCCTCGCCGTTCCACAGGATCGCCATCACGACGACAGCGGCGGCTGCCCCTACCCACAGCGCCATGCGGAAGCTGCGCCGCACCTCGCGCACGGCATGTTTGCGCCGGCCGAGTTCGGCGGCGATCAGCGGCGCGGCCGCCGTCGTCAGGCCGATCGTCGCATACATCAGCACGTTGAACAGGAAGACGCCGAGCGTCGCCGCCGCCAGCTCCACCGTGCCCAGCCGCGCGACGAAGATCACGTCGACCGCCGCGACCGCCATTTGCAGCAGGTTGGCGCCGACCAGCGGGCCGGCGAGCCTCACCAGCGCGCGAAACTCCTCACCCGTTGTCGCGGGAGCGGAGCCGGTGAGCGGCGCAAGGGTATCGGGCGCGGTCATGGTCGTGCGAGTGCCGGTCGTTCAATTGATGCGATTGCCGGGTCGCACGCCAGCATTCCCGCCCGGATCGGGCGGGTCGCGGCGATCTATCGCTTGCGGGGCGAACTGGCAAGGCGCGCTCAGCGCTGCGGCCGGCTCGCCACGGTCGCGGTGCCGTCCTTGCGGATCTCGATCAGATGCTGGCTGCCGTCGTCGCATTCCGCCCGCCAGCTGCTCACGCCATGCTCATCGGGGAAGCGGGTGGAATCGATGATGTCCTGACACGGCAAACCCGCGTCGCGGATCGCGCGCAGAAACACGCCGCGCTGCTGACCGACCGGGAGCACGGCGACGGCAGCCGCATAATCCTGCACATTACCGGGAGCCGCGGCCTGCATATTGTTCGCCGCGGGGCTGGCCGGATTACCGGAACAGGCGGCGAGAAGGATCAGGGGAATAATCGTGACGGCGGTTCTCATCGGCGTTCTCCTGCGCAAGTCCGCCGCGCCGATATGGGAATCCGCGTTTGGCGACGCAATGAAAGGAAGCCCCAAAATCACTCGATTCGAGGCGCCGTTCGACCTTTCGCTCAGCCGATCATCCCGTCGTCGCCGGAAGCCAGCACGCGGCCCATCGCCTCGAACAATATGTCCATCGCGACCGGCTTGAAAATCACATCGTCCGCCCCGGCGGCGAGGCAGCGTTCGCGCAGGTCCGGCGCGGTATCGGCGGTGACGACGATCACCGGCACGTTGGCCTTGGCGTCGTCGCGCGCGCGGATCGCCCGGATCGCGGAGATACCGTCCATCCCCGGCATCCGCAGATCGACCAGCAGGATATCGAAGTCCTCGCGGTCGAGGATGGCGAGCCCCTCCTCCGCATTCTCCGCGCCCGTCATGGCGGCGCCGGCGACCTCAAGCATGTCGCCGACCACCCGCCGGTTCATCCGGTCGTCCTCAATAAACAGTACGTTCATGGCCGTGAGCCCGGATCGCGCGACGGTCGTTTCATCTCCGTACCTTTATCGCGTCATGCCGCCGCAGACACAAGCAACCTCGCGCTCGGTTCATCGAATAGTTCGGTTAACAAAGCATCTTTTGCGATCGGCTTTACGACAACGCGATCGACGCCCGCCTGTTCCAACGTGGCACGCTCCTCCCCGAGCGCGGCGGGGCCGAGGACCGCCAGCCTCGCGTCCGGCGCGGCGGCGCGCAGCTTCGCGATCGCCTCATGCCGGTCGGGTGCGGTTTGCAGCGTCGCATCGTCGATCAACACGGTGCGCGGAGCGCCGTCGGCGAGAAGCGTCAGCGCCTCGTCCACCGATCCGGCGAAGGTGACGGTGCCCGCACGCGGCTCGAACAAGGTCTTGAACATCGCGCGCGTAATCGGGCTGCGATCGACGACCAATATGCCTTGCCCATCGGAAACTGCCGGAGCGGCAGGCGCTTCCGCCGGCTGAAGCGGCAGGTCGAGCATGAAGCGCGCGCCCCGGTCGATCTCGCTTTCGACCGACACGTCGCCGCCCATCGCGCGCGACAGGTTGCGGCAGATCGCCAGCCCCAGCCCCGTGCCGCCATATTGCCGCGTCGTGCCGGCATCGGCCTGACGGAACGCTTCGAATATTTCCTCATGCTTCGCCGGGGCGATCCCGATCCCGCTATCTTCCACCGACAGCACCCAGCGGTCACCGGCCGCGCGCGTCGTCAGCCTGATCCCGCCTGTCTCGGTGAACTTCACCGCATTCGACAGCAGGTTGAAGACGATCTGCCGCAGACGAGTGCTGTCGCCGACGATCCAGCCCGGCCCGTCATCAAGCGACAGGTCGAAGGTCAGACCCTTGTTGCGCGCCTGCTCGGCCCACATGCCGGCTGCATCGCGAATCACGCCGCGCAGGTCGAACGGCGCCTCCTCGATCGTCATGCGGCCGGTTTCCATCTTCGCGACGTCGAGAATATCGTCGACCAGCGCGCGCATGTTCACGCCGGCACCGTGGACCACCGAGAGCCGGCCGCGGGTCGCCGAGTCGAGCCGGTCGTCGGCGAGCATCACCTGCGTCATGCCGAGAATGCCGTTCAGCGGCGTACGAATCTCGTGGCTGGTGGTGGCGAGGAACTCGGTCTTCGCCGCCAGCGCCTTGTTCAGCGCCGTGTTGGTGACGGCCAATCGGTTGCGGCTACGCCGCAAGGTGACGATGCCGAACGCCAGCAGCGAGATGATGAGCGCGGTCGCCAGCGCCGCGCCGATGAACACGAAGCGCTGCGTGCGCGCCTTGTCGCGCTCGAACGCCACCGTCTTTTGCAGGTCGTTCGCTTTCAGCGTGGCGATCCGCAATTCCTGATTGGCGAAATCGAACCGCGCCGCCGCCAGCGCCGCGCTGTTCGACCGCGCGAGATCGGTCGCCTTGTCGTCGAGCCGCTTCAGCGCGGCGAGATGCTCCAGCGCCAGTTGATCGTCGCCCAGCGCACTATAGACACGATAAGCGATCTCATGCCCGTCGCGGTCGCTCAATTCGGTCTGCTCCAGATCGACCCCGCGAAAACGCGCATCGATCAGCGCCCGCGCATCAACCAGTCGGTGATGACGAAAGTCCGATTGCGCCGCGAGCACCTGAAACAGCGGCCGATATGGCGCCGCGCTCTCACGTCGCGTCAGTTCGCGACCTTCGGCGATCGCCTGATCGGCTCGCGCCAGATCGCCCTGCATCAACCGGACGCGCGCGATATTGCTGAGCACCTGTGCCTCCAGCATGTCGCTCGACATGCTGCGCGCGAGTTGCAGCGCCTGTGCATATTGCTGCTCGGCAGCCGCGAAGCGCCCCAACTCCTTCAGCGCATTGCCCTTGCCGTTGTGAATCGCCAGCGTCAGGCCGGGGTCCTTGGAATATATTTCACTAGCCTGATCGAAATACTTTATAGCGGAGTAATTGTCGTTCCCCCCGTAATAGAGCAACGCAATCAGAATGAGCGCCTTTGCCTGGCTGCGGGTTTCTCCCACCGACGCGAACAGATCATGCGCTTTTTGAAGGTCCACCAGGGCGGCGCCGACATCGCCGGTCGCGGTCAACACGCCACCTTCAGATAAAAGAATATCCGCGTGGAGCACGGAATGCGGCGCGACCGCCTGCACCATCTTCAATGCCTCTCCCAGCAACACCTTGGCGCGGGCAGGCTCGTTAACGCGGCTATAGGCTTCCCCGAGCAGCCACAGGGAAGTCGCCGCCTCGCGCGCCGAATGGTGCTGCCGGGCATAAGTCAATGCGGCCTGCCCCATATCGATAGCCCGCTTTGGATCGGCCAGCATCTGCGATTTTATGTCCGCTGCCATCTGTTCGAAATGGTCAGTGTCGGCTGACGACGAAGGAGAGGTCGCGCTTAGCATGGCAGCCGAAAAGAGCGCGAAGGCTCCGGTCGCGCTCCGTATCAATCGCTGTGCGATCAGCCGCGCTTCCATGCCGCGGCCAGACGATTGAACGATCCCCGGCTTTCCTGCCCCGCCGCCGGTTGCCACGATTCGTCGGCGAGGAAGGCGATCAGCGCCTCCGTCGAGACCGGGCGGCTGATCAGGAAGCCCTGCACCAGATCGCACCCCATCACGGTGAGCAGCGCCAGCGCGGCGTGGCTTTCCACGCCCTCCGCGACGACTTCCATCTCCAGCGCGTGCGCCAGATCGATCGTCGAGCGCACGATCAGTGGATCGCGGTTCGAACTGGTCAGCTGCGTGACGAACAGCTTGTCGATCTTCAACTCGCTGGCCGGCAATTGCTTCAGATAGGCGAGGCTCGACAGACCGGCGCCATAATCGTCGATCGCGATCCTGATGCCGATGTCGGCGAACACCTGGAGATTGGCGATCGCGCTGACCGGATCCCGGATCACCGACGTTTCGGTGATCTCGAAGCCCAGCGTCGCCCCGCTCGATGCGACCAGCGCGCACGCTTCGCTGACGAAGGCCGGGTCGGAAAGCAGTTGACCGGAGATATTGACGAACAGGCGGAGGTCGTGACCGGCGGCCCGCATCCGGCGCTGGTCCTCGATCACGCGCCGGATCGACCACAGGGTCACCCGATCGATCAGATGCGCTTCTTCGGCGACCGGAATGAACTCCACCGGCGGGATCATCCCGCGCGTCGGATGTCGCCACCGGATCAGCGCTTCCGCGCAGGTGACCTTCTGCCGCCGCACATGGAATTTCGGCTGATAGAGCATCAGCAACTCGTCGCACGCGATCGCGCGTTCCAGTTCGCTCGCCAGCCCCATGTCGATGGGGCCGCGTTCCGGCACCGGACCGTCATATCCGCTGTCCCGCGCGCGTTCGAGCGCTGCTTCCGCCCGCTCGATCAGCGTTACCGCATCATATTCCGTACCGCGCACGATTGCGCCGCCGAGCAGCAATGACACGGTGCAGAAGCCGTCGCCGGTCTCGATCCCGACCGCGCTGGCCGCGCGAAGGCGCGACAGCAGGGCTTCATATTCGGCGCGCGTGCCCACGGCGGCCTCGATCTCGATCAGGTCGCGCCCGATCACGGTGACTTTGCCACCGGGCACCACGGCTCCGAGCCGCCGCGCCGTTTCCCGGACGACACCCGCGATCCCTTCACCACCAAGCAGCCGCCGAAGCGGCACGAAATTGGTCACTTCGGCAAGGACCGCCAGACGCCAGCTGTTCGCCACGGGCGGGGCCGTCCGGTCCTGCTCGATCTGGGTCGACGGAGCCTCCTCGCGGAGCATGTCTGAACGGCGCTGTACCATCAGCCTCCGCGGTATCGGGAATGGCTGAAGATATTGTTAATCAACGAAGCGCGCGGCGGGGGCGGCTTTAACCCCATTGTCGAATGGTTGACGATCCATTAAGTATCTACGGCAACCCTTTGTGGTTGCTCATAAGGGAGAAAGCCATGCTCGCGTTTATTCTTGCGTTGATCTACGGAACCGACATCAAGCCCTGGTAAGGGGCAACTTCGGCTCGAACCTCTTGAGATAGCTCGGCTTTCGCTTGGCGACAGCAAGGGTTCGGGCCGAAGACATGGCTTTGAAGACAGTCGGGCGCGACAGTACGACACGCATTTGAGGCGCTAAATTTCGTTTCATAAAACAGGCGCTGTAGCGATTCGCGGAGTTCCGGCGTTAACCGTAACCGCCGCTGACTGATCCGGTCGCGCCGAGACCGCCCGTTAGGCCATCGAGCGGCTAGCCTTACGCAGCATTGCCAGCAAGTCGCGGCTTCGTACCGGGCGACCTTCAACCGCCGACGCAACTTCTGACACCTATGTGCTTAACCAGTCCCGCCGATGCGCTACGCCAGTCGGAGCGGCTATTTCAGGCTGCAACCTTCGCACGCGCGTCAACCGGGTTCGAGAATTCCATGCTGTCGTCCACCGAACCGAAGCGCAGCGCCATTAAATCCAGCGCATAATTCTGATTGAGCTTCCAAGGCTTGCGGCTCCCCTGCTTGGGCATATGCTCCAGCGCGCGCTGCACATATCCCGAGCTGAAGGTGAGGAACGGCTCTTCCTCGACCGGCTCGTTTCCGATCCGTGGCGTGCACTGCCGCATCCCGCGCTTGCGCATCGCCTCGAGCAGACGGCAGACATACATTGACGTGAGGTCGGCCTTCAGGGTCCAGGAGGCGTTGGTGTAGCCGAAACAGGAGGCGAGGTTCGGCACGTCCGAGAACATCATTCCCTTGTAATTCAGCGTCTTCGGGAGGTCGATCCGTTTGTTGTCGGAGGTGAACGGAACGCCGCTCAGCAATTGCAGCTCCAGGCCTGTCGCGGTGACGATGATATCGGCGTCGAGCGTCTTGCCGGACGCCAGGCGGATGCCGTTTTCGGTGAAGGTGTCGATGGTGCCGGTCTCGACCGAGGCGCCGCCGGCCTTGATCGCGTCGAACAAATCCGCATCGGGAACCAGACAGAGCCGCTGGTCCCACGGATTGTAGCGCGGGGTGAAATGCGTCGCGACGTCGTAATCGTCGCCGAGCCGCTCGCGCACCATCGCGACCAGCCGCTCCTTCGCCTGTGCCGGATGCTTGCGCGCCGCGCGATAGAAATACATCTGGAGCAGCACGTTCTTCCAGCGCGTGAAGCCATAAGCGGCCTTCGCCGGCAACACCCGACGCAACGCATTGGCGAGGCGATCCTCCGCCGGGCGCGAGACGACATAAGTTGGGGAACGCTGGAGCATGGTGACATGCGCCGCCGATTTCGCCAGTTCGGGCACCAGGGTCACGGCGGTCGCGCCGCTGCCGATCACCACCACCTTCTTGCCGGCGTAATCCAGATCCTCCGGCCAGAATTGCGGATGCACGATCCGCCCCCGGAAATCGCCCGCGCCCGGAAATTCAGGCGCATGGCCGGTGGCGTAATTGTAATAGCCCGAGCACATATAGAGGAAGTTGCAGGTGAAGCGCCGCGTCGAGCCGTCGCCCAGCCGGCACTCCACCGTCCAGCACGCATCCGGCGTCGACCAGTCCGCCGCGACGACGCGGTGGCCGAAGCGGATATGCCGGTCGATGCCGTAGGTCCGCGCGGTATCCGTAACATACTCGCGGATCGAAGGACCGTCGGCGATGGCCTTCTCCCGCGTCCACGGCCGGAAGTTGTAGCCGAGCGTGTGCATGTCCGAATCCGAGCGGATGCCCGGATAGCGGAACAGGTCCCACGTCCCGCCGATCGCATCGCGCCCTTCGAGGATGGCGTAACTGCGATCCGGGCAGCGCGTCTGAAGATGATAGCCCGCACCGATGCCGGACAGGCCGGCACCCACCACGATCACGTCGAAATGCTCGGTCATGCGCTTCCTCTCTCGCGATACCGGATATTCGATTCCACGCGATTGGGGAAGCCCTGCTAACAGTCTTGTCAATAATCCTTCGAATAGCGCAGGGTCGCGTTCGAGCCGCCGAACGAGCCGGCCTGCGTCAGGATGCTCAGCGACTTGGTGAGCGCGATCGTGAGCTGGGTGGCGGTGAAGCCCCGCGCGTCGGTGACGATCTCGATATAGATATTGTTGGTGAGATATTTCCCGGCGGCCAGCGCGGTGCCGCGCCCGGTCGCCTGATCGGCGCCGAGCACGCGCAGCCGATCGAACCCGGTGGCCGAGCGCAGCTTGCCCAGCGGGTTCAGCCCGCCGCCGGAGCCGCGCAGCGAATTGAGCGCGGCGGCAAGCTGGATCGCCTCCGTCGCCGACAGATTTTCCGGGTTGGTGCCGAACAGCAGCCGGCTCAGCACCTCGTCCTGCGGCAGCGGCGGCGAGGAGGTGAAGGTGATCTGCGGCTTCTGCCCGGTGCCGGCGATCGCGATGTTGAACGTGGTGCTGTTCTTGGTGGTCGTCGCCTGGATATCGAGGTCCGGATCGGTCAGCGCGCCGCCCTGGAAGCGGATGCGCCCGCGCGTCACGTCGAACCGCGTGCCGGCGAAGGAATAGGTGCCGCGCACAAGATCAAGCCCGCCGCTCAGCACCGGCGCGGCGGAGGTGCCGCCGACGCGCATGTCCATCTGCCACTCGCTCTCCAGCCCCATGCCGGAGACGAACAACTGATTGTCGGCGCGGATGCGCATGTCGAGCTTGAACAGCCCCGCCGGCGCGACCGCCGGCCGGTCGGTCGGCCTGGCGACGCGGATATCGCGCTTGCGGCGCACGCCGGTCAGTTCCGGCACCTCGGCAGCGCCCTCGCGGACCACCTCGTAGCGGGCGTTGGGGATGACGAGATCGGCCTTGATCAGCCCCCCGCCCGGCCCGTTGGTGACGTTGACGGTGCCGCTCGCGGTGGCCGCGAGCGTATCCGATTTCGCAAGATTGGCGTTGCTGAGCGTCGCCGTAAGGTTCATCGGATAGTTCTGCTCGGCCGAGAGACTGACGAAGCCGCTCGCCTGCACCGTGCCACTGCCCGCCTTGGCCTGAAGCGAATCGAGCTGGAGCCGATCGGCGGTGAAATGCGCGCGAAGCTGCATCTGCGTCAGCCGCGTGCCATAGGTCTCGTTGTCATAAGTCAGATTGTCGGCGCGGGCGAGGCCGTTGAGCTGCGGCGCGGCGAGCCGCCCGCCGAAATCGGCCGCGACCGCGATCGGGCCGGAAAGCTGCTGATTGGCCAGCCCCGCGAAGCTGAACAATACCCCCGACGGCCCATTATAACGGATGCCGCCGCCGAGCGGGGCCTGCATCAGCCGCGTCATCCACGATCCGTCGCCGCCCGGCACCGGGCGCAAGGTGGCGACCATCCGCCCGACCGTCATCGTCCCGCGCTTCACCAGCGCGCGCGCCTCGCCGCCGTCGCCGGCGAGCCGCCCCGCGAACTCCACGTCGACCGGCTCGGACACGGCGGCGAGACTGGAGCGGGTGAAGTTCTTGATCGTCAATCGCGCGTCGGCTTCCGGGAAATGCGCGCCGGCCTGGCTGAATTCGAGGCTGCCGGTCGCCTGCCCGCCCAGCCCGACATCGGGGACGAAGGCATTGAGGATCGAGAGGTCCAGGCTGTCGAGCCGCGCCTGTGCGACGAGCCTGTCGCCATAGTTGCCCGCGATGCGCGCGCGGCCCTTGTCGAACACGATCAGCGTCGGATCGAGCCGGTAGCCCCCCTTGACGACCGCGATATGCGCCGGATTGCCGGTCTTGAAGCCGATGCCGTTGGCCTGCCCGGTCAGCGCGACGAGCCAGTCGCCCGGCGCGAGGCGGGCGTTGGCGGCGACGCGGAACGGCACGCCGTTCGATCCGGTCAGCACCGCCTGCGCCGTGCCATGGCCGCCGGCATAGTTCACCTTCGCCCGCGCGCTGTCGATCACGGTGGGGCCGTAGCGCATGTCCGCCACCTGCGCGTCGGCCACCACCTGCGGCTGATCGCGCAGCACGATGCTGGCGGTGACGAGCGCGCGGCCGATCGTGAAATCGACCGAGCCGGGGATCTTGGCGGCGTCGGCCCGGGCGTTGACGTCGGCGCGCTGATAGCGGCCCTCCGCCCCCAGCCGCGCGTTGCCCGAAAGCCCGGAGCCGGCGAACTGGAGCTGCCCCGCGAACGGCCCGGCGGCGGTCTGCACCAGCCGTCCGCCGAAATTGACGCCGGCGAAGATCACCTTGCGGACGTCGATCGCGAGCTGCTTGCCGACATGGACCAGCACGTCGGCGTTGAAGGGGCCATAGGTCGTGCCGCCGGTCGCGGTGACGGCATAGGCGCCGCCGCGCCCGACGATCCGCGCGTTGAGATCGGCCAGCCCGACCCCGACACCCGGTCGCGGCGCGCGCAGCAGCACCACCGGATCGGTCGCGCTGCCGCTCACCCGCGCGAAAAGCGGGCCATATTGCGTCGAATAAGCATCGGCCGACACCGCCAGCCTGCCGCTGGCAAGCTCATACCGCCCCTGCCCGCGCGTCACGCGGAATTGCGGCGCGTTGAGGCGGAGATTGCCGAAGGTGACGACGCCGTCCGGCGCGTAGCCGACGTCCGCGCGCATCACCGCATTGCCGCCGAGGAAGCTGCGCGCGCCGGAATTGAAGATCTCGCGCGTCTGGGCGACCACCTTGCCGGTGATGCCGAACCCGCCGCGCGCCGCCGGCACGAGCTTCGCGTCGGTCGTCAGGTTGACGATGCCGATGCTCTCGATGCGGTAGTTGTTGATCCGGCCCTTCAGCGCGCCGGTGTAGCGCCCCGTTTTGACGTTCGCGGCGATGATCGCGGTGGCGTCGATGCTGTCGGAGCGGACGCGCAAATTGTCCGACATCACCGAGGGCATGGTGATCGCGAAATCGCCGTCGATCCGGGCGTTGCTGGTTAGGCCGCCGATCGCCGGATTGAGGCCGCTCACCCGCCGTGCGCGGGCATGGACCGGCACGAGGATGCGGTCCGGGTCCACCCGCGCGCGACCTTCGGCATAGAGATTCTCCACCGTCGTGCCGGCGAAGCCGAGCGCGGTGGCGCGGACCTTGTAATCCACCTCCGGCCGCGCGAACGCGCCGTTGAGCACCATCCGCGCCAACACGTCGCGACCGCGCACATTGGGGGCGATCGCGCCGGGGGCGAGCAGTTGCGCATCGACCGCGAAATTGCCGAACGTGTTGTTGGCGAGATCGACCAGCCCGCCCGCGTCCACCGCGAGCGCGTCTGACTTCAGCTTGATCCGCGTGTCGGCCTTGCGCTGCGCCAGCGTGGTGTCGATCGCGACGCTTAACTGCGGCGCGGTCAGCCGCTCCACGGGGCCTTCGAGATAGAGGCCGGGCCTGGTGTAGCCGCGCACCTCGATATGGCCGTCGCGCGCGGTGACGGCGAGATCGGCGAGCTGCCCGCCGCCGAGCGTCGCCAGCGCCTTGCCGCTCCACGACTTCCAGCTTCCCTTGCCGCCGACCGTCGCGGTGAGCGGCGCTTTCGTGCCGGCGAGCAAGGAGACGACGCCGCCGGCCGGCGCGAACAGCTTCGCGTCGAGATCGAGCTTGTCGTCGTCCGGCACCGCATCGAGCCGCAGCCGCAATGCATCGCCGCCGCTGATCCCCGGCCCGCGCAGCGCGACCGCATCCACGCTCAGTTGCGCGCGCCGGTCGGCGATGTGCGCCGCGCCCGCGATCCGCCCGATATGGCGCGCGCCGGCGACCGGCGGCTCCATCACGAAGCGATCGACGCGCAGGCGCCCGATATCGATGTCGATATCGGGCAGGAAAGGCGCGTTCGGCTCGCTCGGCTGCGGGATGAACTCCGGGTTGCGGCGGAGCGTGACCAGCGCGCTTTCCAGGCTGCGCACGTCGACATGGTTGTTGATGAAGGCGAACGGCCGCCAGTCCACGTCGAGGCGTGGCGAAGTGAGGAACACGCCTTTGGGATCGCTCACCCGCACGTCCGACAGCGTCATCCGGCCGTAGAGCGAGCCGTCGATCCGCCCGACGCGGATGTTGAGGCCCGCCGCCGTCTTGTATCCGCCGATCTGGTCCGCGACGAAGCGGCGGCCGGGATCGGTGTCGATGCCCAGCACGATCACCAGCGCCAGCACGAGCAGCGCGACGATCGCGCCGCCGATCCACTTCAGCACGCGCTGCCACATGGGACGCGGCGCGGGCGGGGCCACCCTCTCCTCCTCCGCCATCAGAACGCCTGCCCGATCGAGATGTAGAGCGCGATCTTGCCATCCCCCTTGCGCGGATTGAGCGGGGTCGCGACGTCGACGCGCATCGGCCCGAAATTGGTGTAGAAACGCCCGCCGATGCCCGCGCCGAAGCGCAAATCGTTGCCCTTGGGCAGCACGCTTTCATAAGCGTTGCCGGCGTCGAAGAACGGCACGATCCCGAAATTGCCGAAGCGGTAGCGCGCCTCCAGCGCGAATTCGTTGAGGCTGCGCCCGCCGACCGGATTGCCCTGCGGATCGAACGGCCCGAGCCGCTGGTAGCCGAAGCCGCGCACCGATCCGCCGCCGCCGCCGTAATAGCGCCGCGACGGCGCGAGATCGTCGCGCGCGATGCCCATGATCGACCCGGCCCGCGCACGCCCGGCGATCACGAGGCTGTCCGACACCGGATAATAGAAGGTGCCCTCGATCATCCCGCGAACATAGGGCGCGACCGATCCCTGCACCGATGTCTCCGGGCTGAGGTTCAGCTTCACGCGATAGCCGCGCGTCGGGTTGAGCAGATCGTCCGACGTATCCCACAGCACCTGCACCGGCAGCGCCGCGATGCCATAGGTGCGCCGCACGCGATCGCCGCGCGCGAAATCATAGACGCTCTCGTTGGTGCCGGTCAGCTCCGCGCCATAGGCATAGGTGATCTTCTTCTGCCACAGCGGCGTGGAATCATAGCTCCACCGCACCGCCAGCGTGCCGGTATAGGCATCGAACGCGTCGTAATTCTGGTGATTGAGACCGGCGATGATCGAGAAGGTGCGGTCGCGCTTGCCGGCATTGGCGCGGCGGAAAGTGGCGGAGGCGCCCTGCTGCTGCGTGCCGGCGATTGCCGCGAGGATCAGCGCGCCTTCCGGCGGGAACATGTTGCGGCTGGTCCAGGTGCCTTCGAGCTTGATGCCCTCCCCGGTGCCGTAGCCGGCGGTGGCGGCGATGCTGCGCGTCTTGCCCTTCGTCTGGTTGACGAGGAGGTCGACAAGCTCGGTGCCGTCCGGCCCCGTCTCCCCGGTCGCGACCGGCTCGACCGAGATCGAGTTGAACATCCCCGTCGCCGCCAGCGCCTTGCGCAGATCGTCGGTCAGCCGCGAATCGTAGAGATCGCCCGGCTTGAAGCGCGGGAAGACGTTGAGGTGCTTCAGCCCGAACACCGGATCGCCGGCGGTGCGCAGCTTGCCGAACGAGCCGCGCGGACCGGTCTCGACCGGCAGGGTATAGTCGCCGGTCAGCGTCTGGTCGTCGAGCAGGATGTCGCGATCGCCGACCTTGGCGAAGGGGTAGCCGCGCTGCGGCAGGACGAGGCTGACATTGGCCTCCGCGCCCTCGATCCGCGCCGCGTCGATCGGATCGCCGGTCTTGAGCGGCAATTGCGCGCGGATCAGCCCCGGCGGCACCGTCGGCGGCGCGACGACGTTGATCGTGCCGAGGCGATAGAGCTTGCCCGGCGAGGCGCTGACGATCGCGCGGACCTTGCCGGTCTCGCCGGGGATCGGCTCGATCACCGAATGGGCGACGCCGTCATAATAGCCGAGCGACTTCATCAGCCGCACCGCCAGCGCCTCGTCTTCATGCGCCCGGGCGGAGATCTGCGTCGCGTTCGCCGCCTTGCCGCCGCCCTTCTTCAGCGCGGACAGCGAATAGAACTGGTCGGCGAGGTCGATCTTATCCAGCCCGCGCGCGACCGTCTCGTAGCGGATTTCCGTCGCCGCCTTGTCCTTCACGTCGGCGGCGGTTTCCAGCGGCGTCGTCTCGAAGGAGGAGATCGGGGGCAGCGGCTGCTCGATCTGCGTGTCCTCCGGCTCCGGCGCGGGCATCGGCTCCAGCGGCGCGTTGAGATCGCCCGAGAGCGGGGGCAGCGCCTTGTCGAACTCGGCGTCGGGGACGATCGGCGCACTGGCCTGCGGATCGGCGGGAGGCTGCTGGCCGGCTTGCGCATGGGCCAGCGACGATGTCGCAACGAGCAATGCGGTCGCCACCCGGCAGAGACGAACAACCGCAAATCCCACGCACGATCCCCTTATCGATTCCGGGCGCACGATAGAATTCGATCTTTTCCCCGGACAAGGGCAACGTGTGATTTTCCAATCGGTTTCATGCCGGTCGTGCATTCAGCGCGGCAGGGGCTTGCCAATCGCCCCTCAAGGCGGCGATGAAGCACGCTTTCCCGGCGGGGCGGAAGGATCGCATGAAGCAACATATCGAGGTTTCGCTCACCGGCCATGTCGCGACGGTGACGATCGACCGGCCGCCGCACAACCATGTCAACGCCGCGCTGATCGGCGCGCTGGCCGATGCGCTGGAGGAACTCGACCGCGACGACCGCTGCCGCGCGATCGTGCTGGCGACCGCCGGGCGCGTCTTCTGCGGCGGCGCCGACCTGTCGGGCGACAAGCCGCTGGTGACCGACAGCGGCGAGGCGGAGACCCCGATCCTCTATCGCAACGCGGTGCGGCTGTTCGCCACGCGCAAGCCGATCGTCGCGGCGGTGCAGGGCGCGGCGGTCGGCGCGGGGCTGGGCCTCGCGCTGGTGGCGGATTTCCGCGTCGCCGCGCCGGAAGCGCGCTTTTCGGCCAATTTCGTCAGCCTCGGCTTCCACGCGGGCTTCGGCATCTCGCACACCCTGCCGCGCGTGATCGGAGGGCAGAAGGCGTCGCTGATGCTGCTCACCGGCCGGCGCGTGAAGGCGCAGGACGCGCTCGCCTGGGGCCTGGTCGACGAGCTTGCGCCAGCGGAGCGGCTGCGCGAGGCGGCGAGCGCCCTCGCCGGCGAGATCGCGGCTGCCGCCCCGCTGGGCGTGGAGGCGACGCGCGCCACGCTGCGCGGCGATCTCGCAGCGGCGGTCGAGCGGCAGACGCAGCATGAGCGGATCGAGCAGGACCGGCTGATGGCGACGGCCGATTTCCGCGAGGGAATCCGCGCGGTGGCGGAGCGGCGGCCGGGCAATTTCGTCCGGGGCTAGTTCGCTCGCTACCAAATGTTTTTTAATTTCACGGTGACTTCAAGTTTATGTCCGATGCCGCTATCGATCGGATCGGAACGCGGGCGGGGTGGATTCTCCGGCCGGGGCTGACCTCAAACTTCGGCAGGATCAAGGTTTTGCGCACGAGGACGATCGGCGGGACGGCGGGGATTATTTCGGTCGCGCTGCTGCTGGCGGGGTGCGGCAGCGCCGGGCAGCACGGGTCCGGCGGCAGGGATCGCGGCAACGGCGGACCGGTGCGCGTCGGTTATGTGGTCGCCCGCGCGACCAGCGTGCCGATCCCGGTCGAGCTTCCCGGCCGCACGGTCGCCTATCAAAGCTCGGAGGTGCGCCCACAGGTCAGCGGCGTGATCCAGAAGCGCTTCTTCACCGAAGGCTCGATCGTGAAGCAGGGCCAGCCGCTCTATCAGATCGATCCCAGCCTCTATCGCGCGGCGGCCAATCAGGCATCGGCCAATCTCGCCAGCGCGGAAGCGACCGCCGCCGCCGCCAAGACCAAGTCGGACCGCTATCGCCCGCTCGCCCAGATCGAGGCGGTGAGCAAGCAGGACTATACCGACGCGCTCGCCGCCGAGCGGCAGGCGCAGGCGTCGGTGCTCCAGAACAAGGCGCAGCTCGACACGGCGCGGATCAACCTGCGCTTCACCACCGTGCCGGCGCCGATCACGGGGCGGATCGGGCGATCGCTGTTCACGGTGGGCGCGCTCGTCACCACCAGCCAGGCCGATCCGCTGACGTCGATCCAGCAGCTCGATCCGATCTATGTCGACATCCAGCAATCGTCGGCGGCGCTGCTGGCGCTGCGGCGCGGCCTGGCGACCGGGGGCGCGGTGCCGACGCGGGCCGTGGTGCGGCTGAAGCTGGAGGACGGCGAGGAATACGGCCTCACCGGCAGCGTCGAGTTCGCGGAAGCGGTGGTCGATCCGGCCACCGGCACGATCACGCTGCGCGCGCGCTTCGCCAATCCGAACGGGCTGCTGCTGCCGGGCATGTTCGTCCGGGCGGTGTTCAACCAGTCGATCGATCCGCGCGCGATCCTCGTGCCGCAGGCGGCGGTGTCGCGCGATCCGAAGGGCAACGCCACCGTCTGGGTGGTCGGGCCGGGCAACAAGGCGCTGCCCAGGACGGTCACCACGACGCGGGTCGAAGGCTCCAACTGGGTGGTCACCGGCGGGCTTTCCGTCGGCGATCGCATCATCACGCAGGGAACCTCGAAGCTGCAGGCCGACGCCGCGATCGATCCCGTGCCCGCCGACACGCCGCAGCGCATCGCGCCGCCGCAGCAAGGCCAGGGCAAGAAGGCCGGCTGATCCATGTCGCGCATCTTCATCGACCGGCCGATCTTCGCCTGGGTGCTCGCCATCATCGTGATGATGGCCGGCACCGGCGCGATCTTCGGCCTGCCCATCGCGCAATATCCCGACGTGGCGCCGCCGCAGGTCTATGTCCGCGCGAGCTATCCCGGCGCCAATGCGCAGACGATCCAGAATTCCATCACCCAGGTGATCGAGCAGCAGCTCACCGGGATCGACGGACTGCTCTATTTCAGCTCGTCCTCCTCGTCGCGCGGCTCCGTCTCGATCACCGCCACCTTCGCCAAGGGCACCAACCCCGATATCGCGCAGGTGCAGGTGCAGAACCAGGTGCAGCAGGCGGTGAGCCGCCTGCCGCAGCAGGTGCAGCAACAAGGCATCACCGTCCGCAAGTCCAACCCGGACAATCTGCTGCTCGCCGGCGTCTATGACATCACCGACACGATGACCAATCAGGACGTGTCGGACTATCTCGTCTCCAATCTGCAGGAGCCGCTGGGGCGCGTGCCCGGCGTGGGCGACACCAACGTGTACGGATCGCAATATGCGATGCGGATCTGGCTCGATCCGGGCAAGCTCAACAGCTATGCGCTGATGCCGGGCGACGTCATCACCGCGATCCAGAACCAGAATGCCGAGGTCGCCGCCGGCGAGATCGGCGCGCAGCCGATGCCCGGCACGCAGATGCTCAACGCCACCGTCACCGCGCAATCGCGCCTCCAGACGCCCGAGCAGTTCCGCGAGATCATCCTCAAGACGCTGCCGTCGGGCGCGACGGTGCGGCTGTCCGACGTGGCGCGGATCGAGCTGGGCGCGGAGAATTATGCGTCGCGCAGCCGCGTCAACGGCCATCCCGGCGCCGGCATCGCCGTGCTGCTCGCCCCCGGCGCCGACGCGCTCAAGACGGCGGAGCTGGTGAAGGCGGAGATCGCGCGCGTCGCCAAGACCTTTCCGCCCAACCTGCGCGTCGCCTACGCCAACGATTCCACCGACTTCATCAAGCTGTCGATCAGGGAAGTCACCAAGACGCTGATCGAGGCGATCATCCTGGTGGTGATCGTGATGTTCGTGTTCCTGCAAAGCTGGCGCGCGACGCTTGTGCCCGCCATCGCGGTGCCGGTGGTGCTGCTGGGGACGTTCGCGATCTTCTACCTCGTCGGGTTCAGCATCAACACGCTCACGCTGTTCGGGCTGGTGCTGGCGATCGGCCTGCTCGTCGACGACGCGATCGTGGTGGTCGAGAACGTCGAGCGGCTGATGGACGAGAATCCCGGCATGACGCCGCGGGAAGCGACGATCGAATCGATGAACGAGATCACCGTCGCGCTGGTGGCGATCGCGCTGGTGCTCTCCGCCGTGTTCCTGCCGATGGCCTTCTTCGGCGGGTCGACCGGCGTGATCTACCGCCAGTTCTCGCTCACCATCATCTCCGCGATGATCCTGTCGGTCGCGGTGGCGATCATCCTGTCGCCCGCCATCACCTCCAACCTGCTCAAGCAGAAGAGCATGGAGCGCGACCCGCGCGAGACGTGGCTCGGGCGCAGCGCGCCGTGGCTGATCGACGGCGCGGACCGCGCGAAGCACTGGTTCAACCACAATTTCGAGCGCGGCGTGAAGAGCTACACCGGCGCGGTGGCGCGCGTGGTGGAGCGCAAGTGGCTGTTCCTCGCGATCTACGCCGTCGTCGTCGCGTTGCTCGCGGTGCTGTTCCTGCGGATGCCCACCGGCTTCCTGCCGACCGAGGATCAGGGCGGCGCCTCCGTCCAGTTCCGCCTGCCGGCCGGCGCGACGATGGCGCGCACCAGCGAGGTGCAGCACGCGGTCGAACGCTATTTCGCCGAACATGAACAGGCCAACATGAAGACGCTGTTCACCGTCGCCGGCGGCGGCGGCGGCGGCATCAGCGGGCAGAACACCGGCCAGGGCTTCATGACCTTCACCGACTGGGACAGTCGGCCGGGCAAGGAAAACAGCGCGGACGCGATCATCGCGCGCGCTTCCGCCGCGTTCCGGGAGTTCCGCGACGCGCAGGTATATGCGCTCGTCCCGCCGGCGATCCGCGGGCTGGGTCAGGCCGACGGTTTCACGATGGAGTTGCAGAACACCGGCGGCCTTTCGCTCCAGCAGTTCGAGGCGGCGCGCGACAAATTGTTCACGATGGCGAGCGCCGATCCGAAGCTGTCGGGCGTGCGACTGACCGAATTGCCCGATATCGGCACGTTGCAGGTCAACGCCGACCCGCAGAAGATCGCCGCGCTCGGGCTGAAGCAGAGCGACGTCAACACCACGCTCTCCGCCGCTTGGGGCGGCCAATATGTCAACGATTTCGTCGATCGCGGCCGCGTCAAGCGCGTCTATGTGCAGGGCGACGCGCCGTTCCGCTCCAAACCCGGCGATATCGGCCAGTGGTTCGTGCGCGGATCGAACGGGCAGATGGCGCCCTTCACCGCCTTCGCGACGACCGACTGGTCGCAGGCGCCGACCACGCTCTCGCGCTTCAACGGCGTGTCTTCGTTCGAATTCCAGGGCTCGGGCGCTGCGGGCGTCAGCTCCGGCGACGCGATGAACCGCATCGCGGCGCTCGCCGCCGAGATACCCGGCACCAGCATCGCCTGGGCCGGCATCTCCTATCAGGAGCGGCTCTCCTCCGGTCAGGCGCCGATCCTCTACGGCCTGTCGCTGGTCGTCGTGTTCCTGTGCCTCGCGGCGCTGTACGAAAGTTGGTCGATCCCGCTCGCCGTGCTGCTGGTGATCCCGCTGGGGCTGGTCGGCGCGGTGCTGTTCGTCACGCTGCGCGGGCTGACCAACGACGTCTATCTCCAGATCGGGCTGCTGACGACGATGGGCCTCGCCGCGAAGAACGCGATCCTGATGATCGAGTTCGCCGAGCAGGAGGAGCGCAAGGGCAAGCGCGTGATCGAGGCCGCGCTGGCCGCCGCGCGCATCCGCCTGCGCCCGATCCTGATGACCAGCTTCGCCTTCATCTTCGGCGTGCTGCCGCTGGCGATCTCCACCGGCGCGGGCGCGAACAGCCGCATCGCGATCGGCACGGCGGTGATCGGCGGGATGCTGACCGCGACGATCCTCGCGATCTTCTATATCCCGATGTTCTTCGTGCTGGTCCGGCGCGGTTTCCGCGATACGCTGGCGCGCATCCGGGGCGAGGAGCCGGGCTTCCACCCGCATGACGCCGAGCCGCCGCGGGGCACGCCGCATCTGGAGGAATCATGATACGCCGCGCCCTCCTGCTGGCCGCCGGCGCTTCGCTCACCGCGTGCAGCATGGCGCCGAAATACGTGCGCCCGGCCATGCCGGTGCCCGCGTCATGGCCGGTCGGCGACGCCTATCTCCGGCAGAGCGAGGCGGCGCTGCCCAGCGTCACCTATCGCGACATCTTCCGCGATGCGCGGTTGCAGCGGATCATCGATCAGGCGCTGGCCAACAACCGCGACCTGCGCATCGCCACCGCCAATATCGCGGCGGCGCGCGCGCAATATCGCATCCAGCGCGGCGAATTGTTTCCCGCGATCGGCGCCAGCGGCTCGTACAGCTACAGCCACACCAACAGCCCCGCGCCGGGCGCCGCCGCGACGACCGATTCGCTTTCTGCCGGGGTCGGCATCACCGGATTCGAGATCGACCTGTTCGGCCGGGTGCGATCGCTGACCAGCGCTGCGCTCGATCGTTATTTCGCGCAGGAGGCCACCGCCCGCGCCGCGCGGCTGACGCTGGTGGGCGACGTGGCCGGCGCGTGGCTGAGCTACGGCGCGGACCGCAGCCTGCTCGCCATCGCCGAGGAAACGGCGGCCAACGCGCGCCGCAGCGTCTCGCTGACCGACGCGCGGCTGAAGGGCGGCGTCGCGCCGCGCACCGATCTGCGCCAGGCCGAGCAGGTGCTGGCCGGCGCGGAGGCCGATCTCGCCGCGCAGAAGACCGCGCTGGCGCAGGACATCAACGCGCTTCAACTGCTGGTCGGCGCGCCGATCGACCCCGCCCTGCTCCCCGCCTCGATCGACGAGGCGGCGGCGCATATCGCGGACCTGCCGGCGGGGCTGGATTCCGCCATCCTGCTGCGCCGCCCGGACGTGGTGAGCGCGGAATACGGCCTGCGCGCCGCCAATGCGCAGATCGGCGCGGCGCGCGCGGCGCTTTTCCCGAAGATCACGCTCACCGGGGTGCTCGGCTTCGCCAGCGGCGCGCTCTCCTCGCTGTTCGAGGGCGGGTCGTTCAATTATTCGGGCAGTGCCGGCGCGGCCTATTCGATCTTCAACGGAGGCGCGGCGCGGGCGGGCGTCGAGCAATCCGAGGCGCAGCGCGACGCCGCGCTCGCCGGCTATGAGAAGGCGATCCAGACCGCTTTCCGCGAGGTCGCCGATGCGCTCGCGCGGCGCGGCACGATCGCCGACGAACTGGCCGCGAACCAGCGCAACACCGATGCGGCGCTCGACAATTACCAACTGGCCGATGCGCGCTATCGCGGCGAGATCGACACTTTCCTCGCGACGCTCGTCGCGCAGCGCTCGCTCTATACCGCGCAGCGCGGGCTCGTGCAGACCAAGCTGACCCGCGCCACCAACCTCGTCACGCTCTATCGCACGCTGGGCGGCGATTCTCTGATCGAGGCGAGAGCGGACGGGCCGCAGCTTCCCGCGCAGCAAATCCCGCAGCAATGACTTGACCAATATTGCCGGGCGTGGAAGTCTCGCCCCTGCAATGTCGATGAACCCGCAAGATCCCGCAGCATTCTTCCGCGAGATGCTTGGGCATTGGGAAAAAGCGGCGAACAATTTCGGCGCCGACACGATGAAGAGCGAGGAGTTCGTGCGCGGCATGAGCGCCCTCAGCGCCGCCACCGCGAACATGCAGGCGAACACGCATCAGGTGATGGAGCGCGTGCTCGCGGCCGCCAACCTGCCGAGCCGCACCGACATCGACGATCTCGCCCGGCGCATCGCCGGAATCGAAACGGCGCTCGCGCGGATCGAGGCGAAGCTCGGCAGCGCCGGGCCGGACCCCGCCAAGCCGCGCCCCCGGCGCAGCCGGAAACCGCCAGCCAGGGAAAGCTGATGCAAGCAACCGCGCCATCCGATCCGATCAGTGCCGCACGCGCGGAGTTCGAACGGATGATGGCGCGGAACATATCCGGGCTGAGCTATTTCACCTCCCCCGCCCCGGTGGTCGGCGCCACGCCCAAGGACGTGCTGATCGCGCGCGGGCCGATGCGGCTCAACCATTATCGCGCGATGACCGACGAGGTATATCGCGTCCCGATCCTGCTGGTGATGGCCACCACCAACCGCGGCTTCATCTTCGATCTGGTGCCGGGGCAGAGCCTCGTCGAATTCCTGCTGAAGGCCGGGTTCGACGTGTTCATGCTGGAATGGGAAGCGCCGCGCAGCCACGAGCGCACCCTGACGCTCGAAGATTATGCCGTGACCTTCATCGGCGCCGCGGTGGAGCGCATCAAGGAGGAAACCGGCGAGCCGGACGTCAGCATTATCGGCTATTGCTTCGGCGGCGTCCTCTCCCTCCTCCACACCGCGTTGCACCGGGACACCGGCATCGCCAACCTCGTCACCTTCACCACGCCGATCGATTTCTCGCAGATGGGCATGTTCGCAGCATGGTCCGACCAGCGCTATTTCGACGTGGACCGGCTGGTCGAGACGTTCGGCAACGTGCCCGGCGACATGCTCTATTCCTCGTTCGACATGCTGCGCCCGGCGGCGCGCGCGGCCGGGAACATCCGGCTTTACGATAATTTGTGGGACGAGGAATATGTGAAGTCGTTTCGCATGTTCGAGCGTTGGAACACCGATACCCTGCCGCTGGCCGGCGAATATTTCCGGCAGACGACCAAGATGCTCATGTGGGAGAATCGATTGCTGAACGGCACGATGGAAGTGGGAGGACGCAAGGTCGATCCAGGCAGCATCACGATCCCGTTCCTGCATCTCGCGGCGGAGCATGACCATATCGTTCCACGCGCGGCGTCCGCCCCCCTGATCGAGATGATCGGATCGGACGACAAGCAGGAGATCATGCTGAAGGGCGGCCACGTCAGCCTCGTCGCCGGCGGCAACGCGATCAAGCGCATGTGGCCGACGCTGGCCGGCTGGCTGGCGGAGCGCTCGCTGTGAGCCACCGCATCCGCCGCTTCCGCCCCGCCGACCGCGACGCGATGCTGGCCTTCGCGCAGGGACTGCCGGAGCACGACCTGCTGTTCCTCGGCCGCGACCTGAAACATCCGCGCGTCGTGGAGGCGTGGCTGGCGGCGATCGACGACGGCTGGATCGACAGCCTGCTGGCGATGGACGGGGAAACGGTGCTCGGATCGGTCGCGCTGGTCCGCGACCCGCTCGGCTGGTCGTCGCATGTGGGCGAGGTGCGGCTGCTCGTTTCGGCCGAGCGGCGCGGCGCCGGGCTGGGCCGCGACATGCTGCAGGCGATCCTCGCCATCGCCATCGATCGCGGGCTGGAGAAGCTGACCGCCGCGATGACGCCGGACCAGCGCAATTCGGTCACCCTGTTCGAAAGCCTCGGCTTTCGCGGCGAGGCGCTGCTCAAGGATCAGGTGCGTGATCGCGCCGGACAGCCGCACGACCTCGCCATCCTCAGCCTCGATCTGCGCCGGCACGAGGCGACGCAGCGCGCTTACGGCTTCGATGCCACGTAATTTCCATTTTCAGGAGAATCGTTGATGGCCACCGTCCTGTCGGCAGAGATCGAACGTCCGCCCTCGGCACTGCTCGCGCTGACCGAATTGCCGCGCGCGCTGGCCGAGCTCGGCTCGCTGCCCGCCGCCGCACCGCTGCTTGCCACGGCGCCGCGCGGGGACGGGCATCCGGTGATGGTGCTGCCCGGCTTCGTCACCTCCGATGTCTCCACGACGATCCTCCGGCGCTACCTGAAAGGGTTGGGCTATGACGCGCATCGCTGGGAACTGGGACGCAATCTTGGCCCCAAAGCGATCGGCCTGGAGGGCGAGCGGCTCGCGGCGCGCATCGAGACGATCCATGCGGCGACCGGGCGCAAGGTGAGCCTCGTCGGCTGGAGCCTCGGCGGCGTGATGGCGCGCATCATGGCGCGGCGGATGCCGGAAGCGGTGCGGCAGGTGATCTCGCTCGGCTCGCCATTCGCCGGATCGCCGCGCGCGACGAACGTGTGGCGGCTCTACGAACTGCTGACCGGGCAATTGATCGACGACGATCATACCAGCGGCCAGCTCGCCGAGGGGACTTCGCCGCCGCCGGTGCCCTCCACCGCGATCTGGAGCCGCGAGGACGGCATCGTCGCGTGGCGGAACTGCGTCGAGCCGCAGGCCGCGATCAGCGACAATATCCAGGTGCATGGCAGCCACTGCGGGCTGGGCGTCAATCCCGCAGTGCTCTACGCCGTCGCCGATCGGCTGGCCCTGCCCGAGGGGGAATGGCGGCCGTTCCGACGCAATGGCCTGCGCGCGTTATTCTATCCCAGCGCCGGCCACGCCTGAACGGCCGCCACGTGTCACTTCTTCGTCGCGCCCGTCTTCAGCGGGCCGACCGCATCGCGGCCGAACTGCATGATCAACTCGCCGATCTCGCGCGCCTGCGTCATCGAGCGATTGCCCTGCTCGCGCAGGAATTCGCCCTGGATCTTCATCACTTCGGAAAGGTCCCTGGCCCCGGCGGCGGCGCGCATCGCGGCGAACGCCTCGCGCGCGTTGGTCTCGGCCTGATCGATCATCTTCAGGCCGATCGTCTTGTTGCCCTCGACGACCTTCTCGCCGGATGCCTTCATCGCCTCGCCGGCGCGCTTGGCGGGATCGACGACACGTTCCTTGAACGATTCGCGTGCCTTTTCCGCTCCTTCGCGTACCTTGTCGGCCGCCGCCTTGGCCCGATCTCCGGCGGTCGTCTTGCGTGATGCAGCCATCATTCCTCTCCCTTGTTGAGACGCAACCGATCAGCTTGCCGCGACATGCTGGACCTGTCGCGTGCCGGCGACAAGAGGCCAATGCGGCTGACAAGCCCGCACGGGAAATGATAGAAGCGCGCCATGCGCCTCCTCCTGCCTCTCGCCGCGCTGCTCGCGCTCCCCTCACCCGCCGCGCTCGCGCAGACCGCCCCCGCGCCGCCGGTGGCCGCCCCCAATCCCGCGGGCATCGTGAACGTGACCGTCACGACGAACTGGGGGCCGATCGTGATCGCGATCGACAAGGAACATGCGCCGATCACCGCCGCCAATTTCCTGAAATATGTCGACCAGAAGCGGCTCGACGGGGTGAATTTCTATCGCGCGGTGAAGATCCAGCCCGGTTACGGCTTCATCCAGTTCGGCACCGGCAACGATCCCAAGCGCACCCTCCCGCCGATCCCGCACGAGCCGACGAGCAAGACCGGGCTGAGCCACAAGGACGGCGCGATCTCCATGGCGATGGGCAGGCCGGGCACCGCCTCGGGCGATTTCTTCATCATCGTCGGCGACCTTTCCACGATGGACGCGACCGCGACCGATCCGGGCTATGCCGTGTTCGGCCATGTGGTGAGCGGGATGGATATCGTCCATCGCATCATGGACGCGCCGACCTCCCCGACGCGCGGCGAAGGGTTGATGAAGGGGCAGATGCTGGAGCCGGCGATCAAGGTGCAGACGGTGCGCCACTCTCCCGCGCTGCCGGCGGCTCCCGCTCCGGCTCCGACGCCCTCCGTCGGCTAGGTCAACTCGCCGCCGCGAGATGCGTTTCCGCGCGGCCGAGCGTCGCGCCGATCACGCCGGGCAGCAGGCCGGCGCGCTCCACCAGTTCCGCGTCGAGCAGGAAGTCACGGCCGAGCAGCAGGGTCGCCTCGCCGCCCTGCGGGAGCCGCACCTTCAGCCGCACCTCGCCGCGCGCACCGCGCTGTCCCTCCAGCAGCGTCGCCAGCGGCGCGATCGCCGCGACATTGCCGACCGTGATCTCCGCGACGAAACGTGCCGTCGAGGCCAGTGAATCGAATTGCTGGAAACGCTTGATCGTGACGCGCGGCTGGTCTTCGCCGGGGCGACGGTCCAGCTCCACCGTCGCAAGGCCGCACACGCCAGCCTTGGCGGCTTCCTCCAGGTCGTTCGAAACCTGATCGTCGAAGCAGGTGGAGAAGAACTGCCCGCTCTGGTCGGACAGCGTGGCCATCAGATAGCGGCGGCCCCGCGCGGAGGTGCGCCAGCGCGCTTCCTCGACCAGCACCGCCATCGTCGCCCCGGCGCGGGTGCCGTCGTCGGGGATCGCAAGCTCGGTCAGCGCCGCATATTGCCGCGCGCCGTGCATCTTCGCGAGATGGGCGTGGCGATCGACCGGATGGGCGGAGAAATAGAAGCCGAACGCTTCCTTCTCCTGCTCCATCTTCTGCGCCATGCTCCAATGGACCGAGCGCGGCAGCTTGATCGTGTCGCCGGCATGGCTGGCGTCGCCGAACAGGCCGCCCTGCCCGCTGGCGCGTTGCTCGTGGGTGCGCGCGGCGACGGCGAGGATCGTCTCCGCCATCGCGAACACGCCCGCGCGGTTCGGCTCCATCGCATCGAACGCGCCGCCCGCCGCCAGCGTCTCGAGTTGGCGCTTGTTGAGTAGGCGCGGATCGACGCGGTGCGCGAGATCGTCGAGGCTGGTGAAGCGCCCGCGTTCCTCGCGCTCGGCGACCAGTTTCTCCATCGCCCCCTCGCCGACCGACTTCAGCGCGGCGAGCGCATAGCGGACGGCGGGCGTGCCGTGATCGTCCACCTCCACCTCGAACTCCGCCTCGCTGCGGTTGATATCGGGCGGCAGCAGCGCGATCCCCATGCGGCGCATGTCGTCCACGAACACCGCGAGCTTGTCGGTGAGGTGGATGTCGTAGCACATCGAGGCGGCGAAGAATTCGTGCGGATAGTGCGCCTTCAGCCACGCCGTCTGATAGGTGAGCAGGGCATAGGCCGCAGCGTGGCTCTTGTTGAAGCCATAGCCGGCGAACTTGTCGATCAAGTCGAACAGCTCGTTGGCCTTGGCGGCGGTGATGTTGTTGGTCTTCGCGCAGCCTTCGACGAAGATCGCGCGCTGCGCATCCATCTCCGCCTTGATCTTCTTGCCCATCGCGCGGCGCAGCAGGTCGGCGCCGCCGAGCGTGTAGCCGGCCAGCACCTGCGCCGCCTGCATCACCTGCTCCTGATAGACGAAGATGCCGTAGGTTTCCGCAAGGATGCTCTCCAGCAGCGGATGCGGATATTCGATCTCCTCCTGCCCGTTCTTGCGGCGGCCGAACATCGGGATGTTGTCCATCGGGCCGGGGCGATAGAGCGCGCCGAGCGCGATGATATCCTCGAACACGGTGGGCTTCACGGCGGAGAGCGTGCGCCGCATCCCCTCCGATTCCACCTGGAACACGCCGACGGTGTTGCCGGCCTGGAGCAGCTCGTAGGTCTCCTCGTCGTCCCAGCCGAGCGCGTCGAGATCGACCGAGATGCCGCGCTTGGCCAGCATCTCCACCGCCTTCTTGAGCACCGAGAGCGTCTTGAGGCCGAGGAAGTCGAACTTCACCAGCCCCGCGCCCTCGACATATTTCATGTCGAACTGCGTGACCGGCATGTCCGATCGCGGATCGCGATAGAGCGGCACGAGCTGCGCCAGCGGCCGGTCCCCGATCACCACGCCCGCCGCGTGGGTGGAGGAATGGCGCGGCAGCCCCTCCAGCTTCATCGCCAGATCGAGCAGGCGGCGGACGTCGTTCTCATTGGCGTATTCGCGCGCCAGTTCGCTGACGCCGTTCAGCGCGCGCTCCAGCGTCCATGGGTCGGTCGGATGGTTGGGCACCAGCTTGGCGAGGCGATCGACCTGTCCATAGCTCATCTGGAGCACGCGGCCGGTGTCCTTGAGCACCGCGCGCGCCTTGAGCTTTCCGAAGGTGATGATCTGCGCCACCTGGTCGCGGCCGTATTTCTCCTGCACGTAGCGGATCACCTCGCCGCGCCGCGTTTCGCAGAAGTCGATGTCGAAGTCCGGCATCGAAACGCGCTCGGGATTGAGGAAGCGCTCGAACAGCAGGCCGAGGCGGATCGGATCGAGATCGGTGATGGTCAGCGACCATGCCACGGCCGAGCCGGCGCCAGAGCCGCGCCCCGGCCCGACCGGAATGTCGCGCTCCTTGGCCCATTTGATGAAGTCGGCGACGATCAGGAAATAGCCGGGGAAGCCCATCTGGATGATGATATCCAGCTCGAACTCCAGCCGCTTGCGATAGACTTCCTTCCAGTCCGGGTCGGCCGGGGCGGCACCGAGCGCCTCGATTCGCTCCAGCCGCCGCTCCAGCCCGGCCGACGCGTCCTGCCGCAGCATCGCCGCCTCGCCCTCGCGGTCGCCGGCGAGGCTGGGGAGGATCGGCTTGCGCTTCGGCGCGGCGACGGCGCAGCGCTGCGCCACGACCAGGGTGTTCTCGATCGCCTCGGGCAGATCGGCGAACAACGCCCGCATCTCGCCGGCCGGCTTCATCCAGGCATCGGGCGAGCTTTTCGGGCGATCGTCGCTTTCGACATAGGTGGAATTGGCGATGCACAGCATCGCGTCGTGCGCATCGAGGAAATCCTGATCGGCAAAGCAGCACGGGTTGGTAGCGACCAGCGGCAGATCGCGGGCGTAGGCGAGATCGAGCAGGTGGGGCTCGGCGGCGCCCTCGACCTCGTTCAGGCGGCGGACGATCTCGATATAGAGCCGGTCGGGGAACAGCCGTTGCAGGCGATCGGCATAGGCCCCGGCGCGCGCCGGCTGATCCTCGGCGTAGAGCCGGGCGAGCGCGCCCTCCCCGCCCGCGGTCAGCGCGATCAGCCCGTCCGTCCGCCCTGCCAGCGCGGCGAAATCGACGTGCGGCGCCTGCTCGATCGGCCGGTCGAGGTGGGCCATGCTGACCAAGGCGCAGAGGTTGTCGTAGCCGGTCGTGTCCTGCGCGTAGAGCGCGAGCCAGTCGACGATCGGTGCGACGCCCTCGGGCAGGTCGGGACGGGCGATGCCCAGCATTACCCCGATGATCGGCTGCACCCCCGCATCGCACGCCGCGTCCGAATAGGACATCGCGGCATAAAGGCCGTTGCGATCGGTGAGCGCCGCCGCCGGAAAACCCAGCGCCGCCGCGCGCTTGGCGATCGCCTTGGGGTCGATCGCGCCGTCCAGCATCGTGTATGAGGAGAAGATGCGGAGCGGCACGAACCCTGAATGTTGCATGGCGGCGACACTAGGATCCGGCGCGCGATTCGGCCAGTGCGGAACCAACATCCGGGCCGATGGTTACGGTGCTGGAACGGGGAGACGGTTATGACGCTTTCGACGCGCGGCATCGGCTGGGGCTGGCTTCTGGCCTATGGCATCGTCAATCTGATCCTCGGCGCGTTCGCCATCGCGATGCCGGTGCCCGCCACCTTCGCCGCGACATTGGTGATCGGGGCCTATCTGATCGCGGCTGGGCTGTTCTCGCTGCTCGCCGGCATCTTCGGGCAAGGGCATGAAGGGCGCGGCTATGCGATCCTGCTCGGGGTGATCTCGCTGATCGGCGGGGGGATCATGGTGATCGAGCCGGCGACCGGCGCGCTATCGCTGACGCTGCTGCTCGCCCTGTGGCTGATCGCGCGCGGGGTGCTGGAACTGGCGTGGGGATTCCGCTTCCGTCGCCGCCGGGGGCTAATGATCGCGCTGGGCGTCATCAACCTGCTGCTCGCGGCCTATATCTTCTACGCGATGCCGATCTCGGCGCTGACGCTGCCGGGGATCGTGCTGGGCGTGAGCTTCCTGTTCTCCGGCGCGACATGGGTGCTGTTCGCGCTCGACCATCGCGGCGAGCGGGTGGCGCTGGATATCTAGAGCGGTTGTCGATCCGACTGCATCGGATCACCGCTCTATTTTCCCTTGTTTGCCGCGATTTCCGAGCCGGCAGGTGATTAGCTGCGCTGAACTGCGTTTCCACCTGCCTCGAAATCGCCCTAGGCGTTGTCTGCATTCAGTGGATTCCGTTTTGAGTTGAGGTCTGATTCAAGGTTGCCGAAGGAGACGAGCCTTGAGCAGACGGAAGCTGACGGACG
>MKSU01000029.1 GCA_001897375.1 Sphingomonas sp. 67-36 | reverse complement strand
GACCGGCCAGTGTCGTGAGGCCAAGGAACACGACGATGCACAGCACGGCAAGCCCGCGATCGACGGCCAGCATCAGCGGCCCGATGGTAATCGCACCCTCCATTAGAGAAACGCGGCCGCGCTTTTCCAGAGCATGTAGGCCGCCACCACGAAGATCAGGACGGCAAAGACCGTGGTGAGCGTGCCGCCCGTACCGAGGCGCTTCGCAATGCGCGTGCCGATCAGACCGCCGACAACTCCACCGCCGATGAACACGAAAGCAAGCGGCCAGTCCACCAGACTGGAAAACGCGTAGTTGGCGGCCGTCGTCAGCCCGAACGCGGTGACGGCGATCAATGACGTGCCGACAGCATTCAGGATCGGCATGCCCGTCGACCCGATCAGGCCAGGGACGATTAGAAAGCCTCCGCCGATGCCGAAGAAGCCCGAGAACAGACCGGTGCCGAGGCCGTAGCCCAGCACCTTCGGCGCCTTCTCCCGATTGCACTCCGCCCCCGGGTTGCCCGTGTCACCGCGCCCGCGCAGCATCAGGACGCCGACGACAACCATGACCATGGCGAACAGGAAGAGCAGCTTGCCGCCATCCATGGCCTTGCCCGCGGTGGAGCCGAACAAGGCACCGATAATGCCGGCGGTCGCATACATGCCGCCACAGCGCCATTTGACGGTATGCGCCTTGGCATGACCGATCAGCCCGGTCGCAGCATTGGCGGCAACCGCGAACGCGCTCGTGCCGATGGCAAGGTGCGCGTTCGGCACGCGCACGAGATAGACCATGAGCGGGACGGCGAGTATCGATCCGCCCCCGCCGACAAGCCCGAGGGTGAAGCCCACCAGGCCGCCGGACAGCGCGCCCAACAGATACTGGATCGGTTCGAGGGTCATGCCGCCTTGCCGATCTCATGCGGCGCCGCCATCCACTCATGGCCTTTCAGCATGCCCTGCCAATAAATCGGGGGCAGCACCCGCTCCTTCAGGAACCAGGCAGCGCGCGTCGGGCGCGTGCCGTTCAACAGCCACGACGGGAAGCTCGGGAGCAGCTTTCCGCTATAACCGAACTCGGCCAGCACGATTTTACCACGCTCGACGGTGAGCGGGCACGATCCATAGCCGTCATAGTCGACAACAGGGGGCCTGCCATCGAGCGCGGCGAGCGCGTTGACCGCTACTACCGGGGCCTGCTTGCGGGCTGCCGCAGCCGTCTTCGCATTGCTGGTGCCAGCGGCATCGCCCAGGCTAAAGACATTGTCGTACCGCTTGTGGCGCAGCGTCGCCTCATCGACCTCGACGAAGCCGTTTGCCGCCGCGAGCGGACTTTTGGCAACGACGTCATGCGAAACCTGAGGCGGCACGACGTGGAGCATGTCGAACTCGCGCTCGATCCGCTCGCTCACGCCATCCCGCTTGCGCTCGAACGTGGCGACACGCCGGTCGCCGTCGACCGCAACAAAATTGGACTCGAGCTTGAGGTCGATCCCATACTTCTCGACATATTCCATCAACGCCGGGACGTAGGTCGCCACGCCGAACAGTGCCGCGCCGGCGTTGTGAAACTCGACGTCGATCGCGGGAAGAACACCGCTCTCGCGCCAGATGTCGCAGGACAGGTACATCGCCTTTTGAGGCGCCCCGGCGCACTTGATCGGCATCGGCGGTTGCGAGAACAGCGCGCGCCCCCGCTGCAATTCCTGGACAAGCTGGTAAGTGTAGGGTGCCAGATCGTAGCGGTAATTGGACGTGACGCCGTTGCGGCCCAACGCCTCGGGAAGCCCCGCGATCTTCTCCCACGCCAAACGCAGGCCGGGGGCGACGATCAGAACACGGTAAGCAATCGTATCCCCGTCTCCCAGGGTGATCGCCTGGCGATCGGGGTCGATGGTAATCGCAGGCAGCCGTATCCATTCGACGCCCTTCGGCATCACGTCTGCTTCCGCCTTGCGGGTCTGTTCGGGGGTGAAAACGCCAGCGCCTACCAGCGTCCAACCGGGCTGGTAATAGTGATCCCGGGCGGGATCGACGACAGCGATCGATACCTTGGCGTTGCGCTTCAGGATGCTGGCGGCCGTTGAGATGCCAGCAGCCCCACCTCCGATGATGACGACGTCGTAGGTCATTTGCTGGTCCTCTTAGACCGGCGGGCAAGCGCCGGCTTCAGATCGGCGAGGTCGTATCCGGCTGTCTTGGCCTGACCGATGATCGTTGCAGGATCGCTTTGGTCCGCCTCCGCCAGTGCCCAAAGGGTGGCCGCCCGCGTACCACTTCGGCAAAAGCCGAGCGTCGGTCCCGGCAGCGCGGTCAGCGCTTCCTTCATCCGATCGGCATCTGCATCGGTCGCCTTGCCCGGCACGATCGGGACATGGGCGAACGCAAGACCATGTTCTTCGGCCATCCGGGCCATGTCCCGCGCGCTTGGCTGCCCCGGCTCCTCGCCGTCGGGCCGGCTCGAAATGATCGAGCGGTATCCCGCCTGCGCGGCAGCAGCGACGTCATCCCGGGTGAGCTGGGGAGCAGCCGAGAAGGACGGTGTGATCTTCTTGAAGGCCATGTGACGTCTCCTGTCCGGTCACGCCGAACGGCGTGGGGTAAGTGCGAAGCGGTGGATGGCTGCGCCCAGCGCCATCGCGGCGATGAAGAGCAGCGCGGGTGCAGGCTGGATTGCCAGCGCGGCGATGGCAGGGCCTGGACAGAGGCCGACAAGGCCCCAGCCTATGCCGAACAGGGCGGCACCGCCGATCAGACGCGCGTCGATCGGCAACGTGGCGGGCGTATGGAATTGCTCGGCTATGATTGGCGTGGAGCGCCGGCGCACGACGAGCCAGGCTATCGCCATCGGCAGGATTGCCCCGGCCATGACGAAAGCTAGGGTCGGGTCCCAGGCACCGGCGACGTCGAGAAACGCCCGCACCCGCGCAGGATCGATCATGCCTGAAACGGCGAGGCCGGCGCCGAACAGCGTGCCGCTCACGAGCGAGAGGATGCCTTGGCGCATCACAGCGTCACCCCCGCCAGGCGCATGAGGGTCACGATGGCGATACCGGTCGCCATGAACGTACCGGTCGCGACGATGGACCGCGGCGACAGGCGCGACAGGCCGCAGACGCCGTGACCGCTGGTGCATCCCGCGCCGAGCCGCGTACCGATCCCGACGATCAGCCCGGCGACGACGATCAGCCCAAGGGATGTCGGGAAGCGGGCTTCCACACTCAGATTGGCCGCAGCAAGCGCTGCGCCCAGGGGCAGCCCCACTGTGAACAGGAGTGCCATCATCCAGGGCGCCCCCCCTTCGGACAGGCCGAGGAAATGCGCGAACATGCCGCTGACCCCGGCGATGCGGCCGTTGCCCAGCAACATGATCGCCGCAGCGACACCGATCATCAGGCCACCGATGAAGCCGGGAAGCGGCATGGCTTTGGAAAATCCGGGCATCACAGCGCATCCAATGGGATCTTGAGGTAGCGGGTGCCGTTGGCTTCCGGCTCCGGCAGATGGCCGCCGCGCATGTTCACCTGCACCGATGGCAGGATGAGCTTGGGCATCGACAAGGTGGCATCGCGACTGGTGCGCATCGCGACGAAGTCGTCTTCGTCCACCCCTTCATGGACATGGACGTTGCCGACGCGCTGCGCGCCCACGGTCGTCTCCCAGACATACTGGTCGCGCCCCGCTGCCTTGTAGTCGTGGCACAGGAACAGCCGCGTCTCGTCGGGCAACTGCATCAGTCGGCGGATCGAGCGGAATAGCTGGCGCGCATCACCACCAGGGAAATCCGCGCGTGCGGTGCCGTAATCCGGCATGAAAAGGGTATCGCCGGTGAAGACCGCGTCGCCAATGATATAGGCCATATCGGCGGGGGTGTGCCCCGGCACATGCAGCGCGATGGCCTCGATGTTGCCGATCGCAAAACGGTCGCCATCGTCGAACAGGCGGTCGAACTCGGAGCCGTCGCGCTCGAAGTCGGTGCCGGCGTTGAAAATCTTGCCGAAGACGTTCTGCACGCGGATGATCTCGCGGCCGATCGCGAGCTGACCGCTCAGCGCCTTTTGCAGGTAGGGCGCCGCAGAAAGGTGATCGGCATGGGCGTGGGTCTCGAGCAGCCAGTCGACCGAAAGGCCGTGCTCCCGCACATAAGCGATTACCGCGTCCGCCGACGCCGTCTTGGTCCGACCGGCCGCAGCGTCGAAATTCAGGACACTGTCGACAACCGCTGCTTTCCGCGTGGCAGGATCCCAGACGACGTAGGTCGCGGTGTTGGTCGGCTCATCGAAGAACGAGTGAACAACCGGCGCTTCCGCCGCCTTCGCACGTTCAATCTGCGCAATTGCCTCGTTCAAAGCCGATTCCATGATCGCCTCCGTTTATCGGTTTCACGGTTTATGTAGTCATGTAACTTACTTGCGTCAACGGGCGCCCCGTGCCATCTGGAAGACATGGAAACGATGGATGCAGACGCACCGCGCTCGTTGCGTATTGGGGACGCGGCCCCGAATTTTACGGCCCGCACGACGCAGGGCGAAATGACGCTCGATCAGTATCGTGGTCGCTGGATCGTATTCTTCTCGCATCCGGCCGATTTTACGCCGGTCTGCACCAGCGAGTTCGTGGCTTTGGCGAAGGCCGCACCGCAATTCGAAGAGCTGGACTGCGTCTTGCTCGGGTTGTCGGTCGACAGCCTGTATTCGCATGTCGCCTGGTTGCGCGCGATCAAGGATGTCTTCGGCGTAGAGGTGCCGTTCCCGGTCGTGGAAGATCCGTCGATGGCGGTGGGTTACGCCTATGGCATGCTCGATGAGGAGGCTGGTGACGCCTCAGCCGTCCGCGCGACCTATTTCATCGATCCCGAGGGCATCATTCGTGCGCTCAACTGGTATCCCATGAACGTCGGGCGATCGGTCGACGAGATGCTCCGCACGGTGAGAGCATTGCAGCGAACGGCCGATGGACAAGCCTATACGCCGGCCGACTGGCAGCCGGGTGATGACGTCCTTCTTCCGCCTGCCTTACCGGGCAGCGCCGGTCCCGACTGGTTTCATCAGTTGAAGGCCGATCGATGACGGCGATCCATCAGTCCCGCGCGATTGCGGACACGGCGGTCGAGAAGCTGCGCGTGTTCGCTCAACCTCAGCGCCTCATGATCCTGTCCTATCTACTCGGCGGTGAGCGTCAGGTAGCGGAAATAGAGGCTGCTACCGGCGTGACACAACCGGCCCTCAGCCAGCAGCTTGCCGAGCTGCGCCGCGCCGATCTGGTGAAGACGAGACGTGAAGCCAAGCAGGTCCACTACCGGCTTGCCGATGACGCGGCTGCGCTTTGCGTGCGTACGCTCGAAGCGATGTTCGGTGCCGACGATCTAGCAGTGGAGGAGACACCGCCCGCTCCCCGTCCGGCGCGAGCGCGCGGGGCGATGGCTGTCGCGCGGCCGCAAAACATCGGCGCAGCCGTATTTGCGAGGGTCGGATAATCATTTCGGTTGCAGAAGGAAAAACTAGATGCGGCTTCCCACTATTGCGGTTGCAGGATGCCTAGCCATCATGAGTAGTGCCGTGTCGGCGGGCGTCACCGCTCAACAGTTAGTGATTGCCGGTTATGGCAAGATCACGCCGATCGAAGGCGCAATGGAGCGGCCAGACCACTCGCTGCGATATCGCGTGCTGTTCAGCGTGACGAAGGCGGCGTCATCCCCCGACAAGGTCAATCCTTCGCTGGAGAAGGTCGCACGGTTCCTCAATTTGCTTGGCGCGGACGGCGTGCGACCAGCACGGGGAGACGTGGTCGTGATCGTCCACGGTCCGGCGACGCCGATTATTGTCGAAGACAGGGCATATGCGACGAAAACCGGTGCCGCCAGGAACCCCAATTTTGCCCTCACAGCGGCGCTGAAGCGAGCAGGCGTATCCATTCGGGTGTGTAGCCAAGCTTTGGTCGGAAATGAGATCGCCCCAGCCACGGTCGACAAGGCCGTCGAAATCGACGTGTCGGCGCTTACGACGATGGCGACGTTGCAAATACGCGGTTGGGCACTGATCCCGGACTGATCGTTGTCAGGTTGTCCCAAGATACCATCGTTTTTTAAGACGCCGGCAGGCGCAGCTCCCGGTCATTCTGTGTGCTGGCGGACATACTCGCCCAGGCCGCGCGCGACGAGTTCGTCGTTGGAGAGGCGAGGGCCTCGCTCCAGGCGCTGATCGCCCAGTTTGCGGCGGTCCAGCTTCGGCCCAGGGGGCACGGGCGAGGGGCCCTTGAATACGCCGGCCGTCTGAGCGGTGCGGGCTGGTTCGTTGTTATTGCGCTTCGCGTGATGCGGCTGCACCTGCTGGATGGCGTGTGCGAGCGCCAAGGCAGCGTCGAGGTGCTTGTTGTCGACCACAGCAGCCTGGTTCACCCGGCGCATCTTGTCGAACATGCGATAGGGTAGGGCCGTGCCCTCGTGCTGGATCTCGAGCCGACCGTCCGGGTACTCGCACACGTCCACCTTCTTGCGCGCGATCGCCTGTGCCGCAGGCGAGGGCTCCAGGATGAACATCGCCTTGTTGTAGTGCAACGTAAGGGCGCCGGTGACGGTGCGCTGCTCGCGCCACACCAGCTCCGCCTCCAGGTCTTCGTGGATGGCAAGCGGCCGGTGAAGGTCGCGCGGGTCGAACGGCGCCTTGGCGAACCGACGGTTGTGCTTTGCCATGTAGGAGGGGAGGAAGGCGTTGGCTTGGTCGACGGTGGAGATGCGGTGTAGCCGCATCGCCTTGACCAGGCGATCCTGCAGCGTTGCATTCCTTTGCCTATGGCGAGTTCGCGCAAATGAGCTCGATGTCGAGCCGGTCCAGTGCGCGGCCAAGGTGGGTCATGCCGTCGCCTTTCGCCGAGGCCGTGTTGTTGCGGAAGGCGCTGTGCTTGTCGGTGTAGAAGGCCACCGGCTTGCCGTGCCGCTCGAGGTAGGTCCTCGTCGCGCGCATGTACGAGAAGGTGCTCTCGCTCTCGACCATCCCGAGGTGCATTAGCTCGCTGGTGGCATCGTCGATGAAGACCAGGAGCGTGCATTGCGGACCGCGGCCCTCGAACCACCAGTGCTTGGAGCCGTCGACCTGGACGAGCTCGCCGCGGCAGTCGCGCCGATAGCGCGGCTGGTACGGGCGAGGGCGCTTGGCCGCACGGTCCTGCCACAGCCCGGCTTCCAGCATGATGCGCCGCAGGGTCTCGCACGACAGCCCGATACCGTGGCGCTCGGCGAGGTACTCGCGCGCCAGCGTCGGTCCGAAGTCGGCGTAGTGCTCGCGCACCAGCGTGACCACCTCGGCGCGGAAGGCGTCGCTGTAGCGCCGGTTGCTCGGGCGTCCTCGCTTGCGCGACACCAGGCCGCTAGCGCCGTCCTCTCGAAGTCGGCCCAGCAGCCGGTACACCTGCCGCCTCGCAAGGCCGAGCAGCTCCATCGCGTCCGCGACCCGGATCTCGCCGCGGTCGAGCCGCATCAGCGTGTCGAAGCGGGTGATCTCAGCAGCACTCATCGCCAGCACCGTCATACAATGCGCGTCCTCGTTGCCGAGAACGGCTATTGACACCGGCGACCCACCGATAGCACCGCAGAGTGCCATTTATGTCTAGCGGGCTGGTGCCATTTGTACTTAGCGCTTACAACCGACTAGACCGATAATATATCTTATGTAAAATCGCGCATCTTTCCACAGACAGAAAGACGTCGGCTCGGGCACGACGAGCACCGTTCTTAATCTTGACAGTCGGCCAAGCAGATCAGTCTTGACCGACTCAGAACTGGCGCAGCGTGTGACCAAGATCGTAGCGCAAACGCGCGCGAAATACTATAGTGTCGCGCGGCTTGCCGACCCGATCGGTATGAAGCGCTTTTCGTGCGCCAAGGCTTTCAAGCTCGCGACGGGAACCACACCGATGGATTTCGTCATGGCGCTCAGGCTGGAGCGTGCGCGCCAGCTGCTCGAAACGACGAGCTTGTCGGGCTTTGTCGATCGCAGCCATTTCAGTCGCTCATTCCGCGCGCGTTTCGGCGAGAGCCCGGCGAAGTTGTGGCGCCATAACGGCGTGTAATCGCTAAGCGGCGTCCGCGAGAGCGCGGCGCGCGAGGTCGGTGACCTGATAGACCGCCTGGCGCTGGGCGCCGCGGTTGTGATGGTCGACGGCATAGCCCTGATAATGGCGGCGGACGAGGCCGGCACGGACGAGATCGGACACCGCGCGGCTGATGTTAGACCGGCCGGACTGTCGCAGCCTCCCCCGAACTTCGGTGTCGATCATCGCCTGCGCCGCACTGGGGTCACGCGGCAGGACCGCGCGCCGGTCGAGGTCGCGGCGAACCTGCGCGGCGACCGCGAGACGCTTTGGCTCGCGCCCAGAGACGGCGATGATCGCGTCGCAGAGCCAGTCACGCACCGGCAGCGCCTGGTCATCCTCCACGACATAGGGCCCGACGCTTCCCGACGCCCCGCTGGCCTTGGCGATCAGATCGAGCACGAAGAAGGCGAAGCGCGGACGGGCGGAGATGGCGGTGAGCCGCTCGACAAGCGCCGGCCGATCAAGCGGCGCGGCGTCGCCGCTGCTGCTCTCAAAGACGCCGAGAAGGTCCAGCTGCTCCATGGAACATAACAAGCACGCCAAGGCGCCTTTGTGAATCCCCTATCTCGCTTGTTCGGCAGTTGAGTCGCAGTGACACTTTACCCGGCGGTGAAGTGTCACTGCGCGGCTTTGGTAGAGATCAGAGCAGCTTGACGAGGCAGCCGATCGGCCCCTTCCCCTTTCAAGTCCCGCAAAGCCAACTAGGCCGGCGTTATCTCAGAATCGGAAGAATACGCGTCCGGGTTTCGCCAGATCAGCGACAGGCAGGTCTGGCGTGGCAAGGGCATCGTGAAGCTCGCGCATGTCGGCGAGATCGAGCCGCCGGCTCCGCAACCCCGTCATGCGGGCGCGCCTTGCTCATACCAGCCGCGTGACCGCTTCACGATTGACACCACCGAGAGCATCACCGGCACCTCGACCAGCACCCCGACGACCGTCGCCAGCGCCGCGCCCGACTTCAACCCGAACAGCGAGATAGCCGCGGCGACCGCCAGCTCGAAAAAGTTGGACGCGCCGATCAGCGCAGCCGGCGCGGCGACGCACCACGCGACCCCGAACCGGCGCGACAGCCAGTAGGCCAACCCGGCGTTCAGATAGACCTGGATGAGGATCGGCACAGCGAGGAGCCCGATCACGAACGGTTGCGCGATGATTTGCTCGCCCTGGAATCCGAACAGCAGCACCAGCGTCGCGAGCAGCGCGACCAGCGACACCGGCCCGAGGCGTGCGAGCAGCCGATCGAGCGCGGGCTTGCCCCCGCTCGACAGCACCCCGCGCCGGATCATTTGGGCGACGGTCACCGGCACGACGATGTAAAGGACGACGGAGAGCAGCAGCGTATCCCACGGCACCGTGATCGCGGCGACGCCGAGCAGCAGCGCGACCAGCGGTGCGAACAGGAAGACCATCAGCACGTCGTTCAGCGCGACTTGGCTGAGGGTGTAGGTCGGCTCGCCGTCGCAAAGATTCGACCAGACGAACACCATCGCCGTGCAGGGCGCGGCGGCGAGCAGGATCAGCCCGGCGATGTAGGACGGTCCTTCCCCGGCCGGCAGCAGCGGCGCGAACAGATAGCCGATGAAGACCGTGCCGAGCGCCGCCATCGAGAACGGCTTGACCGCCCAATTGATGAACAGGGTAACGCCCACCCCCTTCCAGTGTTGGCGGACGGACCCGAGCGCGCCGAAGTCGATCTTGAGCAGCATCGGAATGATCATTAGCCAGATCAACGCGGCGACGACCAGGTTGACGCGGGCGACCTCGGCCGCGGCTACGCGCGCGAACACGTTTGGCAGCAACGACCCTAGCCCGATCCCGGCGATGATGCAGAGCGCAATCCATAGCGTCAGATACCGCTCGAATGTGGATATGCCGAGGCGCGCCGGGACAGGGCCGGCGACGGGGACGATGGTGGACATGGTTATTTCCCTGGCGTTCAGGCGGCGCGCGCGCCGGAGGCGTCCACAACCCGCTCGCCATCCTCCTTCGAGAACGCGCCCTGTTGTGGCGCGGGCAGCAGACCGAGCACGGCTTCCGAGGGGCGGCAGAGCTTCACACCGAGCGGCGAGACGACCAGCGGCCGGTTGATGAGAACCGGATGTGCCATCATCGCGTCCACCAGCGCGTCGTCGGCGAGCGACGTGTCGGCGAGCCCCAGCTCGGCATAAGGCGTGCCTTTCTCGCGCAGCAGTTCGCGCGGGGTGATCCCGGCGCGGCCGATTAGTTCGACCAGCAGCGCGCGCGACGGCGGGGTCTTCAGATACTCGACGACATGCGGCTCGATCCCGGCGTTGCGGATCAGCCCAAGCACGTTGCGCGCCGTGCCGCACTCGGGATTGTGATAAATGACGATATCGATTGCCATCCCGCGCTACTCCGCCGCGGCCGGCGCGCAGCATGGCGCCGTTAAGGTTTGGATGGCCGCGGGCGTGCAGCAAGCAGAGGCGGATGCGCTCGCGGAGCGCAGCTCTGCGATCGGCGCTTCGCCGCCATAACTGGTCGCTTCCCCGGTCGTGTGGAAGGTCTCCCAAACGACGCCTTGCGGGTCCGTGATCCACGATTTGGTCGACTGCGCGTAGCAGCACGAGGTGGCACCCTCATCGAAGACCGGACGGTCTGCTGCGGCCAGGCGTTCATGGAGGTCGGCCAGTTCCGCCTCGTTGTCTATCTGGATGCCCAGATGCTCGATGCCCTTGGCGGCGTGATGCCCATGCGAAATCGCGAAATTCACGCGGGGATCGTCGAGCATCCACTTGGCGTAGTCTGCCTTGAGCGTGCTCGGTTCGGCACCGAACAGGGTCGAGTAGAAGCGGACCGATCGGTCGAGGTTATCGACCCCGACGTGGACGTGAAGGCGCTTCATGCGGTTTTCCTTTCAGATTTCAGGGATGGTTCGCAGGCCGCGGCAGCATCGCAGGCGACACCCCCGCAGCAATTCTCGGTGAGATAGCCCATGAGGGCGTTCATAGCCGGATAGGCGGCAGAATAGATCAGCGAGCGGCCGTGGCGGCGCTGCTTGGCCAGCCCGGCCCGGTGCAGATGCGCCAGGTGGAATGACAACGACGAGGCCGGGAGCCCGAGGCGCTCAGCCAGCGCGCCGGCCGCAATCCCGTCCGGCCCGGCCTGCACCAGCAATCGGAACACCGCGAGGCGGTGATCGTGCGCCAGTGCGCCAAGCGCGGCTACCGCCGAGGAACTGTCCATACGATTCGACATTTCGAGTATTGTCGAATCAATTGCGCTCTTTGTCAAGGAGACCCGACGGCGGCCGCGGCAGCACGTATTAAGGAGAGCCGTTTAGAAACGCGGTGGCTGCGGTGACGCTGGCGCTGCTAAGGCGCTGTCCCGCGACCAGCCGGATCGTCCGGTAGCCCGCCTTTGCCGTCATCACGTCGCGCGCCACGTCCCGCGCCCGCCGATGCGTGCGATCGTCGAGTTCGACGAGGGCCAGGACGCGGCCGTCGGCGCGGCTCTGGATGACAAAGTCGACGATCTTCTGTGAAAAGATGTTGCGGTCGGCGGCGCGCCGTCTGCCCTCGTGTCGGGGCGGTGACAGCAGTGCGCCCATCGCCACCTGCGCATGCACGCGGCAGTGCGGCAATGCGGTCTCGATCAAGTCCAGCGCCACCTGCTCTGCCGGGGTCAGCAACGGCTTAGCAACGGGCGCCGGCGGGGCAGCCGCCGGTGTCCGGAGCAAGGCGGCCACGCGGCGGAGAGGCCGACAACGAGAACCAGCATCGGCACGATGCTCGACCAGTTCATGCTCCCCACCCGTCCTTGCGGCCTTCGCCGCGGTCCTGGAGCCGGCGGTCGTCGATTGCGGAATCCCGAATCTCGAGCTCGACCCGATCTCCCTTGCGCCGGGTGCGCACATCGCGTCGGTCGATGCCGTTGCGCTCGGCATAATCATGCGCGTCGCGCTCGCTCCCGAAACTGCCGCCGCTGCTGAACTCCCATCCCATCGTCGTTCTCCCATCCTTGCAGCCGGCACTGACGCCGGCGCTCCTTCACAAATCGAGGCCAAGGCTGCGCTCGGGGAGCGGCAGCGGCGGCAGGTCGGTACGGGCCGGCGCGGCCCTCGCTTGTCCGCCGCGCGGCGCGGGCCGATCCTTCGGCCCGACGATCAGGTCCGGACTGAGCGGACCCGGATCGAAGCGGCCGCGACCCTCCCCTTTTCGCGCATCGATCTCCAACCGGCCGAGCGTTTCGAGCGCCGAGGTCTTGTTGCCGGGGGTGCGGTCGAGCTGCGCCTGCAGCCGCTCCTTGTCGTCGACGACGAGGGTGAGCTGGTCGCGCACGCGCGTCACCCCGACATTGAACAGACGCTGGTTCGACAGATAGCGCTCGCCCGACGACATCACGGTGATCGCGCGATCGGTGGTGATGCCCTGCGCCATGTGCATGTTGAGGCTGTAGGCAAGGTCGAGCCGCCCCAGCATCGGGTCGCTGTGGCCCAGGATCAGGCGATCGCGCCCGGCGGTTTCGACCGTCACACCCCGGCCGTCGATCGACACGACGCGGGCGATGGCGCTGTTGTGCAGCCCGCGTGGCTTGTCGTTGGCGGTCCAGCGAATCCGGTCGCCTTCATGCAGCCGCAGCGCCTTGCGCTCGCTCAGTCCCAATCCGCCCTGCCCGCCGCCAAGCGGCAGGCGCTGCGGATCAATCCGCATCCGCCGACCGCCGATCGCAAGCTCGACCCGCCCGTTGGCGAATACGCGCGTCACGTCATAGCGCCCGGTGGTCAGCCCCAGGCCGTCGAGCCTGCGCCCAACCTCGAGCACCTGCCCCGCGTGGTAGCTCGACGCGTGGCGCATCTCCTCGTGCGTGTGATTGACGCGCTCGAGGACGATAAGCGCGAGCCCGTCGCCCTTCACCGTGCCTTCGGCCGCCAGCCCGTCCTGAATGACGCGATTGAGCGTCGCGCGGGTATCGCGGCCCGAGGCGAACAGCTGCGTCGATTGGCGTTCGTCGGGTGACAGCGCCAGCCAAAGTGCGGCGGCATGCTCGGCGGGCGCGGCGTTCTCGACCACCGAAGCGCCCAGCACGTCGATCGCCGCACGGGCGCGACCGACATTGGCAAGCGCTGCCACGGTGCGCAGCTGGTCGCTCCGCTGACGGATATTCTCGTCCATCCGCGTGGTCGTTGCGCCGCCCGCCTGGACCAGCGCGAACGCCTTGCCGGCGTCGATCGACGACAATTGCTGACGATCGCCGATCAGCGCGAGCTTTTCGACGCCGAGCGCATCGACGATCTGGTGCAGCTTGAGGAGATCCGCGCTCGACACCATCGAGGTCTCATCAACGACGAGCAGCGTGCTCGCCAGCGCCGCGCGCGCCTCCTCGTAGCGCGGACCCGCGCGCTCGATCAGGAAACGCTCATGGGCGTGGACGAACGCGGCGACCGTCCGGCTCTCGATGCCCGCGCCATCGCTTAGGTCGGCGACCATCTTGTTCTGAAACGCCAGCCCGAGCACCGAACGCCCTTCGCCTTCGGCGACCCTTGCGACCGCACCAAGCATCGTCGACTTGCCCGCCCCTGCGACCCCCTGCACGACAACGGTGCGGTCGGCCGAGCCGACGATCATCGTCGCGGCCGCAAGCTGGCCCGGGTTGAGCGGCTGCGCGGCGACGTCCTGCAGCCTCTCGGGCGCCGCGCTCGCGGGCACGATCGGCGCCGCGCGGCCCCTGCCCTCTTCGATCGCGGCCAGGATCTGCTCCTCCGTGCGCAGCGCCTCGGGCGTGGTCGCCAGCAGCACCGCGCCGTCGTGGCGGCGGCTCGCCTCGGGCAGCAACTGCCCGCGATCGAGTAAGGTCGCCACGCGCCGCTCAACATGGTCGATCGTGACGCCGGGCAGCGCCAGGTCGAGCGCCGCCTTGGACAGCCCCGCGAGCGGGAACGCCGCTTCGCGCTCGCTGAGGATGCGCACCGCCGACGCAACCGCGAGCTGCGCGCGGGCGTCCGCCGGCGACCGCGCCAACCGGGCCAGCCCGCTGTCGACGAGCGGGTCATGCGGACGATGGAGGCTGCCGAGCAGAATGGCCGCCGCGCCGAGCGCCTTCGAGATCGCCGCATAGCCTCGCTCAAGCCGCGTCGCCTCGGCCGACTGCCCAGCCGCGGCGTGCGCGGCCGCGACGAGAGCCGCCCCGTCGAAGCCGAGCCCCGCCGCCTTGTCGACCCAGGCTTGGCGTAGCGCGGTGCGATCCTCGACATTGAGCTTGGGATCGCGGGTGTTGGTGGTGATCTCGTCGCGTCCCTGCGGCGAGACGATGCCGAGCTCGGCCGCTTTGGCGAGGATCGCCTGGCGCCGCTGGCTGAAGGCGTCGATCACCGGCTTGGGCACGCCGGCGATCTCGAACGAGCCATGCTTGCCGGCGCCCTCGATGCGGTAGCCGAGCTTCTCGAACTCGTGGCGCAGCTGCGCGTGGTAGATCGAGCCGATGACGGCGTTGTTCTTCCACAAGGCGCCGTTATGGAGCGCGCGCATCTGTCCGTCGGGCATCCGCGTCAGATTGGCGATGACCGCATGAATATGGCCCTGCGGATCAAGCGCGCGGCTCGTGTCGTGCTGGAACAGCGCATAGACGAGATTGCCGGTCTTGACCGGCACCTTGCGCCCATCGACGTCCTTGCGCCCTTCGGCGAGGTTCGCCTCGACCCAACGCATTGTGGCGCGCACCGCGGTCATGTTGGCGGCGAGGATGCGCTGATCGCCGGCGACATAGGCGAGCACCGACGCCGATTTGGGCAGCGAGAAGGTCATGTCGACGCCCGCCTGCCGGTTGTCGACCTGCCCGACCGCTTCGCCATCGGGCAGTACCCCGTTGAGGATGCCCTCGAACACCTTGGCGTCGACCTCGCCGTCCAGCCCGAGCGACGCCGCCCCGGCGCCGTCCCACAGGCTCGCCTCCGAGGTCTGCTCGCCGGTATAATAATCGTCCTTGGCGAAATAGCTCGCCGCGCCCGACGCCGAGCGGACCGAGGCGACCGACAGCATCGCTCAGATGCCCATGTCCGGGCCGTCATGCCCGGCGTCCGGCTCGCTGAAATCCTGGCGCAGCTCGACGAGCGTCAGATCCTCGACAGCCGTGCTGCGCGGCGCATCGCGACCGGAACGGCGCGCGGCTGCATCGGCGCCGCGCGGGTCGTCGGGCTCACGCGGTTTTGCCGGCTCGCCGGCGCGGCGATGCGCGTCGGCATCGACCGGCACGATTGCATCCGTCCGCTCCCCATCCTGCGCGCGCGCGGCGAGCTCGTCCTCGGTCGGCGCGCTCAGGATCGATGCCGCCAGCGCGCGGGCGGCGTCGAGCGCCTCCCCCGCCTCATGCACCACCTGGCCCGACCCGTCCCGGCCACCCTGCTCCCCCTCACCTTCCGCGAAGGCCGCCGCGCCGCGCTTCGAACGGACGGGCTTCGGATCGGGTCGCGCGATGAAGCCCTCAGCGATGCTCGGGTAATCGCGCCAGACGAGCTTGATCCGGGCGGCCGGGAACCCATCGGGGAATTTTACGAACCCGTACATCGACGGCAGGTTGGTGATGTCGTCGGCAATGACGAGCGGCTCGACCTGCTTGCGCGGGGTCAGCGTCGAGGCGTCGCGGGTGTTGTTATACCCGTAGCTGTAAGCCTCATCCATCTGGCGGACTTCGCGGTTGCCGATGTAGCGGGCACACTGCTCGGCGGTGTCGAGATCGGCGGTCGCGAGAATGAGCTTGGTGCGGGCGAGGCTGGCGAGGTTGCGTGCGCCCTGCTCGCCATAGACCTCGATCAGTTTCTCGAAGCTATGCAGTCCCAGCACCATTGCGCCGCCGAACGAACGCGCGGTCTGGAGTCCGTTCTCGATCGCCGGCAGGCGGTGCAGCGCGCCCAGCTCGTCGAACAGGAACCACGTTCGCAATGAGCGGGTGCGCGGCAGCGTCATCAACCGGTTGATCGCAAGGTCCATCCACAGCGTCAGCAGCGCCCGGTTCATCGGCAGATCGACATAGTTGGAGGTGACGAACAGGATGCTGCCGGGCTGCTTGTCGCCGGTGATCCAGTCGCGGATCGAGAAGCGCGGCCCCTCGTCGGGCAGGAAGCGAAGCACCTGTGCATTGGTGTTGAACACCGCCCGGATCGACTCCGCCATGCGCGCGGCTTCCGGCGCGGTCAGCGGGTCGGCAATGGTGTTCGCGAGGAAGCGATGCACGCGCTTCAAATCGGCGGTCATCAGGTTCTCGGACAGCGCCAGATTGGTCGTCGCGCCGCCCTCCTGCAGCTTTACGCACATCTCGATGAACAGCGTGCGCGCGGCAAGCGCCCAGAAGGGTTCGGACGAGCCGCCGTCGGCCGGGATCAGCGCCGCCGCCGCGGCCGTGAACTCGCTATGCGTCGTGCAATCGGCGAAGATCGACCAGGCCGGACAGCGCTGGTCCATTGGGTTGAGTATGGTGTCGTGCGCGGGGTCGTAGAAGCTTTCGACATAGGCGCCGGTCAGGTCGAAGACGACCGCGGTGTCCTGCCGTTCGCGCAGCTGCGTCACCAGCCGCCGCAGCTCGGTCGTCTTGCCCGCGCCGGTCGTGCCGATGATCATCGTATGGCTCTGCTCGAGCCGGTAGGGATAGGCGATGCCGGCCAGGCTGTACGGGTGATGGATTCCCGCCGCCTTGCGCGCCGCGAACGGCAGCCGCACTACTTCGGCCGGAGTCAGATCGGGATAATGCGTCCGCGCATCGGCTTCGAAACAGGCCCGGTTGTGGCGCGCGATCTCGCCGGCGAGCACGTCGCGTTCGACCAGCATCGCGCCGCGCTCGTGGCGTTCCTGAAGGATCGTCCGGCCCCGCCGCCGCGACAGGTCGACGAACCAGATCGACAGCGGGATCGTCGCAAACAACGACACGAAGAACGAGCCGATGAGGCCGCGGATCGCCTTGCCCGAGGCGGTGATGACCTGGGGAATATGCTCGACCACCGCCATCACGGTCGGGCGGATGTGGCCGTCGGGGAGCGTCAGGTTGACCGGCTTCATCGGGTTCGCGCCGATCCAGTTCCAGAGCATCGCATAGAGCCGCATGCCGATGAGCTGGATCTCGTGCTCGTCGAGCATGATCGAGAGGATTACCGAATAGGCGATCAGGAAGCAGAAAAACCAGACGATGACCGGCAGCTTCGCGCCGGCGAACCACATCAGCACCTCGTGGGTGAGGAGCTGCGAACCGCGGGTGAAATTGCCCGAGTTGCGCTGGACCTTGCCGCGTGCCGAATGGTGCTTGAGCGGGATTGGCCGCCCGTCCGAGCGGATGTCAGCGCGCGCCATGATGAAGCTCCACGCGCTTGTCGACCTCGGCGAGAATGCGCTCGCGGAACTCGGGGAATTGCTCGCGGATGATGACGTCGAGCGCGAGCTGCTGAAACTCACCGATCCGCACCAGCCGGCGCCGGCTCGCGTCCAGCAGGTCGGCTTGCGCGAAATAGGCGTCGATCGCCGCGCGGACGATCTCGGCGGGAGAGACCCCGCGGTCGCGCGCGAGCGTCGCCAGGCGGTCCCACTGCCGCCGTTCGACCCGGAGATTGTAATGCCTGAGCGTGGTCTTCAAAGCCGGCCTCCTAGCGGAGAGGCCGGTGGGGGCTCGGGTGGAGACTAAACGGCGCGCATGTGGCGGGCAATCGATTTGGCCGAGCTTCGGCGTAGTCGCCGCGACCACGCGCTGATGGCCGAAATCCGCCATTCCCGGATGTAACCCGGCGCGTACTCGCCGCGACTACTGGATCGCTCACGGCTAATCCTTTGAGATAGCTCGGACTCTCATTGCACGACCGTGCATAGGGTGTGCATTCTCCATGACTGTCGCTCGGGCTCACCTGCGCTCGTGCTGGAAGGCCAAGTGCCGGTCACCCGACCGGCGGGGTCAGCCGGCCGCCGCCAGGCGGGTCGGGATTCGCGGATGCGTCCATCGACGCCGGACGCGCCGTCCCGCACCAGCGGACGGCCAGCCGCCCGACGCACCGCTGAATCGGCATGAGCCAATGACCGGCGACCCGGCGCCGGTCGGCCACGGCAGGGATCGTGACCCGAATGGGCGAAGACGGCAAGCGCCGCGCCGCCGGCTTTGTAAGGGCGCGGCGCAGCCGCCGCCCGCATAGAGCCCGATCGGCGGCGGCCGACCGCCGTCGAGCCGCTGCCCCTCTGACATCGTTCTCGCTTGCCTGTCGATGGTCATGCCCGTCACCATCGGCGTCGTACCCAAGCGTTGATGGAGGCGGGCATGGCGCGCAGTTTGGAACAGGAACGGCAATCGATCGAGGAGGACGAACGGCGCCTCGCCGAGCGCAAGCAGAGGCTCGCCGAGCGGCAGCGCGAGGAAGCGATCGCGGCGATCGACCGGGCAGGGCTGCTGGCGCTCGACGGTCAGCGGATCGCGGCCCTGACCGCGAAGATCAGGGCGCTCGGCATCGACGAGGTCGAGAAGCGTCTCGCCGCCTGACCCGCCGCGGCGTCCTCGCCGCGGCACGGGCGGCCGGGGCTCGATGCCCCGGTCGCCCGTATGGCTTCATGCAAAAAATGGGAGGAGCCTGTCGGCCCCTCCCCTTGCGTGTCAGAATTCGTCGTGCATCGCGCCCGGCACGGTGTGGACGACGCGGTCGATCAGCGCCATCGGCAGCGCGTTGTAGTCGCCTTCGTCGATCGCGACGTAGACGCCGTCCTCATCCTCGATGACATGCTGGTCGAAGTAGCTGTGCAGCGCCCGGCGTTCGGCGCACGCGACGGCGTGCATGTAGGCGGCGTGGTCGGCGACGGCGATCGTGGAATTGAGTTGCATGTTGGCCTCCTGCTGTCTGTCGAAAAGACGGCATTCGGCGGTCGTGCGCGGCGCGCCGGGTCAAGGATCGCCGGCTTGCCGGCGACCGCGCAGCGGCGAGTGGGGGAGCCGATTTTCTGATGGTGGAGCGGGAGCGCAGCGGACGCGGAGCCAGCTGAAAATTGGGGGCACCGCTCGTCCTTGAGGCGGCATTGGCGCGCATGGCATCATCGGACTTCTGTGAGAGAAGAGGCTTGGTTTGGGGGCCGCCGGAGCGATGCCGCAGGCGAGCCCGGACAGGCACCTGGGCGGCGCGGATTTGGACGCGAGAGCAGCGGGCAAAAAAGGGGGCAGCGCCGCGCGGGGGGATCGCGACGCTGCCCCGATCGCGCGCTGTTCCGGGCGGAGGCTAGGCCTGGATCAGCGGCGAACCCTGGTCGCGTGCCACCGCGAGCGAGAGGCTGTATCCCCAGTCCGGGCGCGGCGTCAGCGCCACGCAGCGGCCGAGAAATTGCGCCTCGTCGAGCACCGCGACGACATCGTCGTCGTCGCCGAGCAGGCGCACGAGCGTCGCCAGCGCGAACGGCCGCACCGCCGCCACCAGCACGGCGAAGCTGCCGCGAGCAAGCGCGTAGGTTTGGTTGGCATGGCGGACGTGCGCGGCGAAGGCCTCGAAGCGGTCGGGCGAGACCAACGCGGCCGGGAGCACGCGATCCCATCGGTTGGCAATGTCGCATGCGGTGGTCATGGCGCTCTCCCCGAATGTCCGCTTCCAACCTTCCTTTCCCCCTCGCCTTTCACCGGCAGGCGTAAGCCTGCTGCTGGCGGCGCGAGCGGCGCTCGATGCGCCCGAGCGCCGCGTCCCTCGCGACCAAAAAAATGGGAGCGGCTCCAGCCGAAGCCGGAGCCGCTCCCGACGTCCGTTCAGGCGCGACGCACGAGCGGTTGCTGCTGGGCGACGCGGAAGATGTGTAGCGGAACCCCCGCCGCCCGCAGCCGCTGCGCGAGATTGGCCTGGATGCCCGAGCCCTCGCAGACCATCGCTTCGACCGGGCGCAGCTTGACGAGGTTTTCGTTGCGGACGAACGCGGCGCGCTGTCCGAGCCGGCGGTCCGGCACGAACGCGATCGACTTGACCTTGCGCGCGGTCGCCCACGACGTCGCGATCGCATCGACGCCCTTGCGCATCCCCGTGGTCGCGACGATCATCTCGGGCACGCGCTCGCGGATCGCGTCGAGGCGCTCCCACAGCACCTCGTGATCGTGCCACTCCATGCCGCCGCTCACGACGACGATGGGTCCTTCGGGCGCGAACTCCTCGCGGCGCTGGCGATTGCGGGCGGCGAGATAGTCCCGCGCGTTGATCTGCGAGGCGGTGACTCCGGTGCGGGCAACCTGCGAGCCGCGCGTCGCGGTGAAGGGCCGCCCGGTTTCGACGTGATAGACCTTCGAGGCGTGGTCGCGCATCGCCTCGAGTGCCTCACGGCACCCTTGCAGCGTCTGGGTGAGGAGCTGCGTCTCCTCCAGCTCGACTGCGTAGATCTCGGACGGATCGTAGTTGCGCGCGAGATCCCCGAGCTTCTTGGCGGCATCGTCCTCACGGCCCTCGGTGAGCCGGGCAGTCATGTGGAAGCTGTTGACGACACCCCAGGCAAGCTGCTGCGCGAACTCCTCCATCCGGCTGTCGCGCAGCACGTCGAAGATGGTGCCCACGATCATCTCGATCGCCACCGCGCAGGCCTGCGGGTCGGGCATGTCCATCGCCTCTGGCGCGTCGACGAAGGTGAGCTTGGCGAGCTCGCTCGTCTCGACGAAGCTGCCGTCGTAGGTGTCCGCGACGCCGTCGTCGTAGGTCGCGCGCGACGCGCGTTCGGCGATCAGGTGCTGGCCGAGATCGGCGAAGGTGTTGAAGCTGGTCATGATTGCCTCCAATCGGTGAAACGTCATCCACTCGATGACCCCGATCATCCGGCATGCGGTGGTCAGCTCGGTCAGGGACGTTAACCGGGAAGCCGGTCCGTCGCAGACGGGCCGGACCCCGGTTAGCGCTCGTGAGCGGGGGAGCCGATTTTCTCGGTGTCGTAAGGGAGGGCGTCAGCCCGAGTGTCGGCGCCGTGAAAATTGGGGGGACCGCTCATCCTTGACCGCAGCGCCAACCTCGCATGCCAGACTAGGAAGTCATAGAGAGAGTATTTGGTTTGTTATGTGGGGACGACCATCGCGGCCGATCCGGGCGCAGAACCCGCGCCTGACGCTGTCCAGGCGAACGCAAGAAAGGGGCCGCTCCGCGTGGAGCGACCCCTCCATGTCGATGCGGGACGACCGTTGGCCAGCCGCCCCGCCGGTGTGCTCAGGCCGTGACGGGCTCGTCCGCCTTGGCGCCGCGGCGCTTCGCCTCGGGCGCGGGCGCGGTGGACTCGCCGAGGCCGTCGCCGCCGCCGTCGGGCCCGCCCGCGGGAGCCGCGGCGTCGCCCGGGAACGGCGGCAGTTCGTCACCGCCCGAGGTCGCCGCCGTCGTCGGCAGCGCCGAGCGGGTCTGCGGCCGCCGCCAGGCGACGTTGTAGGACCCGTCCTGCTGGCGGAAGAGCGCGACGTCGAGCGGCTTGGCCAGGCTCGGATCGTCGATCCGGCCCGAAAGGAAGGCCTCGCCGGTCGCGGTCGAGGTGAACTCCCACAGCCCGCCGACGCTGATCCACTGCCGACGGTCGGCGCTGAGCGCCATCATGTCGAACGCGGGCGCCTTCTCGTTGGAGCTGGCGACGGGACGCAGCGCGACCGTCATCGCGACGCTCAGGGTGGTGATGCGGCCCATGACGATGCCGTCCGCGTTCGCCTTCAGATTGCCGATGTTCATGATGCTTCTCCTGATGCTGTCTCGAACCCATTGTCCGTGACACCATCTCCCTTCCCCCTCCCTCTCCCCGGCCTTCAGGCCGGGCAGGCGCGAACGCGCCCATCCGACCCCTGGGTCGGGACTGGTTCAAAGTGGGATGGGACGAACTGAAATCGGCGCTTCGGTGGCGGCATGCCGAGGGGCGCCACGGCCGGGAGAACGACGATCGTCAGAACGGTGCGTTGTAGAGCCGAAGGTCGAATGCGCCGAGGGTGGCGGCGACGAGCGGAGCGACGTCGCGCCAGTCGAGGCCTCCCAAGCCGCAGCCGATCGGGGGAATGGCGATCGACAGGATGCCGGCGGTGCGGGCGCGCAGCGCCAGCGTCGCCAGGCCCGAGGCGATCCATTCGAGCCTCGAGGGGTCGCGCCAGTGACCTTTGGTCGCCAGCGCCGCCCAGTGCCGCCCGTCGTCAAGCGGCAGCAGAATGCAGCCGCCCGCCGTCAGGCCGCCCGTCCGGCAGGCATGCTGATAGGAGGACATGATGCCGGGCCAGCGATGGCGGAAGGCCAGCGCAACGCCCTTCCCCATCACGCCGACCGTGTTGACGGCGTTGACGAGCAGATCGGCATCATCGAGCGTGAGGTCGCCGGAGCGTCGGCTGATCGCCATCGTGGAGCCTCCTGAGGCGGTCCCGGATCTGAGATCGAAACGCGCTCGCTCCCTCCCCCTCCCCTCACCATCTGGACGGTCGGTCACTGCCGAGCTGGTCCGGCGCCCTGGAGAATGGGCCGCAGCCGGACGCTTCACGGTCGGCGGCGCGAAAGGCCTGCTCAGACTTAGATGTCGGCGAGCGGTTCGACGATCCGGGCGAAGTCGAGCCCGACATCGAGTCCCAGCCGGTCCATGTCGGCGCCGCTGAGATCGCGGTCCTCATTGAGCTCGAGCACGATCCAGGGCTTGATGATCTCGCCGGTCGGCAGGAGCAACCCGCGGGCGTCGTCGAGCAGCGTCGTGCCCTCGGGCGCGCCGAACGTCTCGGTGACGGTTATGCGGAAGTCGGGCATGGTCCCCTCCTTAAAGAAGGCGTCCGCGAGCGGTCGCCCGCCGACGCTGCGGTTATTCGTTATGCGGCCTCGCATCGGGAAAGCGCGGCGGCGCGGTCGCCTCGAAGACGAGGGCTGCGCAGCGGCCGCCGTCATAGGCGACCGAATGGACCGGGCGACGGTGGCGCTGGAGCCGGGCCAGCAGGCGGTTGACGCGCGCCGCGAGCGCCGCCGCGGCGGCCTCGGTGGCACAAACGCGGAGCGGCCGGGCGAGTTCGCCGGTATCGTACCACCAGCCACCCTCCTCGGGACCGCCGTAGGCGAGGTCGACCCAGTAGAGCGCGACGATGAAGCGCGTCGCGGCGTTCATGGCGCAAATTTGCGCGGCAGCGCCATCCATACGTTGGACGCCGTAACGATGGGCATGGCGAAGCCCGGGGCCTCGACCTCGGCGCTCCCGAACGGGCTCGCATGCTCGAGCGGACCGAAGCCGGCCTCGCGGTTCCAGAAGCGCAGTCCGTGCTGCGGGTCGCGCGCGGACAGCACGAAGCAACGATCGTCGTCCGCGGCCTGCCGCGTGAGCGCGCGGTCGAGACCGTCTCGCGTGCCGTGGTAGCCGATGCCTTCGGGGTCGATGACGACGAACCCGCCACCGAATTCGCCCGGGCGCAGCCGGTCGCAGGTCATCGCATATTCGAAGCCGAACGGGAGCGCCGACTTGCAGATGGCGAAGAGAAGGGTTGCAGCCTCCTCGACGCCGAACTGGTCGCCGGACAGGATAAAGTCGGTTTGGCCATCGGGACGGGGCTCAAGTGCTTCGATGGTGAACCCGAGGACAGGATAGTCGGGGTCGCTGAATATGGCGACGAAGGAGCCGAAGGGGTTCCCGGGCTCGGCCGGGAAAGCGGAGCGGAACGCCGGCGAGAGTGTCTCGTATCGCCCGGCGAGATCGACCGCAGGATCGCTTGCCGCATCCTCGATCGCCTCGACCGCGCGTGCGACGTCGACAAGTGCCTCGGCCTCGGCGGATGTCACCGCGATGGCGAAACTGGCATGCACATAGCTGTTCGACATGGCCGATTCCTTTCAGTGTGCGGTGTCGAGGCCCGGCGATCCCTTGGGATTTCCGCGCGTGACCCAGGCGGCGGGCGCGATCAGCCGCGCCCAATCGGCGAAGCTGGGGATGTGACCCAAGTCTTCGGTCACATGCTGCTCGCCGATAAGCCGGACCGGGACGACACGGCCGTCGGCGTTGGTGATGGAAATGCCGAACAGCCGCTCCGCCATGAAGATGCCCTCGGCATGATGGCGGAGCGCGCGGTGGCGCGGATCGGCGAGGATCGCCTTGCTTTCGTCGAACCATTGGTGGACCGGGAGATAGTCGGCGGCGACGCCGCCCCAGCGCTTCACCGAGGAGAGCGCATGATAATAGCAGTGCGACATGGGCGGTCCCTCATAGGCTGGAGACGCTGGTGTCGGCGGTGATCACGCGGATGTTGTGGGTCAGCGTGGCCTCGCCGGTGCGTGCATCGATCTCGACGGTCCCGTAGGCGCCCTCGCCATTCTCCCATCCGTCGTGGAGGGCCTCGAGCGCGGTGCTGGCGAAGGCGTCGAGCGCGTCTTGGAAGGACACGATCTCGCTGATCGTCTCGCCTCGATAGCTGAGCGTCACGCTCTCGCAGTCGACCGTCGGCAGTTCGGCCGCTTCGCCGGCGACGTTGGTTGCCTGAAACTCATGGACCTGCCCCTCGTCGCCGCCGCCGTCGTAGTCGATGGCGATGTGACCGATCCCGGCCTCAGCCATGATCGCGAGGATCGGGGCCTTGGCGCGCGCGAGGGCCTGGCGCGCCTGCGCGCCGGGGTCGCAGAGCTCGAGCGTCGCGGCGATTGCCGGAAAGGCTTGCTTGAGGTTGCCGTGGAGCGTCGCAAACTCGGGGATCGGAAACTTCCCGTCTTCGGAAGGGCGCGTCGTCATCATCGCGCCGCGGATGATGTCGTCGAACGACCGGCCGAACGTCGTGCTGCCGCCGCCCAGCGCATATTGGATGGGCGGTGCGAAGCCGGCCTCGGTCCAATAGCCCAGACCCTCCGCAACAGCGGCGGCATAGGCGGCGACGGCCAAGTCGGCTTCATCGTCGATCCGCAGCGCGAGCGTCCGATAGACGCCGAAGTCGTGCCGGTTTTCGCGAGCCTCGAACGCGCAGCCGTCGGGCGGCAGCCCGACACGCGCCGTGATCGCGGCCTCGTAGAGCCGGACCTCGAGACGGTTGACGCTGTCGAAATTCTCGGTCTGGCCGAGCTGCGCGCATTCGGCGTGCGCGGGCGCGCCGCCAATGTCGATGTGCCGGGGCATGGCTGTCTCCTTCATGGATCGCCCGTCCCCTTCCCTCTCCTCTTTGCTGTCCGGCCGAGGTGGCGCTGGCCCCGATCGTCACGATGTCGAGCGGCGGAGCCGGTGCGCGACGTGGCGCTCGGCGCCCTCGGCGCTCTTGAGCCCGCGGATCACGGCCTTGTGCGCGCGCGGCGCCCCTGTCCTGCGCAGGAGATCGCGGGCCTCGCGCAGGAGCGCGCAGGCGCGCGCGACGGCGACCCGGTCGTTCGACGTGGCTGGGGCGATCGGGCGCATCACAGATCCTCCGGCATCATGACGGTGAGTACCCGCACGGTCCGCGCCGGATCGGCCGGGTCTTCAGACCCCCAGGTCAGGGTCTCGTCGTAATAATCGACCTTCAGGAACACGCGTTCGCCGCGGAAGCTGAGCTCGGCGAAGTCGCGCTCGGGGCAATCGGCGGTGAATTCAGTGGCGCGCACCGCCGCCATCAACCCGGCCTGGGCGAGGAGGCCGGCAGCGGTGTCACCCCCGCAAAAGGTCGCGAGGCAGGCCCGCGTGATCAGGATCCGCGCGGTCGGATCGGACCCTTCGCGCACGCGGTCGTTGAGTTCGGCGATCCGCGACGTGCGGGAGGCTGCGACGGTCGAGACGTTCATGACAAGGTCTCCAGGCGGGTGTTGAACTGTTCGAGCCAGGTCTCGATCGAGGGGCGACGCTCGAGCGGGATCGCGGCCGCGCCCTGCTGGAAGGCGACCAGCTCGGTCGGTGCGCGCGCGACGATGGCGTCGATCTCGTCGGCGGGGAGCAAGCCGCGGGCGCGGATGAAGTCGGTCATCCGGCCCGGCCGGGCCTTGGTGCTGGACCGCCAGAGGCCCTCGACCGTGCGCAGCCGCGGCGCCGCGCGCGCCTCCATCAGGACGATGAGGCGGAGCTGGCGCGGCGGCAGCGTCTCGACCTCCTCGGGCTTCATGCCGAGGCACATCCAGCAGGCTGACTTCATCGGGACCGGCAGCCCTTCGGCCTTGATCCGCGCGACGCAGTCGTCGCGGGTCCAGCCCCAGTCGCGCAAGGGATAGCGGATGTCGAAGAGTGGCTCGGATATCGTGACGGCGTGATTGTAGCGCCGCGTATCCGCCGGCGAGGCGTCGTAGCCGATCAGCCGGATCACACGCTCGCCGCGCGCCCAGGCATCGCGCGCCGGCGGCCACGCCTTGAGCGACGCGTCGGCCGGAGCGCGCTTCCACTTGAGGCTGCACGAATGTCGGCCCAGCGAAATCGACGGCAGCGTCGCATTTGGTGAGCGCGTTGGCGTGGAGCGAGCCGTAAGGCGGCCAATGCTTGAACCGTTTCGGCTCATAGCGAACGACCTCGTTGGCGATGCGGCGCTCGTCCATCCATGCCTGCATGCGTTCGAGATAACGGTAGAATTCGTCGCGCTCGGAGCCGGTGTCGGCGGTCTGCACGAGATCGGGCGCCGCGCCGCGCGACACAAGCTCGACGAGCAACGCGGTCGAATCGACGCCGACGCCGTAGGACAGGACGATGGGCGCCCGGGCTTCGGGGGTAGGCATCACACTGGTTCCGGGCCGAGCGCGACGTTGATCGCGCGATCGACGATGGCGATCGTGATGCTGCGCTTCTCGGGCAGGAACCAGACATGGTCGCTGATCGCGCGCCTGACGCGATCGACAAGAGCGTCGTCGGGGCTGGCGAGCAGATCCATCGCGATGATCCGCGCCGCATCCTGGAAATGCCCGTGCTGCGTATCCCAGTTGTCGGCATCGTGATCGTCGCTCGAGGCGAAGAATGCGTTCTCGAGCTGCTCGGCGAGCTGGTCGGGCGTCAGCCCCCGCACCCAGGCGATGCGCGCGGCGTCGAGATCGTACCAGCAATTGTCGGCGCTGCCGAAGGCCAGGTCGGTCGCGACGACATGGTTCGCGGCCTCGTCGCCGGACTGGACGGTGACGACCATGTCGATCGCGCGCGCCTCGACATGGTCGGGGAGTTCGGGGACGTCGCCGTGAAGCCCGATCACATGGGCTGCCCCATCGACGGCGGCGACATGGAAGGCGACATCGATGATGCTGGGAAGCCGGTCGTACCAGGCGTAGCCGACATAGCGGCGCTCGGGCTGGACGAGTGACTGGCGCAACGGGTCATCGCGCAGCGCCCGGTCGAGCGGACTGGCGATCTGCGGCTCGAGATCGCCAGCGAGGACCGCGGACTCGGTGGCAAGCAGCGGACCGTCCTCGCGGGAGAACGCGCTGTCGGCGAGTTGCGGTTGCCAGGCGCGCAGCAGTGGCGCGGCCTCGGGAAGATCGACGCCCAGCGACCGAGCGCGCTGCCAGTCCTCGAAACCAAGGCTGTGCGAGGGCTGTTCAGCCACGGCCGCGAAGATGGCGCGCTCGGCGGCGGCGCGCAGCGCGGCAAGCCCGTCGTTCTCCACCGCTTCCTTGCGCGCCGGCAGCACCAGTTGGAGCGACGGCGTCGAGCCGATGTCGACCCGCGCGAGAAGCGCACGATCGTTGACCTGCGTGAGCGAGGGGAGCCGGCATTTGATCGTCACGCCGTGGAAGTTGATGCGTGCTCCGTAAGGATCGGCGCCCTCGAAGACGCCGATCCGGCTGCCGTTCCACGCCGACACGGCGATCGCGCCGTCGAGCCAATCCTGGCGAGCCAACTCGCTGCCATTGAAGGACACCGGCACCGGAAAATGACGCGCGGCGGTCGCGATTACGTCGTCGAGCTGTTGCAACCACTCCGGGGGCAGCACGATGCTGATCGTCGTGCCGGGCGAGTGATCGGCCTCGGCGACGACCAGATCGTCGCCGCCGTCCCATTGTCCGGCCCCGATCGCGACGCTCCAGCCGACCGGGCGGTCGGCGGTCCGCGAGGTGATCGCGACATCGCGCCCGGCAAGGCTGAACACGCCCATGCCGGCCGGATCCTCGCTCGAACAGATCGCCTCTGACCAGCCGGAGTGACCGAGCGTGACGATGCTCGCGGGGTCGTCGATCCCGCAGCCGTCGTCGGTGATGGTGAGTATGGTCGCATCGGCGCTCGGATGGGCGTCGACCCGCAGCATCGTCGCGCCGGCGCGTCGCGCGTTCTGGAAGAGCTCGGCGAGGATATCGGCTAGCGTTCCATTGAACAGGCGGCCGACCTTGCCGATCATCGCCGGGCTGACGGTGGGGCGGATGGTGGATGGCATGCGGTGTCTCCTCGGAGCGCGCAATTTCGTCGCCCCGCCGTTCCTTCCCCCCTCCTCTCCCGGGTGCCGCTGTGGCGTCTTCCTCGCGGTTTGAGTCGGCAGGCGGCGCGTCTACGCGAGTGATGGCGGCCTAGCGCTAGGTTTCGAACGGCAGAGTCGGCGCAACCTCGGGCAAGATCTTGGGATAGGTCAGCCGAGGTAGTGGCCGGCCGGCGCGGCGCGCGTGGCGGGTGAGCTCGAAGCAATAGGTGAAGAGTCCCGGGCGTCGACGGGCCACGAGGTGGCGCTCGCGGCGGAGCCGTGCGAGCCACGCCGGGGGTTCTTCGCCGACAGCGGGTGGAGGAAGCCCAAGGGCGACGAGCTGGTCGATCGCGCCGCCATGGCCGCGCTCGCTGCCGCGGATTTTCGACAGCGTCCGGTCCGAGACCGTGCGCCGCCCCGCCATCAGCACGAGCCGCTCGGCGGTCCGGCCGCGATAGGCGCTCGACAGCGCGGCATAGACGCGGCCGATATGGCCTGCCGATGGATCGCTGAAGCTGACCACGGCCTCGATCGCTGGGCGTTCGCGGCGCAGCAGGCGCAGGGCGCGGGCGACGAAGAAGCTCTCGCCGTTCTGCGGGACCGAGTCGAGCAGCAGCAGCCGGGCGAGGACGCAACCCTGGGCGGCGGTCGCGAGGCCGCTATGCGCCGTGACCACCGCGCCCGTCGAGGGGACGGCGAAGACGGCGACGCCGGCCAGCACCGGCCGCGGCCGCGCGGCGAACAGCCCGACCGCGACCTGGGCGGCGGGATAGGTCGGCAGATAGTGATGCTCGGCAATGAACGCGCGGGCGGCGGGATAATCGATGACATCGACCGCATAGGCGTTGGGGTCGATCACTTCGAGATCGTCGACGAAGCGGCTTCGCCGCTCGCGCCAGCGTTGGCTGCGGGTCGTTTCCATGGGCGTGGTCCTGTGAGGGCGGAGCACGGCGAAGGTCGCTAGCGGGGGGCGCGGTGTCCCGATCCGCGGCGGCGGCTCCTGCGCGCTGCGCGCGCGTGCACCCGGCCTCGGAAGCTCGACCGGGTCGTCGCGCGTCTCGCCCTTGCCATGGCTCGCCACGTGGTTCGGGCGTCCTGCTGCGCGGTGACGGACGCGAACGGGGTCGCGCCGACGATTTCGGTGCGGTCGGGCGGATGACGTAGCGCAAGCAGGTCGGCGAGCGACACCCCGCCGTCGCGCCTCGGTCGCCGCCCGAACCGGTAGCCGTGGTTGGTCGCGTATTTGCTGACCGAGCAGGCCTTGCGGCCGAGCGCCATTGCGAGATCGGCGATCGCGATATTGGTGCGGTAGGCGGCCGCCAACGCCTGGCTCTCCTCCTCCGAGAACGGCCGGATATAGCCGTGAACGAGCCCGAGCAGGTTCGCGCGGGTGAACATCGCGGCCTTGGTGCGGCCGAGCTTCGCCGCCAAGTCGACATTGGGCGTCGTGCCGTATTCGGCGCGCAGCATCGCGATCTCTGCCTCGGTCCAGTCGGGGCCGGCGCGAAACCCGTTGCGGCGGACGTGCGTGCCGCGCAGCGCGAGATACTCCGCCCGCCAGCGGATCGAGTGGTTGGTCCGCCCGAGCCGCGTCCGTAGCGGCGTGAGGCTCGCGCCGTCCGCATAGGCCTGGCGAAGCAGCGCATCCTCTTCGGGCGACCAAGGCCGTCCCCAGCCGCGGCCATAGCCCAGACGGCGAACGATCGGGCCGAATCCGGCGAGCGAGCGCGCCGGAAAGCCTTCGGCACACATGATGTTCAAGATGTCGCGGTAGCGATGCCCCTCCTCGGCGAGCGTCAGCGCGCGCGCAGCTTCATCCGCCGACCAGTCGGCGGGATGATTGGCGTGGACGATCCCGAGCGAGCCCGCGCGCGACGAGATTCCGCCAAGCGGCCGGCCGATGAGCGTGGCGAGCTGCGCGATGGGGACGCCGGCGGCATAACCCGCGCGCAGCTGGGCATCCTCCCATTCGGTCCACGCGGCGGCAATCGCCTCGCCGAGACCGAGCAGCCCGGCGCGCGCATAAATCGCCGCGCACGATCGCCCGAAGTCCGAGGCGATCGCCGCAGTCGGCTCGACGCCGTAGCGGCGGGTCAGTTCCTCGTCCTCACGCTCGGACCAGGGGCGGGTCGAGTTGCGGCGAAGGCCGAGCACGCCGATCCGATCGGCGACGCCGGCCCGGCCACGACCAAGTGCGGCGGCGATGTCGTCGAGCGACACGTCGTCGCGGAACAGTTCGCAAAGCCGCGCGATTTCCGACCCGGTCCAGGCGTCCTTGCGAAACGCCATCTCGCGCAAAGGTCCCCGCGGCTGCGGTGCCGCCGGGCAGGCGACAAGCTCGACGATGGTGGGCGCAAGGTCGAGCCCGGTCATGCGAGCCCCACGACGGCAACATCGCCGATCTTGGCGCGCAACCTAGCGTGCAGGCGGGCGATCCGGTGCGCGCCGCGCGGCATCGTATCGATCGCGTTGAGCGCGGAAAGGATATCGAGCGCGGCGTCGACCTGTTCGCGGTCGGCGGCGAGATGGGCGGCCAGATCGGCGGCCGTTGTCGCGTTAGGCGCGATCCGCTTCAGCGCGGCGACGATGGCGGCGGCGACCGCCGCCGCTGGGTCGATCAGGAAGCTGTCGAGCGCACGCAGTCCCTTCATCGAGAGCGCGCCATCGCGCGCGCCGGCCGGCATCTCGCGCAACGCCGCGAGATCGAGCAGCCGCGCCGCCTCATCCTCGTCGAGGTCGGCCGCCGCCTGCAGCTCGGGGGTCGCGCCAAGATGCTCGGTGATGGTCGGATCGATCTTCGCGAGCAGCGGGATCGGCGCCATCGCCGGCCCCATCGCGTAGAATTCGCCGGGCGCAAGCTTGCGCAGGTTTTCGGCGTCCCTGCTGGAGAAGCCCAGCAGGTCCGCCGCGCGCGCGATGTCGCGATCGAATACGTTCAGGCCGACGAGGAAGTTCTGCAGCTCGGAGGTCACCGAGCTCGACAGCTTGGCCAGCCGCTGCGTAGCGATGATCGGGGCGATCCCGCGCTTGCGCCCGCGCGCGCAAAGGTCGGTCAGCGTCGCGACGCCCAGGCGACGGGTCTCGGCGTCGCGCGCCGAGCCGGCATGGTGCGGCGCCAGCAGATGGCCTTCATCGATGCAGACGAGGACCGTATGCGCCCAATGCTCGCGCGGCGCGCCGATCAGCCCGGCGAAGAAGGCCGCGGCCTTGACGATCCGCTGGTCGGGATCGAGGTCGGTCAGGTCGAGATGGAGCGGGATGCGGTGTGCGCGGGCCCGCGCGGATGCGGCGGTCAAGCCATCGGCTGTGAGCTCGCAGGCGCGCAGCGACGTCGCCCCGATATGCGTGGCGAGATTGCCGAATTCGCCTTCGGGATCGACGATGATCGTCAGCACATAGTCGAAGGCCTCTTCAATGATACGCCGCAGTGTGCGGCTCTTGCCGGCGCCCGAGCTGCCCTGGATCAGCAGCCGTCCGGCGAGCAAACGGTCGAGATCGATCGAGAGCGCGCCGGTGGCGTGGCGGCCGATCGGTACGCTGTTGCTCGGCTGCGGAAGGGGCAGAGGGGTGACGCTTGCCATGGCCGTTCTCCGATGCCCGACGGACCAACTTGGCGCGGACTCACCGCCCCCCTCCCCCTCCACTTACTCGTCAAATCACTCGGCAGCGCGGATCGCGCCGCGGCGGCGATGGCGGCACCACTGTCAAGTCGATGCTGTGATGGGGCCGCGAAAGCAGGCGGTCTAGCCTAGCGAGGGACGCTCGCCTGTCCTCGCAACAGTCGAACGCTAGTCGGTAGCAAGCCCGCTCAGGGTCGAACGGTCAGCGACCGAGAGGCTTGAACGGATCGAGCGTCTCGACGCCGAAAGGAGTAAAATCGCGAACATTGCGCGTCACGATGATCAGCCGATGGACCTGTGCGGTCGCGGCGATGACGGCATCCTCAATCAACGTGTCCGAACGACGGTACATGAAGCGAGCCCATTGTCGCATGACCGGCGCGTCGGCGGCCAGGATCTGGTAGCCGCTCGAAACCTCTTCGAGCCAGCTTTCCAGTTCGGCCGACTTAGAAGCGTCCTGCTCGCGCGTGATCTCGATACCCGCCTGGATCTCGCCAACGGTCATCGCCGACAAGTGAAGGTCGGCATCGTCTGCTCGTTCAAGCCATGCGAGTACCGCACCGTGGGGCTTAGCTCGCCGCAACTCCGACACGACGTTTGTATCGAGCAAGTACATCGGATCAGCGAAGGTTGAGGGCGGCGCGACGGCGGCTTGCGCCTCGGGCGGGAATCGCAAGATCGGCGCGCGGGGTGTCGGCGAGGAGAAGCGCCTTCAGGCTCCGACGCGCGCCCGTCTGCAACCTTTCCCATTCAGCGATCGGGACGAGCACCGCAGCTTCAGCTCCTCGTTTTGTGACGACCTGAGCACCGTCGCGCAGGCAGGTGTCGAGCATTTCGCTGAACCGCGCTTTTGCGTCCTGAACTGCCCATCTGGTCATACCTGCTTTCCTCACTCTGACTAGTCAGCTATCTAGTCCGACAGATGATGTTTTGCAAGCTGATTGCTCGCGCGCCAGTCTCTGCTCTTAGCCGGATCGTCGGGCGCGTCGGGCCACGGTGAGTTCGGGCGGCTCGAAATCGGCGGCGTCGAAATAGCAGCGCGCCGCCTCGAGGGTGCCCAGCGCTTCCATCGTCGAGCGGTCGATCACCACCCGGTCATCCTCGTCCAAGGCGAAATGACCCGGCTCCCCTGCGCCCTTGTAGACGACCCGCTCGGGCCCGAACGCGCCTGGGCAGCTTCCCGATGTACGGATGAAGGCAAGCCCGTGCTCGACGCAAAAAGCCTCGAGTTCGTCGAAGACGCCCCCGGCGAGTTCGTAGCCGCACACTTCAAGCGACCCTTTGCGTTCGAGCGTGGCTGCGTCGATCGGGGTCTCGTCCCATCCGGCGAAGCCCCCCTCCCGCGCGATTGTCGCAATAAGCGCATCGACGAGGACGCGTGCAAGCACGCCGCCGATACGAATGGATGCTGAAGCGCGATCGGCCATGCCGGTAGTCCTTCCTGCTTGATGTTTAACCGGTCGTGCCCGGCGAGACCCGCTGCCGACACAGGCATCGCTCATGCCGCCTTCCGCGCGCGCAGCTCGGCGAACCTGGCGAGGATGGCACGCGGGCTGGGATAAAGGTTGGCGAGCGCATGCCGCGCCAGCAGCTGAGCGCGGACGTCAGCGATGACCCGCGCCTCGGCCATCGTCGGCAAGCGCGGCGGCCAGCCTCGTTGGAAGCGAAGGGCTGCGGGCAGGCTGGCCTCACCCAGCCGACGCGACCGCGCGTCGATCTTGGCACGAACGAGTGCCTCGCGGAGATCGGCGGGAAGCAGGTCGGGCGCGACGTCGCCGAGCCAGCGGGTCGGCTGGAAGGAGAAGGTCGAACGCGCTTCAAGCGTCACGAGGTCGATCAGGGCCTGGCGGTTCTCGGGCGCCGCGGCGGCTGCACGCTGGTCGGCCAGCGACTGCAGGACGCAGTAGCGGCACGACAAGCGGGAGCTGCCATAGACCGTATAGGCCTCGTGCAGCGGGATCCCGAGCGCGGCATGCGCCTCGAAGACGTCTTGGCTCGACCAGCCGACGATCGGATTCCAGACCAGCATGCGCGTGCCGGCGGCATTGTCCGACGCTGCGAAACGATGATCTGCCTTGGCGATCGGCGTTCGCGCCCGCGCCTCGCTCTCGTCGTGCCGGATGCCGAGCACGTTGATGATGGTCGCTCCGCGCAGCATCCGCGACAGCGCCTGGCCGATCGGTTGGGCTTTCAGTTCCGAGGTGCAGAAGCGGAGCCCGGCGTTCGACCACGGACCGATCAGATTGTATGTCTCGAGCGCCTCGTAGCGTGCCTTGCCGGCCTCAAACCGCTGGTGCCAGCGCGCGAACAGGTCGCCGGCCCGCCGGCGAACAGTCGTCAGCGGCAGACCGGCCAGCGCCGCGATCCGCTCGACCATCGCGGCTGTCGAGCCCCACTCGGCGCGGCCGAGGTCGGCATGGATCGCCAGCCGCCGGTCGCGAGGATGACCGACGGAATCGAGGAACTTCATCGTCGCGAACGTCGCCGCGCTCGAATCCTTGCCCGACGAGAGGTTGAAGACGACCCAGGCACCGTCCGTGATCGCGGTGAGGATCATTGGGTCGAAGGCAAGCGGCGGCAGCGCCGCGGGGACGTTCATGGCAGGAACTCCGTGAAGATGGCGCGCCGCGCGGCGAGCGCGTCACGCGAAGAGATGGACCGGCTCGGTCGCCGCCGACGAGAGGCCGAGGTCCCTGCGCAGCGTCGCGGCGAAGCGGTCGGGGGCGAGCAGCGCGCGGACCGAGGCCCAATGGTTGCGCTCGCCGCAATGGTCGTGGCGATCGCGCACACGCCGGTAGCAGACCTCGTTGTCCGGCCCCATCGCGCCGAGGCTGAGCTGCACCCACAGTTCCTCGCCATGGAGCGTGATCTCGCCCGAGACGGCGGGGCCGGCACGATTCGACCGGATGTCGTAGCGCGACGGATCGAGGCCAAGTGCCTCGGCGAGGCGGCGCATTGCCGCGCGCCCATCGGCGTGGAACCGCGCTTTCGCAGGTTCGTCGTGGGCGACGCCGCGGATCGCCAGCACCTGCAGCGCCGGAAAGCGCCGCAACGCGGCGATGCGGTCCATGCACGCCCGGCGAAGCACCATGGTATCGGGCTGGCCTTCGGTTAGGCGCGCGAGATGCCGCACGAACAGCACGACGGCAGGGTCGGTCTCGGCATCGACCCCGGCGTTGCGGCAGTCCCTCACGGCTGCGCCGATCGCGTGAAGCGAAGCACCGATCGTCGAGAGCGCGCTCGGGTCGAGCGCCTGCTGGTGGCGGAATGCCACATCGTAGGTCATGGCCGCAGGTTCCTGTCGCTGCGAGCGCCATCTCGCGCCCACCCGCTCCCTCCCCCTTCCCTCTGTCAGTCGTGCTCTTCGAGCGGCAGGTCGGCCGCCCAGGCTTCGATCCAGCTCTCGACGATGTCGTCGTGGTCGAGATCGCCGGACTCGATCAGATCGTTGATCTCTTGGCGAGCCCGCGCGATCGCCGACTCGCGGGGAACGGTGATGATCGGATCGGGCGTCGGCACGGCGAAGGGCGGCAGCCGCTGGCCTCGCGCTGTCGCAGCGCGTGTCTGCGCCTCGACCCAGCGGGTCATGTGCCTGGCGACGACACGATCGGTCTTCGGCACCCCGCGACGGTGCGCATCGCGGCGGGCGGCGACTCCATAGGCCTGGCTGTCGATGCTGACGACGCGGTGTTCGAGATGCCGAAGATAAGGGAGCGCGTCGCCTTTCACGCCGAACGCGTGGAGCCGGACTCGCGCAGGCAGCACGCGATCAAGATGCTCGAGCACCGCGACGAGTCCGTCGGGGCCGCGCGTCTGGCGCCGGCACATGCTACCGACGCCGATCGTTCGCCCTGGCACAATCGACCACGCCAGGGCGTCGGCGCAGCGTTCGAAGTCTTCGGGTGTGCGCCCCTGCAGCACCGGCATGAGCCGATCTTCAAGGCCGCGGTCCTCGGCCTGGCGCCGCGTTTCGCGGTTTGCCGCGATCGTGCGCGAGATCCGCTCGCGCACCGCCGCGCGGTCGCCGGCGATCTCGTGCTCGGCCGGGTAGTCGAGGCTGGCGAACAGGCGGAACGGATACGCGGCGGCGAGATCGAGATATTGCGCGATCGTCCAGGGAAAGCCGCGATAGGTGACGTGCGCGGTGAAGCCGCCGCTGTCGAGCATGCAGTCGGCGCGCTCGGGCAGGTTGGCGAGCGGCGCCAGTCGCCACCCTGCCCACTCGCGAACACCTCGCCGCATCGCCCAGCGCGACAGCGCATTGGCCGAGACGAGCAGCGGGCACCGCAGCGCGAGCGCGCGCGACAGGATCGGCCCCGCCGACAGGTGCGGCAGACCGACGACGATGGCGATCGGCATCACGCCGCCGGTGCGACGGTGCTGGGCTCATCGAGCAGTTCGACCCCGAGCTCGTCGAAGGCCACGGGGCGCGAGCGCGCGTCGTAGGCTGCGGCATCGCACAGGCCGCGGTACGTGGCCGCTCCATAGCGCGGCTGCGCCAGATGATTGACGCCTTCGAGCGGTGCTCCGACGACACCGGTCTTGCCCTCGGGCACCCAGTCCGCCCAGGATCCGTAGGCACTCCGGACCACGATCCTGCCGATGCGCTCGCGATAGGCCTCGCGTTCCTTGAGGACATAGCTGTCCGACGGCGTGAGCGTCGTTCCGGTAAACGCCATATACGCATCGGGATGCCACATACGGGCGGTGTCGTGCGCGAGCTGCACCCAGCCCGCCGGGGTCCGAGCGGCCAGCGCGAACTCGGCCTCGAAGCCGAGCACCGGCAGCGCCCAGTCGCAATCCTCCTCGTAAATACCGTCCTCGCGGCGCAGCGCGTCGGGCATCGCGCCCTGGCGCGCGGCCGACAGCATCAAGCCGCCGTGCGAGGCGGTTTCGACAAGCCAGATGCCGGGCAGGAGCTGATCGGCGCTTTGCGGCGCGCCCCACGGCGTGTCCTGCGGCTGCGGCGTTGAGGGGAACATGGCCATGCGAACTCTCCCTGCTGGATCGCCGGAGCCCCTCCCCCTCCCCTTCGAGGCTGCCAGGCTCGACAGCTCGCGGGCCGACTTTCGGTAGACTTCGGCCTGCTGACCGCCGCGCAGAACATGGAGCGCGCGATTGGCGTCGGTCTGCGTTCTTGTTATGTTTGCGGCCGGAAAGGGGATCGGATCATGGCGACGATCGATCATGTTGGAACATTCGACCTCGACATCACGCTGCGTGATGCGGGCACCGATGAGCGGATTTCGCCGACGCGGCGGATGATCGCCAACGCGGCGATCGGCGTCGCGCCCGAGGACGCCTATTACGCGACGCGGGAGCTTCGCGAGGCGATCGACTGGGTTCACGCCTGTGAGCCGGATGGCAAGAAGCGCTTGGCGGGCATCCTCGCCACGCCATGCGATGATTTCCAGCGCTGCCTCTATTTCTGCCTGGCGGGCCGCGGCGTCGTCCGAATGCTCGAGGATCTCGAATGGCTCGAGAGCCTGACGCTGGCGCGCGCGCAGACCGCGGTTGGCCTGTTCCGCCGGATGGAGCCGACGATCCCGTTGGTGAACCCCTATGTTGCGGAATGTCCCGATGGCCCGCTGGTCGATGCGTCAGCGGAGTTCACGGAAGGGCCGTCCTGGTTTCTGGACGCCGACCTGACCTCGTGAGGTGCGGCGGTCAAAGGACGACGACCTCCATCTCGACCGTCCCGTCCTCGGCGGTCGGGCCATCGACGACCCGATAGGGCTGGAGCCGCGACGTGGTGCGGCCCACGGCGACGCGGCGGAGGGTTGCCTGGCAGAGCTGCTCGGCGACCCGGTCGGCATTTTGTCGGTTGCACAGACGCGCGCGGCGCGCGGCGTCGATCGGCTCGGCATCATCAGACATGACGACCTCTTTGCTGGTACAAGTCACATCGGCGTCCACGCTCCATAGGTTGGCAGCGAACGCTGCTCGAACAACCAATTATTCGGGGTGCCACGCGATCACGCCGCTGTTGGGGTACTTACCCTCAATGGCACCACTCTGAGAAATTGGAAATCCGGCGGGGTTGATCCGATTACGGCAACACACTAAGTCGTGGCTTCGCTCTTGGGGAGTAGCTACCCGCTTCTAGCGGGGCCATCGTCAACACGCTTGATCTTTCGGGGTCGTGGCGGTGGCAGCAAACGAGCGTTTGCTCAGCAAGACCAACGACGCGCTGTCCCTATGTGTGGCCGGGGATGTGTGCGTTTGTTGGTTGTTGGCCCCGAGTTTGAACAGCATGGCTGGGATTTTGACGCTTGGCGCTTTGGGCGCGAGCCTGTCCGTTGATGCATTCGCTGCATCGCTTGGCAGAGGCGCCGTAGACCAAAAGAGCCGGTGGAGGGAGGCTTTGCGCGTCGGGATGGTCTTTGGCTTCTTTGAAGCGATCACACCGGCGATTGGCTATTTTCTCGGCTATTTACTCAACGACTGGATTGCTGATTACGATCATTGGGTAGCGTTCGGCCTGCTTTTAGCGGTCGGTACTTATATGGTTCGCGAGGCCGCCGTAATTAAGGATGAGCTGCCTGCTCAGCCGACCCCGAAGGTGAACTATTGGCGCTTGGCAGCAACCGCCATCGCTACCAGCATTGATGCGGCGGCAGTCGGCATTTCGCTCGCGCTCATGGATGTGAATGTCTGGATCGCCTGCCTCATTATCGGCGGCATCACCACAATCGTCGCCACGGGCGGAGTCATGCTTGGCAAACATATGGGGCCGTATCTTGGACGTTATGCCGGCCTACTCGGCGGCCTTGCACTAGTAGCAATCGGTGGATCGATCTTGTTCCAGCACCTGACTGCGTAACCAGCGGTAGAGGTAGAGGCGACCGTTCTCGGGCGCCCCGCCCCAACCAAACTAGTAGCCGCCGTGGGGTGATGGCTACCATGCCTGTCCCTCGGGGATCGAATTCGCGGCGTAAAGACCACCGGGTGCACGATCGTCTGCCGCACAGACATCCAACGGCGCTCGCGCAGGCCAGAAATCCGGTAGCGCCCAGCCCTCCCAGCGTCTTTCTGGACGCCGGTCTGACCTCGTGAGGCGCGGCGGTCAAAGGACGATGACCTCCATTTCGACTGCCCCGTCGTCGGCGGTCGGACCATCAACGACCCGGTAGGGCTGGAGCCGCGATGTGGTGCGGACGACGGCCATGCGGCGGAGAGTTGTCTGGCAAAGCTGCTCGGCGACCCGGTCGGCATCTCGTCGGTTGCACAAACGCGCGCGTCGCGCCGCGTCGATCGGCGCGGCATCATCGGACATGACGACCTCTTTGCTGGTTCTGGTTAGCCCCGTGTCGATGCTGCGCGCACCGGAGAAAGGCCTCGGAGCAGCATCGACGCTGGGGCGGCGCAGTTTTCACTCCCGACCGAACACCCGCTGCGTGACCTCCTCGCCCTTCGCCTCGAAGCATCGACCGTGACTGAGCAGGATGCGCTGGGGCTGCCACGAGCGGATCTTTTGGAAAGCGGCCTTGGCTCTAGCGTAGCGAAATAGCAGCGAAATCCGCACGCCGAAGAAGAGCTGGCCATGCGGATGGTACATGCCAGCGAGCCTGGTGGCGCTGCGCCATGGCTCGTCCAGCTTGTGCAAGTCCATGTTCATGATCGTGTCAGTGAGGATGAGCGTTCGGGACATCTCGTGGAAGAAAACGAACTCGCTGAAAATGCCACTTGGAATGAGCGTCTGATCGATCTCGGTTCGCCACTCGTCGGGTGGTGCCGGCTGTAGATCGCGGTCGAATCTGACCACGATTTTCCGGGCATGCGCCCGTCGGCGGACTCCAGGCGACGCCCACGCAAGCGCGTCAGGAAACGCCACCTGCCACTCCCCGATATGCGCATAATGCCATTGATTTGGCGAAATCAGGTGCCGGACGGTGCCCATCTTCCGAAGCTCAGCCGCCAGCCGCTCATCGAATGCGATAGGCGAGTGCAAAACCAGATCACCATTGGCAATCCGAACAACGGTCATACGAGTGGTAAACGGCATCGGCATTCGAATGCCTGCGACCGTGAAATACTCGAACGGGCCATCCACGATGCCGATGTTTTCTGCCACCGGCTTGTAACAGTTTATCGGATCGTAGAGTGAAGCGCTCACAACCTATCATCCCGCTGTCGCGGCATCTTCTACTCCGACTGAACGATGTTCTCAAAGAGGGCGACGGAGTCCGAGCTCCGCGCTGGCCTTACGGCCGCGGCGGCAACGCTACCGGTTGAACACGAAGGCTAGACTCGGCCTGTGAGAACCTAAAACCAGCGCCGGACACGTTGCTTGTAGTCACGGTAGGCGTCGCCGAAACGTCGTTCCAAGTAGCGCTCCTCGCGAGCGATGACGGCGTAACGCAGCAAGATGATGATGAATAACGCAAGCCCGAGAACCCAAGGGCTCCGCACCGCGATCCCGATGCCTATATAGAGCAGGATCATTCCGACATAAATGGGATTGCGGCTCCAGCCGTGTATCCCCGTCGTGACAACAGACCGAACCGGCCGGTTGCCGGGTACCGGCGTGCCCGCGCGCGAGAAATTGCGGATACCTGCGACGGCTACAGCAACACCTAGCAGGATAATTATTGCGGGAGCGAGCTTGTGGACCAATCCGTCGCTTCGAGAGATGCCGATCGGCAAAGGAAGCAAGTGATCCAGCACGACGCCAAGCGCCAGTGCGGCAGCGAACAGGAGGGGCGGTCGTATTTTGATTTCCGCCGTATCAAGATCGGTCGATTGGATTTCGATGGTCACAGCGCTCTTACCTCCACTTGCCCCTGAAGCCCACAGCGAGCACCTTGCCACTTCAAGTCAACTTGAGGTCAAGTGGTGATGATGGACATTGCTGAGGTAGCTCGGCAATCGGGCTTTCCGGCCTCAACTCTTCGCTATTACGAAGACCGCGGCCTAATCGTGTCAGTCGGCAGGCGCGGCCTACGCCGCATGTTCGAGCCTGCCGTGCTCAGACGACTGGCGCTTATCGCGTTGGGTCGTGATGTCGGCTTTTCCCTTATCGAGATTGCAGCATTCATCGGGCGCGGCGGTGAGATATCCCTTGATCGGCAAGTCCTCGCCGCAAAAGCCGACGAGTTGGACGCGAGGATAAGGAGGCTGGCAGCCATGCGCGACGAGCTGAGACGTGCCGCCGCGTGTCCGGCGGTCAGTCACTCAGAATGCCGGAATTTTCAGCACAGTATGGAGACGGCGTTGATCCAGACGCGGCGCCGGGCCGATAAAAAAGTCAGGATAAGCAGAGTGTCGGCGACTTGAGTTTGCCCTCGCCTCACGGTCGCGGGGTGAATGCTACCGAATGGACAATGGTCCGCAGCACGGGCATCCAACGACGCTCGCGTAGGCCGGCGACCCGGTAACGCCCACCCGTCCCTGCGTCCCGCAAGCGGATCGTGTTGCCGGTTCGCTCGACGACGAACTCCTGACCGACATGGCCGTCGGTGAACGTCATCGGCTCGGGAAAGCGAATCCGCATGCCGGTATCGAGCGGGCGCGCGCGCCGGCGGAGCGAGACGAAGCAGCGTCGTCGCCAGTCGAGCGCATAAGGGTGGTCCGCTGGCCCGAGCAGCGCAAGGATCGAGGCGGGGCACGTCGCCTCGCATGGTCCCATATGCTCGGTCAGTCGGGTAGGATTGGTGCTGCTCATGGAGTCAGCCCTGATCCCCCCGCCGAACCGCA
>MKSU01000028.1 GCA_001897375.1 Sphingomonas sp. 67-36 | reverse complement strand
CGCTTCCTGCTGATGAACGCCTATGGCCCGGCGCTGGCGATATCGGCCGGGGCGATCGGCGACGTGATGACCGGGATCGTCTTCGTCCAGAACCTCGCCGAGATCATCGGCGGCCATGCCAACGGCGCGCCGGGGCTGCGCATCTCGTCGGACAATCAGTTCGGCGACACCGTGCATACGATCGTGACGCACAACACCATCACCGGATGCGCCGGCACGGGCCGGTCGAATCTGTTCTACGACGAGGGCGCGACGACCAACAACCGCCGCAAGCACCGGCTGATGCGCTGCGTCGGCAACATCCACGCGCAGCTCAACACCAAGGCGGATATCTATGTCGGCGGCGGCCTTGGCATGACGGACGAAGCGCCCAACCGCACCGGGCAGCTTGCCTATAGCCACGGCGTCGGCAGCGAGGGCGAGTTCTCGATCTCGTGTTCGGCAGATAGCTCATCGACCGGCGGCGGGTTCTCGCCGCTCTATCCCGGCCGGCGCGCCTCGCTCGGCACCAGCCTCAGCGTCAACAACGATCCGCTGTTCGTGAACAACAAGTCGATGACCGCCGCGACCACCTATGGCGTCGGGGGCGGCGACTATCGCCTCCAGTCGGGCAGTCCGGCGCGCGGGCGGGTCGCGACGCACGGGCTGGCGTTCGACCTCGGTGGGGCGGCGCGGCCGACCACCGGCCTCGATGCAGCCGGCGCCTACGCCTGACTGCGGCTCCCGGCGTCCGGCTTCTGGAGAAATCGCGGCATTCGTCACCCGTCAGGGGTGTGCGGACGCCGCGGTTTCCCGGTCGAACCGCCAGCAACAGGCGACCAGCGCGCCGAGCATGGCGAAGACCAGCGCATGCGTGTCCTGCTGGCTGAACGTCAGCTTGACGACCATGAAGTTCATCAGCGCGATGGTCAGCGGCACCATCAGCGCCAATTCGCCCTCCGGGAAGGTGATCGCGCGCTTGAGGCCGTTGAAGACCGCGATGCCGAACATCGTGAAATAGATCACGAAACCCACGACGCCATATTCCAGCGCGACCGACAGATAATAATTGTCGATCGAATCCATATTGAGCGTGTCACCGCCGCGTCCGATGCCCCAGCCCCACGGGCGCTCGAAAACCTTCGGAAGGCCGACATGGATCTGTTCCACGCGGGTATCGGTGCTGGCTTGCTCGGCGCCCGATCCCCAGATCAGGTGGCGAAGGCGGCCGATGTAGAAGGTCGCCGGAATGAAGCCGATGAAGACCGCGGGATAGCCGAGCACGACCATCGTTCCGACGGGGCTGTTGGGGTGGAGGCGGCGGTGCCGTGCGCCCCAGAACAGCAGGTAGAACAGCATCGACAGGAACAGGCCGACCATGCCGAGCCGCGAATCGGTGAGCGAGATGAGCTTGATCGACAGCAGGAATGACGCGACTGCCGCGATGCGCACGACAAGGCTGCGGTGGGTCAGCGCGAAATGCAGCAGGAACGGCAGGGCGAAGGCGTAGAATTCGGCCAGCCCGATCGGCCCCGAGAACTTGCTCTGAACGCGATAGGCGCCGACCGCCGAGCGCACCGATCCGGCGAGGATGCGTGTGACGGTTTCGTCCTGGATCGTGAAAATCGACGGTAGATGCCCTGACCAGGGCACATGGCCGAGCCGCCATTCGACCAGTCCGATCAGACTGACGAAGATCAGCGAGCCCCATAACAGGTAGGCGAAAGTGAGAAGCCGCCCCGGCGTACGGAAAACATAGACCGCGACGAAGAAGACCACGAACCAGTTGAACAGCGCGACGCTGAATTTGTTGGCCGATATGCTGATGCTGGTGGACCATAATACCGACAGGAAGGCGATCACCGCGAATGCCGTCAGCAGCCGCCATACCCACGGCACGGCGGCCAGCGTCTCGGCGAGGTCGTGCCGGAACTGTGCGGAGATCGAGAGCGAGACGAGGAACAGCCCGGTGAGTGGAAGGGCCACCAGCCGCGACAGGGTGATCCACGGCAGTCCGGGCAGATCGATGCCGATATAGTCCGGCCAGCACATCACGACCGCCAGGAACACGAACATCGCCTGCGACATGGCGCGCGTGGGCGCCCAGCCCGCGTCTGGCAGCAGCCAGATGATCAGCAGCGCGATGAGCGCAAGCGGCGCGCAGAGCTGGACGAGGAAATAAGTGGTGGTGACGGCATAGAACATGCCGACGAACCACGAATAGAAAGCGACGAGCGCCAGCAGCTTGATGCGATGGCGCTGCCAGAAGCCGGGCGAGGTATAGCTGCCCAGCACGGCGGCGCGTTGGGCGGGTTGGCGCTTGCGTCGCCAGAACGATCGCACTTGTCCCCTCGCTTCGTGCAACAGTCGAATGGGTGGTCGTCCATTCTCATGGCCGCCCGACGTGCCGCATCGTTGGCGTGCCGGGGCGAAAAAGGAAAGCATTAAGTGGCCGCACGCGGCGCTGTCCCCGCCTGTATCGCACGCCGCGCCGGTCCAGATTCGGGACGGTTGCCACGGCTGGCCCCCGCGAACGCGCCCGCCGCTGCCGGCGAACACGTTGACACCCGCCGGCCGGGTTTTTAGTTTCGGCGCAATGTGAAGCGTTCAGGGCGAGGTCGCCTTGCAGTGAAGGCATGGCGGTCGAACCGATGACAGATGACGGTCAACGCTGTGACCTTTCGGTTATCCTGATAAGCTATAATACCCGCGAATTGACGGTGCAGGCGATCGAGAGCTTTTATCGTTTCGCGCCGCCGATCAATTTCGAGATGATCGTCATCGACAATGATTCGAAGGATTCGTCGGCCGAAGCGATCGCCGGGAATTTCCCGCAGGTGCAGCTGATCCGTTCTCGGGAGAACAAGGGCTTCGCCGCCGCGAACAACGAGGCAGCCCGGCTCGCGCGCGGGCGCAGGCTGTTGCTGCTCAATCCCGACACCATCCATCTCGATGACGCCACCGGCGCGCTATGGGCGTTCGCCGAGCGGACGCCGGAGCGCGGCATCTGGGGCGGGCGGACGCTGTTTCCCGACCATAGCCTCAATCCCACCTCGTGCTGGGGCAGGATATCGTTGTGGAGCCTCGCCTGCTCGGTCTTCGGGCTGACCGCGATCGCGAAGCGCAGCGCGTTGTTCAATCCCGAAGGCTATGGCGGCTGGGATCGGAGCTGCGAGCGCGATGTCGATATCGTCACCGGCTGCTTCCTGATGATCGACCGATCGTTGTGGGAACGGCTGGGCGGCTTCGATCCGGCGTTCTTCATGTATGCCGAGGAGGCGGACCTGTGCCTGCGCGCCGCGCAACTGGGCGCGCGGCCGGGCATCACGCCTGCCGCGACGATCGTTCATTACGGTGGAGCGTCGGAAGTCTCGACCATCGACAAGGTGGTGAAGGTGATGCGCGGCCGCACGACGCTGATCCGCAAGCACTGGCGGCCGCTTGCGGTGCGGTGCGCTACCGGGCTCCTTTATCTGTGGGCCGGATTGCGCGTCGCCGGATCGATGGCGATGAAGCCCGGCGCGCGCGACAAGTGGCGCGCGATCTGGCGGCGGCGCGCGGAGTGGATCGCCGGCTATTGAGCCGCGCGATCAGGAACGGCGCGGCATCAGCCGGCGGCGCAGCGGCGTTGTCGTCCGCATGAGGAATTCGAGGAAGAAGCGCTCGAACCCGGCGGGCCGGCCCTTCATCCGCCACAGCGACGCGAGCACGCCGATATAGACGCAGCCGCCGACCAGCGCCTTGGCGACCAGCACGATCAGGTTGCGGATGAAATCATGGTCCGGCGGCGTCCCGATCGCCCAGCCGAGCAGCGACACCGCCGCGACCATCGCGCCCGTCGCGGCGAGGACGCGGCTGGTGTTGCGGAACAAGGTGAGCGGGGAGATGTGATAGCGCCGGGTGACGAGGTGGAGGGTGATGAACAGGTAGAACAGGCCGCTGAGCACCGCGCCCACCAGCAGGCCGATCAGCCCGAACCATACGATCCCGATCCACAGCGCGGAGACACGCACCGCCATCGTTATCAGGTTACGGACGAACACGGTGCGCGTGTCGCCCTCCGCCATCAGCAGCGCCTGCGCCGCGACGGTGACGGTGGCAAGCGCCATCGGCGGGGCGAGGAACTGCATCACGATGATCGCGCCGGTCCATTTCGGCCCGGCGATGACGATGATCGCCTCGTGCGCCACCAGCATCAGCCCCAGGCCGACCGGCAGGAGCAGCCCCAGCATCGTCTCCTGCGCCTGGAGATAGGCGGCCAGCCGGCGCTGGAGATCGCCGTGGATCGAGGAGAGGGTGGAAAAAACAGCCCGCTGGAACGGATCGGCGAGCTGGTTGGTCACGATCGTCGAGATCTGCACGCCGAGATTATACTGGCCAAAGCGCGCGATGCTGAAATGCCCGGCGACGATCAGGCCGTCCAGCTTGGAGCTGGCGTAATTGGTGACCGCCGCGATGGACATCCAGCCGCCGAAGCCGAGGAACAACCGATAGTCGCGCAGCCCGAAGCGCGGGGCGAAGGGCTTGAACAAATGCGTCGCGGCGCACATCGCGATGCTTGCCGAGACGGTGCCGGCGACGAGCGCCCAATAGCTGTGGGTCAGCAACGCCGTGACGACCATCACCACCAGCCCGGTGACACGGCCGATCATCGTCACCGTCACGTCGCGGGAGAAATCGATCTCGCGCAGGTAATCGACCATCCGGGGACTGCGCAGGCCATCGATGAACGGAACGATCGCGAGCACGAGCAGCACGTCGCGAATGTGGCCGCTGTGCAGGATGAGCGCGGCCGGAACGGCGGCCAGCGCGATCCCCGCCGCCGTCACCAGCCCGCGCAGGATCGCCATCGTGAACGCCGTCGCATAGAGATGCTCGTCGCGGGCGGGATGCCGGACCAGCGCGTTGATCAACTGGAAATCCGTCAGCATCTGCGCGAATTCGACGACGATCATCGCCAGTGAGACGATGCCGAAATCGTCGGGCGTCAGCAGGCGCGCCAGCACCGCGATGCTGAAGATCCCCAACCCCCGGCTGACGAGGTTGACCAGCACCAGTATCGACGCGCCGGTCGCCGCGCGCGCCCGCATGTCGGAAACGGGCGGTTGCGGTTGCGGTGGGGGGGCCGGCTCCATCGGCGGCTTCCTTGCCATTGCGCGGCCCGATGTGGCAAGCGCTCCCGCGAGGCCGGGAGGTGCGAAGGAATGCCGGAATGCGATGGGCGTCGTCTGTCCGGCGTGCGTATCTGCATCGTCAGCGACATCGACGTCGCGACCGTCGCGCTGGGCAGTTCCGAATATTGCGCGCAGGTGGCGCGGATGCTGGGCGACGCGGGAGCGGCGGTCGAGCTGCTGCTGCTCGGCGTGCATCGGCCGGGCGTGGTGAGGGTGCCGGTCGGCACGCTCGACCGCTATCGCCGCGATTATGCCGCGATCGTCGTGCGCGGCGCGTGGCGGATCGGCGGCCACCTTTATTCTACTGACTGGCGGCGCTGGCGCGAACGGCTGGCGCGCGCGTTCCGGAAGCGCGGCGCGGCGACGCGTGGCTGGCTCTCCCCACCCGATCCGCGCGCATTGGCCTGGGCCGCGCGCCGCCTGCGCGCCCATCCGGCGGACTTGCTGATCGCGAATTATTTCAATGTCGTCGGCCTGTTCGACCGGCTCGACCCGTCGCCGCCGACCGCGCTGCTGATGCACGACGTGGTGGCGTTGCGCGCGGCGAGCTTCGCGGAGGCGGGGCGCGAAACCGATTTCGACATGGCGATCGTCGAGGAGGAAGCCCGCGCGCTCGCCCGGCCCGATCTGTGCATCGCGATCAAGGAGGCCGAGGCGGCGTTCGTCCGCGCGCGCGCGCCGCACACGCGCGCCGTCACCGTATCGATGACGATCGAGGCCGTCGCGCCCGCCACGTCCGTGCCCCCGGCGCCGGTGGCGCTGTTCATCGGCGGCGCGTTCGCCGCCAATGTCGAGGCGCTCCGCTGGCTGCTGGATGAGGTCTGGCCGCACGTGCGCGCGTCATTGCCGGAGGCCCGGCTGCGCGTGCTCGGCAAGGTGGCGGGCGAGCCGGGATTGAACTGGCCCGACGGCGCGGAGCGCGTCGGTTTCGTCGATGACGTCGCCGCTGAATATCGCACCGCACGCGTGGCGCTTGCGCCGCTGCTGTTCGGCAGCGGTGTGAAGATCAAGGTGGTCGAGGCGCTGGGGCATGGCGTGCCGGTGGTCGCGACTCCCTGCGGGGCGGAAGGGGTGGAGCATGCGCCGTCCGCCGTGCTGAGCGTCGCGGACGGCGCGGAGGCGTTTGCCGCCGCCGTGATAGAAGCGCTGGCGCGGGAGGATCAGGCGGAGGTCCGTGCCGCCGTGCGCCGCTTCGCCGGCGATCATTTCGCGCGCGGGCCGGTCGGCGCAAGGCTGGTGGACGAGGTTGCCGCGCTGCTCGACGAAAAAGCCGCGCTTCCCCGCACCCGATAGGGCGGGCTCCTAGGCGGCCACCGCCACGCGCTTGTTGCGCTTGCGCACTTTCTCCAGCACCGGATGCTCGATGAAATGCCACGACAGCGCGGCCAGCGGCAGCGTCGCGAGCGCGTTGCACAATGCCAGCAGCGGCGGCGAGCGGAAGGCGAACAGCGCGGTCAGCGCCATCATCACCGGGAAGGCGTAGATATACATGCCGTAGCTGTAATCGGGCCAGTCGGCGGAGAGCGTGCCGGTGCGGAATCCCGCGAGCAGCACGAGATAGCCGGTGACGACGCTATCCAGATGCGGGATGGGGAAATAGTGCGCGCTGAGCATGAGCGCGACGACCAGCCCCGCGCCGATCGCCCATGAAAGACGCAGCCACGGCCAGACGAGGAACGCCGCCATGCCCAGCGCGAACATCGTCCACAGCCGGTCGATCAGCGGCAGGTAATAGCCCAGCCCATGGCCGCCGCTGCGCTCCAGCAGCGCCTGCGCCGGCGGCAGGTGCAGCGCGAGCGCGAAGATCAGCGAAGGGACGAGCAGGAACGGGACGATCGCCTTGGGCCGGGCAACGCCGAACAGCGCGGCGAAGAACAGCACCAGATAGCAGCGCACCTCCCACGGGATCGTCCACAGCGATCCGTTGACGTTGGCGGGCGCGCCGTCGTGGAGGATGCCGGTGAGCGTATATTGCCCCTTCGTCAGCGAAAGGTTGCCGAGCACGAAGCGCGCGGTGTCGCCGCGCAGGTATTCGGCCGGCGCGGCGCTGGTGATGAACGCGCCGGCCAGCACGATCAGCAGCACCGCCACCGCAAGCCCCGGCCACAGCCGCCCCAGTCGCGCCCGCGCAAAGTCCCACGGGCTGCCGCGCCGCAGCAGGCTGGCATAGACCAGGAATCCGCTGAGGAAGAAGAAGCCGTCCACCGCGAAGGAGGAGATCGGGTGGCCGATGAACGGCGTGAAGCCGTCCCTGAAATCGTCGCCGGTGAGTCGCCAGAAGGCGTGGGTCCAGATGACGGACGAGGCGAGCACCAGCCGGACCAACGTCAGATTGTTCCTGATCGGGATGGAAGGGGCGCTCATCTAAGCCTCGTGGATCTATGGCATTGTTCTAGCGGCGCGCGGCGTGGGCGCAACTTGACCCATCGAGCGCATGACCCAACGCGGAACAGATGCGCGGATCGGGTGCGGTTGCATAAGCCCGGCCAAAGGGTTAGCCCTGAATCGATCGGACGAGTATGAGCAAGCGGCCTGTATCCAGCCATCCGGGATTCTCGCTCGCGGGATTGATCCTGGCGTCCGTGGTGCCCAACGTCGCGGCGGCGGAAGTCATCGTGCTCAGCGCCCCAACGGAAGCGGCCCGTCCCCCGGTCGACGGCAGCGCGACGGCGACCGATCCGATCGCGCAGGCTGGCCTGGTGCGGGAGGCGAGGGGGGTGGCGTGGCAGTTCGCGAAGGATGCGGGGCTCACCACCCGGGCGCCGTCGAGTCGCGTGCAGGACGACGTGTTCGCGCAGGCGCTGGCCGCGACGATCAATTCGCAGGACGATGTCTCGATCAGCCGGCTGTTCGATTTCCGCGTCCGCGACGATGCGGCGGTATCGAACGCGCCGGGGGACGAGCGCGAGGGCAAGTCGCTGATCGACCTGTTCTTCCTTTCCGACGTGCCGGAGCCGGGGACATGGGCGCTGATGATCGCCGGCTTCTTCGCCATCGCCGGAATGCTGCGCCGCCGTCCGGCCGGGCGGGCGCGGATCGGCGCGCAGGCCTGACGCCGAGCGATGCGGTTCGCCGGACAGTAGCTTTACCTTAAGCTGTGTTTATAGCCTGCCGTGGCAAGGAGCGATCTTGCCGCGGCCCGGATGCGCCGCGCGGCCGGTTTGGAGTGGAGGTCGACGAAAGAAGCCATGCGGGAACGGTTGAAGCGATTGATGCCCCGGCGGCTGCGCGCGGCGGTGATCGCCGCGCGCGGCGCGCTGGAAGGGCCGCCGCAGGAGAATCGCACGCTGCACGATTACGCTGTGACCGCCGATCCCGATCCCCGGCCACGGCTCAATCTGGTGATACCGACGATCGACCCGGCGGTGGCGTTCGGCGGCGTCACGACCGGGATCGAGCTGTTCCTGCGGCTGGCGCAGGCTACCGACGCCGGTGCGCGCGTAATGGTGGACGATCACGGCGCGATCGCGGATCGCTCCGTGGTGGACGGCGCATGTCGACGGGTCGGGCTGGATCCTGCCGCCGTGGAGGTGATGTGGCGCGTCGCCGACGTGCCCGAGGTGCCGGTTCGCGCGCGCGACGTGTTCGTCGGCTACAATTGGTGGACGGTGCTCAACCTGCAATCGCTCGTCGCGGCGCAGGCGGCGGTCGCCGGGGGGCGGGCGCTGCCCTATCTCTACATCTGCCAGGATTTCGAGCCGGCCTTCTACCCCTATTCCTCGACGCATCTGGTGGCGTGGCGCGGGATGAACGGGTTCGGCGACTGGTGGGCGATCTACAACAGCGGTGAACTGGCGCGCTATGTCGCCGCGATGGGCATCTCGTCGGCCGAGACCTTCGTCATCGAGCCGACCCTGTCCGGCTCGCTGCGCCCCTTGCTGCCCGACGGGAGCGAGCGGCGGCGCAGGCGGATGCTGGTCTATGGCCGGCCTGGCGTGGCGCGCAACTGTTTCCCGGCGGTGGTCGCGGGGTTGCGGCGCTGGGCGGAGAGCTATCCCGGCGCGGCGGAATGGGAGCTGGTCTCGGCCGGCGCCGCGCACAAGCCGGTCGCGCTGGGCAATGGCGTGGAGCTGCGCGCGGTCGGCAAGCTCTCGCTCCAGGACTATGCCGCGATGCTGCGCGAAAGTGCGGTCGGCCTGTCGTTGATGGCGTCGCCGCACCCCAGCTATCCGCCGCTGGAGATGGCGCATTTCGGGCTGCTCACCGTGACGAACGATTATGCCTTCAAGTCGATGGCGGCGGCGCACGACAATCTCACCGCGCTCGACGATATCCGCCCGGCGAGCATCGCGGCGGCGCTGTCGACGCAATGCGCGGCGTTCGAACGCGATCCGGCGATCGGCACGCGCGGGCGATCGCACCGCGCGTCGTATCTTTCGGGCGAGCCGTACCCGTTCCTCGGCGAGATGGCCGAGAAGCTCAGGGCGCGATGGGCGGGGTGATCAGGCGGGGAGCCGCCGCGCGAAGGTGTCGCCGATCATCGCGGGGCGGTTCGCCGGCTTCATCCCCAACACCATCGCGCGCATGAACTCCCCGAGCACGGGGAACACCGGCGCATCGTCGGGGTGGCGGATCATCGAGGCGCGCACCAGCACGCCGTCCGCGATATAGCCGTGGAGCGCCGTCTCGAACCGTTGCACGCGCTGTTCGGTCAGCGTCCGCGGCATCTTCTCGCCGAGCCGCGTCCAATAGATGATATCCTCCACGCGGTCGCCCGCCTCGGCGGTGAGCATCACCGCCGGCAGCGACACGCCGTCCGCGATCGGCAGCTCGGTCAGCTGATGGAAGGTGACGGCGAAGCCGGTGGCGGGATAGCAGGTTTCCGGGCGGTGGAGCTGGAGCGTGTCGCTCTGCGAGCGGCCGTAGGCGATCAGCAGCATCACGTCATGGACCGTATCGCCGGCCGTCTCGCGGTACGAGCGCGCCACCCGATCGCTGTAGAGCATCGAGGCGAGGCTGTCCTTGACGTCGGGCAGCACGATGTCCCCGCCGCCACCGGCCTGCCATGAGCCGAAGTGCAGCGGGACGATGTTGGTGATCTTCTCGTTTGCGGGCAACAGCAGCCGCATCTCGCGCGGGCGCAGCCATTCGGCGGTGCCGAGCGCGGCGGCGCATCCGCCGGCAAACAGGAACTCGCGCCGCGCGATCATGCCGCCTGCTCCGTACGCCCCGCGCCGAACAGCTTCTGCAACGCGCGGTCGATCACGAAGATCGCGCCGATCGCGAAGACGAACAGCACCAGCCCGGTCGTGACGTGCATGAAGCCCTGCGCCACCGCGTCGCCGTAATAATAAGTGAGCAGGATCAGCGCGATCACCCGCAGGATGTTCACGAACACCGCGACCGGGATGATCAGCGCCACCAGCAGCAGCGCATAGCGCCACGACGCGCGATGGATCATGTAGATGTAGAACAGGCTGATCGCGACCAGCCCGGTGATCGAGTTCATGCCCGCGCAGGCATCCTCGACCAGCAGCTGATATTGCGCGATCGTCAGCGACACGCCGGAGCGCGCGATCGGATAGCCGAGCGGCTGCAGCGCCGATACCGCGACATAGGAGACGAAGGTCTGCAACGGCGCGGTGATATAGGTTATCACCCAGCCCGGCGGCGGGATGACGAAGGCGAGGTAGAACAGCGGGAACAGGTTGCGCCGCAATTCCGCGACGCCCGCCATCTGCGCCAGCGCGACGAGGAAGACGAGATACAGCGCGCCGACCTCGAGGCTGATGAAGTCATAGGCGCGCCCGAAAGCATAGAGTGGCAGCGCGAGGATCAGCGGCGCGAGCAACGCCAGACCATGCTGGCGGCGCCCGGCCGTCAGGTCGATACGGTTGTGGCTGAGCAGCCACAGGCCGGTCGCCAGTACGATCGGGCCATGCGCGCCGGCCTCGGTCGACCAGGTCTGGTGGCCGAGGCTGACGATCGTCGGCACGGCGAGCAATAGCAGCCCGACCAGCAGCGGCCAGTGATCGCGCACCACGCCGCGCAGGGCGGACCGGGGCTGTCCCGGCGAGGACAGGACTCCGGCCTCAGCGTCCATTCAGATAGGTGCCGATCACTTGCGACTTGTCGCTGGTCAGCTCCTCGACCAGCGTGCGGACGTCGCGGACATAGCTCTTGTTGCGGCACACCACGAGCATCGCATAGCGCGTGATCGAGGCGACGCGGCGCACATCGGCATAGGCATTGGCCGGCGGCGTATCGATCAGCACCAGATCGTAGTCGCGGATGCAATGCTCGATCAGCGACTTGAACTCCGCGCCGCTGAGCAATTCGGAGGCGTCCTCGCGCGCGTCGCCGGCATAGAGCAGCGACAGATGCGGCAGCACGTCCTCCTGCACCGCGTCGGCGAACGGCACGTTCGCCTCGCCTAGGCAGTCGGACAGGCCGAACACGCCCGCGGTCGGCGCGATGAGCTCGTGCAGGCCGGGCTTGCGCATGTTGCCGTCGATCAACAGCACGTTGACGCCGGTCTGCGCCAGCGCGACCGCGAGATTGGCGGTGACGAAGCTGCATCCCGAGCCTTCGGAGGGCGTGGCCATCGCCAGCGAGCGCCGGCCCTCGCGCAGATGCTTGGCGACGATATGCGCGCGCAGCACGCGGATCGATTCCGCCTGCACGCCGGTCGGGTCGGACAGGACGAACAGCGAGCGCGAGAAATCGAAATCGCCGCGCGGCGGGAAATCCTCCAGCGCCACGGCGTCGCCGGGGTCGCCGGTTGGGGCGATGATGTTCATGGCTGTCATGGTCACGCCCCACTCACCGCTTGCGTGCGATTGCCCGGCGACCAGCGGAACAGCCGGCGGCGGGTTTCCTGCGGCTTGGCCATCACGCCGATCACCGGCACGTCGGCGATGCGCAGGTCCTCCGGCCCGCGCACCCGGCGCGCCAGCAGCTCGACCAGCAGCGAGAGCATGATGCCCAACCCGAAGCCGAGCCCCAACGATCCGACGATCACCAGCGTCCAGCGCGGGAAGGAGGGCGAGGTCGGCTCGGTCGCATTGCCGAGCAGCGTCAGCCCGGTGATGGTCGATTCGCTCTTCTGCTGCTCGTCGGCGGCCTTCTGCACCGTCTTCACATATTGATCGCGCAGCACGCCGACGTCGGCGGCGAGCTGCTGCGCCTCGGCGACCTTGCCGCGCTGCGCCAGCACCTTGCGCTGCTGTTCGGAATAGAGCGTGTTGAGCGAGGGGCCGACCGCGCCGCCGCCGGTTATCTTCGGCTGCGATGAGCGCGCGACCTGCGCGATGGCGTCGCGCTGCCGCTTGAGCGCGATGAGATCGGGGTTGTTCGGGCCGAGCACCTTCTCCGAGCTGGCGATGGAGGCGTCTATCTGCTCGAGCTGGGCCTGCGCGGGGGAGATGCCGGGCTGGACCATCGCTCCGCCGCCGACCGTGGCGACCGGCTGCGCCGCCGCCAGCGCGTTCAGCTTGGCGGTGTCGGTATCCATGTTGTTGTCCTGCAACAGGATGCCGTTGGCCTTTTCGAAATCGCTCTTCTTCTTCTCGGTGACGGTGAGGTCGGCGCGGACGCGGTCGGCCTGCTTGCGGAACCAGTCTGCGTTCTTCAGCGCATCCTCGCGCCGCAGCGTCAACGTCTCGTTGACATAGGCGGCGCGAATCGCGTCGGCGACGCGGGCGGCGTCCCCGGGATTGTCGCCGGTATATTGAATCTCCATGATATTGGAGAAGTCGATGAGCTGCGCGCTGGTGTTGTCCGAGATGCGCTGCGCCAGCCAGCGGCGGAAGTCGCGCTTGTCGTCGCTGGAGCGGCGCGCATAGGCTGCCGCCATCTCCGGCGATGCGGTCCATCCGAGATCGTCCACCACCTTGCCGGCGATGCGATAATCCTTGATCAGCTCGGTCTGCGTCTGGACATAGGCCCTGGCGAAGCCGGAACCGATCATCTCGCCGGAAACCGGGTCCGGCTTGACGATGTCGAGCATCAGGCGCGAGCGCCCTTCGTAGCGCGGCGGCAGCAGGCTCGCCACCGCCATCGCGCCGAGGAAACAGGTGAGCGTCGTCAGCACGGTGATCCACCGGCGCGCCCACAGGATGCGGAAGAACTGGACGAAGCTCATTGCGTGATGCTCTCCGGGCGCGCGATCAGAAGAAACGCTCGCCGATGACGATCGTATCCCCGCTCTTGACGAGGTCCGAAAGGTTCATGCGACCGACTTCCTTGCCGTCGCGGAACAGCTTGATCTTCTTGTCCGATCCGCGCTCGGTAAGGCCGCCGCTGCGCGCCAGCGCCTGGCGCAGCGTCATGCCGCGTTCGATGCGGTAGGAGCCGGGCTGGGCGATCTGGCCGTAGATGTAATAGGTCGGCGCGGCGGCGACATAGATCTTGTCGCCCGGCTCGACGAAGATGTCCTTGTCCTGCCCGCCGCTGGCGATGTCGGTCATCTGGAACTTCAGTTCCTGACCGTTGGCGCGGCGCACCTGCACCTCCTCCGAGCCGGTGGGACGCAAGCCGCCGACGCGGGCGAGGATTTCCGACAGGCGATAGGCGCGGTCGACCGGCACCAGTCCTGGCTGGCCCACTTCGCCGAGCACCGTGACGTAGCGCGCGGTGTAGCTGACCACCATCACGCTGACCACCGGATCGGTGTAAAACCCGCCCTGCTGCAACCGGCGGCGCACGTCCTCGCGCAATTGAAGCACGGTCTTGCCCTCGGCCGGGATCGACTTGATGTACGGCAATTGCACCGTGCCATCGACCTGCACCTGCACGCGCGGCCGGAATTCCTCGCGGCCGAGCACCGACACCTCGATCACGTCGCCGACGCCGAGCACATAGCCGTCGGCCAGCGGGTTGGTCGCGGGGGCCTTGTCGGTCGCGACCGGCGCGGGCGTAGCCTGCGAGACGACCGCCGGCGCGGCCTGCTGCGCGAGCGCCGCGGCGGGGCCGAATGCGAGCACGGCCAGCATCGCGGCGAGGAAGTGGCGGAGGATTCGGTGGGTCTGCAACATGATCACCATGATCCGGATCAGAGAATAAGGGCGGCGCGAAGCCCGACGAAATAGCTGTGGTAGTTATAGATGGACCGATTCGTGTTACGATCCTGATAACCGCCGTACAGCGAGTAATTGAGCCGGTTCGACGCTTTGAGCGTCAGCGTGCCGGTCAGCATGTGCAGCGTCGCGTCGCTCATGATCGGTCCGTAATAGCCGATCGAGCCGGCGTAGCGCGTCCGCGAGATCGAGCCGGCAAGGCTGAACTGGAAGCGGCTGTTGAACGCATAGGACCCGTTGAGCCGGTAGCTGCGGTTGATCTGATAGACCGAATCGTTGCCCAGCGACGGGGTGACGTTGCGCGACGTGCCGATCGCCACCTGGAGATCGGGGGTCGGCGTGGCCGTGAGGTCGACATGCCAGCCGAAATTGTTCGAATCGCGCACGACGGGGTCGCTCGGCCGCACCATGATATAGCTGACCCCGACCGAGCCGGAGAGGCGCGCGCCGATCGAGCGATCGAAATCGAGCGAGATGTTGCGCATCGAGAAGGTGCCGTTGCCGAAGCTCGCCGGCCGGTGGGGGTAATCGGTGTCGCTGCGCGTCGCGCGGAGCGCGAACTCGCCATAGATCGGATCGCCGTAGGCGACGCCCGCGCCATAGGTGTTCGTGCGATAATCGGATATCTGCCGCTGCGGCAGGCTGTTGGTGCCGACGGCGTGCGTGCCCAGAATCAGCGGCCGCAGCCCGTAGCGGTCGCCGCACTGGACCTCGCCGGCATAGGACTGGGTTTGCTGGGTGTTGTTGAGCGACGCCCGGCCGCCGTTCTCGATCGGGATATATTCCGACAGGTCGGACTGCTGCCGGCTGAAGGTCGGGCGCAGGTGGACGACGCACGGGCCGCCGACCAGCCCGAGATCGGCGCCGAAGCCCAGCCGCTCGCGGTTGAGCTGGGTGTTGCGGCGATAGAAATCATAGCCGGCGGTGGCGTCCAGCGTCAGCGAATTGCGCCCCAGCGACTTGTTGATCGTCACCCCGATCGACGGGGTTGCGCGCTCGTCCGCCGCGCTGCCGGTGAGATAGGGCGAGCCGCCGAACCGCCGGACGTTGCTGTCGTGCGACACGTCGATCGAGGCGGTGACGACGATTCCCGGCGGCAGGACCCCCGCCGTCTGCGCAAGCGCGGCGGGCGCCGAGGCGGCGACGGCCGCCGCCCCGGCAAGCGGCACCGCGCGGAGAAACAGCCTGCTCGCCACCGTCACCTCAGCTCTCCGGCTGCGTGGTGGGGACTGGGGCCGGGGCTGAAGTGGCGGCGCCGGCCGGCTGATCCTTCGGCTGGAATTCCGCGTTGATCTTCACCTTGGACTGCGCCTTGGCGATGATCTGCGCGAACTGCTGCCGCACCATGTTCTGCGCGCGCTGGTTGCCGAGGAGCTGCGTCGCGATCTGGGTCGCGTCGTCGCCGGTGATCGGCTGCGACTGGCGTTCGCGAATCTGCGCGACCATCGCGGCGGCGCCGTTGGGCAGCACGAAGACGTCGCCGATCTTGAGATCGTTGATCTGCTTCGCGGCCGTCGGCGGCAGCGTCAGCGGATCGATCACGGTGGCGCCGCGACGATAGGAGAGCTTGTTCTTGTCGAGCAGCGCGATGATCTCGGGCAGCGTCTTCAGCGGCCCCATCTCCTTGACCACTTCCTGCGTCACCTTGGGGACGATGATCTGGTCGACGGAGACAAGCTGGCGCTGCGCGAAGGCCAGCGGATTGTCGCGCACGAACGCCGCGGCCTCGTCCGCCGATACCTTGGGCAGCGTGGAGCGGATATTCTGCTCGAGAAGCTGGATCAGCCCGAGATCGCGCGCTTTCTCCAGGGCGACGGCGGCGGTGGGCGCCTTGTCCAGCCCGCGCTCGACCGCGGCGTCGGCCAGGATGCGGCGGTTGATGATCGATTGCAGCGCGGCCGGCTGTGCGCGGTTGCTCGCCTGCGGGTCCGACGCGAGCGGCCCCAGTTCGTAGCGCACCTCCGACGTGGTGATCTCCTTGCCGTCGACGGTCGCGGCGACCTGGCCGGTCGGCGCGGCGCCGCCGCTTCCCCCCTTGTGGCATCCCGCGAGGATGATGCAGGCCGCCAGCACCGCAACGGAGCCGCTTTTGTTTCGCATGTCTCTCTAAATCCTCCCAAAGGACACTTGGGTCGCAGTCTATAAACGTAATCCCATAATGATGATAGGCGGCGGAAGGTGGTGCTGGATAGTGCGTTAACCTTTCCCCGCCCGATATTGGGACAGGGTGATTCCAGTGATTCCGGGGCGATATGCTTGCCGCTTCATATTAAGGACAAGGCGCGCCGGGCGTGCGGCGGCGCGACTGTCGCCGGCGGCGGGCGGCCTGTATCCGTGTCCCCGCCGCCCTGGCAAACGAATTGTTCGGATTGAATTTGCACCCTATTCACCACCCCCGGCGATGACAGATCGAAGCAATCCGAGGGACGCTGCGGGCATCGGCGGCGGGGCGGCGGCGCCGTTGATCGCGCATGTCAGCGCCGATTATCCCGATGCCGTGCAACCGGCCAAGACGCGCGTGATCGCGGCGCTGGTGGAGGGCACCGCGGACGCCTTCCGCCATCGGGTCTATTCGATCAACCGTGCCGGCGGCGCGAGCGGCTGGCGCACGCCGGGGCGGATCGAGCCGGTGGCGGACGACGGGCGGCTCGCCTCGTGGCGCTATGCCGCGCCGGCGCGCGGGCTGCTGCTGGGAACCGCGATGAGGCGGCTGGCGGACGGCGTGGCGGACGATCTCGCCGCGCGCGGCCTCGCGCCCGCCGCGATCCACGCGCACAAGCTGAGCGTCGAGGGGCTGGCCGCGCACCGCCTCGCGGCTCGGCTCGGCGTGCCCTATCTGCTCACCCTGCAAGGCAATAGCGACCAGAAGATCGTCGGCGCGCGGCGCGACCTGCATGCCGCCTATCGCCGCGTCTGGCACGAGGCGGCGGCGGTGATCGCCTTCGCGCCATGGATCGCGCGCTGGTGCGAGCGGCGATTCGGCGCGCGGGCGGGGCCGGTCGTCACTTTGCCCTGCATCCCGGCGAGCGAGCGGACGATCGCGCCGCGCGCGACGCCGCCGACGATCGGCACCGCCTTCCACCTCGCGCACTGGCGCAACAAGAACATCGCCACGCTGGCGCGCGCCGCCGGCCTCTCCCGCGCGGGCGCGCTGGAGGTGGCGGGCGGCGGCGACGCGGCGAGCGAGGCGGCGGTCGACCGCGCCCTGCGCCAGGCCGGCGTGCAGGGCATCGCGCGGCGCATCGGCGCGCTGGAGCCGGCCGCGCTCCAGCAATGGATGAACGGCTGCGCCGCCTTCGCCCTGCCTTCGCGGCGTGAGAGCTTCGGGCTGGTGTTCGTCGAGGCTTTGCTCGCGGGTTGCCCGATCGTCTATCCGCGCGGGGCGGCGGTGGACGGCTGGTTCGACGATTGCCCCTTCGCGATCGGCGTCGACGCGCGCGATCCGCGCGCGGTGGCGGAAGGAATGAACATGCTGATCCTGGAGAATGACGCGCGCAAGCAGGCGCTCGCCGAATGGCAGCGGAGCGGCGCGGCGGCGCGATTCGGCCGCGAGGCGATCCTCGCCGGCTATCGCGACACGCTGGCGCGGGTGCTGCGATGAGCGCGCCCGCCGATCCGCGCCGGCCGGTGATCTGCCTCGCCGCCTCGGGCGGGGGGCATGTGCGCCAGATCCTCGACCTGAAGCCGGTGTGGGAGAAATATCCCCGCTTCTTCGTCACCGAGGATACCGCGCTGGGCCAGTCGATCGCGGCGGAGGAGGAAACCTATTTCGTCCCGCATTTCGCGATCGGGCAGGCGCGGCTGGGGCGGCCGTGGCGGATGGCGGCGGAGGCGTGGCGCAGCATCTTCCGCTCGTGGCGGATCATCGCGCGGCGGCGGCCGGACCTGTTCATCACCACCGGCGCGGGATCGCAGCTTTTCGTGATGCTGTTCGCCCGACTGCGCGGCGCGCGGGTGATCCTGATCGATTCGTTCGCGCGCTTCACCCATCCTTCCGCCTTCGCGCGGCTGGCGGGGTGGCTGGCGCACGTTCGCATCGCGCAATCGGCGGAGAGCGCGCGGCACTGGCGCGGCGCGCTGGTGTTCGATCCTTTCCGCACGCTCGACACCCCGCCGCCGCCGAAGGAGCCGCTGCTGTTCGCGACCGTCGGCGCGACCTTGCCGTTCGACCGGCTGACCCGGCTGGTCGAGGAAGCCGGCGCGGCGGGCGAGATCCCGGAGCGGATCGTGCTCCAGCGCGGCATCGAGGGCCATCGCCCAGAAACGCTCGATTCGGTCGAGACGCTGCCGTTCGACGAGGTGCAGGACCTGCTCCGCCGCGCCGACATCGTCGTCTGCCACGGCGGCACCGGCTCGCTCATCACCGCGCTGCGCGCGCATTGCCGGGTGGTCGCGGTGCCGCGCCTGTTCGCGCTGGGCGAGCATTACGACGATCACCAGGCCGAGATCACCGCCGCCTTTGCCGAGCGCGGACTGATCGAGGTGGTCGGCGCCGACGAGCCGCTCGGCCCGGCGCTGGAACGGGCGCGCCGCCGCACGCCGGTCGCCGCGACCACCGATCCGTCCGCGCTGATCGCGTGGCTCGACGAAATGGCGGCGGAGATGGCGCGCTTGCGCCGATGGCGTTAACGGGCCATTTCCTTAAACGGGCTAAGACGGGGCGATTGCCATAACAGGTCAGGCGGATATCCCACCATGTCGATTGCCGATTCGCGTAGCCAGAGGTGACAGATGGAAACCCCGTTCGATTGGTTGACGCTGATGGTGTTCACCGGCCTCGTCGTCTTGCTCCTGCAACGCTCGGCGGCGGAGAACCCCGTCGACAAGCTGTGGCATTATGCGCCGCCGGCGATCGGCTGCGCGGTCGTCAACTATCTCGGCAATCAGGGATATGTGGCGATCGCGATCGCCGGGCTGGTCGCGGTGATCGCCTATATCTATTACGTGCTGCGTCCGAAGATCACCTTCTGACCGCACCGCGCGTTATCTCCCGTCGTGCCGTGGCTCGCTCCTCGGCCCTGTTCCTGCAAATCCGGAGCGCGTGATGATCTGGACCCGTCTATTCAGTTTCAGGAGCAGCCGTCGTCCGGCCGACCGGGCCGACACGATGCCGCGCGCGTCGATCCGGCAGGGGCCGCTGATCCGCCGCGCCTCCGAACTGCCCGAAGGGGAGAGGATGGAGGCGCTGCCGCGCTTCCGCGGCAATGCCGGCGACACCGCGCGCGTCGCGCGGGGTGACCGCAACCTCGGCGCGGCGCGGATCAAGCTGCAACAGGCGTTCACCCCGTCGCAGCCGGTGCAGGACGCGCGCCGCTTCGCCGGCCGCAAGGAGACGCTGGCGGCGCTGATCCGCGCGGTGGAGGAGCAGCATCTCCACACCGTGATCTTCGGCGATCGCGGCATGGGCAAGACCTCGCTGCTGCACATCTTCTCGCGGCTGGCGCGCGAGGCGCGCTATATCGTGCGCTACACCTCGTGCAGCGAGACATCCGAGTTCGATCCGGTGTTCCGCGCCTGCGCCGCCGATATCCCGCTGCTCTACCACGGCGATTTCGATCCCACCTCCGAGGAGGCGGAGCGCGGCGGCACCTTGGCCGACCTGCTGCCCGAGGGGCCGGTGACGCCGGTCAGGGTCAGCGAGGTTTTTTCGCGCATCTCCGGCACGCGGGTGCTGATCGTGCTGGACGAGTTCGACCGCGCCCATTCCGCCGAGTTCAAGCGTTCGATCGCCGAGCTCATCAAGAGCCTGTCTGATCAGGCGGTGCGGGTGCAGATCGTGATCGCCGGGGTCGCGGCGAACCTGTCCGAGCTGCTCGAGCATATCCCCTCGATCCGCCGGAACGTCATCGGCATCCCGGTGACGAGCATGAACGAGGACGAGGTGCGCGAGCTGCTGCAGCTCGGCGAGAGCGCCTCGGGCCTGACGTTCGACGAAGAGGCACAGGACGCGATCGTCGAGGCGGCGCAGGGCTCGCCCTATGTCGCCGGGCTGATCGCGCAATATGCCGCCAGCAGCGCGCTCGACCGTGAGGTGGAGATGGTGGAGAAGCAGGACGTGCGCGTCGCGCTCGATCGCGTGATGCAGGAGGTGAAGGTGCGGCTCGCCCCGCGCAGCCAGTTCCACCTCAACCTGCTGCTGTCGATGGCCTCCCCGGCCGAGCTGGGGGCGCTCGCGCAGGAGGGCCTGCGCGCGTTCGGGCTGGTGCAGGATCCGGCGAAGGGCGGGGACACGCGCCGCGCCGCGCTGATCGCGCGGGCGGTCGAGGCGCGCGTGCTCGTTCCCGACAATGGCAATGGCGGCGACAATTTCCGCTTCGTCGACGACAGCATCGCGCTTTACCTCTGGCTGGCGAAGTGCGCGGCCTGAGGCGCGTCGACATCCGGATCGAAAGCCATCGATGACATCGAATCTCGCGCCGGCCGTCGTTGAAACCGAAACCGCGCCCGGCGCGGCGGCGGCGCGGGTGCCGCAGCTTTCGATCATCTCCCCCGCCTATCACGAGCGCGACAATATCCGTCCGCTGGTGACGGCAGTCGCCGCCGCGATGCAGGGCGTGCGCTGGGAACTCATCATCGTCGACGACGACAGCGGCGACGGCACGTCCGAGGAGGTGTTCGCCGTCGCGCACGAGGGCTATCCGGTGCGCTGCATCCGGCGGATCGGGCGGCGCGGGCTGGCGTCCGCGGTGGTGGAGGGCGCGCTCGCCGCCACCGCCCCGGTGATCGCGGTGATCGACGCCGACGGCCAGCATGACGAGCGGCTGCTCCCGCAAATGCTCGCGCTGATCGCGGAGGGCGGCAGCGACCTCGTCGTCGGCAGCCGCCATGTCGAGGGCGGCAGCGTCGGCGACTGGTCGAAGGACCGGCAGGCGATGAGCGGCTTCGCGACATGGTGCGCGAACATCGTGCTCGGCACCGGCATCGGCGATCCGATGAGCGGCTTCTTCGCGATCCGGCGCGACGTGTTCCACGCCTGCGTCCACGATCTGTCGCAGCAGGGCTACAAGATCCTGCTCGATATCATCAGCTCCGCCCCGCGCGAGCTGAAAATCACCGAAATCCCCTATGTCTTCCGCAACCGCACGCAGGGGGAGAGCAAGGTCGACCTGATGATCATGCTGGAATTCCTGTTCCTGCTGATCGAGAAGGTGACGCGCGGGCTGGTCCCGCCGCGCTTCGTGCTGTTCTCCGCGGTGGGCGGGCTTGGCCTGCTGTTCCACCTCGCGGTGCTGCAGACGCTCAAGACGTTCGGCACCACCTTCCTGTTCGCCCAGACGGTGGCGACGATCCTGGCGATGACGCTCAACTATGTCGTCAACAATTCCGTCACCTATCGCTCGCAGCGCCTGCGTGGCGGGCGCTTCGTGATCGGCTATCTCGTCTTCTGCCTGGTCTGCTCGATCGGCGGCATCGCCAATATCGGCGTCGCCGATCTGGTGCTTGCCGGCGAGGGAAGCTGGGCGGTCGCGGGCATCGCCGGGGCGCTGATGAGCGCGGTGTTCAACTTCGGCGTGGCGACCCAGTTCGTCTGGACGCAGCGGCGGCGCACGCGCCGCCCGACGGTGAGCCGCAGAACTCAGTAAGCGTGGGGGTGGACGATCACGCGGATCGTATTCGCGATGATCGTGATGTCGCGGGAAAGCCGCCAGCCGTTGATATATTCCAGATCGGCCTGAAGCCGCTTCTCCAGATCGGATTGCTCGTGCGTCGCGCCGCGATAGCCGCGAATCTGCGCGAGGCCGGTGATGCCGGGCTTCAGCGTGTGGCGCAGCCAGTATTTCTGCGTCACCTCCCAGAACAATTTGTCGCCGGCCAGCGAGCCGAGTGCGTGCGGTCGCGGGCCGACGATGCTCATGTCGCCCTTCAGCACGTTGAACAGCTGCGGCAGCTCGTCGATGCTGGTCATGCGGATGATGCGGCCGACGCGGGTGATGCGATCGTCGTCGCGCGTGGCCGAGCGGTTGCCGTCGAAGTCGCTCGCCTCGACGTACATGCTGCGGAACTTGAGGATCTTGAACGGCTTGTTGTCTCGCCCCAGCCGAGTCTGCGCGAACAGCACCGGGCCGCGGCTCTCCAGCCGGATCGCGATCGCGACGAGGATCAGCAGCGGCGCCAGCGCCACCACCGCCGCGCCGGCCAGCACCAGGTCCATCGCGCGCTTCTTCATCCGCGCGCCGAGCGACATCGGCCCGCGCGCGACGACCACCGTGTCGCGGCCGTGGTAGCGTGCGACGTCGATCGCGCCGAGCGGGGTCTCGCCCTCCAGCAGGATTTCGGCGGTGACGCTATAGGCCTTCATCAGCAGCGCCCATTGCCGCCGGCGCTCCTCCACTGACGCAACCACCACGCGATCGAACGGCCCGACCAGCGCCGCCAGCCGCGCGAGCATGTTGGGATCGTTGAGATCGGGGCGGAAACCCTCCGCCTGCGCGTCGAACACATGATAGGCGCCGGGGCGCGGCGGCACGCCGTCGACGATCAGCAGCTCGCCGACCAGCCCGCCCGGCACCGGGCTGACGAAGCACATCGCGAAGATCAGCCGGCCCATCGCGATGAACAGGATGCTGCTGACGATGGCCACGCCGAACGCGACGCGCGAAACCAGCGGGCCGGCATATTGGAAGAAGATCAGCAGCGAGATCGTCGCCGTCGCCATGATGAAGGCGGATACCGCGCGGCGCATCGATTCCGACAGGCGCTCCAGCGCGATGCGCGAGATCGCGCCGTTGCGGAACGCGAACAGCAGGTAGAGCGGCAGGATCAGCCAGCCCAGTTCGATGCCGTTGGGCGCGAGCCAGCGCCAGTCGCGGATCGTGCGCGCGACCGAGAAGCCGGCGCGGAATGCCGCGAGATCGCAGATGCACAACCCGATATAGAGCAGGAAGCGGATCTTGCCCTTGTTGAGGACGATCGCGGAGGGACGCGCCGCCGCGGGCGTTTCCGGAACGGCAGCCTCCACTTCCACGCGCACACTCCATCCCTGAGCGCGCGAACAGGGCCGCATCGGCAGTCCGCCGTTGCCGCCTGTCCGCGCCTCTCCCGTTCGCGGCAATGCACCGCATCGGTGGTTTGTCTAACCCGCAATGGTTTAAGTCGAGTTTGCGACGAAGCGCAACCGATCGCCGGACATTATGACGCGAACGCACGCCGGGCAGCGCGCCCGGCGTTGTGGGATGGCCACCCGCGCGATACGATCGGCGTGGATGCGTGGACGGATCGCTCTTGCCCTGTTGCTGGCGGCGTTCGCGCTGGTCGCCGCGATCGGGCTGCGCAACGCGCGCGCCGATCCGCTGGTGCGCGAGGCGGCGATCGCGCTGCCGGACTGGCCGCCGGGCGCGCGCCCGGTGCGGGTGGCGCTGCTCAGCGACCTGCATCTCGGCAATCTCGCGACCGACGAGGCGCGGCTGGCGCGGGTCGTGGCGATCGTCAATGCGCGGCGGCCGGACGTCGTGCTGATCGCGGGGGACATGCTGGCGGGCAATGACGACGCCACCGCGCGGGCGCTGGCGATGCCCGTCGCGCGGATATTGCGTGGGCTGCGCGCGCCGCTCGGCGTCTATGCGGTGTTCGGTAATCACGACGAGGCCGGCGGCGGGGCCGTGCCGCGCGCGCTGGCGCGGGCGGGGCTGTCGGCGACCGAGAATATCGCGGTGCGGGCGGGGCCGCTCGGCCTCGGCCTGTCGGGCGACACGGCGGCGGGGACGGCGCGGCTCGGCCCGGTGTTCCTCGGGCTGGACAAGCTGCGCCGAACGCGGCCGCTGGCGAGCGTGTTCGTCACCCACTCGCCCGATCTCGTGCAATTCTTGCCAGCGGACCATGCGTTGCTGCTCGCCGGGCATACCCATTGCGGGCAGATCGTGCTGCCGGTGATCGGGCCGCTGCTCAACGTTTCGCGCACCAACGGCAACCGCTATCGCTGCGGCCTGGTCCATGACGGCGGGCGGATAGTGGTGGTGAGCGCGGGCATCGGCACCAGCAACCTGCCGCTGCGCTTCGGTGCGCCGCCCGACCTGTGGCTGCTGACGCTCGGTCCCGGCGTCCGATCTAGCCGATAAGCAGCCCGGCGAGCGCCGCCGACATCAGGTTGGCGAGGCTGCCGGCCAGCAGCGCGCGGATGCCCAGCTTGGCGATCATCGGGCGCTGGTTGGGCGCGAGGCTGCCGGTCACCGCCATCTGGATCGCGATCGAGGAGAAATTGGCGAATCCGCACAGCGCGAAGGTGACGATCGCCACGGTGCGCTGGCTCAGCTGCGCCTGCTGCTCGCCGAGCGAGATATAGGCGACGAACTCGTTGAGCACGATCTTCTGCCCGAACAGGCCGCCCGCGATCCCCGCCTCGTGCCACGGCACGTTGAGCAGGAACATCACCGGCGCGAAGACATAGCCGAGCAGCCCCTGGAAGCTCAGCCCCGGCAGGCCGAACCAGGCCCCGATGCCGCCGAGGATGCCGTTGGCGAGCGCGACCAGCGCGACGAACGCCAGCACCATCGCGCCGACCGCCACCGCCAGCCTGACGCCGGTCTGCGCGCCCTGCGCGGCGGCCATGATGATGTTGGCGGGTTTCTCCTCATCGTGCGTGGCCTGCGGCATCGGCTCGCCGGGCGTGCCTTCGGGGAGCAGCGCGGCGGGGCCCCTGCCGCTGATCCGCGCCTCGGCGAGCGCGATCTGGCGATCCTCCTCGCTCATGTCGCCGAGCGGCAGTTCCCCCGCCGCCGGTTCGGGGCGGTCGGGCATGATGATCTTCGCCATCAGGATGCCGCCCGGCGCGGCCATGAACGAGGCGGCGAGGAGATATTCGATCCTGATCCCCATCGAGGCATAGGCCGCGAGGATCGTCCCCGCGACGCCGGCCATGCCGCTGGTCATCACGGTGAAGAGCTGCGCCGGCGTCAGCCCGGCGAGATAGGGGCGCACGACCAGCGGCGATTCGGACTGGCCGACGAAGATGTTCGCCGCCGCGCACAGGCTCTCCACCTTGCTGGTGCCGATCACCTTCTCGATCGCGCCGCCGATCCAGCGCACGACGAGCTGCATGATGCCGAGATAATAAAGGATCGAGACGAGCGCGGCGAAGAAGATGATCACCGGCAGCGCCTGGATCGCGAAATTCTTGCCGAGCGGATCGTCGGCCAGCTTGCCGAACAGGAAGGCGGTGCCGGCATTGGCATAGGAGAGCAGGCTCGCCACGCCGCCCGACAGGATCGAGAGCATGTCGCGGCCCCACGGCACGTAGAGCACCAGCACCGCGATTCCCGCCTGAAGCGCAAAGGCCGCGCCGACGACGCGCGGGCGGATCGCGCGGCGGTCCGCCGACAGCGCGAACGCGATCAGCAGGATCACGACGATGCCGGCGATGCCGATGAGGAAACGTTGCATGCACACCCGCGTGGTTATGGAAGACGCGGCCCCCCGCGCAGCCGCGCACCTTTACACGGCCGCCAGCGGGCCGCCAGCCTTTTGCGTTCGGGCACTTTTCGCCGTTCCCGCCAAGGGCGAGAGGGCTTTGCCTCGCCTAGGGCGGATCGACATTCAGGAGATGGCGCGGCGAAAATGGTGGTTTTGCGTGACCCGGCGCGCAGCGGACTACGGGTCCGTGAGCACCGGAAGCACGCAAAAGCGCCATTTGCAGCCCGCCAGAACTGAATGGCGATCCGCCCTAGACGAACAGCTCCGCGAGGAAATCCTGCATCGCCTTCCAGCTCCGCCGGTCGGCCCGCTCCTCATAAGTCACGCCGGGATGCGGCATCTTCCCCTTCAGCTCGATATCGGTGAAGGCATGGCCGGCATTGCCATAGGCGTGAATCTGCCAGTCCGCGCCGCCTTCGGTCAGTTCCCTGCCCAGCGCGACCATCGCGTCGGGCGGGGCGATCGGGTCCTCCCAGCCGTGGCAGACCAGCACCTTCGCGGCGATCGGCGAGACGCTGGCATAGTCGGGCCGGTCATAGACGCCGTGGAAGCTCACCACGCCCAGCACGTCCAGCCCGGCGCGCGCCATATCCAGCGCGCACTTGCCGCCGAAGCAATAGCCCACCGCCGCCGTCTTCGCCGCGTCGACATGGCCGAAGCCCTTGAGCACGCCGAGCGACGCGGCGAGCCGATCGCGCAACAGCGCGCGGTCGGCGTTCAGTTCGTTCATATATTCGGACGCATTGTCCGATTCGCGCGTCTTGCGCCGGCCCTGCCCGAACAGGTCGCACGCGAAGCCGACATAGCCGAGCTTGGCGAGATTCTCGGCATGGACGTTGTCCGCCTCCTTCTGGCCGAGCACGTTGGGGATGACGAGCACGCCGGGGCGCGGCGTCTCCACCTCGTCCTCATAGGCGATCACGCCCTCGAACGGGCCGCCGGGGCCGTCGTAAACCAGTGTCTGCCGGACGATCGCCATCGCATCTCTCCAAGGTTGCCGGATATGCGGAAAGCGCTACAGACCGGCCGCAGCCATCGCAAGGAGAGCCAATGCCCCGCCTCGTCCTGATCCGCCACGGCCAGTCGGCGTGGAACCTCGAGAACCGCTTCACCGGCTGGTGGGACGTCGACGTGACCGAGAAGGGCGCCGCGGAGGCGCGCGCCGCCGGCGAGCTGATGGCCGCGAAGGGCCTCGATTTCGACATGACCTTCACCTCGCTCCAGACACGCGCGATCAAGACGCTCAACATCGCGCTGGAGGCGATGGGGCGGCTGTGGCTGCCGACCGAAAAGAACTGGCGGCTGAACGAGCGGCATTACGGCGGCCTGACCGGGCTGGACAAGGCGGAGACGGCGGCGAAGCACGGCGACGCGCAGGTGCATATCTGGCGCCGCAGCTTCGACGTCCCCCCGCCGCCGCTGGAGGCCGGCAGCCCTTATGACCTCGCCAACGACCGCCGCTATGCCGGGATCGACGTGCCGGCGACCGAGAGCCTCAAGGACACGATCGCGCGCGTGCTGCCTTATTGGGAGGAACGCATTGCCCCTGCCTTGCGCGACGGCCAGCGCGTGCTGATCTCCGCCCACGGCAATTCGCTGCGCGCCCTGGTCAAGCACCTCAGCGATATCCCGGATGACGAGATCACCGGGCTGGAGATCCCGACCGGCCAGCCGATCGTCTATGAGCTGGACGACGCGCTGAATGCGACCGATCGCTATTACCTGAGCGAGCGCTGAGATGACGCCGGTCGCCCGCCTTTCGTGGCTGGCGATCCTCACCGCGGTCTCGCTGGTTCCCCCGGCGGCGGCGTATTCGCGGGACGGCGCGCGCAAGGCGATGGTGGCGCGGATCAAGGCATCGGTGCACGGCGCCTCGCCCGATGCCGACAACGCCGAACTGGCCCGCGTGCTCGCCGTAATGGCCAGGGTGCCGCGCGAGGCGTTCGTGCCGACCGCGGAGCGCAAGCAGGCATTCGCCGATCTGTCGCAACAGATCGGTGAGGGGCAGACGATTTCCGCGCCCTCGATGGTGGCGGTGATGACCGCCGCCGCGCGATTGCCGTTGCACGCCAACGTCCTCGATGTCGGCACGGGCTCGGGCTATCAGGCCGCGGTGCTGGGGCGCCTTGCGGATCATGTCGCCTCGATCGAGATCCTCCCCGACATCGCTGCCGCCGCGCGGGATCGGCTGGCGAAGCTCGGTTTCGGCAACGTCGAAGTGCGCGCGGGGGACGGCTATGCCGGCTGGCCGGAGCGCGCTCCGTTCGACGCCATCATCGTTGCCGCCGGCAGCGACAAGGTGCCGCAGCCGCTTCTGGACCAGCTCAAGGTGGGCGGGCGGCTGGTGATGCCCATCGGCCCGACATGGGCGAGCGAACAACTGCTCGTGCTGACCAAGGCCGCCCCCGGCGTGACGACACGCTGTTCGCTGGGCTGGACGATGTTCGTGCCGCTGACCGGGCGGGGCGCGCGGGACGACCGGGTGCGAGGGGGGATGTATGACCTGTCCACCCCGATGTGCTTCGCAGCGCCCGTCATCGCGCCGATGTTCGTCCCCGCAAAGGAGCCGCGCCACAGCAAACGGGGCATTGCCCTCGCGCCCGCGTATCGCTAACCGCCCGCAATGGCGCACGTCGGCATCATCATGGGCTCCACCTCCGACTGGGAGACGATGCGGCACGCCGCGGATGTGCTGGATGCGCTGGGCGTCGGCCACGAGACCCGCGTCGTTTCCGCGCATCGCACGCCGCAGCGGCTCTATGATTACGCCAGCGGCGCGGCGGCGCGCGGCATCCGCGTCATCATCGCCGGTGCGGGCGGGGCGGCGCATCTGCCGGGCATGGCGGCGTCGATGACGCATCTGCCGGTGCTCGGCGTGCCGGTCGAATCCAAGGCGCTGAAGGGCATGGATAGCCTGCTGTCGATCGTGCAGATGCCGGGCGGTATCCCGGTCGGCACGCTCGCGATCGGCAAGGCGGGGGCGACCAATGCGGGGCTGCTCGCCGCCGCGATCCTCGCGCTCGGCGACGCCGGGCTGGAGGCGCGGCTAAAGGCGTGGCGGCAGGCGCAGACCGACGGCGTGGCCGACGCGCCGCAATGAGGACTTTGCCCCCCGGCGCCACCATCGGCATCCTGGGCGGCGGGCAGCTCGGGCGGATGCTGGCGTCGGCAGCGGCCGAGCTTGGCTATCGCACCCACGTCCTCGCGCCGGATCGGGAGAGCGTCGCGGCGCAGACAGCCTCCTCGCTGACCCGTGCCGATTACCACAACCGCATCGTGCTGGCCGATTTCGCCGCGCAATGCGACGTGGTGACCTACGAGTTCGAGAATATCGCGGTCGAGCCGGTCGAATGGCTGGCGGAGAAGGTGCCGGTGCATCCCTCGCCCGCCTCGCTGCGCGTCGCGCAGGAGCGGATCGCGGAAAAGAGCTTCGTCGCGAGGCTGGGCGGCCGCCCGGCGGCCTTTGCGGCGGTGGGCAGCCGCGCGGAGCTGGACGCCGCGATCGCCGAGGTCGGCACGCCCGCCGTGCTCAAGACGACGCGCATGGGCTATGACGGCAAGGGGCAGGCGCGGCTCCAGTCGCCGGCCGATGCCGATGCGGCGTGGGAGGCGATCGGCGGCCCCGCGGTGCTGGAGGCGTTCGTCGCCTTCGACCATGAATTCTCGATCGTGCTGGTGCGCGGGGCCGATGGCGCGATGGTGAGCTATCCGCCGCCGTGGAACGTGCATGAGGACGGTATCCTCGCGCGCTCGACCTTGCCCGCGCCGGCGGAAGTGGCGGCGCAATGGACCGAAGCGGCGGCGCTGACCGGACGGATCGCCGAGACATTGGGTCACGTCGGCGTGCTGACCTGCGAGTATTTCGCCACCGCCGACGGCCCGGTGTTCAACGAGATGGCGCCGCGCGTCCACAATTCCGGCCACTGGACGATCGAGGGCGCCGTCACCTCGCAATTCGAGAACCATATCCGTGCGATCTGCGGCCTGCCGCTCGGCGACACGGGGCTGACCGCGCCGTGGATCGAGATGGAGAACCTGATCGGCGATGCGTGGGAACGCTGGCCCGAGGTGCTGGCCGAGCCGGGCGCGCACCTCCACCTCTATGGCAAGCGCGAGGCGCGGCCGGGGCGCAAGATGGGGCATGTGACGCGGTTGAGGCGGTAACGGCGGACCGAAGCGAAGGGACCGGGCGTATTTTGCCGTCATGCCCGATTGGATCGGGCATGACGATCCAGGAGCGACAGGTCGCCGGGCCCTAAAGCGATGGAACCAGCCTGCGCGCTCCCTTCAATCCCTTACGGATCACCCGGCGCGGTATCTTGTTGTTGAATGCTGCTCCGATCAGCCGCCGTTGAAGGCCGGTCAGCGGGCGACGCGCGAAAAGCGTATCGAGTTCGTTTGGCATGAAGACGTGGTAGCCGAAGCGCTCCGCGATCTTTTCCATCGCGCGATCGGTATAGAAGAAGACATGCGCGCCATGTTCCGGCCCGAAATAGGGCCAGTCCGGCTTCTCGCCGCGATAGCGCCAGGTGCGGGTGTAGACGAAATCGGGGGTGTCGCGGAAAATCCCCTCGATGTCCTGCGCGGGTTCGGGCAGGTGCTCGAACAATTCGGCATTGATGACCATCGTGGGCTTGTCGCCATTCCACGTCACGTCGCGAAAGGGGGAGACCGCATAGGCGTCGAAATTATAGGCGTTCCGCCCGTGTTCGCGCAGCAGACGCGGCACTATCCCCAGCCCGCCGCCGAAATCGAGGATAACGGCGTCGGCCGGTATTTTGAGCACGTCGAGCAACAGCATGACGTTGTCGAAGATCCAGATGTTCCGCCTGAGATATTCACGATCCTCCGGCTGGATCGGATCGGTGTAAACCTCGTTCAGCCAATAGGGCTTTTCAGTCTCGATGGATCCGCAATCGGAGCAGCGGAAATAGCGCACGTCATATTTGCCGAGAATCGGCAGTCGGAATATTTCCTCGGCTTCCGCCTGGCACAGCCTGCATGGCTCCATCGTCATTTCCCTTGTCGAAGCGTCGCCGCCCGCATGGAAGATATCGGAAGCCGCGTCGAGGCCGCGCGAAATTCGACGTGACGAGCGGCGGGGCCGATCAGCGGCCGGCGCCGCGCGAGGACGCCGATCCGCGATCGGCGATTCCCGCGCGACCGCCGGCCCGCCCGGCGCTTTACGCCGATCGCGTTCCGTTCATCGGGAAGCTCCCGAACGCCCCAGCCCCGACGGTGCCGGTCAGCGTGTCGCCATCGATCGTCGCCTTCATGTCCAGCGTCATCGGCATCGGCACGGTCATCTGCTGCTTCCAGGTGAGGGTGTTGCCGTCCACTTCTCCAGAGACATCGGTCGACCCCATCGCCCCGGCGGCGGTGCCGGTGAAGGTCGCGCCGTCGCTCTTGACGGTGAGGGTGGTCTTCTGGTCGCCCAGCGGCGATTTCACGGTGACGTCGTAGGTGCCATCAACGGCCATTGGCGCTCTCCTGCTTTGCGTCCGTGATGGACGTTGCGGTGATGACCTCGACCGGCAGGCCGAGCGAGTCAAGCTGCGGGCGCACGATCTTCGCGTCGCCCGCCACGACCCAGACGAAGCGATCGGGCGCGATCACCCGCTTTGCCGTAGCGTCGAGTTCGTCACGGGTCAGCGCGCGATATTTCTGCGTGATCGTCGCGTAATAATCGTCCGGCCGGCGATAGAGGTCGTTCGCCTGCATCGCGCCGAGCACCGCGCCCGACGTCTCGAAATTGCCGGCGAGCGAGCGAGTCGCGTCGGCGATGGTGCGATCGAACTCGCCCTTCGTCAGCGGCTTCGTGGTGACGAAGGCGGAAAGGTCGGCGCGCAGCGCGGCGATCGACGCACCGGTCTTGTCCGCCTGCACCGGCGCGCTGATGACATAGGGCGCGGCGAAGGCGTTGCGCATGAAATTGCCCGAGACGCCATAGGACCAGTGCTTGTCCTCGCGCAGGTCCATGTTGAGCCGGCCGAGGAAATCGCCGCCCAGCGCGTCGTTCATGGTGATCGCGGGGAGCAGGTCGTCGGTGCCGCGCAGACCGGTGCGAAGCCCGCCGGTTACCAGCGATTGCGGCGAATCCGGCCGGTCGATCAGGATGATCCGCGCCGCGGGCAAGCTGCGATCCTCGCGGAACAGCTTCTCGCCGCCCGCGCCGTCCATCCGCCAGTCGCCGAAGGCGTGATCGAGCACCGCTTTCACCTCCGCGAGCGGGCGATCGCTGACGACGAAGATCTTCGCCTTGTCCGGGCGCAGCCACGCCTGGCGGAAGGTGGTGAGGTCGGCGCGGGTCAGCGCCGCGACCGCCTTGGCGTCGCCGCTGCCGCGCCCCTTCGCATAAGGGTTGCCCGCGCCGTAGAGGATTGGTGGCAGCACGCGGCGGGTGAGGCCGGCGGGATCGGTCAGCTCCTGCGCGATGCCGGCGAGGAGCTGGCCCTTGACGCGCGGCAGCTCGCTTTCGGGGAAGGTAGGCGCGCGGGCGATATCCGCCCACAGCGCCACCGCCGGGACGAGGTTGGCGCTCGGCGCGCGGAAGCTGAGTGTCGTGCGATCCGCCGACGAACCGGTCGAGATATCCAGCCCGAGCCGCTCCTTCGCCTCGGCGAGATGGATTGAATCGAGCGCCCTGGTGCCCTCGTCGATCATCGCCAGCGTCAGCGTCTGGGTGCCGAGCTTGTCGGCGACATCGGCGGCGGTGCCCGCGTCGAAGCTCAGCACGCCGCGCGTGATCGGCACGGTGGTGCGGTTGGCGTAGATCAGTTCGATACCGTTGGCGAGCCGCGTGCGCTCTACCCTGGGGAAGGCGAGGTCGGCCACCGCGCCGGCCGGCGGGATCGGGCCGCGCGTGCCCTTGACCTTGATCGGCGGCGTGGCCGCGGCCGCGACGGGCGGCGGCGCTTTCGCCTCCGCTTCGGCATAACGGTCGCGTTCGCCGGGCAGCACGGTCAGCGTATAGGCGGGGCGCTCGAGCCATTTGCGCGCCGCCTCGCGCACCGTTTGCGGCGTCTGCGCGGCGAGCGCGGCGAGCTGCTTCTTGTAGAAGCCCGGATCGTCCGAATAGAGTTCGCCCTCGGCCAGCGCCACGGCCTTGCCGCCAAAGCCGCCGACCTTCTCCAGCCCGCTGATGCGCTGCGAGACGGCGGTGGTCAGCACGCGCTGCACCTCGTCGGCGGTGGGGCCGTTCTTCGCGAGGTCCGCCACGATCTCGTCGAGCCGCTTCGCCACCAATGCCGGATCGACGCCGGGGCTGACGATCGCGTTGACGGTGAACATGCCGACCTGGGCGAAGGCATCCGAATCCGCACCGACGTCGACTGCGAGCTTCTCCTGCTTGACCAGCACGTTCTGCAACCGCGAGCTGGCGAGGCCGCCCAGCACCGCAGCCGCCACGTCGAGCGGGACGGAATCCGGGTCGTTCAGGCCGGGCACCGCCCATGCCTTGATGACCAGCGGCGCGGCGACGCGATCCTTGATGGTCTCCGATTTCGGCGCGGGAAGCGTCGGCACCTCGACCTTCGGCAGCATGCTTTTCGGGCCGGCGGGGATCGCGCCGAAATATTTCTCGACCAGCGGCCTGGCGGTCGCCACGTCGATGTCGCCGGCGAGGACCAGCACCGCGTTGTTCGGCCCGTAATGATCGTGGAACCAGCCTTTCACGTCGGCGAGGCTGGCAGCGTCGAGATCGGCCATCGAGCCGATCGTGGTATGGCCGTAGGGATTGTCCGCCGGGAACAGCCCCTCGGTCAATTTGTAGCGGACGAGGCCATAGGGGCGGTTGTCGCCCTGCCTCTTCTCGTTCTGGACGACGCCGCGCTGCGTATCGAGCACCGTTTGGGTGATCGCCCCGGTCAGCCAGCCCATCCGGTCGCTTTCGAGGAACAGCGCGCGGTCCAGCGCCGATTTCGGCACCGTCTCGAAATAATTGGTGCGGTCGAAATAGGTGGTGCCGTTGAGATCGGTCGCGCCGGCCTGTTTCAGCGGCTCGAAGAAATCGCCCGGCGCATTCTCGCTGCCGTTGAACATCAGATGCTCGAAGAGATGCGCGAAGCCGGTCTTGCCCTTCGGCTCGTGCTTCGATCCGACGTCGTACCAGATGCTGACCGCCACCACCGGCGCCTTGCGATCGGTGTGGACCACCACGCGCAGGCCGTTTTTCAGCGTGAACTGCTGATACGGAATGTCGATCGCGCGGACCAGTTCGGAAACCGGGGCGGCCTTGCCGGCGTCGGCCTGCGCGAAGGCGGCGGGGGAGGCGAGCGCCAGCGCAATGGCGGCGGCGCTGATGGGCATGAAACGCAAGCGGGGACTCCTGTGGATCGCCGCGAACGCTAGGGCCGCGACGAAGCGGCGTAAAGCCGGTGAAAAGAGCGGTTGACTGCCAAGGCAATGGTTGCCAAGGCAACCAAATGCATCCGTTCAACGAATCCAATTTCATCCCAGATTCGTCGCCGGGCTATCTCGTGCGGCTGATCAACCAGATGAGCATGGCCGGGCTGGAGCGGGCGCTGGCGGCGGAGGGATTGAACGCCTCGCAGTGGATGGCGATGGTCTCGCTGCACTTCCATTTCGCCGACACCTGCGCCGAGCTTGCCCGCCAGCTCGCCCACGACAAGGGCGCGATGACGCGGCTGATCGACACGCTGGAGGAGCGTGGCTGGGTGGAGCGGACGCGGGCGGAGGACGATCGCCGCATCGTCCGCCTCGCGCTGACGCGGGAGGGCTATGAGGTTGCGATGCGCGGGCGGCGCAAGGTGATCGAATGCTGGAACCACTGGCTCGGCGACTGGAACGAGTCGGAGGTCGACGCGCTGTTGACGGTGCTGCGACGGCTCAGGACATCGATGGAGAAGGCCGGGCCATGCAACGCCTGACGAGCATGAGGACGATTGGCGCGATGCTGATGGCCGGCGCGGCGCTGGCTGGCTGCACCCCGCCCGACACGCGCCCGGCGGTGAACGCGAAGGCGCCGGCCGATCTCGGCCTCGTCGATGCGAGCGCCCCGACGGTCGATGCGCAATGGTGGCGCGCGCTGGGCGACCGGCAGCTCGACCGCATCCTCGCCGATGCGCTGGCCGGCAATCCGACGCTGGACGCGGCGGCGGCGCGCGTGCGGCAGGCGCAGGCGGCGCTCGCCTCGCGCCGGGCGGAGGACGGGCCGAACGTCGCGTTCGACGCCAACGGCATGGAGCAGCGCCTGTCCGGCACCTATATCTATCCGCCGCCCTATGGCGGGACGGTGCGCTTCCTCGGCAATGTGCAGGCCGGGCTGGAGTGGAACCTCGATCTGTTCGGGCGGCAGAAGGCGGCAATCGAAGTCGCGCGCGCCTCGACGCGCGCGGCGGCGCTGGACGCGGATGCGGCGCGGCTGATGCTGCAGGGCGCGATCGTCTCGACCTATCTGGAGGTGGTGCGCGCCGAACGGCAGGCGGCGCTGGCCGAGCGCACGATCGCGGCGCGCAACCAGTCGCTGAGGCTGATCGACGTGCGCATCCGCAGCAACCTTGCCAGCAAGCTCGATCGCGAGGCGGCGAACACCCTGCTCGCGCAGGCCGGGCTGGCGCTGACCCGCGCCCATGCCGCGCGCGCGCTGGCGGTTAACGCGCTGGCGGCGCTTGCCGGGCGCGGGGCGGACTATTCGGCGACGATCGGGGCGACCAGCGTCGCGGCGGATGCCGGCCTGCCGCTGCCGGCGACGATCCCGGCGGACCTGCTCGCCCGTCGCGCCGACATCGCGGCGGCGCAGGCGCGGATCGCGGCGGCGGCGGCGGGGCGGCAGGTCGCGCGGCGCGCTTTCTATCCCAACGTCAACATCTCCGCGCTGGCCGGGCTTCAGGCGCTCGGTCTCGGCAACATGTTCGACACGAATTCGGGCGTGGCCGGGGGCGGGGCGGCGATCCATCTGCCGATCTTCGACAACGGGCGGCTCAAGGCCGATCTCGCCAATGCCACCGCCGGGCTGGATCTCGCCGTCGCAGACTATAACAGCAAGGTGGTCGGCGCGGTGCGCGAGGCGGCGGACGCGGTGGCGAAGATCCGCGCCGCCGACGCCGAGCGCGCCAGGCAGGGCGATGTCGTGCGCGGCTATGCCGAGACCGCGCGGCTCAACGGCATCCGCGTATCCAGCGGCCTCGCCTCGCGGCTCGACCTGATCGACACCGACGTGCGGCTGCTCGACGCGCAGCTTGCCGAAACCAATCTCGCCATCGACGCGCTTGCCGCGCGTGCCCAACTCGCCGAGGCGCTCGGCGGCGGCTTCGATCCTTCACGGAACACCCAGCAATGACCGACGCAGAAACCCCCGCTTCCACGAACGGCGCGCCGCCGCCTGCCGCCGCCGCCACCGCCAACGGCGACAGGGCGCGGCTGCGCAAACGCCTGCTGACCGCGCTCGCGGTGATCGTGGCGTTCGCCGGGCTGGGGTGGCTGATCTTCGGCGTGCTGCTCGCGCCGCCGTCCGAGGAAACCGACGACGCCTATGTCGCGGGCGACGTGGTGGCGATCACCGCGCGCGACGCGGGCACGGTCGTCTCGCTCCACGCCGACAATACGCAGGCGGTGAAGGCCGGCGAGCCGCTGATCGACCTCGATCCGGCGACCGCCGACGTCAATCTCGCCTCGGCCGAGGCGGAACTGGCCCGCGCGGTGCGCGCCACCCGCGCCGATTTCTCGAAGGTCGGCGCGTCGGGCGCGGCGGTGATCCAGGCGCAGGCGCAGCTTTCGGCGGCGCAGGCGGACTATGGCCGCCGCAAGGCCGCCGCCGGCGCGGGCGCGATCTCCGGCGAGGAATTGAGCCACGCGGCGGACGCGGTGAAGGTGGCGAGCGCGACGCTCAACCTCGCCCGCGCGCAGGAGGCGCAGGCGCAGAGCGCGGTGGCGGGCACCGCCGTCAATACCAATCCGGCGGTGATGGCGGCGATCGCGGCCTATCGCCGCGCGGCGATCACGCGCAGCCACATGCACATCGTCGCGCCGATCGACGGCGTGGTGGCGCAGCGCACCGTGCAGGTCGGCCAGCAGATCCAGGCCGGCACGCCGCTGATGGCCGTGGTGCCGCTCAACCGCGTGTGGATCGACGCCAATTTCCGCGAGACGCAGCTTCGTGACCTGCGCATCGGCCAGCCGGTCAAGGTCGTGTCGGACATGTATGGCGGCAAGATCGTCTATCACGGCCGCGTCGTCGGGCTGGGCGCGGGCAGCGGCAACGCCTTCGCGCTGCTGCCGCCGCAGAACGCCAGCGGCAACTGGATCAAGATCGTCCAGCGCGTGCCGGTGCGCATCGCGCTCGATCCGAAGGAGCTGGAGAAGAACCCGCTACGCGTCGGCCTGTCGGTGACGACCACCGTGGACACCGCCGATCGCTCCGGCGCGCAACTCGCGCAGCAGGCGGCGGCACCCTATCGCGGCGACGTGGCGACCGACGCGGGCGACCCCGCCGTCGAGGCGCGCATCCGCCAGATCATCGCGGCGAACCGCTGAGCCGGCGCGGGTAAGGGGCCGATCGTCATGGCCGATGCCGCCGCCGCTCCCGCCGGTCCGCCGCCGCTCCACGGCGCGCGGCTGGCGCTCGTCGCCATCGGGCTGGCGATGGGCACCTTCATGATGGTGCTCGACAGCACGATCGCCAACGTGTCGCTGCCCACGATCGCCGGCAACCTCGGCGTATCGAGCGATAATTCGACGTGGATCATCACCGCCTTCGCGGTCGCCAACGGCATCTCGGTGCCGCTGACCGGCTGGCTGATGCGGCGGTTCGGCGTGGTGCGGACGTTCTGCGCCTCGCTCGTGTTGTTCACGATCGCCTCGTTCCTGTGCGGCATCGCGTGGAGCCTGCCGTCGCTGATCTTCTTCCGCGTGCTGCAGGGCGGGGTCTCCGGCCCGATGATGCCGGGTAGCCAGGCGCTGCTCATCTCGGTCTTTCCGCCGCACAAGCGCGCGCAGGCGCTCGGCATCTGGTCGATGACGACGCTGGTCGCGCCGATCATGGGGCCGATCCTCGGCGGCTATATCTCCGACAATTACCACTGGAGCTGGATCTTCCTGATCAACGTGCCGATCGGCTTCATCGTCGTCGGCATCTGCTGGCCGAACCTCGCGAAGCGCGAGACGCCGACCGTCAAGGCGCCGATCGACACGGTCGGGCTGGGGCTGCTGGTGGCATGGGTCGGCTCGCTCCAGATCATGCTCGATCTCGGCAAGAACGCGGACTGGTTCAACGACACGACGATCGTCGTGCTGGCCGTCGTCGCCGCAATCAGCTTCGTCGCCTGGCTGATCTGGGAGCTGACCGACGATCACCCGACGGTCGACCTGTCGCTGTTCGCCAACTGGAATTTCGCGATCGGCACGCTCGCCTTCTGCCTCGGCTATGCGGTGTTCTTCGCCAACATCCTGCTCCTGCCGCTGTGGATGCAAACGCAGCTCGGCTATACCGCGACATGGGCCGGGCTCGTCGCCGCACCTAGTGGGGTGGTGGCGGTGGTGCTGACGCCGTTCGTGGCGCGCGCGGCGGGGAAGGTCGATGCGCGCATCCTCGCGACGATCGCCTTCGTCGGCTTCGCGATCAGCTACTGGATGCGATCGGGCTATACGACCACGGCGAGCTTCTGGGACTTCATGCTGCCGCTGCTGGTCCAGGGCGTGTCGATGGCGACCTTCTTCCTGTCGATGGTGACGATCTCGCTCGATCGCATCCCGCCGGAGAAGATCCCCTCGGCGACCGGCATCTCGAACTTCGCGCGCATCGTGGCGGGCGCCTTCGCCGCCTCGATCATCACGACCGGCTGGGACCGGCGCGAGGCGCTGCACCAGAGTCGGCTGGCGGAGGCGGTCGGCAACAACATGCCTTACCGCCTGTCGGTGGAGGGGCTGGCGCACATTGGCCTCGACGCGACGCAGGCCGCCGCGGCGGTGACGCGGCAGATGGTGGGTCAGGCGTATCTGCTCGCCTCGACCGATCTGTTCCGGCTCTCGGCGTGGCTGTCCGCGGCGCTGGTCGTAGTGGTGTGGTTCACCCGCAGGCCCGCGCCGCACGACGGGCCGATCGCGGCGGACTAGAGCGGTTGTCGATCCGATTGCATCGGACCGCCGCTCTATTTTATTTTCTTTGTTTGCCGCGATTTCCGAGCCGGCAGGTGATTAGCTGCGCTGAACTGCGTTTCCACCTGCCTCGAAATCGCTCTAGGCTGCCAGCGCCGCCGCCTCCGTCCCCGCGATCCAGCCGCCGCCGAGTACGCGGTCGCCGTCATAGAGCACCGCCGCCTGACCCGGCGCGACGCCATATTCGGGCGCCTCGAAAACCAGCCGATCGCCCGACAGTCGCGCCGGGACCGGCTTCGCCATCGAGCGCACCCTGGCGTTGAGCGGGGCATCAAGCGGGCCGAGGACGTTGATCCGCTCCAGCCGCGCGGCGCCCACCGCCAGCGCGGCGCGCGGGCCGACCACCACCTTCTTCTCCGCCGCGTCGACGCGCACGACATAGAGCGGCTCGGGCGTGCCGCCGATCTCCAGCCCGCGCCGCTGGCCGACGGTGAAGTGGATGATGCCGCGATGCCGGCCGAGCGTGCGCCCCTCCAGATCGACGATCTCGCCCGCCGTGTCCGCCTCGGGCCTGAGCTTGCGGACGAGGCCGGCATAATCGCGATCGGGGACGAAGCAGATGTCCTGACTGTCGGGCTTGGCCGCGACGCCGAGGCCGAGTCCGGCGGCGATCTCGCGCACCCGCGCCTTGGGTAGCGCACCGAGCGGGAAGCGCAGGAAATCGAGCTGCGCGCGCGTCGTCGCGAACAGGAAATAGCTCTGGTCGCGCGCCGGATCGAGGCCGCGATGCAGTTCGGGGCCTTCCGTGCCGATAACGCGACGAACGTAATGGCCGGTCGCGAGGCAATCCGCGCCGAGATCGCGGGCCAGCGCGAACAGGTCGGTGAACTTCGGCCCCATGTTGCACTGGACGCAGGGGATCGGGGTGCGCCCGGCGAGATATTCGTCGGCGAACCGGTCCACCACCGTCTCGCGGAAGCGCGATTCATGATCGAACACGTAATGCGCGATGCCCAGCCGGTCGCACACCGCGCGCGCGTCGCGGATGTCGCGCCCGGCGCAGCACGAGCCGGTGCGGCCCACCGCTTCGCCATGGTCGTATAGCTGGAGCGTCACGCCGATCGTCTCCGCGCCGGTCGCATGGGCGAGCGCGGCCACCACCGAGCTGTCGACCCCGCCCGACATGGCGACGACGATGCGCTTGCCCGAAAGGCCCTCGCCGAGCTGGAAATCCGCCTGATCCATCGCCCGCGCCGATACAGGAGAGCGCGCGCGGACGCAAAGTAACCTTGGTGAATGAAGCGTTTCCGGCGCCTTTACGGGACCTTCAGCATAGCCGCGTAGAACCGCATCCGCGCCTGCCGGGAAGGCGTGCAACGCGAAAAGGGCCGCGATGGATTTGAGTTTCGGCAGATTCGACACGGCCGCCGATGCGGCGATGCTGTTGCCGGTCGATCTGGCAGTGCTGCTGGTGCGGATCGCGGCGCGGCAGGCCGCCTCGCCGACCGCGATCGCTCACGCTCGGATGACGAGCCGCGCGGTCGCGGAGGATCGGTTCGCACCTGCCGACGGGGCATTCAACGGTGGCATGGCGCGTGCGCTGACTGATTGGAAAGGTGCATGAATTTCCCGTTTACCGTGCCGCTTAGGCAGGGGGCAACAGCCTGCCCGCTAAGCCAGGGGTCTCGTAGTTGGAGAGGGGGCCCCCCGCCCCGAACCGAAGGTTAGAGTAATGATCGAGAACCAGAAAATTCGACCCGCACGGGTCATCGGGCCGCTTGGTGAACCACTCACGCTGGACTCGCTGCCGCCACCCGACACGACGCGCTGGGTGGTGCGCCGCAAGGCCGAGGTCGTCGCCGCCGTCAACGGCGGGCTGCTGACGGTCGACGAGGTGTGCGAGCGTTACGGGCTGAGCGTCGAGGAGTTCGCCGGCTGGCAGCGCGCGATCGACCGGTCGGGCATGCCCGGCCTGCGCGTGACGCGCATCCAGCACTACAAGTCGCTGTACGAGCGCCAGCAGAAATATTGAGATCGTACCGGCCCGGCATCGCCGGGCCGCCGACGGCGCCGGTGCCCGCGCCATCCTTCCCGCATCCGGACAACAGCGGGAAGGATGGCGCGCCGCACCGGCGCCTTTTCCATGTCCGCGCGCCGCGCTCCCCGCCTTACCGTCGCGCACCCGGAACAAAAGCGGGCCTCGGCGTTTATCCCCTTACGCGGCCCGGAGATGCCGGGTGACCGCAGGGGAGAACGTCATGGGTATCATTCTTTGGCTCATCATCGGCGGCGTCATCGGCTGGCTCGCCAGCATCATCATGCGGACGGACGCGCAGCAGGGGATTTTCCTGAACATCATCGTCGGGATCGTCGGCGCCTTCATCGGCGGCCTGATCTTCTCGGGCGGCAATTTCGGGCAGACCGGCCTGTCGGTCTATTCCTTCCTCGTCTCGCTGCTTGGTGCGGTCGTCCTGCTGGCGATCGTCAATCTGGTCCGTCGCGGCTCGGTCCGCTGACGGCAACTTAAGGCGAGGCGGTCGCCCGGCACTCCGGGCGACCGTCCGCCTGCCTGCTATTGCAGCAGGAAGCGCACCGCGACGCTGACCGAAAGATCGGTCTCGCCGGGCATCACCTGCGTATCGGCGGCCGGCGCGGCGGCGACCCGCGCATACATCATCGGCATCGGGCGCGGCGGATTGTCACCGCTCTCGCCATTTTCGTTGATCGAGACGATGCGCACGACGCGCAGCCCGGTCGCCTTCGCGTAAAGCTCGGCGCGGGCGCGGGCGATGCGCACCGCGTCGGCGCGCGCCTCGTCGAAGGCGCTTTCCGGCTTGTCGATCGACATGGACGGGCCGTCGATCTGGTTCGCCCCGGCCTTCACCAGCGCGTCGAGCGCCGCGCCGCTGCGGCCGATATCGCGGAACTTCACCGAAACGGTGTTGCTGGCCTGATAGCCGGTGATCACCGGCGCCTCGTTCTGCTGGTAGCGATATTGCGGCGAGAGGCCGACGTTGCTGGTCGCGATATCGCGCTCGGCGATCCCGGCCGCCTTCAGCGCCTGGATCACCCGCGCCATGCGCGTCGCATTCTCCGACAGCGCCGCCCCGGCCGTGGCCGACTGGGTGACGACGCTGGCGCGGGTCGTCGCGATATCCGGGGTGCGCGTCACCTTGCCGGTCGCGGTGACATCCAGCGTGGTGCCCTCGGGGATCGCGGAATCCGCGAGGGCCGGCATCGAGGCCAGCGCGGCGCCGGCGGCGGCGATAGAGACGATCAGACGCATAATATCCATTACTCCCGTGTGGATGATTGCGGCGGGTTGTGGCAGGGCGTCGATCAACCGAAGATGAACGAAAAAGCCGGAATGGCGGATTCCTGGCGCGCCGCATCGCACCCTCTTGAGGGAAGTGATTTATTTCTATAATACACGACATATTCGAACAAACGCGGCGGGAAAGCGCCGGGACGGGGAAGTGGACCGCATGAATTACGAGGCCGGCAGTCTTGGGGGAGAGCCGCTGGCGATCGAGGACCCCGCGCACGACGCGCGCCGCCGCCGCCGCTGGATCGTGATCGTCGCGGTCGCGGCGGTGCTGGCGATCGCCGCTTATGCCTGGGCGAAGCGCGGCGGCGATCCCTCGCATGTGTCGCCAGCCGATCAGGCCCCCACGGTTTCCGTCATCGTGCCGGGCGATGCGCCGGTCGGCCGCGTCATCAACGCCACCGGCTCGCTCGCCGCGAAGCGCGACATGCCGGTCGGCGTCGCGGGCGAGGGCGGCATGGTGACGCGCGTGCTGGTCGAGCCGGGCCAGTGGGTGAAGCAGGGCGAGGTGCTGGCGACGGTCGATCGCTCGGTGCAGGTGCAGACCGCCGCGAGCATGCAGGCGCAGATCGGCGTCGCGAAATCCGATCTCGTGCTCGCGCAACAGGAACTGGAGCGCGCGCAGCAGCTCGTCGGGCGCGGCTTCATCAGCCAGGCCGACGTGCAGCGTCGCATCGCCACGCGTGACGCCGCCGCCGCGCGGCTGAAGGTGGCGCAGGCCGGCGCGGCCGAGCAGGGCGCGCGCAACCGCCGGCTCGATATCCGCGCGCCGGAGCCGGGGCTGATCCTCACGCGGCAGGTGGAGGCGGGGCAGATCATCAGCTCCGGCTCGGGCACGCTGTTCCGCATGGCGAAGAACGGCGAGATGGAGATGCAGGCGCAGCTCGCCGAAAGCGATCTCGCCAAGGTCCATGTCGGTGACAGCGCCACCGTCACCCCGGTGGGCGAGACGCGCTCCTTCGCCGGCCATGTGTGGCAGGTGTCGCCAGTGATCGATCCCAAGACGCGGCAGGGTATCGTGCGCGTCCAGCTTTCCTATGATCCGGCGCTCCGCCCCGGCGGCTTCGCCTCGGTCACGCTGGTCGGCGGGACGAGCAACGAGCCGCAACTGCCGCAATCGGCGATCCTGAGCGACGACCGCGGCAATTTCGTCTATATCGTCGGGCCGGACAACAAGGTGGCGCGGCGCGACGTGCGGCTGGGCACGGTGACCGATCGCAACGTCGCCATCGCCTCCGGCCTCACCGGGCGCGAGCATGTCGTGCGCTCGGCGGGCGCATTCCTCAACGCCGGCCAGCGGGTCGTGCCGGTGCTGGACAAGAGCGGGGGCTGAACGGCGCCATGAGCTTTCGCAACATCTCCGCCTGGTCGATCCGCAACCCGATCCCGGCGATCGTCCTGTTCGTGATGCTGACGGTCGCGGGGATCATCAGCTTCGTCCGCATGGACATCAACGACAACCCGGACATCGATTTCCCAGCGGTGACGGTGGAGATCACCCAGCCCGGCGCGGCGCCGACGGAGCTGGAGACGCAGGTCACCCAGCGTGTCGAGGCGGCGGTGCGATCGGTGGAGGGGATCGACGAGATCCAGTCCTTCGTCAGCGAAGGCAGCTCGGTCACGTTCGTCCAGCTCGACATCGGCACGCCGATCGATCGCGCGGTGAACGAGGTGCGCGACGCGATCACGCAGATCCGCTCCAACCTGCCCGAAGGCATCCTGGAGCCGCAGATCAGCCGCGTGAAGGCGAACGACAACGACGTCGGCAGCTATTCCGCGATCGCCACCAACATGACGATCGAGCAGCTTTCCTGGTACATCGACAACACGGTCGCCAAGGAGCTGATGTCGATCCCAGGCATGGGGAAGATCGAGCGCAACGGCGGCGTCGATCGCGAGATCCGCGTGATCCTCGATCCGGCGAAGATCGCGGCCTATGGCCTCACCGCTACGCAGATCAACCAGCAGCTCCGCCAGGTGAACCTCAACGCCGCCGGCGGCCGCTCGCAGATCGCCGGGGCGGAACAGTCGCTGCGCGTGCTGGGCAACGCCCGCGACGCCTATGATCTCGGCCAGACGCAGATCGCGCTGGGCGACGGGCGCACGGTGAAGCTGTCCGACGTCGCCACGGTGCGCGATCTCTATGCCGAGCAGCGCAGCTCCGCCGCGGTGGACGGCCGCCCGGTGCTGAGCTTCGACTTCAAGCGCGCTAAGGGCTATTCCGACGTCACCGTCTTCCGCGAGGCGCAGAAGAAGCTCGCCGCGCTCGAGCAGCGCAACCCGCAAGTGCATTTCGCGCTGCGCTACGACGGGTCGAAATACCCGATGGAGCAATATAAGAGCGCGATCCACGCGATGATCGAGGGCGCGGTGCTGGCCGTGTTCGTCGTGTTCCTGTTCCTGCGCGATGCGCGCGCGACGGTGATTTCGGCGCTGGCGATCCCGCTCTCCGCGATCCCCGCCTTCTGGTTCATGGACCTGCTCGGCTTCAGCCTCAACGGCATGACGCTGCTCGCGCTCAGCCTGGTGGCGGGCGTGCTGGTGGACGACGCGATCGTCGAGATCGAGAACATCGTGCGCCACATGCGCATGGGCAAGACGGCCTATCAGGCGGCGATCGACGCGGCGGACGAGATCGGCCTCGCCGTGCTGGCGACGACGATGGCGATCGTCGCGGTGTTCCTGCCGGTCGGCCTGATGCCGGGCATCTCGGGCCAGTTCTTCAAGAATTTCGGCCTCACCGTGGTGGTCGCGGTGCTGATGAGCCTCGCGGTGGCGCGGCTCATCACCCCGATGATCGCGGCCTATTTCCTGCGCTCCTTCGGCCATGCCTCGCACGGCGAGGGGCGGCTCATGGACATGTACATGAGCGTGCTGCACTGGACGCTGGACACCGGGCGCGCGCCGATGAGCCGAGCGCGGGGCGGCTTCCACCGCGTCACCGGCTATTTCCGCGACCATCGCATCTGGGTGGTGGGCGTCGGCGCGCTGGCGTTCGTGCTCACCATCCTGTGCTTCATGGCGCTGCCGATGCAGTTCCAGCCGGCCAACGATTCCGATCGCTCGTCGGTGACGATCACCATGCCGCCGGGCACGACGCTCCAGCAGACGCAGGTGACGGTGGACAAGGTGGTCGCCCTGCTGCGCAAGCAACCGGATGTTGAAAGCGTCTATAGCCGCACGCAGGTCGGCACGGCGCGGGTGAGCGCGCAGTTCAGGGATCACAAGTCCATGAAGTCGACCGAGTTCGAGCGCAAGCTGGCGCCCGAGCTGGCGAAATTCGCCGATGCGCGCGTCAATTTCGCCTCGCAGTTCGGCTGGGGCGACAACAACCGCGACGTCTCGATCACATTGGGCGGCGACGATCCGGCGAAGCTGCGGCAGACGGCGGACCAGCTCGTCGCGCAGATGATGCACGTGCCGGGGCTGATCGCCCCGCGCATCGCGGGCGACCTCAACCGGCCGGAGATCGTCATCAAGCCGCGGCTCGATCTCGCCGCCAATGTCGGCGTGACGACCAGCGCGCTGTCGAACGCGATCCGCATCGCGACGATCGGCGATATCGACCAGAACAGCGCGAAATTCTCGCTTTCCGATCGCCAGGTGCCGATCCGCGTCGCGCTCGACCAGTCCGCCCGCACCGAGATCTCGACGATCCAGAACCTGCCGGTGCAGACGCAGAGCGGCGGATCGGTGCCGCTGTCGCTGGTCGCCGACATCGGCTTCGGCTCCGGCCCGACCAAGATCAACCGCCTGAACCAGCAGCGCCAGCTCACCATCGGCGCGGACCTCGCCTCCGGTGTGGTGCTGAGTGACGCGATGCAGAAGGTCGACGCGCTGCCGGCGATGCGGAACCTGCCGCTCGGCATCCAGCGGATGACGGTCGGCAACGCCAAGTGGCAGGGCGAGATGCTGGTCAATTTCCAGTTCGCGGTGCTGGCCGGCATCTTCCTGATCTTCTCGGTGCTGGTGCTGCTCTATCGCCGCCTGCTGCCGCCGCTGGTGAACATGGGGTCGCTGCTGCTGGCGCCGCTCGGCGGGCTGATCGCGCTGCTGGTGACGGGCAATCCGCTGTCGCTGCCGGTGTTCATCGGGCTGCTGATGCTGCTCGGCATCGTCGCCAAGAACTCGATCCTGCTGATCGACTTCGCGCTGGAGGAGATGGCCAAGGGCGTGTCGACGCACGAGGCGATCATCGACGCCGGTCACAAGCGCGCCCAGCCGATCGTGATGACCACCGTGGCGATGGTCGCCGGCATGGTGCCGACCGCGCTGTCGCTGGCCGGCGACGCTTCGTGGCGCGCGCCGATGGGCGTGGTGGTGATCGGCGGCCTCACGCTCTCCACGCTGCTGACGCTGCTGATCGTGCCGGCCTCGTTCAGCCTGGCGATCGGCATCGAGCGGCGGATCGGCCCGTGGCTCGGCCACCGGCTGCTCACCTATCGTCCCGGCGACGAGGGTGTCCCGGCGATCGACCATGTCCCCGGCGGCGGGCCGCTGCCCGCCCCGCACGGGCGGATCGGTTATGGAGACGGCGGTTCGCAACCGGCGGAATGACGCCGGCGCGGAAGCGCGGCGGCGCGCTTTTGCGTGACGTGGACTTGAACAAAGCGGGCAGTTGGGGATTGTTTCGGCAATGAACCTGATCGTCCGCCGGCGCCCGCCCCACGAACGACCGCCCGCGGGGCTGGTGCGGATGCGGGTGATCGCGACGGCGATGCTGGTGGCGATGGCGGCGGCCTTCGCGCTGGCGCGGGCGCTGGAGCCGGCGCATTCCGCCTGGGGCTTCGTCCGCGCCTTCGCCGAGGCGGCGATGGTCGGCGGGCTGGCCGACTGGTTCGCGGTCACCGCGCTGTTCCGCCATCCGCTCGGCATGCCGATCCCGCATACCGCGATCATCCCGCGCAACAAGGACCGGATCGGGGATCAGCTTGCGCTGTTCCTGCGCGACAATTTCCTGATCCCCGGCGTCGTCGCGCGGCGGATGCGGCGGATGGACCTCGCCAGCGTCGCCGGCCGCTGGCTGACCAACCCCGCCGCCGGCGGATCGCGGCTGACGCGCGGCGTCTCGCGGCTCGCGGTGGAGGTGCTCCAGGCGCTCGATCAGGAGCGGCTGGGCGGCATGGTGCGCGGCGCGATGGTGCAGCAGGTGCGCGCGCTGGAGCTGTCGCCGATGCTCGGCCGCGCGCTCGCCGCGGCGATCAGCGAGAACCGCCACCTGCCTGTGCTCGACGGCATCGTGCGCTGGGCGGGGCGCGTGCTGGAGGCGAACGAGCCGCTGGTCCGCGCGATGGTGCATGAGCGCGCCGGCTCGATCATGCGCTGGACCGGGCTGGACGAGACGCTCGCCAACAAGATCATCGACGGCCTCCACAAGATGCTGACCGACATGGCCGAGGACCGCGACCATCCCCTGCGCGGCAAGGCGGAGGAGGGGCTGGTGCAGCTCGCCCGCGATCTCCAGCACGATCCGGCGATGATCGCCCGCGTCGAGCAGGTGAAGCTGGAATTGCTCGAGAATCCGGCGATGCAGGGCTGGATCAACGGCCTTTGGGAACAGGCGCGCACCGCGATGTTGCGCGTCGCGCGCGATCCCGAGGCGCTGCTCGCCGGGCGGCTGCGCGAGGCGCTCAACCAGTTGGGCGAGACGCTGCAACAGGACGTGCGGCTGCAACGCACGCTCAACCGCTTCGCGCGCCGCGCGGCGGTGGGGACGGCGGCCGATTATGGCGATTCGATCGTCCGGCTGGTGTCGGAGACGGTGCGCGGCTGGGATGCGCGCACGATCACACGGCGGCTGGAGAATGCGGTGGGCAAGGATCTCCAGTTCATCCGCATCAACGGCACGTTGGTTGGCGGGATGGTCGGGCTGGTGATTCACGCGGTGGATGTCGCGCTATGAGGAACCGGCGCGAACTGCTTGCCGTTATGGGAAGTTTCCCGCAAGGAAGCCGATGATGGGCGTGGCGGCGGATTTCAGCGAGGACGGCGACACCCTGCGCTTCACCGGCGACCTGTCGCTGGCGCAGCTCGGCGACCTGCCGCAGCGGCTGCGCGAGCGCGGCGGCGAGGTGCGGCGGCTCGACCTTTCCGGGATCGACCGCATAGACACGATCGGCGCCTGGGTGGTCCATCGCTTCGCGCGCGAGCACGACGCGACGATCGAGGGGCTGGACGACGAGCGCGCCCGGCTGCTCCAGCATGTCGAGGGCGCGGACCAGCCGGTCGCGATGCGGCCGCAATATCTCAGCCCCTTCACCCGCGTGCTCGGCGAGATCGGCACCGCGACCGTCACCGCCGGCAACACATTGCTCGGCCTGCTCGGCTTCCTTGGCGCGACGGTGATCGCGCTGGGCAGCGTCATCCGCCATCCGCGCCGCTTCCGCTTCAACGCCACGGTGCAGCATTTCGAGGTGGTCGGCGTCTCCGCGCTCGGCATCATCGGGCTGATGAGCTTCCTGATCGGCATCGTCATCGCGCAGCAGGGGGCGGTGCAGCTCCGCCAGTTCGGCGCGGAGGTGCTGACGGTCAACCTGATCGGCCGCATCACCCTGCGCGAGCTGGGCGTGCTGATGACGGCGATCATGGTCGCGGGCCGCTCCGGCTCGGCCTTCGCCGCGCAGATCGGCACGATGAAGCTGACCGAGGAGATCGACGCGATGCGCACGATCGGCGTCTCCCCGATGGAGGCGCTCGTCCTGCCGCGCACCACCGCGGCGATCGTGCTGATGCCGCTGCTCGGCTTCTATTCCTCGCTGGTGGCGATCATCGGCGGCGGCCTGTTGTGCTGGATCAATCTCGGCATCCCGCCCGTTACCTACGTCGGGCGCATCAGGGAAGTGGTGCCGATCACCGACCTTTACGTCGGGCTGGTCAAGGCGCCGGTGTTCGGCGCGATCATCGCCATGGCCGGTTGCTTCCAGGGGATGCAGGTGGAGGGCGATGCCGAACAGGTCGGCAAGCGTACCACGGCGGCGGTGGTGCAGGCGATCTTCCTGGTGATCGTGCTCGACGCGTTCTTCGCGGTGTTCTTCACGTCGGTCGGGTGGAACTGATGGCCGGGCGCGAGGACGACGATGTCATCATCCGCGTGCGCAACCTGCGCACCAGCTTCGGCGACCAGGTGATCCACGACGGGCTGAACCTCGACGTGCGGCGCGGCGAGATCCTCGGCGTGGTTGGTGGTTCCGGCACCGGCAAGTCGGTGCTGATGCGCGCGATCATCGGCCTCCAGCCCCCCGACGAGGGCGAGATCACCGTGTTCGGCGAGCCGACCATCGGCCGCGAGGAAACCGAGGCGATCGAGATCCGCAAGCGCTGGGGCGTGCTGTTCCAGGGCGGCGCGCTGTTCTCCACCCTGACGGTGGCGGAGAACGTGCAGGTGCCGATCCGCGAATTCTATCCCGACCTCGACATGGCGCTGCTCGACGAGATCGCCTCTTACAAGGTGGTGATGAGCGGGCTGCCGGCGGAGGCCGGGCCGAAATATCCGTCGGAGCTTTCCGGCGGGATGAGGAAGCGCGCCGGCCTCGCCCGCGCGCTGGCGCTCGATCCCGAATTGCTGTTCCTCGACGAGCCGACCGCCGGGCTGGACCCGATCGGCGCGGCCGGCTTCGACGAACTGACCCAATCGCTCCAGCAGACGATGGGGCTTACCGTGTTCCTCATCACCCACGATCTCGACACGCTCTATGCGATCTGTGACCGGGTGGCGGTGCTGGCGGACAAGAAGGTGATCGCCGTCGGCACCATTCCCGAGCTGCTGGCGTTGGATCATCCGTGGATACAGGAATATTTCAACGGCCCGCGCGGCCGGGCGGCGGTGGCGACGCGCGAAGCGGTCGCGGCGCGCGAAAAGGCAGGGGCTGACTGATGGAAACTCGCTCCAACCACGTCCTGGTGGGATCGGTCGTGCTGATCCTGCTCGCGGTGCTGGCGCTGTTCACGGTGTGGATCGCGCGGCTGGGCGGCGCGACCGAGAAGGAATATGATATTTTCTTCAAGCAATCGGTCGATGGCCTCGCGAAGGGATCGACCGTCACCTATTCCGGCGTGCCTTCCGGGCAGGTGAAGCTGATCCAGCTCTGGAAGAACGATCCGCAATTCGTGCGCGTGCGCGTCAGCCTCAACGAGGATACGCCGATCCTGCAAGGCACCACCGCGACCATCCAGGGCAGCTTCACCGGCACCAGCACGGTGAGCCTCGACGGCGCGGTGAAGGGTGCGCCGCCGATCACCTGCCCGGCGAACGATGCCGCCAACGAATGCCCCTATGGCGTGCCGGTGATCCCGACGCGCACCGGTGGGCTGGGCGCGATCCTCAATTCCGCGCCGCAATTGCTCGAGCGGCTCTCGACGCTTACCGAGAAGCTGACCGGCCTCGTCTCCGACAAGAATCAGGCGTCGATCGCCGGCATCCTCGACAACACCAACCGGCTGACCCATGCGCTCGCCGATCGCGGGCCGGAGATCGCGGCAACGCTGGCGCAGACGCGGGTCGCGGTGCAGCAGGCGGGCGACGCGGCGCAGAAGATCGGCGATCTCGCCGCGACCACCAACGGCCTGATCTCCGAGGACGTGAAGCCGGCGATGACCAACCTCAATGCCGCGATCAAATCGGCGCAGGCGAGCGCGGACACGCTCAACGCGGCGATCGGCGACGCGCGGCCGGGGCTGCAGACCTTCTCGAAGGAAACCCTGCCGGAGGTCAGCCAGCTCGTCCACGACCTGCGCAACATGGCCGCCGCGCTCTCCTCGGTGGCGGAGAAGGTCGATCGCAACGGCGCCGGCTCGCTGATCGGCCGGCAGCGGCTCCCTGACTACAAGCCCGGCAAATGAGGCGGACGATGAAGCGACTTGCGATTTTCCTGGCGGCGCTGCCGCTTGCCGGCTGCGTCAGCTTCGCGGCGAAGCCGCCGCCCTCGCTGCTCGATCTCACCGCCGCCGAGCAGGTGAAGCCGGGGCAGGAGCAGGATGCCTCCAGCGCGAAGACGGTGACGATCAGTGTGCCGGTCGTGCCGCAGGCCCTGTCCACCGCGCGCGTGCCGGTGCAGGCGACGCCGACCTCGGTCGCCTATGTCAAGGACGCCTTGTGGGTGGAGGCGCCGCAGCGTCTGTTCGCGCGTCTGCTGTCGGACACGATCGCGGCGCGCACCGGGCGGGTAGTGCTCGGCGCGGCGCAGGCGTTCGGCGATCCCGGCGCGCGTATCGGCGGCGAGCTGCGCAACTTCGGGATCGACGCGGCCTCGTCGAGCGCGGTCGTCACCTTCGACGCTGCGCTGGTGCGCGGCGAGGGGGGCAAGGTGGAGAAGCAGCGTTTCGAGGCGCGTGTGCCGGTCGCGCGGATCGATGCCGCTTCAGTCGGGCAGGCGCTCAACAAGGGCGCGAATCAGGTCGCGGCGGAGGTGGCGGACTGGATTGGCAAGTAGCGCGCTATCGCGTGGTGCGGCGCACCGGCGTTGGCACGTTGCAGATATCCGCCCCGCCGGCCGGCCGGATGAAGAAGCCGTCGCGGCGATTGGCCCGCGCATCGGCGTAGCGCGCGAAACTGTCGCTCTCTGTGGCGAGATATTCGTAGCGCGGGCGCTCCGCCGCCGGCAGCTCGCTCGCCATGCGGATCGAGACGATCGGCACGCGCTCCGCTTCGCTGACATACATGCCGAGCGCTTCAGTGCCGCGCGGCAGCGCCGAGAGCAGCTCGATCCCCTCGATCACCCGGCCGACCAGCGCGATGTTGCGGTCGAGGTGGCGCGGCGCATGGCCGATCACCGCATATAGCTCCGCGCCGCTGCCCGCATCCGGCGGCATGTCGCGCCCGACGCCGACCATGCCGTAGCAATGCACCGGCCACGCCGTCGTCGCGCCGGTCGCCGATTGTTCGGCGGCGATCGGCCAGCCGCGCCAGGTGAAGGTCAGCGGCGCATAGGGATCGTGCCCCGCCGTCGCTAGGCGCCCGACGATGCGCCGCGTCGCCACCTCGTGCAGCAATGCGCCGTCGACCGCGGTGCGGCCGAGATCGGCGACATAGTCCGCCTGCGAAGTGGTGGCGAGACCGGCCGGGACCGGATGCTTCGCGGTGTCGCCGCCCCATTGCGCGACATAATCGTCCTGCACGCGATTGATCGCGGCGCCGTCCCACCAATGCGCGGCGGCGAGGCGGCGGATATTGCCGATCCACGCCTGGGAGAACGGCGCGGGCATGAGCTGGATCACCACGCGGCGCGGCCGGCCGGCGCGATCGGGCGCGAGGTCCATCACCAGCAGATCGCTCTCCGCGATCGCGCGCCAGTCGCGCACGGGGGCGGCGGCGGCAATTTCCGACGGTGCCTGTTGCGGCGACGAAGGAGCGGCGGCTGGCGCGAGCGCCATACCGAGCAACGTGAGGATGGTCGCGATCATGCCGCCGATGCTGCCGTCTCGCGGCGCGGCGCGCAATCGCGAACCGCAAGTGCTTGCGTCCCGCGCCGCCCCGGCCTAGTGCGTCGCCTCCCAAGGCATGCGGAGCGGTGGCCGAGTGGTTGAAGGCGCTCGCCTGGAAAGTGAGTATACGGCAAAACCGTATCGAGGGTTCGAATCCCTCCCGCTCCGCCATAACACGCTGAAATAATTAGATATTTTTGCAGATCTGGGGTTTTGCCCTATCATCCGCCCTAGCATTGAACCGCCATGCCGGCTTATCGCGGCGCGGCGTAAAGTCTCTCCGCGATTCGGGAGCAGAAACCGATTTCGACGCCTTCAAAGACGCCGGCCTCAGCGATCGCGTGCATCGTATGGCCGAGTTGGGGCGTAAATCCATTCTCCTGAATGATGGCAATCAGCGAATCCGCGATATCGCGGCCCCGCGCGCAATTTTTTGCGTAACCACCGCTACGGTTGGGCGACCATGTCCCATTCTCGTCAAAGCATACGTCTGGATGATAGTCCATCGCTAAACGCCTCCATATTCGATTCGTGTGATTAATATTTCTCAATAGATATTTTGTTTCAAGTAAAAAACACGCAAAAGTTCATAATAACTGCAATAGTGATTTATAACTATTATAGTGAATTTGCCGACTGAAAATTTGTCATGCCGCGATGACGCTGATGATGGCGTTGTGCAAACCGGAGTGAATCTTCGGCATTAACTTGCACACCATGAATTTTTATCGAGCCTTATGGTTCAATCGTTCATCAGTCGTGTCGCGTGATCGTCAAGGCGCCATGGCCGGCGAACGACAACGTATTGGCGAATGTGCGCCCGTTATCCCTTGATGACGTGACGATCATCTTGGAAGAGAACGCCTTGATTCTCGCTAACGCGATCGATGACGCTGCTCGATATAGCGAATTTCGCGAAAACCCCTTGAAAGGAGCCGTTCTTACGATTGCGCACTTTTCTGAAATCCAACGCTCGATTGTATGGCGCGGCTCGTGGCTGAAAAGGCGGGAAGTTGATCGACTCCAGGAAGGTGGATCACTCCTGGTAGGTTGTTTCGAGGTTTTGCGTGAAACAATAGCGCATTGCATGCCCGGCGAATTGCAAGAAATCATCCGGGAGCACCTCAGGTCGTACAGCAAATATCTGATTGAAAGGGAGGGCAAATGACCACCCGCAATACTGACGTGAACCTTATCGTCCGCGCCCGGACGGAGGGTGAAAAAGCTATTGCGGGCCTCGCCGATGCACTTGATAACCTTCTCGGCGAGGCCCGCGTCGGCACGACAGATCTCGCCGATCTGGCGCGGACACTCGGCGCGCTCGACAAGGCCGCGGCGACCATCTCCGGTTCGATGGAGAAGGCTGGCTCGGCGGTCGATCGCCAGCGGGCGACGATCCAGGAGAACAACGCCGCTTATGCCGCGCTGCTCCAGCAGCAGGCCGAGGCGAAGCGCGTCCTTTCCAGCCTCGATAATTTCGTCGGGCCGCGCACTGAAGACTCCGCAAAGGATGTCGCCAAAACCTACGCTGCCGTTCGTGCTGAGGCCGATCGGCTTGAGGGCGCAATCGGAAAACTGTTCGCGACGATCGATACGCAGAATAGCCAGCTCGAACGCACCCAGTCGTCGCTGCTGAAACTCTCGTCGAGCAGCGAGGCGATCAAGCAGGGGCAGGCGGAAGCCGAAGCACAGATCGAACTGACCAACCGGGCTTTGTCCGAGCAGGCCGCGGCGGCCGAGCGCGTCACCGAAGTCCAGCGTCGCATCAACGAGATCACGGGCGTCAACCGCCCCGACGCCACTGGCAGCGCCGCACGCGCGGCCGATATCCTCGCTGCCGCCGATGCTGAATTCCGTCGTGCCGAGGCGGCGCGCGCCGATGCCGATGCGCAGCGCCTGGTGAATAACCAACTTGCCGAGCGCGCCAATCTCGAGTCCGCGATCGAGCGGACGACCGGGCTTGGCCGTGTTTCGGCCGTCGATTCCGGCGCCACCATCTCCGCGCTGACGGAACTGGTCAATAAAGAGCACGAAGCCGCCGTCGCCTCCGAAGCGATGGACCGCGAGGTGCAGCAACTCCGGGCTGCCCTCGATCCCATGGCCGCGATCCAGGAGCGCTATAATAGCGCGTTGGCTCGCTACAAGTTGCTCGCCGATGCCGGAAAGATCAGTGCCCGCGAACTGGCCATGGCGGAAGAGCAACTCGCTGCCGATGCGAACCGTGCTCGGGCCGCGCTGGAAGGTGGTCGGTCGGGTAGCGTCGGCTTGTTCGGGCTGAGACCATACGAACTTCAGAATCTTAGCTACCAAATTAATGATGTGGTGACAGGGCTGGCTTCAGGGCAGCATGTCACGCAGGTTATTGCGCAACAAGGTGGTCAAATTCTCCAGCTATTCCCGCGCGCGGTGAGTAGCGTCGTCGGAGCGTTGAAAAATCCCGCCGTCCTTGGTGCGGGAGTTGCGATAGGTGCGCTCGCCGCTGGTTTGAAAGAGGCGGCCGATCAGGCGTCCAGGCTTCGCGATTTTACGAGCCTCACGACCTTCCGGGCAGATACTGCGCACTATGATCCCGCATCGTTGGCGGATCAGGCCGAAAAACTGGAGCGTGTCGGAGCAAGCGCCAAGGATGCGGACGCCGCCGTCAATGCGTTTCTCGACAAATCCATTGCCATCGATGCGATGGAGGGATTGGGCCGTGCTGCGCAGGAGACCGCGGAGCGTCTCGGGCAATCGTTACCGGAGGCGGCCAAAGAAGCTGCTAGCGCATTCTCGGCTGGTTTTGATGCAGTCGCGCAATTTGATGATAAATTGAATTTCCTCACCGCGTCGGAGCGCGAGCATATTCGCGCCCTGTTCGACAGCGGCAATGCTGAAGCGGCACGCACCGAAGCCCGACTTGCCTACATCCGCATGGAGGATGAAGCCGCCGAAAAGCAGCGTGGGCCGTGGAGCGAAGCTGCGCGGTCACTCGGCAACGCATGGAAGGCGCTGCTGCAGTGGATCGGCGACTCTCTGCCGATCCGCGCCACGATTGCCATTCTCAACGAACTTGCCGGCGCGGTGAAGGATGTCGGCGATGCGATTGCCGGTGCGCTCGGCCACAATACGCCGGATGCGACTTCCGCTGCCGCCAATATCGCGAAGGTTCAGAACCAGATCCGCGAACTGAAAAAGGATATCGCGGACTACGAAGCCACCATCAGCAGCGGGAAGTCTCCCATTGCCGGCACGCTTCAGCATCTGGTCGACCAGTCGCGCCGCCAGCTCGCCGATGCTGAAGCGGAGTTGGCGCGCCTCGAAAAGAGCGCCCCGGACACGCTCAGCAACGATCCGAACGGCACGCAGGCGAAACACCGGACCGAGCGCCTCGCCGAACTCACCCTGGAAGAGCAGCTTCAGGCGCTTCGTGATGCCGGGCAGAAGGGGTTGAGCGCAGCGGACAGCCAGCGCCGCGCGTCACTGGCGGGCCAACTCGCCTACGAGCAGGAGATCAAGAACACCGGCGACGCTATCATTGCCGGGCGGGTTCGCGAAATGGCCGTCGCCAAGGAAGCGGCGAAGATCGACAAGGAGAACGATACTGCCCGGAAGGCCGCAGCGGCCGAGCGGGAACGTGAGATCCAGCAATTCGAGCGCCGTGTCGTCGGCGCGGAAGGCGGAACGGCAAAGAACCCCTATTCGTCGGCCAAGGGATACGGACAATTTACCGAAGGTACGTTTGTCGACGTGTACCGTCGCACGCCGGGCGCCGATCAGACACTTGGCACGCAGCAAATCCTTGCTCTTCGCGAGAATGAGCGGATCGCCAAGGGTGTAATTGATCAATATGCTCGCGAGAACGCGAAGTTCCTTGAGAGCTTCGGGGCAAAGGTCAGTGCCGGCAACCTCTACCTTGCGCACTTCCTCGGCCCTGCCGGCGCGAAAGCCGTGCTTCAGGCGGGCGATAATGTGCCGGTCGACCAGATACTGCGTCGGCAGAATCCTCGCACCGCTGATCAGGTGCTCAACGGCAATCGCCAGTACCTTCGAACCGATAGTGGTGCCGGGCGATACCGGACGGCCGGCGAGTTGCGCGCCTTCATCGCAAATCGCGTCGGCGACACCGGCAGCGCACAAGCTGGATTGGCCGAAGAGCAGGCGCGCATCCAGCAATCGAACATCGATCGCCAGAATGCGCTGAACCAGGCGATCCGCCACGGTAACGAAGATCGTGAAGATGCGATCAAGGCGCTGGAGAAAGAAAACGGGCTATATGGCACCGCCCTGCTCGTAGTTCAGCGTCAGAAGGCGATCGAGGACGCTGAGCGGGAACTCCGGCAGAAAGCGGAAGACGCGAACAAGAACCTGAAACCTGGCGAATCTGCTGTCGTTGTGACGCCGGAGCAGATCGCTCGTGCTCGCGAACTGGCGGCAGCATACTTCGATGTCGCTCATGCGAAAGAGGCATTGAAGGCTCAGGTTGACGAACTTCAGCGTCCGCTTGACGACCTGACGGCGCAGCGAGACCTGCTTCGTGAGCAGGCCGAGTATCTGCGTTCGATCGGTGATGAATCGGCTGCGCGGAAGAAAGAGGACGAAATCCGCGCCTTGGGTGATGGTATCCAAGACGCTTATGATAAGCTGATCGCCTTTTATCAGGCGTTGCGCGGTGACGATCATGCTACTGAACGGGCTGAACTTGGTATTCTGGACGAGTCCCAGCTTGATATCATCATCGACAAGCTCGAACTTGCAAAGAAAAAATCCCAAGAATGGGGTAAAGTGCTTGGCGTATCAGCGCAGTCGATCGCTCAAGCGTTCAGTTCCAACCTCGCCAGCGCGTTCACGAATTTCATAAACAAGATTGCTGCCGGCGAAAACGTGTTCAAGTCGCTCGGCAATGCCGTGCTAGAATTCGCATCCACCTTTATCTCTGCCATCGCGCAGATGATCATTCAGATGCTCGCCTATGCGGCGGCGATTGCGATACTGCGTGCCCTCGGCGTCCCAGTTCCGTCGTCGGGGGGCGGAGGATCAGTTGGGACCGATGGGTGGAACGGCGTGTATCACAGCGGCGGCATCGTTGGCTCACCAGGCGGTGCCAAGCGCAATGTCGTTGCGGAGATGTTCGCCAACGCGGTGCGCTATCATACCGGCGGCATCGCGGGGTTCGCTCCCGATGAGGTAGGCGCGGTCCTTCGGCGCAACGAAGAGGTTCTCACCACCGACGATCCTCGCCACCGCTTCAACGGTGGTCTCTCGGGCGGTGGTGATGACCGGCTTAATTTCAAGTTCGTCAACGTGTCGAATCCGGCGGACATGCTAACTGAAGGCTTGGCAACACGCGAAGGCGAAAAGGTGCTGTTCAACTTCATCAGCAAGAACAAGCGCGCCTTCAAGGCGGCTTTGGACAGTTGATGTCGTCAGAATTTTCGATTGGCCGGCGCATCGGCAAGCTGACATGCGCCCCGCCCAATCTTCGTTTTCGACAGAGGGATTCGGGTCATCACCTCGATCGCGAGCGACGATTGATCAACGCGCGTGCTACTCATCGGGCCGTTCACGGTAACGCTGCTGGCGTCGAACACGGTTTCTCTGAGCGTCGTGCCTGCAGGCTGATCGGGGTCAATCGGTCGGCGTGGCAATATGAGCCGCTTCGCGGGAAGGACGATGCTGTCCGCAAGCGGACGCGCGAGATTGCGAACGAGCGTCGTCGGTTCGGCTACCGGCGACTGGCGATCCAGCTGCGGCGTGAGGGCAAAGGCATGAACCTGAAGAAGTAGGTGTACCGGCTGTATCGCGAGGAGCGATTGACGGTGCGCAAGCGTGGCGGCCGGAAACGAGCGTTGGGCACGCCGGCGCCGATGGCGATCCCGCAGGACCCAACCAGCGCTGGTCGTTCGACTTCGTGTTTGATAATTGGCGCGCCGTCACGGACTATGCTCGCGCCGAACTGGCGGGGCAAATGACGGAACAAGCGCGCACCCTGTACCTCGATGGACGCAACCAACTTATTTCCGAGAAGATTCAGGAAGGAACGGTCGACACCGCGCCGCTCTATCCACGCGAGGTCGTTCGCGGCGCGCTGGAGGCAGGAGCGTCAGCGCTGATACTCATCCACAATCACCCCTCCGGCGATCCGACGCCTGCCAGTGCAGACATTTCCGTCACGCGGGTCGTCGTCGAAGCCGCGAAGGTATTCGATATTTCGGTGCACGACCATCTGATCGTTGGGCGGGGCGAGGTCTTCAGCATGAGGGGGAGAGGACTTCTTTGAGAAGTGGGATATCGTTGTCTCGATCGGGGACATCTCGCAAAATAATACGCATTGTTATAGCGTTAACCCCCCATTAATCCACCTCCCGCTGGTCCGATACACATGCGGACGGAAACAAGGGATAAGTTAAATGCTCAAGGCGATTCTGATCGCGGGCGCAGCTCTGGCGGCCTCGCTAGGCGCGACTGCCGCCAACGCACAGCTAAACGGTAACGTTATTTCGGTAGCGTATAACTTTCCAGCGCTCGGAACGGACTACTACAATTATTCCGCCTCTCCGTCCACTTTTACGGTCGGAAGCGGTATTGAATCGACTGTGACCGTCGATGGCCTACCAATATCTATCGATTTCGCCAATTCATCGCTGACTCTGACAGCGCCGAGCGTGTCGTGGTCGAGTAGCGCATTTAACGGACTGGTCTTTACCAATAACTCCGGCGTTTTTTCGTCGATCCTTTCGGCGACGGGTATCGACCCATCCCGAATTTCGGTGACCGGCAACCAGCTTGCAATCAATTGGAACGGAATGTCTTTCAATAGTGGCGACACAGTATTCCTGTCGTTCGCCTCTGGCGGCGTGCCCGAGCCTGCGACCTGGGCGCTCATGATCCTCGGCTTCGGCGCTATTGGTTTTGCGATGCGGCGTGCCAAGATTCGCTCGGACGTTCGCTTCGATGAGAAGATCAAGCGCATTGCGGCCGGCGCCGACGCCTGAACTCTCGCACCCAAACCTTCCTGATCTCGGGCGGCCACCTACTCGGTGGACCGCCCGGCACTTTTATCGGCAGGATGCAACGGGGCATAAAGCCGATCGAGCGTTCTCGACCGCCCTCGACCATTTTCACGCGGAGAGCGTTACGCTGATCCGCGACGAGGCAGCGATGACCCTTGGCGGTCGCGCTTGCGGCGTGGACGATCGCTGCGCCGGGAACGAGTGTGGTGGGATAGCTTCGCTAACCCAACCTTGCGACAGGCGCGCCCCCGACGCATATCGCTTAGATGCGACAAGTGATTTACCGCAGCACAACGACCGCTCTCTCAGGGCGCGCGGCCGACGACGCGGCGGAGATATTGAAGGCCGCCCAAGCCCTCAACGGCGTGGATGGGATTTCCGGCATCCTCTATGTCGAAGGCGCGGATTTCCTTCAGGTGATCGAGGGTAGCGCAGAGAGCATCACCGGATTGCTGGAGAGGCTGTTTGCCGATCACCGGCATAAGGATATCACGACCCTTTCAGACACGAATATCGACCACAGGGAGTTCGGCGACTGGACGATGATCCTGCGCGACCCGGTCGACGATATTGCCGGGTTCAAGGCCGACGATTTCGACGAGCGAATGCGCGTGCTTCTGTTCACGGCGTCGCCGAAAACCGTCATGTACTTCTCGCGGCTCGCTCACGCAGCGTAGGGGAAATTGCGGTAAAGGAGATAGTGACGGCTGTTTGCCGTTGCTGATGATAAGCGCCATGGGGTAACTGTGGGGGCAGTCCATGATCCTTGACCTCATTCGCATGTCCGCTGCGCGAGCGGCAATTCTTCTCATCCCCCTGGCACCGAGCGCACAAGCTCAGGCAAGATTCGACGTGATCGATATGCATTTTCACGCCGATCGTCCGGATGACGAAGGTCCGCCAGGCGGCAAGGCGTGCGCGCCCTATGCCGAATGGGCGCCACGCGATCCGGGCAAGCCGATCAACGCCTATGTCGACTGGTTCACCGGCCGCCCGACTTGCTCGAACGTCCTGTCGTCGCCAACCGATGCCGCAGCGCTTCGCGATGCGGGCATCGCCCAATTAAAGCGTTTCAACGTCCTGGCGCTTGCGGGGGGCAACGCTTCGGTGGTCGAGGACTACCGTAAGCACGCCGATGGCCACATCTTGCCAAGTGTCGGCTTCGGCAGCAGCGGCAAGCTTCCGTCCGTCGAAACGCTCCGCCGCCTTCAGGGCGAAGGCAAGGTACAAGCGCTGAGCGAGATTACCACTCAATACGCTGGCATCGCGCCTGACGATCCCCGTATGGAGCCGTACTTCGCCTATGCCGAAGCAAACGACATTCCAGTGGGCATCCATCTGGGACCGGGACCGCCCGGAACAGCCTATTTTGCGACGCCGGGCTATCGTGTCGCGGCCGGCGATCCCCTCCGCCTGGAACCGGTGCTAACCCGGCATCCGAAGCTGCGCATCTATGCGGCTCACGCCGGATGGCCGTTCGCAGACGCAATGATAGCGATGATGTTCGCCCATCCGCAGCTCTACGTTGATATCGCGGTGCTGGACTGGGCCTATCCCGATAAGCAGTTCTATCCGTATCTTCAGCGGCTGATCGACGCCGGCATGGAGAAGCGTATCATGTTTGGCTCTGACAACATGGTCTGGCCCGATGCGATCGGCGCTGCTATTGGGCGTATCAAGAACGCGCCCTTCCTAACCGAGCAACAGAAGAGGCTGATCCTGCACGACAATGCTGCTCGGTTTCTTCGGATCGCCGGCTGACGCTTACGGAATCATAAAAGTCTCGTTGCCGCTCGATTGCCGTCCTAAATGAGATCACTCTGTGCCGCCCAGTGTTCGGACGGCATAATGGTCATGCCGATCTTCAGGGCTGACGATGTGCTGAAACGGTGAACGAGCAAGCTGGCCCACAGTGCTATTCGATCGCCGATTTGGTGGCCGCGATCCTCACGGGAGCGGCCACCGTTATCAGATTGCTAGGATAGTTCGGCGCCGGTCACAACCACTTGACGACACCGCCATGGCGCGAGCACGCGCCGGTGTGCGTCTTCGCATGAGTGTAGGTGCCGTCTCTGCATTGGCCAGTTGCGCCGACCGGATTCGTGTTCTGCGCGGTCGCAGGGGCTGTCCGAGCAGCAGGGGCAGCGCGCGCTATTGGCGCGGCGGCCACAGCATTCGGGGCGGGTTTCGCAGGCGCCACCGCAACGGCGGGGACGCCTGCCGATCCGATGCCCTTGCAAATCGCCTCACCTCCATCGCGCTCGCGAGTCATGCGCGGCGCTAGCTGGAGGTTATGCACAAAACGAGTGAGCGCAACAGGAGCGGCTACCACTTCCCCGTTTTCGGGTGGCGCTTTCACACATTGGAAATCAGCAAATAAATGTGTATTTAGTGTGTATCAGCTATTGCATCCTGCATCGTGAGTGTGTATAGAATACACATACACGGAGGGAACGATGCGAAGCAGGGAAGTGATTACGAAGATCGAGGTGGCGGGATGGTACAAGGTCAGACAGACAGGGAGCCACAGCCACTTCCGCCACCCGACGCTCCCCGGCACCGCCACCGTCCCCCACCCCAAGAAAGACATTCCGAAAGGCACATTGAAAAGCATCAGCAGGCAGACAGGGGTTCCCCTCCCATGAGGGGGACCAACCACCGGCGAGACGAGGAAGCGACTATGACCACCGTGTATTATCCAGCGATCATCGAGCGGGGCGACGAAGGGTTCGGCGTGTTCTTCCCCGACCTTCCGGGCTGCACCTCGGCGGGCGACACCATGCAGGAGGCCGCCCTTGGGGCGGAGGAAGCCCTGAACGGCCACCTCGCCGTGATGGCGGAGCATGGCGACCCGATCCCCGCGCCCAGCCCGATCGATGCAATCGAGCGCGACCCGGACGTTGACGAGGCGGCCCGCATTCTGGTGCGCGGCGAGCGGCCGGGACGGGCGGTGCGGGTGCAGGTCACGATCGACGAAGGGCTGTTGGCGCGGATCGATCGCGTCGCCTCCAACCGCTCCCGCTTTCTGGCGGATGCGGCACGGGCGGCGCTGGGTTGATCTATTTGGCCTGACAACCCTGTCGGCGTCTTGCCCGTCCGCCAGATCGCGGCCACGCATCCCACAACGCGTTATTGCCGGTGATACGATTGCCGCCGCTCTCGCGACGCTGATGATCGCAGCGCTCGGGATGAGCGTGGTGGGGTGGGTACGCCAAGTTAGCTGAGTTGACAGGTTGCCAGAACCAATTCAGGCTCCGCTCCAAAGGGACGGGGCAATTACATTGGATTTGGAAGCGCTCAAAATCTCCGTACGAACGGAGGGTGACAGGCATACAAAGAGTGTCGAGCGAGCTTCTAAGTTCGTAAAATCCATACTTGTTCTCGGCGGCGCCACGCTCGCTGGAATTGCCCAGTTCGTAACTTGGCCAGATGGCAACTCACCAGAGCCTTGGCAGGTGGTTGGAATAGCGGCGACATTTATCGTCGCCCTAGGCGGAATATACAGCCTATTTACGGAGCAAGATGCCGCAAATGCTGTGCGCGAGGCGGAAAGGGCCGTTGAAGCGGCGCAAGAGTTCAGAGCACAGATCAAGGATTTTGAGGGTTTATTTGCCGAATATGACCGCCTAGCCGAAACCTACCGTCTCTGCCTCATGCTCCGGAGCGCGCTTGAACAAGCAGGGGTCGGTTTTGTTGGGGACACAGATACCCAGCTCTTTGAGCTCTTTGATATGGTAGGTCGCCATCTGGCAATTGCCGCTGGCTTTGCCCAGGCTGATCGCTGGACGATTGGTCTTTACAAGGCGCAGCCATCCGCAGAAGTTGGCAAAGCTGAATTGAGGTGCATAGCTCAGCGGCGTGCTTTGCCTTGTGATTTAACCGAAGCTCGCATTTGGCCAGAAGGAGTCGGTATCGCGGGCATCGCCTATACCAACGGCCGAGAGGTCATCATCCCGGATCTTCGGACGGATGGGATGCAGGCTGTTTTTGGGCCTCGAAACCAATCTAAAAAGTACGACGCGGAGCGCTACGCGTCGATGGTAGCAGTACCGATCAATGTGGCTGGGCATGAAAAGCCGTGGGGTGTAGTCACCGCAACCTCTGATCGAGTCGGCCATTTTTCATCCGATGGCGATCCCGGATTCAAAACAGATGAACCTATTCGCGCATTTGCAGCGTTTGTTGCGCTGGCAGTTGCAATGCGCGAAACTATCAGTAGAGCGCACGCAGCGCCGCCAATCGAGACGTCGCCGGAGCCTGCAAATTTGGATCGCGGATGGCGATCAGATAGCGTACGTTCATCCCGCAGACGATAGGGAGGGAAGATATGAACATCACCACTCAATCGCCGGAAGCCGATCTGGATCGCGAGCTTGAAGAGCTCATGGGAAAGGCAATGAGGGGTACGCTCACCGTCGACGACAAGGCCCGTTGGATTGAGCTTCAGAGCCGTCGAACACGGATGATGCGTCCCGTTCCCGCGCCGCCTAATTTTTCGCGCCGAAAATACGCGTAATTCTGTCTGCAACAACCGTAGGTAATCAACGCGGCCACGCATCCCACAGCAGCCGGCGCCTAGCCTCGCACTCCGCGAGGTCGAGCCGTCCGTCGCGGATCGTGGCGTCATCGTCGGCCGCCACCGCGCTACCGTCCGGCTGGCGGTGCTGCGGCGCCGGAACGCACGACTTGCCCGCCGCCGCCGGCCGCTCCGGCGGTCGCGGATTGGGCGAGAGATGCGTCGAGGTCGTCGATCGCCCGCACGCGGTCAGCAGGACGGCACAGCACGCGGCCAGCATCAGATTGCGCATATTCCCTCACGGTATCGGTGGAGCGGACAATGAGCGGCTGGCGATCGGCCAGCGCGCTCGCATAGGTGGACAGGGCGGCGCTGGTCGCAGTCGCCCATCGGGCCTGATCGTGTCGGCGCGGAGCAGCTCGGCCGTCCACGCCTTGCGCTCCGATTCGAGCGTCGCGGTGCGGTCGGCCAACGTGACGCGGGTGAAGTGGAGCGCGATCGTCAGCGCGGCGATCGGGATCGCCCACCAGAAACGGCGGACGATCCCAAGGGCAGCGGCCCAGGTCATTGACTCTTCATCCTGCGTCGCCCTTGATCCGGTCGATGAGGGTGCTTTGGTTGGAGATGGTCGGCGCGTGCGCGGCCGTTGGTGGTTTCATGTTGGCGCGCGCGGCATGGGGCGCATACGAGCATTGGCGCGATCATCAGCGCCGCCCGCCGAAATGAACCACTGCCCAAGCAGCAACGCCAATCAACAGGCCGATGAGCATGGCTACTAACGCAGTCACAGCAGCAACTCCTTCGCCTTGGCGAGCCGCGCGCGGCGATCGACGATGCCGTTGAGGCCGCCGTTGATGAGCCGGGTGACCGCCTCGATATCGTCGCGATCGGCCGGCGCGTTGATCCGGTTGCGCGTCCAGTAGGCGGCGGCGATGCGGATGCCGACCGCCGGGGAGGCGGCGAGGTCGGGATTGCCCTCAAGGTCGATGCCGAGCATCTCGCCGTAGCGGCGATAGTTCGCGCGGCCGGTGATCTGGATCGGCCCGCGACCGCGATAGCGATAGCCGTCGCCGGGGTTCACATTGCCGAGATCCGCGCGTCCCTCGTATTTCACCTGCTGCGGCGTCGGCCCCCAAATCTCGGTGAACCGGGCGAACCCCATGCTCTCGTGCCCAACCTCCGCGAGGAAGTGCGCGAGGCGCAGCCCGGATTCGAGAATGACCGCGCCTTCCAGCGCCGCCACGCCGGTCGAGGCGAGATGCTGGGCAATGGCGGGCGTTGCGCCGCATCGCATGAAGATGGCGCCGAGCGTGATCGGGCCAAGCGCGCCATCTGCGGGCACGCCCAATCGCCGCTGCACCTTGGCAACGTCGAGCATCGTCAGTCCTTTCGATCTTTGCAGAAAATGCAAATTGCCCGGCGGTCAGTCCGCCTTGGGAAGGTTCCCGCGCACCAGCGCCAGTACGGTGTGCATCGCGCCGAACCCGAGCCAACCCGCGCAGATGGCGACGGCGACGATCATCAGCACCGACCAGCCAAAATGCGCGCCGGCCGCCCCCACAAGCCCGCCGTAGGCAGGGAGCAGGCTGAACATCACGAGCAGGTCGGCCATCGCCAGCGGCTTACCCTGGCTGATCTTCTGCCCCATGCGCAGGAACTGCCCGGCGACGACCCCGAAGATCGCGAGCGCGTAGAATTTGATTTGATCCATCACAGCGTCACGGCCCCCACCCCTGCGCCCGTAAGGATGAGCGCGATCGACACCATCAGGGCGGCCGTGCGGTGCCGCGCCGTCACCGCCTGCACGAGCGACATGCCGGTGACGGCGAGCGCCGCGCCGATGCAGTTCGTCACGATATCGAAGGTCCGCCAGCCGTCCGGGTTGCGGGTGACGAGCTGGGCCGCCTCGCCCGCGTTGAGGCTGACGATGCCGAACCCGAGCAGCGCGCAGCCGCCGAACAGCAGCACCGCCGTCCACGGGGCTATCATCGCATTGCGGAGGTCGTCGTGGAGGCGGTCCACCTCCGCATGGAAGGCGGCGCGGCAAACGTCGTGCGTCGGGCCGGTGCAGCGCGCCAGCCGCCACAGCGCGAGCCGCAACGGGCGAAGCCACTGGATCGCGTCCACCGCGAACCGGAGGCCGATCAGCGTCGCCGTCCAGATGGCGGTGACGGACAGGATGTGACCGAGCGGGGTCATGGGCGCGACTCTCCGGCCGCCGAAGCGGTGTTAATCATGATCGTCTCCTTTTGGGACAGCGCGGCGCGAGGCGGCAGGCGGATTGGACTTTGGCGCGCGGTGGGATCACCCTCCCCTCATAAAGGGAGAAATGTCATGCGATTCGGATGGTTAACGGCTGCTGCGGCGGTCGGAGTGCTGACGGCGCCATCGGCTGAGGCCGGCGCTCGGTTCACAGGCTCATTCGAGTCCATCGCCGGGCAAAGTATTACTATTGATCCCATGATAATTCCAGGAATTTCAGGAAATATGTTGGTTTACAATCAACATGTGATACTTAATTTGTCGGAGCCGGGAGATATAAACTTACTGGCATCTGGGGGATATAATTGGATTTACTACAATCGTGACGGAAGCCCCGATGACTGGGGATACATGGGAGATACCATGGGGGCTAATGGTTTTGGCACCACTCTATCATTTGACATTATAAATGCTCACGAAGAACTTTACTATCATCAATGGAATGCCAGCTATGCCGATCAATTAATGCCATCCGATCAACTATATCGCGTTGTGGATTATAAGATGGCAATTCGGTATTTATCGTTTCTATCAGATGTTTATACTGGAACGGTATATTATAGCATTGATATCAGCGGCATACCCGGAAGCTGGGCCGCTGTCCCCGAACCCGAGACGTGGGCAATGTTGATCCTCGGGTTCGGGGTAGTCGGTTTTGCGATGCGACGTCAGGCGGGCGCGAAGCGGGGTGAGGCAACCAATGTATTGCCCGTGTAACCGTCCGCAGGCCCGACCGCAAAAACAAGCCTGCGCCCGATCGGCAAGGTGAGCGCCGGCAGATTGATATAGCCGACGTTGTTGATGAACCCGACCGTCTGGTTGCCGTGCGCTTTCGCCTTCACGCTGATGATTGCGGTGCGCGCGTTCTCGCCCATCGCGATCGTCGGGCCGCCGACAAGCTCAAGCCCTGCGCTCAGCACCGGCGTGAGGCTCAGCGGTTCATTCGAGCCGAAGCAGCGCACAGGGATATCGATCGTGTCGTTGGCGTTATCACCGATCGGCATATCTGCTCCGAGGACCATCCTCGGACCAAGACCGGTTCCGTTCGACCATGAATGGCCGCCCACGTCCGTCAGCGTCGCAGTGGTCGACCATGCGCCACCGGATGCCTTCCCGCGATTGGTGACGGCCGTCTCGCCCTCATCGCTCATTCGCTGTGCCCCTAACCGGGATTGTGGATGCGCTCGGATTACAGGGCACATCGACGATCGAGAGTCCGCGCACGTCGGGTGTGTACCGCGTAAAGTCGCCGTCCTTCCAGCACTTGGCGTATTTCCCGCCGGGGCTGGAACCGGTGTAAACGCCTTGGCGGCGGTCTCGTCCGCCGTGCGGATCGGGCCACCTTGGCGCGGGTTGGTGTCACTATGCCCGCGCCAATTCTTTCCGTACCGAAGCGGCCTAGGGTCAGGACTCACTGATCAGAGCCAGAAGATGACGGTGGCAGCGAGGGCGATGGCGGAG
>MKSU01000027.1 GCA_001897375.1 Sphingomonas sp. 67-36 | reverse complement strand
TATTTTCCTTTGTTTGCCGCGATTTCCGAGCCGGCAGGTGATTAGCTGCGCTGAACTGCGTTTCCACCTGCCTCGAAATCGCTCTAGCCGCGTCGATCGTCGTCGGCGGCAAAGTCGCGGCCCTGCCTTCCACTCGTCTCATTCCATCACCCGGCCTGCGACGATCGGTTTCGCCGATAGTCGCGGTATTCCCGCGCCGCTCATCGAAAGATGAAATCAAAATGAACTGAATTGGTCGACGGACGTCACCGTTATGTCACCGGGATGCAGCGCGACGGCCATAGGGCGCCCACGCGGGCCGATGCAGCCCGGAGATGGGGAAACATGACATGACGATTCTTTCGCGGACGCGCCTGCGTCTTCTCGCCGGTGCCGCGCTGCTCGCGCTGCCCGCCCTGGCCCATGCCGCCCCGGCGCCGGCCGACGTCGCGCCCGCCGAGCCGGCCGCCGCCGAACCGGCCGAACGCGGCCTCGAGGATGTCGTCGTCACCGCCACCAAGCGCGAGACGAGCCTGCAGAAGACGCCGATCGCGATGGCCGTGGTCGATCCCACGGTGATCAGGGACCGCCACGTCCAGAGCCTGATCGACTTCGCCGACGGCGGCATCCCCTCGCTGCGCGTCGCGACCTTCGAGGCGCGCCAGTCCGCGCTGACGGTCGGCATCCGCGGCATCGTGCCGTTCGACCAGAACCAGACCGCGCGCGAGCCGGGCGTCGGCGTCTATATCGACGGCGTCTATCTCGGCCGCTCGCAGGGCCTCAACGCCGCCTTGTTCGACGTCGAGCGGATCGAGGTGCTCAAGGGGCCGCAGGGCACGCTGTTCGGCCGCAACACCGAGGGCGGCGCGCTCAGCATCGTCACCAAGGGGCCGTCCGGCGAGTTCGGCGGCCGCGTCAGCGCGGGCGTGGGCAATTACGGCGCCTATACGGGCGAGGCGCACATCGACCTGCCCGAATGGCACAATGTCGCGATCAAGGTGGACGGCGTCTATCAGCATCAGGACCCCACCACGAAGAACCGGCTCGCCGGGCAGATCGGCTGGAACGCCTATGACCGCGTCGGCGGCCGCATCGCCGCGCGCTGGACGCCGACGACCGACTTCACGGCGACGGTGACGTTCGACAAGGCCACCGACAAGAACACGCCGTTCTTCAGCCAGCTCGTGAACTACAATCCGCTCGGCTATACGGTCGCCACGCTCGCCAATGGCGCGCTGACCTGCCCGTCCGCGCCGTGCATCAACCCGCTGCCAAAGCTGGTCGGCGTGCACCCCGAGCGCCAGGACATCGCCGATGTCGGCGTGCCGCAGCAATGGTCGGTGGACAAGACGCAGGGCGTCGGCATCAATCTGAAATATCATCTGTCGGACGCGCTGGAGCTGCGCTCGATCACCGCGTGGCGCAAGGTCTCGACCGACCAGTTCGACAATTCGGGCGGCCCGGAGCGCGTGCCCTTCTCGCCCAACGGCAAGTTCAGCCGCTATTCGCTGTCCGACCTCTATCAGAACCAGTTCAGCCAGGAGCTTCAGGCGGTCGGCAGCATCCCGCAGCTCGATTACGTCGCCGGCCTCTATTATTTCTACGAGCAGGCGCGCGAATCCGCCGCGACCCCCTCGTCGAACCAGTGGAACGCCGACGGCACGGCCTATACGATCCTGCCGTCGCAGGTGTTCGGGCCGATCACCTCGGGCAACAACGGCTGGGACTATAATTCGCGCTTCCTGCAGCGCGCCAGCGTTGCCCGCGCGCGCAGCTATGCCGCGTTCGGCCAGTTCACCTACACGCCGGACTGGGCGCCCGCGCTGCACCTGACCGCCGGCGGCCGCTTCACCCACGACAAGCGCGACGGCACGCTCTACCTCGTGTCGGGCGTCGCGACCGACTGGAAGCTCCACTACAAGAAGGACCGGTTCGATCCGATGGTCACGCTCGCGTTCGACGCGGCGCAGGGCATCAACCTCTACGCCAAATATTCGACCGGCTACCGCGCCGGCGGCGCGAACGACCGTTCGTCGAACTTCGCCGCCTTCGGCCCGGAGACGGTCAAGGCGTATGAGATCGGCGCGAAGATGGACCTGCTCGACAATCGCGTCCGTCTGAACCTCGCCGGCTATATCATGGACCGGTCGGGCACGCAGATCGACTTCGACTATGTCGACACCAACCAGTATCTGCCGGGCACCACCACCCCGAACCCGACCTTCAACCTGCACACGCAGGATACCGCCAACGCGCCGGGCATCTCGAAGATCAGGGGCGTCGAGGCCGACCTGACCGTGCGGCCGGTCGACAACCTCACCCTCGGCGCGTCCTATGCCTATACCTACACGATGGTGCCGGTGACGCCGAACCCGCTGCCGGGGGTCAATTTCGGCAAGCCGACCGCGGTGTTCACCGTCTATACCCCGCCCAACGCCGCGTCGGGCTATATCGACTATTCGATCCCGGTCGGCGGCGAGAGCAATCTGCGGCTGCACCTCGACGCCAATTACGCCGACGCGCAATACAGCTTCCAGGACCAGAGCCTGAAGACCGACTCGAGCTTCGTGGTGAATGGCCGCCTCGCGCTGACCGACATCACGCTCGCGGGCAACGGGCAGAAGCTGACCGTGTCGGTATGGACCCGCAACCTGTTCAACGAACAGCACAAATACCGGGTCAGCAATGAGAACGCCAAAACGCTGGGCTATTACGCCAACTTCAACCCGCCGCGCACCTTCGGCATCGAAGGCTCGATCAACTTCTGATCGCGTCGGCGGGTTCCGGGAGCGGGGCGGGGGGTGATGCCTCCCGCCCCATTTTCATGCCCGGTCGAGCGGCAGCCGGATCGTGACGATCAGGCCCGGCGCGGCGTCGCCGAGCGTGAGCGCGCCGCGATGCAGCCGCGCAACCGCGTCGGCGAGCGGCAGGCCCAGCCCGTGCCCGGCGCGGTTGCGGCTCGGCTCCAGCCGGCCGAAGCGCCGCAGCGCGCGGGCACGTTCCGCCACCGGGATGCCCGGCCCATCGTCGCGCACCGTCAGCGCCGCCTCATTGCCCGTGTCCGCCACGTCGAGCGTGATCGTCGCGCCCGCCGGCGTGTGGCGCAGCGCGTTCTCCACGAGGTTCATCAGCGCCTGGCTCAGCAACTGGCGGTCGCCCGACACGCGCGCCGGATCGCAGCGCCCGATGACGAGGCGATGGCCGGTCTCGGCGGCGACGGGGGCCATCATCTCCCCGAACTCCGCGACCAGCGCCCCGAGGTCGAGCGAGGCGAAGCCGGCGCGGCGATCGCCCCCCTCCACCTCCGCGATGCGCAGGGTCGCGGCGAACATCGCCAGCAGCGCGTCGCATTGCGCGATCGCCTCCGCGATCTCGTCGTGCAGCCGTGCCGCCTCGGGCCGCCGCGCGATCAGCGCCAGCCGGCCGCGCAGCCGGGCGAGCGGGGTGCGCATGTCGTGCGCGATATCGTTGCTGACGTTGCTGATCTCCGCCATCAGTCCGGCGATGCGATCGAGCATCCGGTTGAACGTCGCCGCCTGTTCGGCGAAGGCGCCCCCGGCAGGATCGACCGGCAGGCGGCGCTGCATGTCGCCGTCGATGATCGCACGCGCGGTCTCGCGCACCTCGCCGATCCGCCGGCTGACCAGCGAGACGAACAGGACCACGCCGATCACGACGATCGCCACGATCGCGCCGAACCCGAACAGATAGGGGCGGCCCCGCGCCACCCCTTCCTTGTCGATCGGCTCGGTCTCCGCGATCGTGGTCAGCGTGAGGCCGCCGCCCGCGTCGCGCACCAGGGCGCGGCCCGCCGACAGCCCCGCGATGCGGTCGCTGCTCGCCAGTGTCGCATAGCCACGCGGCAGCGGCCGGGTCAGTCGCACGTTGCCGGCCAGCCGGCGCCCGCGCGCGTCGCTCAGCATCATGCCGATGTCGCCGGTGTCGCGCTCGCGCGAGACCGAGGCGATATGCGCCGCGATGGCGCGCGCGTCGCCCGGCGGGGAATCGCGGAGGATGTCGTCGCTGATCGCGGCGATGCGCTTGTCGACCAGATCGACGATCGCCCGCTGCATCGCGCGATGCGTGGCGAAGCCGGTGAGCGCCACCGCGATCAGGAAGGCGGCGAGGAAGGCGAGCGTCAGCGATCGCAGCGACCGCAACGCCGGCATGGTCAGTCGCGCAGCATGTAGCCGACGCCGCGCACGGTGACGATCGGATCGTCCTCCCCGTCCGCCATCAGCTTGCGGCGCAGCGCGCGGATCTGCACGTCGACGATGTTGGTGGTCGGCTCGAAATCATAGCCCCAGACGCGCTCGATCAGCATCGCGCGGGTCAGCACCGTGCCCGCGTTGCGCGCCAGCTCGGCCAGCAGGTTCAGCTCCAGTCGCACGAGATCGAGCGGGCGCTCGCCGCGCCAGGCGCGGAACCGCGCGGGGCTTACCGTGATGTCGCGGACGCGGATCGTGTCGCCGCCGCCACCGGCGGTCCATTGCCGGCCGCGCAGCAGCGCCTTGAGCCGCGCGTCCAGCTCCGCGGCCGGGGTGGGCTTCACGACATAATCGTCGGCGCCGGCCTCCAGCCCCTCGACCTTCTCGGCGGAGCGGCCGAGCGCGCTCAGCATCACCACGGGCAGCATCTTGCCGCTTTCGCGCAGGCGGCGGAGCACGGCGGTGCCGTCCATCTGCGGCAGCAGCCGGTCGATGATCGCGGCGTCGAACGGCTCGCGATCCGCGATCTGGAGCGCCGCGCCCCCGGTCGGCGCGATCGTCACCTGATGATCGAGCGCGCGCAGCTCCTCGGCGAGCGTGGCGGCATAGCCTTCGTCGTCTTCCACCAGCAGCAGGTTCATCGCCATTCTCCAATCGCCGACATATGACCGCTGCGGAGCAAGGCAAGTGACAGTTCTGTCATTGACTCGCGCGGCGCTTTCGCGTGGTGGGGCGGGGAAAGCGGAGAGCGGGCGGATGGGCGAGCATTTCGACATATTGATCGTGGGCGGCGGGCACGGTGGCGCGCAGGCGGCGGTGGCGCTCAGGCAGCGCAAGTTCGCCGGGACGATCGCGATCGTCGGGGACGAGCCGGAACTGCCCTATGAGCGCCCGCCGCTGTCCAAGGACTATCTCTCACGCGAGAAGGAGTTCGAGCGCATCCTGATCCGCCCGGCGAGCTTCTGGGCCGACAAGGAGGTGACGATGCTGCTCGGCCGGCGCGTCACGGCGGTCGATCCGGCGGCGCATCGCGTGACGACGGCGGACGGCGCGACGATCGGCTACGGCGCCCTGATCTGGGCCACCGGCGGCAGCCCGCGCCGGCTGACCTGCGACGGGCACGACCTCTCCGGCGTCCACGCCGTGCGCACCCGCGCCGATGTCGACCGGCTGATGGGCGAGCTGGCGACCACCACCCGCGTGGTGGTGATCGGCGGCGGCTATATCGGGCTGGAGGCGGCGGCGGTGCTGTCCAAGCTCGGCAAGCAGGTGACGGTGCTGGAGGCGCTGCCCCGCGTCCTCGCGCGGGTCGCGGGCGAGCCGCTGTCGCGCTTCTACGAGGCGGAGCATCGCGCGCATGGCGTGGAGGTGCGGCTCGACGCGATGGTCGCGGCGCTGGTGGAGCGTGACGGCGCGGTCAGCGGCGTGCGCCTGGCGGATGGCGAGGTGCTGCCGTGCGAGATGGTGATCGTCGGCATCGGCATCATCCCCTCGGTCGAGCCGCTGCTCGCGGCCGGCGCGGCGGGCGGCAATGGCGTGGACGTCGACGCGCATTGCCGCACCAGCCTGCCCGATATCTACGCGATCGGCGATTGCGCCGCGCATGAGAGCCATTTCGCGGGCGGCGCGCGCATCCGGCTCGAATCGGTGCAGAACGCCAACGATCAGGCGACGACGGTGGCGAAGGCGATCACCGGCGAGCCGGCCCCTTACGAGGCGGTGCCGTGGTTCTGGTCGAATCAATACGACCTGAAGCTCCAGACGGTCGGGCTGTCCACCGGCCACGATCAGGTGGTGGTGCGCGGCGATATCGCGGCGCGCTCGTTCAGCATCGTCTATCTGAAACAGGGCCGGGTGATCGCGCTGGACTGCGTCAATGCGACAAAAGATTACGTGCAGGGCCGCGCACTGGTGCTCGCCGGAGCCGCGATCGCGCCGGAGCGACTTGCCGACGCCGCCGTTCCGCTTAAGGAACTCGCGACAGCCTGATTGAATGGAGCTTTCCGTATGAAGACCCGCGCCGCCGTCGCGTTCGAGGCGAAGAAGCCGCTGGAGATCGTGGAACTCGACCTCGAAGGCCCCAAGGCCGGCGAGGTGCTGGTCGAGATCATGGCCACCGGCATCTGCCACACCGACGCCTATACGCTCGACGGGCTGGACAGCGAGGGGCTGTTCCCCTCGATCCTCGGCCATGAGGGCTGCGGCATCGTGCGCGAGGTCGGGCCGGGCGTGACGAGCGTCGCGCCCGACGATCACGTCATCCCGCTCTACACGCCGGAATGCCGCCAGTGTAAGTCCTGCCTCAGCCAGAAGACCAACCTGTGCACCGCGATCCGCGCGACGCAGGGCAAGGGGCTGATGCCGGACGGGACGAGCCGGTTCAGCTACAAGGGCCAGACCATCTATCATTACATGGGCTGCTCGACCTTCTCGAACTTCACCGTGCTGCCGGAGATCGCGGTGGCGAAGATCCGCCCCGACGCGCCGTTCGACACGAGCTGCTACATCGGCTGCGGCGTGACGACCGGCATCGGCGCGGTGGTCAACACCGCGAAGGTGGAGCCGGGCGCGACGGTGATCGTGTTCGGGCTGGGCGGCATCGGCCTCAACGTGATCCAGGGCGCGAAGTTCGCCGGCGCGGCGCGGATCATCGGCGTCGATATCAACCCGGACCGCGAGGGCTGGGGCCGCAAGTTCGGCATGACCGATTTCGTCAACCCGAAGGATGTCGGCGATATCGTCCAGCATCTCATCGCGATGACCGACGGCGGCGGCGATTATACGTTCGACTGCACCGGCAACACGGTCGTGATGCGGCAGGCGCTTGAATCCGCGCATCGCGGCTGGGGCGAATCGATCGTCATCGGGGTCGCCGAATCGGGCAAGGAAATCTCCACCCGCCCGTTCCAGCTCGTCACCGGCCGCGTGTGGAAGGGCACCGCGTTCGGCGGCGCGCGCGGGCGCACCGACGTGCCGAAGATCGTCGACTGGTATATGAACGGGCTGATCCAGATCGATCCGATGATCACCCACCGCCTCTCGCTGGAGGAGATCAACAAGGGCTTCGACCTGATGCACGCGGGCGAGAGCATCCGCTCGGTCGTGGTCTATTGATGGAGACCGTCTCCACCAGCACGGCGTTCGGCGGCACGCAGGGCGTCTATCGCCACGCCTCCGCCGAGACGGGGACGGAGATGACCTTCTCCGTCTATGTCCCGCCGCATGAGGCCGGCGCGAGACTGCCGGTGGTCTGGTATCTCTCCGGCCTCACCTGCACCCACGCCAATGTGACCGAGAAGGGCGAGTTCCGCCGCGCCTGCGCCGAGCTTGGCCTGATCCTCGTCGCGCCGGACACCTCGCCGCGTGGCGAGGGCGTGCCGGACGATCCCGACGGCGCCTATGATTTCGGGCTTGGCGCGGGCTTCTATGTCGATGCGACGCAGGCGCCGTGGTCGACCAATTACCGCATGTGGTCCTATGTCACCGAGGAATTGCCGAAGCTCGTCGCGGCGGAGTTCCCGGCGGACATGGCGCGCCAGTCGATCATGGGTCATTCGATGGGTGGCCACGGCGCGCTGACCGTTGGGCTGACCTTCCCCGATCGCTATCGCGCCGTCTCCGCCTTCGCGCCGATCGTCGCGCCGGGGCAGGTGCCGTGGGGAGAGAAGGCGCTGGGCTTCTATCTCGGGCCGGACCGCGCGGGCTGGCGCAGGCACGACGCCGTGGCGCTGATCGAGGACGGCGCGCGGGTGCCGGCGCTGCTGGTCGATCAGGGCGCGGCGGACCAGTTCCTTGAGGGGCAGTTGAGGCCGGAATTGCTCGCGGCGACATGCGAAAAGGCCGGCATCCCGCTGACGCTCAGGATGCAGCCGGGCTACGACCACAGCTATTATTTCATCTCGACCTTCATGGAGGATCACCTCCGCTGGCACGCGGAGCGGCTGGGCTGATCGCCGGGCGGTAGGTCAGCCCGCGCTCTGGTCGTCGCCGTCGATTTCCTCCGGCGGCGCGACGTCGCGATGGACGCGCACCCCGCCGCTGATCGTCGAGCGCGCGGCGGGCGGGACGAGCTTCGCCGCGCCGGCATCCGCCATCGCCGCCTTCGCGCCGCTGCGGTGGATCGTCACCGACCCGACCGTCTCGTTGCCGCCGCCCTCCGCCACGCCGCCGTCGCGGTGCACCGTCACGCCCAGCGCGTCGGCCACGGCGAGGCCCGATCCGACCTCCGGCTCCACCCCGTCATAACGCTGGCGGAAGGCGAGGGCGTTCTCCATCGCGTCGCGCCAGCGGTAGAAGATGTGATTGCCGATCGCGCCGATCCGCGTGAGGCTCGCCGCCCACCACGGCTGCACGTAATTGGCATGGTAATGCGTCGCCGAGCCGACCGGGGCATAGACCTCGCCCGACAGCGCCGCCGCCGCCACCGCGCGGGCGCGCTCCCACGCGCCCGGCTCGCGCGGGCGCAGCAGCGATCCGTCGCAGGTGAAGGTGAACTGGCAGCCGGTGTTGCGGTTCGATCCCTGATAGACCACGCCGCACACGCTCTTGGGGAAGGCGCGGTCGCGCACGCGGTTGAGCACCACCTGCGCCACCGCACGCTCGCCGTCTATCGGTTCGGAGCGCGCCTCGTAATAGACCGCCTGCGTCAGGCAATCGAGCGCGCGCGCCGCGTCGTCGGTGGATTGGTCGCCCGCATTGAAGGCGGGCGCGGCGTTCAGCACCGCCGGCCGTGCGAATCGCGCCAGCGCGGTTTCCTCGACGAGATCGGCCGGCACGTCGAGATCGAGCCGCTGGAGCAATTCGCGCGGGTTCTTCACCGGGCGCGCCGCCGCCGTCCCCGGCGCGGGCGCATAGCTCGGCGCTTCCGCCTGCGGCACGCAGGAGGTCGCCAGCACGAGCGTTGGCACGGCAAGGAGAATGGGCCTCAGCATCGGCTCCGGCACGGTTGCGGTCGGGAGCGGGGTAAAGCAGCGCGGCTAAGACGCGGTTAACGTCGCCCGCCGGGCTTGCCGCCCGCGCGCGCTTGCCGCACACCTTGCCCGCGAACCGGAAGAAGGGGCGAGGATGCAGGACAAGCGCGCGCTGGGGCTGTGGGCGGCGCTGGCGCTGGTCGTCGGCAACATGATCGGCTCGGGCATCTACCTGTTGCCCGCGACGCTCGCCCCGCTCGGCGCGAACGCGATGATCGGCTGGGGCGTGACGATCGGCGGCGCGATGTGCCTCGCCTTCGTCTTCGCGCGGCTGGCGGCGGCGATTCCGGCGGCCGGCGGCCCGTATGCCTTCGCCAACGCCGCCTTCGGCCCGACGGTCGGTTTCGCGGTGGCGTGGAGCTATTGGGTGCTGGTGTGGGCCGGCAACGGCGCGGTGGCGGTGGCGGTGGTCAGCGCGCTCAGCGTGCCTTTCCCCGCGATCGGTAGCGGCCTCCCCGCCATCCTCGTCGCGCTGGCGCTGATCTGGGGGCTCGTGGCGGTCAATATCCACGGCGTCGGGCTCGCGGGCCGGGTGCAGATGGTGACGGCGGGGGTGAAACTGGTGCCGCTCGCCGGCGTCGTGCTGCTCGCCTCGTGGCTGCTGCTGGGCGACGGATCGGGCGCGCTGGCCGCCAATCCGCCTGTGCAGGTCGGTGCCGGAGCGGTGGCGGGCGCGGCGGCGCTGACCTTCTGGGGCTTCCTCGGCGTCGAATCCGCGACCGTGCCAGCCGACAAGGTGGAAAATGCCGAACGCGTCGTGCCGCTGGTCACGATGGCCGGTACCGCGCTGACCGGCGTGGTCTATTTCGCCGTCGCCGCCGCGATTGCGCTGATGATGCCGCGCGGCGAGATCGCCGCCTCGCCCGCGCCGGTCGCCGCCTTCCTTGCGCGCACCTTCGGTGGAGGCACGGGCGATCTTGTGGCGCTGTTCGCGGCGGTCAGCGCGTTCGGTGCGCTCAATGGCTTCATTCTGCTGCAGGGCGAGATGCCATGGGCGATGGCGCGCGGCGGCGTCTTCCCGGCGTGGTTTGGCAAGGAGAGCGCGCACGGCACGCCGACGCGCGCGCATCTCGTTTCCGGCGTGCTGGTCACGCTGGTGATGGCGCTGAACTATACCGGCAAGACCGGCGACCTGTTCTCCGACATCGCCTCCATCAGCCTCGCGGCGGGGATGCTCGCCTATTTCGCCAGTGCGCTCGCGGCGCTGAAATTGTTGCGCGGCGACGTGGCGGTGACGATCGCGGCGGCTATCTCGGCCGGCTTCGTCGCGTGGATGACCTGGGGCCTGGGACTGAAGGCCGACCTGTGGGGGTTGGCGCTGCTCGCGTTCGGCTTGCCGGTCTATTGGTGGGTACGGCGCGGATAGGGATCGGATGGGCCGAGCCGGCGCGCCGCCAGCGCCAGCGCCGCCGCGACCGCCGCCGCCAGCGCGACGCTGAGCGAGCCGATGCGCGGATAAAGCAAAGCGCCGCTCACCGCGCCCGCTAGCAGTCCCAGCCACAATCGCAGATAGGCGATCCAGCCGCCCGCATCGTCGCCCAGCAGGGCGGCGGCGATGCGCTGGCCGAGCTTGACGAGCGTTCCGGTCATATAGGTGACGCCTACCGAGACCTCGCCGTTGCGCAGGAAGACGTTGTTGATCGTGCCCATCGCCGCCGCCATCGCAAGCGCGGTCCAGCCTCCGGCGATGAACCGGTCCATCGCCGCCGCCAGCGCGAGCAATGCCGCCGTCAGCGACAGCACCGCCGTCTTGCGCGCGGTGCCGGTGGTGGCGGCGACCAGCGCGCCCAGCACCACCCCCACGAGAAACGCCACGATCAGCCCGGCCGCGACGGCCGCCACCGCCGATCCGCCGGCCAGCCCCACCGCCATGCGGGTGGTGTTGCCGCTCATGAAGGAGACGAACAGACCGCCGAGCTTCACGAAGCCGATCGCGTCGACATAGCCCGCCAGCGCGGCGAGCGCGGCGGCGAGCGACTGGCGGCGGCGATCGTAGTGGATCATGTCAGAGCGGCAGGAAGCGCCCGACCAGCGAGCGATCGCGCAATATCTCGTGCGCGGCATTGTGCCCCGGCGCCCCGGTCACCCCGCCGCCCGGATGCGTGCCCGATCCGCACATGTAGAGGCCCTTCACCGGCGAGCGATAGTCGCCGTGCCCCAGCACCGGCCGCGCCGCCCAGAGCTGGTCGAGGCTCATGTGCCCGTGGAAGATATCGCCGCCGATCAGCCCGAACTTGCGCTCCAGATCGAGCGGCGAGTGAATCTGCCGCGCGATCACGCTCGCCTTGAAATTGGGGGCATGATCGTTGACCGTGTCGATGATGAGGTCCGCCACCTCCTCGCGCACGTCGTCCCACGAGCGCCCTTCGGACAGCACCGGCGAGAATTGCTGGCAGAACAGGCTGGCGACATGCTGCCCCGGCGGCGCGAGGCTGTCGTCCACCGTGGTGGGGATCTTCATCTCGACGATCGGCTTCTTCGACCAGCCGAACTTGCGCGCGTCGTCATACGCCTCGTCCATGTAATCCATGCCCGGCGCGATGATGATGCCGGCGGTGTGATGCTCGGCCCTGTCCTTGCCCGGCAGCACGGTGAAATCGGGCAGCTCGGACAAGGCGACGTTCATGCGGAACGTGCCGGAGCCGACCTTGTAATTGTCCATCCGCCAGTTGAAGTCGCCCGGCAGGTCGGACGGGTCGACCATCCGGCGATAGAGCAGCGCCGGGCCGACATTGGCCGCGACGATCCTCGCCGCGATCTCCTCGCCGCTTTCCAGCCGCACGCCCACCGCCTTGCCGCCGTCGACCAGCACGCGATCGACCGGCGCCTCGAGGCTGATCTCGACCCCGGCATCCTCGCACGCGCGCGCCATCGCCTGCGTGATCGCGCCCATGCCGCCTACCGAATGGCCCCACGCGCCGAGCTTGCCGTTCACCTCGCCGAAGACGTGATGGAGCAGCACATAGGCCGATCCGGGCGTGGAGACGCCGGCGAAATTGCCCACCACCGCGTCGAAGGCGAAGGCCGACTTGACGTGATCGTCCTCATACCAGCCGTCGAGGAAGTCGCGCGCCGACTTGGTGAACACGTCGAGCAGGTCGCGCTGCGCCTCGATCCCCATCTTCGCGAGCGGCCAGCCCTGGGACGCGCCGGACATCAGCGCGCGCAGGCCACCGCCGACATTGGGCGGCACCTTCAGCGCGAGATCGCGCAGCACCTGCGCCACCTTTTCCAGCGCGGCGTCGTAATGCGGGTAGGTCTCGGCGTCCTTCCGGTTGAAGCGGGCGAATTCCGCCTGTGTCCGAGCAGTGCCGCCGCCGAGCTTGAGATAGGTGTCCGCGAACGGGAAGAAGTTCGAGATGGTGCGCTCGATGATGCGGAAGCCGCGATCGTGCAGCTTCATGTCCGCGATCACCTTGGGGCGGAGCAGACTGACGGTGTAGCTGGCGGTGGAATTGCGGAAGCCGGGATGGAATTCCTCCGTCACCGCCGCCCCGCCGACGACATGCCGCCGCTCCAGCACGCGCACCTTCATCCCGGCGCGGGCGAGATAGAAGGCGCAGACGAGGCCGTTGTGCCCGCCGCCGATGATGATCGCGTCATATTTCCTGGTCATTGCGTTCCCCGAACCCCAATTCTTCCTTGTCTCAAACCCCGCGCGGCCGCCGCGACCAGCCCGGCGGCGGCGCGTGGTGCAGCCGCGCCTCGGGTATCCGGTTCCTGATCTTCGCGGCGAAGCTGCGCAGGCACACCTCGCTCGCGCCGATCGGGCCGACCGTGTAGCTCTGCGAGGCCATGCCCTGCTGCACGCGCTCGATCAGCCAGGTGTCCTCGGCGTTGACGACGCGGTTGATCCGCCAGTTGGCGTAGCGCGCCAGCTTCATCTCGCGCCGCTCATCCGGCAGCGCGAAGCACATCTCGCGCAGCACGCAGGTCGTCGGCGACACCGGGAGCCATTGCATGAAATCGATCTGGTCGGCGTAGATGTCGAACGCCATGTTCGGCCACAGCTTGTAATAGAGCCACAGCCGCTGGTTCTCCTCCGGCAGATGGTCCACGCGCGGCAGATGCTTCTGGTAGAAGCGCTCCCACACATTGTCGGACGGGCGATCGACCAGCCCGCCGCTCATCCTGTCCACCCAGCCGGCGGCCTCGATCGCATAGCTCTTGCCGAACAGCCGCGTCAGCCCGTCATGCGCGACGGGGATATGGAGGTTGTCGGAATAATTGTCGCCGACATTCTTCCAGTTCACCGCCCGGTCGCGCAGGCGCACGTCGCCGATGCGCCGCATCTCCTCGAAGCGATAGGGCGCGATCTCGTGATCGTAGGGCGCCATCATCTCCGCCACCGAGGGGCCGCCGTCATCCTCCAGCCGGACGAAGACGAAGCCGCGCCATGTCGAGACCTCGACCGGGACGAGGCCGTTGTCCTCCAGCCGGAGCGCGGGATAGTCGCGCTTCATCGGCACGCCGGAAAGCCGCCCGTCCAGCTCATAGGTCCAGGCGTGATAGGGGCAGACCAGCTTCTTCGCGCAGCCGGCGTCGCCCTCCACGATGCGCATCGCGCGGTGGCGGCAGACGTTGTGGAAGGCGCGTACCGCCCCGTCCTCGCCGCGCACCACCATCACCTGCTCGCCGAGATACGCGATCGTGCGCCATTCGCCGGGCGCCGCGAGGTCGCTCTCGTGGCAGACGATCTGCCACGACGGGCGGATCACCCGCGCCATCTCCACATCGAAGAACTCGGCGTCGGTGTAGATCCAGCCGGGCAGCGAATAATCCGCATCGGGATCGGCGAAGGGCTGGGCGAGGGTGGCCATGAAGCGCGACTCCGATTGCTTGCTATACAAACGTATAATAAGCTCCGGCCATGCGCAATATCCCCGCCTTCACCCGCGCCGACGCGGACGAGCGCCGCAAGTCGCTGATCGCGGCGGCGACGCGGGTGCTGGCGCGCGACGGGGCGGCCGGCGCGTCGGTGCGGGCGATCGCGCAGGAGGCGGGGGTGTCGCCCGGCCTCGTCACGCATCATTTCGGCGGCGTGGATGCGCTGATCGCGGCGACCTACGCCCATGTCGGCGCGGCAGTGACGGCGGCGCTCGACGCGGCGGTGGCGGGGGCGGGCGACGATCCGCGCGCGCGGCTCTCCGCCTATGTCGCGGCGAGCTTCGCCCCGCCGATCGCCGATCGCGCGCTGCTCGCGACCTGGGTGGCGTTCTGGAGCCTCGTCATCGCGCGCGACGACGTGGCGCGGCTGCACGACGAGCAATACGGCCATTTCCGCGCCGGGCTGGAGCGGCTGCTCGGCGATTGCGGGATCGCCCCCGCCGCGCGCCGCCGCGCCGCGATCGCGATCACCGCTTTGGTCGACGGATTGTGGCTGGAGCTGTGCCTCTCGCCGGAGGTGCTCGACGCGGCGGAGGCGCGGGCGATCGCCGAGGCGCAGATCGCGGCGATGCTGGGCGCGGGGTGACAGCGGGCCGCCGCCGCCCTACCTCCCGCCGTGTCTTGTACCGGGAGCAACGATGACCATCGCCCTCGATCGCCGCGGCGTGCTGCGCGGTAGTGCCGCGCTTGGCGCCGCGGCCGTCTTCCCCGCCTGGGCGCGGCCGGTGTCGCCGGGCATCGTCGGGCCGCTGCCATCGCTTTCGGGCGAGGATATCCACCTGCGCATCGCGCGGCGGATGCTGACGGTCGATGGCCGGGAAAGCCATGCGATCGGCATCAATGGCACCGTCCCCGCGCCGCTGATCCGCCTGCGCGAGGGGCAGCAGGTGCGGCTGCATGTCGAGAACGCGCTCGATGAGGACAGCTCGATCCACTGGCACGGGCTGATCCTGCCGGCGGAGATGGACGGGGTGCCGGGCATCAGCTTTCCGGGGATCGGGCCGGGCGAGACCTTCACCTATCGCTTCCCGATCGTGCAGTCGGGCACCTATTGGTATCACAGCCACTCGGGGCTTCAGGAGCAGATGGGCCATTACGGCCCGATCGTGATCGACCCTGCGGGGGAAGACCCGATCGTCTCGGACCGCGAGCATGTCGTCGTGCTGTCGGACCACAGCCCGCTCCATCCCCATGCGATCTTCCGCAAGCTCAAGCTGCAGGGCGGTTATTTCAACCGCCGGCGGCAGACGCTCGGCGGCTTGCTCGCCGGGCGCGACCAGCGCGAGGGCGAGCGGCTGGAATGGGCGGCGATGCGGATGGACCCGACCGATATCTCGGACGTCACGGGGAGCACCTATACCTATCTCGTCAACGGCCATGGGCCGGAAGATAACTGGACCGCGCTGTTCGCGCCCGGCGAGCGGGTGCGGCTGCGCATCGTCAACGCCTCGGCGATGACCACCTTCAACCTGCGCATCCCCGGCCTGCCGCTGACGGTGGTGCAGGCCGACGGGCAGAACGTAAGGCCGGTGACGGTCGATGAATTGCAGGTCGCGGTCGCCGAGACCTACGACTTGATCGTCGAGCCGCGCGAGGACCGCGCCTATACGATCGTCGGCGAGAGCATCGACCGCTCCGGCATGGCGCGCGCCACGCTCGCCCCGCGCGCGGGGATGGCGGGCGAGGTGCCCCCGCTCCGCCCGCGTCCGCTCGCGACGATGCGCGACATGGGGATGGACATGGGGGGAATGGCCATGCCCGGCATGGATCATGGCGCGATGAAGCACTCCATGCGCGATTTCACCAATGCGCCGGAGGTGAAGAAGACGCCAGCCGTCCAGACCATCTCCCCCATGCCGGTCGACCGCACCGGGGAACCGGGGCAGGGGCTGGCCGATGTGGGGCATCGCGTGCTCACCTATCGCGATCTCGTCGCGGTGGCGCGCAACCCGGACGTGCGCGCGCCCGGCCGGCAGATGCGCATCCACCTCACCGGCAACATGGAACGCTATATGTGGGCGTTCGACGGCGAGAAATTGAGCGCGGTGACCGCGCCGATCCCCTTCGCCAGGGACGAGCGCGTCCGCGTCACGCTCGTCAACGACACGATGATGGGGCACCCGATCCACCTGCACGGCCATTTCTTCGAGCTGGTCACCGGCCACGGCGATCATGCGCCGCGCAAGCATACGGTGCAGGTCCAGCCCGGCGGCACGGTGACGTTCGACGTGACGACCGACGCGGTGGGCGACTGGGCGTTCCACTGCCATCTGCTCTATCACATGCACGCCGGGATGATGCAGATCGTCTCGGTCCGCCCGCGCGAGGGAGGCGCGGCATGACGCGCGCGTTGCTTCCGCTCGGGCTGGCGGCGCTGCTGGCCGGCGGCGCGGCGCAGGCGCAGGAGATGGACCACGCCGGGCATCAGGGCATGGCGATGCCCGCCGCGCCCGCGCCGGACGCCGCCTGCCCGCCGGAACATGCCGCGATGGGCCATTGCAAGGCGGCGACATCGTCCGCGCCGGCACCTGCCCCGAGCGATCCGCAATGTCCGCCCGAACACGCCGCAATGGGGCATTGCCAGTCCGATCCCCATGCCGGGCACGCCATGCCGCAGGCGACCGGCGGCACCGCGCTCCCCGCCGGCAACGCCCCGCCCCCGCCCGCGCCGGTGGCGGATTATGCCGACCGCTTCTGGGGCGCGGAGGCCATGGCCGCCTCGCGCGCGGCGCTGCGGCGGGAACATGGCGGCATGGCCTTCTCGCAAGTGATGATCGACCTTGCCGAAGCGCGCATCGGCGCGGGGCCGGACGGCTATCGCTGGAGCGGCGAGGGCTGGTTCGGCGGCGATATCAACCGCCTCGTCGTCAAGAGCGAGGGCGAAGGCGCGTTCGGCGGGCGGCTCGACGAGGGCGAGGCGCAGGCGCTCTACAGCCGCGCGGTCGGGCCGTATTTCAACCTTCAGGCCGGCGTGCGGCAGGATTTCCGCGCCGCCGCCCCGCGCACTTATGCGACGATCGGCGTCGAGGGCCTCGCGCCTTACTGGTTCGAGATCGACGCCGCCGCCTTCCTTTCGACCGATGGCGAACTCACCGCGCGCGTCGGCGCCTATTACGACCAGCGCGTGACGCAGCGGCTGATCCTCCAGCCGCGCGTCGAGCTGGACCTCGCCGCGCAGGACGTGCCCGCCGCCGGCATCGGCGCGGGGCTGAGCGAGGCGGAGCTTGGCCTGCGATTGCGCTACGAGATCGCGCGCGAGTTCGCGCCCTATGTCGGCGTGTCGTGGCGGCGCAAGACGGGGCGCAGCGCCGATTATGCGCGCGCGAGCGGGGAGGATGCCGGCGGCGCGGCGCTGGTGCTCGGCATCCGGGCGTGGTTCTGATCGCGGGGCCTGCCCCTCATCCCAAAGAGAGAGGCAGGCCGGAACTCACACGTCGAGGTTGGCGACCGACAGCGCGTTTTCCTGGATGAACTCGCGGCGCGGCTCCACCACGTCGCCCATCAGCCGGGTGAAGATCTCGTCGGCCACGTCGGCCTGATCGATCGCCACCCGCAGCATCGAGCGGTTGGTCGGGTCGAGCGTCGTTTCCCAGAGCTGCTCGGGGTTCATCTCGCCCAGCCCCTTGTAGCGCTGGATCGACAGCCCCTTGCGTCCCGCCGCGAAGATCGCCTCCAGCAATTGCGACGGCCGGGCGACGAGCGTCTCGCCCTTGCCGATCGTCGCGGCCTGCTCGCCGTCCTCGTCCGCGTCGGCGGCGTCGTCGGCCGACGCCGCGCCCTTCAGCGGCACCAGCTTGCCCGCCATGGCGAAGGCTTCGGCCTGCTCGCTCGCCAGCGCGTGCAGCTTGCGCGCCTCGGTCGAGCCGAGGAACGCCGCCTCGACGATGTGATGGTCGGTCACGCCGCGCCACAGCCGTTCGAAGTGGATGCCGCCCTCGTCGGTGATCCGCGCCGACCAGCGCGCCTCGCGGTCGCCCGCGTCGAGCCGCCGCGTCACCTCGGCCACCGTCGCCGCGCGCGCCGCGCGATCCAGCTCGGGATCGAGCGCGCCCGCCAGCGCCAGCGCCTCGATGATGACCGGATCGTAGCGGCGCGGGACGTAGCGCATCAGCGTGCGCATCCGCCGCGCATGCTCGACGAGCACGGTCAGGTCCTGCCCGGACCGCGCGCCGCCCGTCGTTTCCAGCACCGTCGCGGCGACGCCGGCCTCGACCAGATAATCGTCCAGCGCCTTCTCGTCCTTGAGGTACACCTCGGACCGGCCGCGCGTTGCCTTGTAGAGCGGCGGCTGGGCGATATAGAGGTGCCCGCGCTCGATCAGCTCCGGCATCTGGCGGTAGAAGAAGGTGAGGAGCAGCGTGCGGATATGCGCGCCGTCCACGTCCGCGTCGGTCATGATGACGATCTTGTGGTAGCGCAATTTGTCGGCGTTGAACTCGTCGCGGCCGATGCCGGTGCCCATCGCCTGGATCAGCGTGCCGATCTCGCGGCTGCCGAGCATCCGGTCGAAGCGCGCGCGCTCGACGTTGAGGATCTTGCCGCGCAGGGGCAGGATCGCCTGGAAATGCCGGTCGCGGCCCTGCTTGGCCGAGCCGCCGGCCGAATCGCCCTCGACGAGGAACAGCTCGGACTTGGCCGGATCCTTCTCCTGGCAGTCGGCGAGCTTGCCGGGCAGGCTGGCGATGCCCATCACCGACTTGCGGCTTGCCTCACGCGCCTTGCGCGCCGCCTCGCGCGCGGCGGCGGCGTCGATGATCTTCTGGATGATCGTGCGCGCGTGAGCGGGATTCTCCTCCAGCCATTCCGCCATCTTGTCCGCCATCAGGCTTTCGAGCGGCTGGCGCACCTCGGAACTGACGAGCTTGTCCTTGGTCTGCGACGAGAATTTCGGATCGGGCAGCTTGACCGAGACGATCGCCGTCAACCCCTCGCGCATGTCGTCGCCCTGAAGGGTGACCTTCTCCTTCTTCAGGATGCCGGACTTGTCGGCATAGCCGTTGAGCGTACGCGTCAGCGCCGAGCGGAACGCGGCGAGATGGGTGCCGCCGTCACGCTGCGGGATGTTGTTGGTGAAGCACAGGACGTTCTCGTAATAGCTGTCGTTCCACTCCAGGGCGACGTCGATGCCGATATCGTCGCGGTCGCCGGTGATCGCGATCGGCTCGGGGATCAGCGGCTGCTTGGCGCGATCGAGCCACTTCACGAAGGCGGCGATCCCGCCCTCGTAATACAGCTCCACCGTCTTCGGCTCCTCGTGCCGAGCGTCGGTGAGGAACAGCCGCACGCCGGAATTGAGGAACGCCAGCTCGCGATAGCGGTGCTCCAGCTTCTCGAAATCGAACTCGGTGATCTTGAACGTCGCCGGGCTGGGCAGGAAGGTGACGCGCGTGCCCTTCTTCCCTTCCACCTTGCCGACCACCTTGAGCGGGGCGACGGCGTCGCCATGGGCGAAGCGCATGTAATGCTCCTCGCCGTCGCGCCAGATCGTGAGGTCCAGCCATTCGCTGAGCGCGTTGACCACCGAGACGCCCACGCCGTGCAGCCCGCCCGAAACCTTGTAGGCATTGTCGTCGGAGGTGTTCTCGAACTTTCCGCCGGCGTGGAGCTGGGTCATGATGACCTCGGCCGCCGAGACGCCTTCCTCCGGGTGGATGCCGGTGGGGATGCCGCGGCCGTTATCGGTCACGGAGACGGAGCCGTCCGCGTTCAGCGTGATGTCGATCCGGTCGCAATGGCCGGCGAGCGCCTCGTCGATCGCATTGTCGGACACCTCGAACACCATGTGGTGCAGGCCCGAGCCGTCGTCGGTGTCGCCGATATACATGCCCGGACGCTTGCGCACCGCGTCGAGGCCCTTCAGCACCTTGATCGAGGAGGCGCCGTATTCTGCATTCTGGGGTTCTGCCATGCCGATTATATAGGCACGACACCCGCGTAACGAAAGCGAAATGGGAGAGTGGAATGGGACCGATCCTGATCGCGGCGCTGCTCGCCGCCGCCCCCGCCGTGCCGCCCGATCTGGCGGCGGCGGTGCGCGCCTATGACGAGGCGCAGGTGAAGGGCGATCGCGCCGCGCTGGAGCGGCTGCTGGCGGACGATTACACGCTGGTGAACTCCGCCGGCGCGACCGAGACCAAGGCGGAGCTGATCCGCGACTACACCGCGCCCGGCTTCACGCTGGAGCCGTTCACGGTCGAGCAGCCGATCGCGAAGGTCTGGCCGGGCGGCGCGGTGATGGGCGGCGTCGCGCTGCTGCGCGGGATGGATGGCGGGAAGCGCTACGAAGCCCGGCTGCGCTTCGCGGACATATGGGCGAAACGCGGCGGTCGCTGGCAGGTGATCTATACCCAGGCCGCACGCGCGCCGGCCGGCGGATAATTTCCGCCCTGCCGTATAACCGGCTCATTTCCGGGCGAGATGAGCCATTCATGAGACGGCCCGGCGCAACATTCATCTTAACGTGCGGTTTACCCTGCTAGCCAGCGCCTCCCACCACGGTGGAAACCGTCGGCCGGCCCGCGTTTGTGTCTATCGGTTCGGGCGACCTTAGTAAGGGGTATCGACCATGCGTAAAATTCTCGTTCTCACTACGGCCGCGGTGGCGCTCGCGCTTCCGGCCGGCGCGAATGCCGCCGCATTCGTCAACGGAAGTTTCGAGGACGGCGTCGCGCCCGGAGTCTACACGACCGTCGCTGGCGGTGATTCCAGCTCGATCGCCGGCTGGACCGTTACCGGCAACAGCGTGGATTATGTCGGCAGCTACTGGCCGGCGCAGGACGGCAGCCGCAGCATCGACCTGAACGGCAACGCACAGGGCGGCATCGAGCAGACGTTCGATACCGTCGCGGGCACGCTCTACAGCGTCACCTTCTGGCTGGCCGGCAATACCGACGGCGCGCCGGTGACCAAATCGGTGCTGGTCGGGGCGAGCGGCAATGACGGCAAGCTCGTCACCTTCGATTCCAGCGCCTTCGACCGGGGCGACATGGGCTGGGCGAAATACAGCTACAATTTCGTCGCCCAGAACGCGTCGACGACTCTGTCCTTCGCGTCGCAGGATGCCGGGCCATTTGGCGCGGCGCTCGACAATGTCTCGCTGCTGATCGGCGGCGGGGTGCCGGAACCGGCGACCTGGGGGCTGATGATCCTCGGCTTCGGCGGGATCGCCGGTGCGATGCGACGCCGCAAGGCCACGGGCATGTCGTTCGCCTGAGCCACCCGACAAGGTCTGGAACGCCGTCGCCGGACATCATCCGGCGGCGGCGTTTTCATGTCGGGGTTCAGCCGAGCGCGATCCGCGTCGCGCCGCCGCCGACATCGGCGAACAGCGCCGGCTCGGTTCCGGTCATCCACACCTGCCCGCGCCCGGCGAGCCGCGCGAACAGCGCGGCGCGGCGCGCGGGATCGAGGTGCGCCGCCACCTCGTCGAGCAGCAGCACCGGCGGCACGCTGGTGCGCGCCGTGACCAGTTCGGCATGGGCTAGGACGATGCCGAGCATCAGGGCCTTCTGCTCGCCGGTCGAGGCGAGCGCGGCGGCGCGGTCCTTCTCGAGATGCCGCACCAGCAGGTCGACGCGATGCGGCCCCGCCAGCGTCCGCCCGGCGGCGGCGTCGCGCGCGCGGCCGGCGCGGAGCTGATCCACGAGGTCGCCGGGCTCGCCGCTCCACCCCTCCAGCGCCAGCCCGGCGCGCGGGAAATCGCCCGCCGGCTGCGCCGCCAGCCGCTCGGCAAGCGCCGCCACCGTCTCGCGCCGCACCGCGTCGAGCGCCGTGCCATGCTCGGCCATGCGGCGCTCGAGCGCGTCGAGCCATTCGCGGTCAGGGCGCTCTTCCGTCAGCAGCCGGTTGCGGCTGCGCATCGCCGCGTCGTAACGCGCGGCATGGACGGCATGGCCGGGGAACAGCGCCAGCGCGAGCCGGTCGAGGAACTGGCGGCGGCCGGATGCCGGCTCCGTGAACAGCCGATCCATCGCCGGGGTGAGCCACAATATGGAGAGCCGCTCGGCCAGCGCATTGGCGGCCGATGCGGCGCCGTTGATCCGCACCACGCGGCGCTCCGGCGCGTTCGCCAGCGTGCCGGTGGCGATCTCCGTCCCGTCCGCCAGCGTCGCGGCGACGCCGAAGCCGCCCGCGCCGTCGGTTCGCGCCATCTCGCCCAGCGCGGCGCGGCGCAAGCCCCGGCCCGGCGCGAGCAGCGAAACCGCTTCCAGCACATTGGTCTTGCCCGCGCCGTTCGGCCCGGTCAGCACCACGAAGCCGCGCGCCGGCGCGAGCGTCAGCGCGTCATGGTTGCGGAAATCGGTGAGGACGAGCCGGTCGAGCATCGCACCCGCCATAGGCGCTGATGCGGGGGACGCGCCAGTCGCGCCGTCGATGGAGGGGCGGCGCGCCGATGGGACATGGCGCGCCGTGGCCCCCCCTCCACCGTTTCTCCCGAGGGAGCGGGAGTGGGATCAGGCGGCGAGGCGTTGCGGCTCGGCCTCGATCGCGGCGTTCTTCTCGCGCCGGTCGCTGAGATAGGAGGCCATCTCCGGCCCCAGCACGCGCTGCGCCTCCAGATAGGCTTTCGGCTCGCGGATGCCCAGCCGTTGCCGCGCCGCCTCGATCGGCTCGTGCAGCAGCGTCAGATAATCCTCGCCCGACAGCCATTTCGCGGCGCGGCCGTGGCGATAGCCTTCCCATACCGCCCTGGTGAACAGCGTGCCTTTCGTGACGCGCAGGCTCTTGAGCGCGGCGGCGGCGCCGATGAACGCCCAGCCCAGCCCGCCGACCTGCGCGTAGCTGAACGCCACCAGTGCCGCCTCGCCGAGGCTCTCGTCGGCCTTGTAGCCGGTCATCACATGCCAGATGTCATGGGTGTCGCGCACGCGGCGGCCGAACCACGCATAAGGGTGCGGCATGTCCTCGCTGTCGGTGCCCTCGCGGCTGACGTCGGCGAGGCCGTCGGCGGAATAGCCGGTCGATTCGAGGAAGTCGCGATAGGCCGCGCCGACCGTGCCGGGGGCGAACTGCTGGGCGAAGCCGGGTTGCGAGAACACTTCCGCCAGCTCGACCTGATCATAAGCGATACGCCCGCCCTGTTCGGTGGCGATCAGCCGGGCATAGCCCTTCTCGGTCGCGCCGACGTTGAGCGCGCGCATGATGCGGAACACCTGCACCGTGTCGTCGCCATTGGCGAGCAGCTTGCGGATCGCGGCGAAGGCGGTGCGCCAGTCGCGGCGGCCGGTGGTGCCGGGGAGGGGAGGAAGGGTGGCGGCCATCGAATCGCTCCTTACTGACAACTATGTCAATAAGCATTGCTCACATTGCTGTCAATAACCTCGGCCGTCCGGACTTTCAAATCCGCGTCATCGCCATCGCCCGTTCGCCATAGCGGGGGCCGGCGGTGCCGCCGCGCGGGGCGACGGCCTCCAGCCGGGCAAGGTCGTCGGCGGTGAGCGCCAGCTCCGCCGCCGCGACCGAATCCTCCATTGTCGCGCGGCGCTTCGATCCGGGGATCGGCACCACGTCCGGCCCCTGCGCCAGCAGCCAGGCCAGCGCGACCTGCGCCGGGCTGGCGCCGTGCGCCGCCGCGATCTCCTTCGCCACCGCGACGATCTTCATGTTGGCGGCGAAATTCTCCTCCGAATAGCGCGGGTCGTTGAGGCGGTAGTCGCCCTCCTCCAGATCGGCGCGCGAGCTGATCTGCCCGGTCAGGAAGCCGCGTCCGAGCGGGCTGTACGGCACCAGCCCGATGCCCAGCTCGCGGCAGACCGGCAATATCTCCGTCTCGATGTCGCGCTCCCACAGCGAATATTCGCTTTGCAGCGCGGCGATCGGATGGACGGCGGCGGCGGCGCGGATCGTGCCCGCGCCCGCTTCGGACAGGCCGATGTGGCGGATCTTCCCCTCACGCTTCAGGTCGGCGAGCGTTTCGATCACCTCGCCGATCGGCACGTTCGGATCGACGCGGTGCTGATAGAAAAGGTCGATCGTCTCGATCCCCAGCCGCTTGAGCGATCCCTCGCACGCGCGGCGGATGTTGGCCGGGTGCGAATCGACCGCGAAATCGCCCTTCGGCCCCATCAGCCCGAACTTGGTGGCGATCACCAGCCCGTCGCGCTTGCCCCGGATCGCCTTGCCGAGCAGTTCCTCGTTGGTCAGCGGGCCATAGACTTCGGCGGTGTCGAAGAAGGTGACGCCCAGATCGATCGCGCGATGGATGGTGGCGATGCTCTCGGCATCGTCGGCATGGCCGTAATTGATACGGCCGCCGGCCTTGCTCGCCATCGGCATGCAGCCGATGCCGATCGCGGAGACCTTCAGCCCGTCCCCCAGCGTGCGATACTTCATGCCTCGATCCCTTCCACGATCGTATCCGCCTCATCCTCCACCACGCGCTGGCCGCGCGCCAGCGTGACGGTGGTGGCGAGATCCCACATGACATTGCCGAGCGTGCGCACAATGTCCGGCATCGTCTCCACCGCGACGAGCAGCCCGAGCGGCGCGACGGGCGCCCCGAGCGTCGCGCAGACCGGGGAGATCGCGCCGATGAAGCTCACCGTGCCGGGCAGGCTGACCGAGCCGAGCGAGGTGAGCATCGCCACCAGCGCGCCCGCCGCCAGCGTCGCCGGAGAAAGCGGCACGCCGAACCAGGTCGCGACATAGATCGCCACCGCGAAGTTCATCGCCGGCCCGGTCGCGCGCAGGATCGCGACGGCGAGCGGCAGCGTGACGCCGGCGGTCGCCACCGGCACGCCCATCGCGCGCGAGCTGGCCAGCATCGCCGGCAGCGAGGCGAGCGAGGATTGCGTCGAGATCGCCACCGCCTGCGTCGACAGCCCGGCGCGGATATATTGGCCAAGACCCACCCGCCCGCCGATCACCGCGAGCGGATAGGCGAACAGCGACACCACCAGCCCCACCGCCGAGACGGTGAGGATATAATGGACCAGCGCGTGGAACGCTCCCCCTCCGGCCTTTGCGCCGACCACCAGCGCCAGCGCGAACACGCCGACCGGCCCGATCCACAGCACCCAGCCGATCACCACCAGCATCGCGTCGCGCAGCCCCGCGAACAGGCGGGTGATGAGGTCGCGCAGCCCTGCGTCGATCCGCATCAGCGCGAAGGCGAAGACCAGCGCGAAGACGATCATCGACAGGAAGTTGCTGTCCGCCGACGCCTTCAGCGCATTGGCCGGGATGATGCCGGCCAGGAAATCGCCCACCGGAGGCACCGGCGGCACCGTCTCCGCACCCGCCAGCGCGTGACGCAACGCGGCGGCGGAATCGGCCGGTAGCGGCACCAGGTCGAGGAACAGCGGTGTCAGGAACGCCGCCGCGATCGCCGACGCCGCCATGACGATCAGGTAAAGCCCGACCGCCCGCCCGGCGAGCTTCCCCGCCTGCGCCGCCTCCGCCGTCGCCGCGACGCCGGTGACGAGCAGCGAGAATACCAGCGGCACGATCGTCATCTGCAGGCCGTTGAGCCAAGCCTGCCCGATCGGCCCGGCGACCGACGTGACCGGATCGACCGCCTGCGGCGCGAAGCCGGCGATCAGGATGCCGGCGACGATGCCGGCGATCAGCGCCAGCAGGATGCGGGTGGATGGGGACATTCTGTTCCTTTGGCTCGCCCTTTTCGCTGCGCGACGCTATCAGCCCCCGGCAGGGAGCCGATAGGGGAACCGGACGCAGGCGATGGCAAGAAAATATTTCGGCACCGACGGGATTCGCGGCCTGACCAACCTCGCGCCGATGACGGCGGCGATGGCGATGAAGGTCGGCATGGCGGCCGGCACCTATTTCCAGCGCGGCGACCATCGCCATCGCGTGCTGATCGGCAAGGACACGCGGCTTTCCGGCTATATGCTCGAATCGGCGCTGGTGGCGGGCTTCACCAGCGTCGGCATGGACGTGGTGATGACCGGGCCGATGCCCACGCCGGCGGTGGCGATGCTGACGCAATCGATGCGCGCCGATCTGGGCGTGATGATCTCCGCCAGTCACAATCCCTTCGCCGACAACGGGATCAAGCTGTTCGGCCCGGACGGCTACAAACTGTCCGACGAGGCGGAAGCCGAGATCGAGGCGCTGATCGACGGCGTGGATCAGGGCGCGGTGCCGCTCGCCCCCGCCGCGCAGATCGGCCGCGCGCGGCGGATCGACGACGCGCAGGGCCGCTACATCCACTTCGCCAAGTCCACCTTCCCCGACGACCTTCGCCTCGACGGGATGAAGGTGGTGGTCGATTGCGCCAACGGCGCCGCCTATCAGGTCGCGCCCGCCGCCCTGTGGGAACTGGGGGCGGAAATCGTCGCGATCGGCGTCTCCCCCAACGGCCGCAACATCAACGACCGCGTCGGCTCGACCGCGCCGCAGACCTTGTCCGAAACGGTGGTGGCGAGCGGGGCGGCGATCGGCATCGCGCTCGACGGTGATGCCGACCGGTTGATCGTGGTCGACGAGAAGGGCGCGGTGGTCGACGGCGACCAGCTCATGGCGACGATCGCCACCGGCTTCGCGCGCGCCGGGCGGCTCGCGGGCGGCGGGCTGGTGGCGACGGTGATGTCGAACCTCGGGCTGGAGCGGCACCTCGCGGCGCAGGGGCTGGGGCTGGTGCGAACCGGCGTCGGCGACCGCTATGTGCTCGAGGCGATGCGCGCGCGCGGCTATAATGTCGGCGGCGAGCAATCGGGGCATATCATCCTGTCGGATTACGGCACCACCGGCGACGGGCTGGTCGCCGCGCTCCAGATCCTCGCCGAGGTGCAGCGCGCCGGCGCGCCGGCGAGCGAGGTGCTCCACCGCTTCGATCCGCTGCCGCAACTGCTCAAGAACGTCCGCTTCGATCGCGGCGCGAAGCCGCTGGAAGCGGCATCGGTGAAGGACGCGATCGCGGCGGCGGAGGCCGCGCTGGAAGGGCGGGGACGTCTGGTGATCCGCGCGTCGGGCACCGAGCCGGTGATCCGCGTGATGGCGGAAGGCGACGACCGTGCGCACGTCGAAGCGGTGGTGGACCGGGTGTGTGAGGCGGTGAAGGCGGCGGTTTAGGGGGGCAAGCTTCGCCCCCGAGCCGGTCATTTGTCGAACCCTGCTCACGCTCTGAAAGCTGCACAGACGTAAAATACCGGATGTCGTTATATTGATCTGATCTTTAAGAATATCCGTCCATGCCCTACCGAGTTTTGTAGATGGGGCGTTAGCGAACATTCGACGATGATCGCCTGCGAACTCATCTGGGTGGTTCAAAGTGACCGCGGGGAGGGGCGCGACATGCAGAAATTCGCACGGGGCTTTATGCTTCTCGGATTGGTTCTCAGCGCGTCCGCCGCCTTCGCCACGGGGCAAAGCATACACTCGGATCCTGCGCATCCCGAGCGCGAACGCATGTCAGCCTCCACCCGGCGACAGGCTGTGCTCGACGATCTCGATACGCTGCTTGTCGGCCCAGCCACCGCCTATGGCATAGCCACCGCACCCCGCGCCATCCATGTTGTGGGCATCATCCTGTGCAAGCGCGACATCATCTCACTACAATATGGTCGCGCCGACGCGGGCAATCCCAAGAGCCCATTCAAACCTGTCGGCATCTCAGATGTTTCCAGCGAATATCATTTAATCGGCCATTCCGATGAACTGTCTGAAAGAGCAGCGCAAAAAGCTTGTCGATCGATCGACAGGAACAAGGGTTACTGGGCCAGCGGCGATGAATATACCGCTAGCCTCGGTCTGTCGACCCTTAAGGAAGTCGCTGCGGCAGCCCGGGCGAACGAAGTGATCACGTTCGACTGCCAATCATTGCAGGATGCTAGGATCGAAGCAATCTGTGCATCTCAATTCCTAGCTGCAGCAGATCACCCGTCCAGCGTGAGGCGTTGCTCCGAGGGAATAGGTAAGACGCGGCAGGACTGTTTTTCATATATGCTTGGCGATTATTACGTTACGATTACCCGTGTTTGGCCATCCAAATGCTGTGGTGGCCCCGCCATCACCGTTAAACTGGAGTTCCCAGACATTATCGTCTGAATCATTTTCGCAGTCTGACCTGCAATCTGCCCGCGAACGGCTTTTCTTCTGATGTTACGGTGCTGGATCGGGGGTTTTCGTCATGCTACAATGGCCACTACCTGCGACAAGGCGCATCGGAGGCGAGCGTCGCAAATCCACCAGCCTCGATCCCCCTCACCGCACCAATTCGCCCCCCTTCATCACATGCGCGACCTTCTCCAGCACGCGCACGTCGGCGAGCGGATCGCCGGCCACCGCCACCATGTCCGCATAATGGCCCGGAGACAGCGAGCCCACGTCCGCGCTCTTGCCCAGCAGCGCGGCGGACACGGTCGTGGCGGACTGGATCGCCTGCATCGGGGTCATGCCGTAGCGCACCATATAGGCGAACTGCCGCGCGTTGAGGCCATGGGGATAGACGCCCGCGTCGGTGCCGAAGGATAGCTTCACGCCCAGCTTCACCGCCTTGGCGAAGCCCTGCCGCTGCGCCTCGGTGGTGTCGCGGTTCTTCTGGAGATATTCGGCCGGCCAGCCGTTCTTCGTGCCCTCCGCGTCGATCCAGTCGCCGTCGTAGATGTCCATGTCTAGCCACACGCCCGCGTCCTTCGCCATGCGCAGGCCCTCGTCGTCGATCAGGCTGGCATGCTCGATCGAGCGCGCGCCGGCGCGGATCGCGGCCTTGATGCCCTCCGCACCATGGGCATGGGCGATGCAATAGCTGCCATGGCGCTTTGCCGCGTCGCAGGCGGCCTTCATCTCCTCGGGCGTCAGCTCCAGCGCGCCGGGGGTCGAGCCGACCGCCAGCACCGCGCCGGTGGCGATCATCTTGATGAAGTCCGCGCCGCGACTGAACAGCATGTCCACCGCGTTGCGCGCATCGTCGGCGTTGCGGACATAGCCCAGCCGCATGTCCGCCGGCACCGGCACGTCGGGCGCGGCGCCCGTCACCGCGCCGCCGCCGTTGGGGATGGTGATATAGGCCCCGGCAACGATCATGCGCGGGCCGGTCACGTCCCCGGCCGCGATCGCGTCGCGCAGCGCCACGTCCGAAAGGCCGCGGAACACGCCGACGTCGCGGATCGTGGTGAAGCCCGCATCCAGCGTCTCGCGGGCACGGCGCGCGCCCTTCAGGATCGTCGCGGCGGCGGAATGGTGCAGCGCCTCGGCCGGGTCGCTGCTGTCGGCATAGCCGTCCGAGACGTGGGTATGGCAATCGATCAGGCCGGGCAGCACGGTGAGCGCGGACCAGTCGGTCACGCTCGCGCCGGTTGGTGGGGGCGACCACGGGCCGACCGCCGTTACGCGATCGTCGGTGATGTCGATCCGCTGGTCGGCCAGCACCTTGCCATGCTCGGTGTCGATCAGCCGCCCGGCGTGGACATAGCGCGTCCCGGCCTGCGCGCCCGAAGCCGCCGCCAGCGCGAGCGCCAAAGCGATCATGCGCATACTTGTCTCCCCTTTCCCTGCCGCTCTATGCCAGCTTCATGCTTGAGATGCGCCCCGATTGCGAACGCTGCGGCGTCGATTTGCCGGCGGATGAGGGCGGCGCCTTCATCTGCTCGTTCGAATGCACCTTCTGCGCCGATTGCGCGGAGCAACTCGACGAGCGTTGCCCGAACTGCGGCGGCGAATTGCTCGACCGGCCGGCGCGCGTCGGCGCGGCGCTGAAGAAATTCCCCGCCGCCACCCAGCGCCGCTTCAAGGGGTGAGCCGGATGGTCCCGCGCGTCCTGATCGTCGCCGGCTCCGATTCGGGCGGGGGAGCGGGAATCCAGGCCGATATCCGCACGGTGACGATGCTCGGCGGCCATCCGACGACCGCCATCGCCGCGATCACCGCGCAGAACACGCTGGGCGTGCGGGCGATCCATGCCGTGCCGCCCGAAATGGTGGTGGCGCAGATGCGCGCGGTGATCGGCGATATCGGCGTCGATGCGGTGAAGATCGGCATGATCGGCGCACCTGCGACGGCGGAAGCGGTGGCGGATGTGCTGGAGGAACTGCGCGGCGTGCCGGTGGTGTTCGATCCGGTGATGGTGGCGACCTCCGGCTCGGTGCTGGCGGACGCGGCGACGATCGCGGCGTTCGAGCGGCTGATGCGGGTCGCGACGCTGGTCACGCCGAACCTGCCCGAAGCGACGGCGCTGGGCGGCGCGGAGGCGATTCTCGCGCGCGGCGCGGCGGTGCTGCTCAAGGGCGGCCATGCCGAGGGCGACATTGTCGCCGACACGCTGATCGAGCCGTCCGGCGCGCGGCGCACATGGGAAAGCACGCGGATCGACACGCCGCACACCCATGGCACCGGCTGCACGCTGGCGAGCGCGATCGCCGCCGGGCTGGGGCGCGGGCTGCCGCTGGCGGAGGCGATCGCGCGCGCGCGGCTGTTCGTGCGGATCGCGCTGCACGAAGCGCCCGGCTTCGGCGCGGGGCATGGGCCGATGGGGCATCATCGCGTGCGGCTCGATGTCGATCCCGGCGGCGCGACTCCCAACCAGATCACGCTGCCGGCGACCGATCACGCGGCGAGCTTCGCTTTCTATCGCGCGCTCGGGCTGACGCCGATCGTCGACAGCGACGGCCGCTATGCCCGGTTCGAGAGCGCCGGCGGCGTCACCCTGTCGATCGAGGCGACGGCGGAGATCGGCGGACGCCCGCTGCTGTTCATCGAGGTGGCGGACCTCGATGCCGCCGTTGCCGCTGCCCGCGCGCGCGGCATCGCGGTGGCCGATCCGATCGATCAGCCATGGGGCTGGCGCGAGGCGCGGCTGGCCGATCCCGCCGGCAATGCGCTCTGTCTCTATCACGCTGGCGAGAACCGGCGTTTCCCGCCATGGCGTCTGCCATGCCCGGATTGAAGCACGAACGACTTTGCCTGCCGCCCGTCGCCGGGGTGGACGAGGCGGGGCGCGGGCCGCTCGCCGGGCCGGTGGTCGCCGCCGCCGTCGTGCTGCCGGCGAAGGGCGTGCCGCGCGGCATCGACGATTCGAAGAAGCTCCCCGCCGCCGAGCGCGAGCGGCTCTGCGCCCGCATCACCGGCTGCGCGATCGTCGGCGTCGGCGTGGTCGAGGCCGACGAGATCGATACGCTCAACATCTATTGGGCGACGATGAAGGCGATGACGATCGCGGTGGATCAGGTGGTGGCGCTGCTCGGGCGCGAGCCGGGCCATGTGCTGGTCGACGGCAACCGCCTGCCGCGCTGGGGCTATGCCGCCACCGCGCTGGTCGGCGGCGACGCCCTGTCGCTGTCGATCGCCGCCGCCTCGATCGTCGCCAAGCATACCCGCGACACGATCATGCTGCGCCATCACGAGACCTGGCCGCATTACGGCTGGGCCTCGAACAAGGGCTATGGCAGCCCGGCGCACCAGCGCGCGCTGCGCGAGCACGGGCCGTCGCCGCTCCATCGCCGCAGCTTCGCGCCGGTCGCGCAGGCCGAGCTGCCGCTGTGATTCAATCGTGATTCGGCCCGCCTTTTCCGAATCGCCCGGCGCATTTTTCGGTCGCGGGAGCGGAAAAGCAGAAAAAATCGTCATCGCGGTGGGCGGTGAGTCTTTCGAGTCACACCGCGAGATGTTGAGTCAAGCGCGACTCGCCGGACTCAACATCTGCCGGCGGCCACGAAATGTTCCGCTTCGTTAACGATTTCGCAACGATATGCGTTAACCATTGATCGCTTGACGGATTCCACCTGCTTCGCGCTTCTGGCGGCTCATCGAGGGGGATTGCATGGGGGTCATCGAAAAGGTTGCGGCGAAGCGCGGGCGTGCCGAAGAGGCTGTCCTGCCGCTCGACCAGATCCTCATGGGGGATTGCATCGCGACGATGAAGGCGCTGCCGGCGAGGTCGGTGGACATGATCTTCGCCGATCCGCCCTACAACCTCCAGCTCGGCGGCGAGCTGTTCCGGCCGGACGGCAGCCATGTCGATGCCGTGACCGACGACTGGGACAAGTTCGACACTTTCGCCGCCTATGACGCCTTCACCCGCGCCTGGCTGGCGGAGGCGCACCGCATCCTGAAGGATAACGGCACGATCTGGGTGATCGGCAGCTATCACAACATCTTCCGTGTCGGCACGGCGGTGCAGGATCTGGGCTACTGGATCCTCAACGACATCGTGTGGCGCAAGGCCAATCCGATGCCGAACTTCCGCGGCACCCGCTTCACCAACGCGCACGAGACGCTGATCTGGGCGTCGAAGGGCGAGAAGGCGAAATACACCTTCAACTATCGCAGCATGAAGACGCTCAACGACGAGCTTCAGATGCGCTCCGACTGGGAATTCCCGATCTGCGGTGGGCAGGAACGGCTGAAGAAGGGTGGGCAGAAGGTCCATCCGACGCAGAAGCCGGAGGCGTTGCTCTATCGCATCCTGCTCGCCTGCACGCAGCCGGGCGACGTGGTGCTCGATCCGTTCTTCGGCACCGGCACCACCGGCGCGGTGGCGAAGCGGCTCGGGCGGCGCTGGATCGGGATCGAGCGCGAGCCGGGCTATTGCGCCGCCGCGATCGAACGCATCACCGACGCGCTGCCGCTCGACGAATCCGCGCTCTCCACGATGCAGTCGCCGAAGCAGCAGCCGAAGGTGGCGTTCGGGGTGCTGGTCGAGAACGGCCTGCTGCCGGCGGGGAGCGTCGTCACCGATGCCAAGCGCCGCTTCCGCGCGGCGGTGCGCGCGGACGGCAGCCTTGCCAGTGATTGCGGCGCGATCGGCTCGATCCACAAGCTCGGCGCGACGCTGCAGGGCGCGCCGGCCTGCAACGGCTGGACCTTCTGGCATTATGAGGCGGAAGGCGGGCTGAAGCCGATCGACGCGCTGCGGCAGACCTACCTGCTCGCGACGCAGGTCTGACCGGCGCGTTGCACCTCCGCCCGATCCACTTCGTCGATACGCCGGTCGGCCTGCCGGACGGCAGCGTCGCGCGGCTGGCGGGGGGGATGCTGTGGTTCGCGGCCTATGAGCTGCGCGAGGGCGCGGATCGGCGCGTCGTGCCGGTGGCGGAGATCGCCGGCTGCGGCGACCGCGCCTTGCTGCTCCACCAGCGCATCACCGCGCCGCGCCCGCCGCTGACGCTCGGCGAGCGCGTGCTGCGCTTCGACCAGCCGCTCGTCGCCGGCATCCTCAACGTGACGCCGGACAGCTTCTCCGACGGCGGCGCGCATGTCGACGACCCGGCGGGCGCGGCGGCGGCGGGCGTGGACATGCTCGCCGCCGGCGCCGCGCTGGTCGACCTCGGCGGAGAATCGACCCGCCCCGGCGCGCCGCTGATCTGGGAAGGCGACGAGACGAAGCGCGTGGCGCCGGTCGTCGAGCGGCTGGTGACGGCCGGTGCGCTCGTCTCGATCGACACGCGCAAGGCGCCGGTGATGGAAGCGGCACTCGCGGCCGGCGCGCAGATCGTCAACGACGTGTCGGCGCTGCTGTGGGACGAGCGCTCGCCCGGTGTCGTCGCGCGGGCCGGCTGCCCGGTGATCCTGATGCACTCGCCCGACCCGAAGGCGGGGCCGCATGGCGGATCGGGCTATGCCGATGTGGTAGGCGAGGTGTTCGACTGGCTGGAGGCGCGTGTAGATGCAGTGGTGGCGGGCGGCCTCGATCGGGCGCGGATCATCGTTGATCCCGGCATCGGCTTCGGCAAGTCGCTGGCCGACAATCTCGCGCTGATCAACAACCTCGCGCTGTTCCACGGGCTGGGCTGCCCGATCATGCTGGGGGCGAGCCGCAAGCGGATGATCGGGGCGCTGTCGAACGAGGCGCCGGTGAGCGAGCGGCTCGGCGGCTCGATCGCGCTGGCGATGAAGGGCGCGGACGCCGGCGTCCAGCTGCTGCGCGTCCATGACGTGGCGGAGACGGTGCAGGCCTTGCGCGTATGGCGCGGCCTCAGGGATCGCGCGCTCGTCGGCTGAACGCGGATCGTGTAGCGCGCATATCATGCCTGTCGACCTGATCTGCCTCGATGCCGACGATACCCTGTGGCACAACATGCGCTTCTTCGCCGCCGCCGAGGAGGCGCTGGTGGCGATGCTCGCGCCGTTCGCGGAAGCCGGGATCGCGCGCGAGACGATGACGGCGGTCGAGCTGCGCAACCTCGCGCTCTACGGATATGGTGCCAAGAGCTTCACGCTGTCGATGATCGAGGCGGCGCTGGAACTGGGCGGCGATGCGCTGCCGCTGTCGGCGGTGCGCGGGATACTGGCGGCGGGGCGCACGCTGCTCGCCCATCCGGTCGAGCTGTTCGACGGGATCGAGGACACGCTGGCGGAACTGGAGATGCGCGGGCGGCTGGTGCTGGTGACGAAGGGCGACCTGCTGCATCAGGAGATGAAGCTCGCCGCCTCCGGGCTGGGCAGCCGCTTCTCCGCGATCGAGATCGTCAGCGACAAGACGCCGGACACCTTCCGCCGCCTGTTCGCCCGTCACGGCGCGCGGCCCGACCGATGCCTGATGGCGGGCGATTCGATGCGCTCCGACGTGCTGCCCGCGCTCGCCGCCGGTGCCTGGGCGGCGTTCATCCCGCAGCCCGGCGGCTGGACGCACGAGGCCGCCGCGCCGCCCGAGGATCGCGCGCGGTTCACGATGCTGGAGCGGTTGGCGGATTTGCCGGGCTGGATCGATCGGATCGGTTGAGCGCGCCGCGGTTCAAGCGGCGTTGTCGATCCCCAGCTCGACCAGCTTGCGATAGAGCGTCGAGCGGCCGATGCCGAGCCGGCGCGCGACTTCGGTCATGCGCCCGCGATAATGGCCGATGGCGAGGCGGATCACGTCCGCCTCGATCTCCTCCAGCGCGCGCAGGTGGCCGTCGGCGCGGAACAGGGTGACGCCGCCCGAGGTCGCCATCCGCTGCGTGCTCGGTGCGGTGTCGCGGCGGGCGGCGAGCGCGGCGATCTGCGGGAAGTCGCCGCGCGTCAGCGCGTCGCCGTCGCACAGCACGGCGGCGCGGAACAGCGCGTTCTGGAGCTGGCGGACGTTGCCCGGCCAGTCGTATTCGACCAGCAGCGCCAGCGCGTCGTCGGTGATGCCGAGCTGCCGCAACCCTGGCTGGCGGGCGATGCGGGCGAGCAGGTGGCGGGCCAGCGCCGGGATGTCGCCAGTGCGGTCGCGCAGCGGCGGGATCGTCACCTGCACGGCGTTGAGCCGGTAATAAAGGTCCTCGCGGAAGCGGCCCTGCTCCACTTCCTCGCCCAGGTTCCTGTCGGTCGCGGCGATCACGCGCACGTCCACCTCGCGGGCGTGGCGCGCGCCGATCGGCTGCACCTCGCCCGATTGCAGCAGGTGCAGCAGCTTCACCTGCGCGTCCGCCGGCATCTGGCCGATATCGTCGAGGAAGATCGTGCCGCCATCGGCGTCGACCAGCTTGCCGATCTTGCGATCGAACGCGCCGGTGAAGGCGCCGGGCTCATGCCCGAACAGCTCGCTTTCGACGAGATTGGCGGGAATCCCGCCGCAATTCACCGTGATCATCGGCTTGCGACCGCGCGGCGACGCGGCGTGGATCGCCTCCGCCACCACTTCCTTGCCGACGCCGCCCTCGCCCTCGATCAATACCGCGACGCGCGCGCGCGCCGCCTTGGCCGCGATCGCCAGCGCGGCGCGGAAATCCGGCGCGGAGCCGACGATCTCGTCGAAGCCCAGCATCGCGGGGATCTTCTCGGTCAGCGGGCGCAGCTCGCCCGCCTCGGTGCCGGCGACGGCGGCCTCGAGCGCCGCGAGCAGCCGTTCGGGCGCGATCGGCCGGACCAGGAAATCGGTCGCCCCCGCCCGCATCGCGTTGACCGCGTGCGCGACCGAGCCGTTGGCCGCCGTCACCAGCACCGGCAACGCCGGGCGGCGCGCGCGCAACTCGCCGAGCAGCACGGCCGTGGCGTCGTCCTCGCCGTGATGATCGAGCACGATCGCGTCGAGCCGCATCCCGTCCTGCGTGCCGAGCGTGGCGATCGCCATTTCCGCGTCGTCGGCGAACAGGGTGCGCCAGCCGCCGCGCGCCGCGAGCGCCGCGACCAGCCGGCGCTGGCCCGGTTCGTCGTCGATCAGCATCAGCAGCCGTTGCCCGTTACGCGTCATTCTTTCGTTCCATTCCGATACGGCAGGGACGGATTCGGCAGATACGCCGCTATCGGTAAAAGCCGCCTTAAGCACCGCCGTCGCGTGGCGGACGGGCTTGAGGCCGGCGGCAAGCGTCGATAAGGAGCGGGACGAATCAGGGAAAGCGGGAGGACCCGGTGGCCGACAACTCCGACATGAAGGCGCATGTTTCGACCTACCAAGGGGTTATGAACCTGCTCAAGTGGGGGACGATCGGTGTGGCGGTTGTCGCCGCTGTAGTCATCTGGCTGATCCACTGATCCCATGAAGATCGCCGTCCTGAAGGAAACCGCGGGCGGCGAACGGCGTGTTGCCGCAACGCCCGAAACGGTGAAGAAGTTCGTCGCGCTGGGGGCGAATGTCGCCGTCGAGCGCGGGGCAGGGGCCACCGCCGACATCGCCGACCAGGGCTATGCCGACGCGGGCGCGACGCTGGGCGATCGCGCGGGCGTGATCGCGGATGCGGACATATTGCTCGGCGTGCAGGGGCCCGATCCCGCCACCCTCGCCGGGGTGAAGCCGGGCGCGTGGCTTGCCGCCGGGCTCAATCCGTTCGGTGAGCGCGCGCGGGTCGACGCCTATGCCGCGGCGGGGATCGAGGCGCTGGCGATGGAGTTCATGCCGCGTATCACGCGCGCGCAGTCGATGGACATATTGTCGTCGCAGTCGAACCTGTCGGGCTACAAGGCGGTGCTCGACGCGGCGGCCGAATATGGCCGCGCCTTCCCGATGATGATGACGGCGGCGGGCACCGTCACCGCCGCCAAGGTGTTCGTGATGGGCGTCGGCGTCGCCGGGCTCCAGGCGATCGCCACCGCGCGGCGGCTCGGCGCGCAGGTGTCGGCGACCGACGTGCGCTCGGCGACGAAGGAGCAGATCCAGTCGCTCGGCGCCAAGCCGATCTTCGTCGAGAATGTCGCGGGGATCGAGGGCGAAGGCTCGGGCGGCTACGCCACCGAGATGTCGCCGGAATATCAGAAGGCGCAGGCCGAGCTGGTGTCCGGCCATATCGCGAAGCAGGATATCGTCATCACCACCGCGCTGATCCCCGGCCGCGCCGCGCCGCGCCTCATCACCGACGCGCAGATCGCGACGATGCGGCCCGGCAGCGTGATCGTCGATCTCGCGGTGGAGCAGGGCGGCAATGTCGAGGGCGCGGTCGCCGGCGAGGTGGTCGAGCGGCACGGCGTGAAGATCGTCGGGCACCGCAACGTGCCCTCGCGGCTGGCGGCGGACGCCTCGGCGCTGTTCGCGCGCAACCTCTATAATTTCCTCTCCGCCTTCTGGGACAAGGAAGCGGGCGGCCCGGTGCTGGACGCCGAGATCGGCGACGCGATCCGGCTCACGAAGGATGGCAAGGTCGTCAACGAAAGGCTGCTCGGATGATCGCCGCGCTGCTGTTGCTGGCCGCAGCCGCGTCACAGCCGGCGGAGCGCCGGCCGGTCGACGTGCGCGCCACCGGCGACGACGCGCTGACGCAGCGATTGTCGGACGCGCTGATCGAGAGCCTCGGAAGCGCGAGGAAGCTGCGCGCGGCGGACGGGGACGACAAGACCGGCCTGTCGCTGGTGATCCTCGGCAACGTCACGCCGAAGGGCGACCGCTTCGGTTACATGGTCGATCTGGTCGAGCCGGGCAGCAACCTGTCGTCGCGCCGGCTCGCCTCGATGAGCGGCACCTGCCGCGAGGCGCAGATGGCGCGGTGCGCGGCGGATATCGTGGCGAAGGCCGAGCGCAAGGTGGGGGGCTGAGCAAATGGATTTCATCGCGATCCTGTCGATCTTCGTGCTGGCGTGCTTCGTCGGCTATTATGTCGTCTGGTCGGTCACGCCCGCGCTGCACACGCCGCTGATGGCGGTGACCAACGCGATCTCCTCGGTGATCATCGTCGGCGCGCTGATCGCCTCGGCGGCGTCGGGCAGCGCAAGCTCGAAATGGCTCGGGCTGGTCGCGGTGACGCTGGCGAGCGTGAACATCTTCGGCGGCTTCGCCGTCACCCAGCGGATGCTGGCGATGTACAAGAAGAAGGAGCGGCCGGCGGCCGCGAAGCACTGACGCTGGCGTTGGCCCGGCGGAGGCCGGGACCATGCCCTGAGGGCGCGCTTGCGGGAAGCGACCCGGCCTTCGCCGGGGTGATGGATAAGGGGGTAGGATGGAACACGTCGCGGTGAATCCCTGGGCGGCATTGGCCTATCTGATTGCCGGCGTGTGCTTCATCCTCGCGCTGCGCGGGCTGTCCAGCCCGACGTCGAGCCAGCGCGGCAACCGCTTCGGCATGATCGGAATGGCGATCGCGGTGGTGACGACGCTGGTGACGCACGCGCCGCGTCTCGCCCAAGCGTCTTACGCCGCGGTCGAGCATGGCCTCGACATCGACTGGGGCACGGCCGGCCTGATCCTCGTCGCGATCGGCATCGGCGCGGCGATCGGCATCACCACCGCGCGCAAGATCGCGATGACGGCGATGCCGCAGCTCGTCGCCGCCTTCCACAGCCTCGTCGGTCTCGCGGCGGTGCTGGTCGCCTGTGCCGCCTATCTCAACCCGGCGGCGTTCGGCATCGTCGACGCGGCGGGGCAGATCCTCACCGTCAGCCGGATCGAGATGGGTCTCGGCGTCGCGATCGGCGCGATCACCTTCTCCGGCTCGGTCATCGCCTTCGCCAAGCTGAACGGCAACATGGGCGGCGCGCCGATCCTGTTGCCCGCGCGCCACGTGCTCAACCTCGGTACGCTCGTCGGCATCCTGATCCTGATCGCCTATTTCACGCAGGATCAGGCGCCGTGGGTGTTCTGGACGGTGACGGTGCTGAGCTTCATCATCGGCTTCCTGCTGATCATTCCGATCGGCGGCGCTGACATGCCGGTCGTGGTGTCGATGCTTAACTCCTATTCGGGCTGGGCGGCGGCGGCGATGGGATTCACGCTGCACAACACCGCGATGATCATCACCGGCGCGCTGGTCGGCTCGTCGGGCGCGATCCTCAGCTACATCATGTGCCGCGCGATGAACCGCAGCTTCATCAGCGTGATCGCCGGCGGGTTCGGCGCGGAAGCCGCCTCGACCGGCGGCGCGGCCAAGGTCGATCGCCCGTGGAAGCGCGGCTCGGCCGAGGACGCCGCCTTCCTGATGAGCCAGGCGGAGCAGGTCATCATCGTCCCCGGCTATGGCATGGCGGTGGCGCAGGCGCAGCACGCGCTGCGCGAAATGGCGGACAAGCTCAAGGAGCATGGCGTCCGCGTCAAATACGCCATCCACCCGGTCGCGGGGCGAATGCCCGGCCATATGAACGTGCTGCTCGCCGAGGCCAACGTGCCCTATGACGAGGTGTTCGAGCTGGAGGACATCAACTCCGAGTTCGCGCAGACCGACGTGGCCTTCGTGATCGGCGCCAACGACGTGACCAACCCGGCGGCCAAGACCGACAAGACCTCGCCGATCTACGGTATGCCGGTGCTCGACGTGGAGAAGGCCAAGACCGTCCTGTTCGTGAAGCGCTCGATGGGCGGCGTCGGCTATGCGGGCGTCGACAACGACGTCTTCTATATGGACAATACCATGATGCTCCTCGCCGACGCCAAGAAGATGGTCGAGGAAATCGTCAAATCACTTGACTGACGTGCGACCGATACCTCCGTTTCGGATATAATGCCCGCCAGCGCCGGGCAGTGCATTCAAATTGGAGCCGGATAGGCTGCGCCAATTCGGTGGTTTGCGTAATTTGCTGCCGATCATTGCCTGATCGGGAGAACCGGGGATGTTTCACGATATGATGGAGCCGGCAGGGGCGACGGCGCGGTTCGATGCGCTGATTGTCGCGACACCGGGCTATACCCGCGACGATCCGTTGCGCGATGCGGTGATCGCGACGGGCGGCCGCGTGCTGGCGAGCGTCGGCTGGGACGAGGCGCTCGACCACCTGGAGGCGACGGTCGCCGCGCCGCTGCTGCTGCTCGACGCCCGCGAGGTGGATGACGAGCGGCTGGCCTCGACGCTCTACCGCATCGATGGCCTGGCCGCCGGGCGTGAGCTGGCGATCATCGCCGGCGTCTCGTCCGCACAGATCGATATCGCCGCGGCCGGGTTGGTCGGGCGGCAGGTCGAGCTGATGTGCGACCCGGAGCCGGCCGAATGGGCGGCGGCGGTTTCGGTGTGGCGCGCGGTCAACGGCGCCCCGCTCCACGATCGCATCGCCGAGAGCGAGGCGGCGCGGCTCGCGCGGCTCAATGCGGAGGTGGCGCGGATCGCGGACGTGCTGGCGCGACTCAGCCGGCCGCAGGAAGCGCCGCGCCCCTTCGCATCCGAATCGTCGGTCGCCGATGTGCGGCCGGTCTTTGCGGCAAGACCCGAGGAGCCGATCGCGGTCGAGGCCGGCGAGATCCGGCAGGTCATCCGCGCGCGGCGGCTGCGCGACCGCCAGTTCGGCAAGGGGCTATTCGAGGATCCGGCGTGGGACATGATGCTCGATCTGTTCGCCGCGCATCTTGAGCGGGCGGAGGTCTCGGTCTCCAGCCTGTGCATCGCCGCCGCCGTGCCGCCGACCACCGCGCTGCGCTGGATCGCACGGATGACCGACGCCGGTCTGTTCGAGCGCCGCCCCGACCCGTTCGACCGCCGCCGCGCGTTCATGGGGCTGACGCGCGATGCGCTGGACGGGATGCGCGCCTATATCGGCACGGCCCGCGCGATGGGGGTGCCGCTCGTCTGAGGCTTGCGATGCGGCGCTCGCTCTGCCATCGGCGGCGGGCAAGGGCGGTTAGCTCAGTTGGTAGAGCATCTCGTTTACACCGAGAGGGTCGGCGGTTCGAGCCCGTCACCGCCCACCATCGCGCAGGAAGAAAGACGCGCGAGCGAAGCTCGCCGCGCATTCTTCCAAGCGCGATCGGCGCAACAAAGCGGGCCGAGGGGCGCAGCTTTGCTGCGTCCGGCGGCACGCGGCGAGGTAGCTCCCCTCATCGCCGAACCAGCGCCACCAACTCCTCGATCGTCCCCCGCGCGAAGGCGAACAGCGCCCCGCCATATACCGCCCCCCCCACCGCAACGAGCACGGCCAGATGCGGCGCGGGCGCGAGCCGGGGGAGTCGGGCGTCGACCAGCAGCACCGCCATCGCCATCACCGACGCGGCGGCCAGTGGTGGCGTGATCGCGCCCGCGACGCGCGCAAGGCTCGTGCCGATCACGGGCAATGATCGTCGGCAGGTGAAGCCGAGATAGAGCGGATAGGCGCAGATCCACGCCCAGCCCAGCCCGACCGGTCCCCAGCGCACCGCGATCAGGAAGGCGGCCGACAGGATCACCGCGCCGGTCGCGCCGTTGCGTACCCCGATCCCCGGACGGCCGAGCGCGTCGCTCGCGGGAGTGAACAGCACCTGCAGCGTCATGAACGGCATCGCGCAGGCGAGCAGCCGCACGACCGGGATCGCCTCCGCCCATTTGTCGCCGAGCATCGTCAGCACCAGCGGTTCGGCGGTGATCGCCAGCCCGAAATAGAAGGGCAGCGCCACCAGCATGATCACCCGCACCGCCTTCAGGAAAGCGGCGGCGGTGGCGTCCGCGTCATGCTGGATGCGCGCATAGGCGGAGAAAGCCACCTCGTTCAGCGGCGGCACGAATTTGGAGACGAAGATCTGCGTCAGGAACAGGCTGGTGGTGTAGATGCCCAGCATGTGCGGCGTGAAATGCCGCCCGCCGATGAACACGTCGGCCTGGCTTTGCAGAAACCAGAAAAGCTGGCTCGCCGCCATTACTCCACCGAACCGCGCAAGCCCCCCCGCCCCACGGAAATCGAACGACGGCCATACCAGCGCGCGCGCCGCGATCGTCATGCCGATCGCACGGGTGTAGAACAGCGCCATCGGCGCGAACACCAACGTCCATACGCCCAGCCCGGCGAGCGCCCCGCCCAGCGCGGTGCTGGCGCTCACCACCGAGGCGATCATGTTGACCTTCGCCTGCCGCCGGAAATCCATCTCGCGGCTGAGCAGCGCATAGGGAAGCGCGATGAACGGGGTCGCGATATACAGCAGGCTCTGCACGCGCAGCAGCGTCGCCACCTGGGGTTGGCGGTAGTAGCTCGCCGCGACCGGGGCGATCGCGAGCTGGGCGAGCGCCAGCGTCAGGTTGAGCGCGATCAGCATGCCGAAAAGCTGGCGCACCTCGCGATGACTGATCGTCGGCCGCTGCACCAGCCCGCTCGCGAGCCCGTAGCCGTTGAGCATGTTGAGGAACACCAGCACCACGCCGGTCATGGCGTAGAGGCCGTAATCGTGCGGGCTGAGGATGCGAATCACGAGGAAGGTTGCTGCCCACTGCACGAGCTGCGCGAGAATCTGACTGCCCGATCGCCAGATCACGGCATTGCGCACCTGCCGGGCCAGCGATTCCGGTGGTTGATTCTGTTGATTCGCGGTGACGTCCATCGTTTCGGTCTTTAGCCCGGGGGGTCTTCACAACGGGTTAAATCAAGGATTTCTGCGCTTTTCGTCGTTGTCTGTCATAAAATTGCAAGAGCGGGGTTGACGTTGGTCGGGGTGATACGTAGATGGGCTTCACCGACGCGGTGGGCCGGCAGGTTCATGTGTTGGTCACCGCATGGCAGGCGCTGAGGGACGCTCCGGGAAGAGGGGTGGTCTTGGGCGTCGGTTT
>MKSU01000026.1 GCA_001897375.1 Sphingomonas sp. 67-36 | reverse complement strand
CTGCCCGCCGCACGTCACCATGTTGACGTTGGGCTGGTCGAGATGCGCCTCCATGTTGACCGGCGGCACCGTGAACGGCCCGATCGCCGCCGGGGTGAGGTCCACCACCTGGATGCCGTCCGCGCGCAGCGCCGCGTCGTGGACCTTGTGCGCATAGGCAGACGTCGCGTCGAACGCGATGCCGATCTCGCCATAGCAGGCGAGCTTCCGCAACCCCTCGATCCCCTCGTGCGTCGTCGCCACCCCGCGCGCCCGCGCCATCGCCAGACCCTCCGACGCGGCATCGATCCCCACCACCGCCGCAAGCTCCATATGCTCCGATCCCCGAAGCATCTTCACCATCAGATCCGTACCTATGTTCCCCGATCCGATGATCGCCGCCTTCACTCTGCTCAACGTCGACACTCCTATACGAAACGCGCGGCGACCGAGCCGAGGCCGTTGATCCGCGCCTCGACCAGATCGCCCGCCGCCACCGGCGTCATCGGCCCCAAGGCGCCGGACAGGATCACGTCCCCCGCGCGCAGCGGCCGCCCCGCGCGCGCCATCACGTCGGCGAGCCAGCGCGCGGCGTTGAGCGGGTTGCCGAGACACGCCTGCCCCACACCGGTCGAGGCCGGTTCGCCGTTCTTTTCCAGCACCATGCCGCACATCCTGAGATCGAGCGCCGACAGCGGGCGCGGCGTCGCGCCCAGCACGAACGCGCCGGAAGAAGCGTTGTCCGCGATCGTATCGACGATGCCGATCTTCCAGTCGGCGATGCGGCTGCCGACGATCTCGAGACACGGCAGCGCGAAGGCGGTGGCAGCGATCACGTCGGCGAGGCTGTTGCGCTCGCTCGTCAGGTCCGCGCCGAGCACCAGCGCCACCTCCGCCTCGATGCGCGGCTGGAGCACCGCGTCGGCCGGGATGTCGGCGCGATCGTCATAGCCCATGTCGGCGAACAGCATCCCGTAATCGGGCTGGTCCACTCCCAATTGCCGCTGCACGGCGACCGAGGTGAGGCCGATCTTGCGCCCGATCAGCCGCCGCCCGGACGCCAGCGCGGCGCGGGTGTTGACCTCCTGCACGGCATAGGCCGCATCGAGATCGCCCGCCGGCAGCAGCGGCGCCACCGGAGGCACGGGCGTCCGCGTCTCCGCCGCCTCGCGCAGCATCGCCGCGACTGTTTCGATCGCATCGCTCATCGTCAGAAACTCACGCAGATGTTGGTCGGCTCGGAATAGAAGTTGAGCGAATGTTCGCCGCCCTCGCGTCCGATGCCGGAGAGCTTGACGCCACCGAAGGGCGTGCGCAGGTCGCGCAGGAACCAGTCGTTGACCCACACGATCCCCGCCTCGATCCGGCCGGCGACGCGATGCGCGCGGCTTACGTCCCGCGTCCATACCGCCGCCGCCAGCCCGTAGGCGGAATCGTTGGCGTATTCGATTGCCTGCTCCTCGCTGTCGAACGGGGCGACGTGACAGACCGGGCCGAAAATCTCCTCACGCACGGAACGCGCGCTTTCGGGCAGGCCGGTCATCACGGTCGGCTCGACGAAATAGCCGCCCGCGAGCGCGCCCTCCATCGCGGGCGCGCCGCCGCCGGCATGGAAATGCGCGCCTTCCTCCGCCGCCAGCCTGTAATAGCCGAGCACCTTGTCGCGCTGCTGCGCGGAGATCACCGGCCCCATCGCCGCGCCGCTCCACGGATCGCCGATCGTGAGGCCGCGCGCCCTCTCCGCCAGCGCCGCGACGAAGCGGTCGAAGATCGGCCGCTCGACATAGACGCGCTCGGTGCACAGGCACACCTGCCCGCAATTGGAGAAGACCGAGCGCACCGTGCCCGCCAGCGCCGCCTCGAAATCGCAATCGGCGAAGACCAGCGACGGGTTCTTGCCGCCCAACTCGAACGAGATCGGCTTCACCCCCGCCGCCGCGCCGCGCATGATGGTTGAGCCGGTCGAGGATTCGCCGGTGAAGGTGATCGCGTCCACATCCGGGTGCGAGACCAGCCATTCGCCGGGGGCGTTGGCCCCCGCGCCGTGGATCAGGTTGAACACGCCGGGCGGGATGCCCGCGTCATGGATCACCTCCGCCAGCAGGGTCGCGGTGGAAGGGGTCTCCTCCGAGGGCTTGGCGACGATCGCATTGCCGCAGGCGAGCGCGGGCGCGACCTTCCAGCTCATCAGCAGCAGCGGCAGGTTCCACGGCGAGATCACCGCCACCACGCCGAGCGGGCGCGGGATGCTGTAGTTGATCGCGGTGCGTCCGTCGGCGGTGCGCGTCTGGAAGCTCGGCATCGCGCGCGCCTCCGCCAGCGCGGCGAAGCTGCGGAAATTGGCCGCGCCGCGCGGGATATCGACCGCGCGGGCATGGGCGAGCGGCTTGCCGGTATCGGCCACCTCCGCCGCGACGAAATCGTCGAACCGTGCCTCGATCCCCTCCGCGACGCGGACGAGCAGGCGGCAGCGCTCGTCCTGCGCCATGCGTCCCCAATCGCCCTTCAGCGCGGCGCGCGCGGCGGCGACCGCCCGATCCACCATCGCGCGATCGGCGGCGGTCACGTCCGCCAGCCTCGCGCCCGTGACGGGATCGAGATTGGGAAAGCGCGTCGGCCCCTCGACGAACCGCCCGTCGATGAAATTGCGCAGCGCGCCGCCCGCGAAGGGATAGGGATGCCTGTTCATGCTGCGGGCCTATCGGGGGCGGGATGGCGTGGAAAATATCATCTCCCGCCGCCCCTATGGCTGCTTCGTTATAGTCACGCGGCGGTATAGCCCGCCGCGTTGGAATGCGCGGCGACACGGCCGGCATGGCCCGCCATCTGCGCCAGCGTCAGCAAGGTGTCGTTGAACTCGACCGGCCGTTCGAGGAAGGCGGAATGGCCAGCGTCGCTCACCTCGACCATGAACGATCCGGGCACGCGCACCTGTACGCGGCGGATCGCCTCGATCGGGAACAGCACGTCATCCACACCGGCGATGAACAGGATCGGGAAGCGGCCGCCGCCGATCTCCTCCGGCGCATAGGTGGGGAACGCGCCGGCGAGATTGTGCCGATCGGTCGCGTTGAAGCTGTTGATCTGTGCATAGAGCATCGCCAGCGAGGGGTCTTCGGCCCGCGCCTTTCCGCCCAGCACGCGCTCGATCTGGCCCAGTTCGCGCGTCGCGGCGCGGGCTTTGTCCATCAGCGGGCGCACGTCGTCCGGCTCGGCGATGGCGTGGAGGCTGTCGGCGATCGCCAGCGCCGCCACGCGCGCCGGCCAGCGACAGGCGAAGTCGATGCAGGTTCCCCCGCCCATCGACTGGCCGACCAGCAGCGCCCGCTCCACCCCGAGATGGTCGAGCAAAGCGTGCAGATCCTCCGCGAACGCCGCGCGCCCGCGCCCGTCACGATCCGTCGAGCGACCGAAGCCGCGATGGTCGAAGGTGATGACGCGATTGGCGCGTGACAGCGGCCCGAGTTGCCGGAACCAGATCGCGTGATTGCCGCCGACGCCATGCGCCAGCACGATCGCCGGGCCTTCGCCATGCGCTTCCCAATAGAGGTCCGCCCCGTCGGCGGCGAGCACGCCCGACTGCATCATTCCACTCCCATCAATCGGCTGAGGCGCACGACATGATCGCCGAACGCCGGGTCTTCGCGCGTGCGCGACGGGTCGCGCGGGCGCGGCAGGTCGATCGTCACTTCCTCCAGCACGCGGCTGGGGCGCTCGGACATCACGATCACGCGATCGGACAGCAGCACGGCCTCCGCGATGCTGTGCGTCACCAGCACCACCGTCTTGCGGTCGCGCTGCCAGATGCGCAGCAATTCCATGTTGAGCCGGTCGCGGGTCAGCGCGTCCAAAGCGCCGAACGGCTCGTCCATCAGCAGGATGCGCGGGTTGCGCACCAGCGCCTGCCCGATCGCGACGCGATGCCGCATTCCACCGGAAAGCTGATGCGGGAAGCTCTCCTCGAAACCCGCGAGGCCGAGCGTTTCGATCAGCGCGGCAAGCTCGCCTTCCGATGGCCGCCGCGCGCCGCGATCGAGATCGACGCCGAGCAACAGGTTGCCGCGCACGTCGAGCCACGGCAGCAGGTTCGAGGTCTGGAACACGAAACCCACGTCGGCGGCGGGCGCGGTGACGGCCGCGCCGGACAGGCGGATCGCGCCGCAATCGATCGGCTCCAGCCCGGCGATCAGGCGCAGCAAGGTGCTCTTGCCGCAGCCGGACGGGCCGAGCACCGAGACAAACTCATGGTCGCGCACGCTCGCGCATACCTCGGCGATGATGCTGCGGCCGCCGAAGGTCTTGGCGACGCGATCTATCTCGATCGCTGCCGTCATGCCGCGCGCCACCACACGAACTTCTCCCAATATTCGACGCCGTAGAACAGCAGCAGCGACAGGACCGTCACCGTCAGCAACGCGGCGAAGGTGAGCGCGGTGTTGCCCGATCCCGACGCGGTGAGGATCAGGTTGCCGAGGCCGTCGTTCGATCCGACGAACTCGCCCACGATCGCCCCGATCACCGCCAGCGGCATCGCCACCTTGCAGCCGTCGAGGAACGCCGGCAGCGCGCACGGCAGGCGCAGCCGCCAGAAGGTCTGCCAGCGCGTCGCCCTGAGCGCGCGGAAATGCTCCTCCAGATGCGCCGGCGTGCTGGCGAGGCCGCCCATGCCGGCAACGACGATCGGGAAGAAGGCGAAAAGGAAGGCCATCGTCAGCTTGGAGGACAGGCCATAGCCGAGCCACGCGACGAGGATCGGCGCCAGCCCGACCTTGGGGATGCTCTGCAATGCGACGAGCAACGGATAGACCGTCCGCCGCGCGCCGTTCGAGAAGAACACGAACGCCGACACCGGCACCCCCACCGCCAGCGCGATGACGAAGCCCCAGAATACCTCCGTCAGCGTCTTGAGCGTGCCGTCCGCCAGCGCCGCGCGCGATCGCCACAATTCCCCGACGATCGCGCTGGGCGGCGCGAGCAGATAGGATTTCGCGCCCGACCAGCGCACCCCCAACTCCCACGCCAGCAGCAAGGCGGCGAAGAACAGGATCGTGACGCCGATATCCTTTGCCCGGCTCACTTCTTCGCCCCATCCTTGTCGAGCAGCGGCAGGATGCGCGTGGGCGGGGGAACGACGAACTTGTCGAGCCGCCACTGGTCGAACGTCTCCAGCGTGCCGCCGTCCCACACCGACGGCTCATAGGGCGCGTCGGGGGTGATCTGCGTCATGTCCGAATAGAATTCGACATTGTTGCCGTCCGGGTCCTTGAACACGATGAAGGTGTTCGCCCCCGGCCCGTGCCGCCCCAGCCCGCGGTCGATCTCGATCCCGCGCGCGACGAGCATCGCGGTGATCCGCTCCATCTCCGCGATCGATTCGACGCGATAGGAGAAATGCTCGACGGAAGGGTAGAAGCCCTCCGGTATCGCCTGATGCCCCGGCGGCAGTTGCAGCAGCGCGAGGTCGTGATGGTCCTGGCCGCAGCGCAGGAACACCATATGGTCGCCGATCCAGTCGGACACGGTGAGGCCGACAACCTCGGTATAGAAGGCCAGCGAGCGCTGGATGTCGCGCACCTTGAGCACGAGATGGCCGAGCTTGGTCGGGCGCGGCCGGTAATAGGTCGCATCGTCGGTCATGGCACCGCCCTTTCGTCAAGATATTGGTTGGTGAACAAGGCGTCCGCCGGCAGGTCTCCGCCAAGCCGGCCGGCCGCCTTGAGGAAGTCGATGGTGTTGGCAATCCGCGCCGGATCGAAGCGGTGCGTGCCCGCCATCAACCCGGCCGTCTCGACGATCTGCTGCCGCGTCACGTCGGCGTCGAGCAGCGGGAAATGCCGCCGCATGATCGCCAGCGCCGCGTCCGGGTCGCGCGCGGCATCGGCATAGCCGCGATAGGTGGCGGCCAGGAAACGCCGCACCAGATCGGGATCGCGCGCGATCAGCGCGTCGCGGGTCGCGATGCCGCTGCCGTACACGTCGAAGCCGAAATCGGCATAGTCGATCCGCCCGATCGTGACGCCCGCCGCCTTCGCGCGCTTCTCGAACAGCGCCATGGAATTGCCGAGCCAGCATTCGGCGGCATCGACCTTGCCCTCGATCAGCGCGGCGACGACCACCGCCGGGTCGAGCTGGATCTGCCGCACCCGCGCCGGGTCCACCCCGTTGCGGCGCAGCCATGCCGGCAGCAACGTCTGCACCGGGCTGTTCAGCCCCGCGCCGAAGGTCAGGCCGGCAAGATCGGCCGGCGAGGCGATATGATGCCGCTCGCGCACGAAGCACGCCCCGGCGGGAAAGCGCATGTTGATCCCGCCGACCAGCCGGGCATGGCCGCCGCTCGCGCGGTTCATCGCGACGCTGAGCGGATCGACATAGCCGAACTCGAACATGCCGCGATCCAGTTCGTTCACCGTCCGCGTGCCGCCGAAGCCGCGCATCGCCTCAACGCGAAGGCCCGCATCGGCGTAATAGCCCCGGTCCAGCGCGACGAACACGCCGGCCATGCTGCCCTGCGGCAGCCAGCTCATGTTGAAGCGCACCGGCGTCAGCGCCTTGCCACCCGCCGCGCGCGCCACCGGCTCCGGCCGCAACGCGGAAAACAGCGTGACGACGGCGATCGCGAGGATCACCGCCAGCCCCGGCATCATCCGCAGCAGCGTCGCGCGTCTCATCCGGCGCGCACCGGGTTGCGCAGCTCGCCGATCCCGTCGACCCAGGCGGTCATCACGTCGCCGTCCTTCAGGAACACGCCGCGCCCCATGCCGACGCCTGCGGGCGTGCCGGTGGCGATCAGGTCGCCCGCCTTCAGTTCGAGGATCGTCGAGAGATAGGCGATCTGCTCGAAGCAATCGAAGATCATCTCGGCCGTATTGCCGTCCTGCATCGCCTCGTCGTTGACCTTGAGGCCGAGCCGGATGTCGTGCGGATCGCCGAGGCAATCGCGCGGCACGAACCACGGGCCGACCGGCGTGAAGGTGTCGAAGCTCTTGCCCCGGAACCAGTCGTGCGAGAAGGGGAAGTCGCTGCGCCGCGTCTTGTCGCGCGCGGAGACGTCGTTGACGATCGTATAGCCGGCGATGTGGCCGAAGGCGTCGGCGGCGGCGATATTGCGCCCGGCGCGGCCGATCACCACGCCAAGCTCGACTTCCCAGTCCGGGCGCTTGACCTGCGGCGGGATCACCACCGTCTCATCCGGCCCGATCACGCTCTCAACCGTCTTGAGGAAGATATAGGGCTCGCTCTCCGCCTTGGCGGCGAGCTTGGTCTGCATCTCCTCGGCGTGCTCGATATAATTGGAGGCCGCCCCGAACACCCGGCGCGGCACGAACGGCGCGGCGAGATCGGCGCGGGACACGTCCGCCGTGCGCCCCGCCAGCGCCTCCGCCAGCGCGGCGACCGCCGGACCGGCGTTCGCCCAGTCCGCGATCAGGTCATTGACGCTGCGACCGGCCAGCGCCGGGGCATGAGCCGCCGCCGCGCCGTCGAGATCGTGGATCGCGTCTCCCACGACGATCGCGGCGCGGTCCGTCCCTTCGCGTCGCCAGGTCGCCAGCGCGTGCCAGATCATCTTTCTCTCCCCATCGTGTCGGGGCGGGAAAGTGACGGGCGGCGCGCGTCAGGTCCAATATGGCTTCCGCATAGGCGGCGCGGATTTCATTATAGCCCGCCGCACCAATATAGCGGCCTGACTATAGCGACGGCCGCAAACGATATTTCCGGTGCGCGCGCGTCGATCCTAGTCCGGCGCGATGAAGATAGGCATCGCCGGACTGGGGACCATCGGCCGCGTCGTCGCGCGCCGGCTGATCGAGCGGGAGGACGCGCTTGTCCTCGATTGCGTCGCGGCGGGCGACGAGGACAAGGCGCGCCGCTATCTCGCCGATGTCGGCTGGGACGTGCCCGTCGTGAGCATCGCGGAGATGGCGCGGCGCGCGGACGTGATCGTCGATTGCGCCCCCACCGCCGCCTTCCGCGAGATCGCCGGGGCGGTGGCCGACAACGGCAAGATCCTCGTCACCGTCAGCGGCGCGGCGCTGATGACCGCCGACGATCTCGTCGCGCGCGCCGCGAAGGGCGGCGGGCGGATCATCCTCGCGACCGGCGCCCTGCTCGGGCTGGACGCGGTGCGCGCCGCCGCGCTCGGCACGATCCATTCGGTGACGATGGTGACGCGCAAGCCGCCGAAGTCGCTGGTCAAGGCCGAGCATGTCGTGCGCAACGGGATCGACCTCACCGCGCTCGACGCGCCGCTGAAGATATTCGAGGGCAGCGCGCGCGAGGGCGCGATCGCCTTCCCCGCCAACGTCAACGTCGCCGCCGCGTTGGGCCTCGCCGGCATCGGGCCGGATCGCACGCGGCTCGAGATCTGGGCCGACCCGGCGCTGGAGCGCAACACGCATTTCATCACCGTCGACGCCGACAGCGCGCGCTTCACGCTGAGCATCGAGAACGTCCCCACCGACGAGAATCCCGGCACCGGCCGGATCACCGCGTTGAGCGTGATCGCCGCGCTGCGCGCGCTCGTCACCCCGCTTCACATCGGAACCTGAAGGAAAAAGACATGCCCGTTCGCCTGCGCCACGTCGCCATCGCCGCCGCCGACCCGGACAATTCGGTGCGCTTCTTCACCGACGTGCTCGGCTGGGAGATCGCCGGGCGCGTCGATAGCCGCAACGCGCGCGGCTATTACGTCACCGACGGCCACATCAACATCGCGCTGCTGGCGTTCAAGAACCGCCCGGCGGCGGGGATGGAGTTCGCCGAAGGATACGCCGGGCTGCACCATGTCGGCTTCCAGTGCGATGACATCAACGAGATCGTCGAGCGGTTCGAGAGCAGCGGCTTCGCCCCGCGCCACGACGTCAACCTTGCGCAGGGACTGGGCAAGAACCCGGCCAAGGACAACGCCGAATACAAGATGACCGGGCCGGAGAATGTGATGGTCGACGTATCCGAGCGCGGTTGGGTCGGCACCGAAAGCTATCGCGCGCCGCATAGCGCGGGCTGAACCGCCTCGTCTCGTCTCCACTGCCTGCCGTCCGGTTTCCCCTCTTTCCCCGGACGGCAGGCGGTTTTTTGCTCAATCGAGGTTGCGGTTCCTGCGCCGGCCCCAGATTCGCTCACGTTCGCGGCGGCGGTGGCGGATGAACAACGCTATCGTGACGCCGACTGCCGCGAGCAGGATGGCGAACAACGTGTAAGCAACAACAATACGCAACATCAACGACTTCTACCCGGCAGCTCGGTTCGGGTGTTGACAGATCGGGTTAACGAAACATTACCGACGAGGTGAGCCGAGACGGTAACGGGACGAGCATCGCGCCACCTTCAACCATTTGAAAGATGACAAAAAAAGGGCGGCCCGCCGATCGCGCGCCGCCCTTCCCCCGTTGAGCCGCAAGATCAGGCCGCGGCCACTTCCTCCAGCGCCAGCCAGCGCGCCGCATTGCCGCCGAGGATCTTGGCCTTGGCGGCGCCGCTCAGCCGGTCGTGCGTGCCGACGAGCTGGCCGATCGCCTCCTCCCCCAGCGGGAAGGGATGGTCGGAACCTAGCATCACGCGATCCTCGCCCAGCACGTCCACCACCAGTTGCAGCGAATCCGGGCTGAACACGGCGGAATCGACGTAGAAGCGGTCGAGATAGGATGAAGGGGGATTGGGGCAGTCGACCCGCACGATATCGCGCTGCGCCCAGGCGTTCTCCACCCGGCCGAGCAGGAAGGCGAAGCTGCCGCCGCCATGCGCGAAGCACAGCCGGAGCGACTTCGGCAGCCGCTCGAACGCGCCGGACAGGATCAGCGACAGGATCGAAAGCTGCGTCTCCGCCGGCATCGCCACCAGCCACGGCAGCATGTATTTCGGCATCCGCTCGCGCGCCATCATGTCCCACGGATGGACCAGCACCGCCGCGCCGATCTCCGCGCAATGGGCGAGGAAGGTCAGCAGCCGCTCGTCGTCGAGATAGGCGTTGCCGAGATGGTTGCCGATCTGCACGCCGAGATGCCCGGTCGCCATCGCGCGGCTCGCCTCGGCGCAGGCGAGGTCGACATCCTGCAACGGCACCTGCGCCAGCGCCTTCAGCCGCCGGGGATCGTGCCCCGCCATCTTGACCGCCTGGTCGTTGAAGCGCTTCGCCGTCTCGGCCGCGTCCTTCGCCGGCCGCGAATAGCCGAACATCACCGGGGTCGCGCAGATCACCTGCATGTCGATATGGTTGCGATCGAGATCCTCGATCCGCGCCGCCGGGTTCCACAGCGCTTCCCGCACCGGGCGGAACTCGCGCGAGCCGACCATGATCATGCCCTCGCCCGCCCCGGTCCGCTTCAACCAAGGCAGCCCGTCCCGTTCCGCCGCGTCGGCATACGCCGCGTCGGACATGGGGAAGAAATGACTGTGCATGTCGATGATGGTCACGCCCGGCGCGCTCCTGAAAACTTCTATGGCGCTTTCCCCAATAAGGGCGGCAGGTATCGCGGAATAATTCCGATGCGCCCGGCTGTTATTACCAAAAAATTATAGTAGTGACGGCCTTCGCAAACGGGGAGGATGACCGGCCGTGTCGCGTTTCCACGAGAATTTCCTGCTCAGCCGGCTGAAGCTGCGCCAGCTCAAGCTGCTCGCGGCGGTGGCGCAGGAGGGGAATATCCTGCGCGGGTCGCAGATCCTCAACATCGCCCAGCCCGCCGCGACCAAGAGCATCAAGGAACTGGAGGAGGCGCTCGGCGTCCAGCTCTTCGAGCGCTCCTCGCGCGGGGTGACGCCGACGCTCTACGGCGACGTCATCATCAAGCACGCCAAGCTGATCCTCACGCAGTTGCGCCACGCCAGCGAGGAACTGCAGTCGATCGAATCCGGCCTGTCGGGCCGCGTGTTCGTCGGCACCCTGCTCGCCGCCTCGCCGACCTTGCTGCCGCGCAGCCTCGCGCTGCTGCGCGCGCGGCGGCCGGGAATCGCCGTCACGGTGATCGAGGGGACGATCGATAAATTGATGCCCGCGCTGCGCACCGGCGATCTCGATGTGGTGCTCGGCCGCCTGCCCGATTTCCGCGAGCGCGAGGGGCTGGAGCAGGAAGTGCTCTACGACGAGCCGATCGCGATCGTCGCGCGCGAGGGGCATCCGCTCGCGGCGAAGAGCGCGCTGGCGCTGGCCGATCTCGCCGACCAGTCGTGGATTCTCCCGCCGCCGGAAACCTCGCTGCGCCGGCAGCTCATGTTCGCCTTCCGCCGTGCCGGGATCGAGCCGCCGGTCGATGCGATCGAATCCGTCTCGATCCTCACCAACCATTCGCTGCTGCTGGAGACGGACCTGCTCGCCGCCATCCCCTATCAGGTGGCGACGGTGCAGCCGGGGCTGGCGATCCTGCCGATCAGCATGGAGGCGACCGCCTCGCGCATCGGAGCGACGACGCGGGCGAACGTCACGCCGTCCGCCGCCGTATCGTGCTTCATGGACATGGTGCGCGAGGTGGCGGAGACGATCCGCGCCGACATGCCCTCAGCCGAGGGTGGAGGCTGACGCCGCCGCCCGCCCGCGCCGCGCGACCCACAGCCAATAGACAACCGCGACAAACACGCACCACGGCGCGCCGGCCAGCACCGCCACGTCCCAGAATTCGCGATCGAACGCCATCGTCGCGGTGATCGCGGCGAGCAGCCCAAGCCCCAGCAACTGCGCCGCCGGGAAGAAGGGCATCCTGACCGGCAGCTCGGCGGCGGCATGGCGGCGGCGGAACACCATATGGCTGGCGAGGATGCTCGCCCAGGTGAGGATGCCGCCGAACAGCGCGATGCCGAACAGATAGTTATAGGCGAGCGGCGTCAGCATCGCGAGCGATCCCGCCAGCAGCACGCACGCGCCCGAAAGCAACGTCGCCGCCAGCGGCACCCCGCCAGCGCTCAGCCTGCCGAACAGCGCCGGCGCGTAACCGCCGCGCGACAGCGAGAACAGCATCCGCGAGGCGAGATAGAGGCTGGTGTTCATCGCCGAAAGCGCGGCGATGGCGACGACGAAGTTCATCGCATCGGCGGCATAGGGAATGCCCGCCGCGCCGAACATGCGGACGAACGGGCTTTGCGTCACCACCTTCGCCCCCGCCTCGGTCCACGGCATGAAGGCGAGGATGATGAACAGCGCGAGGATGTAGAACAGGAACAGCCGCGCGGCCATCGTGCGCAGCGCGGCGGGGATCGCCTCGCGCGGGTTCTCCGCCTCGCCGGCAGTGGCGACCACGAACTCCAGCCCGAGGAAGGAGAACAGCGCCATCAGCACGCCCATCCACACGCCGCCGAAACCGTTGGGCATGAAGCCGCCGGGCAGGCCGATGACGTTGTGCAGCCCGGTCGATGGCCCGGTGAGGCCGAGGATGCGGCTGCCGCCCACCACGATGAACAGCATGATCGCGGTCACCTTGATCACCGTCAGCCAATATTCGACCGAGGCGAAATTGCGCACCGGCCGCGAGTTGAGCCAGATCAGCGTGCCCGAGAAGCCGATCGCCGACAGCCATACCGGCACTTCCGGGAACCAGAAGCGCATATAGGTGCCGATCGCGATCGCCTCGCTGCCGATCAGCAGCACCTGCTGGATCCAGTAGGTGTAGCGGATCAGGAAACCCGCGAACGGGCCGAGATAGATTTCGGCATAGGTGCCGAACGAGCCGGCGGTGGGATGCACCACCGCCATTTCCGACAGGCTGAACACCATGATGACCGCGATCAGCGCCGCGATCAGGTAGCTCAGCAGCACCGCCGGCCCGGCATAGCCGATCGCGATGCCGCTGCCCATGAACAGCCCGGTGCCGATCGCGCCGCCCAGCCCGATCATCGTGATCTGGCGCTTGCCGAGCGTGCGGTGCAGGCCGCCCTCGCGCGTGATCGCTTCGTTGTCGGAAAGGCCGGTCGTCACGTCACCGCCTCCCGCTCGGCATAGCGCGGATCGCGCCACGCACCGCTGTCCATCACGTCGGCGAGCACGTCCACCGCGTCCCACACGTCGGCATGGCGCACGTAGAGCGGGGTGAAGCCGAAGCGGACGATATCGGGCGCGCGGAAATCGCCGATCACCCCGCGATCGATCAGCGCGCGCATGATCTCATAGCCGTTCGCATGGGTGAAGGAGACCTGGCTCCCCCGCTCCGCCGCGTCGCGCGGCGAGGCGAGCACGAAACCGTGCCGGCCGCAGCGTTGCTCGACCAGCGCGATGAACGTCTCGGTCAGCGCGACGGACTTGGCGCGAAGCTGCGTCATGTCGGCGGCGCGCATCAGTTCCAGCCCGACGCCGGTCAGCGACAGGCTGACGATCGGCTGCGTGCCGGTGAGGAACTGGCGGATATCCGGCGCGGGAGTGTAGCCGGGATCGAAGGCGAAGGGCGCGTCATGCCCCCACCAGCCGGTGATCGGCTGCCGCGCCGCGCCAAGATGCCGCTTCGCCACGAACAGGAAGCCCGGCGAGCCGGGGCCGCCGTTGAGATATTTGTAGGTGCATCCCACCGCCAGATCGACGTCGCAGCCGTTGAGGTCCACCGGCATCGCGCCCGCGCTGTGGCACAGGTCCCAGATCGCCAGCGCGCCGGCCTCGTGCGCCCTGGCGGTAAGAGCGGCCATGTCGTTGATATGGCCGGTCTTGTAATGGACGTGGGTGATGCAGATCGCCAGCGTGTCGGCGTCGATCGCATCGGCGATCTCGTGCCGCTCGCGCAGCACCACCTCCAGCCCGCGCGCCTTCGCGACGCCCTGCGCGACATAATTGTCGGTGGGAAAGTTGCTGCCCTCCAGGATGATCTTGCGGCGGCCGGGGCGCATGTCGGCGGCGGCCCACAGCAGCTTGAACAGGTTCACGCTGACCGAATCCGTCACGATCACCTCGCCCGCGTCCGCCCCGATCAGCGGCGCGAGCATGTCGCCCAGCGTCACCGGCAGATCGAACCACCCGGCGCTGTTCCAGCTACGGATCAGGTCCCCGCCCCATTCGCGCTCCACGACATGCGCGACATGCGCGGGCGCGGCGTTCGCCATCGCACCGAGCGAATTGCCGTCGAGGTAGATCACCCCGTCCGGGATGAGGAAAGCCTCGCGAAAATGCCCCAGCGGGTCGCCGCGATCCTGCTCCACGCACCATTCGCGCGTGATCGTTCCACCCTGTTCTTCAAGCCGCATTGAAACACACCGTCTTTGTCTGAGACATTTCGCGGATAGCGAAGCGCACGCCTTCGCGTCCCATATTCCCGCCCTTCGCTCCGCCGAAGGGCATCGCATCGAGCCGATAATCGGTCGAATCGTTGACCATCACCCCTGCCGCCTCCAGCCGCCGCGCGGCGTGGAGCGCGTCGCGCAGGCTTTCGGTGAAGATCGCCGCGTGGATGGCGTGATGCGGCGCATTGGCGCGCGCGATCGCCTCGTCGAGATCGGTGAAGGGGAACAGGCTGACGACCGGCCCGAACGCCTCCTCGCACACCAAGGCAGCGGTGTCGGGCGCGTTCTCGATCACGGTCGGCGCGAACAGGGCGCCGTCGCGCGCGCCGCCGGCCAGCACCCGCGCACCGGCCGCGCGCGCCTCCTCGACGCGGCGTTCGAGCCGCGCCGCCTCCGCCACGCCGATCATCGGGCCGATCTGCGTTTCAGGGAGCGCCGGGTCGCCCACTACCAGCGCCCCGGTCGCGGCGACGAAGCGCGCGCGGAAATCGTCGTAGCGATCCGTGTGGACGTAGATGCGCTGCGCCCCGATGCAATTCTGCCCCGCCGCCGAGAAGGCGCCCGCGGCGCAGGCGGCGGCGGCCTTGTCGAGATCGGCATCCGCCGCGACGATCACCGGGGAATTGGCGCCAAGCTCCATCGCCAGTCGCTTCGCCCCCGCAACGGTGGCGATCCGCTCCCCCGTGCGCGCGCCGCCGGTGAACGACACCATCGCCACGCCGGGATGCGCGACGAGCGTGTCGCCGAACACCTCGCCGCGCCCGGTGAGCAGGTTGAGCGCCTCCGCCGGCAGCCCCGCCTCCAGCAGCAGTTCGGCCAGCATCACGCCGACGAACGGCGCCTGCTCGGCCGGCTTCAGGATCACCGCATTGCCCGCCGCGAAGGCCGGACCGAGCTTGTGGCAGATCAGGTTGAGCGGATCGTTGAACGGCGTGATCGCGGCGATCACGCCGACCGGCTCGTAGAGCCAGAAACCGCTGCGGCCCTCCCCGCCCGGCACGCTGTCGAACGCGAGCGTCTCGCCCGCCAGCCGCACCGCTTCCTCGGCGGAGAGGCGCAGGGTGTTGACCGCGCGCGCCACCTCGCGCGTGGCATGTGCGATCGGCTTACCGGTCTCGGCGGTGATCGCCCGCGCGAACCGCGTCGCGTCCAGCGCCAGCGCGTCGGCGGCGCGATGAAGAATCGCGGAGCGCGCGCCGGTGGTCAGCACCCGCATCGCCGCCGCGCCGCGCGTCGCGCTCCTTATCGCCGCCAGCGCGTCCGGCACGTCGGCGCAGGCGGCGCGGCCGATCAGCGCGCCGGTGAAGGGGTTGGCGATCGGCATCGTCTCCGCCGCCGCGCGCCATTCACCACCGATCAGCAGGGTCCGCGCATCCGCCCCCATGGCACTCACGGCTTGTCCTTGCGCAGCACCAGCCCGTCATATTCGCGGCTGTCGACCAGCGCCTCGACGATGCGCGGCCCGTCCGCCGCGAACGCCTCCACCAGCGCCGCGCGCAGCGCTTCCGGCGTCGCGGCGGTCGTCACCGGCACGCCGAACAGCGAGGGGCCGCCGATCGTCCCCTCCTCGCGCACCGGCGTGCCGTAGATCGGGTTCTGCTTGCGCTGCTGCTTGATGCGGATCAGCGCGAGATCGTTGTCGGTCAGCACCAGCACGACGATCGGCAATTTCTCGCGCACCGCCGTCGCCAGCTCGCCGACCGTCATCAGGAAGCCGCCGTCGCCGACCACGGCGCAGACCTTCTTCTCCGGCCGGCACAGCTTCGCGGCGATCGCGGCGGGCAGGCCGAAGCCCATCGCCGACCAGCCATTCGTCATGATCTGCAGCCCCGGCGCGGGGGTCGGCCATTTCTGCCCGATCAGATGGGTGTGCGCGCCCACGTCGCAGGTCATGATCCCGTCGTCCGGCAGCACATCGCGCAGCACCTCCAGCGCGGCGCACGGCCCCATCGCCCCGGCCTGCGGGCGCATCCGCTGGAATATCGCCGCCTTGCGCGCCGCGACCGCCTCCAGCGCCCAATCCTTGCGCGGCGCCTGCACCGCCTCCAGCGCGGCGAGGCCGGCGGCGATATCGCCAACCACCTCCGCCACCACCGGATGCCGCGCGCGATCCACGTCGACCGGCGCGATGTCGATGCTGGCGAGCGGCAGGCCGTCGCGCATCCAGGATTCATAGTTGAACTCGACCGGATCGTAGCCGATCGCCACCACCAGATCGGCCTCAGCATGGGTTTTGGCGACTTCGTCGCTTAGCGCGTGGAACAGAACGCCGGCGTAACCGGGATGGCTTTCCGGGAGCATCCCCTTGGCCATCGGCGTCAGCACCACGGGCAGCGCGAAGCGCTCGGCCAGCGCGGCGATCCGCCCCCCGATCCCCAGCCGCGTGGCGCTGAGGCCGATCGCCAGCACCGGCTTCCTCGCCGCGCGGAAGGCCGTAACCAGCGCGTCGAGCTGCGCCGCATCGGGCGCGGGCGGCGCGGGGGCGACAGCCACCTCGCCCTCCCCGCCCGCGATCTCCGCGCTTAGGCCGACCGGCAGGCCGATATGCACCGGCCCCGCCCGGCCCTCCAGCGCCACCGCCGCCGCATCGGCGAGGATCGCGTCGATGTTCGCCGCGTCGAGCCGCACCGTCTTCTTGGTGATCGGGGCGAACAGCGCCTGATGATCAATCCCCATCTGCGTCACGCGGCCGCGCATCGCCGCCGGCATCTCGTCGGTGAGCGCGATCATCGGCGAGCGATCGAGCAGCGCGCCGCCCACGCCGGTCGAAAGATTGGTCGCGCCGGGGCCGAAGGTGCCGAAGCACACGCCCGGCGCGCCGGTCAGCCGGCCGCACACATCGGCCATGAAGCTCGCCCCGCCCTCGTGGCTGGTCAGCACGAAATCGATCCCGTCGGTCTCGCGCAGCGCCTCCATGTAATCGACCCAGCCGCCGCTCGGCACGCCGAAGACATGGCGCACGCCCATGTCGCGCAACCTGCGCACCAGTCTCAGCGCAACCGTCTCGCCGCTCATCACCCCTCCAGCATCCTGTGGCAGTGACGCGCTAGCCGCTCCGGGGCGCCGGCGAAAATACCTCTCTTCCATCGCCCTATGACAATTCGATTATAATGACGCCCTCGCCGCACCGCGCCGCGACATGGCATATCGTTGCGATGAGGGAACAGACTCCCCTTCGCGGGATTGAAGCTGCATCCTTCACCCAAGGGAGGCCCTTGATGCCCGCGCGCGCTTATTGGCAGGGCCAGATTCGTCTGGCGCTCGTTTCGATCCCGGTGGAAATCTATTCCGCCACCCGGAGCGGCGCGACCGTATCCTTCCGCCAGATCCACGAGCCGTCGGGCAAGCGCATCCATTACGAGAAGGTGGTGGACGGCATCGGCCCGGTCGATCCCGACGAGATCATGAAGGGATTCGAGGTTTCGAAGGGCGAATATGTCCTGCTCGACGACGAGGAGATCGCCGGGGTGAAGCTGGAGAGCAAGCGCACGCTGGAGCTGACACAGTTCGTCGACATGACCGAGATCGACGCCATCTATTACGACCGGCCCTATTATGTCGTCCCCGCCGACGACCTCGCCGACGAGGCGTTCGTCGTGCTGCGCGAGGCGCTGCGCCGCGCGAAGAAGGTGGGGCTTGGCCAGCTCGCGCTGCGCGGGCGCGAATATGTCGTCGCGCTGAAGCCGTGCGGGCGCGGCATGGTGCTGGAGACGCTGCGCTACGCCGACGAGGTGAACAAGGCGGCGGGCTTTTTCCGCGACATCCCTGATACGAAGCCGGACGCGGACCTGCTCGATCTCGCCACCACGCTGATCGAGAAGAAGACCGGCAAGTTCGACGCCTCCGAGTTCCACGACCGCTATGTCGACGCGCTGCGCGAGCTGATCGCGCGCAAGCGCAAGTCGAAGAGCGGCAAGGTGGCGCTCGACGAGGAGGAGCGCGCGCCGGCGCGCGGATCGAACGTGATCGACCTGATGGCCGCGCTCAAGAAATCGCTCGACCGGCCGGCGGCGGCGCCGAAACCCGCCGCCAAAAAGCCTGCCGCCAGGAAACCCGCCACCCGCCGCAAGAGCGCCTGACATGGCAACGCGCAACGATCCGCTCGAAACATACAACCGCAAGCGCGACTTCTCGAAGACGCGCGAGCCGAAGGGAGTGCGCGCGGCGCAGGGCGGCAACCTCTTCATCGTCCAGAAGCACGACGCCACGCGGCTCCACTGGGATTTCCGGCTGGAGATGGACGGCGTGCTCAAGAGCTGGGCGGTGACGCGCGGGCCGAGCCTCGATCCCGAGGACAAGCGCCTCGCGGTGCGCACCGAGGACCATCCCATGTCCTATGCCCGGTTCGAGGGCACGATCCCCAAGGGCGAATATGGCGGCGGCACCGTCATGCTGTGGGACGAGGGAACATGGGAGCCGGTCGGCGGCAAGGACCCGGCGAAGACGATCAAGCAGGGCCACCTCCATTTCATCCTCCATGGCCAGCGGATGAAGGGCGAATGGCTGCTGGTGCGGATGAAGGGCAAGCCGGGCGAGCGCCACGAGAACTGGCTGCTCCGCAAGGTGGAGGATGCCTATGCCGGTGCGTCGGGCGATCTGGTCGACAAGGCGCTGACCAGCGTTTCCAGCGGCCGGACGATGGTCGAGATCGCGGAGGGGAAAGGCTCTCCCCCGGAGAAGAAGGGCAAGAGCCGCAAGGGCAGCCTGCCCGCGTTCCGCGATGTGCAGCTCGCCACGCTGGTCGATCACGTGCCCGCCGGATCGGGCTGGCTGCACGAGGTGAAATATGACGGCTATCGCGCGCTGATCGCCGTCTCCGGCGCGGAGGCGCGCGCCTATACGCGGCATGGGCTCGACTGGTCGGACCGGTTCGCGCCGATCGTCGCGGCCTTCGCCAAACTCGGCATCGGCGCCGCGCTGATCGACGGCGAGGTGGTGGCGTTCGATGGCGAAGGGCGACCGAGCTTCTCCGCGCTGCAAAACGCGCTGAAGCACGGCGGCGAGCTGCATTATTTCGCCTTCGACCTGCTGGAGCAGGACGGCGAGGACCTGACGAAGCTCGGCAATGCCGAGCGCAAGGAGCGGCTCGCCGCGCTGCTCGCGGGCGCCCGCCCGCAGATCCATTATGCCGAGCACCTCTCCTCCGGCGGGGAGGAATTGTTCGCCCGGCTATGCCGCGAGGGATATGAGGGCGTCGTCTCGAAGCGCGCCGCCGCGCCCTATCGCGGCACGCGCACGCGCGACTGGCTGAAGGTGAAGTGCACCCGGCGGCAGGAATTCGTCATCATCGGCCATATCGAGAGCGACCGGCCGGGGCGCGACCTGCGCAGCCTCGCGCTCGGCCTCTACGAAGGCGGGACGCTGCGTTATGCCGGGCGTGTCGGCACCGGCTTCGACGCCGACACGCGCGAGATGCTGCTGGCGAAGCTCAAGCCGCTCGCCCGCAAGACCGCGCCCACCGACGTGCCGCGCGCCGCCGCGCGCGGCGTGAAATGGGCGGAGCCGGTGCTGGTGGCGGAGGTGGCCTTCGCCGAGTTCACCGCCGATCACGTCATCCGCCACGCCAGCTTCCTCGGGCTGCGCGAGGACAAGGAGGCGCGCGAGGTCGTGCCCGAAAGCCCCGCCCCTGCCCCGGACGACGATCCGCCCGGCGACACGCCGTTCGGCGTGACCATCACCCACCCGGACCGCGTGATCTATCCCGGCACCGGCGCCACCAAGGGCGATCTCGCGGCCTATTACGCCCGCCTCGCCGAGCCGATGCTGCAATGGCTGGCGGGCCGCCCGGTCAGCCTCGTGCGCTGCCCGCAGGGACGGGCGAAGCAATGCTTCTTCCAGAAGCACGATTCCGGCGCGTTCGGCGACAAGGTGGATCACGTCCCGATCCGCGAGAAGGACGGCGACGTGGAGGATTATATCGTCGTCAATCACGGCGCGGGGCTGCTCACCTGCGTGCAGATGAACACGATCGAGTTCCACGGGTGGGGCGCGAAGGCGAGCGATGTCGAGCATCCCGACCGGATGGTGTTCGATCTCGATCCCGAGGAGGGGCTGGACTTCGCCGAAGTGCGCCGCGCGGCGGTGCAGCTTCGCGACCTGCTCGGCGAGATGGGGTTGGCGAGCTTCCCGATGGCGACCGGCGGCAAGGGCGTCCACGTCATCGTGCCGCTCGACGCCACCGCCGACTGGCCGACCGTGAAGGACTTCGCCAGCCGCTTCGCCCGTGCGGTGGCGGAGGCACATCCCAAACGCTTCACCGCCAACATGCGCAAGGCGGAGCGGCGCGGCCGCATCTTCCTCGACTGGCTGCGCAACGAGCGCGGCGCGACCGCCGTCCTCCCCTATTCCGCCCGCGCGCGGGAGATCGCCAGCGTCGCCGCACCGATCACCTGGCGCGAACTGGAGACGCTGGAGAACGCCCGCCCCTTCACCATCGCCGACGCCGCCCGCCTCGTGGAGCGCGCGCGGGGTCGGGATCTGCGCGACTGGTGCGTCGCGGCGCAGCATCTTCCCGACGTATAGCCGCGAGTGAACAAATCGGGTCCCCGCCGCGTTCTCGATAATATCCAGTCCTGATCCGGCCGGGGGTTGACGCCATGACGATCGAAAGCAGCGCAAGGGAAAGCCGTGTCGCGCACGACGCGCCGTCGCTCGCCGAACGCTATGCGGCGGTGCGCGCGCTGACCGCCGCGCTCGCGGAGCCGCTGTCCGATGCCGACGCCACCGTCCAGTCGATGGACGATGCCTCGCCCGCGAAATGGCATCTCGCCCATACGACATGGTTCTTCGAAACATTCGTGCTGCGCGATTTCGTCCCCGGCCATCGGCTGTACGACGATCGCTTCCCGTTCCTGTTCAACAGCTATTATGAGGCCGAGGGGCGACGCCACCAGCGCGCGCGACGCGGGATGCTGACGCGCCCGACACTCGACGCGATACGCGCCTATCGCACGGCGATCGACGCGGCGGTGCTCGACGCGCTGCCCGATCTGCCCCCGAAGGCGCAGGACCTGGTGCGGCTGGGGTGCCAGCATGAGGAGCAGCATCAGGAACTGCTGCTGACCGATATCCTCCACCTGTTCTCCGAAAATCCGATCGAGCCGGCGCTATGGCCATCGAGCCACCGCCGCCCCGCCGTGCTGCCCGCCCCCGCCGGCTGGATCGAGCATCCCGGCGGCGAGGCGTGGATCGGACATGACGGCGATGGTTTCGCCTTCGATTGCGAAGGCCCGCGCCACCGCACCTTGCTCGCGCCGCACGCGATCGCCGACCGTCCCGTCACCAACGGGGAATGGGCCGATTTCATCGCCGACGGCGGCTATGAAACGCCGGCGCACTGGCTGTCGGACGGCTGGTCGTGGGTCAGGCGGGAGGGGATCGCCGCGCCGCTCTATTGGGAGCGCAGCGACGGGATTTGGACGCGCTTCGGGCTGGACGGGCGACGGCCGCTCGATCTCGCGGCGCCGGTGACGCACGTCAGCTTCTACGAGGCCGACGCCTATGCGAGCTGGGCCGGCGCGCGGCTGCCGACCGAGGCGGAATGGGAAACCGCCGCGTGCCGGCACGATCCGCACGGCGGCAACCTGCTCGATGCGCCGGGGCCGGTCGAGCCGCGCCCGTCCGCCGGCCCGGCCTTTTTCGGCGACGTGTGGGAATGGACCGGCAGCGCCTATCGCCCCTATCCCGGCTTCAGGCCCGCCGCCGGCGCGGTCGGCGAATATAACGGCAAGTTCATGTCCGGGCAGTTCGTGCTGCGCGGCGGATCGTGCGCCACGCCGCGCGGGCATGTCCGGGCGAGCTACCGCAATTTCTTCTACCCGCACCAGCGCTGGCAGTTCACCGGCGTCCGGCTGGCGGGCGACCGGTGATGCTGAAGCGCGACGACGATCTCGTTCCGGCGCCGACCGCCGCCGATCCGGCGTTCCGCGCCGATGTGATCGCCGGGCTGACCCGCCGCCCGCGCGCCATCCCCGCGCGCTGGTTCTACGACCGGCGCGGATCGGTGCTGTTCGAGGAGATCACGCGGCTCCCCGAATATTATCCGACACGCACCGAAACCGCGCTGCTCCGCACGATCAGCGGCGAGGTCGCGCATCTCGTCGGCGACGGGCGCGCGGTGATCGAATTCGGATCGGGCTCGTCGGGCAAGACGCCGATCCTCCTCGAAGCCGTCTCGGCCTCCGCCTATGTGCCGATCGACATATCGGCCGATTTCCTGCGCGAATCCGCCGACGCGCTGGCGCGGCGCTTTCCCGATCTGCCGATCCATCCGCTCGCGGCGGACTTCACCGGGCCAGTCGCGCTGCCGCCGATGGTGCGCGACCGGCCGAGGCTGGGCTTCTTCCCCGGATCGACGATCGGCAACCTCGTCCCCTTCGCCGCCGTCGACCTGTTGCGCATGATGCGCCAGTCGCTCGGCGAGGGCGCGATGCTGCTGATCGGGATGGACCGGATCAAGGACCGCGCGACGCTGGAGCGCGCCTATGACGATGCGGCCGGCGTCACCGCCGCGTTCAACCTCAACCTGCTGGAGCGCATCAATCGCGAGTTGCAGGGCAGCATCCCGGTCGAGGCTTTCCGCCACCGCGCGATCTGGAACGCCGATCGCGCGCGCATCGAGATGCACCTGGAAGCAGCGCATGACATCGCCTTCACCGTCGCCGGCCGCCCCTTCACCATGACGCGAGGCGAAGCGATCCACACGGAGAACAGCCACAAATACGGCTCGCGCGATGCGCGGCTGCTGCTGCGTGCTGGCGGCTGGACGCCGGTCGCGGAATGGACGGACCCCGACGATCTGTTCGCCGTCCATCTCGCGGAAGCCCAGCCCCCGCGGCCGGCGCCGTGACACCTATTCGGCGGCGACCGCCTCGCGCGGCGCGGGCGCGCCGTCATAGAGGAAAGCCGCATCGTTCAGGTCGATGTGGGGGAAGGCGTCCTTCTCTGCCCAATAATCCTGATTGTGCCGCCATTCGGGCTTGTCGCCGCGACGCGGCATCGCATTGATCCCGCGCATCAGATAGCCGGGATTGAAATTGTCCGCCTCGATCCACGGCAGGATCGCCATGCCGCGATCCTCCGGCCGCAGCGCGACCTCAACCTTCTTCGCGCCGATCTCGTCCATGTGGTTGAGCAGGGCGCAGACGAAATCGCCCATCATGTCGACGCGCAACGTCCAGCTTGCGCGGAAATAGCCCATCACCCACACGAAATTGGGCACGCCGGTCATCATCATGCCGCGATAGGTGACGGTCTCGGACCAGTCGACGCGCTTGCCGTCCACCTCGAACGGGATGCCGCCCATCACCGACAGGTTGAAGCCGGTCGCCGCGACGATGATGTCCGCCTCGATCTCCTCGCCGCTCGTCGTCCGCACGCCCTTTTCGGTGAAGCGGTCGATCGTGTCGGTGACGACCGTGACCTTGCCCGATACCGCCGCGCGGAAGATGTCGCCGTCCGGGCAGAAGGCCAGCCGCTGCTGCCAAACGCGGTAGCGCGGCGTGAAATGCGGCTCGAACTGGAAATCCGGCTTGCCGGTGAAGGCGCGGACCAGCTCCTTCAGATCCTCGAACACCTGGTCCGGCTCGGTCTGGCAGCGGCGGGTGAGTTGGTCCTGATCGAACATCACCTGCGCGCGCACGACGCGATGGATCGTCGGCTCGTCCACCCCGATCTCGCGCAGCCGGTCGGCCAGTTCGTTCTTGTTCTCGCTACAGAAGAAATAGGTCGGCGAACGCTGGAGCATCGTCACATGCGCGGCTTTCTCGGCGAAGGCGGGGATGACGGTCGCTGCTGTCGCGCCCGATCCGATCACCAGGATGCGTTTGCCGGCATAGTCGATCGCCGGGTCCCAGAGCTGGGCATGGACGAACCGGCCGTTATAGTCCGCCAGCCCCGGCCAATCGGGGACGTAGGGCTTCTCATGGTCGTAATAGCCCTGGCAGCCCCAGACGAAGCCCGCCGTGAAGGTGACGTTGGCGCCATCGGATTTGCGCACCGCCTCGACCGTCCAGCGATCGTCCTCGCTCGACCAGTTGCACGAGACGATGCGGTGGCCGTAGCGGATATGCTCGCCGATGCCGTTCTCCTCGATCACCTCGCCGAGATATTTGAGGATCTCCGCCCCGCTCGCGATGGGCGCGCCGACCCATGGCTTGAAGCGATAGCCGAAAGTGTAGAGATCGGAATCGGAACGGACGCCGGGGTATTTGTGCGTTTCCCAGGTGCCGCCGAACGTGTCCTTCATCTCGAGGATGACATAGCTCTTGCCGGGGCACTGGTGCTGCAAATGCCACGCCGAGCCGATGCCCGAAATGCCCGCGCCGATGATCAGCACGTCGACATGCGGGGCCGCCGCGCGCGCCGATCCGGTTGCTTCAACCATCATCTGTCCTTCCGCCTCTCCTTGGGACGAGCTTGCGCCACCCCTCCTCATCATCGAAAGATGGGGCCGGATCGCGCGGGAGGGAAGATCGAATCGCGCCACATTTTTGACATGGCGCGCCAAACATGCTCGTCTGCGTGGCGCTGGGCCGGGATGGTGGAAATGATACCGCAATCGCTCTCCGCGGTGCGCTTGCCGACACAAAGCGCGAGGATCATGCGAAACTCGCTGCTGCGGCACGACGTCTCGTGGAACGACATCTGCAAGGACGCGCGCGTCGAGGCGCTGGCGATCGAGCACCCCGGCGCGAAGATCTACGCCCGCGACGAATGGCGCCTGCAGACCAGCGTGGCGAACGCGACCGCCGGCGATGCGCGCGCATGGTATGAGATGGGCAGCCGCTATTGCCTGACGGCCTATGGCACATGGGGGCTGGCGCTGCTCTCCGCCGAGACGGTGGCGGACGCCGTGACGATCGCCACCTCCTATCAGGAACTCACCTATTCGCTGCTGAGCTATCACCCGCTCCGCGACGACGGGGGGAAGATTCGCGGCCTCACCGTCGACGAGAGCAACGTGCCGGAATCCCTGCGCGAATTCTGCCTGGTGCGCGATCTCGGCGCGCTGCGGCGGATGCACGACGGCATGATATCCGGCCCCTTCCCGTTCGAATCCGTCAGCCTGACGATCCCGAAGCCGGCCGGGTGGGACGAGTTCGGGCGCGATTACGGCTGTCGCGTCGAATTCGGCGCCGAGCGGACGATGTGGACCTTCGCCAAGGGCGCCGAGAGCCGCCGCCTGCCGATGGCCGATGCGATGTCCGCCGAAACCTATGTCGAGCAGTGCCGGCAGGAGGTGAATCGCGGCCGGCTCGCGCGCGATATCGGCGGCGCGCTGGCCGAGTTCCTGCGCGGCTCCAAGGGGCCGACGCCGTCCGTCGAGGAGGCCGCGCGCCATCTCGGCCTGTCGAAGCGCACGCTGAACCGCCGGCTCGCCGAGCAGAACCTCAACTTCAGCCTGATCCTCGACCAGAGCCGCCGGCAGCGCGCCGAGAAGCTCCTGCTGATGCACGAGGGCATGTCGATCGAGGCGATCGGCGAGATGCTGGGCTATGCCGAAACGGCGAGCTTCACGCGCGCCTTCAAGCGATGGAACGGCACCGCGCCACTCCGCTTCCGCAGGCAGCGTCTGGCGGATTTCGACGCCGCGCACTGAGGACCGCGCTATCCGGGCGCAGGATGAGGAGAGGCCCAGACTCCACGCGCGTAGCGTCACCGTCTCCTCCATTTGGAGCAGGTGCGCGGCGCGCGGCGACGGTACGCTCCCGCTCCTAACGAGAGGATGGCATCGATGGGCATGTTCGAAGGCAAGGTCGCGCTGGTCACGGGCGCGGCGTCAGGGATAGGGGCGGCCACGGCGCAGCGTTTCGCGCAGGAGGGCGCGGCGGTGGTCGTCGTCGACATGAACCGCGACGGCGCGGAAGCGGTCGCCGAGCTGATCCGCGCGAGCGGCGCCCGGGCGCACGGCGTCGCGGCGGACATTTCGCGCGCGGACGACAATGCGGCGATGGTGCGCGCGGCGATCGACACGTTCGGCGCGCTCGACGCCGCCTATCTCAACGCCGGCGCCTACGCCCAGCTCTCCTTCGAGGAACATGACGAGGCGACGTTCGACCGCATGGTCGCGATCAATCTCAAGGGTGCGTATCTCGGGCTGAAGGCAGTGCGGCCGGCGCTGTCGCGCGGCGGCGCGGCGGTCGTCACCGCATCGACCTCCGGCGTGACCGGACTGAGCGTCGCCGCTGCCTATAGCGCGGCCAAGCACGGGGTGATCGGGCTGGTGCGATCCGCATCGCAAGCCTTTGCCGCCAGCGGCGCGCGCGTCAACGCGATCTGCCCCGGCCCCGTCGCCACCGCGATCCTGGGCGTGGAAGGCGTGCCCACGATCGCCCCGGCGGATACGCTCGAAACCGTGCCCTATGCCGGGATGCTGGCGCCGCAGCATATCGCCGAGCTGGCGCTGTTCCTCGCCAGCCCGCGCTCGGGCGGGATCAACGGCCAGTATATGATCGCCGACGCCGGCTTCCTCGCCAGCTACCCGCCGATGCCGCAGTGAGGAAGGATCATCGGGCTGCCGAATAGAGGCATGGAGGCTGCCTCAGGCTCCCGGTTCGATGAACCGCGCGCGATAGGTCGCGAAGGGCCGGGCGACCTCGCCCTCCTCCAGCCCGAAATCCGCGAGCGTATATCTGTGCGGCGCGCGATCCTCGCGCCGGTTGTGCTCGATCCATTGCGCCATGCCCGCGCGGACTTCCGGCGTCACCGCCACCCCGGCGGCGGCGAGCACGCGCTCGCCCTGCCCGATCGGATCGGCGAGCAGATCGGGATAGCGCACGTCGATGAAATTGCGCCCGGCCACCGCGTCGCGCACCCGCATGAAGCCATCGAGCAATTGCGCCAGCCGCGGCACCCAGAAACGCGCGACGCTCTCGCGGTCGATCGTGTCGGAGACCATGCGGTACAGGCTGTATTCCATGCTGCAATAAGACGGCACCGTGGCAACCGGATCGCGGTGCGTCATGACGATGCGGGCTTCGGGGAAAACCTCGATCACCGCATCGAGCGCCATCAGGTGCCCCGGCGTCTTGAGCACCCAGCGCGCGCCCTTGCGCGACGGGTCCTGCCATTGCAGCGATTGCAGCACCTGCTTCAGGTCACGATAGCATTGCGCGCGGTCATGTTCCGTCAGCCAGTGCGCGAAGCCGGGGACATGATACGTCCCCTCGATCATCGTGCTCGAATAGAGCTGGCCAAGGATGATGAGTTCCTCGTCCGGCTGGTCGAGGCTCATCGGATGGATCGACATCAGGTCCGGGATGTTGGCGACCATATAGTCGAGCAGTCCCTGCGCCGCCTGCCGCCGCGCCTCGGGATGCCCGCGCTCCTCGCCCGGAAACGGGGCATAATTCTGCGCCTCGAACCAGCGCACGCCGGTCATCCCCGGCGCGGCGGCGAGCATCCGGTGGAGCATCGTGCTGCCGGTGCGCGGCAAGCCGACCACCACCGCCGCCACCTCGACCTGCTCGTCGAGTATCTCGGGATGGCGCTTGACCAGATCGACATGGCGCAGGCGGTTGACGAGACCGTTGACGATCATGCCCCGCGCCACCGCCACGCCCGCCGCGCTGAGTTGGGCTTCCCCGTTCAGCGACGGCACCAGCGCGTCGATATTGGCTAAGAACCAGGTGTCGCCGAAATCGTCCAGCCCGGCCTGCGCCCGCGCCTCGGCGACCAATGCCTCGCGATCGGGAACCCGCTCTTGACTCACGCCACCTCTCCTTCGCATATCAACAGAATATCCGCTATATATTCGCGATATTCGTATCAATACACGTTATCAACAGCGCAAGAACATGCAACTCTATTGGACTCCGCCGTGCAGCAGGTGAACGAGCTGCGATTGGCGGCGCGCGCCCGTCTTGGCGAAGATCGAGCGCAGGTGCGACCGCGCGGTATTGTGCGCGATGCCCAGCGCGTCCGCCGCATCGACCAGCGAGCGCCCGCTGGCCAGCGCCACCGCGAGGTTCGCCTCCATGCGGGTGAGCTGGAACAGGTCGCGGATGGCTTCGGGATCGAACTGCGCCTCATGCCCCGGATCGCTGACGAACAGGGCGAGCGCCGCACCACCGCGCATGAAGGCGGGCGCGGCGATCGGCTTGGCGATCGCGGCAAGGTCGCGGCCCGAGGCGCGTGTGATGCGGAAACGCTGCGGTGCGGGATTGGCGTCGAGCGATCTCAGCAGCGCGTCCAGCCCCTTGCGCTGCGCCGCATCCTTGAGCCGCAACCGGCAATCGGCGACCGCAAGCCCATCCCCCGCCGCCAGCAGCCGGTCCGCCACCGCATTGGTCCGCACCACCCGGCCGTCGCGATTGAGGATGATCGCGGCGACCCCCATCTGCTCCACCGTGCCGCGATAGACGCCCTGTTCCGCGCCGGAGACCTGCAACCGCTCGAAAAGACCGATCGCGTGGCGCAAGTGTGGGACGATCGCCTGAAATGCCGCGCGCTCGACCTGGCCGAAATCGGGGCGGCTGCGATCGCGGGTCGCGCGCAACCGCGCCTCGAACCCGCTGTCGAAGCGAAGATCGACGCCGAGGATCTGGTCGCCCCCCGCCGCCGCGAGGAAGTCGCGATAGAAATCGCTGTCGCGCGCCATCTCGCCGCCGAGGAATTCGGCGAAGGCCGTCACCTTGCCTTCGGGCAGGCCCGTGAACGGATCGCTCGCGAAGAAGCTCTCGGCATATTCCTCGCTGCGCTCGGCGGGCGCGCCCGGCGTCAGGATCGCGCCCGGCGTCGTCATGCCCGGCGCGGTCAGGATCAGCGTGGCGTAGGTCGCATCGAGCCATGCCGCGAATTCGCGCAGGAAACGCTCCCACGGCGCCATTTCCAGCAGCCCCCCATAGAGCGCCGAAAGCAGATCGGAGAATGCGCCTTGATCAGATTTTGCCATCCCGGCCCTTTATGCTCCCCTCAAGCCCGCTGACCAACGGAGAATGACCATGCCCCTCCATCCCGCCGCCGCGCAGATACTGGAGATGATGAAGCAACTCCCCTCCACCGCTGCCCCGTTCTCGGTCGAGGCGTTCCGGCTCGGGGATGCGCAGCCCCTCCCTTTCCCCAAAATGGAAGTGGCCGAGGTGCGTGACCTCGTGCTCGCCGGCACCCCCGCGCGGCTCTATCACCCGCGGCCCGGCGAGGCGCTGCCCGTGGTGTTCTTCCTCCACGGCGGCGGCTGGGTATGCGGGAGCATCGAGACGCACGACGTCACCTGCCGCGCGCTGGCCGCCAAGGCCGGGGTCGCGGTCATCTCGCTCGATTATCCCCGCGCGCCGGAAAATCCGTTCCCCGCCCCGCTGGAGGCGAGCTATCGCGCGCTTCAGGCGCTGGGCGATGCCGTGCCGAGCATCGACACCGGCCGGATCGCGGTCGCGGGCGACAGCGCGGGCGGCAACCTCGCGGCGGCGCTGTGCCTGCTGACGAAGGAACGCGGCGGCCGTGCGATCGCGCACCAGTTGCTGATCTATCCGGTGACGGACACCGATTTCACCCGCGAATCCTATCGCGCCAACGGCGCCGATTATTTCCTCACCGCCCCGATGATGCACTGGTTCTGGGAGCAATATGTCGGCGACGCGGTGGCGAACCCGCCGTCGCTCGCGGCGCCGCTGCGCGCGACGGACCTTTCCGGTCTGCCCTCCGCGACGATCATCACGGCCGAATATGATCCGCTGCGCGACGAGGGCGAAGCCTATGCCGCCCGCCTGAAGGCGGCGGGCGTTCCCGTCCGGCTGGAACGCGTGGCGGGCGTGTTCCACGGCTTCGCCAGCATGCCGGGCGTCCTGCCGCCGGCGGATGCGGCGCTGGACCTCGCCGCCGCCGATCTGCGCCGCGCTTTCCATATGTGAGCGGGCGCGTGGGCGGGCGCGGTCAGATGCCGTACCCGCCCGCCACCGCGATCTGCTGGCCGGTGACATAGGCGGCCCTCGACGATGCAAGGAACACGGCGGCGTAGCCGATCTCCTCCGGCTGGCCCCAGCGTTTGAGCGCGAGGTTCTTGTGGACCTCGCGCGTCCATTCCTCGTCGAACACGCCTTGCCGGGTCAGTTCGAGGAACATCCCCGCCTCGATCACGCCGACCAGCACGGTGTTGGCGCGGATGCCGTATCGCCCTTCCTCGCGCGCGAAGCCCTTCACCAGCGCCTCGTTCGCCGCCTTGGGCGCGACCGACAGGCCATCCTTGTCCGGCCAGCGCAAGTCGCCCGCCGAGCCGAGATGGACGATCGAGCCGCCGCCCGCGCCGCGCATGTGCGCGACCACCGCGCGGCCGGCGTTGAAGAAGCCGTGCACCTCCACGTCGATCGCGCGCCGCCATTGCGCGTCGCTCGTTTCGGCGAGACAGACCTGATCGGCGAGCGGCCCCGCGCCCCACACCATCGTATGCACGCGCCCGTGCGCGGCTGCGGCATCCGTGATGGCCGCGTCCACGGCGGCGGTGTCGGTGACGTCGCAGGCATGGATACTGGCGCGCCGCCCGAGCGATTCGATCTCGCGCGCGAGCGACTCGGCGGCCTCGCGCTTCGATCGCCATACGATCGCGACGTCGCTGCCCGCGCGCGCGAATTCCAGCGCGACGACACGCCCGATCCCGCCCGTCGCGCCGAAGACCAGCGCCGCGCCCTCGGGGAAAAGCCGTTCCTCGCTCATTTCGCTCTCCTTCAACCCGATCACCTTGCATGACGAGGATATTCGTGGAAAGATACATCGAAATGCGCAATTGTTAAGCCGTAATAAAACGCATATCGCGGCCCATCGCAACAACAACGACAATGGCAGGAGAGTGACTTGGGACGGTTGGACGGCAAGGTGGCGATCGTCACCGGGGGCGCGCAGGGCATGGGCGCGGCGACCGCGCGGCTGTTCGCCGCCGAGGGCGCGCGCGTCGTGATCGGCGACGTGATCGAGGACAAAGGCGCAGAGGTCGCGACGGAGATCGGCGACAACGCGCGGTTCAGCAGGCTCGATGTGCGTTCGGAAGATGATTGGGCCGCCGCCGTCTCCGCCGCGGTCGAGGCGTTCGGCACGATCGATATCCTCGTCAACAACGCCGCCGTGGTCCATTTCACGCCGATCGAGATGCTCGACGCCAGCGAGGCGGAGCGCGTGCTGGCGATCAACGTGCTCGGCGCGATGCTCGGCGCGAAGCATGTCACGCCGGTGATGACCAGGGCCGGGCACGGCGTGATCGTCAACATCTCGTCCGTGGACGGGCTGCGCGGCTGCAACGGCCTGTCGGTCTATACCGCGAGCAAATGGGCGGTGCGCGGCCTAAGCAAGACGCAGGCGATGGAGCTTGGGCCGCGCGGCATCCGCGTCTGCTCGATCCACCCCGGCGGCGTGAACACGCAGATGGGCAACCCGATGGGGATGACCGGCGACGCGCTCAACAAGGATTACAAGCGCGTGCCGCTGCAACGCATCGGCGAGCCGGAGGAGATCGCGCGCGCCACCCTGTTCATCGCCTCCGACGAGGCGAGCTATATCAGCGGCGCGGAGCTGGCGGTCGATGGCGGCTGGTCGGCGGGATACTATCAGCCGGTGCTGCCCGGCGCGCCCGAAGGATTGGGTGCGTAAGCCGATGAGCGCGCGCGCCGTCGCCGATATCGTCGAAATCCAGCAGCTTCTCGCCGCCTATGTTTATGCGATCGACGCGAAGGATTTCGATGCGCTCGACCGGGTATTCACCGCCGACGCGACGTTCGATTATACGGTGACGGGCGGCGAGACCGGCGATTACGCGAAGATCAAGCCGTGGCTGGCGAAGGCGCTCGCGCCCTTCCCCCTCACCCAGCACCTGATCGGTCTGCCGCTGATCCGCATCGACGGCGACCGGGCGAGCGCGCGGACGATGCTGTTCAACCCGATGCGGCTCGCGCGGCCGGGCGGCGACCACCTGTTCTTCGTCGGCGCGACCTATGTCGACGATCTCGTGCGCACGCCCGAAGGGTGGCGCATCACGCACCGCGCCGAGGCCAGTCCCTGGATGAAGGACGCGCCCGCCAATCTCGTGCCGGTGACGGCGGAGGATGAACATCATGCTGCTTGAGGATAAGGTCATCGTCATCAGCGGCGTCGGGCCGGGCATGGGCCAGTCGCTCGCCCGGATCGCCGCGCGGGAAGGCGCGAAGGTCGCGATCGGCGCGCGCAACCAGGCGTTCCTCGATCGGGTCGCGGACGACATCATCGCGGACGGCGGCGCGGTGGTCGCGCGATCGACCGACGTGACCGACGCGGGGCAATGCGCGGCACTGGCGCAGGCGGCGCTCGACGCGTTCGGGCGCATCGACGGCCTTGTGAACAGCGCCTATATCCACGGCAACTGGACGACCGTCGATCAGGCCGATCCGGCCGACTGGCTGAAGGTGATCGACGTCAATTGCCTCGGCGCGCTGCGCATGGCGCAGGCGGTGTTTCCGGTGATGAAGGCGCAAGGCGGCGGCGCGATCATCAACGTTTCCACCATGTCCACCGTCAACCCCTTCCCCGGCGAGGGCGGCTATGCCTCGGGCAAGGGGGCGCTCAACGTGCTCACCCGGCACATGGCGAAGGATTTCGGCCCGCACGGCATCCGCGTCAACGCGACGCGCATGGGCTGGATCGGCGGCAAGCCGGTTTATGACTGGATCGACCGCGAGGTCGCCGCCGGCCGGAACCGCGACGAGGTGGCGGGCGAGATCACCGCGCGCATCCCGCTCGGTATCATCCCGCCGGAGGAGGATTGCGCGAAGGCCGTCCTGTTCTTCCTCTCCGATTATGCGAAGGTGGTCTCCGGCGCGTCGCTCGACGTCAACGGCGGCCAGTATATGGCGCCATGAGCGGGGACGCCGAGCAGCGCGTCGCCTCGGGCGCGGCGTGGCGCGATTTCTGCCGCCGGCTGGAGGCGATCGGCGAGATCGTGCTGGGTGCGCGGATCGCCGACACGCCGATCGACCGGGCGGAGGGCTATCGCTACCTCACCCGCCTCACCCGCATCGCGCTCGACATGCATCTGGAGAATGCGGACAGCGATTTCCCCGGCTTCTACGCCGCCTCGCATCCGACCGCGAAGATCGGCGCGGATAATCCCGACAATATCTACATGAACGCCGCGATCAGCGGCGCGCGAACCTATCGTCTCACGGGCAATCGCGGATCGGTGCCGATCCTGAGCTTCGGCACCAAGGCGAACCGCTATGCGATCGACGGCACGATGGCCTCCACCGGGGAGCTGGACTCGGCGGATATGGCGTTCGGCCCGGACGGTGGCTTCGAGATCGTCGTGAGCAAGACGCGCGTGCCCGGCAACTGGCTGCCGCTGGCGAACGATAGCTCGATGCTGATCGTGCGCCAGACCTTCCTCGACCGCGACAATGAGATTCCCGCCACGGTGCGGATCGAGACGATCGACCGCCCGCGCGCGACGCCCGAACCGCTCACCGCCACCGCGCTGGAGCAGGGTCTGCAACGCGCCGCCGCCTTCGTGGAGGGCACCGCGCGCACCTTCCTGCGCTGGACCGAGATGCTGCTGGCGGACGTCAACCGGCTCGCCACGATCGACCAGACGATGTTCCAGAAAGCGGGCGGCGATCCGACGATCTTCTACCTGCACGGCTATTGGAAGCTCGCGCCCGACGAGATGCTGGTGATCGACACGCCGATCCCGGACTGCACCTTCTGGAATTTCCAGGTGGACAATGTCTGGTTCGAATCGCTCGATTACCGGCACCACAGGATTCATCTGAACGCGCACAATGCGGCGCTGAATCCGGACGGCACGGTGACGATCGTCGTCGCCGCGCGCGATCCCGGCTTCGGCAACTGGCTCGATACCGCCGGGCATGACCACGGCACGATGCTGCTGCGCTGGACCGGGGCGCAGGATCATCCGGTGCCGGCGACGCGCGTGGAGAAGCTGCCATGAACGACCTCGACGCCCGCATCGCCCGTCTCGAGGCGGAGAGCGATATCCGCCGCCTCAAGGCGCGCTACCTCAACGCCTGCGATGCGAAGGACGTGGAAGCGATCCGCGCCTGCTTCACCCCCGATGCCGAGATCGACTTCCCCCCGATCGGCACGTTCGGCGTCGACGGGCTGATCGACGTGTTCACGCAGATGGCGGCGACCACGCCGATCGTCGACGTCCATCAGGGCCATAACGGCGAAATCGAGGTGGACGGCGACGAGGCGCGGGCGCGCTGGAACCTCGGCTATGCCACTTATGATCCGCGCAGCGGCGCTTTCCGGATGCTCGCGAATTTCTATCACGACCGCTACCGCAGGACGCCGGACGGCTGGCGGATCAGCTATTCGCGATCCGAGCCACGCGCGATCGTGGACGGCACGATCGGGCCGGAAGGCGTGACGGCCGGCTGGGTTACCGGCTGATCGCGCTCAATCGACCAGCGAACACCAGCGATAGTCGTGCTTGATGAAATTCTGGCCGAGGCTGTAGCGCACGCGGTGGACGCCGGGGATCTTGTCCACCGTCTGGTGGAGGAAATCGGTCAGCTCCGCGCCATTCTCGACCAATGTCATCGCCAGCACGTCGGCCCGGCCGAGGATCATCGCGACGAAGGTAATCTCGGGAAGCGCGCCCAGCGCCTGCGCGACACGCTCGATATCCGGGGCGCTGTCCGCCTCCACCCACAGATAGGCGAGGATCGGATTGCGCAGCCGGTTGGCGTTGGTGACCGCCGCGACGCGGATCACCTTGTTGTCGAGCAGCCGCTTCACGCGGGCGCGGATCGTGCCTTCGGTCAGGCCGAACTCGCGCCCGATCTCGCGGTTGGAGACGCGCGCGTCGTGGCCCAGCCGCTCGATGATCCGCTCGTCCAGTTCGTCAAGCGCGATGCGGGTCATAGGGGCGCCCATTCCGGATTGTATTTGAGCACCTTGAGCGCAAGGCTGGGGAACAGCCGCGCTACGCCGTCGACCTTGGCGATCACCTCCGTCAACAGCTCCTGCATCTCCGAAAGGCTGGTGGCGACCACCTGGATTTCCAGATCGTGGGTGCCGATCGCGACGTTGACGGTGATGACGCGCTCGATCCGCGCGAGGTCCTCCCCCACCGCCGCCGCCGAGCGGCCCTTCACCTGCACACCCACCGGCGCGAGATATTCGAAGCCCATCGCCGACAGATCGCGCATCGCGACGACGCGCAGCATGTCCGCATCCTCCAGCCGGCGCAGGCGGGTGCGGACGGTCGCCTCGTTCACCCCCAGATCGCGGGCAAGATCGCGATTGGCGATCCGCCCGTTCTGGCGCAGCGCGGCGATGATCCGCTCGTCCATCTCGTCGGTATCATATTCGGCCGGTTTCCGGCCGCGTCCGCGCCGATCCCCCTTGCCTTCTGGTCGCAACGCATGTCTCCAAATCGCGGCGCAGGTGTAGCTACCCGCGCCGGGCCGTCAACACGCTTCGCCGCCGTCAGCGAGCGGCAAAGCCACCGTCGACCGCAAGCGGGTGGCCGGTGATGAAGCTCGCCTTGTCGGAGCAGAGGAAGATCACCGCATCGGCGATCTCGCGCGCCTCGCCCATCCGGCCGATCGGCATCATCTGGTCGAGCACGGCCTTGCCCTGCGGATCGGCCGCGATCGGCGCGGTCATCGCCGTGGCGATCACGCCGGGGCAGACCGCGTTGACGCGGATGCCTTCCGCCGCGAAGCGCAGCGCGGCCGAGCGGGTGAGGCCGATCACCGCATGTTTGCTGGCGCAATAGGCCGCCCCGCCCGCGCCGGACAGGCCCGCGATCGAGGAGGTGTTGACGATCGCCCCGCTCTTTTGCGCGGCCATGTGGCGCAGTTCCGCCGCCATGCACAGCACCACGCCGCGCTGGTTGATCGCGACGGTGCGGTCATAGGCGGCGAGGTCGCCCCACGGCGTGCCGAGCATCTCCAGCGTCACGCCGGCATTGTTGAAGGCGCAATCGAGGCGCCCCCAGCGCGCCACCACCGCATCGACCGCGGCATTGACCGCCGCCTCGTCGGTCACGTCCAGCTCTATCGCGAACACCTCGCCGCCCGCCGCGGTGATTTCGGCGGCGACCGCATCGGCGCCCTTCAGGTCGGCGACGACGACCTTCGCCCCTTCCGCCGCGAAGGCAAGCGCGGTGGCGCGACCGATGCCGCTGCCCCCGCCGGTGACGAACGCGGTCTTCCCTTCGAACAATCCAGCCATCACGCTTCCTCTCAGACGATCTCGAACAATCCGGCCGCGCCCATGCCGCCCGCCACGCACATCGACACGACGACGTACCGCACGCCTCGCCGCTTGCCCTCGATCAGCGCGTGGCCGGTCAGGCGGCTGCCGGTCATGCCGAACGGATGGCCGATCGCGATCGCGCCGCCGTTGACGTTGAGCCTGTCCGGGTCGATCCCGAGACGGTCGCGGCAATAGAGCGCCTGGCTGGCGAACGCCTCGTTCAACTCCCACAGGCCGATGTCGTCGACCGTGAGGCCCGCGCGCTCCAGCAATTTCGGCACCGCGAAGACCGGGCCGATCCCCATCTCGTCGGGGCGGCAGCCGGCGACCTGGAAGCCGCGATAGACGCCGAGGATCGGCAGCCCCTCGCGCTCCGCCGCCGCGCGGTCCATCACGATCTGCGCGGAGGCGCCGTCGGAAAGCTGGCTGGCGTTGCCGGCGGTGACGAACCGGCCCTCCTTCACGAACTCGCCGTCCTTCCACACCGGCTTCAACGCGGCGAGCGCCTCATAGGTGGTGCCCGCGCGCACGCCCTCGTCGCGATCGAGCGTCACCGTCTCGGTGCCCGCCTTGCTGCCGTCCTTCTCGTAGAGTTGCTTCTCCACCGTGATCGGCACGATCTCGTCGGCGAACTTGCCGGCGGCCTGCCCGGCGGCGGCGCGCTGCTGGCTGAGCGCGCCGAACTCGTCCTGCGCCTCGCGGCTGACGTTATAGCGTTCGGCGACGATCTCCGCCGTCTCGATCATCTGGATGTAGATCGCCGGATCGGCCGCCTTGGCCGACTGGTTCTGGTAGCGCGGCGCATCCTTGTTGATCGTCATCGAGATGCTCTCGACGCCGCCCGCCAGCACCACGTCGTTGTCGCCCGCGATGATCGACCGCGCGGCGAGCGCGATCGCGTTCAGCCCGGAGGAGCATTTGCGATCGAGCGACATGCCCGCCACCGTGTTCGGGATGCCCGCGACTAGCGGGGTGAGCCGCCCGACATTGGCCGCCTGCGTCAGCCACTGGTTGCCGACGCCCATGATGACGTCGTCGATCCGCGCTGGGTCGATCCCCGCGCGCTCGACCGCCGCCTTCGCGACATGGCCGGCGAGCGCGGGCGCCTCGGTCATGTTGAAGGCGCCGCGATAGGCCTTGCCGATGCCCGTGCGGGCGGTGGAGACGATGACGGCTTCGCGCATATCCTCAAAATCCTTGCATGTTGTCCGGGCCGAAATAGGCGCGCATCTCGATCACCTTGCCGGCCTCGTCGAAGCGGAAGGTGTCGATCACGTCCACGCGCTTCTCGCCGCCGTAATTCAGCGACACCGAAAATGCGAAGGCGGCGTAATCGGCTGTGGTCCGCACCGGCCCTTCGAGCGTCAGCTTCGCGCCGGTCGCCATCGACGCGACGTAGAAGGCGCGGATCGCATCGCGCCCATGATGTGCGGGCGAACCGACCGGATCCTCTACCGTCGCATCCTCGGCGAACAGGGCGACCACCGCCTCCGGATCCCCCTTGGCGAACGCCGCGATATAGGTTTCGACGACGCGGACCTTATCCTCATGGCTCGGCATGGTTTCTCCTATTCCGGGATGGCGGCGAACGGTTTGTGGCAGAACGGTCTATCGGGCCGATTTATGTCTCAGAATGAATGCGTATAATTACAGCATCATTTATACGCAAATCCAAAACATATCGCACCATACTCATTGGAGTGCGCTCAAAAAAGCGCGAAAAATGGACCGCACTAGTCCAACTGGATGATTTTTCCCGTCCACGATGGCGCTACCGCAATACGTGCCATGATGAACGGAGAGGCAGTCGCCTGATGAGCGTTAGACCAGTGCGAATGCCGCGCCGCCGCGCAATGACAGCCCCGGCCCTGGCTCGCCCGATCCGCGGCGAACACCTGATCGCGCGGATGCCCGCCACGCCGAACCCGCAAACGAAAAGGCTCGCCCAATGACCGATTCCAGGCCGCGCCCCTTCGTCGTCGCGATCGGCGGCACGCTGAAACCCGATTCCTCTACCGAAAAGGCGCTCGTGCTCGCGCTCAGGGGCGCCGAAGCCGAGGGCGCGGAAGTGAAGCTCATCGCCGGCGCGCAACTCGACATGCCGCTGTTCAATCCATCCAGCGCCGACCGCAGCGACACCGCGCGCGCGATGGTCGACACCCTGCGCCGCGCCGACGGCGTCATCATCGGCTCGCCCGGCTATCACGGCAGCATCTCCGGGCTGGTCAAGAACGCCCTCGATTACACCGAGGACATGCGCAACGATCCGATGCCCTATTTTCACGGGCGCCCCGTCGGCAGCCTCGCGACCGGCGCGGGCTGGCAGGGCGCGGTCAACACGCTGACCGCGCTGCGCAACATCGTCCACGCGCTGCGCGGGTGGAACACGCCGATGGGCGTGGCGATCAACACCGCCGAGCCGGTGTTCGCGGCGGACGGCACCTGTCCGGATTCGAAGATCGCGACGATGCTGGAACAGATGGGCCGGGAAATCGCGACGGCGGCGCGCGCCCGGAACATTCTCGAACTGGCGAAGGCCGATCATGATGCGTGACGGGCTGATCGCGACGCTCGGCCCGATCCGCCAGATCGCCTGGCTGACCGAGGACCTCGACGCCGCGACCGGCCGCTGGCGCGCCTTCGCCGGCATCGGGCCGTGGACCGTCTATCGCAACGTCGCGCTCGAGGGGCGCTATCGCGGCCGACCGGCGCGCGTCACGATCGACGTCGCGCTGTCCTATCAGGACGGGATGCAGATCGAGATCATCCGCCCGCACGGGCGCGGTCCCTCGCCTTATCATGACGAAAGCGGGCGGGTGCGGGTCGGGATGCATCATGTCGCCTGGCTGGTGGACGATGTCGCCGCCGCGAAGGAGACGGCGGCGAAGGGCGGACTCGACCTCCTGTTCGAGGCCGAAGCGGGCGGCGGCGCGACGCGCGTCGCCTATCTGCAAGCGCCGGACGATCCCGCGATGCTGCTCGAACTGATCGAGGCGACGCCCGCGACGCTTGACGGCTTCGAGACTGGCGCCGCGGCCTCGCGCAAGTGGGACGGTGTCAGCGCCGGACAGGAGCTTGATTTCTCGGGATGAACGCCGGCCGGGGGCGGTTGGCCTGCAAACCGCCGATCTTGTGGCAAGAACGCATCATGCTTTCGCAAACGCTGGCATTTTCCATGAATGCCTAATGAAATGCGTAATTATTGCTTGACGCCATCTAGCCCACAACGGCACAATCTTACGCAAAGCGACGGCACCATAGCCGTTCGACAACAAAATGCGGATCAGAAGGAGAGGAAAAATGCGGGAGGGTGAAAGCCGCCTCACTTGGTTCAATCCCGACGCAGTGGTGCGCTCCGACCGGATCGAGATCGACGCCCCCGCCGCCCTGGTCTGGGAAATCCTGATCGACCTTCCTCGCTACGGCGAATGGAACCCGTTCTGCATCGCCGCCGACTCCACGCTGGAGATGGGCGCGCCGGTCAACATGGTGCTGAAAAGCTATACCGAGCCGGACGCCACCTTTCCCAATTGCGAATATGTCTGCGCCTTCGAGCCGGAGAAGCTGCTCTCGTGGCAGCTCCCGCATGACGATGCGTGGCCCTATCCCGCGCGACGCGACCAGATCGTCGAGGCGCTGGGGCCGGAGCGATCAGCTTATCAGTCCACCGACGCTTTCCTCGGCGACAACGGCATCCATGTGATGCGCTTCTGCGGCCCGTGGGTGAAGCGGGCATTCGACGATACCGCGCGGGCGCTCAAGACGCGCGCCGAGGCGATGTACGCCGCGCGGCGGGCGGCGCCATGACCACAAGCCCGGGGGGATCGAACGGATCGGACAGCCGCATCCCCGATCCGGCCATCATCGCTCGCCCTTTCCCGCCCGGTGCGCCTTCGGCGCGGCGACGCAACCATTTTCCGATCTTCAGGGAGTATTCGATAATGATACGCGCCAATCTCCGCTTCGCGGCCAGCCTGGCAGTTCTTTCCGCCGTGCTCGCCACCCCCGCCTTGGCGCAGGACGCCACCGCGCAGAAGCCAGCCGTGGACGAGGGCCGCATCACCGATGTCGTCGTCACCGCCCGCCGGCAGGAGGAAAGCATCCAGTCGACCCCGGTCTCGGTCTCCGCGCTGGGCGCGCAGACGCTCGACCAGCTCAATTTCAGGAGCGTCGACAAGCTCACGCAGCTCGTGCCCAACGTCGCGATCTCCGAAGCCTCGGGCAGCATCACCGGCACCCAGCCCTATATCCGCGGCATCGGCTCGGCCGAGCCGCTGCTGACGATCGACAGCCCCGTCGGCATGTATCTCGACGGCGTGTATCTGGGCCGGCAGGCGGCGAACAACTTCGACCTCGTCGATCCCGAGCGGATCGAGGTGCTGCGCGGCCCGCAGGGCACCCTCTACGGCCGCAACACCACCGCCGGCGCGATCAACATCATCACCAAGAAGCCCCCGCAGGAATTCGGCGCCGAGCTGAAGGCGGGCTACGGCAGCTACAATGCATGGTTCACCCGCGCCTCGCTCGACACCGGCGCGTGGGGCAACAGCGGCCTTTCAGCGAGCTTCGCGGTGACGCATAGCGAGCGCGACGGCTTCGTCGACAACCCCAACACCCCGCGTGATCGCGATCCCGGCGCACGCAAGACCACCGCCGCCTGGGGCAAGATCCACGGCGAATGGGACAAGCTGACCGTCGACGTGTCGGCGGACTGGAGCTATTCGAAGGGTCAGCGCGGGCCGTTCGAGATCATCTCCGCCTATCAGCCCGCCGCGACCTATTTCGCGCGCTCGCCATCCTATGGCGGCGACCCCTTCGTGGTCAGCCCGCAATATCAGGACAAGCTGCCTACCGAATATGTCGGCCAGCAGACCGCGAAGACCTATGGCACGGCGATCACCGCCGCTTACGAGGTGAGCAAGGCGCTGACCTTCAAGTCGATCACCGCATGGCGCGGCTGGGATTCGAGCGAGCCGACCAATTATGCCGGCAACCTGATGGGCGAAGTGGTCGATTTCACCTCGCCCACGCTCTATTCGGTGCAGCGCGTCTCGCCGTTCGTGGCCTATAACCAGGATCTGCGGCAGCGCCAGTTCAGCGAGGAATTCCAGGTCCTCGGCAAGACCGACACGTTGAGCTACGTCCTCGGCGCCTATTATTTCAACGAGCGCGCGAGCGAGCTGAACGACAATTACTACACGATCGTCCTGCCGCCGGCCTATCTCGCCGGGCTGGGCTATCCGGCCGCCGTGGGCGACGCGCTGACCGGGCAGGGCATAGACCTCATCGGCGTCAACCTCGGCCAGACGATGGCCTATCACACGCGCAGCGAATCCGTCGCCGGCTTCGGCCAGTTGAGCTGGAAGCCGATGATCCTCGGCCAGCGGCTCGAACTGACCGGCGGTCTCCGCTACACCCATGACAGCCGCTCGATCGACGAGACGAGCATCCCGACTCCCCAGCCCTTCGCCGGCCAGCTGCCCAATCCGGGCGCCACGCCGGGGCCGTCGCGCACCGGCGACCTGTCGTTCAGCAACTGGTCGTACCTCGGGTCGATCAGCTTCCAGTGGACCCCGGACATCCTCACCTATGCGCGCTTCTCGACCGGCTACAAGTCCGGCGGGTTCGACGCGCGCGCGGGCGTGGATCTGGCGACCGGCGTCACCTTCCCCTTCACCTTCAAGCCGGAGAAGGCGACCTCCTATGAAGTCGGGTTCAAGAGCGAGTTCCTCGATCACCGCCTGCGGCTGAACGGTTCGCTGTTCCGCACCGACTATGACGACCTTCAGGTGCCGCAATATGCTGGCGGCAACGGCTTCATCCCGAACGCCAACGCGCGCTACCAGGGCTTCGAGCTTGAGCTGCTGGCGATACCGATCAGGCGCGTCCAGTTCGACGCCAGCCTCGGCTATGTCGATCCGACCTATACCGAGTTCCTGCTCGCCGATCCCAATACCGGCATCGTCGGCGATTATGCGAAACAGGCGAAATTCCCCTATGTCCCCAACTGGACGGTGCATGTCGGCGCGCAGGCATCGCACCGGCTGGACTTCGCCGACCTGATGCTGCGCGTCGATTACGCGCATACGAGCAAGCGCTATTTCCACACGATCGATCTGCTCAACCCGGCGAACGACGCGATCGCCGATCCGGGGCAGGATCTGCTCAGCGCGCGGATCAGCCTGTCGGATATCGATCTGGGCGGCGGGCGCACGAAGCTGCGCGTCAGCGTCTATGCCGACAACCTGCTGAACGACCACACGCGGCAGGCGGGCATCGATTTCGGCCCGTCGATCGGCATCGCCGGCGTGAACTATGGGCCGCCGCGCACCTTTGGGGTCGATGCGACGCTGAAGTTTTGACGCAGGCGACGGGGACCGGCGCCGGGGGGCGCCGGTCCCCGTTTCGCGAGGAGATGGCGATGGCCGATACGACGCTCGATCCGCGCATCCAGGACCTGCTCGACCGCGAGGAGATCCGGGCGCTCGTCACCGCCTATTGCAACGCCGCCGACCGGCACGATCATGCGAAGATGCGCACGCTCTATCACGAGGATGCGATCGACGATCACGGCGCGTTCTTCTGCGGGCCGGCGATGGAGTTCATCGACCGGCTGCCAGAGATACAGGCGCCGATGGAAATCCTCCATCACAACGTCACCACGATCAATCTGGCGATCGACGGCGATCAGGCGGAGGGCGAGGTCTATCTGCTCGCCATGCATCGCGCGAGAACGCCGGACGGCCCGATCGACGTGCTGGTCGGCGGCCGCTATTTCGACCGATACGAGCGGCGCGACGGCAAGTGGAAGTTCCTCCACCGCGCGATCGTCACCGATTGGGCGAACGTCCATGCGCCGTCGATCATCGACCGCGACCATCCGTTCCTCGCCGGATCGAAAATGGGCCAGCCAGGCCCGGCCGATCCCTCCTACGATTTCTTCCGCCTGCTGAAACGCGGCGGCTGAGCCGCGCCGTCACCCGGTGAAGGCGGCGAACACCTCTCCGATCGAAGGATTGCGGCGGAGCGTCTGGCCGCCGCTGACATGGATGTTCTGCCCGGTGACGAAGGCGGATTCATCGCTCGCCAGCCACAAGGCGGCGTCCGCCACATCGGCCGCCACGCCGGGCCGCCCAAGCGGAATTTCGCGCGCATAAAGCTCGCGCACCCTGGGCAGATCGAGCCCCCCGCCCGACATCGGCGTGTCCGCGATCCCGCCGGGCGAGAGCGAATTGGCGCGGATGCCCTTGTGGCCATATTCGTGCGCGACGCAGCGGATGACGTGATCCAGCCCCGCCTTGGTGCCCATATAGGCGGCGTGATGATCGAACATGATCGTCGCCGTCACCGAGGAGATCTGGATGATCGATCCCCCCGCCAGCATCGCTTCGACCAACGCCTGAAGCAACTGGAACGGCCCGACGAACTGGACCGCGCACATCCGTTCGAGCTCCTCGCGGCTATGCTCGGCGAAGGGCTTGAGCAGCCCCCAGCCGGTCGCGTTCACCGCCACGTCGATCCGGCCGAGCCGTTCCCGCGCCGCCGCGACCAGCGCGCGGATATCCGCTTCCTGCTCGATATCGCAGACGTGCGCGAGCGCGCCGATCCGCGCCGCCGCCTCGCCGAGCGGTTCCGCGCGCCGTCCGGCGACCATCACCTTCGCGCCTTCATCCGCGAAGCGCCACGCGATATGCTCGCCAAGATTGCCCGGCGCGACACCGACGACCAGCGCGGCCTTTCCCTGCAAACGCGTCACGCCACTCTCCTCAATACGGCCGAAGCACGCTCCGCCCGATCGCGCAGAAGCTGTGGCACAGGCGCGTGTCGACGATATGCTCCGGGCATTCCGGATCGAACCAGCGATCGACCCGCGCCCAATGATAGGGATTGGTCATATAGGGGCCGAGCAGGCCGCCGGGATCGGCATATTCCTGCTCCCAAACATGGGTCCACGCCCGCGCGCCGGTCGCCTTGGTCACGCGGCTCAGCCGCCAGTTGCGGATCGCGCCGATATAGCGCGGCATCGCCAGCGTCTCCGCCTCGAACTGGCGGACGATGTGGTCCGGCGTGCCCGGTGCGACCGCGAGCAGCAGGATGCGATAGACGCCGCCGCGCAGCCCCGGCTCGGCCCCGCCCTCCGCAATGGTTTCGTAAACCGCGCCATCGATATGCGCGACCGCCGGGTCGACGGGAATGTCGCCGCCGCCACGGTGATGGACGATCAGGTCGCCGCCCTCGAACGCCCCCGGCAAGGTCGGCGCGACGAGCGTCGCATCGGCGAACGTCCGCGCGACCACCGCGCGATCCGCATCCGCCCGCAGCGTGAGCAACGCGGTGAAATCAGCCATGGCAGAGCGACTCCACATCGTCGGGCGCAGCGGCGAAGCGGCGCGTGCGGCCGAGGAGCCGGTCGCCCGCTGCCGCCCAGAAGGCGGTCGCGCCGGGGTCGGCCCCGGCGGCCAGCCGCATCGCCCACCAGCCCGCCGCCCCCGCGACGCTCCAGGTGATGCTGATCGTATTCGGCTGGTCGTCCATCCATAATGGCGGGCTGACCAATATATGCTCCAGCGTCATGCCCCGCGCCCGCGCGCCCGGCGCATAATCGGCCATATAGGCATCGAGCAGTGTGCGCCCCTCGCCCGGCTTCGCGATCAGATCGTCGAGGACGTACACGCGCGGCACGTCGTTCACGACCGTTCCTCCGCATCGTCCACGCGCAACACGATCTTGCCGCGAACATGGCCGTCTTCGACACGGCGGTGCGCCTCGGCGGCATTCGCCAGTGGCAGCACCTCGACCGGAGCGGGCTTGATCCGCCCCTGCACGCACAATCCGGCGAGACCGGCCAGATGCTCGGGCTGCCGCGTCACGGCGACCATATTGGACAGGATGCGCACCCCCCGTGCCGCGGCGGCGGCGACGTCCGTCTCGCTCGCGTGCGAGATCAGCGTCTCTATCTCGACAAAGGCGCCGCCGGGTTTCACCAGATCCGTCGCGTACGCAAGCAATGTGCCGAGGCCCACCGCGTCCAGCACCAGATCGACGCCGCCTTCCGCCCAGTCGCGCGCGGCGGCCACCACCTCCTCACTGGCGTAGTCGATCGCGCGTTCCGCTCCGAGCGACCGGACATAATCGGCGTTGCGCGCGCTGCACGTCACCGCGGCGCGCGCGCCGGCCGCGCGGGCGATCTGGATCGCAAGGCTGCCGACCCCACCCGCGCCGCCGTTGACCAGCACTGTCTGCCCAGCCTTCAGCCCGCCGGCATCGACCAGTCCGCCATAAGCGGTCGCCCCCGCCGTCGGCAGCCCGGCAGCTTCGGCGAGGCTCATCCCCGGCGGCACCGGCGCGAGCATCGCGGGCCAGGCAAGGCAATATTCGGCATAGGCGCCATTCTCGCCCTGCCCCTGCCGCGACATGCCGAACACGCGCTCGCCCGGCGTCAGGCCCTCGACGCCCCGCCCCACCTCCACGACCGTGCCCGACAGGTCGAAGCCGGGCACGAACGGAAAACGATAGTCGAAATAGCGCGCCAGCTTGCCCTCGCGCGCCTTCCAGTCGGCGGGATTGACGCCGGCATAGGCCACCCTGACCAGCACCTCGCCCGGCCCCGGTGCCGGTCTGGGCAGATCGGTCAGGCGGAGAACTTCAGGGCCGCCGAAACCGTCGATCGCGATCGCGCGCATCATTCTCTCCCGATAGTAAAAAATCGGCCCGCCGGTGAAGGCGGGCCGAGTGGGGAGACTATTCGGCGGCGACCTGCCTGGCCGCCTCCTGTGCGCGGAAATGCGGGATGACCTTCTCGCCGATGTTGCGGATCGTCTCCAGGATCGCCGTGTGCGGCACGCCGCCCATCTGGAACAGGAACAGGATCTCGTCCGCCCCGGAATCGAACAGGCGCTGCACGTAGCGGATGCAGTCGTCGGCGGTGCCGTAAGCGTCCTGCACCTCCTCGTAGCTGCCGGTATGCTCGGTGCCGATCGTGATCTTCTCCTCGGAGAGATAGGCGACCACCGCCTCCTTCTCCTGCTGGAGGATCGCCGCCTGCTGGTCGGCGGTCAGTTCCTCGTCGATCGTCGGCTTCGGCCCGCCCTGATACCAGTGGGCGAGGCTCTCGACGAAGAAACGCTGGCCGCGCAGCCCGATCTTGCGCGCCTTCTCGCGATCGTCGAGCACGATCGACGGGCAGAGCGCCGCGAGATGCTCGGTCGGGCGGAAACCAACCTGATCCTCCGCCTTGCGGTTGTGGAAATGCTCGCGATAGACGGCATTCTTCTTCGCGATATCCTCCGGCCCGGCGAAACCGAGCACGAGCGCGCCGATGCCGCGCGATCCGGCCTGCACCAAAGTCGCCTCGCGGGTGCACGCCATGTAGATCGGCGGATGCGGATTCTGGAACGGCTTGGGATGGATCGGCCGGCGCGGAATCTTGATATATTCGCCATCGTGCTCGATCTCGTCCTGCACCATGATCTTCGGGATCAGGTACATGGATTCGTCGATCATCGGCTGGAGCGTGTTGAGGTCGTAGCCGAACGTGCCCGCTTCCTGCTGCGTGCCGCCCTTGCCCATGCCGAAATGCACGCGGCCGTTTGACAGGATGTCGAGCGTCGCGATCCGCTCGGCCACCTTGACCGGATGGTTCATCGCCGGCGGCAGGCACACCACGCCATGCCCGATCCCCAGCCGCGTCGTCTTGCCGGCGAGGAACGCGAGGAAAGTCTCCGGAGCGGACATGTGCGCATATTGCGTCAGCGCCGTATGCTCGACCGCCCAGACATTGTCGAAGCCCATTTTCTCGGCGAGCATCGCCTGCTCGATCGTCTCATGGAACGTCCGGGCCTCGTTCTCGCGCGAGGTGTCCACCATCTGGGCTTCGTAAATGATCGAGAATTTCATCGCTCTCCACTTTCCTTATCCGGTTGAGATGCGGAATAGGTGGAGAGCGGAAGGCGCGCTTGGTCCGTTTGGATTAAACCCGCTGCGACGAGATATTGCCCCCGTCCACCACCAGTTCGGCGGCGGTGACGTAGCTCGCCTCGTCCGACAGCAGGAAGCGCACGACGCTGCCGACTTCCTCCGGCGCGCCGAGCCGTTCGAGCAGGATGCGCTTCTCGAAGAACCCGGGCAGATTGTCGACCGCCGGCTTCATCATCGGCGTCAATATCTGGCCCGGCGACACCGCGTTGACCCGCACGCCGTCGCGCGCCAGCCGGTCCGCGAGCGAGCGGACCAATGACAGCATTCCGCCCTTCGCCGCGCTGTAGATCGGGTTGACCGCATTGCCCAGCGTCGCGTTGATCGAGGCGATGGCGACGATCGCCGAGCCCTTGTTGGCGGCGAGATCGGGCTGGAGCTTCTGCGCGAGGAAGGCGAGCGGGCGCAGGTGCGTGTTGATCCCCGCTTCCCAGCTTTCCGGGGTCATCCCGTCGATCGAGCCGATATCGACGATCCCGGCGGCATGGACGAACCCGCCGATCGTGCCCATTTCCGCGCGGCTCTGCGCGATCGCCGCGTCATAGGCGTCGAGATCGCGCATATCGACGCCAAGGCCGATCGCATTCACGCCCGTCTCCCGCGCAATAGCCTCGGCCGCTTCCCGCGCCTTCTCGCCGGCAATATCCCACAGCGCGACCGGGCGTCCGACACCAGCAAGCGCGCGGGCCGAGGCAAGCCCGATCCCCGATGCGCCGCCGGTGACGATCACGCCGGTGGCCGGCAGGTTGAGTCTGGGCGTCATTGTCTCTCCCTTTCATCGAGCGCTGCCAGCCGCGGCAAAGGCCACCATCGGCGCGCCAGGCGACATCATGCACATATTTCGTAATATATACGATCAAATTTTACGCTATACATTGACATATGCATTAGTAACACGTCAATTGCGTGAATATAAAGCGATCGGAGAGGATCGACCGATATGGATATGCTCGATTTTTCCGGCAAGGTCGTGCTCGTCACCGGGGGCGGGCGCGGGATCGGCCGCGCCTGCGCGGAGGCATTCGCCGCCGCCGGGGCTTCGGTCGTCATTGCCGAGGTAAGTGAGGAGCTGCGCGCGGATTTCGCCGCCCGCCACCCGGCCGCATTGGCGATCCGTTGCGACGTGACCGACAGCGCCGATGTCGCGGCACTGGCCGACCGGATACGCGAACGGTTCGGCAGGCTCGACGTGCTGGTCAACAATGTCGGCGATTTCCTCCACGCCGCGCCCTTCGACGCGATGAGCGACGATCAGGTGGCGGCGATCGTCGAGATCAATTTCGGGCAGGTCATGCGCGTCACCCGCGCGATGCTGCCGCTGCTGCGCGCCGCGGCGCCCGGATCGAGCATCGTCAGCGTCACCTCGATCGAGGCGTTTCGCGGCATCCCCAATTGCGCCGTCTATGGCGCGTGCAAGGCAGCCGTCACCGGCCTCACCAAATGCCTCGCGCTCGAGCTGGCCCCGGCCGGCATCCGCATCAACGACATCGCGCCCGAGACGACCGACACGCCGCAGGTCGCGCTGGATTACATGATCCCGCCCGAGAACCGCGCGCACATGGACAAGTGGATTCCGCTCGGGCGCTTCGGCAAGCCGGAGGATATCGCGGGCGCGGCGCTCTATCTCGCCAGCCCGCTGGCAAGCTGGGTGACGGGGACGACGATCCATGTCGACGGCGGCGCGCTCGCCGCCGCCGGCTGGACGCGCACGCCCGACGGCCAGTGGACGGTCGTGCCGATGGTCAGCGGCAATGGTCTCAAAATCCCCGCTTGAGGAGTATGGAAGCATGAAGATCCTTGTCGTCGGCGGCACCGGAGGATTGGGCGGGCATGCCGCCGTCCATCTGGCGAAAAGCGGCCATGACGTGTCGGTCGCCGCGCGCAATCCCGCCCCGGCGGGCACGGCGATGGCGGGAATGCCGTTCCTGAAGGGCGATTATGTCGCGGGCGATTTCGCGCCCGACCGGCTGCGCGGCTTCGACGCGATCGTGTTTGCCGCCGGCAACGACCCGCGTCACATCCCGCCCGCCACCGACGCGCAGGAGCATCTCCATCGCGCCAACGCCGAGGCCGTGCCCGCCTTCATGCGCGCCGCGCGCGAGGCCGGGGTGCAGCGCGTCGTCCAGCTCGGCAGCTTCTATCCGCAGGCCGCGCCCGAGCTGGAGAAGGGCAATTTCTACATCCGCTCGCGCCGCATGGCCTGCGAGGGCGCGCGCGCCGAGACGCGCCCGGGCTTCGCCGTCATCAGCGTCAACGCGCCTTTCATGGTCGGATCGGTGCCGGGGCTGCCGAGCATGATCTTCGAGCCCTATGTCGCCTGGGCGCAAGGCAAGCTGCCGATCCCGGCATTCGCCCCGGCGGGCGGCACCAACTTCATGTCCTATCGCTCGCTCAGCGAGGCGCTGGAGGGCGCGCTGCTGCGCGGCGAGCCGGGCAAGGCCTATCTGGTCGGCGACGAGAATCTCAGCTTCGCCGAATATTTCGGCCTGTTCTTCAAGGCGGCGGGCAATCCCGCGACGCTCGAATCGCGCGACGAGGCACACCCCTTGCTGCCCGACGTGGCGATCCCGCAGGGGCGCGGCAACTGGATCCGCTATGAGCCGGATGCCGCCGAGACGGCGCTGCTCGGCTATGCGCGCGGCGATGTCGCCAACGCCGTCGCCGAGGTCGTCGCGCAATATGGCGAGGCCGATGTCGCGGCTTGAGGACGAGGCGGCGCTGCGCCGCACCGCCGAGCTTTACGCCGCCGGGGCGGATCGCCGCGATAAGGCGCTATGGGCGCGTATCCTCACCGAAGATTGCGTGATCGAGGGACCGGGCTTCCGCGTCGAGGGGCGCGAGGCCAATCTCGGCAGCATCGACCTGCTGACGCGTCTGTTCGTTCGGACGCAGCATCGCGTCCACAACCAGCTCGTGACGATCGACGGCGACCGGGCGGAAGGCGAGACCTATTCCACCGCCGACCACCTTTCCGAACGCGACGGCGCGCGGGCCTTGCTGTGCTGGGCGATCCGCTATCAGGACAAGTGGCGGCGCGAGGATGGCGAATGGCGTTTCAGCCACCGCGTGCTGATCGTGGATTGGGAAGAGACGCGCCTGCTGCCCGCCCTTCCGGCCGCGCCCACGACAGCCTGAGCGGCCTCACTCAGCCGGGATCGGGCGCTCCTCGACCACGTTCAGGCCATAGCCTTCGATCCCGATGATGTTGCGGTGCGATCCGGTCAGCAGGATCATCTCCTGCACGCCGAGATCGGCGAGAATCTGCGCGCCGATACCGTAATCGCGCAATTCCTCGGCCGGCGGCTGCGCCCCGGCATGCGAGCGCATCTGGTTGCGCAGATAATCGTTGCGGACCGGGTTGAGCACCACGATCACCCCTGCCCCCGCCTCGCCGATCGCCGCCATCGCGCGGTGCAGCAACGTCGCGCGGTCGCCGACCTCGGCGAGCATGTCGCTGAACACCGAAAAGGCGTGCATCCGCACCAATGTCGGCCGATCGGGCGTGATCCGGCCCTTGATCAGCACCAGGTTCTCGGTGCCCTCGACCTTGTTGAAATAGGTCCTGGCGATCCAGTCGCCGCCGAAAGTGCTGGTCAGGCGCGTCTCCGCCACGCATTCGACCAGATGGTCATGGCGACGGCGATAGGCGATGAGGTCGCGGATCGTGCCGATCCTGAGGTTGTGGAGCTGGGCGAAGGCGACGAGGTCGTCCATCCGCGCCATCGTGCCGTCCTCGTTCATGATCTCGCAGATCACGCCGGAGGGGTTGAGGCCGGCGAGCCGCGCCACGTCCACCGCCGCCTCGGTATGCCCCGCGCGGACCAGCACGCCGCCGTCGCGCGCGACCAGCGGGAAGACATGGCCCGGCGTCACGATCTCCTCGCGCCCCTTCGACGCGTCGATCGCCACCGCCACGGTGCGCGCGCGGTCCGCCGCCGAGATGCCGGTGGTCACCCCCTCGCGCGCCTCGATCGAGACGGTGAAGGCGGTCTCGTGCCGCGTGCCGTTGTTGCGGCTCATCAGGTCGAGGCCAAGCTGGTCGACCCGCGCCTTGCCCAGCGCAAGGCAGATCAGCCCGCGCCCGTGCCGCGCCATGAAGTTGATCTTCTCCGGCGTCGCCATCTGCGCCGGGATCACCAGATCGCCCTCGTTCTCGCGATCCTCGTCGTCGACGAGGATGAACATGCGCCCGTTCTTCGCCTCCTCGATGATCTCCTCGGGCGAGGACAGGAACGCGTGGCGGATACGGCTGAGCTGGGCGTCCGGTTTCATGATGAACGCATCGCCCGGTTCGGGCCGCGCCGCTTCCTCCGTTTGGAGGAAATCGGCCGCAGGAAGGCCGCGCTTCTCACGAAACCGGCCCTGCCGCCATAGCGGGATAGTCGATATATCCCGCCGCTTCCCCGGTATAGAGCAAGGCATAATCCGGCTTCGCCAGCGCCGCGCCGGCACGGATGCGCGCCACCAGATCGGGATTGGCGATGAAGGCGCGGCCGAACGATATGCCCTGCGCCCGCCCCGCCGCGATCAGTTCACGCGCGCTTTCGGCCTTCAGCATATTGTTGGCGATGATCGCGCCGGACCAATGCGCGCGCACCATCGCCAGCGTATCGAGATCGGGCAGGTTCATGTCCACGACATGGGCATAGGCCAGCCCCAGTCCGTCCACCGCGCGGAGGAAGGGAATGAACGTCTCCGCCGGATCGGCCGGATCCATGCCGTTATAGGGATTGCCCGGCGAGATGCGGAAGCCCACCCGGTCGCCGCCGATCGCGTCCGCCATCGCCGCCAGCACCGCCACCGGGAAACGCGCGCGATTCCCGGCACTGCCCCCCCATTCGTCGGTGCGAAGGTTGCTCGCGGGATTGAGGAACTGGTTGATGAGATAGCCGCTTGCGCAATGCAGCTCCACGCCGTCCATCCCCGCATGGCGGGCATTGCGCGCGGCCTGCGCGAACTCCGCGGCAATCGCCGGAAGCTCCGCCGCGTCGAGCGCGCGCGGCATGTCGGTCGCGACCGGAACGCCATCCGGCCCCGGCACGGGAGCGGGGCATGGGATGGCGGAGGGTGCGATCACGTCCGCCGCGAAGCCGCGATTGGCCGCCACCACAACGCGCCCGCAATGCATGATCTGCATCACGATGCGACCGCCCTCGGCATGAACCGCATCGGCGACGCGCCGCCAGCCTTCGATCTGCGCATCGCTGTAAATGCCGGGCGTCCGCCAATAGCCCTTGCCCGCCGCGCTGGGCTGGACGCCCTCCGTCACGATCAATCCGGCGGTAGCGCGCTGGCGATAATATTCCACCATGATATCGCCGGGCACGTCGTCCGGCCCGGCGCGATCGCGCGTCATCGGCGCCATGACGATGCGGTTCTCCAGATGGAGAGCGCCCAGCGTCACCGGCTCGAACAGCACGTCCATTATCCGAATACCCTGCTCTTGCTGCGCCAGCCCGAAAGCCGCCCTATGCGGCCTCCGTCCACGGATCCTGCTGCGTGCCCTTCGTGACCATCCGGCCGTTGACACGGCTCTGGAACTCGCCTGCCCGCTCACGCGGATTGTAGAATTGCTTGTACCAGATGCGGACCTTGTGGAACGGGCCGTCGCCCTGCACCATCATCGGGTGGATGCAGGCGCGCTTGTTGCCCCAGATCTCGAAATCCTGCGCGAAGGCGTCGACCCCCGCCTGCTCATAGCCGGCGGCAACCGCGCGATCCGCCTCGGTCGGCACGTCGTTCGGCGCCTTCACCAGCAGGCCGTACCACACCTTCACCACGCCATCGTCGACCGGCGTGTGGGCGATCAGCATGTGCGAGGGATATTCGCCGATCATCACCGATTGCAGGATGCCGGGGCCGGCGTACCAGGTATCGTTGGTCATCGGCTCGCTGCCGTCGCCCGCCAGCGTCTTGTGCCCGGCGGTGAGGATCTGGCGGCAGGTGACGCCGTCGAACTCGTTCTCGAACAGCACCATGTCGATCGAGCCGTGGACCGGGCCGAGGTGCGCCTTGTCCGCCATGTTGTCGACGATCTCCTGCGGGTGCGAAGCCAGCTCGCCCAGCGCCCGCACGTTCCAGTTCACCCAGCCCGGCGCCCCGTAATTCTCGAACGCGGGCAGATCGTAATCCGGCTCGCCGCCTTCGGGATCATACCACGTCCAGATGCAACCGGCGCGCTCCACCAGCTTCCACGACTTGAGGCAGGCCGCCTTGGGAATCGCCGCGGGAGAATAGGGAATCTCATCGCACTTGCCGTCCGGCCCGAAGCGCCAGCCGTGATAGGGGCAGCGGATCGATTCGCCTTCGACGTGTTCCTTGTCCTTGACGATATAGCTGGTGTGGTTGTTCGCCAGATGCGTGCCCATGTGCGGGCAATAGGCCTCGACCATATAGGCCCGGCCGGACTGGCCGCGATACAGCACCCAGTCCTCGCCGAAATAGCGGACGCCCGCCGGCACGCCGGTGACTTCCTCCGACGTCGCAACCATGAACCAGCCTCGCGGGAACGTGAACTCGCCGAGGCGGTATTCGGCCGTGGTAGCCATCTGCCCTCTCCTGTGCTCCTGTTGCCGCCATGCTTACTCCATAGCGCAGGAAAAAGGCAATAGACACGCCGCGATCAGCGGAGATTATCCGACAATACGATCAATTTGCGTAATGCGATCAGATCATGCCTACGCATCAGGCAGGGAAAGCTCTCCCACCGGGGCGCCATTGGTGATGCGCACGATGCGCGGATCATATTTCACCGTGCGCACCGCGATCGAGGTTTCGACATGGTGGACGCCGGGCATGCTGAGGATCAGGTCGGACGCCACCTCGTACAGCCGGTCCAGCTCGCTGAAGAGGCAGATGGCGAGGACGTTGAACCGCCCCATCACGATCATCACGCTGCTCACCTGCGGCAGGTCGGCGATGTTCCGCGCGATCTCGCGCACGTTCATCACATCGGCCTGAATGGCGATGAAGGCGAGCTTGGTGGTCTCTACCAGATCGAAGCTGGTGATCGCGGTGAAGGCGATCAGATTGTCCTGCTGCAACCGTTTGATCCGGCCGCGCACGGTGCCTTCGGTCACGCCGAGATCGGCGGCGATCTTGCGGTTGCTGACGCGGGCGTCGCGCGACAGCAGGTCGATCAGCTTGCGATCGAGGTCATCCAACTGGGGCAGGGTCATCGTGACACGCGCTCCTCGATGGGGGCAACGTCGAACTGGTATTTCACCACGTCGACTGCGATCGCGGGCACCATCGAACGGATGCCGCTGATCTGCGAGAATTTTTCCAGCAGCAGATGCGGCAGGTCGTCGAACTCGCGCAACGCGACGAGGATGTCGATGTCGTAGCGCCCGGAGACGAGATGCGCGGCGAACACTTCGGGGAATTCGGCCAGCTCGGCGGCGACATCGGAGGCGGGGCGGCCGTCCACCTCGATCGCGACCTCCATCAGCAGGTTATAGCCGTGCGCCGCGAAATCGGAGACCGCGACGACTCGCAGGAGGTTCGCCTCCTCCATCCGCCGGATCCGCGAGGAGACGGTCGCGGCGGTCAGCCCGAGGCTGTCGGCGATCTGCTGGTTGGTGCAGCGCCCGTTTTCACGCAGCAGCTCAACGATATTGCGATCGACGTCATCGATCGCGACCGAATTCGCCATCAATCCCCTTTCCAAGCCATTGCCGTCTCCTGCGGCCTTCCGGTGTTTCGGGTCAAGCATCGCGCCGGTCAAGCGCCGGGCGGCCACGGTCGCGCCCGGCGGTGCACAATTCGCCGCGCAAACGAAAGGTCGGGGGCCGGCGCGCGGCGAAGCGTCGTCGGGGCGGCGCGGATGGCGGTCGCGCCGCACGCCGTCTCAGCCGTCCAGTTCCACGAGTCTTTCGCGATCGGCGACGAGCGAGCGGCGCGAGCGCCAGATCAGCCACGCACCGACGAAGCCCAGCGGCATCACGATGCTCAGCCCGATCCTGAGGCTGTGCGTCGGATCGCCGCCCACCGCATCGCTGAGCGCCCCCGCGAGCCACGGCCCGCCGACCGCGCCGAGCAGGTTGACCGCCAGCATCCCCAGCGCCGTGCCGGTCGCGCGGATGCGATCCGGCAACAGGTTCTGGAGCGCCACCACCACGCCGACCGACCAGCCGCCGCCGAGCAACCCGCACGGCACCGCCAGCCAGCGCGCGACGCCCAGCCCGGGCGTCCAGGTGACGATCACGATCAGTGCGGTCGCCGCCGCCAGCGCGAGCGCGGCCAGGCGGAGCGGCGCGGTGGGATCGCGCTTCGAGGAGCGGTCCGCGATCGCCCCGAAGGACAACATGCCGACCAGCCCGGCGATGCCGAACGCCAGCCCGAACAGCGTGCTCGCCTCCTTGATCGGCATGGCATAGGCGCGCGCGAACAGGGTCGGCCCCCACAGGCCGAACGACAGCCCGGACAATACGCCGAGCGCCATCCCCGCCATCATCGCGCGATAGCTCGCTATGCCGACGAGCTGCGCGGCGAGCGCCGACAGCCGGGGCGGCGGCGCCTCGCTATGGACGATGCGGTGGCGCGGCTCGCGGATCAGCAGCAGCGCGATCAGCCCGATGACGAGTCCGCTCGCCCCCATCACGAGGAAGGGATAGCGCCAGGTCGCGTTCGCCGCGAGCGCCGGACCGGCGACATAGCCCAGGGTCTGCCCGATATAGGTGTTCAGCCCCATGATCGCGAAGGCGCGGCCGCGCTGCTCCGGCACGAAATAGGCGGCGATCAGCGCGTAGGCCGGCGCCTGGAACGCCGCCTCGCCGATCCCCACGCCGACGCGCGCGCCGGCGAGCGTCCACGGCCCCTGCGCCAGCCCGGAAGCGGCGGTGAACGCGCTCCACACCATGCAGCCGACGACGATGATGACGATCCGCGACATGCGATCCGCCGCGCGCGCGATCGGGATCGCCAGCAGCGAATAGAGCAAGGCGAACGCCGGCCCCATGAGCAGCCCCATGAAGCCGTCGCCGACCCTGAATTCCGCCTTGATCGGCTCGACCAGCCCGGCGAGCAGGAACCGGTCGCCCTGATTGAACAGGCCGATGCCCAGCAACAGGAACAGCACGACCCATTTGTTGCTGAGCCGGCGCGCGGGCGCGGTGCCCGTCAGTCGCGCATCTGCATCCCGCCGTTGACGTGCCATACCTGCCCGTTCACCCATTCGCCGTCCTCCGATGCGAGAAACGCCACAGCCGCCGCAATATCGTCCGGCTTGCCGAGCCGTGGATGGGGCACGCGGCGATGGCTTTGCTGCACCTGCTCCTCGGTCATATGCTCCTTGACCGCTTCGGTCAGCACCACGCCGGGGCAGATCACATTGGCACGGATGCCCTGCTTGCCCCAGCGCGAAGCGACGTGCCGCGCGAGCGCATGGATGCTGTTCTTGGTCATCGGATAGGCGACCTGCCAGGCGCTTCCGCCCGATGCCGCGCCCGACGAGGTGTAGATCATCGCGCCGCCGCCGCGCTCCAGCAGCGCCGGCAGCGCCGCCTGCGTCGCGATCAGGTGGCTTCGGGAATTGATCGCGACCGATTTGTCGAACACCTCCAGCGGGCAATCGAGCGCATCGACGTCGCCCTGCGTCCCGCCGGCGAGATTGGAGTGATAGAAATCCAGCCCGCCGAATTCGGCAAGCGCCGCCGCCACGATCGCGGCTTGCGATTCCGGCGAGGTGCCGTCGAGCGCCATGCCGATCGCCTTGCCGCCCCGCGCGCGGATATCGGCGGCCACTTCCTCCGCCCATTCGCCGGCGATATCGCCGACCACGACCGATGCGCCCTCCGCGCCGAGCCGTCGCGCCGTCGCCGCGCCGATCCCGCGCCCGCCACCGGCGACGATACCGACCTTGCCCGTCAATCCGCGCATCGTTGTCATGCCTTCAAGAAAACGGGGCGCGATCCGTGAGGGATCGGCGGATCGCGCCCCTGGCCTACTCTCAGAAATTGAAACCGACGGTCGCGCCATAGGTGCGCGGCTCGCCATAATAGCCGCCCGCATAGCCGAGCTGCCCGAAATCGATCGCGCGGACCAGGTTGTGCTCGTTCGTCAGGTTCTTGGCCCAGAACTTGACCTGCGCCTTGATCCCGCCGAGCGAAACCTTGTCGAGCACGATCTGCGCATCGACCAGATGCTGCGGATCGCTCTGGATCATGTCGCTATACGGAGCGGACAGCACGTTCACGAAACTATATTGCGGCGAAAGATAGGTATAGCCCACGCGCGCGATCAGCTTCGCCCCGTCGTTGCCGATCGGGAATTGCGCGTTGAGCGCGACGTTCGCCGTATATTTCGACGTGTAGCTCGCATGCGTGATCGAGGCCGCGTCGATCGCGGGCGCGCCGGGCAGCGTCGTCACGTAGGTGTTGAACTTCTTGTAGTCGACATCGACGTAGCCGAAATTGCCGTCGATCGAGAAATTGTCGGTGAGGATCGCCTGACCCTCGACCTCGACACCGGCATAATCGACGCTGCCCGCGTTGACGATATGGGTATTGAACGCGCCGCCCGTGCTGCTCGCCGGAACCGGGACGGTAACCGCCAGATCCTTGTATTTGTTGAAATAGCCGGCAAGGTTGAACCGCAGGTGGCGGTTGAGCAGCTCGCTCTTGAGGCCCAGTTCGAAGGAGGTCAGCTTTTCGGGCTTGAACGCGGTCAGCGGCGGCGTGTCCGACGGGTTGAACCCGCCGGAGCGATAGCCGCTCGCCGCGCGGGCATAGACGCTGATGTCGTGCGTGAAGGCGTAGCGCGCCATCGCGTTCCACGTCAGCCGCTGGAAGTTCGCATGCGCGCTGTCCGGCGTGGTGAGCGGGGCCGGGCCGTTCTGGAACAGGATGATGCTCTTGTTGTCCCAGGTGTAGCGCAGGCCACCCGTCAGGCTGAGCTTGCCGTCGCGCCCGTCGACATAATAGGTTCCCTGGCCATATACCGCGACCGATTCCGCATTGGTCAGATAATTGACCAGCGAGTTGGTCACGACCAGCCGGTAGCGCGCGGGATTGCCCGCCTGAAGCAGCGGCGCGAGACCGCCGAAAGTAGCCGAGGTGAACACCGCCGCATTGGTGTCGAGCACGTAACCCGAATTCTGCGGGTTATATTCCGACCCCTTCTCGTAGAAATAGAAGCCGCCGACGACCCAGTCGAGATGATCGGTGTCGCCGGAAACCTCGACCTCCTCGCTGAACTGCTTCTGCTTGCGGAAATCCTGCGTGGTGAACAGGTCCCGCGTCGTCGTCGGCACCGGCTGGCTGGCGAGATAGGCCGCCGTGCCGCCCGTCGGATAGATATACTGCAACGTCGAAAGCGGCATGCCGTTGAGCACGCTGCTGCTGGTGAACAGCGGCCCCTGGATCTGGCCCAGCCCGTCCATGTCGGAGCCGTAATTGTCGCTGTGCCAGATGCGGTAGCCGGTGGTGGACTTGATCTTGAAGCCGCCGAAATCGTTCTGGATCTGAAGGTTATGGCCCCAGATCTGGTCGCGCGCGCCATTGTCGCTGTTGAAGCACACCTTGTCGCGGTAGGTGTGGGTCGGCGCGGCGAGCGCGGCGCAGGCCGGGTTGGTGAAGGTGGCCTCGCTGAGATAGCGCGTCACCGGCGCCTGCGCGATCATCGGCACCGACAGCCCGTCGACCTGCACGGGCGGCATCGCCGAGCCGTCCGACGCGTTGATGAGCTGGAAGCTATAGGAGTTGCCGCGCACATTCGAATAATCGAAGATATATTTGATGCTGCCGGTGCCGCCGATATCGGCCTTCAGCGCCGCGCGGAACGCATCCTGCTGGCGCGCGCCCGGGTCCTTCAGGCGGCTGGGCTGGAGGATGTTGTCGACATAGCCGAAATGCTGGCTGTGCGAGTAGCTGAAGGTGGAGCTGATCCCCATGATCTCGCCCGGATCGATCGAGCCGCGCGCGTTCCACTGGCCGTAATTGCCGGCGCCCGCCTCCACGCTGCCCCGGAACGTCTTCGACGGATCGCGCGTGATGAAGGAGATCGCGCCACCGGTGGTGTTGCGGCCGAACAGGGTGCCCTGCGGGCCGCGCAGCACCTCGACCCGCTCGATATCCGACACGTCAAGCGACGCGGCGCCGGAACGCGCGATATAGACGCCGTCGACATACAGGCCGTTGGCCTGATCGAGGCTCAGCGATTCCACCGCGCCGCTGGGGATGCCGCGGATCGAGATGACGCCGGCCACCATGCTGTTCGCCGGCACCGAGATGGTCACGTTCGGCGCGAGACCTGTGATGTCCTGCGCGTCCTTGATGCCGAGCTGCGCGACCTTCGCCTCGGGAATGGCGCTGATCGCGATCGGCACCGCCTGAAGGTTCTGCTCGCGCTTCTGCGCGGTGACGACGATATCGGCCAGCCCCGAGCCGGATTCGCTCGCGGCGGCGGGCGCCTGCTGCGATTGCGCCTGCGCGAACGCCGGCGTGGCGATGGCGAGCGCGCTGACGCCCCCCACGAGCCACAGCGCATGATTCCTCCCCTTCAGCATCTTTTCTCTCCTAGGCAACGCGCGAGCCAGCCGCGCCATTGATCGGCGCGCACTTTCTCGATTTGCGTAATCAATGTCAATATGAATTACGAAAATGGAAGCGTGTTATGGTATTTTTGCTTCAGTTGCGTTCCATACCCGCTGAGAGAAAAGCAATTTCCGCTTTTTGGAACCATGGGCGCCCTTCGCTCATGCAGGCGCGCGGCGGCCTGCCCAGGGCGCGGCCTGCTCGAGTTGCGCGGCAAGGCGGAACAGCAGCGCCTCCTCCGCATAGCGCGCGGTGAACATCACCCCGACCGGCAGCCCGCCGGCCGACATGCCGAGCGGCACGGACATGCTCGGCTGGCCGGTGCCGTTATAGACGCCGGTGAAGGCGGCGAAGGTGCTCGCCACCCTGCCCCATGTCTCGAAATCGGTGGTCGGCGTCAGGCTGATCGCGCCGATCTCCAGCGGCAGGGTGCCGATCGTCGGGGACAGGATCACGTCGTAATCCGTCATGAAGCCCGCCAGCTTCACCGCGATCTCCTGCACCGTCGCATTGGCGCGGGCGAAATCCATCCCGCTGGCGTTCCTGCCGTAATCGATGAAGCCGAGGGTCATCGGCTCCACCAGATCGGTGTCCAGCGCCTTGCCGAGCGCGGCGGCGCGCTGCTCGCAATCGGCGGCGACCGAGGCCGCGATCAGCACGAACGAGGCTTGCCCGTAGGCGGCGGCGTCGATCGGCGGCGTCACCTCCTCGACGATATGGCCGAGGCTCTCGCACAATCGCGCGGCGGCGCGCGTCGCCTCGACGCATTCGGGATCGACCGGCGTGCCGGAGGGCGCCGTGGTCGTCAGCGCGATGCGCAGCCGGTCCGGATCGCGCCCCACCTGCGAGAGGAAGGTTTCCGCCGGCGCCGGCGCGCCGTAGCGCGATCCCGGTTCGATGCCGTGCGTGGCGTCGAGGATCGCGGCGGAATCGCGCACGCTGCGCGTCACCGCATGGTGCGCGGAGAGGCCGCCCCACCCTTCGGTGCGCGCCGGCCCCATCGGCACGCGGCCCCGGCTGGGCTTCAATCCGAACAGCCCGCAGCACGATGCGGGGATGCGGATCGAACCACCACCGTCGGTCGCATGCGCCGCCGGGACCACGCCCGCCGCCACCGCCGCCGCCGCGCCGCCCGACGAGCCGCCGGCGATATGCTCGGGGCTCCACGGATTGCGCGTCACGCCGCACAGGGCGGATTCGGTCGTGCCGGTCAGGCCGAACTCCGGCGTGGTGGTCTTGCCGAAGATCACCATCCCGGCGCGCTCGATGCGGCGCACCAGCTCCGATGTCTGCGTCGCGCGATTGCCGCGATAGAGGCGGCTGCCGTTCTCGGTCAGCTCGCCCGCGATATAGGTGTTGAGGTCCTTGAGCAGCCACGGCACGCCCGCCAGCGGCCCGTCCGGCACGCCGCGCGCCACCGTGGCGCGGGCGTATTCGTAGTGCCGCTGCGCCATGAAGTTGAACTGCGGATTGCGCGCCTCCGCGCGGTCGATCGCGGCCTCCAGCAGCTCGGCCGGGGAAACCTCCCCGGCCTTCACCAGTGACGCGAGGCCAAGCGCGTCCTGCTCGTCCAGCAGCCGCTCCGCCGCATGCGCCATCAGCTCGCCACCTTCAGCGGCTCGACCTTGCCCCCCTCCGGGCCGCCATCGGGCTTGGCGTAGAAGCGGCTGTAGTGACGCCGGAATTGCGGGATCGGGCCATCGCCGTCGCAGATGATCGGGTTCGGCTCGAACCGTTGCCGGTCCCACACCACCTTGTCCTGATCGAACTGCTTGCAGATATCCTTGATCATCGCGCGGGCAAGCCCGCCCATCGGCCCTTCCGCCTGCGCCTTGGGCTGGGTGAAGCAGAAGCGCGCGTGGATATGGTCCTGCTCCACCGGGGTAAGGCAGGCGACCAGCAGCGTCTCCGAAATGCCGGTGAAGCGCGTCCAGTTCTGGCCCGGACCGACCGTGTCGAACGAGATGCAGCCGTCGACCTCACCCTGCGGCGTGCCCATCCTGGCGCGGACGTCGGCGCCGCGCCCCCAGTCGCTCCAGCGCATCTCGGCCTTGGGCATGTTGGCGGTGCCGTGGATGAACTGGAAGTGCGCGAAATCGACGCCGTTCTCGGCCATGTTCTGGAGGCTGCCCCAGACGTTCCATTCATAGACCTCGAAATCGGTCCACTCGGGATCGCTCGCCTCGGGAAGCTCGACCACCTCCCACAAGGGCGCGACGTCCTGCGGGTGATACCACATCCAGATCCAGCGGTTGGCTTCCTCGACATGCCAGGTGCGCGTGCACTTGCGCTTCACCTGCGGCGGGATCGCGCGGGCATAGGGGATCTCCTTCACCACGCCTTCCTCGCCATCATAGCGCCAGGCGTGGAACGGGCATTCGATCAGATTGCCGCTCACCCGCCCGCCATGGCCGAGATGCGCGCCGAGATGCTTGCAATAAGCGTCGAGCATCCGCACCCGGCCGTCCATCCCGCGCCAGATCGCGAGATCGGTCGAGAAATAGCGCAGCGGCTTGACCACGCCCGCTTCCAGCTCGCTCGACAGCATCACCGGATACCAGCCGAACGGGAACCCCATGTCGAGGTTGCGCTCCTTGACCGACGGGCGGTTCTTCACCTCCGCCACGCGCCAGTCGATCAGGTCCTGGCCCTTCAGCTTCTCCAGCACCTGCCACACCGCGACAGGAGGGACGCGCGCATCGACGGGGGCGCTCTTTTCCTTTTCGGTATCGGACATCGTCATTCTCCCAAACCAAAGACCTTGATCGCGTTCTCACGCAGGAATTTCGGCCACACCTCGTCCTTGAACGGCACGTTCGGCATATCGGCGAAGATGCGGTCGAGGCTCATCCCCATCGGGAAGTATCCGGCGTAGATGATCTTGTCGGCGCCGCGCGTGTTGGCGTAATCGATGATCGCCTTCGGATAGTGTTTCGGCGCGAAGGCGCTGGTCGAATAATAGAGGTTCGGCCATTTCAGCATCAGCTTCACCGCCAATGCCTCCCACGGCTCCGCGCCGTGGCGCATCACCACCTTGAGATCGGGGAAGAACCAGCACACCTCGTCGAGATGCTCGACCTTCTGCGTCTCCATCGGGATGCGCGGGCCGGGGATACCGGCGTTGAGCAGGATCGGAATGCCCAGTTCCGCCGCGCAGGTGTAGAGCGGGAACATATATTTGTGGTTGATCGCCACCTGCGGCAGCGTGCCCGACGGGAAGACGCTGATCGCGGACAGGCCCACCTCCTGATGGATGCGCTTGATCCGCCGCACCTCGTCCACGCCGTTATTGGGATTGCACGGCAGGTCGAAGAAGAAGCGATCGGGATAGCGTTCCTTGGCGCGGCGCGAGGTGTCGTTGTCGTTCCAGCCGACCAGCGCCTTCTCGATGTTGAAACGGTCCATCTGGTCGACCGTCCATTTGACGAAATCGTCGACCTTGCCGGTCTCCGGGATGTCCTTGAACATATATTGCGCGGGCATCGCGAACTGTTCGCGCGACTGCGCATCCTTCAGCAGCGGGCGGAAGCTGTCGTACCAGTCGCCGCGATCCTCCGCGTGGGGGATGCCGAGCATACAGTCGACGATCTTGATATCCTTGGGCATGGGCATGTTATCGGTCTCCCGCGAGCTGCGGCCAGAGTGAACGGAGTTGCGCCTTGTCGACCTTGCCGAGGCCGTTGCGCGGCAGGGTCACGGGGGAAATGCCGACGCGGACCGGCGCCTTGTAGCGTGCGAGATGCTCGCCGACGTGATGGCGGACGCGATCCTCGTCCAGCCCCTCGCCCATCACCACCGCGACGAGCCGCTCGCCGAGCCGCTCGTCGGGCAGGCCGAAGGCGGCGCATTCGATCACCTCGGGGATCAGGCTCATCACCCGCTCCACCTCGGCGCAATAGATGTTCTCGCCGCCGGAGATCACCATGTCCTTCTTGCGGTCGACGATGAACAGGTAATTCTCGTCATCGACGTAACCGATGTCGCCGGTGCGCAGCCAGCCGTCGGGGCTGAGCACGGCGGCGGTTTCCTCCGGGCGGTTCCAGTAACCCTGCATCACGGTCGGCCCGCGAATGACGATCTCGCCCGCCTCGCCCGGCGGCAGTGGCTCGCCGTCCGGCCCCTCGATCCGCACCTCGTAGAGATCGAGGACGCGCCCGGTGGCGGCGCGGCGGCGGATGAAATCCTCGCCCACCGCCATGGCGACGGTGCCCGCCGTCTCGGTCATGCCGTAGCCGGTGCCCATCGCCGCGTTGGGGCAGTGTTCGCGGATTGCGTCGAGCAGGTTGATCGGCAGCGCCTGCCCACCCGAGGCAATGTTGGTGAGCGACGACAGGTCCGCATCCGCCAGCTTCGCGCGGTGCAGCACGTCCCACAGCATCGTCGGCACGCCGGAGAACATCGAGATGCGCTCCGCCGCGATCAGCCGCAGCGCCTCCTCCGCGTCCCAGCGGCGCATGATGACCACCTTGCCGCCGCCGAGCAGCGGCATCAGGAAATTGGCGACGAGGCCGGAGATGTGGAACAGCGGATAGACCAGCAGCGCCGCCGACTGCGGCCGCCCGACCATCAGCGTTTCCGGCGCGACGCCCATCTTGCGCGCGACATCGTGCAGCACCATCAGCCCGGAGAGCTGCACGCTCATCAGCCCCGTCACCATGTTGCCGTGGGTCAGCACCGCGCCCTTCACCCGGCCGGTGGTGCCAGAGGTGAACAGCACCGTCGCGGGATCGTCCCGTCCGCGCGCCGGGGGCACGAAATCCGCGCCGCCGGTCAGCGGGAAGTCCTTCGCCTCGAGGATCTCGCCGTCATAGCCGGACTGGCGCAGCAGGTCGGCGCGCTCGCGATCGGCGAGCACGAGGCGCGGCGCGAAATCCTCCACCGCCGCGCGCAATTCGGCCGGCGCGCCGCGGCTGTTGACCAGCACCGCCACGCCGCCCACGCGCATCACCGCGAGGAAGCCGATCATCCATTCCGCGCGGTTGCGCATGCAGATCACGACATGCTCGCCCGGCGCGACCGGCAGCGCCGCCGCCAGCGCGTCGCGGCGCGCGAATATGTCATCGAAGGTCAGCCGCGCCGCGCCCTCGACGACGAAGGTCGCGTCCCCGTGCCGGCGCGCGCTCTCGATCAGCGTGTCGAGGCTGGCGGGCGCGTTGACGAAGCGGCGCATCCCGTCCTGCTCGCCGATCGCGAAGGGCGTGCCGGGGGCGGTGAGTCGCGCGACGGTTGGATCGATAGTGGTCATGCTGTGCCTGCAAGCTCCTTCGCCCAGCGATAATCCTGTTTGCCGGCGGGCGAGCGCTTCACCGCGTCGACCCATACCAGCGCCTTCGGCACCTTGTAGCCGGCGAGCTGCCGCTTCAGATGCGCTGAAACCTCCTCGAACGACGGCTGCGCGACGCCATCGCGGCGGGAGACGATCCCCACCACCCGCTCGCCCCAGCGCGCGTCCTTCTGCCCCGCGACCACCGCGTCGAGGATCGCGGGATGCGTGCGCAGCGCCGTCTCCACCTCCTCGGGAAAGACCTTCTCACCACCGGTGTTGATGCAGGTCGATCCCCGGCCGAGCATCGTGATCTTCCCGTCCGCGTCGAATGTGCCGCTGTCGCCGCTCACCGCCCACAGCCGCCCGCCGATCGTGCGGAAGGTCTCGGCCGTCTTCGCCGGATCGCCGTAATAGCCGACCGGCGTATGCCCGCTGCGCGCGATCAGCCCCGTCTCCCCGGCGACGGCGAAGCGATCGTCGAGCACCACCTGCTGGTCCTCGTTGGCGGGGAGGCGCATCACGCCGTCCCTGCTGGCCTCCGCCATGCCGGAGATGCCCGTCTCGCTCGATCCCATGCCGTCGGTGATCGAGGCGTGCGGCGGCAGCTTCGCCTTGATGTCGGCCTTGACGTGCGCGGAGAAGACCGCGCCGCCCGATCCGAAATTCACGACATGCCGAAGGTTCCAGCGATCGGGGTGCGCATAGAGCGCGTCGCGCAGCGGCACCGCCATCGCGTCGCCGACGATCGCGATGATGTTGACCTGCTCGCGCTCCACCTTGTCCCAGATCGCCTCGGGATCGAAGTGGCGGACGGGATCGAGCACCAAAGTCAGCCCGCCAAGCAGCGCCGACCAGCTTCCCCAGGTCGCCGCCCCGTGCATCAGCGGCGCGACGGGCATGAAGCGCAGCGGATGCCCCTCGCGCGCGCGGATCGCGATATCCTCCGGCGCGGCGATCGGCCCGGCAGGGTGGAAATGCCCACCGCCGCCGAGGCAGCCGAACAGGAACGCCTTGTGCGGCCACATCACGCCCTTGGGCATCCCCGTCGTGCCGCCGGTGTAGATCAGGACGATATCGTCCTCGCTCCGCGCGAAGCCGGTGCGCGGCGCGGTGCGGAGCAGGTCGTCATAGCCTTCCGAGCCGGCGATATCCTCGCCCGATCCGTCCTCCACCGCGACCGCCACCTTTAGCTTCGGCAGGTCGCCGCGGATCGCGCGCAGCACGGGCGTGAACTCCGCGCCGTGGATCACCGCCGCCGCATCGGCATTGTCGAGCAGGTAGCGCAGCTCCTCGGCGCGATAGCGATAGTTGATGTTGAACGGCACCGCCCCGCATTTCATCGCCGCGAGGAAGCCTTCCAGATATTCCGGCCCGTTCATCAGATAGAGGCCGACCGTATCCCCCCGCCCGATCCCGCGATCGGCGAGCGCCGTGGCGAGTCGGTCGGCGCGAGCGTTCAGCCCGGCATAGCTGACCGCGCCGCCGTCATGCAGGATGGCGATCCGGTCGCCCACCGCGCCGGCAACGATCTCGAACAAATCGGCGAGGTGGAATTGCGCGGCCATCATCCTCTCCCGTTTCGTGTGCGCGGCGGGCTTTGCCATCATCATTCTTTATTTGCGTAGTATCAATTCTCATACATTACGCATTTATGCAAGCGCCCCGCGACCGGCCGGCGGTTTCAATAAACCGCCGCCGGATTGGGCGCGGGTGGGCTGCCGAGCATCTCGCGATAGGACGGCCGTTCCTTGCCGCGATCGGTGACGCCAAGCTCCTTCGCGACCTCCGCCCCGATCAGCGTGCGCCCCGAAAGCTCCGCCCCGCGCGGATCGCTCGCCAGCGCGTAGAGGATATGCGCGGTGAACTCCGGATTCTCGGCGGTGGCGATGAAGCCCTCATATTGCTCGGGGTTGGTCTTGCTGGCGATCGCCGAGCGCTCGGTGACGAGCGGCCCCATCCAGATCGAGACGGTGCGCACGCCGGTGCCGCGCAGGTCATGCTCCATGTCGTGCGCGAACTTGTCGATCCCCGCCTTCTGCGCGCCATAGGCCGGGCCGTGCATGTAGCAACTCGCGCCGAACGACGAGCCGAACGCGATCAGCCCGCTGCCCTGCCTCACCATCATCCGCGCCGCATGCCAGCTCGCGACATAAGCCGAGCGCAACCCGACATCGAGGATGCGCGCCGCATCCAGCTCCTTCTCCCAGAAGGGTTTCTTCTCGATGAGCTGGTGGTGGATATAGGTGGCGTTGTTGACGAGGATGTCGAGCCGCCCGGCCTCCGCCGCGATCCGATCGAACAGCGCGGCGACCTGCGCGTCGTCGGCATGGTCGCACATCACCGGCACGCCCTTGCCGCCCGCCTTCGTCACTTCCGCCGCCGTTTCCGCGACCGTGCCGGGCAGCACCGTGCCGTCCCAGCCGCGCGCATCGCCCGGCGTCACCGTGCGGCCGGTGACGTACACCGTCATCCCCTTCTCGCCCAGCCCACGCGCAATCCCCGCGCCCGCGCCACGGCTCGCGCCCGTGACCAGCGCGATCTTCGGTTCCGTCATCTCATCCTCTCCCTAGATTCAGCCGAAATTGGCCTGCCCGCCGTCGAGCGGCACCACCGCCCCGGTGAGATAGGCCATGTCCGGCGAGCACAAGGCCACCACGGCGCGGCCGATATCCTCCTCCAGCCGGCCGACGCGGCCGAGCGGGATGGTGCGGAAGAACGCTTCCGCTTCCTCCGGGTTGTTCTTCATCCACCATTTGAGGCCCGGCGATTCGGCATGCGGCGCGATCGACAGCGCGCGGATGCCCTGCCGCCCCCATTCCGCCGCCGCCGCGCGGGTGAGCGCATGGATCGCTTTCTTGATCGCCGCATAGGCGCCATAGCCCGCCATGTCCCACCGCACCGTGACGGAGGAGATGAGGTTGATGATCACCCCTCCCCCGCGCGCCACCAGATGCGGATGGACCAGCCTCATCAGCCGGTGCGTGGCGAGCGGGCCGGATTCGAAACCCGCGAGGAACGCCTCGTCGGTTATGTCCATCAGCTTGCCGTTCGGCACTTCCTGCGCATTGTTGACGAGGATGTCGATCCCGCCGAGCCGCGTGGCCGTCTCCTCCACGATCCGTGCGAGATCCGCCGGCTGCTTCACGTCGCAGGCGAGCGGGATCGCCACGCCCCCGCGCTCCGCGATCAGCGCGCAGGTGCGATCGAGCTTCTCGATCGTGCGGCCCGTGACCGCGACCACAGCGCCCTCGCTCGCCAATGCCAGCGCAATGCCTTCACCAACGCCTTGCCCGGCGCCCGTGACCAGTGCGACCTTCCCGGTCATCATTTCAACGCATCCTCTCCAGATTCGTAATATAATCCACTATCACCTACGCACAACGTTGACAATTTCGCAAATATGACCACAGAATGCGTTAAATTTATCGAGAGGATGCCTCAATGAGCCAGGATTTCACCGGGCGCGTCGCGATCATCACCGGGGGTAGCGACGGAATCGGCCGCGCCACCGCGCGGCTGCTCGCCCAGCGGGGCGCCACCGTCGTCATCTGCGCCCGCCGCCCCGAGAAGCTGGAGGAAGCCCGCGCCGAGATCGCGAAGGTCGGCAAGGTCGAGGCCGTTCAGCTCGATGTGTCGGACGACGCCGCCTTCACCAGGGTGATCGAGGATGTCGCCGCGCGGCATGGCCGGCTCGACATGCTGGTGAACAACGCCATGTCGGTCCATTACGCGCCGATCGGCAAGCTGACGCTCGATCACTGGCGCAAGGATTTCGCGGTCAATGCGGACGCGGTGTTCGTCGGCACCAAGGCGGCGCTGAAGATCATGATGGCGGCGAGGCGCGGCTCGATCGTCAACATCTCCTCCTCCTGCGGCATCCGCGCCGCGCCTTATATGGCGAGCTATTCCGCGTCCAAGGCGGCGCTGATCCAGTTCACCGCCGTCGCCGCGATGGAGGCGGCGCGCTCGGGCGTGCGCGTCAACGCGATCGTGCCGGGGCAGGTGCAGACGCCGAGCACCGAGGATTTCGCGTCCAAGGCTCCGGACACCGCCGCCAAGACCGCCGACGCGATCCCGATGGGGCGCGGCGGCGAGCCGGACGAGCTGGCGGAGGCGATCATCTTCATGCTCTCCGACGCGGCGAGCTATATCACCGGCACCGCGCTTCCGGTCGACGGCGGCAAGGCGGCGCAGCTCTACCTGCCGTCCTGACCGATCGACAGCCAAGGGGTGAACGCAATGGGGTGGGACAAGGAAGTCGACGTTCTGGTCGTGGGGTCCGGCGCGGGCGGATTGCTCTCCGCGCTGGTGGCCGCCGACGCTCATGCCGACGTGCTGGTGATCGAGAAGGAACCTTTGTGGGGCGGCACCTCCGCCACTTCCGGCGCGGGCATCTGGATTCCGGCGAGCGATCAGGCGGCGGCCGCGGGTTTCCACGACAAGGTGGAGGACGCCTTCGCCTATGTCCGCGCGCTGTCTGCCGATAACGTGCCGGATGCCAATATCCGCGCCTATGTCTCGAACGCCGCGCCGATGCTGCGCTGGCTGACGCGGCATACGTCGATCGAATACCACGCGTTCCCCTATCCCGACTATCACGCCGAGAACCCCGGCGGCAGCCCGACCGGCTATCGCACGCACATGCCGTTGCCGATCGACGGGCGGCAGCTCGGCCGCGACGTGGAGACGTTGCGCTTCGCCTCCCCGGCGGCGAGCCTGTTCGGCTATCTGAACTGGCATTTCGACGAAACCTATATGCTGCTGTTCCGCGCGAAGGGCTGGCAGATGCATCTCGCCAAGTCGCTGGCGCGCTACTGGTTCGACCTCCCCTTCCGCCTGCGCTCGCGCAAGGACCGGCGGCTGACGCTGGGCAACGCGCTGCTCGGCGGCCTGCGGATCGCGCTCAACAAGAAAAACGTGCCGGTGTGGCTCGAAACCCCGATGCGCGAGCTGATCGAGGAAGATGGGCGCATCGCCGGCGTGGTGGCCGAGCATCAGGGGCGCCCGGTGCGCATCCGCGCGCGGCGCGGCGTGGTGCTGGCGGCGGGCGGGTTCGACAAGAACCAGGCGATGCGCGACGCCTATGCGCCAAGCTATCCGCGCGCGCTCTACAGCGGCGGCACGTCCGGCAACACCGGCGATTCGATCCGCGCCGGTGCGGCGGTCGGCGCGGCGACGATGAACATGCAGTCCGCCTGGGCCGCGCCGGTATTCTACGTGCCGGGCGAGGACCGCGGGCGGCTCTGTACGATCGAGCGCGCGCTGCCGGGCTGCATCATGGTCAACCAGTCGGGCAAGCGCTATCTCAACGAAGCGGCGTCCTATCATATCGTCGGGCAGCAGATGGCGGCGCGTCAGCGCGAGCATGGCGACGCCGATCCGAGCTGGATGATCTTCGACCATGGCTTCCGCCACAAATATCCGATGGGGCCACTGCTCCCGCTGGTGCCGGACGCGCTCCAGTCGAAGGGCGTACGCAAGATCGTGCGCAAGGGCCGCACGATCGAGGAACTCGCCGCGAGGATCGGTGCGGACCCGGCGACGCTCGCCGCCACCGTCGCCCGCTTCAACGCCCATGCGGCAAAGGGCGAGGATCCGGACTTCCATCGCGGCGAGGCGGCCTATGACAAGATGTACGGCGATCCGCGCGTCACACCCAATCCGTCGCTCGCGCCGATCGCCAAGGGCCCCTTCTACGCCATGCCGATCCATCCGGGCGACATCGGCACCAACGGCGGTCTGGCGACGGACGAGCGCGCGCGGGTGGTCGACGGCGAGGGCAAGCCGATCCCCGGCCTCTACGCGGTAGGCAACAACGCGGCCTCCGCGATGGGCGAGAGCTATCCCGGCGCGGGCGTGACGATCGGGCCGGCGCTCACCTTCGGCTATCTCGCCGCGCGCGACATGACCGGCACCAACGACTGAGGATATCGATATGACGGGACGGCTTGAGGGACGCGGCGCGATCGTCACCGGCGCGGGGCGCGGCATCGGTCGCGCCATCGTCGAGCGGCTGGCGGCGGAAGGCGCGCGGGTCGCGGCGCTGGACCTCAAGGTGGAGGATTCCCCCGGCGCGCTCGCGATCCGCTGCGACGTGAGCGACAGCGCCTCGGTCGCCGCCGCCGTGCGCGAGGCGCGCGCGGCGTTCGGGCGGCTCGATATCGCGGTGAGCAACGCCGGGATCGGCGCGGCGCCCGGCGACGGCAGCGAGCCTTTCTACGCGGGCATGGCGGCACGCAACGCCCAGATCGCGGCGGGCGAGACGCCGACGGCCTTCGCCGACCAGCTCATCCACATGGAGGACGCGGGCTGGCGCGGGGTGATGGCGGTCAATCTCGACGGCGCGTTCTTCCTCGCGCGCGAATTCGTCCGCGTGCTGGCCGAGGACAAGGCGGGCGGCGCGATCGTCAACATCAGCTCGACCAGCGCGCAATCGGGCGAAGGCTCGCCGCATTATGTCGCGTCCAAGGCGGCGGTGATCGGCCTGACCCGCCAGCTCGCGCGCGAGCTTGCCCCGCGCGGCATCCGCGTCAACGCGGTCGCGCCGGGGCCGACCGATACGCCGATCATGCAGGGCATCCCGGCGGAGTGGATCACCTCGATGGAGGCGGCGGTGCCGCTCGGCCGCCTCGCCCGCCCGGAGGAGATCGCGGCGGCGGTGGCCTGGCTCGCCAGCGACGACGCCAGCTTCACCACCGGATCGGTGGTCGTGGCGAACGGCGGCAGCTACTTCTTCTGACGGTCCTCAGGCGGCGGCGAACCACCACACGCCGTCGCGCATCTCGCGGGTCGCGCGACCGTCCAGCTCCAGCCGGCGCAGGTGCGACAAGGTCTCGCCGGTCGCCATGCTCACCATCTCCGGCACGATCGCGCGGCGGAACAGGGCGGGGAAGCAATCGACCACCCGGCGCGGCTCGGCCAGCAGCGCGTGGAGCCGATCGAACCGCCGCTCGTAAACCAGCGCCATCGCATCGAGCCGTTCGTGAAGCCCGTAGAACGGCTCGCCATGCCCCGGCAGCACCAGCAACCCGGCGTCGAGTGATCGCAGCTTCGCGATCGAGGCAAGCCAGTCGCCCAGCGGATCGCCCTCCGGCTCGCTCAGCGTGACCGACACATTGGGGCTGACCCCCGGCAGCACCTGGTCGCCGGCGATCAGCACCCCGCCATGCTCGTCGAGCAGGCAGGCATGTTCGGGGCTGTGCCCACTGCCGATCACGACGCGCCAGTCCACGCCATTCAGCGCCAGCCGGTCGCCCTCGGCGATGCGGCGGAAGCTTTGCGGCGGCGCGCCGACCAGCCGGGCATAGCCGCTCCACCCGCGAATCGATTGCGCGATCTGGTCATCGGTCCAGCCCGCCGCGCGCCAGTAATCGACGATCTCCTCGGGCACGCCGTCCGCGCCCGAGGCGAAGCGGTGCAGCTCCAGCCACTCCACCCGCGTCATCACCAGCGGCGCGCGATATTCGCGGCACAGCCAGCCCGCCAGCCCGCTGTGATCGGGGTGGTAATGCGTGCAGATCACCCGCGTCACCCGCTCGCCCGCCAGCGCCGCCGCCCAGCCGTCGCGCGTCGCGTCATTGTGATAGCCGGTGTCGACGATCGCCACGCCGTCGCCGTCATCGACCAGCCAGCAGTTCACGTCGCCCAGCGGACCGGGGACCGGCACGCTGCGCCAGCGAATGCCCGGCGCGACCGAGACCATCTCGTGCGGCGCGGGCGTGCGACCCGCGAAGGGCTGGCGGGGCAAGGTCACCCCGCCATCGCCGTGGCCGGCTGCGGCGAGAGGATCGCCTCCACCGCTCCGGCCGCGCCGCGCATCGCGCCCTCGATATAGGAGACGCCGGTGCAATCGCCGATCGCCTGGACCGCGAAGCCCTCGGCGCGCAATGCGTCGGCCAGCGCCTCGTCGCCGGTCGCGCCCTTGGCGACGATGACGTGATCGGCGCGCGGCCGCCGCGCCTCGCCGCCCGCGTCGTTGAAGCACACGAACCCCGGCTCGATGCGGATATCCGAGGCGGAGGGGAACATCGCGACGTCATGCTCGCGCAACTCATCGAGCAGGCGCATCCGCCGCACCACCGTCAGCCCCGCGCCGAAGCGCGGCGCGTCGTCCACCACCGTCACCGTGCGGCCGCGCTCGATCAGGAACTCGGCCAGCTCCAGCCCGACCAGCTCGCCGCCGACGATCACGACATGATCGCCCAAAGGCATCCACTGGCGCGTCGCCTTGCGCACGAAATCGAGGTTGGCGGTGAGGCCGGTCGCCGCGCCCAGCTTCGTCGCTAGGCGGGTGGCGAGGCTGGTCTTGCGCTTCAGTTCCTCCGAGCTTTCGCCCAGCATCATCTTGCGCATGTCGTCGCCGGAGAGGACGTTGGGCAGGTCGCCGCCCGGGATCGGCGGCATCCCGCGCCGCGCGCCGGTGGCCACGATCACCGCATCCGGCCTCAGCGAGCGCAGCAATTCGGGCGTCGCGGGCGTTTTGAGCCGCACCTCCGCGCCCGATTCCGCCACCTGCCGCTGAAGCCAGTCGAGCAGCCGCTCGTTGGCGGGATAGGCGAGCGAGGCGAAGCGCAACGTGCCGCCGAGCCGCGCACCGGCCTCCAGCAAGATCACCTCCTGCCCCTTCACCCGCAACCGTCGCGCCGATTCCATCCCGGCCGGGCCGCCGCCGATCACCACCACGCGCTTCGGCGGGGCGGCCGGAGGCTCGCGACGGAGATATTCGAACCCCGTCTCCGGATTCACCGCGCAGCGCAGCGGATCGCAGACGTAGATCGCGCTGATGCAGGTGTAGCAATAGATGCAGGGCAGCACGTCCTCCGGCCGCCCCGCCGCCAGCTTGTTCGGCAGGTGCGGGTCCGCCAGCAGCTTGCGCCCCATCGACACGAAATCGAGCGAGCCGTCCGCGATCGCCGCATCCCCCACCTCCGGCTCGATCCGGCCGGAGGCGATGATCGGCACGCCCACCGCCGCCTTGATCTTTCGCGCGAAGGGGATGTTCAGCCCCGGCTCGTGCGGCGTGTGCGAGCCGCTGTGCAGCTTCGGCTGGCCAACATCGTGATAGGCGGTGACGGTGATCGCATCGACCCCGGCGGCCTCGACCATCCGCGCCGTCGCGATCGCATCCTCGATCGTGATGCCGCCTTCCTTGCCGACCTCGCGCGAATCGAGCTTGCACCATATCGGGAAGTCCGGCCCGACCGCCGCGCGCACCGCCGCGATCACCTCCAGCAGGAAGCGCACGCGGTTTTCCAGCGGGCCGCCATAATCGTCGGTGCGCTTGTTCGTCTTGGGGGAGATGAAGGAGGACAGGAGATAGCCGTGGCCGCCATGGATCTCCACCCCGTCGAACCCGGCGCGCTTCGCCCGGTCGGCGGCGGCGGCGAACTGATCGACGACGAGGCGGATATCCTCCACCGTCATCACCTTCAGCTCGACGCCCTTGATGCGCCCGAACGGCGCGCGCATGATCTCCTCGATCAGGAAGGCGGCGGTGAAGTCCCCGCCCCGCGCCTCGGGCACCGAAGGCGTCCAGATCGGCCGCCCGGCGAGCAGGTCCTCCATCGCCGCCGTGCCGCCGTGGTGGAGCTGCGGCACGATCCTCGCGCCATGCGCATGGACCGCATCGACCAGCGCCGTGAGGCCGGGCAGGAAACGATCGTCCGAGATCGCGATCTGCCCCTCCTGGTTGGCGCCGACCGGCCATGCCACTCCCGCCACGCCGGTGATGATGAGGCCGACGCCGCCGCGCGCCTGCTCGGCGTGATAGGCGATGATGCGCTCGCCGCACTGGCCGTCGTGCTCGGCGAGGCTCGCGCCCATCGCGGTGACGGCGATGCGGTTGCGCAACTCCATCCGCCCGATCCGGCCGGGGGAAAGCAGATGCGGGAATCTCGTGGTGGTCATCGTATTTCCTGTCCTCTCAATCCGCCCGCACCTTCACGCGCGGCGCGGCCTGCCCCCGGCGCATCGCGTTGAGGAATCCCTCCAGCGGCGCTGGCTCGGCGACCGGGCCGCCGCTATCCCCGTCCCGCGCCCAATATTCGTCGTAGCTCGGAAAGAGCTTGTGGAAATTCCCTTCCACCCATTCCGTCCCCGGCCAGCGCATCTTGTTCGCACCGACCGGCGGCTTGTTGAGATCGGTGGCATACCAGTAGAGCGGCAGCCGCCGCGCGAAATGCCAGCGGCCTTCGGCGCGGACGTAATCGTCGACATACATCATCTGCATGATGACCCATTCGTCGCCCGTCTCATGCTCGTTCTTCGAATAGACCACGCCATGCGCATGATCGGCATCGTCGAACTCGATGACATGGCCGCCGATATGGTGCGACGTGCCGGTGAAGGGCGAGCGCAGGGTGCGGTCCATATAGGCACGCAACGCGGCCCGGCCGCTCGCCTCCTTGCCGACGCGCACGTCCGCCGGGAACAACGAGACCATCGCGTCCATGTCGCGCATGTCGAGCGCCAGGGCATATTTGGCGGGAAGCTGGCGAATCTGGTCGAGCGATTCGAGCCGGTCGATGCGTGCTTCGAGATTCGACAAGAGCGATTCCCTCTCCGTTTCGCGTCAACTAGACGCATATTGCCGATGAATAATGCATATCTTTCTATTATTGCGTAGATTAATGCCGGTATAATCTACGCAAATCAAGAGCGGAGAAGTGGATGCGGTTCGCAGGCAAGAAGGTGCTGGTCACCGGCGCGGCATCGGGCATCGGGCGCGCGGCGGCGCTGCGTTTCGCGAGCGAGGGCGCGGCGCTGACGCTGGGCGACGTCAACGAAGCCGGCCTCGCGGAAACCGCCGCCGCGATCGGGCGGCCGGTCCGCGTCCGGCAATATGACGCGACGGACACGTCATCGTGCCGGGCGCTGGTCGCCGCGGCGACGGAAGACGGGCTCGACGTGCTGTGCAACATCGCCGGGATGCTCGACTGGGGGCCGACGATCGAGTTCGACGAAACGCGGTTCGAGCGCGTGCTACGCGTCAATCTGTTCAGCGTCTATGCGCTGTGCCGCGCGGCGCTGCCCCATCTCGTCCGCTCGCGCGGGAACATCGTCAACATGGCGTCGGCCGCCGGGCTTTCCGGCGTCCCCTTCACCATCGCCTATTCCGCGTCCAAGCACGGCGTCGTGGGAATCACGAAGTCGCTGGCGGTGGAGTTCGCCAGCCGCGGCGTGCGCGTCAACGCGATCTGCCCCGGGCAGGTCAACACCGCCATGACCCGCACTCCGCCGCCAGAGGGCGAAATCGACTGGCCGCTGATGATGCGCAACGCCCCCAAGCTGGAAGGCGGCGGCGCGGAGCCGGAGGACATCGCCGCCTCGGTCGTCTTCCTCGCCTCCGACGACGCGCGCAAGATCAGCGGCGCGACGCTGGCGGTGGATTGCGCGCAGCTCGCGGGTTAGCCCGCCGCCGCGCGCCCCGCGCGCCGGCCGAAGAAAGTGCAATCGGCGAGGCTCAGCCCCGAGCTGTAGCCATGCCCCCAGGCCGGCAACCCGGAGGTGCAGCGCCCGGCGGCGAACAGCCCCGCGATCGCCTCCCCGCCGCGATCCATCACTTCGCCGTGGATCGAGGTGCGCAGGCCGCCTAGCGTGAAGTGCGAGAAGTAGCTCGACTGGAAATTAAGCTCGAGCGCGACGAACGGCCCCCGATCGAGCGGGGTCAGGATCGGCGGCTGCTTGTCGAACAGCGGGTCGCGCCCGTCGCGCGCGTGGCGGTTGTAGAAGGCCATCGTCGCGGCGAGCGTGCCTTCCGGCATCTCCAGCTCGCGCTCGACCTCCTCCCATGTCCCGCCGGTCGCGGCGATGGCGATGCGGGCGAAATCGACGGGGCGCTCGAAATGCGCGCTGTCGAGCAGCAGGTAAACGCGGTCCCCCGGCTGGTCGATCATGAAGCGGCTGACCCGGCCGTGATAGCAATCCTCGTTGATGAACCGCTGGCCCTGCACGTTGACGAACACGCCGTAAGCATGGCTTTCCGGCATCGTCCACGGGCAGGTGACGAAGAACTGGTCCATGTGGATCGCATCGCCGCCCGCCGCCATGCCCAGGTTGATGCCCGAGCCGTCGTCCTTGTCGCCGATCGGATCGGCGATCTTCGCGGTGAGCGGGGCGTAGCGTTTCAGCATGTCCGGGTTGAGCACGAAGCCGCCGGTCGCCAGCACGACGCCCCTGCGCGCCCGGATGAAACGCGGGCGGTTGTCGATCCGCATCACCGCGCCGACCACCCGCTCGCCGTCCCGCACCAGCGCCAGCGCGCGGGCGTCGGCAACGACCGTCACGCCGAGCGCACGCACTCGCGCCTCCAGCACGTCCATCAATTTGCGCCCCCCGCCCCAGCCGATGAACTGGATCACGTGTCCGCGCGGCGCCGGCTTTGCGGCATGGCGGAAAGGCGCGGCCGCCTCGCTGCCGGACCAGATCAGCGTGTCGTCGGTCTCCGGCTCGATCACCTTGCCGGGGAGATAGGTGCCCTTGTACGGCACGCCCTGCGCCTTCAGCCACGCATAATGATCGAGCGCACCGACAGCATAAGCGTCGCATTTCGCCTCATCGGCGCACGGGCCGCCGGCCATCCTGAGATAGGTCGCGAAATCTTGGGTGCTATCCTCGAAGCCGTTGGCGCGCTGCACGTCCGTGCCCCCGCCACCGCCGATATAGATTTCCCCGCCCGACAGGCCGGACGCGCCGCCGCTGCCCGAATTGCGCTCGAACAGCATCACCGACGCGCCCGCCTCCGCCGCGCCGATCGCCGCGCAAGCGCCGGCCGCGCCGAAGCCGATGAGGACCACATCCGCCTCATCGTCCCATTGCGGCACCGCGTCGGCGGCGACCGTGCGGTGCAACGAATATTCAGCCATGTTCCGCCTCTCCCAATACGGCCCGTGTCGTCTCCACCGCGCGGCGCGCGCGATCGAGCATCGATCGGCCCGCGTCGAGCGCGGACTGGCGCGGCACCTCGACGCTGACCGGGCAATCCGGCGCGAGCGCGGCGACGAAGCCCGCGATATCGAATACCCCGTCGCCCGGAAGCTGGCGTTCGTTCCCCGCTTCCCATTCGATCCGATCCGCAGCGATCGCGAGCGGGCCGTCGCTGACCTGCGCGATGCGGATGCGCGGATCGGCGAGCAGCGGGAGCGCACCCGGCATCTCGCCGGCGCGCTGGAGATGGAGCAGGTCCAGCGTCACCCCAATATCGGCGCGCCCCGCCGCCTCGACCAGCGCTAGCGCCTCCAGCAGCGACCCCACCTGCGATGGCGGATAGAATTCCACCGCCAGCGCGATGCCATAGCCGCCCGCCAGTTCCGCCAGCGCCGCCAGCTTCTCGACCCGCCGCGCCGGCTCGCGATCGTAGCACAGCACGTTCGCGAGCCGCCCGCCGAGCCACGCCGCCGTCTCCAGCGCCGGCTCGAACGCGGCCACGTCGGTCCGCCCGGCGAGCGTGAAGGGATAGACCAGATCGAGCGTCACTCTGCCCGTGCGCATCGCATCGCGCGTGGCGCGGCGTTCGGGCGTATCCCCGATCAGCGCGAAGTCGGGCATCGCGGGCAGCACCGCCATTGGATGCAGGAACAGGCACATCCCCGCGCACCCGGTCTCGCCCGCGAGGTTCGCGAGTTGCGACGGCGTCGCGTCCACCACCGTGATATGATCGAGCGACAGCGGGCGCATGGCCGCCTCCGTCATGCAGCCGCGTCGCGCGCCTTGAGCATATCGAGCGCGACATCGGTGATCATATCTTCCTGACCGCCGACCATTTTGCGTTTGCCGAGTTCGACGAGGATCGCGCGGGTGTCGAGGCCGTAGGTCTCGGCGGCCTTCTCGGCATGGCGCAGGAAGGACGAATAGACCCCGGCATAGCCCAATGCGAGCGTCTCGCGGTCGACGCGCACCGGGCGGTCCTGCAGCGGGCGCACGAGATCCTCCGCCGCGTCCATCAGCGCCATCACGTCGCAGCCGTGGTTCCAGCCCTTGCGGTCGGCGGCGGCGACGAACACCTCCAGCGGCGCATTGCCCGCGCCGGCGCCCATGCCCGCAAGGCTCGCGTCGATCCGCACCGCGCCTTCCTGCGCCGCGACGATCGAGTTCGCCACCCCGAGCGAGAGGTTGTGGTGCGCGTGCATCCCGCGCTGCGTCTCGGGCCTGAGCACCCGGTCATAGGCGCGCAGCCGCTCGCGCACCCCGTCCATGTCGAGCGCGCCGCCCGAGTCGGTGACGTACACGCACTGCGCGCCATAGCTTTCCATGAGGGCGGCCTGCCGCGCCAGCGCCTCCGGCTCGATCATATGGCTCATCATCAGGAACCCCGACACGTCCATGCCGAGATCGCGCGCGAGGCCGATATGCTGCTTCGACACGTCCGCCTCGGTGCAATGCGTCGCCACCCTGACCGAGCGCACCCCGAGGTCATAGGCGCGCCTGAGTTCCTCCACCGTGCCGACGCCCGGCAGGATCAGCGTCGTCAGCACCGAGTTAGTCAGCACGTCCGCGACGGCTTCGAGCCATTCCCAGTCGGTATGCGCGCCGAAGCCGTAGTTGAAGCTCGCGCCATTGAGGCCGTCGCCATGCGCCACCTCGATCGCGTCCACCCCCGCCGCATCGAGCGCCTGCGCGATGCTGCGGACGTGATCGAGGCCGTACATGTGGCGGATCGCGTGCATCCCGTCACGCAGCGTCACGTCCTGGATGTAGAGCTTCTGCGTGGTCACATCGAACGTCATGCCGCCGCCCTCCGATCGAGGATGCGCCGGGCGAGCAGCTCGCCGGTCGCCTTGGCCGCCGCGGTCATGATGTCGAGGTTGCCCGAATAGCTCGGCAGGTAATCGCCCGCGCCCTCCACTTCGAGGAAGATCGAGGTCTTGACGCCGGTGAACTCGCCCAGGCCGGGGATCCTGAGCCGGTTGTTGTCGCCGTAGCGCTCGAACTGCACCTCCTGCTTGAGCCGATAGCCGGGGACATATTGCTGCACCTTCGCCACCATCGCCGCGACCGAGGCGCGGATCGCCGCCTCGTCGCCGCCTTCGGACAGCGTGAACACCGTGTCGCGCATGATC
>MKSU01000025.1 GCA_001897375.1 Sphingomonas sp. 67-36 | reverse complement strand
GCCGTGCTGTGCATCGTCGTGTTCCTTGGCCTCACGACACTGGCCGGTCGGTTCCGCTTCCCTCGCGTGTCGACGGTCTCCACCAGCGCCATCGTCGCTGGACTGGTTACTGCCCGGATCGGTTACGTTGCAGCGCATTGGTCGAGCTACGCCGGCGCTCCGCTGTCCATCCTTGCCGTGTGGCAGGGCGGCTTTTCCCCCGTTGAAGGGCTTCTCGGCGCTGCGGCGATGCTGGCGATCCGGCTTGGTCGCTCAAGCGCGCTGGCGGCAGGCTGGGGAGCGTTGGCTGTTGCGGGTGGCCTCTGGTTCTCGCTTCAGGCGCTGATCCCTCCCGTAACCTACGGCCCGTTCCCCTATCATCTCAACCTGACAACTCCGTCCGGCGCGCCGCTTCCACTCGATCGCTTCCGTGGCCGGCCGTTCGTGGTCAACCTGTGGGCGACATGGTGTGGCCCGTGTCGGCGTGAGCTGCCGATGCTCGATGCGGTTGCATCGCGCCCTGGCGAGGTCCCGATCCTTCTTGCCAATCAGGGGGAGGCGCAAACGATCGTCAGCGGGTTTCTTGGTCATGAAGGCATCCGTGCGCGGCATATCGCGCTCGACCCCGATCGTGGGCTTTCTCAAGCCTTGAAGGTGGCGGGTTATCCCGCAACGGCCTTCGTCGCAGGCGACGGCACGATCGTGCAGCTCCAGCTCGGCGAGCTGTCACGCGCTGCCCTCGCCGATGGAATCGAATTAGCAAGGAAACACCGATGAACCGTCGCAACCTGTTGTCGTGGGGCCTCCTGGCTGCGCTTGCCTTCGCCGCACCGATCACGCCTCTTATGGCCCAGCAGCCCGATCTGTCGCGCAAGGCCGTCGTCGACGATCCCGTTGCCCCTAAGCGCTCCAGCAAGACCTATGATGTCACGGTAGTCGAGTTCTTCGACTATAATTGTCCCTATTGCCGTCGCATGGAGCCGGTGCTGAACGCCCTGCTTCGCTCCGACCCCAAGGTACGGGTCGTGTACCGGGATTGGCCGATCTTCGGACCTGCCTCGCGTGAGGCGTCACGCGCGGCCGTCGCGAGCCAATGGCAGGGCAGGCATGCCGCCTTTCACGAGGCCCTGATGACCTCGCCGGCGCGGCTCGACAGCGCGGGCGTCAAAGCAGCTGCTGCCAAAGCCAGGGTCGACTGGCCCCATCTGCAACGCGATGTGAAGACGCGTGGCGCCGAAATCGACGCGCTGCTCACGCGCACCGATAGCATCGCCCAAGCGTTCGGGTTCAATGGAACGCCGGCGTTGATCGTCGGCTCCCAGGTCGTCGCCGGTGCTGTCGATCTCCCGACGCTGCGTCGTCTCGTCGCGGAAGCGCGCAAAAAACCTACGGTGCGCTGACCATGCCCGGGCCGCTCAATCGGAGACAGCTTGCCGGCTTGGGCGTGGTGGTCGTGGGTGGTTGGGCAGTTGGGCAGGTTCTGCGGCGTACCGCCCCGATCGGGCGCGACGTCGGGCCGACCGCTGACCTGATTCTGGCCGGTAACGGCTCACTCGAGGACGGACCTGCCGATGCTACGCTTCGGCTTGCAGTGTTCACCGACTATCGTTGTCCGGCCTGTCGTCATGGGTTTCCCGCCCTGGAGGAGGCTGTGCAACGTGACGGCAAGGTGCGGGTCATCTACAAGGACTGGCCGATCTTCGGTCCGCCATCCGAACGCGCCGCAAGCGTGGCGCTCGCGTGCGCCGAACAGGGAGTTTACCCGGTCGTACACCGTGCGTTGATGACGGACAGCCGCACGATCGACGACGAGATGCTTCGGGATGTGGTCACGCGCGCCGGCGGCGACTGGCTGCGCGCGACGGCCTGGCTTGCCGCCCATGCCGACGCCGTCGCGGCACGCCTGCGGGCGAACGGACGGGAAGCCTATTCGATCGGGCTAGCCGGCACCCCGGGTTATCTTGCCGGTCGCATATTGGTGATGGGTGCAATCGACACCAACAATTTCGAACGGCTGTTCGCGCGTGCGCGGGAAGAAAAATGAAGATGCGAGAGGATACGAAACATGATCGAGTATAATCACAAGGGCATGACGGTCGCGTCGCTTCATGACGAGCGCACCGGAAGCTTCCAGTATGTCGTGATCGACGAAGCCACGAAGGCCGCGGCGATCATCGATCCGGTCCTCGACTTCGATCCCCGTGCCGGTGCGACCGCAACCGACAATGCCGATATGATCCTCGAATATGTCCGGGCCAAGGGACTTACTGTGGAATGGGTGCTCGATACCCATCCCCATGCCGATCACTTCTCGGCCGCGCCGTACCTCGCGGAAAAGACAGGGGGCAAAACCGCGATTGGCGCCAAGGTCGTGGAGGTGCAGAAGCTCTGGCAGGACATTTACTGCCTGGCCAACCTGCCCGTTGATGGCAGCCAGTGGGATCACCTGTTCGCCGATGGCGAGCATTTTAAGATCGGCTCGCTCGACGCGCACGTCATGCTTTCGCCCGGCCACACGCTCGCCTCGATCACCTATGTCGTGGGTGACGCGGCGTTTGTTCACGATACGCTGATGATGCCGGACAGTGGCACGAGCCGGGCGGATTTCCCCGGCGGTGATGCGCATGCACTCTGGCGTTCGATCCGCGCGATCCTCGACCTCTCGCCTGAAACCTCGACCTATGTCGGGCATGACTATGGCAAGGACGGTCGCGAGGTAATCGGCCGCTCGACGGTCGCCGACCAGCGGCGTGACAACATCCATGTGCGCGATGGCATCGACGAGGCGGAGTTCGTGGCGACCCGCGAGAAGCGTGACGCTTCGCTCCCGCTGCCGGACCTAATGCTCGCTGCGCTTCAGGTGAACATTCGCGGCGGTCGACTGCCCGATGCGGAGGCTTGCGGAACGGCGTTCCTCAAGGTGCCGCTGAACCGCTTCGGCCCGATCAAGTAGGCTGGTTCACTGAGCAAGCGCGTTCTTGGGCAGGGAATTATCGGAACCTCTTTCCCGATTGGGATGGTCAGTTGGCAGACGGCGGCCCGATCAGCGCGCGGGCGATCTGTCAGGAGGCCATTTTGCCGAAATCTGTTCCCAATTGCCCTTTCCCGAAATTGCTCATCGAACATGGGGTTTTGGGGAAAGGTTGAGCGCCTGACAGCCGGTCTGACCGAGCCCGCTGCTGGCGCAGCGGGTCCGGGGTCAAGAACCGCTACGTCACCGCCTCAGCGGAGGCAGCGCTGCGCTGCTTGGGGGGCTCCACGCTGCCCCCGCTGCCACTAGGCGGTGTCATTTCTATCTGGCGGAGAATGTGTCTTTTCTAACTGGCGGCAACATCGGTGGCGATGCGATTGCTCTTCAGTAATAGCGCTTTCCCGCCTTGCCCCCCGCCAAGTCTTGGTCTGCAAGCGCCGGATACCTTATGATCAGGCAGTCCGGCTAACCATCGCCGCGGCACCGGTCGGCTAGGTCGAGGGCGCTGCCATCAGTGCTCGCACGCTCCGGTCGAGCTCATCGGTACGGGCGCGCGCCAGCGCCTTGACCTGCACGGGGGCGATAATTGTCGCAGCAACCGTTAGCGGTTTCCCTCTTAGGGCGTATTTTTCGCAGCCAATAGATCGGAGCGCCCCGCTGAAGATGGAGAGGTTGTCGCTTGCAGCGTGCATTGCTCTTCGCACAAGTGCGGGTAAGTGTGGTTTATGCGGCCGCTGCTCTACTGTGTCGCGCTCTTGGCAACGGCTCTGGCCGGCGTGTTCGCCGCGCCAGGCATTGCGCATGTGCTAAGTAGCCCGGCGGCCTATACACATGTTGCGAATGCCACTTCCGTCGGCTCTGAATGCGACGACGGACTAAGTCGCGATCGACCCATTTCCCAGCACCGCGGGTTTCATCACCACTGCCAACCTGGCTTGTCGACGCCACGGACCGTAATAGCCAACACGTTACCGGTACGCGCTATTCCCCCCTCACCTACTGTCGGGCCCGCATTACCTTCACGGTCGATGCCGCCCCCTCACAAGCCTCCTTTGGTCGGATAAGCCGCTACGCAATCCCGGCCCGCGCGCAATGTCGCGCGCTGCGATGGTACTCGCAGACAGCTTGGAGAGCGATCGCGGGTTAAAGGCTGCCAACGGCTAGAGCAGCTCGTTTGTATGGCGGGCCAGCAGATGTCGGATCGGCGGCGATTCCACTCATACAATTCTGGGAGAACGCGATGATAAAATCGCTTGTCGTGGGTGTCATGGCGGGTCTTGCTGTCGGGTACCTGATGCACAGTTCACAGGGAATGTTCGGGGACGGCTTGCTGATAACCCCTGTTACCGCGCTTGACGTGAATCTGTACTGGTCGTGGACGGCTTTTCTCGTGGTGACGTTGATCGGCTGGCTCATTGATCGCGCGATCAAGACATGATCGGCAAAATAACGATTTAGACTGCCTTGCGCGCGCGGGAGACGGGTCGAGTGAGCCTGTCGAGCATGCTAACCGCGTCAGGCATCGAGATCGAGTAAGGCGCTGCCCGTTCGGGCCGTCTGCGTCCGGTTCGATCGTCGGGTCGACCTCTCTGGGAGGGGACGTTGGCTGATGATGCTGAGACGGTCTGGACGCAAGTGGCGGCCGAGCTTCGACCGACGCGGGATCGGAACGATTGGGCCGGCTCCAAGTTACGCAAGATGCTCACGGCTACGAGAGAAGTCCCGCGATGGCAGGTAAAGAGAACGATGACGCGAATGGGCCGGTCGCCGGGTCGGGTGGGCATTACGGCTATCACGGCCACCATCATCACGGCGGTGGAGCGACTATTGGATCGCACGACGTGGTGGACCCGGTCTGCGGAAAGTCCATCGATCCGCACATGACGAGGGAATACAGTGACTACAAAGGCAAGCGGCTTCACTTCTGTTCGTCGGAATGCCGGTCCCGCTTCGATCAGGCGCCAGACCGATATCTGTAAGTCCCGCAAGGCTTAACGCTATGTGAGACACGGCGGATTGCTGCGGACCCGAACCAGCGGCCGACGCGTTTCATGCTGTATCGCGACAAACATAGGAGAGCGAACATGCCTGAAGAGAAGCCCGGCTCGCATCACGACCATCCGGGACACACCCCGGGCGATCTTGACGACCATGGCCACCGCGACGCCAGCGGAAACCGAGAGGTTCCCGGCGAGCACCACGATCATCCTGGGCACAAGCCCGGCGATCTCGACGAGCACGGTCACCGCGACAAAGACGTACTCGGACAACACCACGATCATCCGGGCCACACGCCAGGCGATGTCGATGAGCATGGTCACCGCGATACCGGTGGCTCCGGATCAATCTGAAGCTGCAACCGTGTCGGGAGGGGCGGAATTCCGCTTCTCCCGAGTACGACTACCCACACACTGAACGTCGCATTCTTGCAGCATCGGGCAGATCACCGCACCCTGACATCAAAACCGGCGTTACGATCTGAGCCAGGCAAGCAACTCCGGGCCTAATAGCTGCGCGTTGAGTTCGTCGTCAGACAATTCGACGAACCCGTCCAGGTCGCGCACGATCACGACACCTGTGTTCCGAAATCGTTCAGCGATATGCCGCAGCAACCCGAAATCGACATCATGCTCGCAAGCGCCCATGAACAGGAAATACACCTGGTCGCCGCGGGCTTCTGATTCTTCCAGCACGCTAATCGTGCGAGCGTAATCGGAGCGGTCGTTCTCGCCGTCTGTCACGAAGATTACAATCGACCGCTTTTGCGCCCTGTACTCTGGTTCTTGGGGGCGCCCGAAAAAACGACTTAGAAAGCCGCCCGCGGCTGGTTCGCTGGGAAGCCAGCCGAAGTGCTGAAGGTTGCGTTCCAATACGTGACTGTATGTCGTACCGCCATTCCAGCCTGGCACGCGTTCGATGACGCGTCGGACTATATAATCATCGCAATCCTCCGGCGTGACGACGCCCACGTGATGGACGTGCGCCTTGCCATCGCTGAAAGTGAATACGTCCATCTGCCCGTCCGGATCGAGCACCATGCCGTAGGGCACGAGACGGGCGATGAGACGGCTCGTCGTGCCCTCTTCATGCTCGTGTTCGAACGAACCAGACACGTCCATGTCGAAGATCAGCTCGGCTTTGATGTTCGGCGGGATGCCGGCTTTGTCGAGCGACAAGCGCAGCGACTGCGCCGACTTTTCCAGGTTGAGTTGCAGGGCCATGCCAATTGTCCTCAGATCTTGAGATGCTGTAAGATGCCGGCGAGCCGATACTTCAACTCGCCGACTTCGGTCGGGGTCGCCACATGGGTCGCGCTTGTTGTCGCGGCCAGCGCGGCCACGCTGAGGATCAGCCCGGGCACGGCGACGAGGGCGACATCCTGGATGGCAGCGATCAAACCGAGCGGGCGCTCGATGTGGACCTCGCGGAGCGCTTTGCTCTCGCGGAGCTGCGCGAGAGTTTGCGTCAACCCCATGCTCCGCTCGTCGAAACGATCGGCAAAACTCGGCTTCTCGGCACGCAACTGCGTCGACAGGAAAGCCGCAGCATAGGCGGCGGCCTCGACTGCATCGCCCAGATCGTCGATCCGGCGCGATTGGCGCTCAAGCGACTCTTTCAGCACCAGCAGCCGTTCCAGCGACCCGGCCATCAACTCCACAAGTTGGTCGACCTCACGCCGCGCCGCCTCGAATTCCTCGCCAGAGTCGATCCGAGCATTTGATCGACCGAGGAATTGACCCAGGATGCTCTGCGTGGGGGCGATGCGGCCGATTCCCTCAAGATCAATCGATGCGAGGATGCTGGTCATGCGGTCGAGATACGCGGCAACCTTGGTCAGGATCTCCGCCTGTCCGAGTTCCAGCGTTTGTGACACGAGGCTGCCGTAGCTTTGCTGGAGGTCATGTCCCCACAGCACGATGTCGCGGTCGCGAGCGCCGTCGATCGCAAAATTCCTTACCAAGCGCGCAGCTGCAGCTTGAGCCGCGGAAGACGCGCCAGGCACAGATCGTGCGATGTCTTCCGGGCGTACGTCGATCCTTTTGCGCTCTACGCCTGGAATGGCGGTGGGTGCCGTTACAGTGTCCGGGGCACCTCCGATCGGCAAAATCACCGTGTTACGGTCGGCTGCCGCCGCGGCCCGTCGCGGGGGCATGCTCATCAGGGTCGGCTGGGCGGCGTTCGCGGGACACGACGTGCGCGAACCGCTCGCCGGCCTGGTTGGCTTTTTGTCGACTGACCCGATGATCGTAGGACGCAATTTCACCGGATCGTCATCGTCTTCGGTTGCCACCGGCCCCTCACGAAAAGAATGCGAGAACGTCGTTGAAAGTGCCGTTGAAGCCGCGGCCGACCGCGGAATATTCCCAGCCCTTGTCGCTCAGCAAGACGCTGCCAAGCTGCACGACATTGAACTCCTTGAACTCCGACGAGAGTTGGTAGGCGCCCAGCTCGCGGCCAGCCTGATCCGACAGCGTGATGGTGCAGACGTCGATGTCTCCAAACGCCGGCTCGTCCTCTGACTCCTGGCCAGTGTCATGGCCTCCGCCGTGCTCAGCTTCGTGGACCGTGACGAAGATCGGGATCTCGTTGACGCCCTGGGGCAGCTTGGTCCCGTCAATGACGATGGACTCCGAGTTGTTCTGCACCCGCATATCGCCGCTGTGGACCAATCCACCGCTTGGGGTCTGAAACGACCCGTCCGTGTTGGTCGAAAGTGCACCGCCCTGCGGGTTCATCCGCTTTGTATTGTACGTCGACAAGACGCTAGCCAGTTCCTTCACCTTGGCCCCATCGCCCGCATTGCGCGCTTCCAGCGCGTGGATATCGACGTCGTCCGCATGGTCGGCGTCGCACTGCCACGCCACGTGGACGGTGAAGATCGCACCCTTGTTGAGCGAAAGCTGCAATCGGGGCGCCTGCGTGCCCGGCTTCTCGAGCGTCAAAGTCAGCATAGCAGGAAGGTCTTTCGATGAAGATCAGGTGGACGAAAGCGCGACGAGGTCCTGCCGGGCGGTGAGAAACTTTTGTCGGGCCAGCTCGAAATTCTCGCTGGTCGTTCGTTTGGCCGCCGCAACCAGCTCGTGGATCTCCTTGGTGGAGGCTATGATCCGTTCGATCTGTTGAGCTTGCGCGACACGGTTTTCGCCAGGCGCGAGCGCTGCCGTTACCGCGACATCCTTCAAGGCCCGCCCACGCAGTTCGGTCAGTTGTCGGTCCAGTTTCGCCTGCCGCCCCGCCATCTGCTGCACGCTCTTCACCGCGAAGGCACCGTGGATCGACAGCAACGTCATCTTGATTGACGCGAACCGCGATGCAACCGTCGTCGCGGTTTCCTGGAGCGTGGCGATGCCCGCTTGTTCGATCTGCTGGATGACCATTTGGTCTGCGGGCAAGCGCGTGTAGGTTCCCTCGAGCGCCAAGGCTCTGCTTTCGAGAAGACCGAATTTGTTCTTCAGCTCCAGCATCCTGCTCTGCGCGACCGGATCGGATGGGTTGAGCGCAGCCTCTTCCTCCTCCACCTTCTTGCGCGCCTTATCGAGTAGCGCGCGAGCCAAACCCGCCGCGATCGTGAACTCGTCAAAATGCACCCTGTAGCTGTTTTTCAGGCCATCGAGCGCCTGCAACTCGCCAAACAGCTTCTGCATCTCGGTCGAAAGCTCGCCCTCGAGCTTGGTCATCTGATCCGCGAGTGTCTTCGTACGTCCGGTAATGAGCGCGCCGATCGCCGCCAGAAGCTCCTCTGCGAGCTGCTCTGGTCGTTTCCCTCGAAGCCTCGCGAGCAATGAGCCAATGATGCCGGGCTTTTCCCCGTTCTGAACCTTCTCCAGAATTTCTGGCAGGTTGGCGTCCTCGACCCCCTTTTCCAAGCGACCGAACAAGGCGAAGACCTGTGCGGCTGTATTCCGGTCCAGACGGGCAAGAAACCCGTCCAGCGTCCGCTGCAGCGCCTGCTCGGCATCCAGACCAATCTTCACGATCTCGCTCGAGCGCATGGTCGCAAAGTCGAGGTTCGCAAGGCCTTCCACTGCCGTCGCCGTCTGCGCAGGCGTCAGAACGATAGCACCGGTATCGATCGGCAGCACCGAAGTGGCGGCACGCGCTACAGCGGTGTCAAGCGGGGGCGTCGAACCGATTATCGTCGGCTTCATAGATAGTCCTTCCGATGCCGAGCGTAGCGACAAGAGACCCCTCCCGCAAACGCGCTCTGGCCGCTGTCGATGCGAATGATTGCCGTCCAGCAAGCCGAGGCAGCAAAGCGTCGGCTTCGTCAGCCCGGCGCTTGCTTGTCCAACGTCCAGGCTGGCCGAAGCCCACGTGGTGCGCGGCCGTCACCCGGAGTCAGCGGCGTCCGTCGCCACCTGCGCCCGACGCCCGGTCCGCTCGACAAACACTCAGCGTGTCGCGCGCTTGCAAATCCGCTCGGTCAGTCCCGCCTGCTGCAACCTCAGTTCGCCATCGGCAAAGGTCGCCGTAGCGCCCTCGGCGACATATTGCAGCCCTTGAGTAGGCGCGGTCAGGATCAGCGGTCCGCCATTGTCCCGCTCGCGCACCTCAAGCATGTTGCCCTGATCCTTAAAATCCACCAGCAAGGTGGTCCCGTCCCGGCACATGAATGCGTGCCGACCCTTGACCCGCGAACCATCGTCCTGGTCCGCTGAGTGAATTTCCTGCTCGGTCGGTGGCCGACGCGGCTGCTCTTGCGAACAGGCACCGAGCCCCACTGCTCCCGCAGCGATCCTCAAAAGCATCGGTGCAACGCGCGATCGTCGGCCAACCGTCACTACAAATCCTCCCCTTCGTCACAATAGTTATTCACCCATCGTTTTGATGGAAGACACGACGCGAGCCGGCGGTGCTAGAGCGTCGAACTCGATCAGATGTGCATGCCTTGCCCCTGCAGCACCAAGGCCGCCTCCTTGAGCGACTCGGACAGGGTTGGGTGAGGATGAACGACCAGTGTGACATCCTCCGAAGATCCTCCAAAATCCATCGCGAGGACGGCCTCGGAAATCATCGTGCCAGCATCCGGGCCGATGATATGGACGCCCAGAATAGCATCCGTACCCGCATCAGCGAGTATTTTGACCATCCCGCGCGTATCGCCGTTGCACCGCGCCCGGCTGTTGGCTGTAAAGGGAAACACGCCACGCTTGTACGCAACGCCGGCCGCGGTCAATTCTTCTTCGTTCCGGCCAATGGTCGCCACCTCGGGCGAAGTGTAGATGACGCTCGGCACGCGCGCATAATCGACATCGACGACCCGCCCGGCCAAGCCCTCGGCGCACATGACGCCATCAAGCGTCGATTTGTGGGCGAGCATCGGACCGGCGATTACGTCGCCGACAGCATAAACGCCCGCCACCCTACTCTCGAAAGTCCTGCCGACCGGCACTCTGCCCTTCTCGTCCAGTTCGAGACCGATCGTTTCAAGACCAAGCGAGGCGGTGAACGGTTTGCGGCCCACGGCGACCAGCACCACGTCGGCGTCCAGGGATGTGGGATCACCGCCAGATGAGGGTTCGGTCGTAAGGCGCACGCCTTCGTCGCTGGCATCTGCGCGCACGACGCGAGTCTGCAGCCGGAAGTCCATGCCTTGCTGTGCGAGCAGTCGGTGCAGTTGCGTAGCGATCTCGCTGTCCATTCCGGGAACGATGCGGTCAAGATATTCGACGACCGTGACCTGGGAGCCGAGCCGTTGCCAGACCGAGCCCAACTCCAGCCCGATATATCCTCCACCGATCACCGCGAGCCTTCGCGGCACGTCAGGAAGCGCAAGCGCGCCGGTCGATGATACAATCCGCCGCTCGTCGATGGTGACGCCGGGAAGCGTCGCCACCTCCGACCCGGTGGCGATTATGATTGCCTTGCGCGCCTCGATTACCCGATCGGGCTCATCGTGGGTATCGATCCGGAGGCGGTTGGCGGTCTCGAAGCGCGCCGTGCCCCGGATCCAGTCGATCCTGTTTTTCCGGAACAGAAACGCGACGCCCTTGGTCAGGTCAGCAACCACCTTGTCCTTGCGCCCCAACATCTGGGAGAGGTCAAAATCGACCGCACCCGCGATGATGCCATGTTGCGCCAAACCTTCCCGCGCTTCGACCAGAAGTTCGGACGAATGCAGCAATGCCTTCGAGGGAATGCACCCGACATTGAGGCACGTGCCGCCGAGCGTCTCGCGCCGCTCGACGCACGCGACCGTCATGCCAAGCTGGGCGGCGCGGATCGCGGCGGGGTAGCCGCCGGTTCCGCCGCCGATAACGATGACATCATAATTAATGGTCATTCCCACTCCTACAGACAGGTCTCGATGACGGACGCTCGAACCTGGACAGGTATAACCGATCGCCTGCATATTGGTGGCATAGTGCTCGACCGGCGCCCGTCGCGGCGGGTCGATACTAGCTGTCGCTGGAGAGGTGAGATTCTGCTCTACAAACCACGATAGGTTCGTTATCAGCCTTTTAATCGGGCCATTCTGGTCGATGAAGGGAGCGGATGACGATCGGAGCATGCCTGGATCGGTGGCGGTGGCGAGCATTGGTCGCGCTGACCGTGCTGGCGGCGCTGCTCCTTCCGGCGATGTCCGAAGCGGCTTGCCTTCAAGCTGATCTGGCCCCGGCTCGAGTGGCCGCTGCTTCCATCGTCGGCGCGAACCAGGTTTCCGAGGCACTTCGCAACGTGCCGGAGCCGACGAAGAAGCCCGTGAACCGGCCGCGTCATGCGGCTATTTGCCAGCACGCCCACTGCGGTCATTCGCAAATCGCGATCGATACCGGCAACGATCTGTCCGCCGCCGTACCAGCCTGCGGTCCACTTCCGGGCTGGACCTACGAGCGGTTTGCCGAGGGCCAGCCTGTCGCAGGACCGGAGCGCCCACCCCAAGCCTAAGCGCGCCGACGCGCCGCCTTCAGGCGGTCGCACCGTCATGTTTAGTCGAAGGGCCCCTCGGTGGCAGACCTTATTTTCCGTATCGTTGCGGAAACAACGAGCGACAGCGACAGCATCGTGCGCCTCGCGCTTGCCCGTGGCGGCCATGCGCCTTCTCGCGAGAGATCCCAGCGGCTCAACCAAGAAACGGGCGTCATCGGTCCCGTTGAGGTGTCGCCTCGGGCCTGCATGCGGGCGCTCCAGCGCATTGACACCGGTCGCGGGGTCGCAGGCCGGCCTAGACGCCCGCGGCGTGCGAAAAATCTTCCTCGTTATCGCGCTCAAATGCGCTCGCTTGGTTCTCCCATATACAAGTTTGGTACTCCGCTCGCTGGCGGCAAGACGTCCTCGATCCACAAGAGACGAACGTCGCGTCAACACGGAGGGACCACGCCGTGGGTGCGGGTTTCCCCCTGCCCCCACCCCGCCCACGGCGAAACACGCAGCCCCGCCATTGGCGCTCCGTCGCTAAGACGATTGAGAAGAGCTCGCCCCACTGCAAGCGCTCCCAGCGGGGGCGGCCTGAGCGCCGGAAAGTTCGCGTGACGAGGTCGGGCGACGCTAACGGCTATCGTGGGAAAACGGCGAACCAGCGCCCGTCCATTGAGCGGAGTGCGCTTCGACGTCCCGCACCCGCCATCAGGATTGAACGTCGCGTCGCGCATTTCCGCAGCTTGGTAATCTGGCCTGTCTTCGTCGGCGGTGCTACGCTCACCGTATTCGCACTCGCCAAGCGAACTTGCCTATCTTGGATCGAAGTGGTGGTCTCGGCCGGCTCGCTGGAGCTGTTGGCCTCCTACTACATGGCAGGTACGGTCGTCAGTACGCTGACGTGGCTCGCAGCGCCTAGCGACATCCCGCGGCTGCTCATTGTGCGGCTTTGGGTGCTCGGCATTGCCGGTTTCGTCTCGGCTGTAGCCATCGCCGTCCAACTCATCGCATGGCGCTGCTCATGACCGATCCTGAGAACGGTGGCGGTCCGCGTATCAGTGGCAAGGACGGCGTTGGCGGTCACGCTGTCAACGACAACGCACTGGGCGACGAAGCACCGAGCGCGGTCATCGAGCCCACGAAGCCGCGGCTCTTCGAGCTGCTCGGACCTGGCTTGGTCACCGGCGCCTCAGACGACGATCCCAGCGGCATCGCGACCTACAGCCAGGCGGGTGCGCAATTCGGGCTGGGGCTCAGCTGGTCGTTGCTGTTCACCTACCCGTTGATGTCGGCCGTTCAGATCATCAGCGCCCGCATCGGGCGCACGACGGGACACGGAATCGCCGGGAATCTGCGACGCCATTATCCGAACACGCTGCTGCAGGTGCTGGTTGGGCTGTTGATCGTGGCCAACACGATCAATATCGGCGCCGACCTCGGCGCCATGGCGGACGCCGCGCGGCTGCTTGTCGGAGGCAATCAGTTCGCACTTGTGTTCGCATTTGCTGGCGTGTCGATCGCGATGCAGATTCTCCTCCAATATCAGCGCTATGTGTCTGTACTGAAATGGCTCGCCGCCACGCTGCTGGCCTACGTTATTTGCGCGGTCCTGATCGATATTTCGTGGCGCGATGTTCTCAAGAGCCTTGTTGTTCCCCGGCTGCAGTGGAACGCCGGCTATCTCACCGCGCTCGTCGCAATTCTCGGCACGACGATCAGTCCTTATCTTTTTTTCTGGCAAGCCAGCCAGGAGGTGGAAGACCTGCACGAGGAGCCTCGTCGCAAGCCTCTTGTGAAGGACCGGAACGGCGGCGTGGCGGCGCTTGGCCGCATCCGGCTCGACACTATGGTCGGGATGGCGATCTCAAACCTGATCGCGCTGGCGATCCTGATTTCGATGGCCGCCGTGGCCGCAAAGTCGGGCGCGTCGACCATCGAGACCTCCGCGCAAGCTGCGGAAGCCCTGCGTCCCGTCGCCGGCCCCTATGCCTTTGCGCTGTTTGCGGCGGGCGTCATCGGCACCGGACTTCTTGCCGTCCCCGTGCTCGCCGGCTCGGCGGCCTACGCCGTCGGCGAGGCGGGGCAGTGGCCGGTCGGACTTGGCCGCCGGCCGCTGGAGGCGCGCGCATTCTACGGGACCATCGCGGTTGCGACCGCACTAGGAACCTTGCTCAATCTCGCCCCGATAAATCCGATCCAGGCATTGTTCTGGAGCGCCGTCCTTAACGGCGTCGTCGCGGTTCCGGTCATGGCGGCGATGATGCTGATGGCGCGTCGTTCGGACGTCATGGGACGGTGGGTGATCGGCCGCCCCCTTCAGCTGCTGGGCTGGACGGCGACGTTGATCATGACGTTGTGCGTAAGTGGCATGCTGGTCTTGTCTCTTTTGCCCCGTCTCACCGGCGCATCCTGAGATGAGGAGCTTCATCCCCTTCCTCAACCAGACCCTTGTTGGCGGTCTTTCCATAGCGCTTGCCGCAGGCGTATCGGCGCAGCCGCCAGCGGGAACAGGTAACGCCCGGGTGGATCCGTCGTGGAAGAAGGGTCGACCACGCCGGTGCGACCGACAGATCTGGTATCTGTGCGCGCTGTCGCTGCTTCCATTACCGCCCACTATCGTGCTGCTCGCGCTCGCGGTTCATCGGCACGAACGCTTCTGCGTCACGGCGCGGATCGCCGACGCCCTCGCGCTGATCTGCGTCGTCGCGACTCTCTATCTGTTTGTTCGACTTGCAATGATCGCGCGTGCGGCAGCGGCGCGCCGCCTCCTGATCAGCGCGGACGATCTGGCGCTGGTGGGAATGGCTGTCGCGATTGGCGCTGGCACGTACCTGTCGATCGCTAAAAGTCTGCTTACGCGGGGGTGTCTGTGACAGCTCCAGCAAACAACAATTCGGTAGCACGGAGACCGGACATGGCCGAGACGGCGACGAGCGATAATCAAGCCGGTCATGCGCACGACCATACCGCCGGCGCCAACACAAAAATGCTAACGCTAGCGTTGATTCTGACGACGACCTTCCTCATCGCCGAGGTTGTCGGGTCATTCGTGTTCAATAGCCTGGCGCTTCTTTCCGACGCGGCGCACATGATGACCGATGTTGCGGCGCTCGCGATCGCGCTGCTCGCAATCCGGATCGGCGGCCGCGCGGCGGATGACAAACGGACCTTCGGGTACAAACGCTTTGAGATTCTGGCCGCGGCATTCAACGCGCTGCTGCTCTTCGCCGTGGCGATCTATGTTCTCGTCGAGGCGATCAAGCGGTTCCAAAAGCCCGAGGTCGTTCAGTCCACCGGCATGCTCATCGTCGCCATCTTCGGCCTGATCGTGAATCTTGTTTCGATGCGGCTGTTGATGGCGGGCAAGGACAAGAGCCTGAATGTCAAAGGCGCCTATCTCGAGGTCTGGGCCGACATGCTGGGTTCGGTCGGGGTCATCGCGGGCGCGCTCGCGATCCGCTTTACCGGTTGGCAATGGGTCGACCCGGTCGTCGCGGTCGGCATCGGCCTGTGGGTGCTTCCGCGCACCTGGATCCTGCTGCGCGACACCGCGAACGTGCTGCTCGAAGGTGTTCCCACTGGAACAAGCCTGCCCGACGTGAGGGCCGCACTGACGCGCGTGCCGGGGGTCGAGGATGTCCACGATTTGCATGTCTGGTCGATGTCATCGACCGACGCGAGCTGCACGGCGCACCTTCGCATCGGCGGCGGCGATGAGGACGCGATCCGGACCGCTGCAGCCAACGTCCTCAAGCAGAGCTTCGGCATCGACCATGTGACGATCCAGACCGAACGGACGGCGCACGACGCCGCGCAGATATTTCATCGGTGACCCCAATGATCGCCGTCTTCCCAAACTCACTGCGGAGCACCATTGCGCTATGAGCTTGACCGATATCTTTATTCGGCTCGGTTGTGCGACCCTTGTGGGGCTGTTGCTCGGATTGGACCGCGAGATTCGTGGCGTGCCGGCGGGGCTTCGCACCCATGCGCTGGTCGGACTGAGCGCAGCGGCGATCACGCTCTCCGCTCTGCTTCTTCATGAAAGTCTCGATGCGGACGGGCAGACCCGCACGGATCCGCTTCGCGTCGTGCAGGGTCTGGCCCAGGCGATCGGCTTTATCGCCGCGGGCCTGATTTTTGTCGCCAAGGACCAGGTCCGCAATGTCACCTCGGCAGCCAATCTGTGGCTGACGACCGCGGTCGGCATCGCCGCCGGCGCGGGCCAATACACGATCGTGCTCGCGACGACCGCCCTCGGGATCTTGGTCGTGACCGTCATCCGCCTAGGCGAACGCCATTTACCGAGGATCAACAACGATGCCGACTGATCAACCCAACACCGCGCCTGAGTCCGCCAGTCTCATAGACGAGGATGATGCCGCCTATTGGCAGCGCCGTGCCGAAGCGGAGCTCGAGATGGCGCAAAAGGCGACCCGGGCGGAGGTCGTGGCCGCGCATGTCGCGCTCGCGGAAGCTTATCTCGAACGCCTATACGACAAGTCGCCGCCCCCGGGCGAGGGAGCGGCCGACGACGAGGAGAAGAAGAATGACTGACAAGGTCGCACTGGATCTCGCGATCGCGCTGCCAGAGGTGGAAGACGCGGCCGACGCCTGCGTGGCGCGACTGCTCGCGAGCTTGCAAGGACGCGCAGGCATCGAGGATGCGCATGTGCGATCCGGAGATGCGCAAACCGAAGCGACGCTGTGCGTCCACTACAATGCCCAGGAGCTTCCGCTTGCCCGGCTGCGTGAGTTGGTGACGAGTGCGGGCGCGCAGATCACGTCGCGCTACGGCCATGCCGTCTGGAAGCTTGGCGGCCAACCGCATCAGCGGCGCGCGCGAACGATCGGAGACCGCCTCAAAGCCTTGCCGGGGGTGTTGGAGGCGGAGGCGAGCGCTTCGGGGCTGGTTCGGATCGAGTTCGACCGGCAGCTAACGAACGAAGCGACTATCAGGCGAACGCTCGATGGCATGACGGCGGCTGGCGAAACCGGGGTCGGCCGAACCGCCGACTTACGCTCGCCTCCGTCCCCACCAAGCCATGACGGACACGATCACGACCACGCCGAAAAAAAACATGATCATCAAGATCACACGCACGATCACGGCCCCGAAAGCGGTGAAAACGGACACGCCGGTCATGATCATAGCCATGGCGGCATTTTCGGCTCCAACACCGAGCTGATATTCGCGCTGATCTGCGGCGCCCTGCTCGGCATCGGGTTCGCCATCGATCGGCTGGTGTCGGGTGCTCCGGCATGGACCCCCCTCGCCTTCTACCTTGGCGCGTATTTCTGCGGCGGCTTCTTCACCGTGCGAGAGGCCATCGACAATCTGCGGCTGAAGCGCTTCGAGATTGACACGCTGATGCTGGTCGCCGCGGCGGGCGCCGCGGCCCTGGGGGCGTGGGCGGAAGGTGCGCTCCTCCTCTTCCTGTTCAGCCTCGGCCACGCGCTTGAACACTATGCGATGGGCCGGGCCAAACGGGCCATCGAGGCGCTCGCGGAGCTGGCCCCGCGCACCGCGATGGTGCGTCGCGGCGATCAGACGCTCGAGCTTCCTGTTGAGGAACTCGTCGTCGGCGATATCGTGATCGTGCGGCCGGACGCGCGCCTGCCCGCCGACGGTTTCGTGGTGGTCGGCACTAGCGCCGTCAACCAGGCCCCGGTAACGGGGGAGAGCATCCCCGTCGATAAGCGACCGGTCCAGGATCCGGCTGCCGCCCGGCAAGCGGCCGATCGGGTCGACGGTTCCTCGCGCGTTTTTGCCGGGACGATCAACGGCAGCGGCGCGCTGGAAGTCGAGGTCACACGGCTCTCCTCGGAAAGCGCGCTGGCCAAGGTCGTCAAGATGGTGAGCGAGGCGGAAACCCAGAAGTCGCCGACGCAGCGTTTCACCGATCGCTTCGAGCGCGTGTTCGTGCCTGCTGTCCTCGTACTCTCCGTGCTGTTGCTCTTCGCATGGGTCGTCATCGACGAACCGTTCCGGGTCAGCTTCTACCGGGCGATGGCTGTCCTCGTGGCGGCAAGCCCCTGCGCGCTGGCGATCGCCACTCCGAGCGCGGTGCTTTCCGGCGTCGCGCGCGCGGCGCGCGGCGGCGTGCTGGTTAAGGGTGGTGGCCCGCTTGAAAACCTCGGCTCATTGACGGCGATCGCGTTCGACAAGACCGGCACGCTCACCAAGGGTGAGCCGCGCATCACGGACATCGTTCCCGCGCCGGGGGTCGAAGAGATGCAGTTGCTTGCCATCGCCGTGGCGGTCGAGAGCCTCAGCGATCATCCGTTGGCGCAGGCGATCGTCAAGGACGGCAAAGAGCGATTGGCGCAAGCGCAGTTGCCGGTCGCAAGCGAGATCGCGAGCCTCACTGGCCGCGGCGTCACGGCAACGGTGGATCAGCAGCGCGTCGTGATCGGCAAGGCCGAGATGTTCGGCACCGAGGAGTTCGCCGCCTTGTCCATGCCGATTTCCGAAGCGGTCGAACAGCTGCGCGGAGACGGCCGCACGACGATGGTCGTGCGTCAGGGCGATCGTGACCTGGGCGTCATCGGTCTGATGGATACGCCGCGCGCGGCGGCCCGGACGACGCTCGATGCTCTGCGAGCCTTGGGCATGACGCGCATGATCATGATTTCCGGCGACAACCAGAGGGTCGCCGAGGCGATCGCGCGGGAGGTCGGCATCGACGAGGCCTGGGGTGATCTGATGCCCGAAGACAAGGTCGAGGCAATCAAGAAGCTTCGGGCAGAGGGCAAGGTCGCGATGGTCGGCGACGGGGTGAACGATGCGCCCGCAATGGCCAACGCGACCGTCGGCATCGCCATGGGCGCAGCCGGCTCCGACGTCGCGCTCGAGACAGCAGATGTAGCCTTGATGGCCGACGATCTCGCTCATCTTCCGTTCGCGGTGGGGCTGAGCCGCAGCACGCGTTCGATCATCCGGCAAAATGTGTTCGTCAGCCTCGGCGTGGTCGCGCTCCTCGTGCCAGCGACGATCCTGGGCCTGGGCATTGGACCCGCGGTCGCCATGCACGAAGGCTCCACCCTGCTGGTGGTGATCAATGCGCTCAGACTGCTCGCCTACCGCGACCAGACGGCGTGACACGATCGTATCGCCCGCACGCCTCGCGCATCTCGGGCCAGACAAGAATAGGCAGTGACGGGTGAGGAGGTTGATGATGAAGCGCTATCGCAAACTGGCGTTGCTAGGAGGATTTCTCGCCGTCTCGATCGGCGGTTGCACGACGGCTGCTCCGCCGCCGCGCCCCGTGTATCTTCATGTCCCCTGCTCGACCCCGGGGGCTCGACCCGAAGTGCCCGTATCAATGGACCAGCCGTCGCAAACCTCGGACAAGACACAGGCTGCGGATGGTGCGTCGTCGCGCGCCCGTCCCGTCGTCCGGTGTGTCGTCGAGGCGCGTTGATCGCATGGGCTCAATGAAACCTCATCGCATCGCTAAAAGTAGTTGCGCCCGTCGTGCGATGATCTCGGGCGCGGGTAAGCTTTCCAAAGGTTCCGATTGGCGTTGCAGCGGCGGTCCGGCTGCGACTTCGCTGTCAGACACATCTTGCGCTTTAAACCTCGCGGAAGCTCTTGTTCTCGAACGGAATATGAACCGCAGCTGCCTGCATCATTCCCGCCCCGTTCATGGCCGACGTTCCATAGCTTTTGTTAAGGCGTGGCGACCCGCCACACCATGAGGAGACTTAGCATGAAACGCTTTCTGATCGCTGCGGCTGTTCTTGCGACAGCGGTGCCGACCGCTGCGATGGCGCAGCATTACGGCGGCGGGTATCGCGGCGGATCGTCTTACGGCCACCAGTATCGCGGCAACTACGGGTACGGCGGCCAAGGCTATGGTTATCAGCAGCGCTGGGCGCAGCACGGCGGCGATTACCGTCGCGATTACCGGTATAACAATCGGCACGACCGCCAAGAGCGCCGCGACGACCGTCGTCATGAGCGGCGGGAGCGATACCGCGGCTATGGCTATTGATCGCATCTGCGGCCTGCAGGGGCGGCGGCCAATCGGCGCGCCGCCCCGCTTATATGGAGGTGAACATGACTGATCCAGTTTCGGCTTCGGCAGCCGCGCGACCGCAGGGCATGCTCTGCCCCGTATGCAAGGTCGACCTCGTGCTCGCCGACCGGCAGGGCATCGAAATCGACTATTGCCCGCAATGCCGCGGCATCTGGCTCGACCGAGGCGAGCTCGACAAGATTATCGAGCGCAACGCATCGTACGAGGATGCAAGGTCTGCCCCCGCCGCTCCCGCTCAGGGATCTGCCCCGGCGCCGGGCTATGCGCCGCCAGCTCCTTGGGGAAGCGGTTATGGCGACCCGCATCATGGCGGCCGTCACCATGGTGAGCGTCATGGCGGTTATCGTCCCGGCGGTTTCCTCGGCGGTCTCTTTCGGCACTGATGGTCGGACGTCGACGGCACGACACCCTCAGGTCAGGAAACCCACGGCAATGAAAAACTTTTGGCCCGCGCTCGTCAGCACAGCGCTTGCGGCCGGGCTGCTGAGCTCCGCTCCAGCGACCGCGCAACGCAAGACCCACGGTGCCGGCGTCAGTTGGAGTGGCGGACACGGCGGAGTCAGCTGGGACGGTAGCCACGACTATCGCGGCGGGAATTATGACGGTTACGCCTCCGTCCTGCCCCCGGCACCCGCGTATAAACCGCCCCCTCCCAAATACATCGCGCCGCAGCTCTCGCCTCCGCTGACGGTTCCTCCTCGCGCCTTGGCGCCCCGACCTGGTGATCATCCGAACCAGCACGGGACGGTGGATCAGGAGGGCGGCGATAGCAGCTTGGTCCTCGACCAGTTGAGGGTACCGACCGCCGCCGAACCGAAGGCTCATACCGCCATGCTCATGATGTCCTTGTAGGCAGACAGAACCTTGTTGCGCACCTGCAGTGTCGCTTCGAACGATACCGAGGCACGTTGCTGCATCAACACGACGGTGGCTATGTCGGTCGTTTCGCCGCGCTCGTACGCTTCGGTTGCGACGTCTTCCTGGACCTGGAGCGCATTTACTTTGTCCAACGCATTTTTCATGGTCGCCGCGAATGACGGCGGGCTTGCCCGATCTGTCTGATCGAGCGGCTGGTAGGGGCGAGGGGCAGCGGTTTCGCGTAAGGCCGCATTGCGTTGAAGAATGGCGTTGCGAACGGCCATCACATCCGCAACACCGTTGATGTTCATTGCCCGGCTCGTCCTGTCGTCGCTGCGTGAGATGTCAGTTTAGATGAACCGGGCTTATATTTCGTTAAGCATGTTTTGTCGGGCATTGGCGCACGACCGACGTCCCGCAAGACTTAGAGCGGCAGGCACCTTTGAACAGCTTCGTAAGGCATGGTCGCGCAGAACCGCGTCTATCGGCGGTGTCCGCGACAATGACCGAATGGCGTTACCAGTGCCGACGATGGTGCCTGGGACGGTAGTGCCGGTCATAATAGCGAGCACGCGGATAATAGCGGATCGGATAGGCGGGATAATCGTAATATTGCGGTCCGTAATAAGGTGCCGGGGACCTATAGCCATAGCCATACCCTCCCAGCGCGATCGATACGCCGCCGTGCCGGTAACCGCCGCCGTAGCCGCCGTGTCCGCCAAAGCCGCCATGGCCACCATATCCGCCGCCGCCGTGTCCTCCGCCATGGTGTTGCGCCATCGCGGTCGCCGGAGCCATCGCCGCCAAGGCTGTGGCAGCAACCCAGATCACCTTACGCATTGTCACTCTCCCGTCGCCACCCAGTTACGCCGAGCAGCTAATGATCAGAGGCTGGAACTACATTTTTGAATACGTGCTGAACAAGCGGTGGGCGGCGATTGTTCGACTATCGTGCGGCTTTTTCCGCTCCGTGCTCGGCGACCGTTTGATCAAATTATGATCATGGACGAACTTCCCTCATGCCTGCGACGCTCGATCGGATCGCGAAGCGAGCTTCGGCGCGCTTCGTCGTTTGAAAGCGCCATGCCGGTGGCGCAAATGAAACAACAGGCTCGTTCGCCGCGACAACGGTTCGAACATCTCGTCCGGTCCTTCAGGGTCGAGCAGCTTCGTGTCGGCGAGCCATTCGCCGAGCGAGGAGAGCTCAGGCAACCTATAATCTCGCAAAGACCGCCCCGCCGTCTGCAAGGCTGTAATTGTTTCGATCAATGACCCGGTCTGCGCAAGCTGCGCGCTGACCATGGTCCGGTGAACGCCGAGATGCTCGGCGATCAAGCCATCGCGGATGCCGGCGATGACGGACGCCGCCTCGACCGATTTGACCGCCGCCGCGGCGTCGATGGTGACGTCGCATTCGGTGTCGAGCCGCAGCGAGCGATTGTTGAAGTTGGACGAGCCGACCCGTATCACCCGGTCGTCGATGATCGTTATCTTGGCATGGACGTAGATCGGCGCGCCACTCGCCGTGAACGGATGATAGACGCGGAAGCGGCGGTACGGGTCGCACTCGCGCAAGGCCGCGACCAGACGGGCGCGGGCGGTGTCCATCGCGACGGGTTCGAGCCAGCCGTCCGCAGTCGTCGGGTTGACGATGACGACTTCCGGCCCGTCGGGTTCCTGTAGCCGACGCGCGATCGCCTCGGCGACGCGACGCGATGCGAAATATTGGCTTTCGGCATAGATCATTCGCCGCGCCCGCGCGATCAGCGCGACGTATAGCGCCTCGATCTCATGCACCGGCTCCTGATCGTCCAAATGGGGCAGCGTTCGCGAGATACCCACCGGCACGTCGATGAAGTCGGCGCGCAGTGTCTCCGGCCAACAGTCGGAGCGACCGTCGATCGCTTCGAGCGGCCGGCCGCCGGCGGCGTTCCACCGTTCGCGGCCCACGTCGCCCAGCGCCCGCGCGACCGGCCCTTCCAGCGCCATCGCTGCGTCGTGCCAGGGGCCATGAGGTTTGCCGTTGGGCTCGACCCGGCGAGGCGCGTGGTCGCCATGAGCGCGCGTGTCCCAGCGACCGCGGGTCATGTCGATCCCACCGCAAAACGCCATGCAGTCGTCGATCACAACGATTTTCTGGTGGTGCGACGCCGCGACCGGATGGTGCCGGTCGAGCTTCAGGTGAATTTGCGGGTGGCGGATCCAACGTAGGATTGTGAGCAGGGTGCGTCCGTGAAACAACGTCTTCAGCGCACCCACGTCCCAGCGCAGGATATGCACATGAAGCTCTGGATTGCGCTTCACCAGCCAGGTGAGAAACGCACCGACGGTCGGTGGCCCGGCATCCTGTTCGGCGCCCGCGAAGCGGATGCGAGCGTCGAAATCCCACCCTATCAGAAGAATGCGCCGTTCAGCCTTCAGCATCGCCGAACGGGCCGCAGCGAAATAGTCGTCGGCATCGATGACGACCGACGCTCGCGTTGCCTGGGCGGTCCGCCAAAAAGGGCGTCGCGCAGCCCTTTCTTCACCCGCCGCGCGCTCCTTCATGCCCGGCGCTTCCACGTCGCCAAGCGCCAGAGATACCATATCGCCAGGACGACGATGATTCCGGTGGAAATCGGACCGAGGTAGCGTTCGACCGTGGTGTATCGCTGCCCGAGGACATAGCCCGCGATTGAAAGCGCGGCCGTCCACCCCGTCGTTCCTACCAAGGACCAGAAGATAAAGCGCGGAAGCGACATGCGCGCCAAGCCGGCGGGGATCGATATCACCGAGCGGATGGTGGGCACCATTCGTCCGAGACACACAAATGCCGCGCCGTGTCGACGAAACCAAAACCGAGCGCGCTCCACCTTCCGCCAGTCGAGCGTCAGCCAGCGCCCATGCCGCTCAACCCAGCCCTGAAATCGGCTGTTTCCAATCGACCGCGCGGCGAAATACCACGCGAGGTTGCCCATCATGGCGCCGCTCGCACCGGCAGCAATCACGCCCGGCAGCGACAGCATCCCCCGCGCGGCACGCAGACCGGCAAGCGGCATAATCAACTCCGACGGCAGCGGCGGGAACACGGTCTCGACGAACATCAGCAGGGCGATGCCCAGATAGCCAAGCTGGTCGACGAGCTGCTGAATCCATTGCCCCAAGCCGCTTCTCCAAACATTACAACGTCACCGCCGCTTCCACGGACAAGCTTGGTGAATTCAGTTGGGGCCGGAGCCGAGCGGCGCGTCAACACCGGGCGCGCCACCAAACGCGGAACACGACGGCTGCCATCAATGGCGGCCGCCGTGGTGACCGCCGCCATGGCCGCCGCGAAAGTGGCCGCCCCAGGAACGATGCCCGCCAATGCCGATGCCGATGCCGAGCGATCCGCGAAACGGCGACCCGTAATAGCCGTTCCGGTAACCGTATCCGCCGGGGTAATAGCCCGCGCCGTAAGCGCGTCCGCGGTCGGCGACCGCGATGAGACATTGAATGCCGGCTGCCCGGTCGGCGCCGTTCGCCGTTGCGGGAGCGGGGGCGACCGGCGCCGGTGCTGCGGCAGTCGCCGGAACCTCGGTTGGCGATGCCGGCAAGGCATCCGCCGGTACGATCGGCACCGCCCGAACCGCACCCGGCGTATCGCAGGGAACCGAAAAATACGAGTAGGATGCGGGTCGCGAATAGGTTGCGCAGCCGCCCAGCAAGGTCGCGCCGGCCAGAGGCATGATGAGAAGTGGTTTGCGAAGGTCGAGCATGATCAAATCTCACATCATCAAGAGTGGTGGATCACCGCCGGAACCGGACGGCCGGCAGCAGGAGGGGCGTGCTCGATCGTCGGCGATGATCGGGTCTCAAATATCGGAGCACGCGGTGCGCCGCGCTGCGGATACGCGGACGGCTCACCGCGCCGTACTCGGCGGCGTCGCCGATGCCGCGACCGGGTGGGTTGCCGGATGACGGGCGAAAAGCCCCACCGCGATCAGGTGCCCGAGCGTGCGCGCGTTTGCGGCCAGGACGACCACGGCCAGCGCCAGATAAGCCCAGGACAACCAGGTCAAACTGGCGATAGTGCGCTGCTCGTCGCCAAGAAAGGCAAGGGTCACCCCGACCTGTATCGCGAACAGCGCCGCGAGAGCCAGCCCGCCCCATAATCCGAGCCGCAGCCGTAGCAGAAGCGCGATTCCGAACAACGATTGGGCGGCGGTGAGAAAGAACTCCTCGTGCTGGCGATCGTCCAGCGGAAGCGCGGTCAACCCGCCGGCACCGAGGCTCATCGCCAGCGGCAACATCCCGACCAGCAATGTCCACTGGTTGATCTTGTCGGAAATCATGGTCGCCAGCCCGTTGGCGGCACGGCCCGACAGAACGAACAGCACCGCGATCGTCACCGCGGGGGCTTCGCTGGCGAGCGGCGCGAGCCACTGGATCAGCAGAAACTCGTCGATCCCGATCAGCCGGCCGGATTCGACCATCGACTCGGCGAACGGTTCCGCGGATGCCAGAATGACGGCTGCGGCCACGATCGTGAGGCCGCCCATTGCGAACCATTGCCGCGCGGGTGACAATTTGCCGAGCGCGGCCGCCGGCCCTGGCTCGTCGTCCTCGTCCTCTTCCGCCTTGGGCAGATAGCTGACCCGCCACACATAGGCGCCGAAGATGCTGACCAAGACGACACTGTCGATCCAGCCGATCGCATCGCGGAACAGGATCGTGAACGACCAGGCCGTCCCAATCATCAGGAAAACGATCTCGGCGGCATTGACAGGCGCAAGCTCGATTCCCCGCTCGCGCGTACGCAGCCAATGGATCACGACCATCAGGGGCCAGGCCAGCCCGACCAGCAACCGATTGGCTCCCGTCATGTTGGCGGCGGCATAGTGGACATAATTCGAGTCCGGGTTTTGTCCCGCGGCATAGGCGTAATAGAAATCGACGGCATATTCCGGCAGCACGGTCACCAGCGCGATGGCCGCGACGATCAGGCCTTGGCTGACGCGTTTCTCGGCCGTCTCAGCTCCCCATGAGAGCATGAACCCGGCCGCCAGGATCGCCCCGCCGAACAATGCGGCATCGAGCAGAGGATCGGGACGCCATCCGCCCAGTCGAAGCGCGATTGCTGGAAGGGTCGCCACCACCGCGACACCCAGATAGCCGAAGAAGCGACCTAGTGTCGCTGGATTGGAGGCGGGCGACACGCTCAACTCCTCACCGGACGACGCGGGATCGCTTGCGTCATGCTCGGACCGACGTGGCCCGCGACGTCGGGGAGCGGCCTGTCAGTCGCGCTCGCAGCGTCGAAGAACGCCGTCCTCTCGCAAGACAAGAGACTGCCCGTGGAGCGTGAGAACGGTCTTGGAACCGTAGAACGAGGAGCCCTGTCTTGGCGCTCGCAAGCGGGTGGCTCGTTGCCGGCGGGGCGTGTGGAGCAACAAGGACAAGCCGTCGCCCAGATATTGGATCGCGATGATGCGATTCTGATTGCAGGTATAGGTATGCGTCGCGATGACCGATGTCGGCGTGACCGCCTGCTCGGGCAGCCACCGCGTGTCAGAATGGCCGTCGAATGTCCCTTTCGCCGGCTCATTTGAGCAGCCGGTCAGGAACAGCATCACGGCCAGGCCTCCCACGACTTTGAATCGCCCCGCCGCCCCGACGCGCGCCGAATGTCGTGTCCGCGGCAAGGCGCAAGCGTTCAAGCCGCGACGCTCCTAGATATGACGCGGGGCGCGACATCACCGGTCGGCACCGACATCGCCGTCCGGAATTGGCTCCCCGGTGAGGGAAGACGGCGCGGGAATACCACGGACGCGTGGCCGCGTGTAATCAAGCGTGGGATCAAAAAGCGCGGTTCCGCCAAGCCCGAGATCGCGCGCTTCGGCGCGGCCCATCGCGGCGCGCAGAGCGAAGGCTGCGACATACGCGTCCCGCTGCGCGGTGATGAGTTGCACGCGGCTGTTCAGCAGTTCTTGTTGCGCATTCAGAACCTCGAGAACGGTGCGCGTCCCGACGGTATTTTCGGCGCGCGTTCCTTCCAATGCGAGATCGTTCGCCTTGACGGCGATTTCCGCCGACCGGATCACACCCTGGGTCGCGCGATAGCGGGAGAATGCGGCTCTAGCATCGGCGATGACGCCGCGCTCGACCGTGACGATCTGCTCGAGCGCCTGGCTCTCCAGCGCCTGGGCGCGCCTCACCCGAGAGCCCGGCGCACCCCCCTGATACAACGGCACGGACAGCGAGACGCCGACCGTGGCCGTCCGCTGCGCTTGCTGAAAGATGCGACCGGGGACGTTGCCCCCTAACGTCCCCAGATAATTGTTGTAGCTGCTGTTGCCGACCAAAGCGAGCTTGGGAAGTCGCGTCGCTTTCGCGACGCCGATATCATACCGCGTTGCTTTCGCTTGCGCTTGCGCCGCTAGCAGCGTCGGATTGTTTTCGATCGCGATCGTCTCCGCTTGGTCGATCGATCCGGGAAGGCCCGGCAGAGGCGGTGGGGGCTGAAGGTCGACCGGCGGAACGCCGACGAACCGCGTATAATTCTCGCGGCTTGCGTCCAGCTGAGCCTCCGCCGTTTCGAGCTGCGCTCGTGCGAGCGCAAGCCTCGCTTCGGACTGAGCGACATCGGTTCTGGTCAGGTCGCCAACCTGGAATCGATCTTCCGAAGCCTGAAGGTTGGTTTCAAGAACCTTCACGTTCGCCCGGTTGAGGCCAACGATGGAATCGTCCCGGATCACGTCCATATAGGCCGACACAACGGCCGTAAAAACGTCAGCTTCGGTGCTTCGCAGGCTGGCGCGCCCGGCCAGCACGCGTGCGTCGGCCGCGCGGATGGCGGAACGGACGCCCCCGCCCTGGTAAAGCGGCAAGCTCACGTTCGCGCCGGCGCTTGCCGCTCGAAAAGGAGAGACGAAGCTGTTCGCGCTACGGACCACGAATTCCTGGTAATCAGCGGTCGCGCTCGCCGTTGGGCGGGCAGCGGCTTTGGCGAGAGGAACGCCCTCGTCGGTTGCTCGCAGACCCGCCCGCGCGCCGGTCAGATTGGGATTGGTGCGATACGCCCGCTCAAGGGCTTGACGAAGCGTCTCAGCTTGCGCCTCCGTCGCCAGGAGCGAGGTGGCCAGAAGCAGGATGGACGTGCGCCGCATATTCAGCCCCTTTCTCGGTCCCCGCGTGGATCGCTCAGATGCCGCTTCCCTTGCGGTGATCGCTTCACGCCTCATGATGGACGCGCTCGGCAGCATGCCGAACTGGTTCGTGCGCCGCCGCGACCGTCGCTCTTCATTCCGGGAGCTTTTCATCCAGCGTTTCCTCGCCGCCGATCACCTCGACCGCCTCGAGCGTCATCAGCGCGATGCCGGGGATATCGCCTAGCGAGGAGGCAAAGGCACGGAGCCTCGCCTCCTCGTCGATGATTTCGATGACAAGCGACTGATCATCCTCGAAGATGCGACGACGGTGCTGGTGCGCTGTCCGGCCGAAGCCGAACAGCGCCTGCAGGATGGTGGCACCGGCCATACGATCGTTACGCGCGCGAGAAGCTACCTCCTCGAACACCTTGATATCGCCGTAATAAGCAGCCTCATCGGTATAAATCCGCAGCAGCTTGACCTGTTTTTCCATTATGTTTCTCCTTAGACTGCTGCGGTCACCGGCTCGCGGTCAGGCTTGCCTCGGGCAGCCATCCGTTCGCCCGCACCCAGCACGACCTTTGCAATGGCGGGAAGCACCAGCAGGGTCAGGATGGTCGCGGCGACGAGCCCGCCGATCACGGTGGTGGCGAGTGGCTTCTGCACCTCCGCGCCGGTACCGTGGGCGAGTGCCATCGGCACGAAGCCGATCGCCGGCACGAAGCCGGTCATGATGACCGCCCGCATCTTCTCGGCCATGCCCTGGCGGATCGCCTCCGCGACCGGCAGCCCGGCTTCGCTCCGTTCCCGGATCGCGCTCATCACGACGAGTCCGTTCAGCACCGCAACGCCGGCGAGGCAGATAAACCCGACCGCCGCCGACACCGAGAAGCTGATGCCCGTAAGCACAAGCGTGAAGACGCCGCCCGCGAGGCCCAACGGCACCGCGAGGAATACCGACGCCGCCCGACCGAGCCCGCCAAGCGCCATGTAAAGCAACCCGAAGATGATCAGGAAGCACAGGGGCACCACGATCGACAGTCGCTTCGATGCCGCTGCCAGATTCTCGAACTGACCGCCCCATTCGAGGTAATAGCCGGCCGGCAACTTGACCTGTGCGATCTTCGCCTGCGCTTCAGCCACGAACGATCCAGCATCGCGGCCGCCCAAGTTGACCTGAACGACGACGCGACGCTTGCCGTTCTCGCGGCTGATCTGGTTCAGGCCCTCGGTCAGCCGGATTTGCGCGACCTGCGCGAGCGGTACCTGTGCACGTGGCCGTCCCGCGACTTCGGGCAGCAATACCGGCAGCGACCGAATATCGTCGAGGTTCGTACGCGTCGCTTCCGGTACGCGCACCGTGACGTCGAACCGCCGGTCACCCTCATACACGAGTCCCGACTCCCGACCGCCAAGTCCCGCCGCAACCGTATCCGCAACGTCGCGGACGGTAAGACCGAGACGCGCGATCGCGGCGCGATCGAGCTTTACGTCGAGCGCGGGCGCGCCACCCACCTGATCTGCCTTGACGCTGGCCGCGCCCGGGATGGTCTGGAGCACTCGTACCATCTCGTTCGCGGCCAGTGACATTTTGTCGAGATCATCGCCATACAGCTTGATCGCCACATCGCCACGAACGCCCGCGATCAGCTCGTTGAACCGGAGCTGGATAGGCTGACTAACCTCGTAAAGATTGCCAAGCAGCCCGCCGGTCGCCTTCTGAATCTTAGCGATCACGTCCGCCTTGGTCGTGCCTTCGGCCCATGCCTCCTTCTCTTTCAAGATGATGAAACCGTCCGAGACGTTTGGTGGCATCGGATCGCTCGCGACTTCCGCGGTGCCTGTCTTGGAAAACATCAAGGCAACTTCGGGAACCTTGAGTACAGCCTCCTCGACCTTACGTTCCATCGCCAGCGATTGATCAAGGCTGACCGAAGGCACGCGCGTCGATGCGAAGGCGAGGTTCTTCTCGTCGAGCTGAGGAATGAATTCCGAGCCCAGCAATCCGAATGCAGGGATCGCCGCCAGAAAGAAGGCCAACCCACCGAGAATGAACGGCCACGGCCGCGCGATCGCCTTGTCCAGTAGCGGAAGATAGCGCTCCTTGGACTTACGGATCAGCCAGACGTCCTTTTCCGCGACCTTGCCGCGGATCAGGATCGCGACCAACGCCGGCACCAGTGTGATCGCCAACAGGAATGCTGCCACCAGCGCGAGCATGATCGTGATCGCCATCGGTGAGAAGGTCTTGCCCTCGGTCCCCGTGAAGGTGAGCAGCGGCGCGAAGGCGAGCAGGATGATTGCCTGGCCAAAGACGGTCGGCTTGATCATCTCCTGCGACGCCCGCATCGTCTCCTCCAGCCGTTCTCGGAGGGAGAGCAGTCGGCCTTCATGCTCCTGTCGGTGCGCAAGTCTGGCGAGACAATTTTCGATGATGATGACCGCGCCATCGACGATCAGACCGAAGTCAAGCGCGCCCAGGCTCATCAAATTGCCGGGCACGTTGAACGCGTTCATCCCCATCGCCATCATCAGGAACGAGAATGGGATCACCAGCGTCGCGATCACCGCTGCGCGCCAGTTGCCGAGCAGCAGGAACAGCGACGCCGCGACGAGGATCGCGCCTTCGGTCAGGTTGCGCTGGACCGTGGCCACCGTGGCACCAACCAGCTCAGCGCGGTTCAGCACCACCTTCACCTCGATGCCGGGCGGAAGCGTCTTTTCTACTTGGTCGAGTTTGGCTGTTGCCTGTTCAGCTACCACTCGGCTGTTCTGACCGATCAACATCAGCACCGTGCCGATGACTGCTTCCTGGCCGTTCATGCTTCCGGCGCCTGTTCGCAAGTCGCCGCCGACCCGGACATTCGCAATTTGACCGATCGTGATCGGGGTCCCACCGCGCGTTGCCGCGACAGCGTTGCGAATCTCGTCGACGGTCCGCACGCGGGAATCGACGCGCACAAGATAGGCTTCGCCACCCTTGTTGTAATAATTCGCGCCAACAGCGAGATTTGCGTTTTCGAGCGCCTGCCCCAACTCGCTATATGAGATGCCGAAGCTGGCGAGTTTCGTCGGGTCCGGCTCGACCACGAAGGTCTTGGCATAGCCGCCGATCGAATCGACCCCGGCAATGCCTTTCACCGACCGAAGCTGTGGGCCGATGATCCAGTCCTGCACGGTGCGCAGATAGCTTGCCTTGGCCACCGGATCGGTGAGTCGCTCGCCTTCAGGGGTTAGATAACTCCCGTCGGGCTGCCAGCCGGGTTGGCCGGCAACCTTCTTCGCGCCCTTGCCGTCCGGATTGGCGTAGCCGACCGTATACATGACGATCTCACCGAGCCCGGTCGAGACCGGGCCGACTTGCGGCTGGACGCCTTCCGGCAGATTCTGGGTGGCTTGCCGCAGGCGCTCGCCGACCTGCTGGCGCGCGAAATAGAGATCGGTGCTGTCCGTGAAAATCGCGCTGACCTGGCTGAAGCCATTGCGCGAGATCGAGCGCGTGGTTTCGAGGCCAGGAATCCCGGCAAGTGCAATTTCGACGGGATAGGTGACGAGCTTCTCGATCTCGACCGGCGACAGACGCGGGTCGATTGTGTTGATTTGAACCTGTTTGGTGGTGATGTCGGGCACCGCGTCGATCGGCAGCTTGGTGAGCTGCCACACGCCGAGGCCGGCGATGACGAGGAACAATGCGAGGACCGTCCAGCGTGCGCGGACGGATAGCGCCATGAGATTTGCGATCATGGGTTATTCTTCCTCGCCTGCGCCCTTGCCGAGTTCGGCCTTGAGCAGGAATGCGTTCTTAGTGGCGATCTGCTGGCCGGCGGCCAGACCGGAGACGATTTCTACGCGGCCGGCGCTGCGCTGACCGAGCGTCACGAAACGTGCCCGGAAACCCTGCTGTGTGCGAACGAACACGGCATCACGTCCGTCCACGGTCTGCACCGCGTCCTCGGGAACGACGATCGAAGACGAGATATCGCCACGGCTCGGCAGCAGGCGAACTCGAACAGCCAAACCAGGTTGAAGCGCAGCGCCGCTGACATCGAGGACAGCCGTGGCGGCGCGGGTTTCGCCGCTAAGCGTCGGGGTGACCGCGCGAACCCGCGCATCGACGGTGCGACCGTCCGGCAGCTCGACGATCGCCCGATCCCCGGCCGAAAGCCGCTGGGCGTCGGCGGGACCCACAGCTGCCTCGATCTGGATCAGACGAGGATCCGCGACGCGAAAGAGCTCGGTTTCCGGCTGCACGAATGCGCCGAGGCTGACATTCTCCGCCGTCACGCGTCCGGCGATCGGGCTTGCGACGATCACGCCGCGACCATCGCGCGTGACATTGGCAGCCCCCGCAGCAACCTGCGCGCGCCGTGCCTCGGCGGCGGCGGCCTGCGCCTCGGCTTGCGCCCGTTCAAGATCGACCCGCGCCGAGACCTTTTGCTTGTATAGATATTGTTCCCGCGCGAGGCCCTTCTGGGCGAGGTTCGCCTTGGCGGCGGCTGCAGTGCGGTCAGCCGCGATCTGGGCTGCGTCGCGGCTCTCCACGATCGCAAGCGCCTCGCCCGCACCGACCGGATCACCGAGCCGCTTGAAGATCCGCGTCACCGCGCCCCCGGCGCGCGCGGTCACGATCGCCTCTCCCGAAGGAGAGGCAGTCACGATCGCCTGGCTGACAATTTCCGCGCCCAGGCCGCCTGATTTGACCGTTTCGGTGACCACGCCAGCATTCTTGATCCGCTCCGCGGTCATCACGACGGTGTCGCTCGGAGCCTCGGCTTTCGCTTCCTCGGCGGGCGCCGATGCGTTGCCGGTCGCGCCGGGCGCGCTGGGATCCGACGTGCAGCGTGCGACGCTGAAGCCGCCGACGGCCGCCAGCAGCACGGCCCCCGCAACGCCGCCAAGAAGACGCTTGTCTTGTGGTATCATCGAAAATCTCCGAATTGGGTCTGACAGTGCCCAAGCCGAGCGGACGTGGTGTCCACATGCCGGCCGGCTGTCTTGGATGTGACGAAATCAGTCGGTGTGTGGGGCCTGAACCGCATCTCAGCGCTCCAGGCGATCAGGCGTGGGCGCCGGCGTCGTCAGACGTTCGAGACGCGCCTCGGCATCATGGTAGGCGGCCAGCGCATCGACATAGGCTTGGCGCGTCTGGGACAAGGTTCGCTCGGCATCGAGCAACTGGATCTGATCGAACTTGCCCTGCCCGTACCCGATGCGCGCGATCCGCGCGGCCTCCGCCGCCGCGGTCAGCCCAGGCCCGCCGGTTGCCCGCGCGGTAGCAGCCGCATTGGCCACTTCGGCCTGCGCGGAGGCGATCGCCTGTCTCGTATCGAGGACCGCGAGGTTCCTGAGTGCGACACTCTGCGTTTGCTCGGCGCGCGCCTGACTTACCAGCGCGCGGCCGTTGTTGAAGAACGGGATCGGAATGGCGACGCCGACGACGGCGGCGGTGTCGTTGGTCGCTTCGAGCCGGCGCGCCGCGACGCTTACCGTCACGTCGGGGGTCCGAAGGCTTCGCGCGACCCGTATCTGGGCATTGGCGGTATTCACATCCGCCTCGGCGGCCGCCAGCGCCAACGTGCCTTCGACCTCGATCGGCGCCGGCGGCCCATATCCCCCAACCTGATCGAACCACGCCCGATCTAGCTCTCCGACGACCGGTCGGCCGATCAGCCCCGCCAGGTTCGTGCGTGCGGCCTGCGCGTCGCGCGACGCGCTTTGCGCGGCAACCTGCGCGTTGATGCGCAGGACATCGGCCCGTTGCTGCTCGATCGGCGACGCCGCCCCGACTTGGACGCGATCGGTGGCGATACGCGACGCCTCTGCCGCGATCGTCGCCTGTTGGCCGAGCACTTCGGCGCGACGCTCGGCCGCCGCCGCCTGCACGTAAAGCTGCGTGATCCGCTGCCGCAGGTCAGCAATTGCGATCGCCGACTGGATCTGGGCGCGGGTCAAACGCGCGTTGGCCAGCGCGATCCGGGCTGGGCGCTTGCCACCCAGCTCGAGCGGCAGCGCAACTCCCACCGTCGTCTCGGAACTCCGAAGCCCCTTGTAAACGCCGGTGCCGCCGACGTTTTCGGTCTGCGCCTGCACCTCGGGGTTGGGACGGAGACCGGCCACGGTTCGGGCAGCGGTCGCCGCTCGGATACCGGCTGTGGCCGACTCCAGCGATGGCGACGCCGCGCCGCCTTGCGCGAGCGCCTGATCGAGCGTCAGGGTGTCGCTCGTGGCAGGGGATGCGGTTGGGATGCCGGGTTCGGAAACGGTTTGCGCCTGCGCGATAGTGGCGCAGGACGCCGCGGCAAGCATAGCCGCGAGCAAACGATACATGTATGAAACTCCTGACGTACGTCATCAAGCCCCGCAATCGTGTCGCGGAGCGTCGGCGCAGATCAGGCGATGGGCGGTCTCAGGTCGTTTCCGGGCGGCGCGGCCGGATGATTGTCGCTGCGATCGAAACCAATCGGGGTACCGCGATCAATCGACACAGCTGCCACCTCATCAGCAATCGGGATGCCGATCTGATGGCTGTGGCAAGGACAATGGTGATGCGCGATCGCCTTCCCCGGCTGATTGTCGGAGCTGTCGCTCGACGGAGCGTGAAGGACGCTTTGCTCGAAACCGGCAACCTTAAGGCTGGGAGCGCCCTGCAGACAGGTCGCCGACGCCTGCGCTCCGACGACAAGCGCCAGAGACAGAACAGCCCGGACAATCAAGGCGAGGATTCGATCCATCGCCCGTGCCCCTAGCTCAACCGGTCCACCTTGCCTAGCGATCTTTGCTGCATCGCCAAATAGGCCGAAGCCGTTAACATCGTTCACGCAAGAGAACTTGAGGCAATGTTATCGTATATCTCAAGTGTTGTCCTGGCTTGTCGCGGTCACTCCCGCGCGTCACGTTGATCAAATCCGTGATGCCGGCCGGAACCGATAGGCGATACGATATGTCGATACAAACTGACAGGTCAGCGTCGCTCGCGCCTGCGGCCAACGAAGATTTCCGCGGTCTGGAGCGGGACGGCCGACACCCCGGGGGGGCTTCCGCCGTCCGCGAACGCTCTTCCTTCACACGCAAACGCCCGCGAAAGCTGCGGGTGCTTATCGGGATGGCAAGAAAAAGAGGAGACGAACGATGATCACCCTTATGCTGGCGTCGGCGCTAGCGGCATCCGCCGCCGCGTCGATCGCCGCCGATTCCCCAAGCTCGGCCTATATGCCCGGCGTCTGGAGCCTTGGCGAAACGAAGAACTGCGAAGCCGGTCCCGCATGGGTGTTCCTGGCCGACGGCTACTACGCGGAAGTCACCTTGCCGGACAAAGGTCCGTTCGCGACCGGCCTCTGGAAGGACGAAGGCAAAGCCATCGCCTATACACACAGCCATATGCCATTCCTCGACATGATGAGCGCAAACGAGATGAAGCGCCTCACGGTCGAGGAGCGGAGGCCGGACAAGCTTACCACCCGCAACTACCGCGGTGTCGTGCGAACCTTCCATCGCTGCCCAGCAGGGACCTTGCAGGCGCCAGCCGGTCAGGAAGCACATTGAGACTGGCGCTGATGGTAGCGGCGATCACGCTGCGGCACCAGTCATGTCGGGGTAGCAGCGCCGCCCTGGTGTTATCGACGCCGCGGCGGTTGCCGAAACCCTTTGCGTAGCGATGCCACCGGTCGTGGCTGCGATGGCGTGACTCGCGGCTGCGCCAGGCGCTGCTGAAGCCGCTTGAGGGGGATGGACAGTAACGGCATGAGCCGCCTCTCCATCGCTGCGCGCCCGGGAACGCGTAACATCAGACCGCTCAGTTTGAAGCCATGTTGGACATTGCTTCCGCCCTCCACGGATTCAATTCGATAAAATTCTTCGAGGGACAGGACGGGTCGGACACCGAACGTCACCACGAGTTCGGCGCAGGGATCCGACCGGACGAGGATTGCGTCCACCGTCCAGCCGCGCTTCTTCTCATGCTTGCGCAACGTGTAGCGCAGCTCCGCGCCGCGCTCGTTTTCGCCCTCGATACGCACGAAGGGATGCCAGGCTGGATAGGCAGCAAAGTCCGTCAGCATCGTCCAAACGCGCACGGGCGACGCAGCGATCTCCAAAGAAGAGGCAATTTCCATCATTGACGATCTACCAAGGCTGGACGGCAGGATCGCATATTGGAGAAGTTTCCGGAGGCAGCAATCGCTTTCCCGATCCGCCAGCTGCCAGCCAAGTGAAAGAAGCCAGTTCTTTCGGATCGATGACGTTGATTTGCTATCCTTATTCAGAGCCGCTGACGGCGCGCACAGGACGATTGACCCTGGTCGTGTGAAAGCGGATGTTCCGGCGCGGTCGCTCGCCACGAGGGACCGATCTACCTTGGAGCGCAAGAGTTTATGAGCGAGGAGACAAACGCGGTCGAACTGGCGACCGAGCTGACGGTCGCGTGGCTTGCCAACCCCAACACGCGCAGCGACGACGTTTCTGCGACGAGCTTTCTCAACCTGATGTTCACGACCGTCGACGAGCTGAAACGGCCCCCGGCGCCAGTCTCGAACGCGTCCTTGCATCTTCCTGCGGTCTCAGTCCGCAAGTCGCTCGCCAACCCCAATTTCATCGTCTCGATGATCGACGGCAAACCCTACCGGGCGTTGCGCCGTCATCTGACGACCCATAATCTAACCCCTGAAGAATATCGCAAGCGATACAAGCTGCGCGCCGACTATCCGATGGTTGCGCCCGCTTATTCTGAACAACGGCGCGCGATGGCTCACAAGCTCGGTCTCGGACGCAAGCCTGTCCAACCGCCGGTGTCTCCAACGCGATCGAGCGAAAAGTCGGACAGCGGACAACCTAGGCAATCACGCGGCAAGCGGCAGGGTGCACCGGGCCGGCCGCGCTGAATGCCACGGCCGGAGAAGCATGTCTGGCGGCAACGCAATCACGGCCGGAGGCGGAAGTCGCGCCACCGCTTCAAGTTCGGCCGCTACGAAATAGCCTTGTTTCTGGCACTTGCCGTCGGCGTGATCCTGCCCGTTTTCTTCCTACCGCCTCATCGCCTCGAGAAGGGCGGCGGACGTTTCGACGATGGTCGGGCGGTCGTGACCGGCAATGGCCTTCGCGCGACTGCGCCGCACGAAGGCGGATCGGTGGTAATGTCGATCGTATCGCAAGGCGGCGCGACCAGGCTGCTGATCGTGTTTATCGACAAAGCGGGACGACAAGCCAACGCGCCAGCCACCCTGCTGAGCTATGCGCCTGGCCTACGGGACGACAGACATGTGGCTTTCAGTGAGACCAAAACCGGCTTTCTTTCGGACCAGGCGATTTCCCGCTTAGCCGCAGGTGCGGTGCTGACCGTGAGCGGAAGCCATTCGCACCGGTACACGGTCACGCTACCATCGGCGAGCCGCCGGACGCCGTCAGAGATTACCTGAGCAGATGGAGCCCGCTGTGGCAAACCCAACCCGACCACGACCACGGCGATGCGTCTGCCGACCGGTGAATGCTCTCGCGCCGATGATCAAATCCAGATGGACGCACCGGCCTTATCGTGATCGATCTTTCCCGCTGGATCCCTGTTTTCGAAGCGCGGCTCCGTTGCGATCCGGACTCCGCCCTCCCGACAAAGCGATCTGAGGCGAGCACCATGCAGGCGTTCACCTTCACCTTGATTCCCGTCGCCGCCGTGGTCCTCGGCTCGCTATTTGCCGTATCGCGGCGGCCGAGCGATGCCTTTGTGAGCGCGATGCAGCATTTGGCGGCAGGCGTCGTGTTCGCAGCGGCGGCGGCCGAAATTCTCCCTCAAGTCATGCATGAAGCGTCGCCGATCGCGACGTTTACGGGGGGAGCGCTCGGTGTCGCGGTCATGCTGTCCCTCAAAGCCTTTGAAGGTCGTGCCAGCGGGCCGGTCGCAATGCTCGGAGCCGTCGGCGTCGATATTCTCGTTGACGGGCTCGTTCTTGGGCTGGCGTTCGTTGCCGGCGAGAAGGCCGGCATATTGCTCACGGTTGCGCTGACGCTGGAAGTGCTGTTTCTCGGTCTGACCATGACTACCGAATTGGGCAAAACGATCGGGTCGAAGCCGCGCATCGTTGCGATCACGGCCGGAATCGCATTGCTGCTTCCAGCCGGCGCAGCGTTGGCGACTCCGATAGCGGCCTTTCCGCCGGTGGTTATCGCCGGATTCCTTAGTTTCGGCTTGATGGCGCTACTCTATCTCGTCACCGAAGAGTTGCTGGTAGAGGCGCACGAGAAACCGGATACTCCGCTGATCAGCGCCATGTTCTTTGTCGGCTTCCTGGGGCTGCTCCTGGTCGAGGAACTCCTGATATGACGAGGTTGCGTATCGCGCCCGTCGCACTTGTCGCAGCGCTCGCCCTGACCGCCTGCGTCGGGGGCCCCGCAGTTCCGACTCCGATCGCGCCGATATCGACCAAACAGCTCCGGATCTACGGCGTTCGGGCCTATCTGCAATCGCGCGGCTTGCTGGTGATGGGGCAGGTTCGCAGGCCGCCTTTGGACCTAGGTCCGTTGTGGGGTCACCTGCACGTCACCGCATCTTTTCGCGACGGCCGGCCCCCTCTGGTGGTCGATACCCGGTGGGGCACGATCTCGCCGCGGGGCGTGAGGTCCGCATTGTTCGCAGCGGTGCTCCGCACCCAAGACCCGGGTCAGATCGAATTGGTGCGGGTGGAGTATCGTCCCGTTTCGGACGACCGACATGCCTGATCTCATCCCGATCACTTAAGGGGCGCCCAGCTGATCGATCGGCGCAAATCATCTTGGACCGAGCAGGACGATGCCGAGCTGCGCAGCCGCGTTGCAGCCAAACAGACCATCGCGCACATCGCGCGGGAAATGGCGCGCACCATGGATGCAATCCGTGGTCGTGCCGCGGTTTTGCGAATTACGCTGCGGTCATCCCAGCGACCATGGAGAGACGGCGTGTCGCGGCGGCGAGATCCCAATTGAGGCGGGATCACGCGGCCAACTCTAACAGGTCGCGCGACAACAGCGCAGGCGTGCAGCGTGAAGTCACCAGCGCGGGCCGGAAAGGCGCTTATGTTCTTGATCTTGCATCCGCTCAAAGAACGCCGCCGAGGCGGCGCATTCCCATTCGACGGCGGCGGTATCGATATGATCGGCACCTGCGCCAGGCTCATTTTATTGATGGCGCTACCTGGAGCGACGCGGGCGCTCCGAGCCGGATCCGTCATGCGGCGCTAGCCCGAATCTTGTTCAAGCGCCCGAGATCAGGCCTCGAGCGCCAGAACGAGCCGGCCGGCCGGAGCCTCGAGGTTGCGCGGGGACCGTGGACTTATGCCTTCGGGATCCTCGTACGCGCGTTGCGACGTGAAGATGCCGGTCATGTCAACGGGAGGTGCCTGCTTCGCTTTTCGCTTCCGCGATGATCGCCGTCATGTCGAGCGGGCCGGCGATACCGCTCGCTTTGCCGCTGTCCCATGCGGCTCGCAACACAATAAGTTCTTTGGCTCGAGATGCGCGACGCTCGCTCCAGAGCCGCACCGCATCGCATACGACTTCGCTTGTCGACGCATATTCGCCGGTACGCACAGCGGCGTGTATCGTCGTCGCGATCGGATAAGGCACAACCACGGTTATTTGCGCATCGTTACACATCGGCATGTCCTGCGTGTAAAAGATTTCATACAAGATACGCGTCGCCGAGGCTACAAAAGTGGGGACCACATTCTGTGAGGTGTGCCACATGGCACACCCCCGCCGTCAACAAACTATTCTTGTCCGAATCGTCGAATGACCCGAGCAACGCATGACCATCGCCAAAACCCTGCCGAATACTGACCTTGAGACGCTGCGCCAGCGCATCCCACAGATGGACTTCGCCCGCGGTACTCCGGAAAAGATCGCTCTTTGGCGAGAGGACATAGCCGAATCGCGCACCAATCTCATTATTGAAGGTCTGATACCGACAGTCGATGAGGATGCTATGTTTGCCATGATGCTCGAGGCGGGCGTGCCTCCTTCGACGATGGCAATGATCATTCGCGGTCTATACGAGTCCGACCTCACCAGAGTTTCGTCTGAGAACCCTTCGCAATCACGGTGAAATTCGCGGGCCGTTCGGCTCGCTTTCGAAAAGGCGGGCATGGATGATCCGAAGCGTTTGCTCGGCAATCCAAACACCTCGCGGCGCGCTGGGGCGGCCATTACCGGTCGTATCCTACGGTTCGCGGAAGGGGTCGAGGACACTGCGACCGATCGCGCGCCATAGCGCCCACCCGAGGGCCAGCGCTCGCCAGTTCGTTGGCAAGTTGCCGCTCCATGATAACTACTGGAACAACTTGCTATGCGAATCCGTGGGGTATTAAGCTGCTCCCCGCACAACACTCTTCCAGCGCTAGATGACGGACGCGGCGTTCGCGTGATCGTCGCCACCTATTGGATCGCCCAGAACAAGAAGTCGCTGGGCCCGTCAGCTTACAATATGACCGTCTTAGGAGTTGCCACCGCGCTTCCCGCCTCGACGCCGTAGCGGGAGGAGCTTAGGTTTGGCGTCGCTCTGCAAAAAACGGGCGTGAGGAACGGGGATCGCATGGCGGCGCAGATCAGCACAATTGACGACGATCACGAGGGTTTGGCCCGCCGGCTGATCACCCGGTGGCGCGATGATCCAGGCGCAACCTATCGAAGCTGGTTTCTGTGGGATGAGCGGCTGAAAAACTTCCGCTCGATCCGGCGAGGCATCACCCACGTTGTCGGCGAGATCGAGCGCGGCACATTCGGCGTCGCCTACCGGGGATCATCGCTTGAAACCGTCGTCCACTCCGTCGCCGAGCAGCGGCAGATCTTCAAGGGCGCGGACCATGCGTTCCTGTGGAAGCCGAAGCTCCGCATCCCCGACATTTACGAGAGCCCCGACAACCAGCGCGCGTTCGGCCGCTTGCTCGACGCCTGCTCGTGTTGTGACACGGCCGAGGAGATCATCGGCCACATCCACACAATCGATCGCTTGAAGATCAAGGGACTCGGCCCGGCTGTCGCCAACCTCCTCTACTTCCTTCACCCGACGCTGGTGCCGCCCTTCAACACCGCGATCGTCAAGGGCTACAACGCGCTGACCGGCGCGAACGTGAAGCTCGGGAGCTGGGAGCACTTCCTGGCGATGCGGACCGGCATCCTCGACCTCAATGATCGCTACCGCGACCTGCTGTCGAACGACCTGGGCGCAATAGGCGGGCTGTTGTTCGACATCGGCGCCGATCGCTACCCGGCCCCGCCCCTCGAAGTGAGCGGCGCAGCGCTCGCGAGCTGGGGGCAAAGACTCGAGGCGGCGCGCGAGGAAGCGCGTTCGCTCAGCAAGGCAGCGCAGCGCGACGGCGAAAACGAGCGTACTCATACCGAGGTTCAAGCATGGCTTCGCGATCTCGGGCTGGCGCTCGGCTATGACGTGTGGATTGCCGCGAACGACCGCAGTCGGCCGTTTAACGGATCACCCTTGGGCGCGGGGTGCCTTGAGCACCTGCCCAATTCAATCTCGACATCGAAAGGGGCGGATTCCATTCGCCTGATCGACGTGCTGTGGCTTGAGAAGGTCGGCGATCACGTCGCCGCGGCGTTCGAGGTGGAGCATTCGACGTCGATCTATTCGGGTATCGTTAGGATGCTCGACCTGGCCTTGAGCGGTAGCGACCTTCACGCAACCGCAGGGCTGTTCCTTGTCGCGCCCGACGCGCGCGAGGCGGATGTCCGCGCGCAGTTGCAGCGGCCCGCGTTCAGCCGCGTCGCCGACCTCGACATATCCTACCTCCCTTATGGCGAACTCGAAAGGAACCGCGAGGCCATCGCTCGGTTCGGATCGGGGCTGAAGGCGATCAAGGCCGTGTCCAGCAAGCTCGCATGAATTGGCGGAGCCAGCGGCAAAGGATGATGCCTCGGGGTGCGTATCTAGGGGCAGGCAGGGGCTCACATAGATATCGGGCGATGCACCAGATCGGCCCTGACATAAAGGCGTGCATGGATCGCATGTCTCGATTGCCATGTGACGTGTCTTCACACCGCGATGAATTACTGCCCCAAAACGATGGCCAGCACATAGCGACTTAGCATGAAAATCATGGCTTAAAGTATTCAGATTTGCGCGATCGCGATCGACTTCAAGAAAGATTGCGTGGCGGCGTGCCGCAAGTGCCCCGACGCTTGCGATCGGATAGCGACCTAGCGGCGCCTGCGTGGGCGATTTGGACGCGCGCACATCCATACGGCGAGCTGTCGGGCATCAGCAAGCGAATTGCGGGACTTGCCCTTAAATGCTGAAGTTCAGCAATTCTGAGGGGCGGAACCAAGCGGCGCGTATACGCCATTGAGGCCACTAGGTTCGGCTGTTCGCTAGAACGGCCCCTTAAGGAGTGAAGCGGACCTTCTGTGGCTGCCACCTCATGGCAAGCTGAACGGCAACGGCAGGATTGCATTAGCGCTAACGGCGGAAACAAACGATAATGCGTCAGCTGGCAACGACGATCGACACCAGGGCTTCGGTCGGCGAAGTTTGGACGATTCTCAGCGACTTTGCGGCGTATCGAAACTGGCACCCCTTGGTTGCTATGCACGGCGAGGCCGTGTTCAACGCTACCCTGACGATCGAGCCAACAGCACTGCGGCCGGGACCCGGGAACCCGATGATTCCCGCCCGGGTCGTCTGGTACGTACCTGTGGAACTGATCGGCTGGCGTCTTGGCATCCGCCGTCTCTTATGGATCGACGAAACCTACCGAGTTATCGCGTTGGCAGATGGCGCTCAGGTCCTCCACGAAGTGCAGTTCAGCGGGTTGCTCGCCCGCCCCACTCAGATGTTGATCCGTCGGCGCGTGATGCTTTATTTGGAACGGACAGATCAGGCACTGCAGGATCGGCTTCCAAAAGGAGAAGATCCCGTCGCACCCGCATCGTCGTTGCATGGCACTTCGGGAGAAAGCTGGCGGCAGGTTGGGCGCAAAAGGTTCTAGCGGGCGAAAGGTCTGATTTCGCGCGGCCGAGGTTCAACCATGTGCGCGATCAACCCATGCTTGCGAGCAGGCTATCGATCGACACCGTCGCAACGGTTGCAAAATTATCGGCAACTCCGAACGGTAGCAACAGCATGCGATCTCGAACGAGGCTCCCGCAGCTGTAGACAACATTGGGGACATAACCGTCGCGTTCACTCACGCTTGGTTCGAGCACAGGCCGCTCCGTCCTGGCGAGGAGCTTCGTCGGATCACTCCGATCGAGGAGGCAGGCGCCGATGCAATAATTGCGGACCGCGCCCACGCCATGTGTGATCACGAGCCAGCCTTCTTCGATCTCGATCGGCGAGCCGCAATTGCCGAGTTGGACAAATTCCCAAGGGTAACGCGGCTGAAGCACCTTGCCGCCGCCTTCCCAGTTTAGAAGCCGGTCAGACTGATGCACCCAGATTGATTCGCTGTCCTGCCGACCAAGCATGGCAAAACGCCCACCAACACGTCTCGGGAAAAGCGCCATCCCTTTCGCGCGCGCCGCTGCCCCGGAAAGTGGCCGCATCTCGAACGACCGGAAGTCACCGGTTGTCAGCAACTCCGGTCGCGCTTGCGCGCCGTCAAAGGCAGTGAAGATACCGTTATATAGCGTCGAGCCATCGTCTTCTGAAAATCGGACAAGACGCAGATCCTCAATCCCTTGACGATGCCGGGCAAGGACGGGGAACAACACCGTCTCCGACACATCGCGGCTGCCATCGCAGCACAGCGTCACCGAGTCGTCAGCGCCTTCTGGCAGTTGAATGACGGGAGGAATGGCGGTCTCACTCGGAGTATCGACGACGACTTCTCCTGACGCGAGCCATAGGCCGGTCCGGAACGTGACCGACGAAATATGGCCCTCTCCGATCCCCCTGAGCGACATGATGAATCGGACGGTGCCTAGCGCTTCAGGGGCCTGCCCGGGATCCAGCACGACGCTCGGGTTAAACAGGGCTGCCGCTTCGAACGCATATTCTTCGCTGAGGTAGGCACCGATCAGCCTTTGCTGGTCATCTGCCACCGTACGGTCAATCATCAGGCTGGCGGCGACTTCGCAGAAGCGTCTACGGAGCAGATCATCGACATCGCGGTGCCGTTCGTCCAACGACGCCTTCACCCTCGTGAGTTCGATATCGAGGTCTTCCGCGCCAAGCTCCATGACCCGCTCGGCGATCTGCTGCACGCGCGACTGGCCGCTTTCGAACCCGTCGGGATAGTCTGGGGCGAACGGCCGAATAACGGTCCGGCTCGGGTCGGGACGCAACAAGATGTGCTCGTGCTTGACGAGACCTGCATTACGAGCCGCGTGCCGCGGTGACCGCGGGGGGTCGTCTCTGATGGAAAATGGTCCAACGCGCATATTGTCTCTTACGCAGGCGTGAGTTCCATCCCTCATGTTGACCCTCGCGCCAGCATCGGCCTGCGCCACGAGAATGCTCAAGGGTCATAACCTTCTTTGATAACGTCAAACGGAATCCACATATCCCGTGATATTTGATGGCTGCTTTCCGGACCCAGTCCTATTGCGCTGTGATCAAAGCGAGCAAGCGGAGGGGGTGCGATGTCTAAGCTTGGTTCCAGCGCTGCGGCAGGGGCGCTCGCAATCGCGCTATGCGCACAGCCCGCGCAATCACAGGTCGCCGAGCCTGCTCCGCCAGGTCCAAATTCGACACCGTCTGACCAAGGCGAGATTGTGGTCACCGGCACCCGCCGCGCCGACTTGACCGCCGCCGATGCGCCGTTGCCGATCGACATCATTTCCGGCGACCGGCTCACCCGGCAGGGCAGCGCCGACCTCAACGATGTGCTGCGCGCCGAGATACCGTCTCTCAATATTCAGCGGTTCGTCAGCAACGATGGCGCGGTGTTTACGCGGCCCTTCTCGCTGCGTGGGCTCCCGCCCGACCAGACGCTGGTTCTGGTCAACGGAAAGCGCTTTCACAGAGGCGCGACCGTCCAGTTCACCAACATCCCCTACATCCGCGGTTCGCAAGGACCGGACCTGAGTGCCATTCCGTCGATCGCGATCGGCCAGCTCGAAGTTCTGCGCGACGGCGCCTCCGCGCTCTATGGCTCCGATGCCATCGCGGGTGTGCTCAACTTCCGGCTGCGGACCAATCGGGAAGGCGGCACCCTGATCGCGCGCTACGGCCAATATTACAAGGGCGACGGACGCGACATTCTCCTCCAGGGCAATATCGGCCTCCCGTTCACCGAGCGCGGCTTCGTCAACATCAGCGGCGAATATTCGAACAGCAATCCAACCTCACGCGGCATCCAACGTCCTGACGCTCAGGCGCTGATCAATGCGGGCGTGCCGGGCGTGCCCGTGCCTGCCCAACGCTGGGGCAATCCGGCTGCCGAAGCGGCGCGGATCTTCGTGAACGCGGGCATCGACCTTACCGACACCCTGAAGTTCTACACGTTCGGCAACTATAGTTGGAGCAGCGGCACGACGGCCTTCTTCTACCGCAACCCGAACACGAGCTTCATCGCGACGAGCATCCCGCTGACGACCACCCGTGGCGGACCGCGCTTCAGCTTTCGCCAGCTCTATCCGGGCGGTTTCACGCCCGATTTCGGCGCAACAGTCACCGATGCGTCGCTCGTCGGCGGGCTGAAGGGAGACGTCGGTTCCGGCCTTACCTATGACGTGAGCGCGTCTTACGGACGCAACTCGGCCAGTTATCGCATCACCAATACCGTCAATCCGTCCCTCGGTCTGAGTTCGCCCACAACCTTCAAGCCGGGCAAGCTCGAGCAGCGCGAGCTCAACTTCAACCTTGATCTCACCTATCCCATCGCGCTCGGCCTAGCCGATCCACTGACGCTCGCTGGCGGTGCCGAGTATCGGCGCGAAACCTACGAGATAACTGCGGGTGATATTCCCTCGTGGCAGGTTGGCCCATACGCATCCGTGATCGATCCCGACACTGGCGCGCGAACCGGATTGCCGGTCGGATCGAACGGCTTCCCCGGCTTCAGCCCGACGCAAGCCGGTGTCTTCTCGCGCAGCAACTGGGCGGTCTACTCGTCGCTCGAAGGCAATCTGACGAAGTGGTTCCAGGCCGGTCTGGCCGGACGCTACGAGGATTTCACCGATTTCGGCGGCCGCTTCACCTGGAAGGCGAGCGCGCGCGCTGACTTTTCGAGCATGTTCGCCGTGCGCGGCTCGGTCAACACCGGCTTTCGCGCGCCGACGCCCGGGCAGTCGAATGCGTCGCAGGTCCAGACCAACATCGATTCGGTCACGGGCGCCCCGCTCACTGCCGGAATCGTTGCGCCAGCCAACCCCGTGGCCCAGTTCTTTGGGGCTACGCCGCTCAAGCCGGAGCGTTCCTTCAACGTCGCCGGCGGCGTCGTGATCAAGCCTGCACGCAATGTCACCCTCACGGTCGATTATTTCAACATCAAGGTGAAGGACCGCATCGCCGTATCCGGCAACTTCAACCTGACGCAAGCGCAACGCGATCAACTCGCGGCACTCGGCATTCCCGGCGGGGGTTCGTTTCAGCAGGTCAGCTTCTTCACCAACTCGTTCGACAGCCGCACGCAAGGCGTCGATGCGGTACTGACCGTCGGCATGAACATGCTCGGGGGCCGCGGGACGTTCGGCGTCAATGCGAACTACACCGACACCAAGGTGACGCGGGCATCGCCGGTGATCGCCGCGGATCGCGAACGCCTGCTCGAGCTCGAAGGTTTCGTACCGAAATGGAAGGGGAACGCATCCTTCGTTTATGAGGGTGACCGCATTGGCCTGACCGCGCGCGCGAACTATTATGGCAAGTGGACCGACTATGGCGCGACACCCGCAGCCGACCAGACCGGCGGCGCGGAGGTGCTCGTCGACCTCGAAGCCTCATACAAGCTCACATCGATGTTCCGGCTCGCGATTGGTGCGGAGAACCTGTTCAATAACTATCCCGACCGGGAAATTCGTCAGTCGCAGATCGCGAACGGCATCCAATATCTCAGGTTCGCGCCCACCGGGTTCAGTGGCGGGTTCTGGTATGTCCGCGGCACCGCCAAATTTTAGCCGAGCTCCACACGCCCCGTGGCGAGGAAGGCGACCCGATGTTCTTCGAGGACCGCAATAAACGCCTGCGCGACTTGAGACATCGGCCGAAGCTTCGGCGTGAAAAGCATATATTCGAACAGCACGTCGGGCTTGAACGGCCGGACGACCAGGCCGCGGTCGACATAGTCGGCCGCGGTTATGGGATTGAGAATGGAGCACCCCAACCCTTGCAGCACCAGCGCACAGATTGTCATCGCATATTGGGTTTCGATGATCATGTCGCGATCGACGCCGGCATCCTCGAACACGCGGTCGATGCGGTGACGCGTCCGGTCTTCGAGCGCCAGCGAGATAAACCGCTCGCCCTCAAGATCGGCGGGTTCAATACATGGCTTTTCAGCGAGCCTGTGACCCGGCGGCAGGACGCACGCTCCCGGACACCGCAGAAAACTTTCCATCGCGATACCCGGCAACTCCCGCGCGGGAGTCGCAAGACCGATGTCGAATTGCTGATTAGCGATCCACTGCCTGACCGTCGACGAGCTACGAGTTTGCAGTTGGATAGAGACGCCAGCATGCCGACGCCGGAACGTCGTGATGACCGCCGGCAGAAAACTGACCGCCAACGCCGGAAGTGCTGCGATCCGCAGCGTCCCCGTCGAAGCGTTGCGGATGTCGGCCGCCGCGCGCTTCAGAACCGCAATGCCGGCAAAGCTACGCTCGACCTCGTGGAAGAAGATGTCGGCTTCCGGCGTCACCGTCAGCGCTACGCCTTTCGAGCGGACGAACAGCGGAAACCCGAGCTGATGTTCGAGATCGGCCAAAAGCTTACTGACGGCCGGCTGCGAGATGTGGAGCGCGGCTGCCGCTTGGGTGACCGAGCCGGACAGCATGACAGCCCGGAACGCTTCAAGCTGGCGCAGATTCATCGGGCTTACTCCCTGGTTATCGCCTTCGCTTATAACCCCAGCCCCATGCTTGCAGACAAGATATGACTTTGTCGCGCACCGACATGGCAGTGCGGCACGCACCGCAAGGCGTCTGGAGCGGCGTTCCCGCGTCGGTTCTCTGCTTGCACGCCCAGTCTCGGGCCAGAGTATGTTTGGCGTGCGCAGTTGGCGACCAGCCGCTTCCAGCGTCGATTTGCAAAGGCGTCCAGTGATGACCGACGCGCCATTGGACGCTCGATCTCAGGACGAGCAGACCTGCTCGTTTGCCGAGGCGACGACCCTCCTCCATTCGACTTCGCCATCGGCGCAGCAGGCGGGCCTCCTTAACCCGCCGGTGCACCGCGCCTCGACGATCGTCTACGACCGGGTCGAGGATTATATCGACAGGCATCGCCACCTGTATGATGGCGTCATTTACGGCCTGTACGGCACCGAGACGAGCCACGCGCTTGGGAACGCGATCGCGCAGCTGGAGGGTGGCGTACGGACCGTCCTCACCTCATCCGGGACGGCTGCGATTTCGCTCAGCCTCTCCGCATTTCTGGGCGCAGGCGACCACCTTCTCGTGGTCGATACCGTCTACCGCTCGACCCGACGGTTCTGCGATGAGGTTCTGACCAAACACGGTGTAGAGGTTAGCTATTTCTCGCCTGCCATCGGCAGCGAGATCGCGTCTCTCATCCGACCACATACGCGGATGATATTCCTTGAAACACCGGGATCGCTCACCTTCGAACTGATCGACGTCCGGGCGATCACCACCGTCGCCCGCGAGCAGGGGATCCTTACCGCTCTCGACAACACCTGGGCCACTCCAATGCTCTTTCGCCCGATCGAGCACGGTGTCGATATTTCGATCGCGGCCGCCACCAAATATCTCTCTGGCCATTCCGACGTGATGCTTGGCGCCATGACGGCCGCGACTGCGGACATTTACAAGCGCCTCAAGGACACGGCCGCGCGCTGGGGCAGTTCAGCAAGCCCCGACGATTGTTATCTGGTGCACCGCGGCCTTCGTACCCTCGACGTGAGGTTGGAACGCCACCAGCGGACCGCTCTTGAATTGGCTGCCTGGTTCGAAACTCAGCCTGAAGTCCGAAGGGTGCTCTACCCTGCCCTTCCCGGCGATCCGAGCCATTCGATCTGGAAGCGCGACTTCACAGGCGCTTCGGGACTCTTCGGCGTGCTGCTCGACCCAATGTCAGCCACCGAGCGGGCCGCGCTGTTCAACGAACTGTCGCTGTTCAAGCTGGGCTCGAGCTGGGGAGGATTTGAGAGCCTGATGGTGCCTTCTTGGCCGGCACCGACGCGCAGCTGCTCCGCGCTCGACGACGGGGCGCTCATTCGCGTGCATGCCGGACTGGAACGCGGTGCGGATCTCATTTGCGATCTGGAGCAGGCTTTCGCGCGTCTGCGATCGGTCCGCGTAAAAATCTGACTGACGCCCTGCGCCCTCACCAGAACAAGAGAAAAATCTGCGGTCATGAACATGAGAACAAAGAAGTCGCAGCCAGCTGTGCGAGAGCGATATGCGCTGAGCGCGCAGCTCGCCGGCTTGTCGTGCATCCGCTGCGGAAGGACACTGCCGCTAGGCGATTATTTCGAAGGCTGCCCGGCCTGCCGTGACGAGGGTCAGCCCGCCGCCGTACGATCCGAATTTCACCAATTCCCGACGGTGCTAGGTAACCCAGACGCGCGAGGCATGCAGCGCTACGCCGCGTGGATGCCCTATTCCTCCTGGGTTTCCCTTGGGGAGGGCGGCACTCCTTGCACCCCCGTCCGTCGCCTCGCCGACGAGGTCGGCGTTGCCGCCCTGCATCTCAAGAATGAGGGGATGAATCCGAGCGGCTCGCACAAGGACCGGGTCAGCTGCCTCACCGTCACGCGCGCGCTCGACATCGGCGCGACGAAGATCGTGGCGGCTTCCAGCGGCAATGGTGGCGCCTCTCTTGCCCTTTATGCCGCGGCCGCCGGGATCGAATGCTGCATCGTGTCTACCCCCGCGCTCTCGCCCATCCACCGTCGGGCGATCACCCTTGCGGGCGCCGACCTCGTGATCGCAGGCGACTCGCTCGAACGATGGCAGCTCGTCACCGATATGGTCACGCAACAGGGTTGGTTTCCGGCGACCAATTATCTCAATCCGCCCGTCGGCAGTAACCACTTCGGCATCGAAGGACTGAAAACGCTCGCGTTCGAGTTGGTGGAAGATCTTGGCCGCGATAGCATAGACGCTGTGCTCGTGCCGACGTCGCGCGGTGACCTCCTGTGGGGGTTGTACGAAGGATTTCGGCAGCTGAAGGCGACAGCGCGGATGGAAACGCTCCCGCGGCTGTTCGCGGTCGAGCCATTTCCCAGGATCGACAGGGTTCTGCATGGGGCGGCGATTACTGGCGTCTTTCCCGGCTCGACGACGCTCTTCTCGATTGGTGGATCGACCGTGACCTATCAGGCGGCGGAGGCGATCCGCCAGACCGGCGGTGGCGCCGTCGTCGTCGACGATGCGGCTGTCGCTCGCGATCAAGTCCGCCTCGCACGGCACGGATGCTATGCTGAGCTGTCCTCTGCAGCGACGCTCACGGCACTGGAACTCCTGCTGCAACAAGGAACGATCGCGCGCGACGAGGCGGTCGTTCTGATCGCGACGTCCAACGGCTACAAGGACTCGCCGGATGCGGCGAGCGCGGCATGACCCAGCCATCGACGCCCGACTCGCTGCTGCGCCGCGAGATCGGCCGGATCGGCGTGGCGACGATCGCGATGAACGGTGTCATCGGGTCGGGCATCTTTGCGCTGCCCGCAGTCGCGATCGCGCAGGCAGGGTATTTCAGCCCCTGGCTGTTTCTGCTCTGCGGCGTTCTCATCCTGTCGGTTGCGCTCACGCTCGCACGGACGGCAAGTTTCTTTGAGACGACGGGGGGGCCAATCGTCTACACGTCGCATGCCTTCGGGCGGTTTGTGGGGTTCCAGACCGGGCTGCTCATCTATGTCAGCCGTGTCGCTGCGATCGCGGCGAGTGCCAACCTGATCGTCAGCTATGCGGTGCCGATCTGGAGCCCGCTGGCGTCCGGCTTGCCGCGAATGATCGCGATCGCGAGTTACATTGCGCTTGCGACGATCTTGAACGCGATCGGGGTCCGTGCGGGGATGGCAGCGCTTTATCTGATCAGTATCCTCAAGCTCGCGCCGCTGCTGCTCCTCATTCTGGTCGGTTTCCCAGATGTCGAATGGGGCCTGGTGACGAACGCCAATGTTTTGCCGCCGGAGGCCATAGGACGAACCATGCTCGTCCTGCTCTACGCATTCATCGGCTTTGAATTCAGTCTGATCAATGCGGGCGAAACCCGTGACGCGCGCTCCGCCATCCCCCGAACGCTCGTTACCACTGTTCTCGCTATCGCCGTCTGCTACGCCTTAATCCAGCTCGTCGCGGTGTCGGTCGGTCCAGACCTTGGCGGCAGCAACGCGCCTCTCAACGAACTCGCCCGCCGGCTCATGGGTCCCACCGGCGCTCTCGTGCTCGGCCTGGGGGTCGTGTTCTCGATTGGCGGCGGCAGTCTGACGTCTTTGCTCACCGCGCCCCGACTGACCTACGCATTGTCGCGCGACGGCACACTGCCCGGCTGGTTTGGTACCGTAAACGCGCGAACGCGCGTGCCGGTGAATTCCATCCTGTTCTGCGGCGCGTTGAGCGTTGCAATGGCGGTAGGTCAGCAGTTCGTGTGGCTCGCGACGCTCAGTACTTTCGTTCGCTTGCTGACGTACGGGCTGTGCATCGCCTCGTTGCCGGTGATTGAGAGGACGGTGCCGGCAGCAGCCGGGCAGTTCAGGTTGCCCGGCGGTCTCGCGATCCCATGCGTCGCGCTGCTTCTGACCCTCTGGCTGCTGGGCCAATCCACAATTGAAAACTTCGCGATTGCCGGCTGCGTCGTCGTCGCGGGAACCGTCGGTTATTGGCTATGCACGCGAAAGCGCGCTACCGCGTCGGAGTTCGGATCCGCCGACGTTCCAGGACGAAACGATCGGGCGATTAATGATGACCGTGCGTAGCGTCTGCCGGTGCGCATTAGCCGGGCCGGCGGTTACCTTGATGCAACAGGCCGGATAACGCGCGGGAAGCCGGGCGACATTCCTCGGTCCGAAGATGGCTGCCTTCGGATGCGTCACCGTCCAAGCGGCCAACAGCAATTGTGGATTTTGATACGGCACTGACAGAGGGAGCGACGAAAAGCCGGATTTCAAGGCTGATCCTCTGGCGCCGGTGACAAGCCGTTATCGAAAGGGGTCGCGGCGTTATCAACCGGGTGATCGTGTGTCTCGATACCAGCATAGTGGTTGAGCTGGTCCTCGGAGACGTTCGCATATGGTTCGGGCTTGTTGCAGCCGGTCAGACCCATAACGATCAGGACGATCGCTACCGCAGGCACGCGTTTCGAGGTCAACGTCCCACTCCTCCCTGCCTGAACGAGCCACGTGTCTCCAGCCCGGCGCTCGCTCATATGGCCTTCAAAGGACATTACGCGCCAGCGGGCGCTGGCCCTCGGTTTTTCGTACCGAAAGCCAGGATCGGCGATCGGGCGTATTTATCAGCGGAGATGGACTGTCGAAGTGAATGAGGGATACCGCGCTCTCACGCGTATAATGAACTAGGTGTCCGCCGATATCAGAGGTGGGACGTAATGATGCGTTACAACCGTACAAAGATCGTGTCGCGGGCGTGCGCCATCGGGGCGGGTCGCCGTGCTCGGTTTATTGCCATGACGCCAATCACAGACACGCCCCTGGCGCTGATGCGGATGGCGCTGGCGTTGCTCGACACGAACGGAGAGGGCGTAAGCCCATGCGCGATCCATCTTCAGACGGCAATTGATGCAAGACTGCGCAAAACGCCGGAGCAAAACGGGAACGGAGCGATGTTTGGCGGTGGGGAATTGAGGAGCCATTGATGCTTACGATCCCTATTCGAATTGCGAAAGATGAAATCAAGCACCATTCCTTACGGAAGATTTGGTGACCGGGATTTTCGCGAGGGAAAAAGTATCCGGTCGCGCATCAGTATTGAAGGCCGCAACGAACGAGGTCGACCGTGGAACGCTGCGACTTGGATTATTACGAACGCAGAGCAGAGCAGAGCAGGAGCTCGAGCTTGCCCAACGTGCAACCAGGCCGGAAGTCGTCGCCGCGCACTATCGATTGGCCGAACTCTATCTCGCGCGGCTGCCGCCCCAATCCGAAGCGAAGGATGATCGCCGACAGGATGATTCGACGGCTTCGGCTGCCGTCGTCGACTTTCGCCTTCGCGAGACGACCGATAGCCCCGCAGAACCGACCGTCCCAAAAGATCGCTAATGGCCTTTTCTTCGTTTCTTGGCCCGCCGCTTCCACGCCAAGATTCGTTTGACGGATCGCGTGCCAGCTGCCGGAATGGCGTTTAGGCTTGCGACTGATGCCGTCGGCGCAGCGGCAATCCGGGGAAACCCAGCAACGGCTATGATCGTCTTCGAGCAGGCCGCGGAATCAGGTCCAACCGCTTCGTCATGACCAACTCGTCCACCGGGCCATCATGGCAAAACGGTTCCGAGGAAGACGGATCGGCAAGGGCATAGCCCAGTTTTCGATAGAACCTTTGGGCTGGCACGTTGCCGGGCGCAACATTAATCGCAACAAGTTGTCGACCCGTGCCGAGCAGCCACTCCTCCGCTGCGGCCACAAGGCTGCGTCCGATCCCTTGTCCGCCCGAGGCCGACACGACCCCCAGTTCGAACGATCCCAGCGTTGCGGCACAAATGCCGGCGACCGGGCGAGCGTCGACATAGCCGACCGCCTGTCCGCCAACCTCGTACAGGAAAATGCCGCGCCTGGCTTCTTCGCAATCGATCAAGTCTCGCGCACAACGCGCCTCTACGGTTGCATGGCTAAGCCGCCCCAATGACAAAAACGGCGTTTCGCTCGAGAGCGCCAGTTTCAGGGTCGCGAGATCGCTCGAGTCAGCGTGGCGGCCGATGCGCGCCGCTGTGGGCAGTTTGCCACGTAAGAAAACGTCGGGCTCACTGACCTCATGATGCGCATCCTCCTCTTCCAGATTTTGGAAATCGAGGCGTATTGAGCATCCCATGCATTTTCTCCAAGAGCTCCATCTCGCAACAGAACCGGCTGGTTCGTGGCGAGCAGGACCAGGATTGCCGCTGCGAACCGCCGTCACGGTCCTGTTGGGCGCTGGCCGGTTCGCTGTGACGGTTGCCGGTCTGGCTCTGAACCGAACGCCCTTCCTGCCCAAATGCTAAGACGCCGCCGCAAAGGGACCTCCCACCGCTGTGCGAGAAGCCATGATCCAGCGCACAGCGCTGCCAGCACAGCGACGCCGATCCACGGCGCGCTGGCCTGAAGCAAATGAGGGGACAACCGCGCCGCGCCCAGTACAAGCGCCGAGAAAACCGGGATTTGCAGCACGTATATGGGATAGGACACGTCGCCAAGCAGCCTGTCGATGCGCCGACTGAATCGCGGTGCGCGCGCTGTCGCGGCAATGAGAACCAGCGGGAAGATGGCAAGCACGACCACTGCATCGGCCGCCCCGCGGACAGAAGCGGGAACCGGCCACGCAAGCGCCAGCGTCGCAATACCGATGGGGACGATAGCCGGGATGGAGATCGCCGGGAGTCGTCCCGTCGCTCGAGCACGAAAGACGAGCACGCCCAAAAAGAAGGAAAAGAGCACGCGGAGAACCGCAAGATGCACATCAGGCCAATAGGCGCCACCGTTGAGGTTACCGCGCACGATGGCGATGGCGGCGACCGCCGCCCCGCTTGCGCCAACGCCGATCGCCAGCTTCTGCGACGACAGGCGGGAGACCGATACGGCATAAATGATGTTGGCGAGCAGCTCGAACGCCAAGGTCCAGGCGACAAAATTGCCCGGGAAGAGGGGATTATCTGGGAATCCGACGGGCGGTACGGGCACCATGAAAAAGTTGAGGACGGTTGAAAGCGCAACCGCCATACCAAGCCCATCGTGTCGATAGAAATAGGCAAGCTCTATGGTGCTGAGCAGGAGCGCAACCAGGTAAAACGGTAACAGCCGAATGACGCGCGCGCGCAGGAAGGCGCCAGCGTTCATCTCCCCGGCAAGCTTGGCGTCATAGGCATTGGCGAGCACGAATCCGCTCATCGCGAAGAACAGATCAACGGCGAGGTACGCGCCGGGCGCGGCGATCGGCGCGAACGCCTGAGGAAAATGAAGGACGACGACACTCATCGCGGCGATGCCGCGCAAGATATCGAGGATGTGATAGGACCGGGATCGTTGAGCGGCGCTCTCCTCGGCGCCGGTGCCCACTTCCGCCATGTCGTGCCCCTGTTCGATGGGTCCGCCGCCACAATCTGGCATCGTGCCTGGAGACCTAAACCTAACTACGCGGCTTCCCCTCCAAACCCTCGCCCAGCGCCAGCATTTGGTGCTGAACGTCGCCAGCCCCTTCTACCCATTCGGCGCTGTCGTTTTCGGCGATCCTGATCGCCGACACGTTCGTACAAGCCGTGATCGTTACGCCGTGCGGCGTCTTCACTCCGCGCACGCCCTCTTTTCAACTCAGGTACGATCCCGGAGGGCACCTATCCGCGCCCCATCGCCGCGATGATGCCGAAGATTTCGCCGGTGAACTTGATGAGAAGCTCAGCGATCGCTGCGCCAAACGCGGCGAGGCAGAAAAGGAGAACGATCAGCTTGGGCACGAGACTGAGGCTTTGTTCGCTGATCGACGTCGCTGCCTGAATAATGCTGATGACCAGCGACACGATCATCATCGGCGTGAGCAGGACCACCATGATCAGCCCGATGACCGAGAGCATCCGACCCGCCTCGTCCAGAAGGAGAGACTGGTCCAAGGCGGTCACATCCCCGATGCGGGGGGCGCGAGCGTGCCGAGCCACGCAACCAGCGCCAGGATGACGACGACGCACGCGGTCTCGACGCCCAGGCTCAGCCGCAGCGAAACCAAGGCACCGCGATGATCTTCCCGCGCGATCGACTGTTCGAACGCAGGCGTCAGGCGATAGCGGTTGAGGGAGGCGAGCGCCAGCATACTTACGAAAAGCGCAAGCTTCGCAAGAAGCAGGCGACCGTACAGGTTGGTGCCGAGCGCACTGACCTGGTCCGGCCCGACGAGCAGCCAGCTGTTGACCAGACCTGTGACGACAAGGACCGCGACGACCACCGTTCCGATACCGCCAAATCCGTGGAGCGCCCGGTGACTCAGCCTGAGATGCGCGACGTCGACGCGCTCGACCGGGCGGGCGAGCAACAGCAGCAAGCCCAAGAGCGCGCCGACCCAGGCGCCAGCTGCAACCAGATGGAAAATATCGGCAATCAGATGTATCCAGCCGACAGTCCCTTCGTCCATGGCACCATGGCCCGTCCATGCCAGCGTCGCGAGCGAGACCGCCGCAGCTGTCATGATCAGGCTTAGCGACCAGGCTCTGTCGGCAGCGCCCAGCGCCAGACCACCGGCGACCGCCAGCGCAGCCATCCGCACCAGCCAAGCGGTGCCGATCGCGCCGCCGCCCAGGAGCGCGCCCACGGCGGTACTGTCGATGGGCCACAATGGCGTTCCGGCCATGACCGACACCATCAGCAGCAGCGCGAAAGCGGACAACAGGAGGCCGAAGACGGCGAAGCCTGTCAGCCATGGCCGCAGGGCTATCGCATCTTCGCGCTCGCCCGCGCGCAGTCCATATAGACTGAACGCCGAAAGGCCGAACAGCGCCGCCACCACAAGGTACAGCGCAAGGCGTACGACGATGGTCGGCCCGTCGAACATTGGCTTACTTCACCGCGAACGCGAGATGTCCATTGATTTTGTGCGTGTCCCCCGAAACGACATTCCAATTGACGGTGTAGCGGCCGCGTGGAAGCCGCGAACTCGGTGTGATGACAAGCGTCTTGCCATCGGGCGCGACAGCCGAGCTGCTAGCCATCTTCATAGCCGCCATGCCGGGCATTGCGGCCATAACGACATCAGCCTTCGAGAACGCGGGAACCAGCTTCTCGCTGAACTGAAGCGTGATCTTCGTGGGCGACGCCACTACGCCATCGGCCGGCGGATTGGCCGATACGAGCTTGGGGTGCGCGTAGGCGGTTCCGCCGACAAGGGCGAAAGCAAGCGTAGCAGCGGTAACGATGAAACGACGCATTGAGCGATTCTCCATTTTATGATGCTCATCTGACGTTACGCGGCGCGGCCGTTCATCCCTCAAATCCTTTTTCGATACGGCAAGGGGCATCGCGCCGTGAGGGATGAAGCCCCCGCGGGCGTATCACTGATTACCAGCACCAGACGATCACCGGCGGCGTCGCATCCACGCCTTCGAGGTTCTGGTGCCGTCCTGGTCACGGAGAGTTTTTGAATGTCTTCACAACCGGCCGTCCGCCGCTGGGACGGCGATCCGCAGAAAATGCTCGATTGCGTCGTGATCGGGGGCGGTCCGGCCGGACTGACCGCCGCAATCTATCTTTCGCGCTTCCTGCGCAGCTGCGTGGTGATCGACGGGGGTGCGGGACGTGCTGCGTCCATCCCACGGTCGCATAACCTGCCCGGCTTCCCGGACGGCGTGTCGGGTATGGAGCTGCTCGCTCGTCTGGAAACCCAACTTCACGAATATGGCAGCGCCGTGCGAAGAGCGGAGGTTTCTGCAGTCAGTCTATCGGAGCCGGGGTTTCTCATCAGCTGCGCGGGTGATGTCTTTCGATCGCGGTCGGTCGTTCTCGCGACGGGGGTCGTCAACCACAAGCCGAATATTCCAGAGACCGTGCATGCGCTCGCCGTCTCGCAGGGCTTGATCCGCTATTGTCCGGTCTGCGACGGCTACGAAGCGCGCCTGACGCCGATTGCGGTCCTGGGCGCGGATCGCCACGGCGCGGCCGAAGCCTTGTTCCTGCGCCGCTATGGCGCTGCGGTGACCTTGCTCGCACAACGCTCGCTCGATCTGACGACCAGCGATCTCGAACGGTTGGAGCGTGCAGGCATCGATGTTGTCGCGGAACCGATCGATGATTTACGGCTGGCTGACGACGCGGTCGAAGTTTCGTGGCGTGGGTTGCCGCGGCGATCATTCGGCACGCTCTATCCGGCCCTCGGGTCAACGGCCCGGACCCAATTGGCCACGGGGCTCGGCGCCAATCTGAGCGATCAGGGATGCCTTCTCACCGATGACCACCAACAAACATCGGTACCGGGGTTTTACGCGATTGGCGACGTCGTCGAAGGGCTGGATCAGATTTGCGTAGCCACCGGCCATGCTGCAATCGCGGCGACGGCGATCCATAACGATCTGCTTGAGCGCGACTATCAAACATCGGTGGACGCGCCCGCAGGAATCAAAGGCTAGCGGCGGCATTGGGAACAAGATCGACAGCAGCGTCGCGCGCCGAGGGACTTTCGGAGCGATGCGTTTTTCCGAATATCGGGTTGTGAGGGGTAAAGGTTGCCGCCGCGTAATCTGTGATAAGAGCGTTGGAGTGACGGAAATGGATGATCTTGACGCGCTGCTTCGGCAGCTTGCGCGGGTACCGGCGCCTCCCGGGCTCGCATCGATGGAAGACAGGGTATTCGCCCGGCTTAACACCAGGACCGCCGCGCGCGCCGGACTGGGTCTCAGCATCGGCACTGTCGCCGCGGCGCTGATCATGGGGGTCGCCGGTAGCGTTCCCGCATCGGCCAGCTTTGCGTCGCCGTTGGCGCCCCTGGGTCCGAGTTCACCGCTCGCGCCGTCGACACTGCTTATGGGTGCGCCGTGAACTCCTCTTGGCGGACCACGGTCACGGTCGTGACCGCCTTTGCCGCGGCGCTGGGCGGTGTTTTCGTCGGCCGCGAACTTCTGCCCGCGGCGCCGCGACCCGGTGCTGAACTCCACGACGTCTTGCACCACCGCCTTGCGCTCGACGGCAATCAGCGAACTCGCCTTGATGCGCTCGAGCAGCGCTATGCCGTGCAGCGCCGCGCGCTGGAGTTCGAATTGCGGGCCGACAATGCCCGCCTAGCAGCGGCCATCGAGGCCGAACATGGAAACGGCCCGCGTGTGGCAGCGGCGGTCGATCAGAGCCATGCCGTCATGGGCGAACTGCAAAAGGCAACGCTTTCGCACATTTTCGCGATGCGCCAATTGTTGAAGCCCGATCAGACGACACAATTCGACCAGGCGGTAGTGAAGGCGCTGACCGAAGACGCGCGGTGAGCCTCGACTGGACGACGCTGTCCGACGGTGAGCTCGCCGTGCTCAGCCAGGCCGGCCGCCAGCTCGCCTTCGCTGAACTCGTTCGCCGCTACGAGGAAGTGGTATTTCGCTTGGCGCGGAGCTGCCTCGGCAGCACCGACGACGCGCTCGACCTCACCCAGGAGACGTTCATCTCGGCCCACCAGGCCTTGTCGCGCTATGACGAGGCGCGCTCGATGCGGATCTGGCTTTCCGCAATCGCGCTCAACAAATGTCGGGATTTGGCGCGCAAGCAGAAGGTTCGCCGGTTTCTGTCCTTCGCGAGCCCGCTGACGGAAGAAGCCGATGCCATCGCGGATGAAAGCGTCGCAGTCGACGACGCGACCGCCGATCGGCAGGAACTCGACCATGTGACGCGGCTGATCGCGGCGTTGCCGGTAACGCTGAAGGAGCCGCTCGTGCTGCGCACGATCGAAGGCTTGAGCCAGGCTGAGACCGCCGATGTCCTCGGCATCACACAAAAGGCCGTCGAGACGCGCGTCTATCGTGCGCGTGCGCGGCTGCTGGAAAATTTGAACCGACCAGCTCGATAGACTCCGGCTCGGGGTCAGCGGCAGTTCCCCGACATTGCCCGATCATCGATCGTCGCTCCGCGGGTTTCGAGTTCAGACGCCTTCTAACTAGGCGTAGCCGAAGCGTAAGGTCTCAGTCCTAGTCAAGGCGACATTCGCCGCTGGGGGCACCTCGATCATGCGCTGTGCAAGCCATAGCGGATCAAAGAGCGGCCGCGCGCTCAGCCGTGCAGTTCGCTTCAAACTGGAGACGTTGCCGGCAATCGACACCGCATCGATGCAAACCGCGAAGATTGCGCCCACCGCGATGTTGTGGAGGATCCAGAACGGCGCCCCGATCACGAAGATGATCTTCATGCGGGTTGTGGACTTTTGCACCCGCGCAAGCGACCCCGCGAGGCTTCCGCAAACGGCCAGCAGCGATGGCGTTCCTTGCCACGTCGAGACGGTGATGGCGATAAGCGCGACGATACTCAGGCCGCAAACCGCACGCACGCACCTACGGTCGCCGATAGAAGCCACGCAGACCAGTTGCGTGAGGGAAAGGATCGACGTGGCCGAGGCTGTCCAAGCACCCAGACACGCAAACTGCACCGCAAACGCGGCCGCGCCTGCGCCTTGTACTGCCACCGCTTTGCGGTAACTTACCGCATAGGGCCAGGACACGACGCAGACCAGTGCGATGGCGCCGCAAATCAATGCCAGAGTGTCGGTTTTAACAACGGCGTCCCAGGCGCTCAGCGTCATCACATTCCTCAAGAGAATTTCTCCGAGGACGTGGTGAAGAAATGAGGTTAAAACTACGTTGCGACGGATAGCCTGCGCGAGCTTGAGCACGGCATCTGATTTTCACTGATCCTTTCCAGCCCGCGCGCGTTCCCGCAATCGATCACCCTCGGACCCGCTGGTGGCACGATCGACACGCTGGGACATCCCGGTACCCCAGCGAGAGCGAATGGCGGCCCTTGCCCGACAATTTCGACAACGATTTGGTCGGCCGGGAAACTTTTATGAGGGAAGCGCGCGCGGGCCGCGTATCCCTAGGAGAACGCAAAAACGCTCGTCAGGCCAGAGAGACCATGCAGCATCCATATAGTCGACGTCAATTCATGCGCGGCAGCGCCGTTGTCGGAGGCAGCCTGGCGCTGTCCAGTTATTTCCCGGCCTGGGCCCAGCCCGTTTCGGCGGGCATCACCGCGCCGCTTCCGACTGTGTCGGGCAATGACATCACGCTCAGGATCGCCCGGCAGACAATGATGATCGACGGGCGGTCGTCGCCGGCGATCGGCATCAACGGCACGGTGCCGGCGCCGCTCATCCGGCTGCGCGAAGGGCAAAACGTCAGGCTCAACGTCGTCAATGATCTGACCGAGGACAGCTCGATCCATTGGCACGGGCTGCTCGTGCCTCCCCAGTTCGATGGCGTCCCTGGCGTCTCGTTCCCCGGGATCAAGGGTCGTTCGAGTTATCTGTACGAGTTCCCGGTGCGGCAGAATGGCACCTACTGGTACCATAGCCATTCGGGCCTGCAGGAGCAGCTTGGCCATTACGGACCGATCGTGATCGATCCGGCCGGTGAGGATCCGGTCAAGTACGACCGTGAGCATGTGATCGTACTTTCCGACCACAGCCAGATTTCGCCCGAGAGTATTTTCAGGCGGATGAAGGTCGATCCTGGTCATTTCAACTTTCAGCGGCAGACACTGGCAGGCCTGCTCGCCGGGCGCGACCAGACGCTGAAAGAACGCATCGACTGGGGCAAGATGCGGATGGACCCGACAGACGTTTCGGACGCGACCGGGCCTGCTTACACGTATCTGGTCAACGGCCATGGCCCATTCGACAACTGGACGGCGCTGTTCACACCCGGGCAGCGGGTGCGGCTACGCATCATTAATGCCTCGGCGATGACGACCTTCAACGTCCGCATCCCCGGACTCAGGCTGACAATCGTCCAGGCCGATGGCCAGAACGTCATGCCGGTCGAGGTCGAGGAATTCCAGATCGGCGTCGCTGAAACCTACGACGCGATCGTCACCCCGACCGAGGACAAGGCATTTACCCTTGTCGGAGAAGCCGTCGACCGCTCGGGCATGGCGCGGGCGACGCTCGCGCCGCGCGCCGGCATGGCCGCAGAAGTTCCGCCGCTCAGAAAGCGGCCGCTTGCGACCATGAAGGACATGGGCATGGGCGACATGTCGATGGGCGGCATGGATATGTCCGGTGGTGCGATGCGCGGGGTCGATTCGACGGCCGAGAAGAATCCGTCGGCGAAGCTCGCGACCACCGCGATGGCCGCGGGCGCCGCCGCCATGACCGGGATGGATCATGGCGCGATGCCGATGGACCATTCGGGCATGGCTGCTGACGGCGGCGCGATGGCCGGCATGGATCACGGCACGATGCCGGCGCAGTCGGGCAGCATGCCCGGGATGGACCATGGCTCGATGGATATGGGTTCCATGGACATGGGCTCGATGAAGATGCGCGACTTCTCCAAGGCGCCGCAGGTCAAGAAAGGACCCGGTGTTCAGACCATCTCGCCGATGCCGATGGACCGCACCGGCGAGCCCGGCCAGGGGCTGGAGGACGTCGGCCACAAGGTGCTGACTTACCGCGACCTGATGGCGCTCGAACGCAACCCCGACGTGCGTGCGCCCTCGCGCAGCATCGACATCCACCTGACCGGCAACATGGAGCGGTTCATGTGGTCGTTCGATGGCGAGAAAATGTCGGACGTGCATGAGCCAATCCCCTTCATCGAGGGCGAGCGCGTGCGCGTGAACCTCATCAACGACAGCATGATGGGACATCCGATTCATATTCACGGCCATTTCTTCGAGCTCGTCACCGGCCATGGCGACCGCGCACCGCGCAAGCACACCGTGATCGTGCAGCCGGGCGGCAAGGTGACCTGGGATTTCACCGCCGATGCGGTGGGCGACTGGGCGTTCCACTGCCACCTCCTTTACCACATGCACGCCGGGATGATGCGCGTCGTCAGCGTTCGACCGAAGGGAGAGGCGGCATGACCCGGCTCGCCGCCGCCCTCGCGGCCACCTCCGCCCTCGCCGTTATCCTTGCCGCACCCGCGCAGGGCCAGTCGATGCAGGGCATGCCCGGCATGTCGATGCCGATGCCTGCGAAGAAACCGGCGCCCAAAAAGCCCACGGCAACGAAAAAGCCCCCAGCGAAAAGGGCGGGTCCGGCGAAACAGTCGTCCACCCGCAAACCGGCAGCGACCGCGCGCCAGCCGGCCGCGATGCCCGCTGATCAATCCATGAGCGACATGCCCGGAATGTCGGCCACGCCGGCGCAACCCGCCATGACCGGAATGGATCATGGCACGATGACGATGCCCGCCACGCCGGCGCAGTCGGGCACGATGGAAGGGATGGACCATGGTTCCATGCCCGGCATGCAGTCCCAAACGGGGACGTCGTCGATGCCCGGAATGGACATGCCTGGCGGCCAGGCGGGTCACGACATGTCGGCGATGTCCGGCATGGCGCAAACGGGGACGAACCTGCCGGCCGGCACCGCTCTCGCACCGCGGCCGCCGATGGACCATTATGCGGAGAAGCTCTTTCCCGCCCCCGAAATGGCGGCGGCGCGCCGCGACATGATGCGGGAGCAGGGCGGCCAGACCAACTATCAGGTGATGTTCAATCTCGCGGAATTTCAGGCGCGCAAAGGGCGCGATGGATATCGTTGGGACGGCGAGGCTTGGATCGGCGGCGACATCAACCGCCTGTGGCTGAAGTCGGAAGGCGAAGGCGCGTTCCGTCAAGGCGTCGAAGCAGCGGAGATCCAGGCGCTCTACAGCCGGGCGATCGGACCCTATTTCAACCTGCAGGGCGGCGTCCGCCACGACTTCAAGCCGGGCCGGCCGACCACCTATGCGACCGTGGGCTTTGAAGGTCTCGCGCCCTATTGGTTCGAGGTCGAGGGCGCGCTGTTCCTGTCGGACAAGGGGGATCTGCTCGGCCGGCTGGAAGGCTATTACGATCAGCGCATCACGCAGCGCGTCGTTCTGCAGCCGCGGGTCGAGTTCAATCTGGCCGCGCAGGATGTGCCCGAGACGCGTACGGGCGCGGGCCTGTCGAGCGCCGAGCTTGGGCTCAGGCTACGTTACGAGATCACGCGGCAGTTCGCGCCGTATATCGGCGTCTCCTACGCGGCGAAAACCGGACAGACCGCCCGCTACGCGCGCGCAGACGGTGAGGATCCGACCGTCACGAGCTTCGTCGCCGGCATTCGGCTCTGGTTCTGACATTCGAAAAAGGGAGGAAATGATGGACCGCGCAAGATTGAAGCACCATTTTCCGAGCTTGACCTTCGTCACGATCGCCGTGGTTGCGCTGGTCATCGCTGCGGCGGGTTTCATCTATTTCGGCGCCTATAATATCGCCGCCGACGATCCGCACACCCGCCCCGTCTATGCCATGCTCGACGGTCTACGCGAGCGCTCGATTGCCGTGCGCTCGCGCAATATCGCGGTGCCGGGCAATCTCTCCGATGCCAAGCGCATATCGTCGGGCGCTGCGCTTTACACGGAAATGTGCTCGGGCTGCCATTTGGGACCCGGCGTGGAGCGCAGTGAGATGAGTCAGGGTCTCTATCCGCAAGCGCCAGAGCTCGCCAAAACCACCGACCTGTCGCCGGCGCAGCAATTCTGGATCATCAAGCATGGCGTCAAGCTGAGCGCGATGCCGGCATGGGGCAAGACCCATCCCGATCCGCTGATTTGGGACATGGTCGCCTTCGTTCGCAAGCTGCCGGGCATGACCGCCGAGCAATACAAGACCCTGATCGCGAGCGCGCCGGCCGAGCACGATGAGATGATGAAGGACATGGGCGGGATGAAGGGGATGGCAATGCCCGCAGCGCCGCATGGACATGACTGAGGTCCGCGCGACACGCGCAGGCGCCACTCTATGAGGAGCCCGCGCGCGAGGCTGCATCTGCTTGCCAGCCGCGCGCACAAATGGTTGGCCATCGTCGTCGGCGCGCAGCTTCTGCTCTG
>MKSU01000024.1 GCA_001897375.1 Sphingomonas sp. 67-36 | reverse complement strand
AACCGACGCCCAAGACCACCCCTCTTCCCGGAGCGTCCCTCAGCGCCTGCCATGCGGTGACCAACACATGAACCTGCCGGCCCACCGCGTCGGTGAAGTGGCTTCTATGCTCGCCCTCTCGACCCGTCAAACACTTTTTGCAATTTTGTTTCCGTCACGGTGGAAATGGCGGATTTCCGCGGCTCAGGCCCTGAGGGACGCCCCGGAACAAGGGCGACTCAGCGAATCACCCGATCAGCCCAGCCGCCGCAACCAGTGATGCGGATCGGGTGAACGACCGCGCTGGATCGCGGTGAGCTGCTCGAGGAAGCGCTGCGTCGTCTGCCCCATGCCGCCGGAGCCGACCTGGAACCCATAGTCCGGGCCGGAGACATGACCGATCGGCGTGACCACCGCCGCCGTGCCGCAGGCGAAGCTCTCCACGATCCGGCCGCTTTCGGCATCCGCGCGCCACTGGTCGATGCCGTACAATTGCTCGCGCACCGTCAACCCCTGATCGCGGGCGAGCGTGAGGATCGAATCGCGGGTGATGCCGGGCAGGATCGTACCGGTCAGCGGCGGGGTGAGGATCGAGCCGTCATCGAACACGAAGAAGATGTTCATGCCGCCCAGCTCCTCGATCCAGCGGCGTTCGGCCGCATCGAGGAACACCACCTGATCGCAACCGCGCCGCGTGGCCTCGGCCTGCGCGACTAAGCTGGTGGCGTAATTGCCGCCGCACTTCGCCGCTCCGGTGCCGCCGGGCGCCGCGCGGGTATAGTCGTGGCTCACCCATAAGGAGACGGGCTTCACCCCACCCTTCCAATAAGAGCCGACCGAGGATGCCAGGACGATGTAAAGATATTCCGACGAGGGTTTCACGCCCAGGAACGCCTCGCTGGCGATCATGAACGGGCGGAGATAGAGCGAGCCGCCCTCGCTCGTCGGTATCCATTCGCGATCGGCACGGACGAGCGCCTCGACCGAGGCGAGGAACAGATCGTCGGGCAGTTCCGGCATCGCCATGCGGCGCGCGGAATCGCGGAAGCGGCGCGCATTGGCATCCGGGCGGAACAGCGCCGCCGAGCCGTCTTCCATGCGATAGGCCTTCAGCCCTTCGAAAATCTCCTGCGCATAATGCAGCACGGCGGTCGCGGGATCGACCGTCAGCGCCGCGCGCGCCGTCACCTTCGCGTCATGCCAGCCCTTGTCCTGCGACCAGCGCAGGATCGCCATGTGATCGGTATGGACACGACCGAACACCGGGTCGACGAGCCGCGCGGCACGCTCGTTCGCTGGCACGGGATTGGGGCTCGGCTCGAACGCGAAGTTCAGGGTAACCTCCTGTCGATGTGGCGCGCGGAAAGGCGCGGTTGACGGTTGCGATCGGGTAGGGCCGATGGCAATGCCGGTCAACATGGCTGCCTCAATCCAATCCGCCTCCCCGCTTTTCCTGCGCGAACCGGAAATCCGCCGTGGGCTGGAACTGCTCTATTTCGGCAACAGCCACGTCACCCGCGCAATCGATCGCGGGCTGGCGCGGCAGGGGCTGGGGCGCGCGCACCACAGGGCGCTCTATTTCATCGCCCGCCGCCCGGACATGGCGGTGAGCGACCTGCTGGCGCTGCTGGCGATCACCAAGCAGTCGCTCGGCCGCGTGCTCAATGAGCTGGCCGAACGCGGGCTGCTGGAAACCCGTCCCGGCGAGCGCGACCGCCGCCAGCGGCTGCTGCGGCTGACAGATGCCGGCCGCGCATTGGAAGGCGATCTCTACGAAGCGCTGCGCGAGAAATTGTCCGGCGCCTATTCCAAGGCCGGGCAGGAAGCGGTGACCGGCTTCTGGGCGGTACTGGAGGGATTGATCCCGGAAGACGAGCGCGAGCGCGTCGAGGCGCTGCGCCGCTGAAGCCCTGGCGGTCAGCCGCGCGCGGCCGCCGCCATCTCTTCCCCGCGCGCGGCGGCGGCGGCAAGCGTCGCGCGGACCAGCCGATCGAGCGCACCGTCCTCGTCAAGCACATTGAGCCCGGCGCGCGTCATCCCGCCGGGGCTGGCCACCGCATCGGCGAGCGCGGCGGGCGATCGGCCGTCCGCCTCCGCCAGTGACGCCGCACCGCGCACCGTGGCGAGCGCAAGCCGGGCGGCATCCGCTTCGCCCAGCCCCAACGCCAAACCCGCCTTGGCGAGCGCGTCGATGAAGCGGAACAGATAGGCGGGGCCGCAGCCGGAGAGCGTGGAGGCCGCTGCATATTCCGCCCCCTGCGCCCACATCACCTCGCCTAGCGGCGCGAGCAGCGCATCGACGGTGGCACGCGTCGCGGCGGAGGCTGAAGGCGCGTTGACCATGCACACCCCCTGCCCCAGCGCGACGGGCAGGTTGGGCATCACCGGCACGGGCACCGGCCCGGGGAAAGCGCGCGACAGCAGCGCCTCGTCCACGCCGGCGAGGATCGAAAGCAGGATCGGCACCTCGCGCAGCCGCTCGGCATATTGCGCGGAGACGTCGGCGAGTTGCTGCGGCTTGACCCCCAGCACGGCGATATCGGGCACGCCCTCGGCCGGCAGGTCGCGCGCCTGACGGACACCAGCGGGCAATGCGCGATCCTTGCGGTTGACGACATGCACGTCCTCGCCCCGCACCGCGCCGCTGTCGACCCAGCGCGCGAGCATCGCCCCGGCCATGTTGCCGCAACCGACCAGCCAGAGCCGCATCAGGCCTCCCCCTGCGTCTCGATCAGCGCCGCCGCGATCGCCTCGCGCGGGGTCTTGCCGCCCCACAGTACGAACTGGAACACCGGGTAGAAACGCTCGCATTCGTCGATCGCGGTCTCGACCAGCAATTCGGTCGCGCCGAGCGACATGAGTCGCTCACCGTCTTCGTCGCCGTCGATCACCATCGCGTGGCGATAGAGCAGGATGCCGCTCGACGACCAAAGCTCGAAATGGCCGACCCACAATTGCTCGTTGACCAAAGTGAGCGCCTCATGGATCGGCGCGCGGCGCTCCTCGGCCACCTTGACGTCCGGGAAGCAGAGGAATTGCAGGACACTGTCCTCCTCGCGCCACAAGGCGCGCACCTCATATTCGGTCCAGCTACCCTTTACCGTGGCGCTGATCTCGTCCTCGTGGCGTTCGCATGGCCAGCCGTGCGCCGTGTAATAGCGCTCCAGCATATCGAGCGGCGCGGCCGCCTCGTGATCGTCTTCGGCTTCATCAAGCATCATCGCGCCCCTATCGCACGAAGGCCGCCGCGGACGCAAAGCCCGCAGCGGCCGGACGCTGCGAAAACTGTGGGTTGTCGGACCGGCGCTCCGGTCAGCCTTTGGCCTTCGCGGCCTCCAGCTTGTCGAGCCGCGCCTTCAGCGCATCCGCCTCGTCGCGCGCGGCGACGGCCATCGCCTTGACCGCCTCGAACTCGTCGCGGCTGACGAAATCCAGCCCGCCGATCCACTCCCGCGCGCGATCGCGGGCGCCGGCCTGCGCCTCGCGCCCCATGCCGGCGAACGTGCCCGCCGCGCCGTTCACGAACTTCACGAAATCATCGAACATCCGGTTTTCGGACTGCATCAACATAACCTTCCGGCTGGAACTCAGCCGATTACCTGGGACGTATGCGCGCCCGGCACAAGTGTTTCCGCACCGGGATTCAGCTCCCCGATACGCAATGTGAGCACGCCGGCGAAGGCGATCCACAACAGATAGGGCAGCATCAGCCACGCCGCCATCGTGCGGATGCGGCCGAACAGCAGCGTCGTGACGATCGCGACCAGCAGCAGCGCGATGAGGTCCGCGAGCGCCCCCCAGATATGATGCGCGCCGAAGAACAGCGGCGTCCAGGCAAGGTTGAGCACGAGTTGGACGACGAACAACGCGATCGCCATCCCTCGCCCCCGCGCCCCGCGCGCGTGAAGGATCATCGCCAGCGCCAGCCCGATCATCAGGTAGAGCAAGCCCCAGGCGACCGGGAACACCCAGTCCGGCGGCGTGAAAGGCGGCTTCACCAACCGCTGATACCATATGCTCTCCGAACCCACCGGCACGCTGCGGCCGGAAAGGAAACCGAGCAGAAGTATCAACGGGACGGTAACCACCGCCCATCGCAGAAATGACAGGCGCAACTGCGCCCTCGACGCCAACCCTCCCACATCGCCTCCCTGTTTTCGGCGCGGACAACGTGCCGCGCGCGGGAGGCGGCGTAAACCATTTATCGCAAGTGCAAGTGGATCATTCCCGGACGGCGGCGATCAGGAATTCGACATTGCCCTCCGGCCCGGTGATCGGGCTGCGCTCGATTCCGGCAACACGCCAGCCGCGCCCGGTGAACCACGCCGCCACTTCATCGCAGACGCGCGCGTGGATCGCAGGATCGCGCACGACGCCCCCCTTCCCCACCTCGTCGCGCCCGGCCTCGAACTGCGGCTTGATCAGCGCGAGCACGCGAGCGCCGGGCGCGGCGAAGCCGAGCGGCACGTCCAGCACCTTCCCCAGCGAGATGAAGCTCGCATCGCAGACGATAAGGTCCACGGGCTCGGGCACATGCGCGGCAGTCAGGATGCGCGCGCTGGTCTGTTCATGGACGATGACGCGCGGATCCTGCCTCAGCTTCCACGCAAGCTGGTTGGTGCCGCTGTCCACCGCATAGACCCGCGTCGCGCCCTTGCTGAGCAGCACGTCGGTGAAGCCGCCGGTGGAGGAGCCCACGTCGATCGCCACCGCGCCGGTCACGTCCCAGCCGAAGTGATCGAGGCCGTGCGCCAGCTTGATCCCGCCACGCGACACCCAGGGATGATCGCGCCCGCGCACGTCCAGCACCGCATCGGGAGCAAGCTGCTGCCCCGGCTTCTCCACCTTGCGATCGGCGGTGAACACCAGTCCCGCCATGATCAGCGCCTGCGCGCGCGTGCGCGATTCGGCGAGCCCGCGATCGACGAGCAATTGATCCGCACGCACCTTTGCCATGCCCCGCTATCGCGCCTCGTTCGGTTCGTCGCAAGCCGCCTTCGGTCGGGCGCTGAAGCGGTCACGACCTATTGCCCATCTATTTAGTAGGAATATATTCGGTGCCGAGGTCGTGGGCTGGCTGCCCCCTAGAGCGGCGGTCCACGGCCTCGCCCACGCGGCGAGGAGTGCCTGCCATGCAGCCGTTCTCATCCGACCTGTCGCAGCTTCCGATGATCCTGACCGTGCCGGGGCTCCATGGCTCCGGCTCATCCCATTGGCAGACGTTGTGGGAGCGGTCGCGGCCGGACACCGCGCGAATCGATCTCGGCATGTGGGACACGCCGCACCGCAACGCCTGGGTGACGAAGATCGACCAGGCGATCGCGGCCGCGCGGGCGCCGGTGATCCTCGTCGGCCACAGCCTCGGTTGTATCGCGATCGCATGGTGGGCGACGCTCAGTCCGCAACCTTATGGCTGGCCGGTCGCCGGCGCGTTGCTGGTCGCGCCGGCCGATGTCGATCGCGGCGAGGCGCCAGCCGAGATCGCGGGCTTCGCGCCGACGCCACGCACGCCGCTCCCCTTCCCCTCGCTCGTCGCGGCCAGCAGCAACGATCCGTGGATCACGATCGCGCGGGCGCACAGCATGGCCGTGGATTGGGGCAGCCATTTCGTCGATCTCGGCGCCTGCGGCCATGTCAATGCGGCGAGCGGACTCGGCTGGTGGCCGGAGGGACGGGAATTGCTCGATCGCGTGGTCGAGGCATCAGGCGGGCCGCATGGCGAGGCGCGATCCCCCGGCGATGCGCGGGCGATCCTGGCGCGGCAAAGCACGGGCAACGCCCCTCACCATCTCTCGAGAACCTAAGGTTCCGATCAGTTCCGGCCGGGAGAGTCGTCCGTTGCCGCCGCCTGTTCCCGCGCCGCGCGCAGCCTGCGCCATAGCGATAGGTTGAAGCAACCGAGCGCGACGACCATCAGCGCCGTCGCGAGGATCACCTTGGTCCAGCCGCTCATGCCGTCGCGCCGAGCTTCCCGGCGTCATTCCACCGGAGAGTTTTGAGTATGGTATCGAGGATATGGTCTGCATCGAGGCCGGCTTCGGCATATTGCGCGTCGGGCTTGTCGTGG
>MKSU01000023.1 GCA_001897375.1 Sphingomonas sp. 67-36 | reverse complement strand
CGGGGGAGGCCATGGGGCTTTTGGGCAGTGCTGGAGGCAACCGATGGTTTTCACCTTCCAACCGCCATTTTGGGCTGGACTGTCAGGATATATCGCCGAAATCAACGCCGCATTCTGCTGCGCAACGCTCGGCATCGTGCCGACCGTTCGCCATGCCGACTACATAGGTTCGTGGCTGGAAGTGCTTCGCGAGGACAATCGCGCGATCGTCCGCGCCGCCAGCCAGGCGAGCAAGGCGGCCGATTGGTTGCTCGCCTACGCGCCGGTGGCCGCGGTGGAGCCGGCAAGGCGCGCGGCGTAAGGCCCATTCATCCCGCATGGCACGCAAATCCGCAAAGGCGTGAAGCCGGATCGTCGGCTTTACGCCTTTGCACGTGTCCAAGCGGCGAGGTCCTAGAGGGAGAGAGGGGACGGGATTTCGTGACGGGTTGGAGATCGAGAGAGAGTCTTTCGGTCGCCCGTCGCGGAGTACATCCCGATGGCTACTGCGGTTCAGAAGATCACTCTCGCGTCCTCGCGCGACATTCCCTTCAACAAGCTGGTGCTGAGCCAGTCGAACGTGCGGCGCGTCAAGGCCGGGGTCTCGATTGAGGACCTCGCGGCTTCGATCGCGCGGCGCGGCCTGATCCAGAGTATCAGCGTCGTGCCGGTCGCTGACGCCAACGGCAACGAGACCGGCATGTTCGAGGTGCCCGCCGGCGGCCGCCGGTTCCGGGCGCTGGAAATGCTGGTCAAGCAGAAGCGCCTTGCCAAGATCGCGCCGGTGCCCTGCGTCGTGCGTGAGCGCGACAGCGCCATCCTCGCCGAAGAGGTTTCGCTCGCCGAGAATATCGAGCGCGCACCGCTCCATCCCCTCGATCAGTACCGCGCCTTCCAGGACATGCGCGACAAGGGCATGAGCGAGGAGGAGATCGCTGCGGCCTTCTTCGTGCCGGCCCAGGTCGTGAAGCAGCGGCTGCGGCTCGCCTCCGTGTCGCCTGTGCTGCTCGAGATCTATGCCGAGGACGGCATGACACTGGAGCAGCTCATGGCCTTCACCGTGTCGACCGACCATGCCCGCCAGGAACAGGTCTGGGAGGCGATCAAGGACGCCTGGTCGAAGGAGCCCTATCAGATCCGGCGCATGCTCACCGAGACCACGGTGCGCGCCTCGGACAAGCGAGCGGTGTTCGTCGGCATCGAGGCCTATGAAGCTGCCGGCGGCGTTACCACGCGCGACCTCTTCCAATCCGACGACGGCGGCTGGCTGGAGGATGCAGCCCTGCTCGACCGTCTGGTCGCCGAGAAGCTGAAGGCTGCAACTGAGACGATCGCGACGGAAGGCTGGAAGTGGATCGAGGTCGCTGCCAGCTTCCCCTATGACGTGACGCACGGCCTTCGCGAGCTACAGGGCGAACCGCTCGATCTCTCGGCCGAGGAACAGGCCACCATCGAGGCGCTCAACGCCGAATACCAGAAGCTGGAAACCGAATATGAGGGCGCCGATGAGCTGCCGGACGAAGTCGATCAGCGCCTTGGCGAGATCGAAGCCGCGCTCGCCGCGTTCGAGACCCGGCCGGTGCGCTTCGATTCGGATGATATTCGCCGCGCGGGCGTGTTCATCAGCATCGCCCATGACGGTAGTCTCGACATCGACCGCGGTTACGTGCGGACCGAAGACGAAGCGCGGATCGAATCCGATGGCGAGACCGGCGCGGAAGCCGCCGGTGATCCGGCCGAGCCCGTGGTGCAGCGGGCAGTCATCACCATCGGCGGACAGCCTGCAGAGCCCGACGACGACGACGACGGCGTCATCAAGCCGCTGCCGGAACGCCTGGTCGTCGAGCTGACGGCCTATCGCACGCTCGCGCTGCGCAACGCCGTCGCGGAGAATCCGCACGTCGCCATGACGGCGCTGCTCCACAAGCTCGTCTCGGACACCTTCATGACCCGGATGTACACCGGCGCCATGGAAGCCGGAGTGAAGCATGTCTTCTTCCCGGCGCAGGACGATGCGCTCAACGACAGCCTGTCGGCGCGCGCGGTGCAGAACCGCCACGGCGCCTGGGCGGGCGACATCCCGAAGGATGGCGATGCCCTGTGGAACTGGCTCGCGGATCTGGACGATACGAGCCGGATGGCGCTGCTCGCGCATTGCGTCAGCTATGGCGTGAATGCCCTCTACGAGCGTCCCAACCCGCACGGCGCCAGCGGCATATCCCAGCATACGCTCGACATGAGGCTCGCTCAGGCCGATCGCCTGACCAGGGCGACCGGGCTCGATCTGGTCGAGGCTGGTTGGCGTCCGACATTCGGCAACTACCTCAACCGGGTCACAAAGCCCCGCATCCTGCAGGCAGTCCGCGAGGGCGCCGGCGAGCAGGCGGCACAGCTCATCGACCATCTGAAAAAGGGCGACATGGCCAAGGAGGCGGAGCGCCTTCTGGCCGACACCGGCTGGCTACCCGAACCGCTGCGCCTGCTCGCAGAGGTCGAGGCGTCCACGCCGGATACCGAGGTCGATGGCGAGGATGACGGCGCGGCGCTGCCTGACTTCCTCGCGGGCGAGGACGAAGAGTCCGCCGGCGACGATGAGGACCATCACCTGGTCGCGGCCGAGTGATCGCCAAGGCGGAGCGGCTTCGGCTGCTCCGCCCATCCTTCGAACCAACGATCCTTCCCGAGCCCGGCCCTGCGCCGGGCTTTTTCGTTTCAGGAGCCCGCCATGACCGATTTCTTCACCCGCTTTTCCTGTCTTCTCGACGTCGGCACCCCCGCGAACGCCGTGCGCGCCTTCGACATCTACACCGCGCTGATGGCCGAGAACGCCAGTGAGGATCCGCCCGCCGAGCCGTTTCTGCTCTCGCTGACGCCAGAACATGGGCCCGCCCGGCTCTGGCTCCGCGACCCGGGCAGCGCCGACCAGCAACTTCTCATCACCTTCGTGACGCGCTGCGCCGAGGCGTTCGGGCTGACCGGGCGCTGGGGATTTCAGTGGGCCAACATCGCGTCCGATCCCGTGGTGAACGGCTTCTATGGCGGCGCTCATGTTCTCGACCTCTCGACCGGCGCGACGCTCGAGTGGATGAGTACGGGATGCTGGCTGACGGACCGCCTGGCGCAAGAGGACGCGCGATGAGCATTCCCGATCACGCCCGCACCAATTTCCAGACCTTGCTGCGCGCCGCGACAAGCGGTGATCTCGCGCTGATGGAATGCACGGAGATCGGGACCGGCGAGACCCGCTACGTCATCTGCGCCGTTGGGCGCGACGGCGGCGAATTCGTGTTCACGCCGTTTGGCCATCTGGCGGACGGCGATCCATTCGAGCTCTACCGCCCGCCGGAGGCATCGGCATAGGCATCGGGGCGCTGATCGCCGGCGAGCACCGCTTCAACCTCAGCTCTGATGCTCCTGGGAACCTCGCGGCAAGCACAAGCTCGAGCATGCGCCACATGCCATGCGATCCTCTGATCTTTCGAGGGCCGTTCCGGCATCGGGTTGTCCTCGTGCCATGCCTTGTTCACAAGCCTTGTCCCCTCTGAGGCCGATCCTAGCGTAGAGCCTCCGCCAGACCGCCACTTCCCACTGCCCATCGACGCGGGCGAAGCCGATCGGCCGGTGTTTCGGGCTGGCGTTCGGCTTGTTTTCCTATGAGGGGTTAGCATCCCATCCGCACCTCCGGAGGCCGGTGCGACAGGCCGGGTTACGCCCACGTCAGAGTGAGAGGGTGGCCGGGACGGGTTGAGCCCGTCCGGTCGAGAGAGAGCGCCGGGCAGGCTCGTTCCTGTCCCGCTCTCCGAGGTTCCCTTCATGCTCCATGCTCCGATCCCCGCCGCCAAGGCGATCTCGCTTCCGCTCGCGCCGGACGCGCCTCCGGCCGCCGCAATTCTCGCCGCCGCGGGCCATCTCCTTCCTCATCTCGAACAAGGCAGCACGATTGACGCCGCGATCCTGCGCTCGGCTATGGAACAGGCCTTCGGCGCCTCTGACGCCACCGGCGCGTGGGACTGGAAGACGGCCTACGAGGCCTGCGAGGCGGCGACGGTGCTCTTCCTGCGCAAATACGGAAAGCCGCTTTTCCGCAAAGCCTCGTCTCCGGCTGCACGGCTCGCCGCCCTCGGCAAGATCGCCAGTCTGCTACCGACGCACACGCGCCGGTCCGAGGAAGCCCAGGCCTTCCAGCAATTCTCGACGCCGACGCCGCTCGGTCTCGCGGCCTTGACCGCCGCGGCACTCACACCTGCCGACCGCGTGTTAGAGCCATCGGCAGGCACTGGCCTGCTAGCGGCTCTCGCCGACGTCGCCGGCTGCGATCTCATCCTGAACGAGCTGGCCGCGACCCGCGCCGATCTGCTCGCCTCTCTCTTTCCGGCCATTGCCGTCAAGCGTTTCGACGCCGCGCAAATCGACGATCATCTCGACTGCGCCGCCATCCCTAGCGTCGTCATCATGAACCCGCCATTCTCAGTCATGGCGAACGTCTCCGGTCGCGTCGCCGACGCCGCCTATCGCCACGTCGCTTCCGCTCTGGCGCGGCTCGCGCCCGGCGGCCGACTTGTCGCGATCACCGGCGCGAATTTCTCGCCCGAACTGCCAGCTTGGCGGGACAGCTTCGTCCGGCTGCAGGCGAGCGGGCGCATCGTGTTCACCGCGCCGATCGCGGGCTCGGTCTATGCCAAGCACGGCACGACCATCGAAACTCGCCTCACAGTCATCGACAAGGCGCCCGCCGAGGATGCTGCGAGCTTCCCCGCATCCCCTGGCATTGCGCCCGATGTGGCGACGCTGCTCGCCTGGATCGAACGGGACGTGCCCCCGCGCATCGCCGGCGCACCGCCCAAGGTCACGCCCGACACCGCGCCGCGCACCGTTCGTGGCTATCTCGCCCGGGCCGCGGCTGCCACGCCCGTCCGCCGCATCGCTCAGGTCGAGGGCGTGTCGCTCGACTATGAAACCGTGGACTGGACGCCGCGCGACGGCGGCCTGTCGGACTCGATCTACGAGGCCTATGCGCTCCAGTCGATCCGCATCCCGGGCGCGCAGCCCCATCCCACCAAATTGGTGCAATCGGCCGCCATGGCATCGGTCGCGCCGCCAAAGCCGAGCTATCGCCCGACGCTTCCGGCCGCGATCGTCACCGATGGTCTGCTGTCCGATGCCCAGCTCGAGACGGTGATCTATGCCGGCGAGGCCCACGGCGAATATCTCGCCGGCGCCTGGACCGTGGACGCAACCGGTGATCTGGTCACCGCTGCGCCAGACGATGCGCCGAACGCCATCCGCTTCCGCCGGGGGTTCATGCTCGGCGACGGCACCGGCGCCGGCAAGGGCCGCCAGTCGGCGGGCATCATTCTCGACAACTGGCTCCAGGGCCGTCGCAAGGCGGTGTGGATCTCGAAGTCGGACAAGCTGCTGGAAGACGCGCAACGCGACTGGTCGGCGCTCGGGATGGAGCGCCTGCTGGTCACGCCGCTGTCGCGTTTCCCGCAGGGCACGCCCATCCGCCTGAACGAAGGCGTCCTATTCACCACCTACGCTACGCTACGGTCCGACGACCGCGGCGAGAAGCTTTCGCGGGTCAAGCAGATCGTCGAATGGTTGGGCTCCGACTTTGATGGAGTGGTTATTTTCGACGAGTCCCACGCGATGCAGAACGCCGGCGGTGGCAAGGGAGAACGGGGCGATGTCGCCCCGTCGCAGCAAGGCCGTGCGGGGCTACGGCTTCAGCACGCGCTACCGAACGCCCGCATCGTCTACGTCTCGGCGACCGGCGCGACGACCGTCCACAATCTTGCCTATGCCCAGCGCCTCGGCCTGTGGGGTGGCGATGACTTTCCCTTCGCCAATCGCGCCGAGTTCGTCGAGGCCGTGGAGAATGGCGGCGTCGCGGCCATGGAGGTGCTCGCCCGGGATCTGCGCGCACTCGGCCTCTACACGGCCCGGTCGCTCTCCTATGACGGCGTTGAATATGAACTGGTCGAGCATCAGCTCACGCCCGAGCAGACCCGCATCTACGATGCCTATGCCGGTGCCTTCGCGATCTTATGCGCAGCTGCGCATAAGATCGCTTATCACGAGGTCGCGATAATGTGAAGGAACGCGGCAGCGACGTGGATTCTCCTAATGCG
>MKSU01000022.1 GCA_001897375.1 Sphingomonas sp. 67-36 | reverse complement strand
CTATGAGGGCGCCCACGACGTCCATGCCCTCATCCTCGGACGGGCGATAACGGGGATCGCCGCCTTCTGAACGGCACGCGCGCGAGCTGGATGACGCCCGGCGCGTCAGATGTGCCGCTTCTCCAGCTTGCGCGCGAGCGTCCGCCGGTGCAGCCCGAGCCGGCGCGCCGCTTCCGAAATGTTGAAATCGGTGTCCACCAGGGTCTGGTGAATATGCTCCCATTCCAGCGTCTTGATGCTGGTCGTGCGCGTCGCGATGTCGGCGTCGGGATCGCCCTCGACGCGAGCGAAGGCGGCCTCGATGTCGTCGGTGTTGGCCGGCTTGGTGAGATAGTTGGTCGCGCCGAGCTTGATCGCCTCCACCGCCGTCGCGATGCTGGCGAAGCCGGTCAGCACGACGATGCGCATCGCCGGATCGAGCGCATGAAGCTGCCGCACGCAGGTCAGCCCCGACGCGCCGCCGCCTAGGCGCAGGTCCACCACCGCATGATCGGGGGCGAAGCAGCGCGCCACCTCCTCCAGCGTGTCCGGTCCGTGCACCGCTTCCACGGCATAGCCGCGCCGCTCGAACGAACGCGCCAGCGTGCGTGCGAACACCGCGTCGTCCTCGACGATCAGCAACCGGCCGCTGCTCATCCCTTCTCCTCCAGCGACAGCGCGGCGAGCGGCAGGCGCAGCACCACCACCGCGCCGCCGCGCGGATCGTTGCGCGCCTCCAGCGATCCGCCCAGCGTCCGCAGCACGTTGGTGGCGAGGAACAGGCCAAGCCCGGCGCCGCGCCGTTCCTTGCTGCTCTGATAGGGGCGGCCGAGACGATCGAGGAACTCGGGCGAGAAGCCGCGCCCGTCGTCGCGCGCGGCGATGACGATCTCCTCCTCGCCGCCGTCGCCGGCCCTGTTACCGGCATCGTCCAGCGCATAGGTCAGCGTGACACGGCTCGCCCCAGCCTCGATCGCATTGTCGAGCAGGTTGACGACGGTCTGCGCCAGCGCGCGGTCCGCGACGATCGGCGGATCGCGCCACAGGCAATCGTCGAGCGTCACCAATTCCGGCCGCCCCCAGCGCTCGACGATGCGCTGGATGAAGCGGCGCAAGGTGGTGCGCGCCGGCGCCTCGCCCGTCACTTCCCCGGCGGCGAACAGGATGCCGGCGAGTATCTCCTTGCAGCGCGCGACCTCCGCCTCCAGCTCGGCGATCTCGCCGGCGAGGCGCGGGAAGGCGCGCGCCTCCGCCTCGTGCCGCCAGTCGCCCAGCGTCACCGAAAGGGTCGAGAGCGGCGTGCCAAGCTCGTGCGCCGCGCCGCTCGCCAGCAATCCCATCCGCACGATCTGCTCCTGTTCCGCCGCCAGGCTGCGCATCGCCGCGAGGTGCGCGTCGCGCTGGCGCAGGTTCGCCGCGCCGCGCGTGACGAACAGCACCGCCAGCACCGCCGCCAGCGTGAAGTTGAACCAGCTTCCCAGCATATAGGGCACGGAAAGCCGGCTGGCGAATTCCGGCGGCAGCGGCAGCGGGCGGTGGACGAAGGCGAGCAGGGCGAAGGCCGCGCTCGTCACCGCCACCAGCAGCCAGCTCGACCACGCCTCCAGCAGCACCGCGCCGAGCACCACCTGAAGCAGGAACAGGGTGACGAACGGATTGGTCGCCCCGCCGGACAATGCGAGCTGGACGCCCAGCGCCGCCACGTCGATCAGCAGCGCGCCGAGCAATTCGGCATTGGTGACCGGGAAGCGCGCGGTGGCGAGCTGGACGAGGTTGAGCACCACCAGCCCCGCGAGCGTCGTCAGCATCGGCGCGAGCGGCAGGCGGATGCCCATGCCGAACTCGACCACGAGGATCGTCGCGAGCTGCCCGCCGACCGCCAGCCAGCGCAGCAGGATCAGCAGCAGCAGGTTGCGGCGCGCGGCGTCCTGCGGGCGGGGCGGCAGGCTCATCGCCCGCCCCTGCGCCACGCGCGCCACGCCAGCACCGCGAGCAGCGCGGCCATCGCGAACCACGTCAGCGCATAGCTCAGGTGCGCGTTGCGGAAGGTGACGACGGTCATCCCGCCGCGCGGCCAGCCGGCACCGTTCGGCCCGGCGTCGATGAACCACGACGCGACCGGCCCGAGCCGCTGCGCCGCCGCGATTGCGGCCGTGTCGCGCGAATACCAACGGCCGGCGGCGGGATCGTTGGCGCGCAGGAAGCCGCCACCCGGCTCGGTCAGCCGCAGCAGCCCCGTCACCGCGTCTTCGCCATCCGCGGCGGGCGCGCGGCCGCGCATGGCGGCGGGCACGAAGCCGCGATTGACGAGGATCCGCCCGCCCGCCGTGTCGAGCGGCGTCATCACCCAATAGCCGCCGCCGAGATCGGTCAGCGCCTGCACATAGGCGTCATGCCCGGAAAGCCAGCGCCCGCGCGCGATGACGCGGGTGTAGGTGTCGTCGGCGGTCGCCCGCCAGGCGGCAGGCGGCGCTGTCACCGGTGCGGCGGCGAGCTTCGCCTCGACATGGCGGATCAGCGCCAGCTTCCATTGCAGCCGCTCGAGCTGCCACACGCCAAGCCCGACGAAGCCGAGGATCGCCGCGATCGTCAGCAGCTTCGCGAGCGCCGATCTCACATCCCGCTCATGTCCATCGTATGCGCCGCCGGCTGCTCGATCATCGGCGGCATCATGTAATGGTTCATGTTGATCATCACCCACAATGTCCCGGCCAGCACGATCACCAGGATGACAAGGGTGAAGATCAGCGCCATCAGCGACCAGCCGTTCTCCGACCGGGTGTTCATGTGCAGGAAGTAGATCATGTGGACGACGATCTGCACCGCCGCCAGCCCCGCGACGATGGCGGCGGTGATGCGCTGGTCGGCGATCACGCCGCTCATCACCAGCGCGAAGGGCACGGCGGTGAGCAGCACCGACAGCAGGAAGCCGGTTAGATAGCCGCGCCGCGTGCCGTGCGGCGCGCCGCCCGCATCGTGATGATGATGTTCCTGCGCGCTCATGCCATCGATCCCAGCAGATAGACGAAGGTGAAGACGCCGATCCACACGACGTCGAGGAAGTGCCAGAACAGCGACAGGCATTCCAGCCGCCTGACGTTGGCGGGGATCAGCCCCTTGGCGGAAACCTGCACCATCAGCACCACCAGCCAGATCGAGCCGAAGGTGACGTGCAGCCCGTGCGTGCCGACGAGGGTGAAGAAGCTGGAGAGGAACGCCGAGCGCCCCGGCCCCGCCCCTTCGTGGATCAGATGGTGGAACTCGAACAGCTCGATCCCGAGGAAGCCCAGCCCGAACAGCAGGGTGACGACCAGCCAGCGCAGCGCGGCGGCCTTGCGATGCGCGTGCACCGCGATCATCGCGAAGCCGTAGGTGATCGACGACAGCAGCAGCAGGGCGGTGTTCACCGCCACCAGCTTCAGGTCGAACAGTTCGTGGCTGGTCGGCCCGCCCGCGAAGTTGCGGCCATAGACGCCCCATGACGCGAACAGGATGCCGAAGATCAGGCAGTCGCTCATCAGGTAGAGCCAGAAGCCCAGCATCGTGCTGGAGCCTTCCGCGTGATGATGCGGCTCGGTTTCCCAGAACACCGGCGCGGCGTCGGCGGCGGTCAGGTTGCTGTGCGCCATGATCGTCAGGCCCTCGCCGCCAGCGCATCGAGGCGCGCGGTCTCCGTTGCGGCCACCTCGGCGGCCGGGATGTTATAATCGCGGTTGTAGTTGAAGCTGTGGAAGATCGCGGTGCCGATCACCCCCAGCATGCCGCCCGCGACCATCCACCAGATGTGCCAGATCAGCCCGAAGCCGGCGACCGCCGACAGCCCGGCGAGGATGATCCCGGCGGCGGTGTTGCGTGGCATGTGGATGTCGATCCACCCCGCCGCCGGCACCTCGCAGCCGCGCTTCTTCATGTCGGCCCAGGCGTCGAGATCGTGGATCACCGGCGTGAAGGCGAAATTATAGTCCGGCGGCGGCGATGAGGTGGACCATTCCAGCGTGCGGCCGTTCCACGGATCGCCGGTCACGTCCTTCAGCGCCTCGCGGTTCTTGATGCTCACGACGATCTGGATCAGGAAGGCGAGGATGCCCACCGCGATGATCGCCGCGCCGATCCCGGCGATGACGAACCAGATCTGCAGGCTCGGATCGTCGAAGGTGCGCAGCCGCCGCGTGATGCCCATCAGCCCGACGACATAGATCGGCGCGAACGCCACCCAGAAGCCGATCACCCAGCTCCAGAAGCTCACCAGCCCCCATTTGCGATCCAGCTTGAAGCCGAATGCCTTTGGCCACCAGTAATTGATCCCCGCGAACATGCCGAACACCACGCCGCCGATGATGACGTTGTGGAAATGCGCGACGAGGAACAGCGAGTTGTGCAGCACGAAGTCGGCCGGCGGGATCGCCAGCATCACCCCGGTCATGCCGCCGATCACGAAGGTCAGCATGAAGGCGACCGCCCACATCATCGGCAGCTCGTAGCGGATGCGGCCGCGATACATCGTGAACAGCCAGTTGAAGATCTTCGCCCCCGTCGGGATCGAGATGATCATCGTCGTGATGCCGAAGAAGCTGTTGACCGTCGCGCCCGATCCCATCGTGAAGAAATGGTGCAGCCACACGAGATAGGACAGGATGCAGATGACGATCAGGGCGTAGACCATCGACGTATAGCCGAACAGGCGCTTGCCCGAGAAGGTGGAGACCACCTCGCTATAGACGCCGAACGCCGGCATCACGAGGATGTAGACCTCCGGGTGGCCCCAGATCCAGATCAGGTTCACGTACATCATCGGGTTGCCGCCGAAGGTGTTCGTGAAGAAATGCGTGTCGAGGTAGCGGTCCAGCCCGAGCAGCGCGAGCACCGCGGTCAGCACCGGGAAGGCCGCGACGATCAGCACGTTGGTGACCAGCGTCGCCCAGCAGAAGATCGGCATCTTCATCATCGTCATGCCCGGCGCGCGCAGCTTGACGATCGTGGTGATGAGGTTGATCGCCGATAATGTCGTGCCGACGCCCGCGATCTGCAGCGACCATATGTAGTAATCGACGCCCACGTCGGGGGAGAAATCCAGCCCCGACAGCGGCGCCATCGCCAGCCAGCCGGTGCGCGCGAACTCGCCGACGAACAGGCTCGCCATCACCAGCATCGCGCCGGCGGCGGTCATCCAGAAGCTGAAGTTGTTGAGGAACGGGAAGGACACGTCGCGCGCGCCGATCTGGAGCGGCATGATGTAGTTCATCAGCCCCGTCACCAGCGGCATCGCGACGAAGAAGATCATGATCACGCCGTGCGCGGTGAAGATCTGGTCGTAATGCTCGGCGGGCAGATAGCCCTCGCTGCCGTTGAATGCGATCGATTGCTGGATGCGCATCATCACCGCGTCGGAAAAGCCGCGAAGCAGCATGACGATGCCCAGCACCATGTACATGATGCCGATGCGCTTGTGGTCGACGGTGGTGAACCATTCGCGCCACAGATAGCCCCACAGCTTGAAGTAGCTGATCGCGCCGACCAGCGCGATGCCGCCCAGCGCCACGGCCGCGAAGGTCGCGACGAGGATCGGCTCGTGATAGGGAATGGCGTCCAGCGTCAGCCGGCCGAAGATGAATTTGGTCAAGGCGTCGGACATTGCCTCAGGCCCCCGTCGCCGGCGCGTGCGCGTCGTGCGATTGATGTGATGATGGTTGGGCGCCGGTCGCGGGCACGGGCATGGTCTGCGCCTCCGGCTGCGCGGCGACATGGCCGTGCATCGATTCGCTCATGCACGGCGTTCCGGGCTTGACGCACAGGTTCACCGCGCGATCGAACAGCCCGCGCTCGACGGCCGGGAAATAGGTGACCGGCACACGCTCGCTCGGCTGCTCCAGCCTGAGGTAATTGGCCGCGTCGAGCCGCGCGCCGCCACTCGCCTTCACCTTGCCGACCCAACGGTCGAATGCCGCATCGTCCACCGCATGGGTGCGGAAGCTCATCCCGGAAAAGCCCGCGCCGCTGTAGTTGGCGGACATGCCGGCATAATCGCCCGGCTTGTTGAGCACGGCATGGAGCTTCGTCTCCATCCCCGCCATCGTGTAGATCATGCCCGCCATCGCCGGCACGTAGAAGGTGTTCATCACCCCCGACGAAGTCATGCGGAAACGCACCTGGCGATCGACCGGCACGACCAGCTCGTTGACGGTCGCCACGCCCTGTTCGGGATAGATGAACAGCCATTTCCAGTCGAGCGAGACGACCTGCACCTCCAGCGGTTTCTGGTCCGCCGGCACCGGCTTGCCCGGCGCGATCCGCCCGAGCGGGCGATAGGGATCGAGCGTGTGCGTCGACACCCAGGTCAGCGCGCCCAGCGCGATGATGATGAGCAGCGGGCACGACCAGATCACCAGCTCCAGCCCGGTCGAATGGTCCCAGTCCGGCCGGTAATCCGCCTCGCGCTCGCGATTCGACGCGCGATAGCGCCATGCGAACACGACCGTCAGGATCATCACCGGCACGATGATGAGCAGCATCAGCCACACCGACCACAGGACGAGATCCGCCTCCTGCCGCGCGACGTCGCCGGACGGGTCCATGACGACCATGCCGCAACCGCCCAGCGCCGCGAGCAGCGGCGCGGCGAGCAGCGCACGGGGCCACTTCCAGTTTCGAGCATTCATGTGCATGATAGCTCCCGGCTAGATTGGATTGTGCAACTGCGAAATAGGACAATTTGTCCTATCCCCGCCCCCGGACGGCGAGCCTAAGGGAGCGTGATTTTCTTTCGAGAGTTTATGCCAGATGGCCGAAGCGATTGCCAATTCCGCAAGCCTTGAGCGCGATGCCCGCGCGCTCCATGCCGGAGATCCCGTCCGGCCCGGCGAGATAGCGATCGGCGTCATCATCGGCCGCACCTCCGAATTCTTCGACTTCTTCGTCTATGCGATCGCCTCGGTGCTGGTGTTCCCGCAGGTGATCTTCCCGTTCGTCGATCGCGTCACCGGCACGCTCTATTCGTTCGCCTTGTTCCCGCTTGCCTTCCTCGCGCGGCCGATCGGCACGCAGATCTTCATGGCGATCGATCGCCGCCACGGACGCGGAACGAAGCTCACCATCGCCTTGTTCCTGCTCGGCACCTCCACCGTGTCGGTCGGCTTCCTGCCCAGTTACGCCTCGGTCGGCATCGCCTCCGCGCTGATCCTCGGCGCGCTGCGCATCGGGCAGGGCATCGCGCTGGGCGGCGCGTGGGACGGGCTCGCCTCGCTGCTCGCGCTCAACGCCCCGGCGAACCGGCGCGGCTGGTATGCGATGGTGCCGCAGCTCGGCGCGCCGCTCGGCCTGATCGTGGCGAGCGGGCTGTTCGCCTTCTTCGTCGGCACGCTCGGCGTCGACGATTTCATGTCATGGGGCTGGCGCTATCCGTTCTTCGTCGCCTTCGCGATCAACGTGGTGGCGCTGTTCGCGCGGCTGCGCATCGTGGTGACGCCGCAATATACCGAATTGTTCAAGGCGCGCGAGCTGACCCCCTCGCGCGTCACCGCGACGGTGAAGGCACAGTGGCGCAACATCATCATCGGCGCCTTCGCGCCGCTGGCGAGCTTCGCCCTGTTCCACATGGTGACGGTGTTCCCGCTGTCGTGGGTCGCGCTGTTCACGCAGGAGAGCATCACCCGCTTCCTGTTCATCGAGATGATCGGCGGCGCGTTCGGCGTCGCGGCGATCGTCGCCTCGGGGATGCTGGCCGACCGGATCGGGCGGCGTGCGGTGCTGGGCTATACGGCGGCGGCGATCGCGGTGTTCTCCGGCTTCGCGCCGCAGCTGCTCGATGCGGGCGGCGGGGGCGAGGCGGCCTATATGGTGCTGGGCTTCATCCTGCTCGGCCTGTCGTTCGGCCAGTCCTCCGGCGCGGTGACCAACAATTTCCCGAAGCGCGCGCGCTACACCGGCGCGGCGCTGACCTCCGACCTCGCCTGGCTGTTCGGCGCGGGCTTCGCCCCGTTCGCGGCGCTGATCCTGGCGGAGAAGTTCGGCCTGATCGCGGCGGGCGGCTATCTGCTGTCCGGGGCGATCGGCACTTTGGTCGCGCTGGCGCTCAACTCCGAACTGGCGCGCCGGCTGGATTGAGGGGCTTCGCGGGGGTGCGATAACCCGCGTCGCGCCCCTTCCCCCCCGCCGCACCCGCTGCTATCGGCCACCCGGAATACGTCGCTCATCCGCCCGACCGGGCGCGCTCGCGCGGCGGCCCGGCACCTGTCGCGGCCGCCGCCTCCCCGCCGCGCCCGGCAAGGCCCGAACATCAAGGGGAAAGGACCCGCATGACCGCCATCGGCCACGATACGCTCGGCGCTCGCTCCACGCTCGCCGTGGACGGCAAGTCTTACGACTATTTCTCGCTCGCCACGGCGGCGGCGAAATATGGCGACATCTCCCGCCTGCCCTTCTCGATGAAGGTGCTGCTGGAGAACATGCTGCGCTTCGAGGACGGCGTGACCGTGACGCCGGATGACGTGCAGGCGATCGTCGACTGGCAGAAGGAGCGCCGCTCCGACCGCGAGATTCAGTATCGCCCGGCGCGCGTGCTGATGCAGGATTTCACCGGCGTGCCCTGCGTGGTGGACCTTGCCGCGATGCGCGACGCGATCACCAAGCTCGGCGGCGACGCGGCCAAGATCAACCCGCAGGTGCCCGTGCACCTCGTCATCGATCACTCGGTGATGGTCGATGAGTTCGGCACCCCCAAGGCGTTCGCCGACAACGTCGATCTCGAATATGCCCGCAACGGCGAGCGCTACGAATTCCTGAAATGGGGCAGCAAGGCGCTCGACAATTTCCAGGTCGTGCCGCCGGGCACCGGCATCTGCCATCAGGTGAACCTTGAATATATCGGCCAGGCCGTCTGGTCCGCGAAGGAGACCGGCGAGTTCGCGAAGAACGGCGCGACGATCGCCTATCCCGACACGCTGGTCGGCACCGACAGCCACACCACGATGATCAACGGCCTCGGCGTGCTCGGCTGGGGCGTCGGCGGGATCGAGGCGGAGGCCGCGATGCTCGGCCAGCCGGTGTCGATGCTGATCCCCGAGGTCGTCGGCTTCAAGCTGACCGGCAAGCTCCGCGAGGGCATCACCGCCACCGACCTCGTGCTCACCGTCACGCAGATGCTGCGCGCCAAGGGCGTGGTGGGCCGCTTCGTGGAGTTCTACGGCCCCGGCCTCGCCTCGATGAGCCTCGCCGATCGCGCGACCATCGCCAACATGGCGCCGGAATATGGCGCGACCTGCGGCTTCTTCCCGGTCGACGACCGCACGCTCGACTATATGCGCCTCACCGGGCGCGACGATCACCAGATCGCGCTAGTCGAGGCCTATAGCAAGGCGCAGGGCATGTGGCGCGACGCCGCGTCGCCCGATCCCGTGTTCACCGACACGCTCGAGCTGGACATGGGCAGCGTCGTCCCCTCGCTCGCCGGCCCGAAGCGCCCGCAGGACAAGGTGACGCTCGACACGGTGGACGACGTGTTCAACGCCGACCTCGCCAAGCTCTACAGCAAGCCCGCCCCGGTGCGCGTGCCGGTGGAGGGCCGCGCGCACGATATCGGCGACGGCGACGTGGTGATCGCCGCGATCACCTCCTGCACCAACACCTCCAACCCGTCGGTGCTGGTCGCTGCCGGCCTCGTCGCGCGCAAGGCGCGGGCGAAGGGCCTGAAGCCGAAGCCGTGGGTGAAGACCTCGCTCGCGCCTGGCTCGCAGGTCGTGACCGACTATCTCGACAAGTCGGGCCTCAGCGAGGACCTCGACGCGATCGGCTTCAACCTCGTCGGCTATGGCTGCACCACCTGCATCGGCAATTCCGGCCCGCTGGCCGCGCCGATCTCGGCGGCGATCAACGGCAACGATCTCGTCGCGGCGAGCGTGCTCTCCGGCAACCGCAACTTCGAGGGCCGCGTCAGCCCGGACGTGCGGGCGAATTTCCTCGCCTCGCCGCCGCTGGTCGTCGCCTATGCGCTGAAGGGCACCGTCACCGAGGACATGGTGGCCACCCCGATCGGCAAGGGCGAGGACGGTTCGGATGTCTATCTCAAGGACATCTGGCCGACCAACGACGAGGTGAACGCGTTGATGACCGCGAACATCGACGATGCGATGTTCCGCGCGCGCTACGGCAACGTCTATGCCGGCGACGCCAAGTGGCGCGAGATCCAGGTCGAGGGCAGCGACACCTACGGCTGGCGCGCAGGCTCCACCTATGTCGCCAACCCGCCCTATTTCGAGGGCATGGAGATGACGCCGAAGGTGGTCACCGACATTGTCGAGGCGAAGCCGCTTGCGATCCTCGGCGATTCGATCACCACCGATCACATCTCCCCGGCCGGCTCGATCAAGGCGGACAGCCCGGCGGGCATCTACCTTCAGGAGCATCAGGTCTCCAAGGCGGACTTCAACAGCTACGGCGCGCGCCGCGGCAACCATGAAGTGATGATGCGCGGCACCTTCGCCAACATCCGCATCAGGAACGAGATGGTGCCGGGCGTCGAGGGCGGCATGTCGAGGTACGACGGCGAGGTGATGCCGATCTACGACGCGGCGATGCGCTACAAGGCGGACGGCGTGCCGCTCGTCATCGTCGCGGGCAAGGAATATGGCACCGGCTCCTCGCGCGACTGGGCGGCGAAGGGCACCAACCTGCTCGGCGTGCGCGCGGTGATCGCGGAGAGCTTCGAGCGCATCCACCGCTCCAACCTCGTCGGCATGGGCGTGCTGCCGCTCCAGTTCGCCGAGGGCGTGGACCGCAAGACGCTCAAGCTCGACGGCTCCGAGACGTTCACGATCCACAATGTCGCCGGCCTGCGCCCGCGTCAGGACGTGGAAGTGACGCTCACCCGCGCCGACGGCAGCAGCGAGACCTTCCTGACCCGCTGCCGCATCGATACCGTCAACGAGCTGGAATACTTCCTGAACGGCGGCATCCTGCAATATGTGCTGCGCAAGCTCGCCGCCTGATCGGTCGCGCTGACGCGAAAAGGGCGGTCCGTCTCGCGACGGGCCGCCCTTTTTCGTATCCGCGCCCTCCTCTTAAGGGAGAGGGCTTATGCGTCGCTCACGCCTCCCCTGCGTTGGCGCGGGCGCGGCCGTAAACGAAATAGAGCACCAGCCCCAGCGCGTTCCACATCAGGAAATATTCCTGCGTCCGGTGCGGCAGGCTGAAGAACAGATAGATGCAGCCGAGCACGCCGATCGTGCCCACCACCGGCCACAGCGGCGTGCGGAAGGTGCGCAGCGCATCCGGCGCGCGGACCCGCATCACCATCATCGACACGCAGACCGCGACGAACGCCGCCAGCGTGCCCGCATTGGCCAGCGCCGCGATCGCGTCGAGCGGCATCAGCCCGGCGATGATCGCCACCAGCACCGCCGTCAGCGCGGTGATGCGCACCGGCGCGCCGCGCCGCGAGACCTTGGCGAGCGATTCCGGCAGCAGCCCGTCGCGCGCCATCACGAAGAAGATGCGGCTCTGCCCGAACAGGAAGCCGAGCAGCACCGTCGGCAGGGCCACCACCGCGCTCACCGCGAGGAAGGTCGCGAAGCCCTTCTGCCCGATCTCGCGCAGGATCAGCGCCAGCGGCTCCGGGCTGTCTGCGAAGCGCGTGAAGGACAGCGCGCCGACCGCCGCCACCGCGACCAGCATGTAGATCGCGATGCACGCCACCATCGATCCGACGATGCCGATGGCGAGATCGCGCCCCGGATTGCGCGTCTCCTCCGCCGCCGTTGAAATGGCGTCGAAGCCGTAGAAGGCGAAGAAGATGATCGCCGCCGCCGCCATCACGCCGCGCTCCACCCCGTCCGGGCTGGCGTGCTTGGCGAAGCCGAACGGCATGAACGGCTCGAGGTTGGCGGCGTTGAAATGCGGCAATGCGATGCCGACGAACACCGCCAGCGCGATCATCTTCACCACCACCAGGATGGCGTTGAGCGTCGCGCTCTCGCGCGTGCCGAACATCAGCATCCCCGCCACCACCGCGATGATGAAGATCGCCGGCAGGTTGATCAGGCCACCCAGCGCCGGCCCGTTGGTCAGCTCGACCGGGAAGCCGTAAGGCGTCAGCAGCGGCGCGGCATAGCCGGACCAGCCGACCGCGACGGTGGAGACGACGAGCGAATATTCGAGGATCAGCGACCAGCCGATCACCCAGGCGATGATCTCGCCCAGCACGGCGTAGCTGTAGGTATAGGCGCTGCCCGAGGCGGGGATCATCGTCGCCATCTCGGCATAGGCGAGCGCGGCGCAGGCGCAGATCGCGCCGGCGATGACGAAGGACAGGATCACCGCCGGCCCGGCGCGATCCGCGCCGACGCCGATCAGCGTCAGGATGCCGGTGCCGACGATCGCGCCGACGCCCAGCGCGACAAGATGCGGCCACGACAGGGTGCGCGCCAGCGCGCGCTCCGGCGGCTGCTCCACGATGATCTTGCGGCGTAACAGGCTGCCCATTCACTCCCCCTCAATGGCATTCCTCGATGCGGGGGCGTAACAGATGGAATGAACATAGGAAATGCGCTGTTCGGCGATTGGCGCGCAGGCAAAGGCCGCGCGGGAGTTGCCAGCCCCGCGACCGGCGCTTACCGCCTTCCCGATGCAGCCGCTTGACGAACAGCAATCCACCGCGCGCGCCTGGTTCGAGCAATTGCGCGACCTGATCTGCGCCGAGTTCGAGGCGATCGAGCGCGAGGCGGGATCGGACGCGCGCTTCGACTATATCGCCTGGGACCGCGCGGATCCCGATGGCGCGCCCGGCGGCGGCGGGGTGCGCGGAGTGATGAAGGGCCGCGTGTTCGAGAAGGTCGGCGTCAACGTCTCCACCGTCGGCGGCGCGTTCGAGGGCGAGTTCGGCAAGACGATACACGGCGCGGGCGACGATCCGCGCTTCTTCGCCACCGGGATCAGCCTCGTCGCGCACATGGCCAACCCGCACGTCCCGGCGGTGCATATGAACACGCGCTTCCTCGTCACGACGAAACGCTGGTTCGGCGGCGGGGCGGACCTCAACCCGCCCTTGCCGATCGCGGAGGACACCGCAGATTTCCACGCCGCGCTGAAGGCCGCCTGCGACACGCACGACGCCGGCCATTATCCCCGCTTCAAACAATGGGCCGACGATTATTTCTATATCCCGCACCGCAAGGTGCATCGCGGCGTCGGGGGCATCTTCTACGATCATCTGGAAGGGGACTTCGCCGCGAATTTCGCCTTCACGCAGGATGTCGGCCGCGCCTTCCTCGACATATTCCCGCGCATCGTGCGGCGGCGGATGCAGCTGCCCTTCACCGACGCGGAGCTGGCGGCGCAGCGCGAGTGGCGCGGGCGCTATGCCGAGTTCAACCTCGTCTATGATCGCGGCACGTTGTTCGGGCTGAAGACCGGCGGCAACATCGACGCGATCCTGATGAGCCTGCCTCCGGTCGCCACCTGGGGCTGAGCCGGCGATGGGCCTCACCCCCGTGCCGGGCGATCATCTCGCGACGATCGTGACGTCGCTGGAGATGACGCGCCGCCCGCCGCTGCGTCCCGCCCCGGATACGCCGCTGCGGCTGGTACACTGGCCAGCGCCGGACCTGGACAAATATCGCGCCCTGTTCCGCCGCGTCGGCGGGCCGTGGCTATGGTATTCAAGGCTGGCGATGGACGACGCGCGGCTCGCGGAGATCGTCCACGCCGCCGGCGTCTCCGTTTTCGCCGCCGTCGATCGCGCCGGGATCGAGGTGGGGATGCTGGAGCTGGACCATGCCCATCCGGCGACGTGCGAACTCTCCTATTTCGGGCTGGTGCCGGAGCTTGCCGGCAAGGGCCATGGCCGCTGGCTGATGAGCGAGGCGCTGACGCGGGCGTGGCGCGCCGACGTGCGGCGCGTGACGGTCAACACCTGCACGCTCGATCATCCTTCCGCGCTTAATTTCTATCGCGCGCAGGGCTTCGTCGCGGTGAAGCGGACGATCGAGACCTTCCCCGATCCGCGCCTGCTCGGCCTGCTGCCGGCCGACGCGGCGCCTCAGATTCCCTTGCTCGCCAGCCGCCGATAGACGGCGATCCCGATCGCCAGCACGCCGATGTGATAGGCGGTGGCCGCCGCCGCCATCCCCGCGTCGACCAGCGCGAGCACGATCGGGTTGCGATGCTCCGGCGAGCGCAGCATGTCATCCGCGCCGATCAGCGGCGCGAGCACCAGATATTGCGCGACGAACAGCGTGACGATCGCGGCGAGCACGCCCCACCAGTCGCGTCGCGTCAGCCGCCAGCTCCGCCCTACCGCGCGCGTCGCGCCGATCGGCGCCTCGACCACCAGTGCGGGGACGGTCGCCACCAGCCGCGCCTGGACGTACAGCCCCGGCAACACGAACAGCCACAATCCCAGCCCGACCGGGATCGACACCAGCAGATCGGCGAGCAGGAACCGCCCGAAACGCCGCGCGGCGGTGACCAGCGCGGTCTTCACATCGGGCCGCGCCGGGTGAATCAGCAGGATGACGAGTGCCGCGAGGCCATAGATGCCGATCAGGTCGGCCAGCAGATACCAGCCGGCATTGGCCTGCCCCCAGGCGGACAACCGCTCCAGCCACGCCTGCATCGCCGTCTGGTCGCCCGGCGTCTGCGGCAGCGCGGGGGGCGGGGCGACGAGCAACTGCACCGCGAAAGCGGGCAGGAAGACGAACGGCGCCGCGAGGCGCACCACCAGATCGCCCTCGCGGCGCAGGATCGTCCATGCGTCGGCGAGGACGCGGCCAAGGGAAAGCATCATGCGTTGTCGAGGCGTTCGCGCGCGGCGATGTAGAATTGCGCGCTGAAGGTCGTCTGCAGGACGCTGAGGCCGGCGGCGATGATGCCCGTGACGAGCGCGAGCAGCAGCGCGCTCCACGCTCGCCCCTCGTCACCGAACACGATCTGCGTGGCGCTGCCCAGCACCCAGGTCACGGCGGTCAGCAACACGATCGCGACCAGCGCGTAGAGCAGGATCAGCCCGATCAGCTTCATCGTGCTCCCCCGCGTCAGCGCGAAGGCGCGGGCGAAGGCGCCGAAGCCGCGCCGCTCGTTCGTTATCACCGCGAACAGCGGCAGCAGCCGCGCGCTGAGCCACAGCATGAAAGCGCACAGCGCCAGCAGCACCGGGATGGCGGCCGCCGCGCGCGAGGGATCGAGGGAGGGCGAGGGCATCCCCTGCTCCAGTTGCGCCATATCGACGCTCCCCGCCATCAGCCATGCGAGCGGCGCGATCACCAACACGCATGTCGCGACCACCGCCACCAGCAGCACGGCGATGCCGGCCGGCAGCCGCCGCCGCCCGATCGCGATCGCTTCATGCCGGTCGACCGCCGGATCGCTCGCCATCGCGGTCATCGCCAGCGTGCCCCATATCGCCAATACGGCCACCGCCAGCCCGACCAGCCCGGCGAGCAGGCGTATGCCGCCGGAATTGCTGCCCAGCGCCATCACGCGCATGATCGCCTGCAACACGGAAGGCGCGAACAGGAACAATCCGGCGAGCCACGCCAGCATCCCCAGCCGGCCGGCGATCACCTCGGTCGTCCGATCCCATACCGTGCCGATCCGTACCATAAGAACTCCTGTCTGCGGCGAGAGACGTAGCGCATCGCGCCCACGCTTGCCAATCGAGCGTATCGACCGCATCTGGCGGGCGTGGACCATTCAGCCGATATCGAATGGCGCGTGTCGCCCGGCCTCACCGATTATGCCGCCGCGCTCGCCGAGATGGAGGCGCGCGCCGCCGCGATCGCGGCGGGGGAAGCGGGCGAGCTGATCTGGCTCGTCGAGCATCCGCCGGTCTATACCGCCGGCACCAGCGCCGATCCGGCCGAACTGATCGACCCGCGTTTCCCGGTGGTGAGCGCGGGGCGCGGCGGGCGCTACACCTATCACGGACCGGGGCAGCGCGTCGGCTATCTGATGCTGGACCTGACTCGGCGCGGGCGCGACGTACGGCATTTCGTCCATTCGCTCGAGGGCTGGGTGATCGCGGCGCTGGCGCGGCTCGGGATCGAGGGCTTCCGCGCGCCCGGACGCATCGGCATCTGGACGATCGACCACGCCGGGCGCGAGGCGAAGATCGGCGCGATCGGCGTGCGCGTGCGGCGCTGGGTGACGTTCCACGGCTTTTCGGTGAACCTGTCGCCCGACCTCGCGCACTTCGGCGGGATCGTGCCGTGCGGCATCGCCGACTATCCGGTGACCAGCGCGGAAGCGCTTGACGCGCCACATGATCTTGCAACTTTCGACGCCGCTCTTGCGTTGACGCGCGACGACTTCATCAACGCCCTCTCCGGCGCTCGCGAAAACGAGACTTGAGGGGAGGGCCGGATGCGTCTAATGTCCACCCCGATTTGGGGATTAATGGCTACGCGCCCTTCCAAATCCACTGTCTAGGGAGCTTTCAATGCGTGCTATTTCCAAGATCCTGACCGGTTCGGCCATTGTGGCGGCGGCTCTGGCCGTTTCGGCTTGCGGCTCGAAGACCGAGACCACCACCGAGAACACCACCATCACCGACATGAACGCCACCGAGGGCATGGACACCACCACCGACAACATGACGGCGGTCGACAGCTCGATGAACGCCGGCGCGATGGCGAACGACACGGGCGCGGCGGACGCGAACGCGGCGGCGCCGGTCGGCAACGCCCAGTAATCCGCCGAAAGGCACCGATTACGGGGAAGGCCGTCCGGTATCCGGGCGGCCTTTTCCTTGCTCGCTCCGATCGCGCCTTGCCGCGCATTCATCCGGGCAAGCACAATGCGGCAGACCGAGTCCGCAATGTGACGAATCGGGCTTGGGTTAACGGTGCAAAAGGCCTAGAATCCCGCGCGTTGCGTGGGAGAAGTTGAAGTGTCGCTGGGGCAGATCATCGCTGCGGGCCTTGCCGCGGGAGCGCTTGTCGGCGCGACGCCGGCCGCCGCCCAATTCTTCATGCAGGCCAAGGACTTGTCCGGTACGCCGGTGGTCGGGAACGAGTCCGGTCTTGGGCCGGAATTGCCCGGCGCGACGCTGGACGAGCAAAAGGCCGCGATCGTCTGGAACGTGCGCGCCGCGCTCAACGTCGCCGCGCTGCAATGCCAGTTCGAGCCGACGCTGACCGCCGTCAGCAACTACAATGCGATGCTCGTCGATCACAAGGCCGAGCTGAAGCATTCGTGGGATACGCTCGGCAAGTATTTCGCGCGTATGAACAAGACGCCCAAGGCTGCGCAGAACGCGCTCGACCAGTTCGGCACCCGGACCTATTCAAGCTTCACCACCGTCTCCGCGCAGTATAATTTCTGCCTCACCGCCAATGCGGTGGGTCGCGACGTGGTGTTCGCGCCGCGCGGCAGCTTCGGCACGGTGGCGCTCAACCGCATCCGCGAGTTGCGCAACAGCCTGACGCCGTGGGGCGAGCAGCGCTTCCCGCGCTACATCTATACGCAGTCGCCGCCCCTGCCGCGCCTCGATCCGATCTGCTGGAAGAATGGCGACTGGCAGGTGAAGAAATGCGGCGCGCAAAATTTCCCGCCCGCCGGCGTGGGCATCGCCCAACGCTGAACTAGCGGGATTAGGATCTAACGCAGCCCCAGCATCTTGTGAGTCTGGAGCGTCAGGCGCCAGCGCGGCCGCTCCATGACCAGCGCGACCGCCGCCTCGCGGTTGGCGTCCGCCTGAGGGTCGTCGAGCGGCTGGATCAGATGGTGCGTGAAATCCCATCGCTCCATCGCATCCACCTCGCTGCCCGGCTGCGGCCAGACCAGCTTCAGTTCGTCGCCTGAACGCTGCACCGTCTCGCTTCCGGCCTTGGGGCTGATGCACACCCAGTTGATGCCGGGGTGGACGGGCAGCGTGCCGTTGCTCTCGATCGCGATGAAGAAACCGGCGGCATGGAGCGCATCGACCAGCGCGTCGTCCACCTGCAACATCGGCTCCCCGCCGGTCAGCACCACGAAACGCTCCGTCGCCGCGCCGGCCCACATCTCCACGACAGCCGCCACCAGCGCGGCGGCATCGGCGAAGCGGCCGCCGCCCAGCCCGTCCATGCCGACGAAATCGGTGTCGCAGAAGCGGCAGATCGCGTTCGCGCGATCCTCCTCGCGCCCGGACCACAGGTTGCATCCGGCGAAGCGCACGAACACCGCGCGCCGCCCCGCCTGCACACCCTCGCCCTGGAGCGTCAGGAACATCTCCTTGACGGCGTAGCTCATCACGGCGCCGGGGGTGTTACCGCATAAGCGGTCGGATCGGGCACGCCGGCCTCCTCGAAGCCCTTGTGGCGCAGCCGGCAGCTATCGCACAGCCCGCAATGCAGCCCGCCCGGCGCCGGATCGTAGCACGACCAGCTCACGCCCATGTCCAGCCCGAGCCGCGCGCCCTCGCGCACGACATCGGCCTTGGTCATCATCTGCAGCGGCGCGCGGATACGGAAAGGCGCGCCCTCCACTCCGGCCTTGGTCGCAAGCTCGGCAAGCGCCTCGAAGCCGGTGATGAATTCCGGGCGGCAATCGGGATAACCCGAATAATCGAGCGCGTTGACGCCGACATAGATGTCGCGCGCGCCGCTCGCCTCGGCCCAGCCGAGCGCGAGGCTGAGGAAGATCGTGTTGCGCGCGGGCACGTAAGTGACCGGTATTCCCTCGCCCACGCCGTCCTTGGGCACGGCGATATCGTCGGTCAGCGCCGATCCGCCGAACGCGCGCAGGTCGAGCGGCAGCACGACATGACGCTCCGCCCCGAGCAGCCGGGCAACGCGTCGCGCGGCGGCCAGCTCCACCTGATGCCGCTGATTGTAATCGACCGACAGCGCCAGCACGCGGAAGCCGGCCTCCCGCGCGAGGGCGGCGGAAACCATGGAATCGAGGCCGCCCGAAACCAGGACGACCGCCAGCGGGGATTGGCTTGCCATAAGCCGACACGAGCTAGGCCCTTGCCGCCGCTCGCGCAAGAAAAAGGGCCGCCCGAAGGCGACCCGAGAAGGAGACCGGCCGCGAAGGGCCGGATCAGGGAGAAAGCGTGCCCAAGAAAAGCACGTCCCTTGATACCCCTGGAGTGTTAACGCCCCGCTAACGCGGCGATCAGCATTTCCCGGTGCGGCGCCCCTCGTAATCAAAATCGAACGGCGCGCCCTTCATCAGCCCCTGCGTCTGGACGCGGATCAGGTTGCGGTCCTCCACCCGGATCGTGGTGCGGCCATAGCCCTGTCCCGGGCAGCGATATTGCACCGTCACGCGATTGGGCTGATCCTCGATCACATATTGCGCACATTGCGCCGGCCCATGGACCAGCTGCAGCAGCAGCCTTGGATCGTGGACGCAGATCGCGCGGGGCGCCGCGGCGCTGTTGCCGATCTCGTGCAGCGACCAGGCGCCAGGCTCGACCCCGCCGAGCGCGATCATCCGCACCTCCTGCGCGACCGCACCGGCGGCGACAGCGGCAAGCAGCAGCGCCGCCGGACGAAGAAGGGCGAATCTTTTCACAACCGTAATCATATCACGATTCGTCGCAGAGCAAGCGCGTCTCGCCGGTCATACGGCGGCGGAATCGATCCGAACCGGGAAAACGGTGGAGCAGAAGCGGCAATCGACCGCGATCACCCCTTCCGCATCAGCCATCTCGCGCTGCTCCTCGATCGGGAATTTGGCGAGCACCGACCGGATGTGCTCAGCCGTGCAGCGACAGCCGCGCGCGATCCGGCTCTCCGCCAGCACACGCACCTCGCGCTCCTCGTTGAACAGCCGCCAGATCAGCGTCTCCAGCGGCAGCGCCGGATCGGCCAGTTCGTCCGCCCCCATCGTCGCGCCGAGCGCGGCGACATGCTCCCATTCGGGATGATCGTGACGAATATGCAGCCGCTCGCGCCCCGTCTCGCCGTGGGGGAGGTGCTGGAGGAACAGGCCGCCGGCGACGACATGGCCGCCCTCATGCCGCACGCCGACGCGCACGAGGCTGGGGATCTGCTCCGACTGGACGAAATAGCGCTCCGCCACCTCGGCCAGCGATGCGCCGTCGAGCGGGACGATGCCCTGATAGCGTTCGCCGGTGCTGGCGAGATCGAAGGTGATCGCGAGATAGCCCTGCCCGAACAGCGCGAACAATGTCGGCTCGGCCGGACCTTCCGCCAGTCGCTCGGCATCGAAATCGACATAGCCGCGCAGTTCGCCGCCGCGATAATCGACCACCAGCAGGCGCACGACGCCATTCTCGGTCTGCGCCTGGAGCGTGAGCTGCCCGGCGTCGTCCTTCAGCGTCGAGCCGATCAGCGCGCCGAGCACCAGCGCCTCGGCCAGCAGCCCCTCGATCGCCGGCGGATAGGCGTGGGCGGAGAGTATCTCGTCCAGCACCGGTCCCAGCCGCGCGATGCGCCCGCGCGCGTTGCGCTCGGGAAGCGCGAAGCCCAGCGCGCGATCGAGATCGGTTCCGGAAACGTCAGCCATTGAAAATCACCCCTCGTCCCGCCCGAACGCGGGACATCGCCAGTCCGTGCCTGTCAGAAAGAACCGGCCAGCGCCGGTGCCGGCCCTAAGTGGGGATGATCGGCCCGCGATCAACCGATCTGGCCGAAGCACCAGCGCAGGATCGCCTTCTGGGCATGAAGCCGGTTCTCCGCCTCGTCCCAGATCAGCGACTGCGGGCCGTCGATCACCTCGCCGGTCACTTCCTCGCCGCGATGCGCGGGCAGGCAGTGGAGGAACGCCGCGTCGGGCTTCGCCTTCGCCATCAGCTCGCGCGTCACCTGATAGGGCCCCATCGCCTTAAGCTTGGTTTCGGCATGGGCCTGGCCCATCGACACCCAGGTGTCGGTGACGATCACGTCCGCGCCCGCCGCCGCCTCTGCGGGATCGGCGACGACGCGCGCGCGACCCTTGCCCAGCGCGACATCGGCGTCGGCGGGCATGAAGCCCTGCGGACAGGCCGCGATCACGTCGAAATGCAGCAGCCCGGCCGCTTCCATGATCGAGGCGAGCACGTTGTTGCCGTCGCCCAGCCAGGCAACCTTCAGCCCCGGCAGCGCCTTGCCATGCTCGATGATCGTCTGAAGGTCCGCGACGATCTGGCACGGATGCGAGGCGTCGGTCAGGCCGTTGATGACCGGCACGCTGGCATGGGCCGCCATCTCCTCGATCTTGGCGTGATCGTCGGTGCGGATCATGATCGCGTCGACATAGCCGGAGAGGACGCGCGCGGTGTCAGCGATCGTCTCGCCGCGCCCGATCTGCATCGTCCCGGCGTCCGCGACGATCGGCGTGCCGCCGAGCTGGCGGATCGCCATGTCGAAGCTGAAGCGCGTGCGGGTCGAGTTCTTCTCGAACACCATCGCCAGCGCGCGGCCGGCGAGCGGCGCGTCGGCGTCGGGCGCGCCCTTGGGCAGGCCGGCGCGCGCCGCCTTGCGATCGATCGCGTCGGCGAGGATCGCGGCGATGCCGTCCGCGCCGGCATCGGTGAGGTTCAGGAAGTGACGGATGGTCATGCTATCTCCCCCCGGAGAATCCGCCCCGCTGCCGGATCGGCCGGCGCGCGGGGCGCGATGTCAATCGTCGGCGGCGGGCACGTACACCCGCGCCGCCTCGCTGAGCCGCTCGACGCATTCGGCGATATGGCTCTCGTCGATGTTGAGCGGCGGCAGCACACGGACGACATTGTCGCCGGCCGACACCAGCAGCAGCCCGTGGTTGTCGCGCGCATGGGCGACAAAACGCCGGCTATCGCTCTTGAGCTTGATGCCGAGCATTAGCCCGTGCCCGCGCACGCTGTCGAACAGATGATCGTGGTTCGGGATCATCTGCTCCAGCGCCTGCCGCAGCCGGTTGCCCATCTTCTCGACATTCTCGAGGAAGCCGTCCTCGAGGATCACGTCGAGCACCGCCTCGCCCGCCGCCATCGCCAGCGGGTTGCCGCCGTAGGTGGAGCCGTGCGTGCCGATCACCATGCCCTTCGCGGCTTCCTCGGTGGCGAGGCAGGCGCCGAGCGGGAAGCCGCCGCCGATGCCCTTGGCCGCCGCCATGATGTCGGGCGTGATGCCGTAGAGTTCATGCGCGAACAATTTGCCGGTGCGGCCGTAGCCCGCCTGTACCTCGTCCAGCACGAGCAGCAGGCCGTGCTCGTCGCACGCCTGGCGCAGCCCCTGCAGGAACTCCTGCGTCGCCGGGCGGATGCCGCCCTCGCCCTGGATCGGCTCCAGCAGGAAGCCGGCGGTGTTGCCGTCGATCAGCGCCAGCGCACCGGCGAGGTCGTTGAAACTGGCGTATTTGAAACCCGGCAGCAGCGGCTCGAACCCGTCGCGCATCTTCGGCTGATTGGTGGCGGAGATCGTCCCCAAGGTCCGCCCGTGGAAGGCGGTGTCGAAGGTGATGAGGTCATGCCGCTCGGGATGGCCGTTGGCGAAATGATAGCGCCGTGCCGTCTTGATCGCGCACTCCACCGCTTCCGCGCCCGAATTGGTGAAGAACACCGTGTCGGCGAAGGTGGCATCGATCAGCCGCTGCGCGAAATGCTCGCCCTGCGGACTGCCGTAGAGGTTGCTGACGTGCATCAGCGTCGCCGCCTGGTCGGCGATCGCCTTCACCAGCTTGGGGTGGCCGTGGCCGAGGCAGTTGACCGCGATGCCGCTGGCGAAATCGAGATACTTCTCGCCACGCTCGCCGTAGAGATACGCCCCCTCGCCTCGCACCGGCCGCACCCCGCAACGCGGATAGACGGGCATCAGTGCGGTGATGGTCACGGGGCATCTCCTGAAAAAGAGCAAGGGCGGCCCGGAAAGGGCCGCCCGGAAGCCGCTATTACCGGGGGGGATGGCGCAGCGTCAACATCACCGCAGCACGGCGGCTGCATCGGCCAGCTTCATGTCGTGCATCATCCCCAGATAGGCTTCGAAATATCCCTTGTGCGAGGCGCCTACGATGGTCAGCGCCCGGCCGCCGGGATGCCGCGCGAGAATGCTGCGGATGTTCGCCACCATCCGCAGGTTGCGGGTCTCCCACCAGCCCACATAGCGTCGCCCAAAATGCTGCGGCGACGATTCCACCAGCGCCGCGCCGAAATCGCTCCTGAACGCCACCTCGGCCACTTCGGGGCTGTTCAGATAGCGATACAGCGCGAGCATTCCGCCAGGCTCGGCGATCCGCCCCTCCAATGTGGTTTCATACGCGCGGCGCGCGTCGACGGCTGCATTCTTCCACACCGCCTCGATCGTCTTCTCGAAGGCCGGATCGTCACCGGAATCGTCGTCGGCGGTGTGATCGTCGACGGGATAAACGCGCTCCAGCCCGAGCCGCGCGGCCAGCGTAGCGGCGATGAGGTAATTCTCGTTATGCTTCGTCCGCATCTTGTCCAGTTCGGCGGCAAGCGCCTCATCCAGTCCGTCGCCGGGGCGCCGCTCTGCAGGATCGAGCCGCAGCCATTGCACCAGCGCCGACGCGCGGTCGCCGCCGGCGAGGAACAGCGCGGCGAGATGCCGGCGCTGCGCCGGCGACGGGCTGGCTGGCCATGCGGCCAACACCTGCTCCGCCGCGACCGTGGCGGCCGCCATGTCCATCCCCAGCGCCTTCTGCGCCGACGACGGATCGGAGCAATAGGTCTCCGCCGCGCCCGGATGGAGCGGAGCATAGCCGCGCAGATATTCGCATTGCGGACCGGACAGTGCCTCGATCGTAATGAAGGCCGGCTTCCACCTCGCCAGCCGGTCGAGCAGCGGATCGAGCTGTGCCGGCGCGAAACTGGCCGGCAGGCCGGAGAGATGCGTCGTGCCGAGCACGAGCACCTCGCTCGGCGCCCCCGCGAAATCGCGATGCGCGCGCGGATCGAACTGCCGCGCCTGCGCCGCGCCGGCCGACACCGCCAGTCCGATTCCGAGCGCGACGCCGATGATAGCCGGGCGCATGATTCCTCTCCATGAGATGCTGCGCCGCCGAGCTAGCAGAAGTGTATTATACGATCAATACACCTTCGGAATGGGAAGATCGACGCAGCACGGTCATGCGTCGATCGTCTCCTCGTCGATCCGCGCGGCATTTTCCTGGATGAAGGCGAAGCGGTGCGCCGGATTGGTACCCATCAGGCGATCGACCAGGTCCTTCACGCCCGCGCGCTCCTCATATTCCTGCGGCAGGGTTATGCGGATCAGGCCACGCGTCGCCGGGTCCATCGTCGTCTCGCGAAGCTGGCCCGGGTTCATCTCGCCGAGGCCCTTGAAGCGCGCGACCTCCACCTTCCTGCCACGGAAAGGCCCCGCCTCGATTTCCGCGCGGTGGGCATCGTCGCGCGCATAGAGCGACTTGCTGCCAGCGGTCAGGCGGTAGAGTGGCGGCTGCGCGAGATAGAGATGCCCGCGTCGCACGATGTCCGGCATCTCCTGGAAGAAGAAGGTCATCAGCAAGGTCGCGATATGCGCGCCGTCGACGTCGGCGTCGGTCATGATGACGATGCGTTCGTAGCGCAGGTTATCCGCCACGCAATCCTTGCGCGTGCCGCAGCCCAGTGCCTGGATCAGGTCCGCGATCTCCTGATTGGCGAGGATCTTGGCGGAGGTGGCGGAGGCGACGTTGAGGATCTTGCCGCGAATCGGCAGGATCGCCTGCGTCTTGCGGTCGCGCGCCTGCTTGGCCGAGCCGCCAGCCGAATCGCCCTCGACGATGAACAGTTCGGTCCCTTCCGGGCTGTCCGCCGCGCAATCGGTGAGCTTGCCGGGCAGGCGCAGCTTGCGGCCGGAGGTGGCGGTCTTGCGCTTGACCTCACGCTCCTGCTTGCGGCGCAGGCGATCGTCCATCCGCTCCAGCACATAGGAGAGCAAAGCCTTGCCGCGATCCATGTTGTGGCTGAGGTAATGGTCGAAATGGTCGCGCACCGCCTTCTCGACCAGCCCGGCCGCTTCCGGCGAGGTGAGGCGGTCCTTGGTCTGCGACTGAAATTGCGGATCGCGGATGAAGACGGAGAGCATCAGCTCCGATCCGACCATCACGTCATCGGCGTTCAGGTCCTTCGCGCGCTTGTTGCCGACCAGATCGCCGAACGCGCGAAGCCCGCGCACCAGAGCCTGCCGCAAGCCCTGCTCGTGCGTGCCGCCGTCGGGTGTCGGGATGGTGTTGCAATACCAGCTATAGCTGCCGTCCGACCACAGGGGCCACGCCACCGCCCATTCGACGCGGCCCTGCTCGGCGGGAAACTCCTGCGTGCCGGTGAAGAAATCGGCCGTGGCGCATTCCCGCCCGGCGACCTGCTCGCGCAGGTGATCGGCGAGGCCGCCGGGGAATTGGAACACCGCCTCGGCCGGCGTATCGTCCGCGATCAGCTCGGGCGCGCATTTCCAGCGGATCTCGACGCCCGCGAACAGATAGGCCTTGGACCGCGCGAGGCGATAGAGCCGCGCCGGCTTGAAGTGCATCTCGGTCCCGAAAATCTCCACGTCGGGCGTGAAGGCGACGGAGGTGCCGCGCCGGTTCGGCGCGCTGCCCACATTCTCCAGCGGCCCGAGCGTCTGTCCCTTCGAGAAACGCTGGCGATAGAGCTGGCGGTCGCGCGCGACCTCCACCACCGTGTCCGACGACAGCGCGTTGACCACCGACACGCCGACGCCGTGCAGGCCGCCCGACGTGGCATAGGCCTTGCCGGCGAACTTGCCGCCGGAATGGAGCATGGAAAGGATCACCTCCAGCGCGCTCTTGTCCGGGAACTTGGGATGCGGATCGACCGGCATGCCGCGCCCGTTGTCGACGATCGTCAGGCGGTTGCCGGCGGCCAGCGTCACCTCGATCCGCGTCGCGTGGCCGGCGACCGCCTCGTCCATCGCATTGTCGAGCACCTCGGCGGCGAGGTGATGCAGCGCGCGCTCGTCGGTGCCGCCGATATACATGCCCGGCCGCCGCCGCACCGGCTCCAGCCCCTCCAGCACCTCGATCGAGGAGGCGTCATAGCTGTTGGCGGAGCCGGTGGTGGAGGCGGAAGGGTCGAAGAGATCGTCGGACATACCCCGCTATATCGGCGCGCGGCGCGAGGGCAAAGCCCGTCGCCCTATCCCACCAGCACTGCCGTGCCACAGCGCACGCCGGTCACGCGCAGATCCGCCTCGCCGATGCCGACGCCGAGCAGCCCGGTGAGGTTCATCAGCAGCCCGTCGAGGGCCGGCGCGACGAGCGACAGCGCCCCGCCGACCGCCTGCACCAGCGGATCGAGCGGCAGCGGCAGGATGCCGAGCAGCACCGCCTGCACCGACGCGCGCGAGATCAGCGAGGTCGCCAGCCCGCCGACCGGCGAGGTCGCGCGCACCTTCTGGCGCTCGCCCGCCGCGATCGCCGCAGCGTCGAAACGCAGGCTCTGCCACGGCTCGCTCGCCCCGGCGGAGATGTCGGCGAGGCCGGTGACATCGGCCAGCAAGGTGTGGACCAGCGTCGCCCGCCTCGGCGTGATCGCGGTCTTGAAATCGGCGAGCTTCGATTCGTCGATATTGCCGATCGCCGCGCGCACGATGTCGGTCCGCGCTTCCAGCGTCACACCGCGCGCATTGGCGCCGGCGCAATCGATCGCGGCCAGTCGCCCCTCCGCCCCGGCGATCTCGACGAACAGCGGCAGGTCGATCGTCGCCAGCGATCCGATGCCGGGAAGGCTGACCGAACCGATCTGCGTGCGCACATAGAGCCGCGTCTGCGCGGTGCGGACGATCGGTGCGCCAGTGTCAGTGATCGTGATCCATGGCGAATTGGCCTCGCGCTCGCCGATCGCCAGCGACACGCGGGTCGCAGTCAGCCCCGGCACGGTCGCGCCAAGGTTGAGCGCCACCTGCCGGTCCTTCGCGGCGAGTTGCAGGATCGCGGTCAGCATCGCCAGCGAATCTACCTTGGCGATGCCGGTGCCGCCCTCCCCCTGCCGCGCGAACGGCCCCGCGTCGATCAATGCGGACAGCGTGAGCGAACGGCCGCCGACCAGCGTGAGCAGGCGGTTGATCGCCTTCGCCGCATCGGCCTTGCCGTCCGCGCTCAGCGCGCCGGCCAGCGCGTCGAGCGCCTGCGGGGTGGAAACATTGCTCTTGAGGATTTCGTCATAGGTCACCGCCTTCAGCCCGGCGCTGGTGCGCAGCATCGGCAGGTAGCGCAGCAGATCGACGTCCGCCCCGGCCAGCGCGTTATAGTCCATCACCGAAAGCGAGATGTTGCTGCCGGTCAGCGCCGAGAGATAATTGTTGAGCAGCCCGCCATCGAGGCTCGCCAGCCGCGACCCGATCGAGAAGGCGGCATAGCGTTGCCGCGCCGCAGTGGCGGTGCGGGCGATCGCCACCTCGCGCCGCCCGAAGATCGCGGCGAGGAAGGTCGGCGAGGTCGAGCGCAGTTCCACCCGCGCCGCGCCGCTGCCCGTCGGCGAGGCGACGAAGCGCGCGGCGGGCGCGATCGTCGCATCGGCGCTGTAGCTGCCCCGCGTCACCCGCGTCGTCACCGCGTGGGGAAAGCGCGCGGCGGCGACCATCGCTTCCGCCGCCTTCTGCCCGTCCGCCGCATCCCCCGAGGCGGCGGCGAGCGCGGCGGCGTCCGCCATTCCCTGCAGGCGCCGCGTGTCGAGCTGCACCGAGCCGACATCGACCGCGAAAGCGGCCATGCCGATCAGGATCGGCATCGCCGCCGCCAGCAGCATCCCGACGCCCCCGCGCCGATCCGCCGCCAGCCGCCTCACAACACGCCCCCCTGCTGGATCACCGCGCTGCGTTCGATCACCGGGTTGGGCATCGGCAGCAGCTTGACGTGGAACAGCCCGATCCGGCTGGCATCGACACGCACGCTGACCGTGATCGTCGGGGGCGCCTCCGCCACCGTCAGCGAGGCGGTGCCGGGGCGGATCTCGGGCAGGCGCAGCAATTCGCGCGCCATCGTCGCATTGGCGAGCGACAGCCGCTCGGCCGCGCTCATCCCGGCGATCGTGGCGCGCGCCGAATCGTTGGCGAGTTGCTGCGTGCTATGCGCGAGCAGGAAATACTGGCCGTAGCCCAGCATCCCGAGCAGGATCATCAGCAGCACCGGCGCGAGCAGCGCGAACTCGACGATCGCCGCCCCCCGCGAATCGCGGAGCAGCGGCACGGGCGGGAAAGAGGATGATCGTTTCATGGCACGGCGCAGGATCGCGCCGCCGCCTTAAGGCGCCGCCGTGCACGGGATCGCGCCGAAATGCGCGAAACACGGCGCGCGGCGCGCCGATAAGTTCGCGGAATCGCACCGAAATGGCGCGATTCCGCGTAAAATCAGCGCATCCGCGGCCCGCCGAACGGGATCGGCGGCGCGCGCCGGTCGCGCCGCGGAAGCTGCGCCTGATAGGCATGGCCGCAATGCGCGACGCAATAAGGGAAGCCGGGATTCACCTTCTCGCCGCAGAAGTGGAAATCCGGCTCACCGGGGTGGCCGAGCGGCCATTTGCACACCTTGTCGCTAAGATCGAGCAAGGTGGTCTTGCCGGCGATCTCCGGCGAGGGCTTGGCCGGGACCAGGCGGCGCGGCGGGGCCGGGGCGATCGGCGGCTGCTGCTCGCCCGGCGCCTGCCGCACGAAGCCGCCAGGGCCGACCGAGCGCAGCACCGGCTGATTCTCGTTCGGCTGGCGCGGCGAAAGATCCGTGGTGATGGTGATCGGCTTCGGCTCCGACGCGCGCGGCATCGCCGGCGCGGCAGGCTGCGGCGGGGGAGGCGCGGCGACCGGCTCGCGCACCGGCGCAGCCGCGACGGGCGGGGCCTTCGCTTCGGGCTTCGGCTCCGGCTTGGCCTCGGCTTCCTTGGGGACGACCGGCGACGGGCGCGATTGCAGGCCCAGGCGATGCGCCTTGCCGATCACGGCATTGCGACTCACCCCGCCCAGCGCCTCGGCGATCTGGCTCGCGGTCTGCCCGCCTTCCCACATGGTCTTGAGCGTCTGGATACGCTCCTCGGTCCACGACATCGTTCTTCCCTCGTTGGCGGCCGGGTTGCAGGCGCCCGCCGCAGCGTCTACCCGCATGCGCGATGAGCAGCCATCCCCCAATCGGCCAAATTCCGTCGGCGATCAGGAACGCGCCCGGCGTCCCGGTGATCCGGAACGTCAATTGGGGCGGCCTGAAGACCCTCTATGTGAAGGAGGTGCGCCGGTTCTTCAAGGTGCAGCTCCAGACGATATGGGCGCCGGCCGCCACCACGCTCCTGTTCCTGATCGTCTTCACCATCGCCACCGGCGCGAAACGGCCCGTTCATGTCGGCGGCGTCGACATCCCCTTTTCGGATTTCATCGCCCCCGGCCTGATCATCAGCCAGGGGATGATGGGCCCGGCCTTCGCCAACGCCAGCTTCTCGCTGCTGGTCGGCAAGATCCAGGGGACGATCGTCGATTATCTCCAGCCGCCGCTCTCCAATGCCGAGTTGCTGATCGCGCTGGTCGGCGGTGCGATGACGCGCGCTTTCCTCGTCGGGCTGATCTGCTGGGCGGCGATGGCGCTCTATCCCGGCGTGCATGTCACGCCGCTGCATCCACTGGCGGTGATCTGGTTCGGCTTCCTCGGCGCGGCGTTCCTGTCGCTGCTCGGCGTGCTGACCTCGATCTGGGCGGAGAAATTCGATCACGCGGCGGCGGTCACCAATTTCGTGATCGCGCCCTTGTCGCTGCTGTCGGGCACCTTCTACTCGGTCGACAACCTCGCTCCCGCCTTCCGCGCGTTCAGCCACGCCAACCCGTTCTTCTACATCATCTCCGGCTTCCGCTACGGCTTCCTCGGCACCGCCGATTCGCCGGTGCTGGTGGGCAGCGTGGTGATCCTCGCGATCGACGTGGTGCTGGGGGTGCTGTGCTATGTGCTGCTGCGGCGGGGTTGGAAGCTCAAGAGCTGAGATGTTCCATCTCATGTTCAAGGCCGCCGTCTCCGGCGTGCTGATCGCGATCGCTTCGACGCTGGCGAAGCGTTACCCTGGGTTCGGCGCGCTGATCGCCTCGCTGCCGCTCGTCTCTGTACTCGGCATGATGTGGCTGTGGCACGACCGGCCCGATGCAGAGAACATGGCCGCCCACGCCGGCGCGACATTCTGGTATGTGCTGCCGTCGCTGCCGATGTTCCTGGTTCTTCCGACGCTCCTCCGGCACGGCGTCGGCTTCTGGCCAGCGCTGATCGCCGGTTGCAGTCTGACGGTGACGCTCTACGCGATCATGGTCTGGCTCGGCCCGCGTTTCGGGCTTCCGCTCTAAGCTCGATTCCAGATCCTAAAACCCCTCCGGCATCGCCGCCGGCCCCACCACGCGCTCATATTCCCGGATCGCGAACCGGTCGGTCATGCCGGCGATATAGTCCGCGATATGACGGCTCAGCGCCGGTTCCTCCGCCGGGAGCGCGGCGCGCCATTCCTCCGGCATGAGCTGGGGATCGGCACGGAACGCCGCGAACAGGCCAGCCACCACGTCATGCGCCGCCGCCGCCGCTTCGAGCTGGCGCGGATGGTGGTAGAGGTTGGCGTACATGAAGCGCTTGAGGTCGCGCTCTTCCTCGCGCATCGCGTCCGAAAAGGCGACCAGCGCCCGCCCCGCCGCGCGCACGTCCGCCACGTCGCCCACGCCGGATTCGGCGAGGCGGCGCCTGGTCTCCTCGATCAGGTCGAGCACCATCGTGCCGATCTGCTGGCGCACCAGCTCGCGCGAGAGCCGCCGATCGGAGATATCGGGGAAGCGCGCCTTCGCAGCCGCCCAGCCGCGCGCAACCAGCGGCACTTCCAGCAATTGCGCCGGCGTCAGCAGCCCGGCGCGCAGACCGTCGTCGATATCGTGATTGTCATAGGCGATGTCGTCGGCCAGCGCCGCGATCTGCGCCTCAAGGCTTGGCCATGTCCCAAGCTCCAGTCCGGCCTCGGCATCGGCTTCCGCCAGCGCCCAGCCAGGGTGGCGCACCGGGCCGTTGTGCTTGGCCAGCCCCTCCAGCGTCTCCCACGTCAGGTTGAGTCCGTCGAAACGTGGATAGGATCGCTCGATCCGCATCAACGTGCGCAGGGCATGGCCGTTGTGATCGAACCCGCCCGCCGCCATCGTCGCGGCCTTCAGCGCGTCCTCGCCGGCGTGGCCGAACGGCGGGTGGCCGATATCGTGCGCGAGGCAGACCGCCTCGGTCAGATCCTCGTTCAGCCCCAGCGCGCGCGCGATCGTGCGGCCGATCTGCGCCACCTCCAGGCTGTGGGTGAGCCGGACGCGGAAATGATCGCCGTCGGGCGCGAGGAACACCTGCGTCTTGTGGCGCAGCCGCCGGAACGCGATCGAGTGGATGATGCGATCGCGGTCGCGCTGGTAATCATCGCGCGGACCACGCGGCGCGCCGGTCGATTCGCGATGCAGTCGCCCGCGCCCTGTCGCCGGATCGGACGCCCAGGGCGCGGGCGGAGCGGTCATTTGCCCTCGATCTTGTTCATCTTCTGGCCCGCATTGCTGGTGAAGGTGAAGGCAGACACACCCTCCTTCGCCAGCTTGTTGACCATCGCGCGGGCCTCGGCCTCGGTCTTGAACGGGCCGGTGACGACGCGGTTGGTGGCGCGCAGCTTCGTCGTATAGGCGTGCTTGCCGGCAAGCGTCGGGGTCTTGCCCTTCACCGCCGCCCACGCCTTGGGCAGATCGCTCTCGTTCGCGCCGCCCGCGACCTGCACCCAGATGCGCGCCGGCTCCGCCTTGGCCGCCTTGCGCTCCTCGGCGGCCTGCTTCGCTTCCTCCGCCTTCTTCGCGGCGGCGAGCTTCTTCGCTTCTTCGGCCCTTTTCTGCGCGGCGGTCAGCTTCTTCGGCCTGACGTCGTCGGCATCGGCCGCCTGCTCCTCCGCGCGTGCACCAGTCTTTCCGCGGCCGTGCCTGGGTGGAGTCGCCTCGGCGGTCTCGGCCGGTTCCTCGGTTCTGGCGCCGGCCTTGCCCCGCCCGCGTTTCGGCGGAGTCGCGTCAGCCGTTTCGACCGCTTCTTCCGCCTTCGCCTTGCGGCGTGTGGCGGCGGTTTCGGCTTTCTTTTCGGGCGGACGCGCCTCGGCCATCTCCGATTCGGGCACCGCGATCCCGGCAATGATCTTCGCGAGGATCGAATCCTCACCCCCCTTCGGCGGCGCGCGACGCGACGAACGGCGCGGACGCGGCGGCTCGGCCGGGGCGGGCGGCGGATTGATGACGGAAGCGACCTCGATCGGCGGCAGCGGCTTCTGCGCGGCCTCCGAAGCCGGCACCGCCTGATAGGGCGCGCGCGGCGGCAGCTTCTGCGTGACCTCGCTCGGCGCGGCGAAGACCACGCCCTTGCCGGGATAGGACGGCGGCTGAGGCAGCGGTGGCGCGGCGGCCGGTGGCGGCGCCGGCGTGGCGGCGGCCGCCACCGCGACCGGCGCGGCGGGCTTGCCCCGGTTCCGGTCGCGACGGTTGCGCACGGTTTCGGCCACCGGAGGCGGCGCCGGCGGCGGCGTCACGGTCGCCACGCGCACCGGCGCGCCGGCGTCAGGGCCGAGCGGCGGGAGCGACGGCGTCAGCCGCGCATCGGCCAGCCGCGCCGCGCTCGCGCGCACCTCGCCGAAATGGACCGCGAAGGCCTTGTCGACCGAGCCGAGCGACGGCAGCCGCTGGAAGAACGGCGCCAGCCCGCTCGCCATGCCGCCAGGCATCATCGTCGTCGCGATCTTCTCCGCGCCCGCGACATCGCCGCCCATCGCCAGGATGAAGGCGCGGGCGCGCCACGCGCCGCGATCGCCACCGCGCAGCAGCGGCTCTATCTCCTTCAGCGCCTCCTCCTGCCGCCCGGAAATGGCGAGCGACAACGCATAGCGGCGCTGCACCTCGTCTTGCGGCCCGGCCTTGAGCGCGAGACGATAGTCGCGCTGCGCCCGCTCCTGCTCGCCGATCAGGTCATAGGCGAGACCGCGATCGCCCGCGAAGCTGCGCGGATCGAGGCCATAGCCGGCCGCCTGATCGAAATAGCGCAGCGCCTCGCCCGGTCGCTCCTGCTGCACGAGGATGCGCGCCATGCCGGCCTTCACCCGGCCATTCATCGGATCGATTTCGTCGGCGCGCTTGAACAGCGCCGCCGCGCCGCTCGCGTCGCCGAGCTTGAGCGACAACTCGCCCGCCTCGATCAGCGCATTGAGGTCGCGCGGATTGGCGCCCACCGTGCGCATCGCGGCGGCGAGCTGATCGGCGTCGGAGCCGGCCTGCGGCAGCGGCTGGACCATCTGGGGAGCGGCGAGGGCCGGTAGCGCGGCGGCGGAGGCCAGCGCCAGGAAAGCAAAGGGAGTGATGCGCTTCATCGCGTCGGGAAAAGTCTCATCTGGTGCGGCGGAATGCCGCCACGCTATGGCATCGGCCGCGCCGGGCCGGAACCCGCGCGCGCCGATCCGGGGGCGGGAAGCGGCGAACACCATCGCCGCGCGCCGGACATGCCCGTCGCGGCCGCGCGGCGATCACCGACGGCCGCCCGGCGAGGCGCGGCCGGCGCGGAAAGGCCGCCCCGGCACGCTCGCTTACTGGTTGTTCTGGCGGTGCAGGAAGCGCGGGATATCCAGCGAATCCTTGTCCTCGCCGTCGGCCGCGCGCTGCGTCCCGCGCGAGGCGTTCTGCATCCGCTCGAACAGGGTGCCGCCCAGCTTGACGCGTGGCGCGGGCGCGGCTTCCTCGCCCGCATCGGCGCCCGACGACAACCAGCGGCGTCGGCCGGCCGGCGCAGGCGTATCGTCCTCGAACACCTGCGGCGCCGATTCCTCGGCGACCGGGTCGGCAGGCGCCGGTTCGGGCACGATCGTTTCGCTGCCGAGCAGCAGTTCGTCCTCCACCGGGGCCGCGGCTTCAGGCTGCGGCGCGACGACATCGGTCAGCTCGATTTCCGGCTGCCCGGGCGCGGCGGCGGCGGGCTGTTCGGCGGCCGGGGCAGGCTCGGCCGCCGGGGCGGCGGGAGCGGCCGGCGCCGCCGGTTCGGCGCGGCGCGGCGCGGAGAAGCTGAACGCGCGCGCCGGTTCCGGGACGGGCGCGTCGGTGCGCGCCTCCGCCTCGATGCCGGTGGCGACGACCGAGACGCGAATCTTGCCCTCCAGCTCCGGATTGAAGGCCGAGCCCCAGATGATGTTCGCCTCGGGATCGACCAGCTCGCGGATGTGGTTGGCGGCCTCGTCCACCTCGAGCAGGCGCATGTCCTCGCCGCCGGTGATCGAGATGATGACGCCCTTCGCGCCCTGCATCGACACGCCGTCGAGCAGCGGGTTGGCGATCGCCTTTTGCGCGGCGACCAGCGCGCGGTCGTCGCCGTCGGCCTCGCCGGTGCCCATCATCGCCTTGCCCATCTCCTGCATCACCGAGCGGACGTCGGCGAAGTCGAGGTTGATGAGGCCCGGCATCACCATCAGATCGGTGATGCCGCGCACGCCCTGCTGCAGCACCTCGTCGGCCATCTCGAAAGCCTGTTTGAAGGTGGTGTTGGCGTTGGCGATCAGGAACAGGTTCTGGTTGGGGATGACGATCAGCGTATCGACGTACTTCTGCAGCTCCTCGATCCCCGCCTCAGCGGATTTGGAGCGGCGGTTGCCCTCGAACGCGAACGGCTTGGTGACGACGCCGACGGTCAGGATGCCCATGTCCCGCGCCGCCTTGGCGATGACGGGGGCGGCGCCCGTGCCAGTGCCGCCGCCCATGCCGGCGGCGATGAAGCACATGTGGGCGCCCTCGAGTCGCTTGGAGAGATCCTCGATCGTCTCCTCGGCGGCGGCGCGGCCGATCTCCGGCCGGCTGCCCGCGCCCAGGCCCTGCGTGATCTTCGCGCCGAGCTGGATCTTCTCCGGCGCGGTCGACTGTTTCAGCGCCTGCGCGTCCGTGTTGGCGACAAGGAAATCAACCCCCTGCACCTCGGCACGCATCATGTTGGCGATCGCGTTGCCGCCCGCGCCGCCAACGCCGATCACCGCGATGCGCGGCGTCAGCTCATCCGTTTCCGGGGTGATGAATTCGATTCCCATCGCCTACTTTCTCCGCCTGTCCGGCCTTCCCCATCGCCGGACGTGTCGATTAACCTTCCTGCAACATAGCGCCCGGCCGTGCCAGCCGAAAACCGTCGTCGCAGCCTCAATAATTGGCCTTCACCGTTTGAAAGAGGCGTTTGAGCGCCCGCAACCCTTTCGGCCGGTAAACCTGCTGCTGTTGCTGGGGCACCAGCCCGCGCAAATCGATCGGATCGTTTGCGGCGAAGAAGGCCAGCCCCGCCAGCGCCGCGAAGCCCGGCCCGGCATGCGCCTCCGGCAATCCGGTCAGCCCACGCGGCCGCCCGATGCGCACCGAGCGGCCCAGCGCCTGCTGCGCGTAATCGGCGATGCCCTTCAACTCCGCGCCGCCGCCGGTGAGCACCACCTGTCGGTTGATCGGCCCCTCGAACTTCAGTTCCTTGAGCGCCGCCTGCACCTCGCCGACCAGTTGCTCCAGCCGGGTGCGGATCACCGCGATCAGCGCCGCCTTGGTGATCTGGAGCGCGTCGCCGTCCTCCTCGTTCGCCGGGGTGCGGATGGTGATCATCTCGTGGTTGTCGCGCGGGGACGCATTGGCCGAGCCGTGGAAGCACTTCATCCGCTCCGCCTGCCCGCGCGTCGTGCCGAAGGCGGAGGCGATGTCGTCGGTGATGTCGGCCGAGCCGATCGGGATCGACTTAAGGCCGACCAGCATCTCGCCCGCGAACAGCGAGACATTGGTGATCCCCGCCCCGATCTCGACCAGTGCGACGCCGAGGTCACGCTCCTCATCGGAGAGGCAGGCGAAGCCGGTCGCCACCGGCGAGGCGATGATCGACTTCACCTCCAGATGCGCGGAGCGCACGCACAGGTCGAGGTTGCGCACCGGCGAGCCGTCCGCCGCGATGACATGGATATGGACGCCGAGCCGGTCGGCATGGAGGCCGAGCGGTTTCTTCACCCCCTCAAGCCCGTCGATCGTGTAGAGCGCGGGCTGCGCGTGAAGCACCATCCGCCCCTGCGGATCGATCGACTGACGGCCCTCCTGAAGCAGCGCGTCGATATCCGCCTGCTCGATACGGTGGCCGTTGAGCTCGGATTCGATGAACGCCTCGTCGGACACGAGACCTCCGGCGGAGAAACCCGCCCAGACATTCTCGATGTTGATCCCCGCGATCCGCTCCGCCTGTTCCACCGCCTCGCGCACCGCCACCTCGGTCGCGGCCATGTCGGCGATATAGCCGCGCTTCACCCCGCGCGACTCGCGCTGGCCGGTGCCGAGCACGATCAGCTCGCCGCCGTCGCCCTTCTGCGCGATCATCGCCGACACCTTGGACGTGCCGATGTCCAGCGCGGTGATTAGGCCCTCAGGTGCCGCCTTCGCCATGTCCCCGTTCCCCTTCGTCAGACGTCGCCGACGCGCGCGACGCGCATCTCGCTGGTGGTGCCGCCGCCGTTTTCCCCCGGCTCTGCATCGGCGCGATTGCTTTCCGGCCCCGGCTTGCGCGCGACCAGCTTGGTCGGATCGCGCATGTCGAAGCGCACCCAGCCCTTGCCGAGCAGCGGCTTCGCGCCCTCCATCTCGGCGAACCTCACTAGCGCCTGCGCCGCGCCGTCCTGCGGCAGCAGCAAGGTCTCGCCGGTGTCGAACGTCAGGTCCCAGCGGCGATTGCCGACCCACGTCGCCGCCTTGACGCGTGGGCGCAGCGCCGGAGCGGCGGCGAGCAGCTTCTGATAGCCGTCCTCCTGCTGCGCTGCGCCGGGGCCGATCATCAGCGGCAGGCCCGGCGGCATATGGTTCGGGTCGACCGGGTCGAGCAACGTCCCCGTCGCGTCGATCAGCGTGAGCTGGCCCTCGTTCTGCCAGATCGCCGCCGGCTCGCGCTCGACGATGTGGATCAGCAGCCGGTCCGGGAAGCGTCGCGAGACATAGGCGTCCGCGATCCAGCCATAGGCGAGCAGGCGCTTGCGCACCGCTTCCAGATCGACCGCCAGCAGCGGACGTTCCGCCGTCTGGTTCTCCAGCGCGATGGCATAGACCGTCTCGCGGTCCATCCGCTTGAGGCCGGTGATATCGACCTGCTCGACGCGCAGCCCGGCGCGGCCGGCCCCTTCGGCCACCGCATCGCCGACCATGCCGGGCACGCCGAGCCATGTCGCCGCCGCGATCGCCACCGCGCCACCGAGGCCGAGGAAGCTCCACGTCACCGCGCGGCGCAGCGTGTCGTGGCTGACCGGCAGCCTTGCGATCAGCCGGTCGCCGAGCGAGGTCTTGCGCCGCTTCGGCGCACCCGGCCGGCGCGGCGGCGAGCGGCGGACGGGCTGGCGGCTCATGCGCCCCCCTCCCGCAGCGCGGCGTCGACGATCGCCTGCACCAGCTCGGCATAGCTCATGCCGGTATGCCTCGCCTGTTCGGGGACGAGGCTGAGCGGCGTCATCCCCGGCTGGGTATTGACCTCCAGCAGGAACAGCCCATCCACGCCGCGCTCGTCGTCCCAGCGGAAATCGGCTCGGCTGCATCCCTTGCAGCCGAGCAGGCGATGCGCCTCCAGCGCGATCGACATGCACGTCTCGGCGATCTCGTCCGGCACCGGCGCGGGAAAGAGATGCTCGGTCATCCCGTCGGTATATTTGGCGTCGTAATCGTAGAAGCCGCTCTTCGGCCGCAGCTCCGTGACGCCCAGCGCGCGCGGGCCGTCCGCCCCTTCCAGCACCGCGGTGGTCAGCTCGCGCCCGCGCACATAAGGCTCGGCGAGCAGTTCCTCGAACTCCTGCCACGGCCCCTGCACGTCGCGCCCGATCGGGGAGCCGTAATTGCCGTCCGCCGTGACGATCGCGATGCCGACCGACGAGCCTTCGTTGACCGGCTTCAACACATAGGGGCGCGCGAGCGGATCGCCCGCGAACAGCTCCGCCGACTTGACGATCCGCCCGCCCGGCATCGGGATGCCGTGGGGGACGAGCTGGTTCTTGGTCAGCACCTTGTCGATCGCGATCACCGAGGTGGCGAGGCCGGAATGGGTATAGGTCAGGCCGAGCAGGTCCATCATGCCCTGCACCGTGCCGTCCTCGCCCGGCGAGCCGTGCAGCGCGTTGAACACCACGTCCGGTCGCGCCTCCGCCAGCCGCGCGGCGACGTCGCGCTGCATGTCGATCCGCGTGACGCGATGGCCGAGCGACTCCAGCGCCTCGGCGATCCCCGCGCCGGACGACAGCGACACCTCACGCTCCGCCGACCAGCCGCCCATCAGCACGACGATGTGGAGGGGACGGTCAGGCACGCGATACTCCTTGCGATACGAACGACTTCTTCAGGGCAGGCGAGACGCGCATCACGACGCCACCCCGACGCGTTGGATTTCCCATTCGAGCGTGACGCCGCTCGCCGCCTTCACCCGCGCGCGCACGTCCTCGCCCAGCCCCTCGATATCGGCGCTGGTGGCGTTGCCGAGGTTGAGCAGGAAATTGGTGTGCTTCTCGCTCACCTGCGCGTCACCTCGGCGCAGGCCGCGGCACCCGGCCGCGTCGACCAGCGCCCACGCCTTCTCGCCGGGCGGGTTCTTGAAAGTCGAGCCGCCGGTCTTCGAGCGCAGCGGCTGCGAGGCTTCGCGGGAGGCGGCGATGCGGTCCATCTCCGCCTGAATCGCTTCCGACTCGCCCGGCACGCCACGGAAGGTCGCGCTCACCACCACCGCGCCCTCGGGCAATTCGGAATGGCGATAGCTATAGCCGAGGTCGCCCACCGCCAGCACGCGCCGCTCGCCGGAGCGCAGCACCACCTCGCATTCGACCAGCACGTCCGCCGTCTCGCGCCCGTAAGCGCCGCCGTTCATCCGCACGAAGCCGCCGACCGTGCCGGGGATCGAGCGCAGGAACTCCACCCCCGCGATTCCCGCGTCACGCGCGGTGGAGGAAACGAGGATACCGCTCGCCCCGCCGCCGCAGCGCAGCGTCGTCGCGTCCAGCGCCTCGACGCGCGCGAAGGGCTTGCCGAGCCGCACCACCACGCCCGGCACGCCGCCGTCGCGCACGATCAGGTTCGATCCCAGCCCCAGCGCCATCACCGGCACGTCCGGATCGAGCCGCGCGAGGAATTGCGCGAGATCGTCGGCGTCCCTCGGCTCGAACAGCCATTGCGCCGCACCGCCCGCCTTGAACCAGACGAGCGGCGCGAGCGGTGCGTTCGGGGTGAGCTTCCCCGCGACCTCGGGCATGGCAGCCATAGAAAGGACGGGCGCAACATTCATCGTCGCGCCTCGATCGCCGGGGCGAGGCCGGCCGCCCATTTGGTGATATCGCCCGCGCCGAGGCACACCACCTGATCGCCGCCGCGCACCGTGCCCGCCAGCGCATCGGCCAGCGCCTCCGCGTCGGCGACCACGGACGCTGCGCGATGCCCCCGCCGCTTCAGCCCCTCGACCAGCGCCTCGGCATCGACGCCCGCGACCGGCGCCTCGCCCGCGGCATAGACCGGGGTGACATAGACCATGTCGGCGTCGTTGAAGGCGCTCTGGAAATCGTCCATCAGATTGCCGAGCCGCGAATAGCGGTGCGGCTGCACCACTGCGATCACCCGGCCCTGCGCACTTTCCCGCGCCGCCGCCAGCACCGCGCGGATCTCGACCGGGTGGTGACCGTAATCATCGATCACCGTCGCCACGCCGCCCTCGGTCGCGACCTCGCCGACCCTGGTGAAGCGCCGCTTGACCCCGCCGAACTTCTCGAAGCCCTTCTGGATCGTCGCATCGTCGATCCCCAGTTCCAGCGCCACGCCGATCGCCGCCAGCGCATTCTGGACATTGTGGCGGCCGGGCATCGGCAGGTCGATCTGCTCGATCGAGCGGACCGCGCCGTCGCGGTGGCGGATGATCGCCTCGAAGCGGTTGCCACCAGGATAGGGCGTGACGTTCACCCCGCGCACGTCCGCCGACGCCGCGAAGCCATAGGTGACAATGCGCCGATCGCGCACGCGCGGGATCAGCGCCTGCACCTCCGGGTGATCGAGGCACAAAAGCGCCGCGCCGTAGAAGGGCACGTTCTCGACAAACTCGACGTAAGCCTCCTTCGCCCGCTCGAAATCGCCATAGTGATCGAGATGCTCGGGATCGATGTTGGTCACTACCGCGATCGTGCCGTCGAGGCGCAGGAAGCTGCCGTCGCTCTCGTCGGCCTCCACCACCATCCAGTCGCTGTCGCCCAGGCGGGCATTGCTGCCGTAGCTGTTGATGATGCCGCCGTTGATGACGGTCGGGTCCACCCCGCCCGCATCGAGCAGCGCCGCGACCATCGAGGTGGTCGTCGTCTTGCCGTGCGTCCCCGCCACCGCGACGGTGGACTTCAGCCGCATCAGTTCCGCCAGCATCTCCGCGCGGCGCACCACGGGGATGCGGCGTTCGAGCGCCGCCTCCACCTCCGGATTGCCGCGCTTGATCGCGGTGGAGGTGACGACCACCGCTGCCTCGCCCAGATTCTCCGCCTTGTGCCCGATCGCCACCGGGATGCCGCGCGCGCGCAGGCCCTCCACGACATAACCCTCGGCGACATCCGATCCCTGCACCTGATAGCCGAGGTTGTGCATCACCTCCGCGATGCCGGACATGCCGATGCCGCCGATGCCGACGAAATGGATCGTGCCGATGTTGGTGGGAACGCCCTTCACGCAAATGCCTCCTTGCGCACCACCGGGCCGACCGGCAGCGCCGAGCGCGGCGCATCGAGGCTTTCGACCAGATCGGCAAGGTCGCGCGCCGCGTCGGGCTTGCCGCAGGCGCGCGCGCGGCCGGCGGCATTGGCCAGCGCCTCGGGATCGAGGCCGAGCTTCTGCATCTGCTTGGCGAGTTCGGACGGGGTGAAGCGGCTCTGCGGGATGGTGCGCGCGCCGCCCGCAAGAGTGATCTCGCGCGCATTGGCGGTCTGGTGATCGTCGGTCGCGGTCGGCAGCGGCACGAGGATGGCGGGGCGACCCGCCACGGTCAGTTCCGCCAGCGTCGATGCGCCCGCGCGCGCGATCACGACATGGGCCCAGCCGAGATGCTCGGGCAGGTCGGGCAGGTAGGTGGCGAGGTCCGCCGCGATATCCAGCTCGGCATATTTGGCGCGCGCAGCGTCGATATCCTCGATCCGAGCCTGATGCGTCACCTGCAGGCGGCGGCGGAAGGCGACCGGCAGCATGGCGAGGCCGTCCGGCACCACCTTGCTCAGCACGCTCGCCCCCTGCGACCCGCCGGTGACGAGGACGCGGAAGATGCCGTCCTCCTCCAGCAGCGGATAGGGCTTCGCGCGCAGCGCCAGCACGCTGTCGCGCACCGGATTGCCCACGCAATGCGTCTTGGCGAGGAAGGCGGGCTTGAGCCGCTCCGTCTCGGCATAGGAGGTGGCGATCGCGTCCACCCGCCGCGCGACCAGCCGGTTGACGCGGCCGAGCACCGCGTTCTGCTCATGGATCGCGGTGGGGATCTTCTCCGCGAAGGCCGCCGCCAGCGCCGGGAAGGCGGGATAGCCGCCGAAGCCGACCACCGCCGCCGGCTGGAAGGTGCGATAGAGTTCGCGCGCCATCGCCCGCCCGCGCCACATCTCGCGCGCGGCTCTGGCCCAGCCCATCGGGCCGCCGCTCAGCCGCCCGGCGGGAAGCACATGCGTCTGCACCCCATCGAACAGGTCGGGGAAGCGCACGCCGCGCTCGTCGGAAACCAGCGCCACGCGATGCCCGCGCCGGATCAGCTCCTCCGCCAGCGCGGCGGCGGGGACCATATGCCCGCCCGTGCCCCCGGCGGCGAGGACGAAGTGTCGCGCGCGCGTCATAAAGTCCCCCAGCGGGTGACATAGGGGCTGCGCAACAGGAACGGATTGCGCCGGGTGAAGGTGAGCAGCAGCCCCATCCCGATCGACAGCGCGATCATCGACGAGCCGCCGTAGCTGATGAACGGCAACGTCATGCCCTTGGACGGCGCGAGGCCGGTGTTGACCGCCATCGAGACCAGCGCCTGCGCGCCGAACTGCGTGGCCAGTCCGCCGGCCGCGAGCAGCTTGAAATTATCCTGCTCGTCGAGAAGCTTGACGAAGACGCGCACGACGATCGCCAGAAACATCACCGCGATCACCATGCACACGATCAAGCCGAATTCCTCGCCGATGACGGAGAAGATATAATCGGTGTGCGCTTCGGGAAGCCCGAATTTGACGCGGCCACCGCCGGGGCCGGTGCCGGTCCAGCCGCCCGCCGTCAGCGTGGCGTGCGCGGCGTTGGTCTGGAAATGGTCGCTCGCGCCCGTCCCCTCCGCGTCGGGGAACAGGAAGGCGTCGATCCGCGCGCGCGCCGTGCCGTAGAAGACATAGGCCGCGACTAGTGCCGCCGGCGCCATCGCCACGAACGCCGCGATCGTCCGCCACGGCGTCCCCGCGATCATCAGCAGCGCGAGCCACACCGCGCAGAAGATGATCGTCTGCCCGAGGTCCGGCTGGAGCATCAGCATCGCCGCGACCAGCCCGGTCAGGCCGAAGGTGATCGCGGTCACCGGCAGCGATTCGTCCCGCGCGCGCAAAGACAGCAACCACGCGACCGTGACGATGAAGCACGGCTTGAGGAACTCGGAAGGCTGGAACTGCGCCAGCCCGAAGCCGATCCAGCGCCGCGCGCCGTTGACCGTCACGCCGATCAGCGGGGTGAGCGCCAGCAGGACGGCGAACACCCCGCAGCCCAGCACCGCCAGCCGCCGCGCGGTGTTCACCGGCAGCATCGAGGTGATGAACAGCACCGGCAACGACACCGCCACCCACATCACCTGCCGCCAGAAATAATAGAGCGGCGGGAATTTCACATGCTCGCCCGAATAGCGCACCGCGCTCGCCGGGCTGGCGGCGGCGACGGCGAGCAGCCCGACCGCGATCAGCGCCAGCGTCAGCAGCAGCAGCACGCGATCGGTGTCCCAGAACCAGGTGCCGAGCGGCGAGCGGTCGCCGCGTCCGCCGCGCCCCTTCAGCCGCGCGCGCAGACCCGCCTCGCTGACGATCTCCGCCTGTTCCTCGCTCATGCCAGCGCCCCCACCGCGTCGCGAAATTCCTGCCCGCGATGCTCATAATCGCGAAATTGATCGAAGGAAGCCGCCGCCGGCGAAAGCAGCACCGTATCCCCCGGCTTCGCCTCACGCGCCGCTCCGGCGACGGCGGCGGCGAGCGTCCCCGCCTCGTCCACCGGCATCGCGTCCTTCAGGATCGCGGCGAAGCGCGGCCCCGCCTCGCCGATCGTATAGGCGCGCACGACATGATCGAAGAACGGGCGGCAGGCGTCGAGATCGTCGCCCTTCGCCCGCCCGCCGACGATCCAGTGGACGCGCGGGAAGGCGCCGAGCGCGGGCGCGGTGCTTTCGGGATTGGTCGCCTTGCTGTCGTCGATATAGGCGACGCCGGCCAGCTCGCGCACCTTTTCCATCCGGTGCGGCAGCCCGGTGAAAGTCTCCAGCGCGCGGTCGATATCGCGTTCGCCGACGCCGAGCGCCTTCACCACCGCAATCGCGGCGAGCGCGTTCTGCGCGTTGTGCGGTCCCTTGAGACTCGGCCAGCGCGACTGGTCCAGGCACACGCCCGGCGCGATCTTCGTCAGATGCTCGCCCCGCGCCGACAGCGAGCGTGCGATAGAGGCCGAGGCGGCGTCGCCGATGCCGATCACCGCCTCGTGGCGCGACGACTGCATCGCGAACAGCCGCGCCTTCGAGGCGACATAGCCGTCGAAGCCGTCATAGCGGTCGAGATGGTCGGGCGTGATGTTGAGCAGCACCGCGACGTCGCAATCCAGCGTCCGCGTCAGGTCGATCTGATAGCTCGACAGTTCCAGCACATAGACGCCGCCGGCGGGAAGCGGCTCTTGCCCGAGGATCGGCAGGCCGATGTTGCCGCCCATCAGCGCGGGGATGCCGGCGGTCTGGAGGATATGGGTGACGAGCGCGGTGGTGGTGGACTTGCCGTTGGTGCCGGTGATGCCGACCACCTTGTGCGGCGGCAGGTCCGCGCGCGCCTCGGCGAACAGTTCGATGTCGCCGGTGATCGGCACGCCGCCCGCGCGCGCCTTCGCCGCCAGCGGATGTGTGTTGAGCGGCACGCCGGGCGAGACGACCAAAGCATCGATCCCGGCGAAATCCACGTCATCGAGCTCCGCGATCTCCACGCCCTCGAAGCCCTCGCGCCGTGCCGGGTCGCTGTCCCACGCCACCACCTGCGCACCGCCCGCGACGAGCGCGCGCACCGTCGCCGCGCCGGTCCGCGCGAGGCCGAGCACCGCATAGCGTCTGCCGCGCCAGTGGGAGGAGACGATCACCTGAGCTTCAACGTCGAAAGGCCGGCGAGCGCCAGCACCAGCGCGATGATCCAGAAGCGGATCACCACGGTCGGCTCGCTCCAGCCGAGCTGCTCGAAATGATGGTGGATCGGCGCCATGCGGAACACGCGCTTGCCGGTGCGCTTATAGACCGCGACCTGGATGATGACGGACAGGGCTTCCACCACGAACAGACCGCCGATGATCCCGAGTACGATCTCGTGATGCGCGATCACCGCGATCGTGCCGAGCGCCCCGCCGAGCGCGAGGCTGCCGGTGTCGCCCATGAACACCGCCGCCGGGGGCGCGTTATACCACAGGAAGGCAAGCCCCGCCCCGACCATCGCGCCGCAGAAGATCGCCAGATCGCCCGCGCGTGGCACATGCGGGATGCCGAGATAGTCGGCGAACTTCACGTTGCCGGCGAGATAGGCGATGATCATGAACGCCACCGCCGCGATGATCACCGGCATGGTGGCGAGCCCGTCCAGCCCGTCCGTCAGGTTCACCGCATTGCCGAACGAGACGATCGTGAAGGCGGCGAACAACGGATAGAAATAGCCCAGTTCCAGATAGTAACGGTTGGTGAAGGGCAGGAACAGGCCGGTGCCATTCTCCTGGCTGATGATCCACGCCGCCACCCCGGCGATGAGGAATTCCAGCAGCAGGCGCACGCGCCCCGGTATCCCGGCGGTGGTCGCCTTCGTCACCTTGTCGTAATCGTCCATGAAGCCGATCGCGCCGAAGCCGAGCGTCACGAACAGGCTGGCCCAGACGAAGGGATTGCGCAGGTCCATCCAGATCAGGATCGCGAGGCTGAGGCTGGTGAGGATCATCAGCCCGCCCATCGTCGGCGTGCCGCGCTTGGCGAGGTGGGTCTGCGGCCCGTCGGCGCGGATCGGCTGGCCCTTGCCCTGCCTGAGGCGCAGCCAGCCGATGAACTTCGGCCCGATCACCAGCCCGATGAACAGCGCCGTCGCCACCGCCCCGCCGGTGCGGAACGACAGATAGCGGATGAGGTTGAGGACGCTCGGGAAACCGAGGCTTTCGGCGATCAGGTACAACACTATGAAACGCCCCCGGCGAGAGCCGCGACGACCCGCGACAGCCCCACCCCGTTCGATCCCTTGACGAGCACCGCATCGCCCGGCGCGATCACCTGTTTCAGGCGGTCAAGCGCGGTCGCGGCGTCGGGCACATGGACGAAATCGACGCGGCCCTCAAGGGCCTGCGCCAACGGCGCCATCCTTTCACCGACCAGCAGCGCCGTTTCGACGCGCGCGGCGAGCAGCGGCCCGGCCAGCGCGGCGTGATAGGCATCGCTGCCCGCGCCCAGCTCGCGCATCTCGCCCAGCACCGCGACATGCCGCCCCGGCTCGTGCGCCAGCACCTCCAGCGTCGCCGCCATCGACGCCGGATTGGCGTTGTAGCTTTCGTCGATCACCAGCGCCTCCCCCCCCTTGACCGCCGCCGTGAACCTGTCGCCGCGCCCCGCGAGGCCGCCCAGCTCGCCGAGCGCCAGCCCGGCCAGCCCGAGATCGCCGCCCGCCGCATCGACCGCCGCGATCACCGCCAGCGCGTTCGACACCCAGTGCATACCGGGCTGCGAGACGGTGAAGCTCAGCTCCCGCTCGCCCACCTTCGCGGTGACGAAGGTGCCGGCATCGAGCCGCATCGTCTCCAGCGGCCGCACGTCCGCCTCCTCGTCCAGCCCGAAGGTGACGATCCGCGCGGCATAAGGCGCGGCGGCGTCGATCAGCCGGTCGCGGTGCGGGCTGTCGTGCGGCACGATCGCCACGCCATCCGGCTCAAGCCCGCGGAATATCTCGCCCTTGGCATCGGCGATCGCGCTTTCGTCGCGGAAGAACTCGGTGTGCGCCGGAGCGATCGCGGTGACGAGCGCGATGTGCGGGCGGACAAGGGTCGTCAGATGCGCCAGTTCGCCCGTGTGGTTCATCCCCATCTCGAACACGCCGAAGCGCGTCTCGCGCGGCATCCGTGCAAGGCTCAGCGGCACGCCGGTATGGTTGTTGTAGCTCTTGACCGAACGATGCACCGCGCCCGGCGCGCCGCGATCGAGCGCGGCGAACAGCGCCTCCTTGGTCGAGGTTTTGCCGACCGAGCCGGTGACGCCGATCACCTTGCCCGCCATCCGCGCGCGCGCCGCGCGGCCCATGTCCTCCAGCGCGGCGAAGGTGTCGCCGACGCGGACGTTAGGGTGCGCGGTGCCTTCCGACACCAGCGCACCCGCCGCGCCCCGCGCGAAGGCGCCGTCGATGAAGCGATGCCCGTCCGCCGCCGTCCCCTTCATCGCCACGAACAGGTCGCCCGCGCCGATCTCCCGGCTGTCGAACGCGACGCCGCCCACCGCGAAATCGGCGGAAGCGGTGCCGCCGGTGGCGGCCGCGATCTCGGCGGAGGTCCAGAGGGTCATGGCGGGCCTATAGCAATCACGGTCGCGTCAGCGCAGCCCGCTGACCGCGTCGCCGCTGACCAGCTCGTACCGCAGCCCCAGCTTGCGCCGCTCGCGCGGGCGCTTCTCGCCATCGGCCGGAGTGAACGGACGGACGGGAATGTTGATCTTCCTTTTCACGCTACCTCCCTTGCGACAGTGACGTCATCGAACGGCAGGACGAGATCGCCGACGATCTGGCCCTGCTCATGCCCCTTGCCGGCGATCAGCACGATGTCCTCGGCCCCCGCCATGCAGATCGCGCGGGCGATCGCCGCGCGCCGGTCGCCGATCTCGATCGCGCCGGGCGCGCCCTCCAGTATCTCGGCACGGATCGCCGCCGGGTCCTCCCCGCGCGGATTGTCATCGGTGACGATCGCCACGTCCGCCTGCGCGGCGGCGACCTGCCCCATCGGCTCGCGCTTGCCGTGATCGCGGTCGCCGCCCGCGCCGAACACCAGGATCAGCCGTCCCGCGACATGGGGGCGCAGCGCCGCGATGGCCGCCTCCAGCGCGTCCGCGGTGTGCGCGTAATCGACATAGACCGGCGCGCCGGACGGGGCGATCACCGCCCGCTCCAGCCGCCCGCGCACCGGCTGGAGCCGCGCGAGATTGGCGATCGTTTGCGTCACATCGCCGCCGGTCGCGATCACCAGCCCCGCCGCGATCAGGGCATTGGCCGCCTGATAGGCGCCGATCAGCGGCAGCGTCACCTTATGCTCGCGCCCGTCGACGGCGATCACCAGCCCCTGCCCGAGCAGCGTGGGATCGCGCGACACCAGCCGCAGCGTGTCGCCGTGCTCGCCGACCGTGACCAGCTTGTTGCGCCGCGCGCGCGCGAGGTCGATCACCCGCTCGGATTGCGGATCGTCGACCCACACGACCGCCGTCCCCTCGTCGGCCAGCACTTCGGCGAACAGCCGCAGCTTGGCGGTGAAATAGGCCGCCATGTCGCCGTGATAGTCGAGATGGTCGCGGCCGAGATTGGTGAAGGCCGCCGCGATCACCGGCACGCCCTCGGTGCGATACTGGCTGAGTCCGTGGCTCGACGCCTCGAAGGCGAGATGCGTCACGCCCTCGCGCGCCAGCCCGCCGACATTGGAGAGGAACGTCACCACATCGGGCGTGGTGAGGCCCGTCACCACCCTTTCATCGGCGGTGGTGACGCCGAGCGTGCCAATCGAGGCGGCGTGATGCCCCGCCATCCGCCAGAGCTGCCGCGTCATCTCGACCGTGGAGGTCTTGCCGTTGGTGCCGGTGACGGCAACCGCCGTTTCCGGGAAGGGCGCGAAGAATTTCGCCGCCATGCCGGCGAAGGCGGCGCGCGGATTGTCGCTGGCGATATGCGCCGCGCCCTCGACCTTCGCCTCCGGCCGCGCGACCACGGCGATCGCGCCGGCGGCGACGGCGGCGGGGATGAAATCCTCGCCGTTGACGCGCTGCCCCTCGAACGCGCCGAACACCGTGCCCGGCGCGACCTTGCGGTGGTCGATCGCGAAGCCCGTCACCTGCGCGGTTTCCGGGCCGCCGGTGAGCTGGCCCAGCCTCATTCGGCGCTCCCTTTTTCTTCCTTCGCGCCCGGCGCCTTCCACAGCAGCGGGGTGAGATCGCTTTCGTCGATGTCGCGATGATCGTCCGGGATGACGCCGAGCAGCACACCGGTGCGGCTCACCACGCGGCTGACCACCGGGGCGACGGTATAGGCGGCGGTGGTCTGGAACGAGTTTGCCTGCACGCGCTTGGGCGAGTCCATCATCGCGATCACCACGTAGCGCGGCGCGTCCATCGGGAAGGCGGCGGCGAAGGTGGAGACATTGGCGTTCCGGGCATAGCCGCCGCGCTGAGCCACCTCGGCGGTGCCGGTCTTGCCGCCGATGCGATAGCCGGGCGCCTCGCCCTTGCGCCCCGTGCCGTCGAGCACGACGAGCCGGAGGAGCTGGCGCAGCCGGTCGCTGGTCGATTGCTGGATCACGCGGCGCCCCTTCGGCTCGGTGCCCTGCGGCACTTTGAGCAAGGTCGCCGGATGCCAGATCCCGCCGTTGACCAGCGCGGCATAGGCGCTGGCGAGATGCAGCGGCGTCACCGCGATGCCGTGGCCGTAGGCGGTGGTCATCACCGTGGTGCGCGCCCAATAGGTCGGCCACAGCGGGCGCGCCTTCTCGACCAGCTCGATATCCGGCTTGCGGTCGAAGCCGAGCTTGCGGAACATCTCCTGCATCCGCTGCGCACCGACCAGGTCGGCGATCCGCGCGGTCGCGATGTTCGAGGAATAGATCAATGTTTCTGGGATGTTGAGCCAGCGCTTCTGCTCATGCCCGCGATCGTCGTGGATCGTGTAGCCGCCGACCTTCAGCGGCACGGTCGCATCGAACCGGCGGCTCATGTCGGTGACGACGCCGTAATCGATCGCCGCCGCCATCGCGATCGGCTTGAAGGTCGAGCCAAGCTCATAGACCGACTGGGTGACGTTGTTGCGCAGCTCCTCGGTGCCCGCCATGCCCACCCGGTTGGGGTTGAACATCGGCAGCGAGACCATCGCGATCACCTCGCCGGTATGCGCGTCCATGACGATGCCGGCCGCGCCCTTGGCCTGCATGTCGCCCATCGCGCGGCCAAGCTCGCTCTCCATCGCCGCCTGCACGCGGCTGTCGATCGACAGCGCGACGGGGGTGCCGTTCTGTGCGGGATCGGTGAGCCGCGCTTCCAGCGCGCGCTCCATCCCGCCCATTCCCTTGCTATCGGTGGAGAGATAGCCGAGCGCATGCGCCGCCAGCGTCGATTGCGGATAGAGCCGCTGCGTCTGCCGTTCGAAGACGATGCCCGGCTCGCCTATCGCGTTCACCGCCTCCACCAGCGCGGGGCTGGCGCGGCGGTTGAGATAGGTGAAGGGCACCTTCTTGCTGATCTGCGTATAGAACCATTGCTGGCTGCCGATATCCGGCATCAGGTCCGCCAGCCGCTGCGCGATCTCGCTGCGATCGCCGAGCAGGCGATCGGGGTGGACGCCGATCGCCCAGGCGTCGATCGTGCGGGCCAGCGGCTCGCCGTTGCGATCCACGATATCGCCGCGCGGCGCGGCGCCGAGGATGGACGCGCGCTCCGGCTTGCCTTCGATCGCCAGCCACGCCAGCCGCCCGACCACCACCGTCACGGCGGCGGCGAATAGCAGCATCAGCATCATCAGGCGCAGATGCTGTGTCGCGAGCAGCGCATGGCGCTGCTCGCTGGCTTTCACCGATCGGGCAGGGCGCGCGACCAGCGTGGTCAACGCGGCCGCCGTGCCTCGGCGCGCGCGCCGCTCATCAGATCGCCCAGCGTGGTGTCGCTGAGCAGCGACTTGTCGAGCATCGCCACCGCCTTGCCCTTGCGGGAGACGGGCGCGTTGCTGGCCGCGACCTCGGTGCGCATCACCACGGCGGCGGTCAGCTTCGGCGCGGCGGCGCGATCGGCGGCCACCTTGCCTTTGTGTGCCGCCGGGGTCGCTTCGGCCAGATCGCCGTGCATCAACACCGCCGGGGTGAGCCGGGGTGCGTCGGCGGTGCGCGCGGCGACCTTCACCAGCGTCGCGGGGCGCGCCGCCGCCGCCACCGCGGGCGTCTCGTCGATCACCGGAGTGGGCGCGGCCGGGGCGTGGACCGGCGAAGGCAGGGACGGCACGACCAGCGCGGCGGTGCGGATCGCGCCCTGCTGCCCGCCCGGCACCGGCACCGCGCGATCGAAGCTGATCGAGGCGAGCTGCCCTTCATCGCGCACGAACTGGCCGGCGGTGGGCGCGGCGAGCGCCAGCGTGTCGCCGTTCCAGCGTTCGAGCTGCGCGAGGTTGGAGCGAACGTCGAACTCCGTCTCCAGCGCGCGGATGTCGCGCTGGGCGAAGCTGATCCTGCCGTTGAGCTGCTCCAGCCGCTTGCGCTCCGCCGCGACCTGAAGCGAGATGAGGTAGAAGCCCAGCGACACGATCACCACGCCGCCGAACCAGCCCAAACCCTTCAATCTGTACGTCGCTGCCATCGTTACGCCTCCACTAACTCGACGCTGCCCGCCCAGGCCGCCGCCCCGGTGCGCCGCGCCACGCGCAGCGTCGCCGAGCGCGCCCTGGGGTTGCGCGCCACTTCAGCCGCGCTCGGGCGCACCGCCTTCGCCGCCGGCTCGAAACTCGGCGCCCGCGCCTCGCGCGCTTCGGGACGATGCCGCGACCCGGCCGGCATCGCCCCGCTGCGCTCGCGCAGGAACCGTTTCACCAGCCGGTCCTCCAGGCTGTGAAAGGTGACGACCGCGAGCCGGCCGCCCGGCGCCAGCACGCGTTCGGCGGCGGCCAGGCCCTGCGCCAGCTCCTCCAGCTCGCGGTTCACATGGATGCGGATCGCCTGGAAGGCGCGCGTCGCCGGGTCCTTCTTGTCGTGCGGCCGATGCCCCAGCGCGCGGCGCACGACCTGCGCGAGCTGCCCGGTGGTGGTGAGCGGCCGCGCCGCGACGATCGCCTTGGCCACGCGGCGCGAGCGCGGCTCCTCGCCGTAGCGCCACAGCACGTCGGCGATCAGCGCCTCGTCGGCGGTGTTGAGGAAATCGGCGGCCGACGGCCCCGCCTGCGACATGCGCATGTCGAGCGGCCCGTCCCCCTGGAAGGAGAAGCCGCGCGCCGGCTGGTCGAGCTGCATCGACGACACGCCGATGTCCAGCACCACCCCGTCGACCGGCGCCTCGCGGCGCGCCTCAAGCTCGCCGGCCATGGCGGAAAATTCGGCCGGCACGAGGATGAGGTCCGGGTTCGACGCCTCCAGCGCCCGTCCGGCGGCGATCGCATCGGGATCGCGGTCGAAGGCGATGACGCGCGCGCCCGTCGCCAGCAGCGCGCGCGTATAGCCGCCGGCGCCGAACGTGCCGTCGACCACGGTCTCGCCGCGCCTGGGGGTAAGCGCGGCGAGCACTTCGTCGAGCAGCACCGGGATATGGGGATCAGCCTGCGCGGTCACAGCGCATACCCCTTCTCCTCGCAGGCGAACTCGACATATTCCTTGAGGAACGGGTCGATCCCCGGCGTCTCGATCAGGATCTTCGGGCTCCAGATCGTGATCCAGTGGAATGACCCGTAGAAGACGGCGAGCGTGTCGATCCGCGCGTATTTGCGCTCGAACGCGGGCATGATGAAACGCCCGCTGCCGTCGAATGGCAGCGGCTCCGCACCGCCTGCGCGATCGAGGATGTTGTAGTCGGTCCGGCCGGACTTCTCGAACTGGGCGGCGTCGAGTTGCTCCAGCCGCGCCTTCCAGAAAGGCACGAAGCGCGGATCGTAGGCGATCAGGCAGCGGTGCTCGGGGTGCGGCGCGATGATGACGGTGCCGCCATCCTTCCCGTCCTCGCGCGGGGAATTCTTCGCGAGCATGGCGCGCAGGGTGTTCGGGATCGCCACGCGCGACTTGTCGTCGACGAGCGCGATACCCTTTCCCTGATAGTCGATCCTTTCCGACACGCCCACCTCGCCCGCGGCGGACGCGCTTCTCCGGCCCGGAAATCAGCCCGTTCGGCCGCCCGGCTAGCGCGAAGACAAGATACAGCGAGTCCGCCCCTCTGTAGCCCGATAGATATCAGGGCCTCTCGGGGATGGGAAGGGAAATGTGGGGAAAATCGGGGAAAAGGCGGTCAGCCGGACGGCTTTCCTCCCGATTCCGCCACGGCGAAACGCACGCGTTCCGTTTCCGTTCGCAGGAAACGGCGGGCCGAATCCGGGGTGAGCCGGGGAATCCCCGACCGCCCCCCGGATTTCCCCGGCGATTCCACGAACGTCATGGCTGGATTCACTGGCGCGGCGCGGCCGGGGCGGCGCCGTTGGCGGTGGCGGGGGCGACGCCAAGCTCGGCCAGCGGCTCGTTCGGCGCGGCGGCGGGCAGTTCGCTGTTGGCGAGCGTCATGTTAGCGACGGCCTCCGCCTTGGGCGCATCGACCGCCGCAACCGGCTTTTCCCGGCTGGCGGCGCTGAAGATCGCGCTGGCAAGGCCGATGAGCAGCACCACGGCGGCCAGGCCGATCAGGCCCACCCGCACACGCTGCACCGTCTGGCTCGATGTGGGTGTTTCGGTACTCATCCGTCGCGCGAGACTAACGTCATATCGCGCGGATGTCGAATTTTTACAGTGGCAACCGCCGTTCCAGCCCCTTGGCGGACAACCATTCGGAATTGTAGAGCGTGGAAAGATAGCGGAAACCAGTATCGCACAGGATCGTCGCGATGCGCTTGCCCGGCCCCAGATCGCGCGCCAGCCGCACCGCGCCGGCGACGTTGATGCCGGACGACAGGCCCAGGCACAGCCCCTCCTCACGCAGCAGCCGCTCGACCCAGTCCAGCCCTTCCTGATCGGGGATGCGATATTGCGTGTCGATTGGCGCGCCCTCGAGGTTGGCGGTGATCCGCCCCTGCCCGATCCCCTCGGCGACCGAATTGCCCTCCGCCTTCAACTCGCCGTGCGCATAATATTCGTAGAGCGCGGCGCCGTGCGGGTCACTGAGCGCGATCGTCACGCGATCGTCCTTCGCCTTCAGCCCCATGCCGACCCCGGCGAGCGTGCCGCCGGTGCCCACCGCGCAGGTGAAGCCATCGACCCGCCCGTCCATCTGCGCCCAGATCTCCTCGGCGGTGCCGACGATATGCGCGCGGCGGTTGGCGATATTGTCGAACTGGTTGGCCCAGATCGCCCCCGGCGTCTCCTCGGCGATGCGTCGCGAGGTGTGCACGAAATGACATGGGCTGGAATAAGGCGCCGCCGGCACCGTCACCAGCTCCGCGCCAAGTGCGCGCAGCGTGTCCATCTTCTCCTTGGACTGGGTGTCCGGCATCACGATGATCGTGCGGTAGCCCTTGGCATTGGCGACCAGCGCGAGGCCGATCCCAGTATTGCCCGCCGTGCCCTCCACGATCGTGCCGCCAGGCTGGAGCTGTCCGCGCGCCTCGGCGTCCTCGACGATGAACAGCGCCGCGCGATCCTTCACGCTGGCGCCGGGATTGGCGAATTCGCATTTGCCGAAGATATCGCACCCCGTCGCCTCGCTCGGCCCCTTCAGCCGGACGAGCGGAGTGTTGCCGATGAGCGAGAGTGTGTCGGAGGCGGTGTGCATGAACGCATATGTGCGCCGCCGCGCTGTTCGCGGCAACCACGCTTGCGCTTTAGCGGCGGATAGCGTGATTGATCGCATGGTCAGTGATGTGGCGCGCAAATCCTCCTTCCCGCCGGTCGTCGACGATCGCACGCGCGTCCTGATCCTCGGCAGCCTGCCGGGCGAGCGCAGTCTCGCCGAGCAACGCTATTACGCGCATCCACAGAACCAGTTCTGGCGCCTCGTCGGCCATGTCATCGGACGCGATCTCGCCGCGCTCCCCTATGAGGCGCGCCTCGCCGCGCTGCTGGAGGCGCGGATCGGGCTGTGGGACGTCGTCGCCTCGGCGCGGCGACCGGGCAGCAGCGACGCGGCGATCCGCGACCATGCCGCCAACGACCTGGCGGCGCTGGTCGACTCGCTCGCGAGCCTGCGCGCGGTGGCGTTCAACGGCGGCACGGCGCTGCGACTCGGCCGCCCGCTGCTGGCGACGAAAGCGGTGGCGCTGGTCGCGCTTCCTTCTTCCAGCCCGCTCCACACGGTCGGCGTCGCGGCGAAGCAGCCGGCGTGGGACGCGCTCGCCGCCTTTACCGGCTGATTCCCGCGCTCGAAAATAAGCGGCGCAGGATACAAAATTTCATCGCGCCCTTGACGGAGACGACACCGGGGGTATGGCGTCGCTCTGCTATGAAAAGCCACCTTCTCCTCCCTGCCGCCGCCGCGCTGATCGCGCTTTCCGCCTGCAATTCGCAGCCGAGCAAGCCGGAAGTCGTCGACACCAACCCCGATCCCATGGCCGCCGAACTGGCCAACAAGGGCGCGGTGGAGCTGCCGCCCGCGATCAAGGCGGACAAGACCTTCCGCTGCAAGGACAACAGCCTCGTCTATGTCACCTTCTTCCAGGGCGACAAGCAGGCGATCGTCAAGACCAAGAAGGACGGCTCGCCGACCACGCTGAAGGCCGACAAGGCGGGCGATCCGCTGGTCGCCGACGGCGGCTGGAAGCTGACCGGGGACACCGGCCACATCACCCTGACGCAGCCGGGCAAGGGCGAGCAGGCCTGCAAGGCCTGATTTTCCGCAATCATCCAGCTTTCGAGGCCGGCGCACCCGTTGCGCCGGCCTTTTTAATCGGTGGCGCTTGCCTCCCGCCACGCGGCACGGCACCTTCGCGAACATGGCGACGATCGCGGTTTACAGCCTGAAGGGCGGCGTCGGGAAAACGACGCTGGCGATCAACCTCGCATGGTGCGCGGCGACGAAATCGGCGCGCCGCACCCTGTTGTGGGATCTCGATCCGCAGGCGGCGGCAAGCTGGATGCTGGGGCGCGAGGCGAAGCACGACCGCGCGCAGGCCGCCTTCTCGCGCGAGGTGGACGCGCGCAAGCTGATCCGACCCACCGATGTCGAGCGGCTCGACCTGCTCCCCGCCGACGCATCGCTGCGCGATCTCGATCACCTGCTGCGCGAGATGGACAAGAAGAAACGGCTGAGCAAGCTGATCGCCGGGCTCGGCGACTATGACCGCGTGATCCTCGATTGCCCGCCCGGCCTCACCGAGACGGCGGAGCAGGTCGCGCGCGCCGCCGACCTGATCGTCGTCCCCGTCGTCCCCTCCCCGCTGGCGCAACGCGCCTATGAGGAGATCGAACGGCATCTCGGCGGGCGCACGCCGACGCTCCCCGTTCACGCGATGGTCGATCGCCGCCGGCGGATGCATATGGACGCTGTCGCCGCCCACCCCGACTGGCCGGTGGTCCCGATGGCGAGTGTGGTGGAAGCGTCCGCCGCCGCGCACCGGGCCGTTGGCGAGGTGGCGCCACGATCGGCGGCGGCGGCCGCTTTCCTCGATATCTGGCAAAGGATCGAGCGACGACTCGCTTCATGAAGTTCGAGCCGCTCGATCCGGCGATGGTGCTCGGGGCCTATTCGGTCGGGGTGTTCCCGATGGCGGACGGCCGCGACGCGCCCGGCGTCTATTGGGTCGAGCCGCGCCGCCGCGCGGTCCTGCCGCTCGACGGCTTCCATCTTTCCCGCTCGCTGCGCAAGAAGCTGCTCGCCGACCGTTTCCGCATCACCGCCGACCGCGATTTCCCCGCCGTCATCCGCCTGTGCGCGGAAGCCGCCAGCGACCGGCCGGAAACGTGGATCAACCGCTCGATCGAGCATGTCTTCCTGCACCTCCACGAAACCGGCCACGCCCATTCGATCGAATGCTGGGACGGCGAGGAACTGGTCGGCGGGCTCTACGGCCTCGCGCTCGGCCGCGCCTTCTTCGGCGAAAGCATGGTGAGCCGCGCCGCCGACGCCTCGAAGATCGCGCTCGCCGCGCTTGTCGCGCGGCTGCGGGCGGGCGGCTTCACCCTGCTCGACTGCCAGTTCATGACCGAACACCTCGCCTCGCTGGGCGCGGTGGAGATCGACCGGGCCGATTACATGGTGTTGCTGGGCGAGGCGCTCGGGCCGCTCGTCTCCGCGACCGGCGCGTCGTCGGCGCCGTCGCTGGCATCGGCATCCGACGCCACCGCCGACTTCTTCGCGGTCGAGGCGGCGATGACGTCGGTATCCGCGCCTTTCGCCGGGAAGGACATCGTGCAGCTCTTGGCCCAGACGTCATAGACCGGGTGCTGCACCACGTTGAGCGCCGGGCGCTCCTTGAACAGCCAGCCCGAGAAGGCCCGCCGCCACACATTGTCCGCGCCCTTCACGTCGAGCTGGACGAAGGCGCCAGTCAGTTGCTCCTGCTCCCACGGCGCGGTCTTCTCGCACGCGCGCAGCCGGACGATCGTGTCGCCGACGCGCAGCGCCTGCCCAGGCTTCATCGTCAGGTCGCGACTGACGCCGTTGCGCTTGTTGAGAAGGCCAATCACCGCCACGCGCTCCGCCATCGGCGTCGTGCCGGCGTCGGCCGTCTGGTCGCTGCCGTCGACCGCCGTGACGCCGTCCGGCGCGGGGCGGGCGGCGGGCACCGCCTGCGACGCGGCGGGGGCGGCTGCGCGGGGCGTCGGCGCGGCGTCGGCGAGCCAGTGCCGCCCTTGCCACAGGCCCACGCCGGCCAGCGCGACGACGAGCGCGCCGCCCGCCGCCACCGCGCGCTTCACGCCTCGGGGCTCCACGCCTCATAATCCCCGGTCGCGGGCGCGCGCTTGCCGCCCTTCTCCAGCGCGCCCGCCGGACGATAGGCGAGCGACGTGCCGGTCATGTTCGGCACGGCGGGCTTTTCCCAGCGGCGCGGCGCGGGCAGCGCGCGATCGGGCGCCTCGTCGACATGATGGTGCAGCCAGCTGAACCATTCCGGCGGCACGCGGCTGGCATCGTTGGCGCCCTGATAGATCACCCAGCGGCGCGGCTGGCCGGCGGTGTCGGCGCCGCCCTCGTAATAGACGTTGCCGAGCGAATCCTCGCCCACGCGCGTCTTGCCGCGCAGGCCGAACCAGGTGCCGATGGTCGCGCCGTTCCACCAGGTGAACGGGTTCAGATTGATGCCCATGCGCCGCGCTTACCCTCGAAGCCCGCGCGCTTCAACCGGCCTTGCTCTCGCCCGGCCCGCTTTCCCACGTCACCTTGCCGCCTTCGTCGATGCCCAGTTCGTTGGCGCGGCCGCCGTTGATCTCCAGCACCGCGGCGACCGCCTCGCCCGAGGGGATCGGCGTTTCGGAGAAAGGCACCGTGTTCTCGGCGATCCGCGCGATCGTATGATCCGGGCGGATGAACAAGATGTCGAGCGGGCTGGGCGTGTTCTTCATCCATAAGATCGCCGGCTTCGGCGGGCCGCCATCGGGCGGATAGGGGGCGAACAGCATCCCGCCGTCCTTCGGAATATCGGTGCGGAACATCAGCCCGCGCTCCTGCGCGTCAGCGGTGGCCGCCACCTCGACCCTGAATTCGTGCGATCCCTTGGGGCCGGCGATCGTCAGCGTCACCCGCTTCGCCGTGCCCGCGCCTTCGGCGGCGCCGGCATCGCCGCGCGAGCAGGGGGGGGCGAGCAGCGTAAGCGCCGCGGCGGCCAGGATACGCAACATCTCATTCCTCCGGCGCGATATCGACCACCACCGCGAGCGGGCCCTTGCGCCCCTCCACCACGCGCGCGCGCAGCGGCTGGTCGGGCTCCACCTCATGGATCGCGGCGCGGCGCAGCGTTTCCATATGGACGAATATATCCTGGTCCCCGGCCGGCCGCACCAGGAAACCATAGCCCTTCAGCCGGTTGAACCATTTCACCAGCACCGGTTCCCAGTCGCCCGCCTCGTCGATCATGCTGGCGGGATCGATGCGCGCGCGGTCGCGCGGCGCCCCCTGTTCAACGGCCTGCGAGGTATCGACCGACAATATCTCCACCGCCTGGAAACCGCGCTCGCGCTTCACCGCGATCGCCTCCACGCGGGAACGCTCCGGCAGGCTGCGCCGGCCGAGCGGCTGGAGCACGCTGAAATGGATCAGCACATCCCCCGTGTCGCCAGTATCGGGCACGAGGAAACCGAAACCGCGCGTGACGTCGAACCATTTGAGCGTACCGGCCACCCGCACGCCTTCCTCGGCGCCGGGCACACCCTCTTCCTGTTCGCGGTCATCCGCATCGCGAGACATGTCGCTACGCACTTATACGTGATCCCCCCCGGGTTCGTCCCACGCTAGCATGGTTACGATCCGGCACAACAGGCAAACCACGCGGAATGCGTCATTCATCGCCCTCGAACGGGACACCGGGAGGCGAAAGCACGATCCGTCGCGCCAGCGCCGGGGCATGGCCGGCGCGCACCATCGCCGCCACCTGCCGCTCGCGCAGCCGCTCGTCGGGTGCGGCCTTCGCCCACGGGCCGAAGCGGCGGCGGCGCGCGAAGGCCAGCGCGGCGTCGAGCGGCCGCTCCGCCGCCGGCTCGATCGCGGCGACGGCATCCTCCTCGCCGACATGCGCCGCGCGCAACGCCTGCGCCACGCGGCGCGTGCCGAACCCGCGCCGCGCCAAAGCCGCCGCGCGCATGTCGGCGAAGGCGCGATCGTCGACATAGCCCAGCGCGGCCATCCGTTCCGCCACCGTCACGGGATCGACCGGCGTGCCGTGCCAGCCGCGCTCGCGCATCTTGCGGCGCAGGTAATCCGCCAGCTTGCCGCGCGTGGTGGCGAATCGCTCGACATAACGCAGCGCCAGCCGATCGAGCGCGGCGGCGTCGAGCGGGCGGGCGAGGCGAGGTTCGCGGGGCACGGCCATGTTGTTGCCACACTGACGAACGAATTTAAACGCGCGAGGCGCGCAGGTGCTGCCATGAGCAGGCTTGCGACCCGCCAGGGGCGCGCGAAAGGTAAAATGCTGGAATGACTACCCTCGATCCCACTCCCACGCAGGACGCGCTGCCACGGCGCTTCGCGGATTTCGCGACGCTGGGCGAGGCGCTGGATTATGCGGCGCAGGGCAAGCGCGGGCTGAACTTCCACGATGCGCGCGGCGCACTGACCCGCGCCTATCCGTTCGCCGAGCTGCGCAGGGATGCGGAAGCAGCGGCGTGGCGGCTGGTCGCGGCGGGCGTCGCGCCGGGCGACCGCATCGCGCTCGTCGCGGAGACGGGGCCGGAGTTCGCGGCATTGTTCTTCGGCACGGTCTATGCCGGCGCGTGGCCGGTGCCGCTGCCGCTGCCCACCTCCTTCGGGGGCAGGGAATCCTATATCGATCAGCTCAGCGTCCAGCTCGCGAGCTGCGATCCGAAGATGCTGATCTATCCGCCGGAGCTGGCCGCGATGGCAGGCGCGGCGGCCGAGGGGCGTGGCGTCGAGGGCGTGGACTGGAGCGAACTGCTCGCCGTCGAGGCCGTGCCGGTCGCGCTGCCGCCGGCGAAGGGCGAGGATATCGCCTATCTGCAATATTCCAGCGGCTCGACGCGCTTTCCGCATGGCGTGGCGATCACGCATCATGCGCTGCTCAATAACCTTGCCGCGCATTCGCACGGGATGAAGCTGGTCGACAGCGACCGCTGCATCTCATGGCTGCCGTGGTATCACGACATGGGGCTGGTCGGCTGCTTCCTCTCGCCGATCGCCAACCAGGTCTCCACCGACTATCTCAAGACCGAGGATTTCGCGCGCCGCCCGCTGGCGTGGCTGGACATGATCAGCCGCAACCAGGGCACCTCGATCAGCTATTCGCCGACTTTCGGCTATGACATCTGCGCCCGCCGCATCTCCAGCCAGACGCGCGCATCGGACCGGTTCGACCTGTCGCGCTGGCGGCTCGCCGGCAATGGCGCGGACATGATCCGGCCGGATGTGATGCAGGGTTTCGTCGACGCGTTCGCCGATGCCGGGTTCAAGGCCAGCGCCTTCCTGCCGAGCTACGGCCTTGCCGAGGCGACGCTGGCGGTGTCGATCATGCCGCCGGGCGAGGGGATTCGTGTCGAGCTGGTCGAGGAGACGCAGCTTTCCGGCGTCCCGGCCGGGCAGGATCGCCCGCAACGCTATCGCGCGATCGTCAATTGCGGCAAGCCGGTCAGAGACATGAAGGTCGAGATCCGGGAGGAGGATGGCACCCCCCTTCCCGAGCGCGCGATCGGCAAGGTGTGGTGCAGCGGCCCTTCGGTGATGGTCGGCTATTTCCGCGACCCCGACGCGACCCGGGCCTGCATGAGCGACGGCTGGCTCGATACCGGCGACATGGGCTACATGTCCGACGGCTACGTCTATATCGTCGGCCGCGCCAAGGACATGATCATCGTCAACGGCCGCAACCACTGGCCGCAGGACATCGAATGGGCGGTGGAGCAGCTCCCCGGCTTCAAGCAGGGCGACATCGCCGCCTTCGCCATCACCACGCCCGGCGGCGAGGAAACGCCGGCGGTGCTCGTCCAGTGCCGCACCTCCGACGATGCAGAACGCACCCGCCTGCGCGACGAGATCCGCGACCGGGTGCGCGCGGTCACCGGCATGAACTGCGTGGTGGAGCTAATCCCGCCGCGCACCTTGCCGCGCACCAGCTCGGGCAAGCTCAGCCGGGCGAAGGCACGCAACCTCTATCTCTCCGGCGAGATCAAGCCTTACGCCATCGCCGCCTGAACGCGCTGTTTCGAACAACGGCCGGCGCGGCACGGAAACGATTGGTCAACCCCTGATCGCGTATGCGGTCGGGCGTGAGTGTCCCAGTCCCCCCCACCGTTCGTCACCCGGCGGTCCCGATCGGGCCGCTGCTCGGCCTTTCCGAAGGCGATGATCCCGCCGCCTGGGCACGGATTCGCGGCGCCACGCTGCACGCGGGGCGGCAGCTCGCGCTGTTCATGCTCGGCGCGAACCTGATCGGCGCGGCGATCGTGGTGATGCTGCTCTCCCATTTCGTGCCACCGGTCTGGCTGGGCATCTGGACGGTCGGCGTCATGCTGATCGCCACCATCGTCGCGGTCCGCCGGTTGCGGATCAGCCCGGAACCCGATGCGCTCGCCTCGGTCGACGATCTGCGCGGCACCGGTTTCGAGGGCGCCGCGCTGGCCGTGGCGTGGAGCGTGCCGGTGCTGCTGTTCGGGCGCTACGGCGATTCGGCGACGCCGCTGGCGTTGTGGATGGTCCTGTCGGTGCTGATGTCGGCCGCCGCGCTGGCGCTGGCGCCGCTGGTCCTCGCGGCGCTGGGTTTCATCGGCGGGGTGGCGCTCGCGGTGACCGCCGCCTTCGTCTTCGCGCAGGTCTATGTCGCAGCGGCGGGGACCGTGCTGTTCGCGGCGATCCTGATCATCGCCTGCGTCTCGCGCGCGCAGGCGCTCGTCCTGCTGCGCGGCTCCGAACTGACGCTCACCGAGCGCGACGAGACGGTCAGCCTGCTGCTCCGCGAGTTCGAGGACACCGGCTCCGACTGGCTGTGGGAAACCGACGTCCAGCGCCGCATCGTCCGGGCCAACGGTCGCTTCGCCATCGCGCTCGGCGTCGCGCCCAGCGCGATCGAGGGGCTGCCGCTGCTTCAGGTGCTCGCCGGCCCCTCGTGGGATTCGGGCAATTTCTCGGCCGCGCTGCGCCAGCTCGCGGAGAAGCTAAAGAACCGCGAGAGCTTCCGCGATCTCGTGCTGCCGGTAATGGTCGACGGCGAGCAGCGCTGGTGGGAGATCGCCGCCAGCCCGCGCTACGACGATCGCGGCGATTTCGTCGGTTTCCGCGGGGTCGGCTCGGATGTCACCGAGCAGCGCACCACCGCCGACAAGATCAACCGCATGGCGCGCTACGACACGCTCACCGGCCTGCCCAACCGCCTGCTCATCAACGAGGCGCTGGGCCGCGCGCTGGTCGAGGCGGAGAAATGGGGGTCGCGCTGCGCCTTCATGATGATCGACCTCGATCGCTTCAAGGCAGTCAACGACACGCTCGGCCATCCGATCGGCGACCGGCTGCTCGGCCGCGTGTCCGAGCGGCTGGCGCAGCTCGTCACCGACAATGAGATGGTCGGCCGGCTCGGCGGCGACGAATTCGCCGTGGTGGTGCGCGACGCCACCGACAGCGAGCGCGTGGAGCAACTCGCCCGGACGATCATCGAGACGCTCTCCCGCCCCTATGAGGTGGATCAGCATACCCTGTGGATCGGCGCCTCGGTCGGCGTCGCCACCTCGCCGCGCGACGGGCGCACGGCGGAGAACCTGATCCGCTCGGCCGATCTCGCGCTCTATCGCTCGAAAGACGCCGGCGGCGGGGTGTTCCACGCTTACGATCCGCAGCTCCACGTCAACGCCGAGGAGCGGCGCGTGCTGGAGATCGCGCTGCGCAAGGCGCTCGAGCGCGGTGAGTTGCACCTGCAATATCAGCCGGTGGTGGAAGCGGAGAGCGGCCGCCTCACCGGCTTCGAGGCGCTGCTGCGCTGGAACAACCCGCAATTCGGCATGGTCAGCCCGGCCAAGTTCGTGCCGCTGGCGGAGGAGGCGCGGCTGATCGGCCCGATCGGCGAATGGGTGGTGCGCACCGCCTGCGCCGAAGCCGCGCGCTGGCCCGACGACGTGCGCGTCGCGGTGAACGTCTCGCCCGAGCAACTCCACGATCCCAATTTCGTCACCGTCGTCGCACAGGCGCTCGCCACGTCCGGCATCTCGCCCAGCCGGCTCGAGCTGGAGGTGACCGAAAGCGTCTTCCTGCGCGAGGGCACCGGGGCGGTGAAGGTGCTGGAGCGCATCCTCGACCTTGGCGTGCGGCTGAGCCTCGACGATTTCGGCACCGGCTATTCCTCGCTCGGCTATCTCAGCCGCACCCGCTTCTCCTCGATCAAGATCGACCGCAGCTTCGTGCAGGGCGCGTCGCGCGGGGTGCCGGAGGCGCTGGCGATCATCTGCGCGGTGGTGGCGCTGGCGCGCAGCCTCGGCATGGCGACGACGGCGGAAGGCGTGGAGACCGAAGCGGAACTGACCATGATCCGCGAGCTGGGCTGCTCCAAGATCCAGGGCTTCTATTTCGGCCGCCCGCTGCCAGTGGAGGAAGCGCGCTCGCTCGCTGGCCGGCATCGCCCCGACGCCTATATCGCAGCGTGAGGTCCATCTCGCTTTCGGTGAGCGAACCCATCGCCAGCGCTCGCTCCCCTATTGCCGCCGCCGCCGGCTCGCGTTAGGGGCATTCGCTCGTAGGGGTGTAGCTCAGCTGGTTAGAGCGTCGGTCTCCAAAACCGAAGGCCCTCGGTTCGAATCCGAGCTCCCCTGCCACCTTCCCTGATTCCGGCCGGTCGCCTCTCTCGCAGGCGCGGGCGAACAGATCGCTCATCGATGAAGCGGCCCAGCGTCCCATTTCGGTACAGCTCTCGGAAAAATGATTAATACGCTGTAACTACGCGCCTAATTGCGTCAGGAGCCAGCCTCGATCACGGCAGCGAGCTGATTCGCCGCCGCCGGAACTGATTGGACGTGGGAGTTAGATTATGCGCAAGTTGGTAGCCGCTGCTGCCCTGTCGGCCGTTTCGGCCATCGCGATGGCGACGCCGGCTTCGGCGGCGGTCGTGTTCAATCTCGACAATGTGAAGCTGGTCGACGGCGGCACGCTGACCGGCTCGTTCACCACCAGCGACGATCTTTCCGTGCTGGAGGATTTCTCGATCACCTCGGCGGGCGGCAACGGCTGGCCCTATGGCGTGTTCACCGGCACGACCTATACGATGGCCGATGCGATCAACCCGGTGTTCTGGACCTCCGCGCAGGGCATTTCGGCGAAGTTCGCCGGCGGCTCGCAGCTCAACATTTTCTTCAGCAGCGCGCTGACCGCTGCCGGCGCGATGCTGGACCAGACCACCAGCGAGACGCAGAAGCTCGCCGGATCGCGCTGGCTGACCGAGGGCAGCGTGTCGGCCGTCGCGGGCGCGGGCGGCGTGCCCGAGCCGGCGACCTGGGCGATGATGATCGCCGGCTTCGGCCTGGTCGGCGCGGCGATGCGCCGCCGCAAGGCGCAGGTGCGCTTCGCCTGACACGCTGCCGGTTGCGATAGGTAAGAAGGCGTCGGGCAACCGGCGCCTTTTTTCTTGCGTGGTCTCTCCGCATTCCACGCGGATTCGCCAATGGAAAAGGGCGGGACGTCGCCGCCCCGCCCTTCCCCTTGAACCTTGACGCACCGTGGCGTCAGGCTCCTCCCCTAGAGCGATTTCGAGACAGGTGGATCACCTGCCGGCTCGGAAATCGCGGCAAACAAGGAAAATAGAGCGGTGATCCGATGCAATCGGATCGACAACCGCTCTAGAACTTCGCGCCCACGCGGATGCCGATCGTGCGCGGCTGGATCGGCACAATATAGGGCCGCTGACCGCACGACCCGCACTCCTCGAAGCGCGAGATCTCGCCGCGCTCATCCCACAGATTCTGTACGAAAACCTCGATATTATAGTTGGTCAGTTCCGCGCCCACTGCGAGATTGGCGGTGGTATAGGCACGCAGCCGGCCAAGCTCCCCGGCCGGAATGGTGCGAATGTCCGAGGATGCGGAGCTTTGATGCGCGATCAGGCCCTGGATATAGCCCTTCGCCGATCCGAGCGGGACGGTGTAACGCGCCGTGCCGTTGATCTTGAACTGCGGCGTGATCGGCAGACGGGTTCCCGAAGGGGCGAGAAGATTGCCTTCTTCCCCGGTACATACCAGCGTCGCGCACAAATCGTTGAGCGTCTTGGCGTCGGTATAGGCGCCCGCCGCCGTCACGGTAAGCGGCCCGGTGTTGAGCGTTGCGTCCATCTCCACGCCGCGGATACGGGCGCTCGGCCCGTTCTCGATGATCGTGAAGCTGTTCTGGCCGAGGAAGGAGAATTGGAACGTATCCCAGTTCTGCTGATAGATCGCGCCGTTGAAGCGGAACATGCCGCCCATCAGCGTCGACTTCCATCCGACCTCGTAGTTGGTCAGATAGTCAGGCGCATAATCGCGCACGTCGCCGCGCCGGTTGATGCCGCCGGGCCGGAAACCGCGCGACCAGGTCGCGTAAAGCATCAACTGGTCGCTCGGCTTCCACGTCAGGTTGAACTTGTAGGTGACGCCCTGCCCCTGCGTGCGCTTGGGAATGAGTTGCCCGCCGGAAAGATTGGCGAGATTGGTGCACGGACCGCCTGCCACAGTGACCGGCGCGAAGGGCGCGGGGTACTGCGGCGAATCGCCGTTGACCATCTGCCCCAAAGTCTGGCCGTTCGTGAGGAAACAGCCGGCAACGCCCGTGCCCGAGCTGCCCGCACCGTTATAGGGAGACGCGGTATAGGGAATGCCGCTCTCGTCCGCGCCGGGATTGCGCCCGAAGCCGAAGAAGCCGACCAGCGAATTGTCGTAGATGAACGCGCGCCCGCCGGCCGTGACGGTCAGCTTCGGCAGGATATCGAAGCTCGCCTCGCCGAACATCGCATAGTCCTTGTCGACGCGATACTGCTGGGTGAGCCACAGCGTGCCCGGCCAACCATTGACCGACACCTGCGGCCCGAGGCCCGGAATCTGATAATCCTGATGGATCACGTTCGACTGGCGCTGGTAGAAGGCGCCGGCGACGAGCCGGAACCGCTCCGTGCTGGGCGAAGCGACGCGGAACTCCTGGCTCATCTTCTTAAAATGATCGGTGCCGATCACGCGCTGGCGCGGATCGATCGTCTTGCCGGAAGCATCCTGATAATTGAAGTAGTTCGCCAGCCCGCCGACCGATTGATACATCTGGTCATAGGCTTCGGCGTAATCGGTATAGTCGGTCGACTGCGTGTCGCGCCGGTCGAGATAGGCGCCGGCATAGGTGAGGTCCCAGTTGCCGAGCTTGCCCTCGATCGTCAGCGCGCCCTGGATGAAGCGATCACGGCGGTATTCGGGGTAGAAATGCTGGACTTCCAGATCGCCGACCTGCGGATCGAAGCCGTAGCTGCCGTGGCTGCGCTGTTCCTGATAGAGAACGGTCGGCGTGATCGTCCAGTTGTTGTCGAGATCGACCTTGAGCGCCGCGCGGCCGCCCCACGTCTCGGTATCGTTGTAGTCCTTCTTCACGAGAGCGCTGTTGTTGACGCTGATCCCGTCCTTGATGCAGCCGTCGACATTGCCCTTCTCGTCATAGGTCGGCGTGCCGCAGAAGGTGCGCGTGCCGGGCACATTGTCGATATAGCCGGCGTCCTTCTGGTAGAAGCCGACGACGCGCAGCGCGACCCGATCGGAGAAGGGCGTATTGATCATCCCCTCCAGTTTGCCGCCGACGCCGCCCTTGTGGACGGTGTTCAGCTCGCCATCGACGCGGCCGTAGAAGCCGGAGGTGTCGGGCTTGTTGGTGATGATGCGGATCGTGCCCGCCTCGCTCGACGCGCCGTAGAGCGTGCCCTGCGGGCCGGACAGGCTCTCGATCCGGGCCACGTCGTAGATGTGGATGTCCAGCGTGCCGCCGATCGTCGTCACCGGCTGCTCGTCGAGATAGCTGCCGACCGAAGGCAGCGAGCCGGAATGATTGCCGTCCCCGCCCGAGGCGACGCCGCGCATATAGACGGTCGTCACGCCCGGCTGCGACGTCTGGAACGCGACCGACGGGAGCAGCTGGGTATATTCGTTGAAGTTCGAGATGTTGAGCTGATCGAGCTTCCGCGTGGACAGCGCCTGGATCGAGATCGGCACCGTCTGGATATTCTCGTCGCGCTTCTGCGCGGTGACGATGATGTCGCTCATCGCGTCGTTGGATGCGCGGGAAGGCTGCTGATCCGTCGTCTGGGCCATCGCGGGCGCGGACAAGGCCGCCGATGCGAGAAACGAAACCAGCATACGGTTCTTGAAACTTGCCATCTTTCCCCCCTGGGATGACGCCTTGTTGCAAGATTGTTGCGGCATCGCGCGCCGGTCAATCGCGTGTTTTGCGCAACGCAACAATGCCGGCCGACCGTGACAGATTTGCAACGCTGGCGGAACGACCCGTGAGCCGCTCAGAACATCGCCGCGATCATCACCACCGCCGCCGCGCCCATCAGCAGCGTCGCGCCCCAGCCGAGCCAGCGGATCGCGCGCGGCGCGACGAACGCGCCCATCACGCTTTCCCGCGAGACGAGCAGCAGCAGCACGATCATCAGCGGCACCGCCACGACGCCGTTGATCACCGCACTCCAGAACAGCGCGCGCATCGGGTTGATCGGCGAGAACTGGATCACCAGCGCGGCGAGCACGCACACCGCGATCACCGAATAGAAGCCGCGCGCGTCGCTCGCCTTGCGCTCAAGCCCGCCGTTCCATTCCATCGCCTCCGCCATCGCGTAGGCGGCCGATCCGGCGAGCACCGGCACGCCGATCATCCCCACGCCGAGGATGCCGAGCGCGAACAGCAGGAAGGCGAAATCCCCCGCGATCGGGCGCAGCGCGCTCGCCGCCTGCGCCGCCGTCTCGATCGTCGTCACCCCGCCGGCATGGAGCGTCACGGCGGTCGCCAGCATGATGAAGAAGGCGGTGAGATCGGAATAGGCCATCCCGCTCCACGTATCCCACGAGATGCGCGAAAGCTCGGCCGGGGCGTCTGAGGGCGCGTCGATCAGGCTGGGCGCGCCGCGCAGTTCCTCCACTTCCTCGGAGGCCTGCCAGAAGAACAGATATGGGCTGATCGTGGTGCCGAACACGCCGACCACCATTGTCGCCGCGCTGCCGTCCAGCCGGAAACGCGGCCATGCCGTATGCCGCAGCACCTCGCCCCATGGGACGTGCACCGTGAATAGCACGCCGGCATAGGCGAGCAGCGAGACGGTCAGCCATTTCAGGAACTTGACGTAGCGGTGATAGGGCACGAACACCTGCAGCCCAAGCGTCGCGAGCACGAACGCCAGCGTCATCCAGCGCTGGCTGATCCCCGTCACCAGTTCCGCCGCCTCGCCCATCACCGCCACGTCCGCCGCGATGTTGAGCATGTTGGCGATCAGCAGCAGCAGCACCAGCGCGCGCAGCAGGCCGGGCGAGAAAGTGGTCTTGATATTGGCCGACAACCCCTTGCCGGTGACGCGACCGAGCCGCCCGCACATCACCTGCACCGCCGACATCAGCGGATAGGCGAGCGGCATCGTCCACAGCATGTCGAAGCCATATTGCGCCCCGGCCTGCGAATAGGTGGCGATGCCGCTGGGGTCGTCGTCCGCCACCCCGGTAATGACGCCGGGGCCAAGCTGCGAAAGCGGATGGCGCAGGATGCGGCGCCAGCGCGGCGAATCGCGCTCCGGGCTGCCCGCGTCGCTCACGCGAAGGCCGGCGCGCCGGGGTAGCAGTCGATCACGTCGCCCAGCGCCGCCTCCAGCGGGCCGAGATGCGCCGCGAACGGCCGCCATGCGCTGTCGCCGCCGCGGAAGATCGGCTGGCGCACCTGTTCCGAGCTGGCGGTGCGCACCGCGCGCTCGGTCTCGTGGAACGACAGGCAGGCCGGCTCGAACGCGAGGCCGAGCCGGTCGAGCAGGTCGCGGATGCCGGCCTCCGGCGCGTCGACCAGCTCCTCGTGGATCACGCGCCGGACCGCGCCGGGCTGCGCCGCGTCGACATGCGCCATCAGCCTTACATAGTCGCGGTAATAACGCCCCATGTCCTCCAACCCGTAGCTGAACGCCTGCCCGCGCGCGAAATGCTGCTTGAAATTGGAGAAGCAGCAGGCGCGCGGATCGCGCCGCGCGTCGATGATCCGCGCATTGGGCAGGATCAGCCGGATCAGCGGCACATGCAGCCAGTTGTTCGGCAATTTGTCGATGAAGAACGGCCGCCCGCTGCGCCGCTGCACCGCAGCGCGACGGAGATATTCCTCGCCCAGCTCGCGCGCCTGCGCCGCCGTCAGCGCCGCCAGCCCATGCGGATAATCCGCCACGCGATGCGCCATCGCCGGCATGTCGGGCAGTTCCGTCGTCCCCTCGACCGCGCTGTGGCTCGACAGGATCTGCTCGATCAGCGTCGATCCGGCGCGCGGCATTCCCAGGATGAAGATCGGGTCCGCCGCCGGGCAGCCCCAGCCGGCACGCTCGGCGAAGAATTCGGGCGTGACCAGCCCGGTCAGCGCGTCGACCATGCGGGCAGTCAGGCCCGGATCATAGCCGAGCTGCGCCCGGCGCGCCTCATTGCCGGCGGCGTAATGCGCGAAGGCGGCGTCCGCCTGTCCGCGATCCTCCAGCGCCTTGCCAAGCGCGAAATCGAGATGCAGCGCATCGTCCGCGCCGAGCCCGGCGGCGGCACGCGCGCGCTCCATCGCGGCGATATCGGCGTCGGCGAAACGCACCGTCTTGAGGTTGGCGAGGCTCCACCACGCCTCCCCCAGAGTCGGCTGGAGCGCGATCGCGCGGCGATAGGCGGCGACGCCGTCCGCCTGCCGACCGACCGTCTTGAGCATATGGCCGAAGCTCATCCACACCTTCGGCTGCTCCGGCGCGGCGGCGAGCACGCGTTCGTAGAGCGCGATCGCCTCCCCGAACCCGCCGAGCCGGCCGAGCGCGGCGGCCTTCAGGTTGGCGTGGCCGACATGATCCGGCTCGGTCGCGAGCAGCTCGTCCAGTTCGACCAGCGCCTCCGGCGCGCGATTCTGGCGATAGAGCACGAGCGCGAGGTTGGCGCGCGCGGCGGTGAAGGCCGGCGCCAGCTCCAGCGCGCGGCGCAGCAGATTCTCCGCATCCCGGTTGCGGCCGATCCGCCCGGCCAGTTCCGCCAGCATACGGATCGCGCGCGCGTCGAACGGATCGCGCTTCAGATATTGCTTGAGCAGCGGCTCCGCGACGTGAAGCTGCCCATCATGCAGCGCGAGCGCGGCATCGAGCAGCATCGGCGGATAGGGGTTGGCCGCGACGGTCGCCATCGCGCGCGACGATGATGGCAAGCGCGCGCGTGCGCAAGCGGCTTGACGCGCCCGCCCACCCGGCCTCGGCATGGTTTGCCCACGCCCCTTGCCTTCGCGCGGCGGCGACGCTATTTCCGCGACCCATCCGACAGCGAGGACGGGCTTCACCGTTTCCCTGATGACAGGGAAGCGGTGGCGGACCTATGCCTCGCTCGGCACGTTTGCGAAGGCGCGTACAGTGGCGAAGACGTCCCCGATCGAATTCATCCGTCAGGTTCAGGCAGAGACCCGCAAGGTCGTCTGGCCGTCGCGGCGCCAGACGGCAATGACCGCGCTGATGGTGGTGATCATGACGACGGTCCTCGCCGTGTTCTTCCTCGGCATCGACACGGTCTTCGATCAGATCGTGAAGACGCTGCTGAGCCTAGCGAAATAAGGGACAAGGTTTCACGCACATGGCGCGCTGGTACATCATCCACGCTTATTCCGGTTTCGAGGGCAAGGTCCGCGACGCCATCATCACCGAGGCGGAGCGGCTCGGCCTCTCGCAGCTCGTCGAGCAGATCGAGGTGCCGACCGAAACCGTGACGGAAGCGCGTCGCGGCAAGAAGGTGTCGGTCGAGCGCAAGTTCATGCCGGGCTACGTGCTCGCCAAGCTCGCGATGAACGACGACGTCTATCACCTCGTCAAGAACACGCCGCGCGTGACCGGCTTCCTCGGCGCCTCCGGCAAGCCGCAGGCGATCAGCGACGCCGAAGCCGCGCGGATGCTGAACTCGAAGGAGGAAGCCGCCGCCGCGCCGAAGCATCAGGTGAAGGTCGATTACGAGATCGGCGATTCGGTGAAGGTGCTCGACGGCCCGTTCGCCAGCTTCAACGGCACGGTCGAGGAGCTCGATTTCGACAAGTCGAAGGTCAAGGTCTCCGTCTCGATCTTCGGCCGCGCGACGCCGGTGGAGCTCGATTTCGAGCAGGTCGAGCGGAGCAAGTAAGGCGCAGGCGGCACGCGGATAGCAGAACTATCCGCGAGACCGCCAAGCCCGGCCGGCGGGTCGGCAAGGCCGAACCCGTCCGACGACGCGGCTTCGCCGCGTCGGGCCTCCCTCACCCAATCAACCGAAACCCCATCGCGATCACCGCCACCACCACCGGCGGCGCGACCAGCCGCGCCCATCTCGTGCGCGCGCCCACGCCCAGCGCCAGCGCCACCGCGCCCGCGATCATGGTCCAGAGATAATAACGCAGCTCCGCCGCCACTCCGAGCGGCGCATAACCCAGCGCATAGAGCAGCGCCGACCACGCCAGCACGCGCGTCGGGAAGCTTGCCCCGCCCGCCCACAACAGTCCGATCATCGCCGCGATCCACACGCACGGCCAGCCGAGCGGCGTCTCCCCGCTGCGGCACGCCAGCCAGTCGACCGCGCGCACGATCGGGTTCGGCGCGACGGCGAAGCCCCATTCGTTCGGCGGCGCGGCAACCTGCACCGGCCGATCGACCGAATCGTGCGCGAGGAACCGCGTCTCGACGTTCCAGTGCGCCAGCCGATGCTCCGCATAAGCGATCGGGTGGCGCAGGAGCGCGCCGAGCCAGAACAGGTGCGGCTCGATATGTCGGCGCGCGAAGGCATCGCGCACCTGCTCGAACCCGATCGGGCACGGCTCGTCCACCCACCAGGCATAGCTGTCCCATTTGACCGGATCGTAGCAATGCCGGTTGACTGCCACCGCGTCCTTCACCCCCACCGGGGGGAACTGGTCCTCGCCCGAATGATAGCCAATCCCGCCGAGATCGAAGATGATCAGCGACAGCTCGACATGGCTCGGCTTCGCAGCCGTCAGCCGGTTGGCGAGCGGCATCGCCGCCGCGAGCAGCGCGAGCATTACCGCCCCGCCCGCCGCCATCCGCGCCGGCCGCGCGCGCCACGCGTCCGGCAAGGTCCACAAGGCCAGCGGCAGCGTCGCGAACACCGCGTTGAAGCGCAGGGTGGAGGCGAACAGCAGCAGCGCGAATGCCGCCGCCCGCTTCATCCCCTTGCCGGATGCTCGCTGGTCGGCGAGCGCGCATAGTCCCACCGCCGCGATCAGCGCGCCGGCCATCAGGCTGTCCTTGATGATCGTCGCCATCAGCGCCACCGACAGCGGCAGCAGCGCGACGCAACCGATCGCCAGCGCGCGCCTGCCCGCCCCGGCCCGTGCCGTCGCGACGATCAGCAGCGCGAAGCCCAGCGCGTATAGCCCAAGCTGCGCCAGCAGCATCGGCGCGGGGCCGTGGGCGAGCGGCAGCAACTGCCGCCACAGCCACTCCATCGCCGGCGGATGCCAGTCATCGAAATCGCCGCTCAGCGCCTGATCGTATTGCCTGAGCGAATCCCAGGTGACGAGGCCGGGCCAATAAGCAAGCGACCCCGCGCAGCCGATCAGCAGCGGCAGCAGCGCCCGCGCGATGGCGGGGAAAGCCGACGGCTGCGAATCGCGCTCCATCCGCTCAGGCTATCGCCCGGCCGCGAAGGCGGCGCGATAGGCGGGCTTTCCGGCCCAGACATTGGCGAGAAGGATGGACAGGCACGCCACGGCAACGCCCGCGACTATATCGACAAGATAATGGCCGCCGATCGGCACCGCGGAAACGAGCATGACGATATTGAGCGCAAGAAACGGCCAGCGGAGCCATTTCACCCCGCCATAGCCCCAAGCGAGCAGAACCGCCGACGCCGCGTGGAAACTGGGCATGGCGATAATACCATTGAGGCTACCATAATTTAGGGTTCTAAACACACCAGAGTGCAATTTCTCCAGTAATACAGGATACTTCCACGCAGACATCACTTCCACACCCGGCATAGCCTCGGGATGAATATTAAAGTGAACATATCCACCGACCGCAGGGAGGAACGGGAAAACCATCAAGCAAAAAGCGAGTGCGATTGCCCAAGCGACGAGAAAGCACCATGCGAATTTATATTCATGGAACCAGCACAGCATCGTCAGCAATAAAATCGGCTGCCAGTCCAGCGATGCATAAGCGTAGCTGAGCACTGTCAGGGCGTTCGTGTGCGGCCGCACCGCCGCAGCCATCGTCGGCCAGTCGAACCCGCCAAACAGGCGCGCATCCGCTGTGGCGAACATAGCATCCGCGTAAGGAAGGCTGACGAGCGCCAGCACATCGCTGGCCCAGGCGGTCGAAACCAGCAGCAGGATAAAGACGGCGGCCAGCCGCGCGAAGTGTCCCAGGCGGGTCATACCGAAGATCGCGATCGCCGCGCCACCGACCCAAATCACCGCGATATCGAAAAAGATCCCGGCCAGTTGAGCCGCGTTGCAATCGACGATTCCCGTCGTTAGGCCGATCGCTATCACCAGCGTGATAGCCATCCCGACCAGCAGCGCCGGCAGTTCGTACGCCTGGACGATCGGCCCCGCGAAACCGTAGCGAGCGGTTATCCGTGCGAGAATATCCCCCATCCTACCCTCGCTATCAGAATGCCGCGCGGAATTGGTTAACAGAACGGCATCAAAGGCCGTGCGCCGGGATCATCGGCTCCGCGACCCCACCGCCTCCGCGATCAAGCGCAGCCCCTCGCGCCGCACGCGCTCGGCCAGCCCGCGCGTGACGCGGCGGGCGATGCCGGGGCCTTCATACACCATCGCGCTGTAAAGCTGGACGAGGCTCGCACCGGCGCGGATGCTGTCCCACGCATGGTCGGCGGTGGCGATGCCGCCGATCGCGACCAGCGGGAGCGCGCCGCCGGTCGCCGCGCGGAAATCGCGCAGCCGCTCCAGCGCCAATACGCGCAGCGGCTCGCCGGACAGGCCCCCCGCCTCGCCCGCATGTACCGAGCGCAGCGGCGGGCGCGTGATCGTCGTGTTGCTCACCATCAACGCTCCGAGCCGCCGGTCGAGCGCGGCGCGCGCGATCGCGTCCACGTCGGCGGGCTGGAGATCGGGCGCAACCTTCAGGAACACCGGCACCGCGCCCGCCACCTCCGCCAGCACGCGATCGAGCAGATCGTGCAGCGCGCCGACATCCTGCAACGCGCGCAGCCCCGGCGTGTTGGGGCTGGAAATGTTGAGCGTAAGGTAGCTGGCGTAAGGCGCCGTCAGCCGCGCCATCGTGACATAATCGGCGATGCGGTCGGCGGAATCCTTGTTCGCGCCGAGATTGACGCCGACGATCCCCGGCCGCCCGGCGCGCGCCGCCAGCCGCTTCGCCGCCGCCGCCCCGCCCTTGCTGTTGAAACCGAAGCGGTTGATGACGGCGCGATCCTCGCTCAGCCGGAACAGGCGCGGGCGCGGGTTGCCGGGCTGCGGCAGCGGCGTAATCGTCCCCACCTCCGCGAAGCCGAAGCCGAGCGCGAGCAGCGCGTCCGCCACTTCCGCATCCTTGTCGAACCCCGCCGCCATGCCGACCGGATTGGGGAAGTGCAGCCCCGCCACCTCCACCGCCAGCGCCGGGTCGGCCGCCGGCACGGCCCGGCGCGGCATCAGGCGCAGCGCGGCGATCGTCAGCCGGTGCGCCCGCTCGGGATCGAGGCGGAAGATCGCGGGGCGGATCAGGTCATAGGCGGTCGGCACGGGCGCTCCGGCGGCAGGGGATTTTCGCCCGCCGCTATCCGCGCTCGCCCGCATCGGCGCAAGGGCCGCACGTTACGCAACCACGACAATCATTACAGGGCTGTAATACCTTCGAGACGATCGTCCGCGAAACGCGCATCCATGTCCGCAACCGGGGGTGCCGCGTGATCCGATACCATATCCTTGCCGCGACGCTGCTGCTCGGCGCCTGCGCCACCGATCGCCCGCCGCCGCCGCATCACGGCGGCCCGCACGGCCACCGCCCGACTGGCGACGGCGAGCCGCACTATCTGTTCATCAGCCCGATGGGCGAGCCGTTCCGCGTCGAGCATCCCGAAAAGGCGTGGTTCGCCGGGGTCGACACCAACCACGACGGCCGCATCGACCGCGCCGAGTTCCGCGCCGACGCGATGCGCTTCTTCCATGTGCTCGATCGCAACAACGACGGCGAGATCGATCCGGACGAGATCGACATCTACGAGAACCGCATCGCGCCCGAAATCCGCGTGCGCGACGCGGGCGGCGGCGCGCGCGGCGCGGGCTGGTCCGGCGGACGCGGGGGCGGCGGGGGCCGTGGCGGCGGGCACGGCGGCGGCGGCGGCCGTCATGGCGGCGGCTTCGGTGGCGGTGGCGGTGGCGGAGCTGGCGGCCAGCCCTCCGGCTCGTCGCCACGGCCGGCGCGCGAGCAGGCGCAGGGCGCGGCGCGCTGGAGCTATCTCGCGCTCCCCGAGCCGGTGACGGCGGCGGACACCAATTTCAATCGCGGCGTCGATGCGAACGAGTTCCAGCAGGCGGCCGACCAGCGCTTCCTGCTGCTCGACAAGAACGGCGACGGCTTCATCACGCCGGGCGAGCTTCCCGCCATCGACACGCGCTCGCGCGGCGGATACGGCAGGCCGCGTGGCGGATACGGCGGCGAGCGCCCGTTCCACCGCCCCCCGCCGCAGGGCGGCGGAGACGGGGACCGCGAACCGCCGCAAGGCTGAACGGCGCGACCAGCCTCCATTCATCTTGCCTGCGTCATCACCGGGAAATCATGTTCACCTCATCTTCTGCCTTGCGTCACGCACTTCATTCGTCGCTCGCCCTCGCCTTGGGGGCGCTCGCGCTGGCGCCCGCCGCGAACGCGCAGGAGGCGAAGCAGGCGAGCAGTGCCCCGGCCGAAACGGACGTGACCGAGCAGGACGATATCGTCGTCACCGGGCAGGCACTGCCCGGCGCGGTGATCGGGGACATTCCGCCGGAAAACCGCCTGACACCCGCCGATATCGCGGCCTATGGCGTCGATTCGGTCAGCGACCTGCTCGACCAGATCTCCGACCAGACCTCCAGCATCCAGGGGCGCGGCAGCAGCGGCCCGGTGGTGCTGGTCAACGGCAAGCGCATCTCCGGCATCAACGAGGTGGGCGATCTGCCGACCGAATCGATCCTGCGGCTCGATATCCTGCCGGAGGAGGTGGCGCTCAAATACGGCTATAGCGCGACGCAGAAGGTGGTGAACATCATCCTGCGCCGCCGTTTCCGCGCGCATGTCGCGGGGGCCGGGGCGGGCGTGGCGACCGATGGTGGCGGCGGCAACGTCAACGGCGATTTCGGCATCACCCGCATTCACGACAACGAACGGCTGAACGTCGTCGCGCGCGCCAAGACCAGCGCGGCGCTGCTCGAAAGCCAGCGCGGCATCGTCGCCGATCCGGCGGCGGGCGATCCCGCCAACGCCCTCGCGAGCGACCCGGACTATCGCACGCTCAACCCTTCGACGCGCAACTATTCGGTCAACGGAACCTACGCCTATCAGATCTCGCCCAAGCTCACCGCCTCGCTGAACGCGACCGCCGGCTATCAGACGAGCCGCGGGCTGGCGGGCGCCGCGCCGCTTTCCGGCGCGCTCGACCCGGACGAGATCGCCGCGCTGCGGCAGGATAGCGACACCTTCACCGCGCATGGCGGGGTGACGCTGAACTATGATCTGTCGACGAGCTGGAAGCTGTCGTTCACCGGCACCTACGATCACAGCGACATGCGCGGCGACACCGACCGCTTTCAGAGCGCGGCGATCCGCGACCAGCATACCACGGCGATCAGCAACAGCGCGGGCGCGTCGGTGCTCGTCTCCGGCCCGCTGTTCTCGCTGCCCGCCGGCAAGCTGCGCACCTCGCTCCAGTTCGGCGGCAACGCCAGCCAGCTCAGCTCCACCACAGACCGGCTCGGCGGCGGCACCACCATGTCGAACGCCGTCACCCGCTCGACCGGCAATGCCCAGCTCAGCTTCGACGTGCCGATCACCAGCGCCAAGACCGGCTTCGGCGGCGCGATCGGCACGCTCACCGCCAACGTCAACGGCGAGATCAACCAGCTTTCCGATTACGGCACGCTCGGCACCTTCGGCTATGGGCTGAACTGGACGCCGCGCACCGGGATCACCGTGATCGCCTCGGTCAACGAGGATCGCGTCGCGCCGACGCTGCAACAGCTTCGCGGGCCGCTGCTCGTCACGCCGAACGTGCGCATCTTCGATTTCGTCACCGGGCAGACGGTGCAGGTGTCGCAGATCACCGGCGGCAATCCGGACCTGAAGGCCGACGACCGGCATGTGTTCAAGCTGGGCTTCTCCCTGAAGCCGGCGTCGAAGCTCGATCTGACGATCAACGCCAATTACCTCAGCAGCCGGGTGAACAATCCGATCGGCAGCCTCTCCGGCGCGAGCCTGGTGGCGCAGCAGGCCTTCCCCAACCTGTTCTTCCGCGATCCCGACAGCGGCGAGCTGGAAAGCATCGACACGCGGCCACTGAACTTCGCACGCGAGGAGAAGGAGCAGTTCCGCTGGGGCATCGTCTTCTCCAAGGTGCTACGCGCCGCGACGCGTCCGGCGCCGCCGCCGGGCGGCTGGGCGGCGTGGCGCGAGCGTCGGCGCGCGGGCGGCGAAACCGGGCGCGGCCTCGGCCAATCCGGCGCGGAGGGCGGCCCGCCCCCGCAATTCCGTGACGGCGCTCCCGGCGCGCCGGGCGATGTCGTCGTCAACGGCCAGCGCCGCGACGGCGGGATGGACACCCCTCCCCCACCGCCCGACGACATGGGGCCGCCGCCGGGTGGCCCGCCGCCGGGAGGCTTCGGCGGACCGGGCGGCCCCGGTGGTCCGGGCGGTCCGGGCGGCTTCGATCATGCCGATGGCGCGGGCGGCGGCTTCGGCGGGCGCGGTGGCGGCGGCCGGGGCGGCTTCCGCGGCGGGTTCCGTGGCGGCGGCGGCAACGAGGCGCGGCTCCAGCTTTCGATCTGGCACACATGGTCGATCCGCGACACGTTGATCCTGCGCGACGGCACGCAGCCGCTAGACCTGCTCGCGGGCGACACGATCGGCGCGATCACCCAGCCGCGTCATCAGATCTCGTTCAACGCCGGCGTGGTCGACAACGGCGTCGGCCTGCGGCTGAGCGGAAGCTGGCGCGGCGCGGCGACGACGAAGACCTCCGCAACCCCGGCGGTCGGCGACCTGCATTTCTCCTCGCTCGCGACCTTCAACCTGCGGCTGTTCGCGAACATCCAGAATCGCGTGCCGCACGAGAAATGGGCGCGCGGGCTGCGGCTGTCGCTGGGCGTCGACAATATCTTCAACAGCCGCCAGCGCGTTACCGACGCGACCGGCGCGACGCCGCTCGCCTATCAACCAGGCTATCTCGATCCGCTCGGGCGGACGATCAGCGTGTCGCTGCGCAAGATGTTCTGACGGGAGCGGGCGTCACCCGCCCGATCCCGTCAGAACAGCCGCGTCGCCAGATAGAAGGCCGCGCCGATCGCGGCCGACGCGGGGATGGTGATGATCCACGCCACCACCACATTGCTCGCCACGCCCCAGCGCACGGAGGAGGCGCGCCGCGCCGTCCCCGCGCCGACGATCGCGCCGGTGATCGTGTGGGTGGTCGACACCGGGACGCCCAGCACCGAGGCGCCGAACAGCACGATCGACCCGGCGAGCGAGGCGCTGAAGCCCTGATGCTGCGACAGCTTGGTGATGCGCGAGCCCATCGTCTCGATGATCTTCCACCCGCCCGTCACCGTGCCGAGCGCGATCGCGATATAGCAGCTCACGGCGACCCAGTGGGGCACCGCGAACGGGCCGCTGAGATAGCCGGTGGAATAGAGCAGGACGGTGATGATCCCCATCGTCTTCTGCGCGTCGTTGAGGCCGTGGCTGAGCGAATAGGTCGCCGAGGAGACGAGGTGCAGCGCGCGGAACGAGCGTTCCGCCTGGAAGGTCGTCGCGCGGTGCAGCGCCCAGCTGCTGACCAGCATCACCAGCATCGCCAGCATCATGCCGAGCAGCGGCGAGAGCACGATCGCGAGCAACGTCTTGTTCAGCCCCGCCCATTTCACCACGCCGATGCCGCCATGCGCCACCCCCGCGCCGATCAGCCCACCGACCAGCGCGTGGCTGGACGACGAGGGGATGCCGCGCAGCCAGGTGATGACGTTCCACGACATCGCCCCGCCGAGCGCGCCGAAGATCACCGCGGGCGTGACGATATCCTTGTCGACCAGCCCCTTGCCGATCGTCTCGGCGACGGCATGGAGGCTGGGGAAGGCGATCGTCAGGAAATAGGCGGCGAAGTTGAAGAAGGCGGCGAACGCCACCGCCTTCACCGGGGACAGCAGCCGCGTCGCGACGACGGTGGCGATCGAATTGGCCGCGTCGTGCAGGCCGTTGAGATAGTCGAACGCGAGCGCGACCAGGATCAGCCCGACGAGCAGCGGAAAGGCGAGGTCGTGCATCGCGGGCGATCAGGCGTGGTCGATCACGATGCCGTCGATCTCGTCGGCGACATCCTCGAACGCATCGACGATCCGCTCCAGATGCTTGTAGAGTTCGCGCTCCACGACGAAGCGCAACGTGTCGGTCCGGCCATAGGCTTCCAGCGAGCGCTTCAGCCCGGCGGCATGGATATCGTCGGCATGGCCCTCGATCCGCACCAGCCGCTCGGTCAGCTCGTGCAGCCGCGCGCCGTTGCGGCTCACGTCGCGCAGCAGCGGCATCGCCTCCGCCGCCAGCCGCGCGGCGTCCAGCACGATCCCCGCCATGTCGCGCATCTCGGGCGCGAACTCGGTCACCTGATACAGGTCGATCGCGTTCGCCGCCGCCTGCATCTCGTCGATCGTATCGTCCAGCGCGCCGACCAGCGCGGTGATCGCGCCGCGATCGAACGGGGTGAGGAAGGTGGTCCGCACCGTCGTCAGCACCTCGCGGGTGATCTGGTCGGCGTCATGCTCGCGCTCGATGATCTCGGTGATATGCTCGCGCGCGGCCGGGCCGCCCTCCAGCAGCCGCGCGGTGGCTTCCGCGCCGGCCAGCACCGTCGCGGCATGGGCCTCGAACAGGTCGAAGAAATTGCCGGTCTTGGGCAGCAGTCGCTGGAACCAGGCGAACATCGAGCGGACTCCGGAAATGGGTTGTTGACTGATCAGCGAAGGGCGCCGCCGCACCGCCGCCTCGAACTGCGACGGGGCGAAGGAACGGATCAGCTCGCGCAGGTCCGGCTCGTCCACCGCATGGGCGGCGTCGGCGAGCGAGAACCAGCGGCGGTCGCGCTCGGCCTGCTCCTTCCACTTCGGCAGCTCGCGAGTCACCGCCAGCGGAAAGACGTCCACGTCGACCATCAGCGAGGCGCCGCTGCTGCGCCGCTTGCGATAGCGATAGGCGCCGAGCGGCACCGGGCACAAAGCGCCACACACGCCGGCCTCCTCCTCCGCCTCCTGCGCGGCGGCCGAATGGAGCGTCGCGCCGGGGCCGATATTCCCCTTGGGCACGACCCAGCGCCCCGTGCCGCGCGAGGTGACGAGCAAAACCTGGACTTCGCTGTCCCGCGTCGATCCGTCGATGCGATAGGGAAGCGCGGCGATCTGGCGAATGACCTGTCTCTTCTGACTGATTCTGCCGCCCCTTATCCGGGCGCACGCAGAATGTCATCGCCGCTCCGCGATGGCAACGCCGTGGAGCGACGCGCCCCTTCGCGCCGCCCGGCCCCGGTTACGACCCCGCGCAGCGATCAGCCGGCCGGTTCCTGCTGCGGGATCAGCGCATCGTCGATCTCCCGCGCGCGCGCCGCCGCCGGGCGGCTCATGATGCGCTCGACATAGCGTTCGAACGCCTCCCGCTTCGGCAGCGAGCCGAACTGCATCCCCCAGCCGACATGGCTGCCGACATAGACGTCCGCCGCCGTGAACCGCTCCCCGGCGATATAGGGATGCGCGCTCACCGCCTGTTCCAGCACGTCCACGACGCGATCGAGCGTGCCATAGCCCGCCATCGTCTGCTGTCGCGCATCCGGCTGGACACCGAACGAGCGGTCCGTGGTCGCCGCCTCGACCGGCCCGGCGGCGAAGAACATCCAGCGATAATAATCCGCGCGCTCGTCGGCGACCGGCGCCAGCCCCGCCTCCGGGAACGCTTCCGCCAGATAGGCGATGATCGCCGCCCCTTCGGTGACGACGCGCCCCTTGTGGACGATCGCCGGCACCTTGCCCATCGGGTTGATCGCGAGATAGTCGGGCGCCTTCATCGTCGTGCCGTAATCGAGCAGCACCGTTTCATAAGGCGCGCCGATCTCCTCCAGCATCCAGCGGACGATGCGGCCGCGCGACATCGGATTGGTGTAGAAAGCCAGCTCGCTCATCATCGTCTCCTGTCGATTCGACATGAACAAAATAGGAACTTCTGTCCGTCAGCCGTCAAGATATTTGTGCAGGAACGCGATCGACCGCCCCCAGGCGAGGTCCGCCGCGGCCTTGTCGTAGCGCTCCGCCGACGTGTCGTTGTTGAAGGCGTGATCCACGCCGGGATAGGTGAAGCTCTCCACCTTCTTCCCCGCTGCCTTGAGCGCGGCGACCCATGGCTCGCCGGTCTGCGCGACGCGCGTGTCCTTGCCGGCGTAATGGAGCAATATCGGCGCCTCGACCCTCGCGGCCTCCGCCGGCGCAGGGGCGGGGCCGTAATAGGCCACCGCCGCGTCGATCGCCTTTCCGCCGGCTACCGCGAGGCGATTCACCAGCGCGCCACCCCAGCAGAAGCCGATCACGCCGCCCTTGCCGCTCGTTTCCGGCCCGCGCTTCGCCTCGGCGAGGATCGCGAGGCCCTGCGCGATGACGAGATCGTAATCGACCTTGGCGATCATGTCGCGCGCCTTGTCCTCGTCGGCGGGGGTCCCACCCCACGGGGCAAGGAAATCAGGCGCGACGGCGCGGAAGCCGGCCAGCGCGATGCGCCGGGCGACATCGCGGATATGATCGTTCAGCCCGCGATTCTCGTGGATCACCATCACCGTGCCGAGCTTGCGCCCGCCCGCCTTCGGCCGCGCGAGATAGGCGATCGAGGGCTTGCCGGCGGCGGTGGCGTTTACCGTCTGCGTCAGCAGACGCCTGTCGTCGGGCGCGGTGATCGCCGCGGCGGCGGGCGACGCGCCGATCGCCGCGATAAGCGCCTCCGCGGCGGCGGCCGAGCCGGCCAGCGCGGTCATCTCGCGCAGCAACGTGCGCCGGTCGCGATGCTCGTGGGTGAAGTCGTCGTACAGCCGGACGGCGGATTCGCGCAGCGACGGATCGGTCATGTCCTGGTCTCCCGATTCGCCCCCCGGCGCGCGGCGGATCATAGCCGCTGGCGGGCGAAGTGGAAGCCGCGCGTCAGGCGCGGTGGAACCTCCACACGCCGTCGCGCGCCTCGCGCACCGCGCGGCCCTCCATCTCCAGCCGGCGCAGGTGGGCGAGCGCCTCGCCGGTCGCCATGCCGATCACCTCCTGTCCGATCGGGCGGCGGAACAGGGTGGTGAAGCAATCGACCGCGCGGATCGGCCCCGCCGCCATCAGCTCGACCAGCGCGTCGAGCCGCTCGCGATGCTCGCGATCGAGCGCGTCGAGCCGGGTGTGGAGGCCGTGGAAGGGGTCGCCATGCCCCGGCAGCACCAGCAGGTCCTCCGGCAGCCGCTTGAACTTCGCGATCGATTCGAGCCAGTCGCCGAGCGGGTCCTCGTTATGCTGGCTGACGTGCAGCGAGACGTTCGAGCTGATCTTGGGCAGCACCTGATCGCCAGCGATCAGGATGCGCCGCTCGTAGCTGACGAGGCAGGCATGCTCCGGGCTGTGCCCGCTGCCGGTGACGACATGCCAGTCGTCGCCGCCGATCCGCAGCACCTCGCCGTCCCGGATGCGCGTATAGGTAAGCGGCAGGCGCGAGATCATCTTCGCGAAGTTCGACCAGCCGCTCGCGGCGCCACGCGCGACCTGCGCTTCGTCCCACCCGGCGCCGCGCCAGAAATCGAGCTGCTCGCGCGGCACTTCCGGCCGGGCGTCGGCGGAAAGCATCCGCGCCATCAGCCATTCGGTGCGCGTCATCACCACCGGCGCATCGTCGAAGCGGCGCGAGAGCCAGCCGGCGAGGCCGATATGATCGGGATGCAGGTGCGTGCCGAGGATGCGGCTGATCCGCGTGCCGGCGAGCGGCCCGTCGAGGATCGTGTTCCACGCCTCGGTCGAGCGCGGCGAGGCCGTGCCGGTGTCGATCGCCAGCGCCTCGTGCGCGCCGTCGTCGAGGATCAGGCCGTTGACGTGCTTGAGCGGGCCGGACATCGGCACCCGCCACCAGCGGATGCCCTCCGCCAGCGCGAGCAGCTCGCCCGGCTCCGGCCCGCGTTCGCCGAAGGGGAAGGTCAGGCCGGCGTGGCTGGTCGGGGTCAACCCCTCGTCGCCGATCAGGGTGCGCTGGAGATTTGCTGCCATCGCAAACGCTCGTGCCACCGACGCGCGCTTTTCTCAAGCGATCGGGTTGGCCGCCATGCGCCGGGGGACGACCAGCGTGACGCCGTCCAGCACCAGGGTCCGCGCACCGGAAGGCGCTTTCGCGGCGCCGGTCAGCACGTAGAGCCGGTCCGGATCGAGTCGCCCGGCGTTGAAATCGGCGGCTTCCTTCGCCAGCCGCGCTTCGGTCACCGGAGACTTGCGCGCGGCATAGACGAGCCGCACCGGCCGCCCGCGATCGACCGCACGCCACGCGACCTCCTGGAAGAGCGCGAGATCCGCCTCGGCCTTCGCGGGAACGAACGTCACGTCGCGCGCCGCCGCGATCGCGGCGTCCCAGCGCGGATCGCGCGTGCGGACATAAGCGACGTGCCGCCCCGCTTCCGCGCTGGTCGAGCGCACCGCCGCCGCGATCCCCGCCGTGTCCGCGATCTGGATCGCCAGCGCGCCGACGAGTAGCAACTGCGCGTGCCCACGCAAGCGGAAGACGAGAACGAGCAGCGCGAAGATCAGCGTATAGGCGACCGGCCAGAACAGCCGCCCCGACGCGCGCACCATGTCGAGCAGCGGCGCGAAGGCGTCCGGCAGCGCGAACCGCGCGACCTTCATTCCCGCGAAATCGGGGAAGTTGCTGATCGCGACCAGCGTCAGCACGATGAACGCCGGCGCAAGCCATGCCAGCCGGCGCAGCGTGGCGCCGTCTCCGCCCGCGCCGCGCGCCGCAGCGTAGAGCGCCGCCGGCGCCAGCAGCAATATGCCGAGGCCGAGATACTGGAATCCTTCCAGCCCGCGCCCCTCGCGTTGCGGGATCGCTGGAAGCAGCGTGCCGTAGCCCGGATTGGCCGGGTTCCACAGCGCGTCGAGCGGCATCGCGAAATAGCCATAGGTGCCGGTGACCGCGAAACGGCCGCCCGCGCCGAGCCACCGTTCGACCAATACCACCGCGCCCAGCGTCGCGATGGCGGCGACCGCGATCCGCAGGCGCTCCCCGCCCCCGCCTTGCCAGAACGTCATCATCACCGCGCTGGCCCAGATCGCCGCGACCATCACCAGCAGATAGCTGTGGACCAGCGCCGTCACGACGAGCAGCGCGGCCCAGTGCAGCGGCGAGCGGCTGCGCCGTGGATCGGTGAACAGCCACAAGGCCCACAGGATCAGCCAGTGCGCGAACAGATTGGTGTGGATGTAGCGGTTCAGCAGCGTCGGCGGCGCGGCGAGCAGCGCAACGCCGCACCACAGGCTGAGCGGATCGGGCGCATATCTGCGCAGCAGCAGCCACGCGAACCATGTTTGCAGGAACAGGCACAGCAGCACCCACGGCCCGACCAGTTGCGCATCGGCCGGCAGCAGGCGCGCGAGGGGTTTCGCCGCCAGCGTGACGAGCGGATTGGAGTCCGTGAACAGGACGGGGACGCCCTCGGGCGCGTTGAGCAGGGTCGTGCGCGCGCTCCAGCCCGCGTCGCGGTCATGCAGCCAGGCATGAGTGCCGAGCGCATTCTCGCCATTGTCGCTGCCGCGCAGCAGCCAGCCGACATTGCCCACCTCCAGCGTCGCCGGATGGAACAGCGCAAGGAAGAGCGCGACCGGCAGCAGGATCAGCGGCAGACGGGCGAGCGCGGACATGCGCCCGCGTTAGGCACGGATGGTTAACATCGCGCGAAGCGGCGAGCGACAAGCGGCGCTTTTCATCGCGCGCGCCGTTTTCATTTGCGCTGGGTAGCGCGCGGCATCACCGTTCGCCGATGAGCGCGCTGATCCTCCATGAAGACCCGGTTTCGGGCAATTGCTACAAAATCCGCCTGACGGCGGCGCATGTCAGCATCCCGATCGAGCGGCGGTTCTATGACATCAGGCGTGGGGAGACGCGCACCGCCGCCTTCCTGACGGAGGTCAACGCCAACGGACGCATCCCGGTGCTCCAGATCGGCGACGATTACCTGCCGGAGAGCGCGGCGGCGTGCATCTATCTCGCCCATGGCTCCGCGCTGATCCCACAGGACCGTTTCGACCATGCGGACATGCTGCGCTGGATGTTCTGGGAACAATATAACCATGAGCCGAACGTGGCGACGCTGCGCTTCTGGCGCGCGCTGATCGGCGAAGCGCATCTCACGGAGGCGCAGCGTGCGGCGCTCCCGGCGAAGGAGGCTGCCGGGCGTGACGCGCTGAAGCTGATGGACGAGCATCTCGAGCGCGCGGAATGGTTCGCGGCCGGACGCTTCACGCTCGCCGACATCTCGCTCTATGCCTATACCCATGTTGCCGGCGAGGGAGGGTTCGGCCTGTCGCATTATCCGGCGGTGGAGGCATGGCTGGCGCGCGTCGCCGCGCTGCCCGGCCATATCGCGATGGACGATTGAACTTTCTTCAAACCGTCACGGCGGCGTGACACGCGCGTAACACCCACAGGGCATGGCGGCTTCAGGGAGGGCCGCCCATGCCGACGACCGTTCTGCCGATCGCCGCGATTGCCGGGGACATCGCCGATCTTGCCGATTTCACCAACAGCCGACCGCATCTTCCCGAACGGATGGTGACCGAACGGCGGCGCTATCGCACGATCTGGATCAGCGACGTCCATCTCGGCACGCGCGGCTGCAATGCCGACATGCTGATCGACTTCCTCGATCACGTCGACAGCGAGACGATGTACCTCGTCGGCGACATGATCGACGGCTGGCGGCTCAAGAAAAAGTTCTACTGGCCCGCCAGCCATAACGACGTGGTGTGGCGGCTGCTCAAGCGCGCGCGGCGCGGCACGCGGATGATCTATATCCCCGGCAACCACGACGAGGTGTTCCGCCAGTTCTCCGGCCTCGATTTCGGCGGCATCGCGATCCGCCGCAAGGCGATCCACGAGACGGCGGACGGCAAGCGCCTGCTCGTCCTGCACGGCGACGAGTTCGACGCGATCACGCTGGCGCACCGCTGGCTCGCGCATGTCGGGGACGCCGCCTATCATGTGCTGATGGCGCTGAACCGCTGGGTCAACGCCGTGCGCCGGCGCCTCGACCTGCCTTACTGGTCGCTGTCGAAACATGCCAAGGCGAAGGTGAAGAACGCCGTCGCCTTCATCTCGCATTTCGAGGAAGTGGTGGCACACGCCGCCGGATCGCGCGGGGTGGACGGGGTGGTGTGCGGCCATATCCACACCGCCGAGATCCGCGAGATCGCGGGCATCCGATATTATAACGACGGCGACTGGGTGGAGGGCTGCACCGCCCTGGTCGAGCATTTCGACGGACGGATGGAGGTGCTGCACTGGGCGGACGAGATGGCGGCGCGGGCCGGCGACACCGTCGTGCCGCTGGCGGCCTGACATGCGCATCGCGATCGTCACCGACGCCTGGGCGCCGCAGGTCAACGGCGTGGTCCGCTCGCTGGAGGCGGTGATCGGCGAGTTGCGCGCGATGGGCCATCAGGTGCTGGTGGTCGCGCCGGATACCTTCCGCTCGCTGCCCTGCCCGACCTATCCCGAGATACGGCTCGCCCTCGCCGGGGTGCGCGCGGTGGGGGACCGTATCGCGGCCTTCGCGGCGGAGGCGGTGCATATCGCCACGGAAGGGCCGCTCGGCGTTGCGGCGCGGCGCTGGTGCGTGGTGCGCGGGCGGCCTTTCACCACCGCCTATCACACGCAATTCCCCGATTATGTCGCGGCCCGCACCGGGGTGAACCCGGAATGGGTGTGGCGCTATATCCGCTGGTTCCACGCGCCAGCGCAGGGCATCCTCGCCTCCACCCCGACGATCGAGGCGACGCTGGCCGCGCATGGCCTGCCGCACGCGCGGCGCTGGGGCCGGGGCGTGGCGGCGGCGTTCCGCCCGCATGGCGTGCTCGATGCGGCGATCGCCGCGCTGCCGCGCCCGATCATGCTCTATGTCGGACGGGTGGCGGTGGAGAAGAACGTCGCCGCCTTCCTCTCGGCCGACCATCCCGGCAGCAAGGTGATGGTCGGCGACGGCCCGGCGCGCGCGGCGCTCGAGGCACGTTTCCCGCGGACGCATTTTCTCGGCGCGCGGTTCGGGGAGGCGCTGGCGGCGGCCTATCGCACGGCGGACGTGCTGGTCTTTCCGAGCCGCACCGACACGTTCGGGCTGGTGATGATCGAGGCGCTGGCCTGCGGCACGCCGGTCGCCGCCTTCCCTGTCGCCGGCCCGCTCGACGTGCTGACGCCGGAGAGCGGGGCGATGGACGAGGACCTCCCGGCCGCGATCGACCGCGCGCTGGCGCTCGATCCGCACCGCTGCGCCGAGCTTGGCGCGCGCCACACCTGGCGGGCAAGCGCGGAGCAGTTCCTCGCCGCATTGGCGCCGGTTCCCGCGAGCCTTGCCGCTTGATGCTTGCCCTCAGACGCGGGGCGCACTAAGTCGGTCCGCGTGACACGGCCGCTCCGGTAAGGGGCGGCCCTATTTGTTTCCGACGGAGTTTTCCCGTGGCCCAGCCGCTCATGCCCCATGCGACCGCCTCCTGGCTGGTCGACAATACCGCGCTCAGCTTCGAGCAGATCGCCGACTTCTGCGGCCTCCACATCCTGGAGGTGCAGGCGATCGCAGACGACACCGCCGGCACCAAGCTGACCGGCCGCGATCCCGTCCGCGCGCACGAGCTGACGATGGAGCAGATCGAGAAGGGGCAGGCGGATCCCGACTATCGCCTCCAGATGACCAAGGGGCCGGAGCAGGTCCGCCGCACCAAGGGGCCGCGTTATACGCCGGTCTCCAAGCGACAGGACAAGCCGGACGGCATCGCCTGGATCATCCGCAACCACCCGGAAATCTCGGACGGCACGATCTCGAACCTGATCGGCACGACGCGCACCACGATCGCCGCGATCCGCGACCGCACGCACTGGAACATCGCCAATATCGTGCCGAAGGACCCGGTGACGCTTGGCCTCACCACGCAGCGCGAGCTTGACGCGGCGGTGGCGAAGGCCGCCAAGGCGTCGGGCGTCGAGCAGGCGCCGACCGATCACCGGCTGGAGGGTGACCGCGAGGCGCTGATCGAACAGCTCCGCGCCGAGCGCCAGCAGGCCGCGCGCGATGCCGAAGCCGCCGGCGACGAGGATGCGGGCGGGCTAGGCTTCGTGGACCCGTTCCGCCACTGATCGGGCTCGCCGGGGCGTGCCGCCCCGGCGTCACTCCATCGTCAGCACGATCTTCCCGACATGCGCGCCCGCCTCCATCCGGCGGTGCGCCTCGGCGGCTTCCGCCAATGGATAGGTGCGGTCGATCACCGGACGCAGCCGGCCGGCCTCGACATAAGGCCACACCGTCCGCTTCAGCTCCTCCGCCACGAGCGTCTTGAAGCCGGTGTCGCGCGGGCGCAGCGTCGATCCGGTCAGCGTCAGGCGGCGGCGCATGATGTCGAAGATCGGGATCGTCGCGCTCGCCCCGCCCTGCACCGCGATCGAGACGTGGCGGCCATCCTCGGCAAGGCATTTCAGGTTGCGCGGCACGTAATCGCCGCCGACCATGTCCAGCACCGCCGCGACGCCCTTGCCGCCGGTGATCTCCTTCACCCGCGCGACGAAATCCTCGGTGCGATAGTTGATCGCATGGTCCGCGCCGAGCCTCCTCGCGGCGGCGACCTTTTCGTCCGATCCGGCGGTGACGATGATCTCCAGCCCGAAGATATTGGCGAGCGTGATCGCCATCGTGCCGATCCCGCTGGTGCCGCCGTGGACCAGCACCGCGTCGCCCTCCACCGCGAAGGCGCGCTCGAACAAGTTTGTCCAGACGGTGAACAGCGTTTCGGGGATCGCCGCCGCCTCGATCATCGTCACGACCTCCGGCACCGGCAGGCATATGCCGGCGGGCGCGACGGCATATTGGGCATAGGCCCCGCCCGCCACCAGGGCGCAGACCCGCGCGCCGATCATCGCCGGATCGACCTCCGCTCCAACGGCAGCGACCGTGCCCGACAGTTCCAGCCCGAGGATTGAGGGCGCCCCCGGCGGCGGCGGATAGGCGCCGAGCCGCTGCACCACGTCCGGGCGGTTGACCCCGGCGGCGGCGACGCGGATCAGCACCTCGCCCGCGCCGGGCCGTGGCACCGGCCGCTCGACCGGCACCAGCACTTCCGGCCCGCCGGGCGATTCGGGATCGATCGCCAGCATCGTCGTCGGAATCTCGGACATCCGTCTTACGCCCCACCCAGATTATTCCGTCGCTTATTGACTTCGCACCTGCGGCGGTCAACGCTCTCGACATGGATCTGGACGATATCCTCGGCCCCCGGCCCGACGATCCGCTCACCGCGCTGCTGCGCGAGGATCTCGATCGTCTTTCCGTGGCGGAGCTGGAGGCGCGGATCACCGCGCTGGAAGGCGAGGTCGCGCGTTGCCGCCGCAAGATCGATAGCGCCGTTAACCATCGCGCAAGCGCCGACGCGCTATTCAAGCGATGAGTGCTGGCGCATCGGGTCGGCACGTTGCTCCCGATGCGGAGGCCCCGGCGCTTGATGCGAGGCCCCTCCCTCCCGACATAGTGGAAAAGGGGCCGCGCGTGTGTCGCGGCCCGTCAGGAGTATCGTAATGCCATCCTTTGCCAGCGCTCTCGAAACCACGCTGCACAAGGCGCTCGAGGCCGCATCCTCCCGCCGCCACGAATATGCGACGCTGGAGCATCTGCTGCTCGCGCTGATCGACGACGAACATGCCAGCCAGGTGATGGCGGCCTGCGGTGTCGATCTCGGCGAACTCAAGACCACCGTCGCGCATTATCTCGACACCGAGTTGGGCGCGCTGAAGGTCGAGGCCGCGACCGATCCCTCGCCGACCAGCGGCTTCCAGCGCGTCGTCCAGCGCGCGATCCTGCACGTCCAGTCCTCCGGCCGCGACGAGGTGACCGGCGCCAACGTGCTCGTCGCCCTGTTCTCCGAGCGCGAGAGCTACGCGGTCTATTTCCTCCAGCAGCAGGACATGAGCCGGCTGGATGCGGTGAGCTACATCAGCCACGGCGTCGGCAAGGGCAATGCCGCCGGCGACGCGCCGCCCCCCAAGGGCGTCGAGGAGGAAAAAAAGGAGAAGGCGGAGACCAAGCAGAAGGGCGAAAGCGCCCTCAAGCAATTCACCGTCGACCTCAACGAAAAGGCGAAGGCCGGCAAGGTCGATCCGCTGATCGGGCGCGGGCCGGAGGTGGACCGCACGGTGCAGATTCTCTGCCGCCGCTCGAAGAACAACCCGCTCTACGTGGGCGATCCCGGCGTCGGCAAGACCGCCATCGCCGAGGGGCTGGCGCGCAAGATCGTCGAGGGCGACGTCCCCGACGTGCTGAAGCCCGCCGTGATCTATTCGCTCGACATGGGCGCGCTGCTCGCCGGCACCCGCTATCGCGGCGATTTCGAGGAGCGGCTGAAACAGGTCGTCAACGAGCTGGAGAAGCTGCCGCACGCGGTGCTGTTCATCGACGAGATCCACACCGTGATCGGCGCAGGCGCGACCAGCGGCGGGGCGATGGACGCCTCGAACCTGCTCAAGCCCGCCCTTTCCGGCGGGACGATCCGCTGCATCGGCTCCACGACGTACAAGGAGTTCCGCAACCATTTCGAGAAGGATCGCGCGCTGCTGCGCCGGTTCCAGAAGATCGACGTCAACGAGCCGACGATCGAGGACACGATCAAGATTCTCGCCGGACTGCGCTCCGCCTTCGAGAGCCATCACAGCGTGAAATACACGCCCGACGCGATCAAGTCGGCGGTTGAGCTGTCGGCGCGCTACATCAACGACCGCAAGCTGCCCGACAAGGCGATCGACGTGATCGACGAGGTCGGCGCGATGCAGATGCTGGTGGCGCCTTCCAAGCGCAAGAAGACGATCACGCCCAAGGAGATCGAGGCGGTGATCGCCACCATGGCGCGCATCCCGCCGAAGACGGTGAGCAGCGACGACAAGAAGGTGCTGGAGACGCTCGACACCGATCTCAAGCGCGTCGTGTTCGGCCAGAACAAGGCGATCGAGAATCTGTCCTCGGCGATCAAGCTCAGCCGCGCGGGCCTGCGCGATCCGGAGAAGCCGATCGGCTGCTACCTGTTCACCGGCCCGACCGGCGTGGGCAAGACCGAGGTGGCGAAGCAGCTCGCCTCGATCATGGGCATCCCGCTCCAGCGGTTCGACATGTCCGAATATATGGAACGCCATTCGGTCAGCCGGCTGATCGGCGCGCCTCCGGGCTATGTCGGCTACGATCAGGGCGGCCTGCTCACCGACGCGGTGGACCAGAATCCGCACAGCGTGCTGCTGCTCGACGAGATCGAGAAGGCCCACCCGGACCTGTTCAACATCCTGTTGCAGGTGATGGACAACGGCAAGCTCACCGACCACCACGGCAAGACGGTAGATTTCCGCAACGTCATCCTCATCATGACGACCAATGCGGGCGCGTCCGACATGGCGCGCGAGACGGTCGGCTTCGGCAACCTCACCCGCGAGGGCGAGGACGAGCAGGCGGTGCAACGCATGTTCACGCCGGAATTCCGCAACCGGCTCGATGCGATCGTGCCGTTCGGCTATCTGCCGCCGGAGGTCGTCGCGCGGGTGGTGGACAAGTTCATCCTCCAGCTCGAACTGCAGCTCGCGGATCGCGACGTGCATATCAAGCTGACCGACGATGCGCGCCAGTGGCTGACCGACAAGGGCTATGACAAGCTCTATGGCGCGCGGCCGATGAGCCGGCTGATCCAGGAGAAGATCAAGCAGCCGCTCGCCGAGGAGCTGCTGTTCGGCAAGCTCGTTCACGGTGGCGAGGTGACGGTGAAGCTTAAGGACGGCGCGCTGGCCTTCGAGATCGTCCCCGCCGCGCCGAAGAAGCCGCGCAAGAAGGGCGGCGGCCGCGTGGAGAAGGTCAAGGCCTGAGCGAAGACGGGGGCGGCGCGGACGACGATCCACGCCGCCTTCCGTCCCGCCGGTCGCTACCCGGCAGATGCCACGGTTTCGGAGGAATGCTTTACCCGTCCTTTAACCATCCTGCGCTAGGCAGGGGGCATGAAGGCGACCAGAGAACTTTGCGAACGAACGCTCGCGTTTCTTGAGCAGCAGCGGCTGCCGGCGACCCCGCGCAACTATGCGCTCGGATTCTTTCATTGCTGGGGGACGCTGCCGGCGCTCAGCCAGGCGATCGCCGCGATCATCGACGGCGGCGTGCGGGTGACTCAGCAGGAGGCGGATTCGCTCTACGCCGGATTCCTCGGCGGCGTGATGGGTGAATCCCCTACCCCACCAGCGGAACCCGCGACTCCCGGCACGGACGTGCTGCGCCACCAGGCGCTGCGCCTAGTCGATCTCGCCGCCTCCGCGCAGGCGGTGACCGGCGAGTTCAGCCGCGAACTGGCGTTCCGGCTGGAGGATTTCAGCGAGGATGATCTGGCGCCGCTGCGCGAGTTGCTGATCGCCACGCTCGCCCGCTCGCAGCGATCGGAACGCGAGCTGGCCGCGACCACCGCGCAGCTCGAGCAGATGCGCAGCAAGCTGGAGATCGCGCAGGGCGATGCGGAGCGCGACGCGCTCACCGGGCTGCCGAACCGTCGCGGGATCGAGGCGCATCTCGCCCGCGCCTGCGCCGACGGCGAGCCGCGCGTGATCGCGATGTGCGACATCGACCGCTTCAAATCCTATAACGACCGCTACGGCCACGCCGTCGGCGACCGCGTGCTGCGCACCGTCGCGGCGAGCCTGAAGTCCTCGCTCGACGACGAGTTCGTCGGGCGCTGGGGCGGCGAGGAATTCCTGCTCGTGCTGCGCGGCGATCTCGCCGCCGCGCACCTGATGGTGGACGAGGCCCGCCTCGCGCTCGGCGACCGTCATTTCCGCCTGCGGGAAACCGACGAGCCGATGGGGCGGATCACCTTCTCCGCCGGCATCACCACGCTGCCCCCCGACGAGGCCTCAATCGCCGCCGCGATGGAGCGCGCCGATGCCTTGCTCTACCAGGCGAAGGAACAGGGCCGGGATCGCGTGATCGCCGGCTGAGCACCCCCTATCCCGCTGTAATCGCAAAAAATGCTGTCGGCGCAATAATCCTTTCCCCGCATTTACGATCTGTTCGGATGCTCGCCGCTAGAGCGCTCTCATGCCGGGTCGCACCGCTTTGAAATGGATATACGCGGCGCTCGCCGCGCTCGTCGCGCTGCTGGCGACGGTGCCGGCGGAGGCCGCGGGCACCGGGCTGGTCGGCACGCCGATCACGACTTGCGTCGCGCCGGTCCGCCCCGGCGACACGGCGGCGGCGATGCTCCACGCGGACGCGCGCTACGATTGCGTGCGCGAGCAGGAATCGTTCGGGGCGGGGGACTATTGGGTCCGCTCCGCCCCGCTCTCGACCCATGCCGCGACCGTCCGCACCGCGAGCGTGTGGCAGGACGAGGCGACGCTCTACATCGCCTATGCCGATGGCGTGGTGCTGCGCCAGCGCATGAACGGGCATGACGCGACCCGCGCGATCCGGCTCGGCGCGATCCTCGAACGAGCCTTGCCGCAACGTGCGGCGCCGGTGACGCGATTGCTGTGGCATGTGCACGGCTCGATGAACCTGCGCGGCATCGTCATCGCCCCGCGCCTCGCGACCGAAGCACAGAGCGCCGCGTCGGACCTGCTGCTCGGCGCGCTCTACAGCGCGTTCGGCGGGCTGAGCCTGTCGCTGCTGGTCTATAATTTCGCCTTGTGGGGCGCGCTGCGCCACCGCTTCCAGCTCGCTTATTGCGTGCTGGTGGCGGGGATGATGCTTTATGCCTTCTCCTCGTCGGGCGCGATGGCATGGGTGTTCTCGGGGCTGGAGAACAACGAGCGGCTGCGCGTCAACTATGTGATGGTCTCCGTCACGACGATCAGCGTGCTGGTGTTCGCGCGCAGCTTCTTCGAGCCGGCAGTTTTTCGGGGCTGGGTGGCATGGGCGACCGATCTCGCGATGGCGGCGCTGGGTATCGCCGCGACCGCCTTCGCCGTGCTGGCGCCGTGGCATTTCCACCTGCTCGACCGCATCCACGCGATCAGCTTCGTCATCGCGATCGCGGTGGTGCCGGTGATCCTGTGGTCGGCGTGGCGCGAGCGCAGCAGCTATCTGTGGCTGTTCGTCATCTCCTGGGCCGCGCCGGTGGTGCTGGCCGGCATGAGGGTGGCGGAGAATTTCGGGATTGTCGCGTGGAGCTTCCTGCTCGACAATTCCACCCTGCTGTCAATGACGGCGGAGGCGCTGCTCTCCGGCCTCGCCATCGCCTATCGCTTCCGCCTGATCGCGATCGAGCGCGACGATGCGAGAGAAAGGGCGAGCGCCGCCTGGCAACTTGCCGACGCCGATCCGCTGACCGGGCTGCTCAACCGGCGCGGCTTCCTCCGCGCCGCGGTCGGGCGGGGGCAGCCGCACCTGCTGGTGCTGGCCGATATCGATCATTTCAAGTCGGTCAACGACGCGCTGGGCCATGACGGCGGCGACGAGGTGTTGCGCATCGTCGCGCGCGCGCTGCGCGCCGCCGCGCCGCCCGACGCGCTGGTCGCCCGGCTCGGCGGCGAGGAATTCGCGCTGCTGGTGCCCGAGCGGCGCGGCGATGTCGCCGCCGAGGTGCTCGCGCGCGTGCGGCGCGAGCGGATGCCGTTCGATCTCACCGTCACCGTCTCGCTCGGCACTTGCGCCGGGCCGATCGCCAGCGAGCAGGACTGGAAAGCGCTCTACCGCCACGCCGACCAGGCGCTCTACGCCGCCAAGGCCGCCGGGCGCGACCGCGTGCGCCACGCCGCCGGCCCGCTCGCCGCATGACGCCTTTCGCGCCGCCGCCGAATAAGGTAAAGCGTGGCGCATGGAACGCCGCCGCCGCGCCTTTTTGCTGATCGCCGCCGCGCTGCTCCTCGCCGGCATCGGGGAGCGCCGCCCGCTGATCTCGCTCGACATGCCGTCTGCCGATTCGGTGGTGGAGGCACAGCCGGTCGCGCGGGCGACGATCAACCTCGGCCGGTTCGGCCTGTCGCTGCTGGTGCGGCTGAACGACGCGCGCTAGGGTTCTTGACCCCCGGCCAACCCCTGCCGCATAGCCAGCCCATGGCCTCGACCCCCGATGAAGATGCGATCGCCACGATGACGTTCGAGGCCGCGCTGCGCGAGCTGGAAGCGATCGTCCACAAGCTCGAATCCGGCGAGACGCCGCTCGCCGAGGCGATCGACCTCTACGAGCGCGGCAATGCGTTGCGCGCGCGATGCGCCGAGCGGCTCGACGCGGCGCAGGCGCGGATCGAGGCGATCCGGCTCGACGCGGAAGGCCGCGCGTCCACCACGCCGTTCAGCGCGGGATGAACCCCTCCCCCGCGCTCCAGGCGGCGCTGGCCGAAACCGCGCGCGCGATCGATGCCCGCTTCGACGCGCTGCTGACGATTCCCGACGACGCGCGCGCCGGCCTGTATCGCGCGATGCGCCACGCCGCGATCGGCGGCGGCAAGCGGCTGCGCCCGCTGCTCGTCTTCGCCACCGCGCAGATCTTCGGTTGCGACCGCGACGGCGTGGCGCGGGTCGGCACCGCGATCGAGGCGATCCACGTCTATTCGCTGATCCACGACGACCTGCCGGCGATGGACGACGACGACATGCGGCGCGGCAAGCCGACCGTGCACAAGGCGTTCGACGAGGCGACCGCGATCCTTGCCGGCGACAGCCTGCAGACGCTGGCGTTCGAGATATTGTCCGATCCCGCGACACACCCCGATCCGTTCGTCCGCGCCGAGCTGGTGCTGGAGCTGGCGCGCGCAGCCGGGCCGGCAGGGATGGCCGGCGGGCAGGCGATGGACCTGGAGGCGGAGCGCGCGCAGTTCGATCTCGCCACCGTCAGCCGGCTGCAGGCGCTCAAGACCGGCGCGCTGATCGCCGTGGCGGTGGAAGCCGGCGCGATCCTCGGCCGCGTGCAGCCGGAGGGGCGCACCGGCCTGCGCGGCTATGCCCGCGATCTCGGCCTCGCCTTCCAGATCGTCGACGACCTGATCGACGTGGAGGGCGACGAGGCGGCGGCGGGGAAGAAGCTGCGCAAGGATGCCGAGGCGGGCAAGGAGACGTTCGTCTCGCTGCTCGGCGTCGATCAGGCGCGCGAGCGCTGCCGGCTGCTGGTCGACCAGTCGATCGCGCACCTGCGCCATTACGGGCGCGAGGCGGATCTGCTGCGCGATATCGCTCATTACGTGCTGGAAAGGGATCGTTGAGCCATGACCACCCGCATCGGCGTCTATCCCGGCACGTTCGATCCGATCACGCTCGGGCACATGGATATCATCCGGCGCGGTGCGAAGCTGGTCGACCGGCTGGTGATCGGGGTGACGACCAACCCCTCCAAATCGCCGATGTTCTCGCTGCCCGAGCGGATGGCGATCGTCGAGCGCGAGGTTGCGACGATCGACGCAGACATCCGCGTCGTCAGCTTCGATTCGCTGCTGATGGACTTCGCCGAGCGTGAGGGCGCCGGGGTCATCGTGCGCGGGCTGCGCGCGGTGGCCGATTTCGAATATGAATATCAGATGGCCGGCATGAACCAGCAGCTCAACGGGCGGATCGAGACGGTCTTCCTGATGGCGGATGTCGCGCTCCAGCCGATCGCCTCGCGGCTGGTGAAGGAGATCGCGATCTTCGGCGGGGAGATCGGCAAGTTCGTCACCCCCAATGTGCGCGAGGAAGTGGTTGCACGCGTCCAGATGCTCGGCCGGCGCGGCGCGTGAAGGTTCAGATTGGCGCAAGCGGCGCTATGCTTTAGGGCGCAACGCCTGCGCATCGGCGCGGCAGCGAGTTGGAAAGTCGGATTGATGCGTTTCATCGGTGTAGTGGCGATCATTGGCGCGCTGGTGGCGACCCCGGCGCTCGCCAAGAAGGAAAAGAAGGACACGGTCGTCCAGACCGAGGCGCCGGCCGTGCGCGCCGCACCGCCGGCGCTGGACGACAGGACCAACCAGTGGCTGCTCGACCTGTCGGACGGCGGGCGGGTAACGATCCTGCTGCGCCCGGACGCCGCGCCGCTGATGGTCGATCGCATCAAGACGCTGACCCGCCAGCATTTCTACGACGGCCTCACCTTCCACCGCGTCATCGACGGCTTCATGGCGCAGGGCGGCGATCCGAAGGGCGACGGCACCGGCGGCTCGACGCTGCCGGACATCAAGGCCGAGTTCAATTATCTGCCCCACGTCCGCGGCGCGGTGGCGGCGGCGCGCGCGCAGTCCGAGGACAGCGCGAACAGCCAGTTCTACATCGTCTTCCAGCCCAGGCTGTCGCTCGATCACAAATATACGGTGTTCGGCCGGGTGATCGAGGGAATGCAATATGTCGACGGGATCGAGCGCGGCGAGCCGCCCGCCAACCCGACGCGCATCATCCACGCCTATATCGCCAGCGACAACCCGCCGGCCTACCAGGCTGCACCACCGCCCGCTGTGAATGCCGGCGCGGTGCTCGGGCCGGTCACGCTGCCGGGCGCGGGCAAGCCCACCGCCCCCGCTCCGGCCAAGGCACCGCCCAGGCCGAAGAAGCCCTGACGCGCCCGCCGGGGCCAGCGCGCCGATGGACGTCGATCTGTTCGATTTCACGCTGCCGCCGGAGCGAATCGCGCTCCGGCCGGCCATCCCACGCGAATCCGCGCGGCTGCTCGTCGTGCGCGACGACGGGATGCGCGACCGCACGGTCGCCGACCTGCCGCTGGAGTTGCGCACCGGCGACCTGCTCGTCTTCAACGACACGCGCGTCATCCCCGCCCAGCTGGAGGGGACGCGCGGCGAGGCGCGGATCGGCGCGACGCTGCACAAGCGCGAGGGGCCGCGCCGCTGGCGCGCCTTCGTGCGCAACGCGAAGCGGGTGCGCGACGGCGACACGATCGATTTCGGCGCGGGCGTCAGCGCCATTGCAAGCGATCGCGGGGCGGACGGCAGCATCGCGCTGGACTTCGCCGGCGACGAACCGGTCGAGCTGCTGCTCGAGCGCGCCGGGCGGATGCCGCTGCCGCCCTATATCGCCGGCAAGCGCTCCGCCGACGCACGCGATGCGGAGGACTATCAGACGATGTTCGCGCGCGAGGCCGGCGCCGTCGCCGCCCCCACCGCCGCGTTGCATTTCACTCCCGCGCTGATCGCCGCGCTCGATGCCGCCGGGATTGGGCATACCACACTGACGCTGCACGTCGGCGCCGGCACCTTCCTGCCGGTGAAGGCGGAAGACACCGACGATCATGTGATGCACGCCGAATGGGGCCGGATCGACCAGCCGACCGCCGATCGCCTCAACGCTACCCGTGTGGCCGGGGGCCGGGTGATCGCGGTCGGCACCACCTCGCTGCGGCTGATCGAGAGCGCGGCCGGCGCGGACGGCGTGATCCGTCCGTTCGAGGGCGACACCGCGATCTTCATCACCCCCGGCTATCGCTTCCGGGGGATCGACGGCCTCGTCACCAATTTCCACCTGCCGCGATCGACGCTGTTCATGCTGGTGTCGGCGCTGATGGGGCTGGACCGGATGCAGGCCGCCTACGCCCATGCGATCGCGGCGGGCTATCGTTTCTATTCCTATGGGGACGCCTCGCTGCTGCTGCCGTGATGCTCTGGCAAGCGGCGAAGCGGAGTCTCAGTCCGCGATCCTTCTCAGCGCCGATTCCTTGTGCATCGCGATATGATCGGTCCTGTCGCTCCTGATCTCATATTGCGGATCGTCCGGGCTCGCGTGGTGGGTATAGCCCTTGTAATCCACGTCCCGCGTGTGAACCGCGATGATCCTGCCACTGACATGGCCGGCCTCCGAATTCCAGGCGACGTGATCGCCGACTTCAAAGCGTTGGCTCATCATGCGCTCCTGCAACCATCGCGGATTCCGCAACATAGCGCCCCGCCCGCGCCTGCGCGATATTGAGTTGGCCGCATCGTTTTGCGATCATCCGCGTCGAACCGATCATCCGGCCAGGGAGAGCGGCGATGCGTCCCGGAATCCACACCAGTCCCGGCATCGCGGGCGAGCCGTTCGCCGCGCGGAGGTCCGCATGACCAACGCGCCCGTCCCGGCCGGACATATCCGGCTCAAGCGCGCATACGAACCCGCCGAACCGGGCGACGGCGTGCGGATCCTTGTCGACCGGCTGTGGCCGCGCGGGGTGAGCAAGGCCAGGGCCGCGCTCGACGAGTGGATGAAAGACATCGCACCCAGCACCGGGCTGCGACAGTGGTTCGGCCACGATCCCGCACGCTGGGCGGAATTCCAGCGCCGCTATCGCGCCGAGCTTCGCGGGCAAACAGACGCCCTCGACCTGATTCGCGCCCTCGCGAGGGACGGCATGGTCACGCTCGTCTATAGCGCGCACGACGAACAGCATAACGATGCCGTCGTCCTGAGAAACTTACTGTACGACGAAGCCTGAGCGAAGATCGCGCTGCCGGCGGGGAAAGCGGGCATTGCATCGGGATAGTGGCGGAGAGGGTGGGATTCGAACCCACGGTGAGCTTGCACCCACAACGGTTTTCGAGACCGTCCCAATCGACCACTCTGGCACCTCTCCGCGAGGTCGTCCGCCGGCATGGCGGGGCGATCGAGGGCGCGCCTCTAACCGCTATGACCGGCATGTGCAAGCGGGCCGTTGCGTCCGCGACCGGGGGGCCGGCGGCGTCCGGGCATTGCCGCTGTTGGGTCTGGACCCTAGATAGCCTGATATGACGATCAAAGCCGCCCCGTTCTCCCGTGACGCCGCCATGGCCGCGCCGCCGATCGCGCACGCGCGTTTTGCGATCGGCGACGTGGTGCGCCACCGCATGTTCGATTTCCGCGGCGTCATCTTCGACGTCGATCCCGTCTTCAACAACAGCGACGAATGGTATGAGGCGATCCCGGAGAAGATCCGGCCGCGCAAGGACCAGCCCTTCTACCATCTGCTCGCCGAGAACGCCGAATCGACCTATGTCGCTTATGTCAGCCAGCAGAATCTGATGGCGGACGACAGCGACGAGCCGATCGACCATCCGGCGATCGCCGGGCTGTTCAACGATTATGCCGACGGACGCTACAGCCTGAGGCGCGAGCACCGGCACTGATTATTGGAGCCGCGCGAGGCTGGAGAGCGGTTGACAGAATCACCCGCCTGCCTTAACCGCGCCGCTTCTCCCGACGGGCGTGCCTGTTCGGGTAATAGCATTTGGAAAGTGACAAGGGCCATGTTCGCAATCGTGCGCACGGGCGGCAAGCAGTATCGCGTCGCCGCCGGAGACAAGATCGTCGTCGAGAAGATCGAGGGTGACGCAGGTTCCTCGGTGACGCTTGGCGACGTGCTGCTCGCGGGCGAGGGTTCGGAGCTGAAGCCGACCGCCGGCCTCACCGTCGCCGCCGAGATCATCGCGCAGGCGAAGGGCGAGAAGGTCATCGTCTTCAAGAAGCGCCGCCGTCACAACTATCGCCGCCGCAACGGCCACCGCCAGCAGCACACGATCCTGAAGATCGTGTCGATCGGCGCGGCCGAGAAGAAGAAGGCCGCCCCGAAGGCCGCCGCCAAGCAGGCCGAGGGCGACGCCGCCCAGGCCGCCGAAGCGTAAGGAGTAGATCGCAATGGCACATAAGAAGGCAGGCGGTTCGTCGCGTAACGGTCGTGATTCGGCCGGTCGTCGTCTCGGCGTGAAGAAGTTCGGCGGGCAGGAAGCCATCGCCGGCAACATCCTCGTGCGTCAGCGCGGGACCAAATTCTATCCGGGCCGCAACGTGGGCATGGGCAAGGACCATACCCTGTTCGCGCTCGTCGATGGCCGTGTCGTGTTCCACGACGGCAAGCTTGGCCGCAAATTCTGTTCGGTCGAGATTATGCAGGCAGCGGCCGAGTAACATCGGGCAACCAGCCGGGTTGCCCACCAGGGCGACCCGGGTTCCGACAGCAGGAACCAGCCAGACGCAAGGGAGACGGGTCCGCCCCGGCTCCCTTTTTTCGTGCTCCCTGGAACCCTTGTGTCGCTTGGCCGTCATGATGGCGGCGTAGCGGCGCGAACAGGTGAGGAGAGCGACGGATGTTCGCGCGGACGAAGAGATTGACGTTGCGGCCGTGGTGGCCGGAAGATGCCGAGAGACTGACGCAGGCGATCGCGCATGAGGCGGTCGCGACCAGGCTTGCACGCATGCCCTGGCCCTATGCGAAAGGCGATGCGGAAGCGTTCCTGGCGCTGCCGCGCGGAGCGGCCGAACCGCGCTTCGCGATCCTCGCGCATGAAGGCGACTGTCCGCGCCTGATCGGCAGCATCGGGCTGCGCCATGAGGACGGCGTCCACGAACTTGGCTATTGGCTGACTCCAGACGCCTGGGGTCGCGGCTATGCCACCGAGGCGGCGCGGATCGTGATCGAGCAGGCGCGGCACGCGCTGGGCGTGCGGCGGATCGAGGCGAGCCATCACCTCGACAACGCCGCCTCGCGCAAGGTGCTGACCAAGCTGGGCTTCCGCGAGGTGCGGCGTGAGCCGCATTACTCGCTGGCGCATCGCGGCGAGGTCGATTGCGCGGTGCTGGCGCTCGATCTGGACGACGAGGGGGACATGGCCTCGCTTCCGATCGCGGCGTGATCGCCCTTAGCTCCATTCGTGCCGAACCTGTCTAAGCGCCGTTCCTTCTTCCGAATGAAGAGCGCGGCCCTTGGACAGGCTCAGGCGAATGGCGGAGGCATGAGGCCGGGAGCACCGCCGAGCCAACTCCACGATTGAATTTCCGCCACAAAGCGCCGACAGCCGTTCCATGTCCGTCACCCCCCTTCCCACCCGCCGCCGGCTCAGCCCGGAGGAATCGCGCGAGGCCGCGCTGGAGGCGGCGCGCGCGCTGCTGGTCGAGGTCGGCCCGCAGGCGGTGACGCTGAAGGCGGTGGCGGCGCGGATCGGGCGCACCCACGCCAATCTGCTTCACCATTTCGGCTCGGCCGACGGCTTGCAGAAGGCGCTGATCGCGCGGATGGCCGCCTTCATCACCGGCACGATCCGCGAGGCGGTGTTGCGCCAGCGCGAGACCGATCAGGAGCCGGCGGAGATCGTCGAGCTGGCATTCGACGCCTTCGACACCGGCGGGGCCGGCGCGCTGGCGAGCTGGATGATCCTGACCGGTAACGAGGATGCGCTCGACCCGATCTTCCAGGCGATCCACGATCTCGTCGACGAGCTGGCCGCCGGCCATTCCAAGGACGAGCGCCCGCTCCAGGACGAGACGGTGCAGCTCGTGCTGATGGCGCTGGGCGACGCCTTGTTCGGCGCCCCCCTCACCCGCGCGCTCGGGCTGCCGCGCAACCGCGCGCGGCAGCTTGCGCGTAACATGCTCATTCACGACCGGACGAATTGACGTGCATTTCCTCGATCAGGCCAAGATTTTCGTCCGTTCGGGCGCCGGCGGCCCCGGCGCGGTCAGCTTCCGGCGCGAGAAGTTCATCGAATATGGTGGGCCGGACGGCGGCAACGGCGGCAAGGGCGGCGACATCATCTTCGAGGCGGTCGCCGGCCTCAACACGCTGATCGACTTCCGCTACACGCAGCATTTCCGCGCCGAGCGCGGCCAGGGCGGATCGGGATCGAACCGCACCGGCGCGGGCGGCGACGATCTGATCGTCAAGGTGCCGGTCGGCACGCAGATCCTCGCCGACGACGAGGACCGCACCCTGCTGCTCGACATGGTGCGCGTGGGCCAGCGGGAGATATTCCTGCGCGGCGGCGACGGCGGGCGCGGCAACGCCAGCTACAAGACATCCACCAACCGCGCGCCGCGCCAGCACGGCACCGGCTGGCCCTATGAGGAAGCGTGGGTGTGGCTGCGGCTCAAGCTGCTCGCCGACGCCGGGCTGGTCGGGCTGCCCAACGCCGGCAAGTCCACCTTCATCAACGCCGTCACCAATGCGCAGGCGAAGGTCGGCGCCTATGCCTTCACCACCACGCGGCCGCAGCTCGGCGTGGTGCGGCACAAGGGGCGCGAGTTCGTCATCGCCGACATCCCCGGCCTGATCGAGGGCGCGGCGGAAGGCGCGGGGATCGGCGACCGCTTCCTCGGCCATATCGAGCGCTGCCGCGTGCTGCTGCACCTCGTCGACGCCAACGACCCGGACGTGGCGGAGAGCTACCGCATCGTGCGCGACGAACTGGCCGCCTATGGAGCGGGACTGGACGACAAGCCGGTGGTTGTCGCGCTCAACAAGATCGACACGCTGGACGACGAACTGATCGCCGCGCTCTCCGCCGAGCTTGAGGAGGCGAGCGGCCATCCAGTGATCCCGATCTCCGGCGCGAGCGGGATCGGCGTGGACTGGGCGCTCGACCGGCTGCTGGAGGCGATCGGGCCGGAGCCGGGCGCGGTGAGCGAGGACGATGAGGGCGAGGACGCGATCGAATGGTCGCCGGTCTGAGGCCTCTGCCCCAGCAACCTCACCGCCGGCGTGGTCGCCTCGCCAGCGGTGCCTTCGCCGTCGCGAACAGCCGGTCGATAAACGCCAGCCGCGCCTGCGAGAAATGATCGTCGGTCGCCTTCGGCCAGGCGCTGACGATCGCGATCACCGTCTTGCTGGCGGGATCGACGGTGATGCTCTGGCCGAAGATGCCGACTCCGCCGAAGCGGTCTCCCGGATAGGTCCACCATTGATAGCCATAGCCGAACCCGGCCCCGCGCCCGGTATCGGCATGGGCGCGCGTCGCCTCCGCGAACCAGCCCGGCGCGACGATGCCCGCGCCGCCCTCCATCGCCAGTTGCCCCATCCGCGCATAATCGCGCAACGAGACGGAGAGGCAGCAGCCGCCCACCTCGCGCCCGGTGGCGTCGGTCATCCAGAAGGCGTCGCGCTCCATGCCGTAGCGCTTCCACACCCGCTCGCTGAGATAGGTGGCGAGCGGCATCTTCACCGCGTTGCCGACCAGCACGCCGATCAGGTTGGTCTCGCCGGTCTTGTACACCCATTTGCCGCCCGGCACGGTCTCGCGCGGCAGGGTGCGCATATAGGCGACGGTGGCGTCCATCCCCGGCGGCACGGGGATCGAGAACATCCGCGCCACGTCGGATTTCGGATCGGTATAATCCTCGTTCCACTTCACGCCCGACGTCATCGTCAGCAATTGCGCGATCGTCACGCCGTCATAGGCGCTGCCGGCGAGGTCCGGGATGTATTTCGTCACCGGCTCCTCGACCGACTTGATGAAGCCGTCGCGGATCGCCGCCCCGACAAGCGTCGAGGTGAATGACTTGGCGACCGAGAAGCTCGTCCACCGCCCCTCGCGCGTCAGCCCGCGCGCGTAGCGTTCCAGCCGCACCGTGCCGGCCTGCACCACGATCAGCCCCGCGACGTTCTGGTCGCGCATGAAGGCGTCCACCTCGGTCGCCGGGATCGGCAGCGGCGGGCCGGGCGGGAGCGCGAGCACCTTCTTCCCCGCGCTCACCACATGGCCGGGGAACAATTTCTCCATGTGCGGGAAATTCTCGTCGCGCTGCGCCTGCGACCAGAACAATATCTCCGCGCCGATCTGTTGCAGGTGCGCGCGGTTCTGGTCGGTGATCGCGACGCCGGCGTTGACCGGCGCGGGCGGAGCGTTCGTCTGCGGCGCGCTTTGCGCGGTCGCCGCGCCCGCCAGCAATGTCGCCGCGATCAGCCCCGTCCAGCGCATATCCCCTGCTCCCCCTATATCGATTGCCTGATCAGCGTGACCTGCGCGACGTCGATTCCCCCGCCACGGAAGCCTCCCTCGCAATACATCAGATAATAGCGCCACAAGTCGATGAATTTCTGATCGAAGCGCGCCGGCAGCCGCTTTTCCGCCACCGCCGCGTCGAACCGCTCGCGCCACAGCCGCAACGTCTCGGCATAATCCAAGCCGAAACCGCTACGGTCGCGCCACGCCAGCCCCGCGCTTTCGGCCAGCGCGCGGAAGCGGGTTTCGGAGAGGAGCAGGCCGCCGGGGAAGATGTAGCGCTGGATGAAATCCACGTTGCGGGCATAGCCGTCCCAGATGTCATCGGCGATCGAGATAAGCTGGATCGCGGCGCGCCCGCCCGGCTTGAGCGCGCGGGCGATCGCCGCGAGATAGTCGGGCCAATATGCCTGCCCCACCGCCTCCACCATCTCGATGCTGGCAACGGCGTCATAGCTGCCCGTCACGTCGCGATAATCGGTGAGCGTGACGGTGACGGGCAGCCCCGCCGCGCGGCGCTCCACCACCGCCTTCTGCTCGGCCGAGAGGGTGATCGCATGAACGCTCGCCCCCGCCTCCGCCGCCGCCAGCGCGAAGCTGCCCCACCCGCAGCCGATCTCCAGCAATGTCTCGCCCGGCCCGATGCCGGTGCGCGACAGGATCGCGGCGAGCTTGCGGCGCTGCGCCTGTTCCAGCGTGTCGCCGGGGGCGAAGATCGCGCTCGAATAGGTCAGCGTCGGATCGAGCCATTCGGCGTAGAAATCGTTGCCGAGGTCGTAATGTGCGGCGATGTTGCGCCTCGCCCCCGCGCGGTCGTTGCGGCGCAGCCCGTGGAGCAGCCGGCCGGCAAGCCGCACGCCGCTCTTGGCCCGCGCCACCTCGCCCAGCGTCACGCGGTTGCGCATGAACAGGTCGAACAACGGCACCGGATCGGGGCTAGACCAGTCGCCCGCCGCCCAACCTTCATACCAGCCGATCGAGCCGGCCAGCACCAGCCGCCGCAGCGCGCGCCAGCGATGGATGGCGACGATCGCCACCGGCCCCTCGACCCGCCCGCCGAGCAGGCGGCGCGTGCCGTCCGGCAGCGTCGCCTCGATCGCGCCAGCGGCCAGCCCGGCGTCGATCCGGTCAAGGATGCGGTGGAACAAGGGCGCGACGACGCGCGCCAGACGGCCGTCTTCGCGCCGCGCTTCGCTGACTCCCGGGCGATTCACCCGCGCGGCCTTGCACCGCTGGGGGCGCGAGCGGAAGGGCGAAAGCGAGTGCGGCGGGAACGATCCATGAGGTGCGTCGGAATATGCTGCGCCAAATCGGGTCGCGCGCCCTTCGATCGGAGCTGTCGTCGCCATTCCCGCGAGGGCGGGAATGGCGCGGCGGATCACCGTTTCGGCTGTGACTTCGCCGGCTGGCGCGGCGGCTGCGAGGCCGATACCGCGATCTGCGACAGCACGACGCGATCGGCCGGTGACAGCGCGCGCATCTGTTCGTTCGCCACCATCACCGCCTCGCGCTGGAGCGCCGACGACGCCTCGCCGCGCGCCGTATTGGCGGCGACGAACGCCTCGACGTCGACCGGGCGCTTGGCCAGCGCGGCGCGCAGATTCTGCTCCGCCGCCTGACCGCGCTCGGCGATGCTGCGGAGCGACGCGGTATGCTTCTTCTCCGCCGCGATCATCGCGTCGACGCCCGCCTGCGACATGCCGCGCGAGGCGAGTGCGAGGCGCGTGCGCTGCTCGGGTGTCGCCTGCGCGCCAGCCGGCGCGGCGGGGGCGGCGGCCTGAAGCGCCACCGCGAGGATCATGCCCAGCATCATTCGGCCCTCGGCTCCTTCTCGACCATCCACGTCTGCCCCTTGGACAAGAGCTTCTGGAGGTTGGCGTTCTTGCCCTCGCTCGCCCGTTCGTTCTGCGCGACCACCGCGCTCTCGAAGGTCGGCGCGGGATCGTCGAAGATCACGCCGAGCGCGACCGGAAAAGCGCCGGACGGCATCTCGACCAGCATGTGCGCCAGCCCACGATTGGTCTGGTCGTGAACGATCACGCCCGCCGCCTGCCAGTCGCCGTCGGCGACATCGACCACCTTGAGCACCAGCCGGTCGGCGTCCATCGCCAGCCCCTTCGTGCCATTCTCGAACAGCAAGGGCTTGCCGTGCTCGACCCAGAGCTGGTTCGCCGCCGCATTGGGCTTGGCGGTGAACGGCGCGAACACGTCGTCGTTATAGACGATGCAGTTCTGGAAGATCTCGACGAAGCCGGTGCCCTTGTGCGCATGGGCCGCCTTGAGCACCGTCGGCAGATTCTTGTGCACGTCGATCCCGCGCCCGACGAAGCGCGCGCCCGACCCGAGCGCGAAGGCGCAGGGGTTGGCCGGGCGATCGACCGAGCCGAACGGCGTGGAGGGCGATTGCGTGCCCACCCGGCTGGTCGGCGAATATTGCCCCTTGGTGAGGCCGTAGATCTCGTTGTTGAACAAGAGGATCTGGCAATCGAGGTTGCGCCGGATCAGGTGCATCGTGTGATTGCCGCCGATCGACAGCGCGTCGCCGTCGCCGGTGATGATCCACACGTCGAGGCCCGGGTTGGCGAGCTTCACCCCCGTCGCGATCGCCGGCGCGCGGCCGTGGATCGTGTGGAAGCCGTAGGTCTCCATGTAATAAGGGAAGCGGGAGGAGCAGCCGATGCCGCTGACGAACACGGTGTTCTCCGGCCGCGCGCCAAGCTCCGGCAGGGTGCGCTGCACCGCCTTGAGGATCGCATAGTCGCCGCAGCCGGGGCACCAGCGGACTTCCTGATCCGTCTCCCAGTCCTTCGGGGAGGATTTGGCGATGGTGGTCATCTCGTTCATTGTCTCGTCTCCCCGCTCAGCCCAGCGCCTGCTCGATCGCCGCTTCGATCTCGGCGATGCGGAAGGGCTGGCCGGACACCTTGTTGAGCGGCCTGGCATCGACAAGGAACTGGTCGCGCAGCACGGTCTTGAGCTGCCCCGTATTCATCTCGGGCACGAGGATGCGCTCATAGCTCTTGAGCAGCGGCCCGAGATTGGCGGGCAGCGGCCAGATGTGGCGCAGGTGGATGTGGCTCACGTCCAGCCCCTTGCGGCGCGCACGGCGCACCGCCTGATGGATCGGGCCGAAGGTCGATCCCCAGCCGACCACCGCCAGCTTGCCGGAGGTCTCGCCGACCTCGACCGTCTGGTCGGGCACCCTGATCCCCGCCACCTTGTCGCGGCGGGCGTTGGTCATCAACTGGTGGTTGGACGGCGAATAATCGATGTTGCCGGTGCCGGCAGCCTTCTCGATCCCGCCGATGCGGTGGAGCAGGCCGGGCGTGCCGGGCTTCACCCACGGCCGCGCGCCCTTTTCGTCGCGGGCATAGGGCAGGAAACCGCCAGCCGGCGCCTCATCGAGGAAAGTCACGGGGAATGGCTCGAGCGCGCTGGTGTCGGGCACCTTCCACGGCTCGGCGGCATTGGCGATATAGCCGTCGGTCAGCAGCATCACCGGCGTCATATATTGCGTCGCGATGCGCACCGCCTCGATCGCCACCTCGAAGCAATCCGCCGCCGAGCGCGCCGCGATCACCGGCATCGGGGCGTCGCCGTTGCGGCCGTAGACCGCCTGATAAAGGTCGGACTGCTCGGTCTTGGTCGGCAGGCCGGTCGAGGGGCCGCCGCGCTGCGAGTTGACGATGACGAGCGGCAGTTCGGTCATGATCGCGAGGCCGATCGCCTCGCCTTTCAGCGCAACGCCCGGACCGGAGGAAGACGTCACGCCAAGCTGCCCGGCATAGGACGCGCCGATCGCGCTGGCGATCGCGGCGATCTCATCCTCCGCCTGGAAGGTGGTGACGCCGAACTCCTTCAGCCGCGACAAATGATGCAGGATCGCCGAGGCGGGCGTGATCGGATAGCCGCCGAAGAACATCGGCAACTCCGCAAGCTGCGCGCCCGCGACGAGGCCGAGGCTGATCGATTCAGCGCCGGTGATCGTGCGGTACAGCCCCGGCTCGGCGGGGGCGGCGGGCACGTGATGCTGTTTCATCGGCCCGGCCAGCTCGGCCGTCTCGCCATAGGCATGGCCGGCGTTGAGGGCGGCGATATTGGCTTCCGCCAGCGTCGGCGCCTTGGCGAACTTGGCCTTGAGCCAGTCGATCAGCGGCGCGCGGTCACGGTCGAACATCCAGAGCGCCAGCCCCAGCGTCCACATGTTCTTGCAGCGCAGCGCCTCCTTGTTGCCCAGCCCGAACGGCTTCACCGCGTCGAGCGTGAGCTGGGAGATGTTGAGCTTCATCAACTGCCACCGCGCGAGGCTGTCGTCCTCCAGCGGATTGGCGTCGTATTTGGCCTTGGCGAGGTTGCGGTCGTTGAACTCGCCCTCGTCGGCGATGATCAGGCCGCCCTGCTTCAGCGAGGCGAGGTTGGTCTTGAGCGCCGCCGGGTTCATCGCCACCAGCACGTCCGGCTCGTCGCCGGCGGTGTCGATCTCGGTCGAGCCGAAGTTGATCTGGAACGCCGAGACGCCGAACAGCGTGCCCTGCGGCGCACGGATCTCCGCCGGGAAATCGGGGAAGGTGGCGAGGTCGTTGCCGGCGAGCGCGGTCGAGAGCGTGAACTGCCCTCCGGTAAGCTGCATCCCGTCGCCCGAGTCGCCCGCGAAGCGGACGACGACGGATTCGGCGGGGGGATGGGCGGATGCTTCCTCGGGGGTCACTTGATGGGCGGCGGTCGCCATGCGGCAATTTCCTGTGGCACTTCGGTTGTCGTGGGGGCCTTACGCCCTCGTCTCTCCACGATCCAACGTAGAATGATATGGCCGCATGACAAGCCGCGCTTTCGCGGGCGATGGACGCGGCCCGTCTTATGCGGCAGGATCGGTAGCAAAAGCGAACCCGTGAGGAGAGACGACGCGATGACCGACACGCTGATCGAACGCCCCGCCGCCGACGCCGCGCCCTATGTCCGCCCGGACGTGCGCGCCTTCCTCGACTATCTCAACAACGTGCCCGGCCCGAAGATGCACGAGCAGCAGCCGGGCGACGCGCGCGCCGTCTATAATGCGATGAAGGACATCGCCGATCCGCCGGTGGGCGAGCTGGCCGTCATAAAGGACCTCGCCATCCCCGGCCCGGCCGGCGCGATTCCGGCGCGGCTGTTCGATGCGCGCGCGACCCGCGATCCGGGGCCGGTGGTGGTGTTCTACCACGGCGGCGGCTTCGTGATCGGCGATATCGACACCCACGCGAGCTTCACCGCCGAGATGGCGCGCCAGCTCGACCTGCCGGTCGTCTCGATCGACTATCGGCTCGCGCCCGAGGCGCCGTGGCCCGCCGCACCGGACGATTGCGAGGCGGCCGCGCGCTGGGTCGCGGGCAATCCGGGCGAGCTTGGACGCGGCGTGACCGGCCTCGTCCTCTCCGGCGACAGCGCGGGGGGCAATTTGACGATCGTGACGGCGATGGCGCTGCGCGACGCGCCGGCGAAGGTGCCGGTGATCGTGCAGGCGCCGATCTATCCGGCGGCGGACATGGCGACCGAATATCCCTCGTTCGAGCAGTTCGCGGAAGGCTTCCTGCTCACCCGCGACGGGATGATCTGGTTCGCCGACCATTATGCGGCTGACATCGCGCATGTACGCAGCTCGCCGCTGGCCGGCGATCTTGCCGGTATGCCGCCGGCCGTGATCGTCACCGCCAGTCTCGATCCGATCCGCGACCAGGGCCGCGCCTATGCCGCCGCGCTGGCGCTGGCCGGCGTGCCGGTGACGTTCCGCGAGGCGAAGGGCAACATCCACGGCTTCGTCAACCTGCGCCAGGCGATCCCCTCGGCGGCGAAGGACGCCGCCGGCTATCTCGCGGCGGTGAAGGAGGCGATCGCGGAGGCGGGCGCGAAATAGCCGCGCCGCCGCCCAGCGACGGTTTGAGGGCTGGCGGCGCTGCCCGGCATCGGATAGCGCTGCCTCACCATGACGAGCGACCTTCCCTATCGCCCCTGCGCGGGCGCGATGATGATGAACCGCGACGGGCTGGTGTTCGTCGGCCAGCGCATCGATACGACGCTGGAGGCGTGGCAGATGCCGCAGGGCGGGATCGACCCGGGCGAGGATGCCCGCGCCGCCGCGATCCGCGAGCTGGGCGAGGAAACCGGCGTCGCCTCCCATCATCTCGATCTCATCGCCGAGGCGCCGGAGGAGCTGACCTACGACCTGCCCCCCGAACTGATCGGCAAGGTGTGGAAAGGCAGATATCGCGGCCAGCGCCAGCGCTGGTTCCTGTTCCGCTTCACCGGCGCGGACCATGACATCGACATCCACACCGCGCATCCCGAGTTCCGCGCATGGCGCTGGGCCGCCCCGGCCGATCTTCCAGAGATGATCGTGCCGTTCAAGCGCGCGCTCTATGAACAGGTGCTGGCGGCTTTTTCCGATCATCTCGGCTGAGCAACATCCTGCCGAGCGCTGCCCGACCGCTGCTCCAAAATCGCCATAATGCCGGTTAAGAATATATCGATGCGCGCGCTTCTCCTCGCCTTTCCGCTGCTGCTCGCCAACACCGCCGTCGTCGCGGGCGACCATCCCGCCGACGGCGACAGGCGTCCGGCCGAGGAAGTGACCATCCCGCCGCCGATCAAGGCGATGCTGGAGGCGGCAATCGCGGCCGGCAATGACGCGGAGGTGACGACGATCGTCAAATACGCCCGCACCGCCGACCCGGCGAGCGGCGACGCGGTGGCGAAGATCGCGGAGCAATGGCGCGACGAGCGCAAGCGCGCGCACGACACGCGCGTCCGCGAGGCGCGCCTGTTCGACCTGTGGCGCGGCCGCGCGGAGCTGGGCGGCTACCTCACCACCGGCAACAGCGAGACGGTCGGCGCGACCGGCGTGCTCGACCTGACGCGCGAGGGGCTGCAATGGCGGCAGAAGGTACGGCTCCAGGCCGATTACCAGCGCAGCCTGGGGATCACCACGCGCGAGCATTATCTCGCCAGCTACGAACCGAACTACAAGATCGACTCGCGCCGCTACATCTATGGCGCGGGGCAGTTCGAATCCGATCGCTTCCTCGGCTACACCGATCGCTATTCCGCCTCGGTCGGCGCGGGCTACAGCGCGATCCAGACCCCGGCGGTGAAGCTCGATCTGGAGCTTGGCCCGGCCTATCGCTACACCGCCTTCACCGACCAGACCGAGCAGAGCAGCATCGCCGCGCGCGGCAGCATGGATTTCGGATGGAAGTTCGCGCCGGGGCTGAAGCTGACGCAGGTCGCCTCGGCCTATCTCCAGCATTACAATTCCACCGTCAGCGGCACTACCGCGCTCGCGGCGAAGGTGGTGGGGCCGCTGTCGGCGCAGCTATCCTATGTCGTGCAATATGAAAGCATGCCGCCGATCGGCCGGCGCACCACCGACACCACCAGCAGGGCGTCTCTGGTCTATACGTTCTGACCGCGCTACCACTCCCGGATGAGGGGTTTGCCGGCAAACGAAACACGCGCGATCGAGCGGGCGCGGTCCTCGCCGATGCTGGCGCGGGTGCGGCAGTGGGCGGCGGTCAATAGCGGCACGGGCAATCTCGCCGGGCTGGCGAGCGTCGCGGAGATGCTGGCCGACGCCTTCTCCGCGTTGCCCGGCGAGGTGCGGCTGGTCGAGCCGGCGCCGGCCGAGCGCGTCACCGCTACGGGCGAGGTCGAGCCGATCGTGCATGGCCGCCACCTCCATCTCGCGGTGCGGCCCGGCGCGCCGGTGCGATTGCTGCTGACCGGGCATATGGACACGGTATTCCCCGCCGATCACCCCTTCCAGACGCTTGTCGACCGGCCGGACGGCACGATCAACGGCCCCGGCGTGGCCGACATGAAGGGCGGCCTCGCGGTGATGCTCGCCGCGCTGGAGGGCGTCGAGGCGGCGGGCGGCGCGATCGGCTATGACGTGCTGATCAACTCGGACGAGGAAACCGGCTCCTTCTCCTCCGCCGCGCTGATCGCCTCGCTGGCGCGGGGCAAGAAAGCCGCGCTCACCTATGAGCCGGCGCTGCCCGACGGCACGCTCGCCGGCGCGCGCGGCGGCACCGGCAATTTCTCGATCGTCGTACGCGGCCGCGCCGCCCATGCCGGGCGCAATCCGGAGGACGGCCGCAACGCCATCGTCGCGGCGGCGGATATCGCGCTGCGCCTCGCCGCCGCGCGCTCCCCCAGCCTCGCCGTCAATCCCGCGCGGATCGACGGCGGCGGGCCGAACAATGTCGTGCCCGATCTCGCGGTGCTGCGCGTCAACTTCCGTCCCGCCTCGCAGGACGAGATCGCCCGCGCCCGCGCGCGGATCGACGCGGCGGTGGCGGAGGTCGCCGCCGCGCACGACGTGCATGTCGAGGTCTACGGCGGATTCAACCGCCCGCCCAAGCCGATCGACCCCGGCGCGGCGCGGCTGTTCGATCTGGTGCGCGACGCCGGCGCCGATCTCGGCATCGCGATCGGCTGGCGCGCCACCGGCGGGGTGTGCGACGGCAACAATATCGCGGCGTGCGGCGTGCCCGTGGTGGACACGATGGGCGCGCGCGGGGGCGCGATCCATTCGGGGGAGGAATATTTGATCGTCGACAGCCTGGCCGAGCGCGCCGCGCTTTCCGCCGTCACCATGCTGCGCATCGCGGAGGGGCGGCTGTGACCTTCATCGTCCGCGCCGCGCATGACGCCGATCTCGCGCCGCTCTACGAAATGGCGAAGCTGACCGGCGGCGGCTTCACCAACCTGCCGCCCGATCGGCGCGCGCTGAAGGCGAAGCTCGATCGCAGCCACGCCGCCTTCGCCCGCGCCGGGGGCGAACTGGGCGACGAGCTGTTCGTGCTGATCCTGGAGAACGGCGAGACCGGCGAGGTGCGCGGCACCTGCCAGCTTTTCACGCAGGTCGGGCAGCGCCACCCTTTCTACAGCTACCGCCTCGGCACCCTCACCCAGCACAGCGACCAGCTCGGCCGCACCTTCCGCGCCGAGATGCTCTCGCTCACCACCGATCTCGAAGGGTCGAGCGAGGTGGGCGGCCTGTTCCTCCACCCCGGCGAACGCGCCGGCGGGCTGGGGATGCTGCTCGCGCGCAGCCGCTACCTTTTCATCCGCATGCACCGCCAGCGCTTCGCGGACCGTATCCTCGCCGAACTGCGCGGCATCATCGACGAGGCGGGCGGATCGCCGTTCTGGGACGGGCTGGCCGGGCGCTTCTTCGGCATGAACTTCCAGGACGCGGACCAGTATAACGCCACCCACGGCCACCAGTTCATCGCCGACCTGATGCCCAAGCATCCGATCTACACCGCGATGCTATCGGAGACGGCACGCGCCGCGATCGGCCTGCCGCACCCCTCCGGCCGTGCCGCGATGCGGATGCTGGAGAACGAGGGTTTTTCGTTCGAGAATTACGTCGACATCTTCGACGGCGGACCGACGATGACGGCGCGGACCGACAATGTCCGCTCGATCCGCGACGCGCGCACCGCGCCGGTCGTCGCGATCGACGACGAGGGCGGCGCGCAGGCGCTGGTCGCCTATGGCGAGCTGGCCGATTTCCGCTGCGCGCTGGGCGTGGTACGCGAGGTGGGCGATGCGGTGGTGATCGACTCCGCGAGCGCGAAGGCGATCGGCGCGCAGGAGGACAGCAACGTCACTTTCATGGCGAGAGCATGATGCGCGAGATCAACTTCGACGGCATCGTCGGCCCGAGCCACAATTACGCCGGCCTCAGCCCCGGCAACCTCGCCGCGACGCGCAATGCCGGCCATGTCGCCCATCCGCGCGCCGCCGCGTTGCAGGGCATCGCCAAGATGCGCACCAACCTCGCGCTCGGGCTGACACAGGGCATCCTGCTGCCGCATCCCCGGCCGGACCATCGCTGGCTGGCGGCGCTCGCCACCGATTACGCCCATGCCGCGCCGCACCTTCAGGCGCGCGCGCTTTCCGCCTCCGCGATGTGGGCGGCCAATGCTGCGACCGTCTCACCGGCGGCGGACAGCCGCGACGGGCGCTGCCATCTGACGGTCGCCAACCTGATGACCATGCCGCATCGCAGCCACGAATGGCCCGCGACGCTGGCGCAACTCCGCATCGCCTTCGCCGACGCGGCCTTCGCGGTGCACGAGCCGATCCCCGCTCCGTTCGGCGACGAGGGCGCGGCCAACCACATGCGGCTCTGCGCGGAGCACGGCGCGTCCGGCATCGAGGTGTTCGTCTATGGCGAGCCCGGCGGCCCCTTCCCCGCCCGCCAGCATCGCGAGGCGAGCGAGGCGATCGCCCGCGCCCACCGCCTCGATCCGACGCGCACATTGTTCGTCGAGCAGTCGCCGGCGGCGATCGCGGCCGGCGCCTTCCACAATGACGTGGTGGCGGTGGCGAACGAACGCACGCTGTTCGCGCATGAGGAGGCGTTCGCCGACAAGGCCGGCTTCTACGCGCGGCTCCGGGCGCTGATGCCCGAGGTGGAGATCGTGGAGGTTCCCGCGAGCCGCGTCAGCCTCGACGACGCGATCCGCTCTTATCTGTTCAATGCCCAGCTCGTCTCCCCGCCCGCCGGCGGGCAGACGCTGGTCGTCCCCGGCGAGGCGCGCGACAACCCGCGCGTGTGGGATTGGCTACAATCTCACGTCGCTGGCAACGGCCCGATCCGCGCGGTGGAGGTAGTCGACGTGCGCGAATCGATGGCCAACGGCGGCGGCCCGGCCTGCCTGCGGCTGCGCGTGGTGGCCGATCCGGCGACGATCGACCCACGCTTCCTGGTCGACGATGCGAAGCTCGACCGGATCGCGGCGGTGATCGAGGCGCATTGGCCGGAGGCGATCGCGGTGGAATCGATCGGCGACTCCGCCCTGATCGCCCGGATCGAGGAGGCGCGCCGCGCGCTGCTGGAGGCGCTGGACCTGACGGCGTTGACCTGACCCATCCCGTCATTCCCGCCAGCGTGGGAATGACGGAAAGTGTCGAATTTACTTACAATTAACCATCATGTCCGCGTCGCGAACGACGGGAATCCGCCGCTGGCACATCATTTGCGTATGTGTGAGGCATGTGGTCCCGCATCGCCCGCCTGTTCGTCATCAAGACGAAATTCGAAGCGTTCGTCGTGATCTATGCGCTCGGCATGGGCGCGGTCGAGCGCGGGATACATTACATGCATGACTTCCCCGGCTATGGCGGGCGGCTGCTGTTCGTCGCCTGCGCCGGCACGGTGTTCATGGCCGCCGCGCGCATCCTGGATTCGGTCGAACGCGGCCGCTGAGCGACAAGGCGATGATAACGCGAGACGAAATGCTGTTGATATGATGTAACATTGCGTTTAGCCGGGCTTCATGATTCAGGGAAATATCGCCGCCGGCTCGCTCGCCGCCATCCTCACCGCGCTGGCCGCCGCCCCCGCCGCGCTCGCCGAAACCCCCGCCGCGCAAGACTCGACGCCGCAGGACGTGATCGTCTCGGCGCCGGTCGCCCATGACGAGACGGACGTGTTGCAAGGCACCTCCGTCCTCTCCGGCGACCATCTCAACCGCGAACTGCGCCCGACGATCGGCGAGACGCTCGCGCGGCTGCCCGGCGTGTCGGCCACCTCCTTCGGCCCCAGCGCGTCGCGCCCGATCCTGCGCGGCTTCCAGGGCGACCGCATCCGCGTGCTGACCGACGGCATCGGCTCGGTCGACGTGTCGAACACCTCGGTCGATCACGCGGTGGTGATCGATCCCTTGCTCGCCGAGCGCGTCGAGGTGCTGCGCGGCCCGGCGGCGCTGCTCTACGGCTCGTCGGCGGTGGGCGGCGTGGTCAATGTGATCGATTCGCGCATCCCGCGCAAAGTGCCGGAGAACGGATACCGGCTGAACACGATCGGCAGCTATGCCAGCGCCGCGAGCGAGCGTTCGGTCGGCGCGGCGGGTGATGTGGCGGTGACGAAGAATCTCGTCCTCCACGCCGATGGTTCTTATCTGAAGGCCGACGACCTGCGCATCGGCGGCTATGTCCTCTCCCCTGCCGCTCGCCGCGCGGCGCTGGCCGCGGCGGCCGAAGCGCCCGACGACCCGATCGACTTCGCCGCCTCCGCCCGGCTGAAGGGGCGGCTGCCCAATTCGGCGGCCGAGACGTGGACGGCCGGGGTCGGCGCCGCGCTCATCACCGACGGCGGCTCGCTCGGCATGTCATACAGCCATTACGACAGCCTCTACGGCGTGCCGATCCGCTACGCGACCGAACCGGGGCAGGAGCAGGAGGCGCCGCGCCTCTCCGTGCTCCAGAACCGCTTCGACCTGCGCGGCGAGGTGGAGACCGGCGGTGGCTTCCTCGACCGCATCCGCCTGCGCGCCGCTTATGCCAGCTACCGCCATTTCGAACTGGAGGAGGACGGCGAGGTCGGCACCGCTTTCTACAACAAGGGGCTGGAAGGCCGGATGGAGTTCCTCCAGGCGAACCACGGCGGCTGGAACGGCGCGAGCGGGGCGCAATATTTCAGCCGCCAGTTCAATGTCGTCGGCGAGGAGGCGTTCCTGCCGCGCAACGACACGCAGCAGGTCGGCCTTTTCACGCTCCAGCAATATGAGAGCGGCGCGTTCAAGGCCGAGGGCGGGATGCGCTACGAGCATACCAGCCTCGCCGCGCGCAATCCGCTGGACGATCCGCGCTTCTTCAACGGCACGCGCAGCTTCGACACCTTCTCCGGCTCGCTCGGCGCTTCATACGGCATCGCCAATGGCGTGCGGATCGGTCTCAACGCCTCGCGTACCGAGCGCGCGCCATCGGCGGAGGAGTTGTTCGCCAACGGCGCCCATGCCGGCACGCAGGCCTATGAGCTGGGCAATCCGAACTTCCGCACCGAAAAGTCCTGGGGACTGGAAGCGACGCTCCACGCGCACGGCGAGGGCTTCAGCATCGACGCCTCGGCTTATTACAACTGGTTCGACGACTATATCTACGAGAACCAGGCCGGGCAGGGTGTGTGCGAGGCGGCGGCCGCGCCGTCCGGGCGGGAGGTGGAATTCCCCTGCTTCCAATATACCCAGGCCAGGGCGCGCTATTACGGCTTCGAGATCGACGCGTCGAAGCGGCTGGCGACGATCGGCGGCCACCGGATCAACGCCGATATCCTCGCCGATTACGTCCGCGCGACGGTGGTGGACGTCAGCCCCGTGCCGCGCATCCCGCCGCTGCGCATCCTCGGCGGGCTTGAGGCGCAGGACGACCGCACCAGCGCGCGCGTCGAGCTGGAGCATGTGTTCCGCCAGAACCGCATCGCCGCTTTCGAGACGCAGACCGCGCCCTATACGATGGTCAACGCCTCCTTCTCGTTCAAGCCGTTCGCGGGGAATGACCGGACGAGCATCACCATCGCGGCGAACAACCTGTTCGACGTGGACGCGCGCCGCGCCGCCAGCGTGCTCAAGGATTTCGCCCCGCTCGCCGGCCGCGACATCCGCGCCACGTTGCGGGTGGGAATCTAGGCTGAAAGCCCTCCCGCTCACGGGGAGGGCCACGCCCTCAACGCGGCCCGCGCCAGATCCTCAACCGCGCATCGGCCGCAAGGCCGCCCTGATGCGCCGGGCAGGTGGCGAAGGCGAACTTCCGGTCGAGGCACAGCCACACCTCATCCAGCCAGCCCTCGCGGTTGGCGGTGATCCGCATCATGTCCGCGCGCAGCCCCGGATTGGCGCGCGCCAGCGCCGTCGCGAACTGCCCGGCGGTCAGCGGGCGGCGCGACAGGGCGTTCATGTCGGGATAGCGCAGCCTGGCGTACATGCCGGTCGAGCGGCGGAAGAAGCTCGCCGGCGTCTCGCCTGGCATGCAGGTGCCGTGCTTGGCCCATTCGTGCTGGAGCAATTGCGCCGATGGAGTGGAGCACAAGTTCGCCGCGATGACCTGACGCGGCACGATATCGGTCGCGGCGCAATATTGCGGCCAGTCCTTCCCCTCGCCGTCCGGCCACAGGCCGTGCAGCACGAAGCCGAAGCGGTTGCCGCCGCATTGCATCCGCGCCTTCGGATCGTGCATCCGCGTGCGGCAGAATTGCGGGGACCAGCTTATCGCCAGCGTATAGCCACCGATCGGCAGCAGCCGCTGCGGCTCGCGCTCGTCGGGCAGATCGGGATGCGGCGTCGCGATCTCGCCCGGCACGGCGCAGCGATAGGCCTGCGCGCCCGCCATGCCGGGCAGCGCGATAACGGCGGCGGCGCCGGCAAGCAGCGCGCGGTTGAAGGTCATGCCGGATCGTCTCCATTCACTTGCTCGCCGAACCAGATCTTCGCGTCCGGCCTGAACAGCAATACCGCCGCCGCGATGTAGAGCAACGACACGACCACGCCGAGCAGCACCGCGAACACCGGCCCGCCGCGCAGCAGCGTCAATATGTTGCCGCCGATCCCCAGCACGGAGAGCGCGGCGAACACCACGACCACCCATTTCGCCGCCGCGCTGGGCTTGCGCGCGGTGAAATACCACAAGGTCACGGCGATCACGATGCCGATCACCAGCGAGAGCGGCGCGAGCCATTGCATGTTGGCGAGCGCCGGATTCGCGGCCAGCTGCGCCGCGCGCGCCTGCCAGTTCACCCCCGAGGCGACGAGGCCGAGGACGAAGGATGCGAGATAGAGTTGCTCGTAACGGACGATCGAGGCTGGACGCTGCATGATTCTTCCCCCTTTGCGCCCGAAGGTTAGCGTCACCTCGTCCCGGCGCAAGCGGATCAGACCGCAGCGAAATCCAGCCCGATGTCAGCGGCCGGGGCGGACTGGGTGATCCGCCCGACGCTGACATAGGTAACGCCGGTCTCCGCGATCGCGCGGATCGTCTCCAGCGTGACGCCGCCGGAGGCCTCGACCGGCACGCGCCCGCGGATCAGCGTCACCGCGCCGCGCAGCGTCGGCGGCGGCATGTTGTCGAGCAGCAGCCAGGTCGCGCCCGCCGCCAGCGCCGGCTCGATCTGGTCGATCCGGTCGACCTCGACGATGATCTCCGGGATGCCGGCCGCCTTCGCGCGGCGCACCGCCTCATCGACGCCACCGGCGATCGCGACGTGATTGTCCTTGATCATCGCCGCGTCCCACAGGCCCATGCGATGGTTCTTCGCGCCGCCCATCCGCGTGGCATATTTCTCCAGCCGCCTGAGGCCGGGGATCGTCTTGCGCGTGTCGAGCAGGGTCGCGCCCGTGCCGGCGATGCGATCGACGTAGCTGCGCGTCAGCGTCGCGATGCCGGAAAGGTGCTGTATGGTATTGAGCGCCGAGCGTTCCGCCGTCAGCATCGCCCGCGCGCGGCCCTCCAGCCGCATCAGCGCGGTGCCGCGCGGCACGCTCGCGCCGTCCGCCACCAGCATCTCGACCGCCACCTCGGGATCGAGCGCGCGGAAGAAGGCGGCGGCGATCTCCAGCCCGGCGACGGTGATCGCATCGCGCGTCCCCATCACCGCGCGGAACCGCGCCGCCGCCGGGATCACCGCGTCGGAGGTGACGTCGCCCTTGTCGCCGGCATCCTCGGCCAGCGTCGCGCGGACGAAGGCGTCGAGATCGAATCCGTCGAGCGTGAAGGTCATGGCAGCGTCTCCCCGGGCGCGACGCCCCATAAATGCTCGGTCTCCACGAAGCCGGCCTGCCCGTGCACGTCGAGCCGGCACCAGCCGCCGCCGCACTGGCTGACCCGCCCGACGACGCCCGGCTCCGCGCGCCACGTCACCTTCGCGCCGACGGCAGGCTTCTCGCGCAGCTCGGCGACGACGCCCTGCACCAGCGCGGTGCGGCGCGGGCTGACCATCTTGCCCTGCATCCAGCCCTGCACCCCGGCGGGATCCTCCACCTTGCGCCATTCCTGGAAGCTGTCGACCACCCGCACCGGCAGGTCGGCGCGAACGTAGAGCCATGTCGCCGGATAATTGCGCCCCGGCCCGCTGCGCATCCGCGCGCGCGACGGGGCGATCGAGGCGAAATACGGCTGCTTCGCGGGCGGATCGGCCGCGATCGCATCGCCGGCGATCAATCCGCCCGCCATCACCATGCCCAATACCACCGCCGCCCGTCGCATCTTCATCCCCTGTTGCCGGAGCGATCCGACTTTTCACGCTTCGCGCGATCGATCAATGCCGTTGACGCCGGGCGAGCCGTTCGCCAAGCCCTTTTCATGGTCGAAACGCGACGCTGCGCCAACCCGAAGGTGATCGTCACCCGCGAACTTCCCGATGCGGTGATGGATCGGCTGGAAACGCTGTTCGACACCACCAACAACCGCGCCGACCGCGCGATGACCCGCGCCGAACTGGCGGCGGCGATGGCGGATTGCGACGTGCTGGTGCCGACGATGACCGATTCGATCGACGCCGGGCTGATCGCGGACGCGGGCGAGCGGCTGAAGCTGATCGCCAATTTCGGCGCGGGCGTGAACCATATCGATCTGAAGGCGGCCCGCGCGCGCGGCATCATCGTCACCAACACCCCCGGCGTGCTGACCGAGGACACCGCCGACATGACGTTGGCGTTGATCCTCTCGGTGCCGCGCCGGCTGGCGGAGGGCGAGAAGCTGGTGCGCTCCGGCCAGTGGACCGGGTGGAGCCCCGGCGGGATGCTCGGCCACCGCATCGGCGGCAAGGCGCTCGGCATCGTCGGCATGGGGCGGATCGGGCAGGCGGTGGCGCGCCGCGCGCGCGCCTTCGGCCTGTCGATCCACTATCACAACCGTCACCGCCTGCCGAAGGTGGTGGAGGCCGAATTCGGCGCGCAATGGCATCCCAATCTCGACGAGATGCTGGGCGCGATCGACATCCTGACGATCCACACCCCGCTCAACGACGACAGCCGCGACCTGCTCGACGCGCGGCGCATCGCGCTGATGCGCCCCCACGTCTATCTCATCAACACCAGCCGCGGCGGCGTGGTGGACGAGGATGCGATGGTCGAGGCGCTGGCGGAGGGCCGGCTCGCCGGCGCCGGGCTGGACGTGTGGCGGCACGAGCCGGAGATCGACCCGCGCCTGCTCGCGCTGTCCAATGTAGTGATGACCCCGCACATGGGCTCCGCCACCTACGAGGGCCGGTTCGCGACCGGCGAGAAGGTGATCGCCAACATCCGTATGTGGGCCGACGGCCACCGCCCGCCCGATCAGGTGCTGGAGGGCTGGGCGTAAGCTCCGTTCCCGCCGAGGGAGGCGGGATTAATGGACTAGGGCGGATCGACATTCAGGAGATGGCGCGGCGAAAATGGTGGTTTTGCGTGACCCGGCGCGCAGCGGACTACGGGTCCGTGAGCACCGGAAGCACGCAAAAGCGCCATTTGCAGCCCGCCAGAACTGAATGTCGATCCGCCCTAGGCCGCCGCCGGGATTCCGCCGATCGAACCCATCGCGGCGATGAAGCGGCGGCAATGCATCCGGCAAAGCTCGTCGTGGCTCGCTTCCGCGTCGGCGCTCAGCGTGCGGATCGCGCGGACCGCTTCCTGATAGGCGCGGCGGGTGTGATAGGCGCGGTCGCGATCGAGGTTCATCGCACGTCTCCTTTCGATGACGCTTCGGCATCTACGCCGCTTGTGCGTCAACCGCGTGTCGGCGCCGTTACCTCGCGGAAAAATTGTCGCGGTTTCACCCCGGCCCGTCGAGCCAGTCGGCCAGCATCCGTTGCCCCGCGCGGACTGCGCGCGGCCCGAACGTCTCGTGATCGCGGCGCAGGGCAATGGAGTCCAGCCCCGCCGCGGCGATCATCGCCTCGCCCTCGTCCACCCATGTTTCGAATCGCGGATCCTCGCCCATCTCGGCGTGGAACTGCAACGCCAGCACATGATCGCCGACCGCGAACGCCTGATTGGCGTAGCGCGCGGTGGAGGCCAGCCGCCGCGCCCCCGTCGGCAGGTCGAACGTGTCGCCATGCCAGTGCAGCATCGCCACGTCGGCAAGGTGGGCGAGCGGCGACTCCATGTCGAGATCGGCAAGCGGCGCGAAGCCCACTTCCGGCGCATGTCCCGGATAGACCCGCGCGCCCAGCGCGGCGGCGATCATCTGGCTACCGAGACACACGCCCAGCGTTCGCCGCCCTGCCGCGATCCGCGCGCCGATCCCCGCTATCTCCGGCACGATCCACGGATGCCCGGCGGTGTCATAAACGCCCATCGGCCCGCCCATCACCACCAGCAGGTCGGGCGCGATCATGTCGAGCGTCGCGAAGTCGGTGGTGCAGGCCGGCACGCGCTCGATCGCATAGCCCGCCGCCTCGATCGGGGCGCGATAGCCCGCGATCCCCTCGTAAGCGACGTGACGGACGACGAGCGCGCGCTTCAGCGGATCAGTCCCCGGTCAGGATGCGATCGACGAGTTGCTTCACCGTGGGCACGAAGCCGTTGGAATAGAAAGGATCGCGCTTGAAGTTGAACGCGGCGTGGCCGGCGAACATCAGGTTCTGCTCGGTGTCGCCGCCGTGCGCGATCTCCTGCAACGTCTTCTGGATGCAGAAGCTGCGCGGATCGGCGAGCCGGCCGGTGGAATTGGTTTCGGTGTCGGCCCAGCTCGAGAACAGGCACTGGCTGAGGCAGCCCATGCAATCCGCCTGGTCCTTGCGGATTTCCACCTTCTCCTGCGGCGTCACGAACACCAGGGTGTTGTCCGGCGTCTTGAGCGCATCGGTGAAGCCGGCGCCGAACCATTCGCGCGCGCGCAGCAGGTCGTTGCGCGTCACCCAGAAGTTCTTGCCTTTCACGCCCACATCGAGCTGGAAGACGTGGTCGCCCGCCTCCTGCGTGGAAAAGGCGATCTGCCGCTCCGAGCGCGCCTCCAGGTTGCGCAGGAAGGGATTGCGCACGGCGGACGAATAGAAGCCGGTCGGCGAGAAGCGATGCAGCAGCACGTCGCCCTCCTCGATCGTCATCAGCCGTTCCTTCCACCCCTCGGGGATCGGGCTTTCCCTGGTCAGCAGCGGGCGGGTGCCGTACTGGAAGGCGATCTGTCCCAGTTCGGGATTGTCGATCCAGTCGTTCCAGTCGCGCAGATACCAGACGCCCCCGGCCATCACGATCGGGGTGGAATCCGGGATGCCGCCCTCGCGCATCGTCTCGCGCAGCGCCTTGACGCGGGGATAGGGATCTTCCGGCTTCAGCGGGTCTTCAGCGTTCGACAGGCCGTTATGCCCGCCAGCCAGCCACGGGTCCTCATAGACCACCGCGCCGAGCAGGTGCGCGACCTTGGAATAGGCCCGCTTCCACAACGCGCGGAAGGCGCGCGCGGAGGAAACGATCGGCAGGTAATGCACGTTGTACGACGCCGCGATCTCGCTGAGCTTGTACGGCATCCCCGCGCCGCAGGTGACGCCCGCGACCATGCCGCGCGTTCGTTCCAGCACGCCGTTCAGCACGCGCTGCGCGCCGCCCATTTCCCACAGCACGTTGATGTTGATCGCGCCCTTGCCGCCGGCGATGTCGAAGGCGCGCTTCACCTGCTGCACCGCGCCCTCGACGGCATAGGCGATCAGCTCTTCATGCCGCTCGCGCCGGGTCAGCGCCTTGTAGATCTGGGGCACGATCTTGCCCTCGGGGTCGTAGCTGTCGGCATTCACCGCCGAGACCGTGCCGATCCCGCCCGCCGCCGCCCACGCGCCGGCGGAGGCATGATTGGTCGCGGCCACGCCTTTCCCGCCTTCGACGAGAGGCCACACCTCGCGGCCGTTATAGACGATCGGCTTCAGACCCTTGAACACGGCAGTTTGTCACCCTTCGGACGTAATTTCGCCCGCTATAGCGCAAGGACGCCGGGAATCGAGCAAATTAGCGTCGCGCGCACCTCAACCGCGCAAGACGCCCGGCCGCCCCATCGCCTCCTCATACAGGGCGGCGTAGCGCGCGATCATCACCCCCTCGTCATATTCCGCGCGCGCCTTCGCCTGGTTCGCCGCGCCGACCTGGGCGCGCAACGCCGCATCGTTCAGCAGCGGCTGCATCGCGTCGCGCAACTTCACCTCGGTCGCATATTCCGCGACGAACGGCAGGTTCTCCGCCGAGACCATGCGCGGCACGTCCCCCACCGGCGGCGCGACTATCGGCAGGCCGGCCGCCATCGCCTCCACCACCGAGATCGGGAATTGCTCCGAGCGCGAGGAAAGCGCGAGCAGGTCGAAATGCCGCATATAGCGATAGGGCCGGTCGAGGAAGCCGGGCAGCAGCACCTTGTCGTCGATCCCCATCGCCATCGCAGCGCGCTCGATCTCCGCGCGCTCCGGCCCCTCGCCGACGATGACGAGCCGGTATTTCCCCGCCAGCCCGCCGGCCGCGCGGACCAGCAGCGGCAGGTCCTTCACCGCGCGCAGGCCGGCGACGGTGCCGATCACCACCTCCTTCGGCTTGCGGACGAAACCGGGGATCGCCTTCGGCTCGGGATCGCGGGCATAGAGCGCGGTGGCGATGCCGTTGACGATGCGGTGGACCTTCGCGCGCGGCTGCTTCCACGTCTCCAGTGCGATCCGCTCAAGCGTCTCGGACGGCACCGCCAGCCCGTGCGCGGCGCCCAGCGCGAGCCGGCGATAGAGGTTGCGCTCGCGCTTCAGGCCGCCGGCCTCGTCCTCGTTGAAGCCGTCCTCGTGGTGGACGAGCGGCGGCACGCCCCCCCCTTTTCCAAAAGCGCCGAACACGCGCCGCGCCATCGCCCCGTCGATCGCGCCCCAATTGTACGTCAGCACCAGATCGAAACCGCGCATGTAGCGCGCGATCGCCTCGTACCGCTTCACCGATGGCTTGCCGGCGAGCGGCGGCGGATCCTGCGCGATCTCGTAGCGGATGCCCTTGGCGATCCGCTCACGAGCGCCGTAGCGCCCTTCCATCGACGAGACGATGACGTGCCGCGCGCGGTCGCCGAACGCATTCATCAGCCGGACGGCGCGCGCTTCCTTGCCGCCCAGGTCGAAGGTCGAGTGGAGATGCAGGATGCGGATGGGCTGGGCCATGCCCGCGCCCTAGCCGATCCGTCGCGCCAGCGGGAGAGGCGTCCGGCGCATCACACCCCGGCGGGTTCCTGCTCGGCGCGCGCCAGCAACCGCGCGATCGCCTCGTCCACCCCCGGCTCGTCGAGCGTGGGGGCGTGGCCGACGCCGGGCACGGTCAGCAGTTCGGCATCGGGCAAGGTCTCGATCATCCGCGCGGCGGTCGCTTCGGAAAGGATGTCGGAATTGCCGCCGCGCACCACCAGCGCCGGCGCATTACCCAGCGCGGCAAGCACGCGCCACATGTCGGGCGCGCTCTCGGCCCCCGGCACGCGGAACGGCTCGGCGATCCTGAGATCATAGTCGAGCACGATCCGCCCCGCGCTGTTGAGGCGATAGAGCCGCTTCGCCATCGCCAGCCAGTCCTCGATCCTCCACGCCGGATAGACGTCCGCATTGCTTTCCGCGAGCGCGCGGGCGGCGTGCATCCAGGTGGGAAAGACGCTCGACTTGCCGACATAGCCGCGGATGCGCGCCAGCCCTTCCGGCTCGATCTCCGGCCCCACGTCGTTGAACAGAGCCCCCGCGATCCGCCCCGGCAGCATCGCCGCGAGCAGCATCGTCACGATCCCGCCCAGCGAGGTGCCGATCGAGACGAAACGGTCGATCCCCGCCTCGTCGAGCAGCGCGGTCACGTCCTGCGCATAGGTGAGCGGGACGTAGCTCATCGGGTCCTTGGCATAGGCGCTCTCGCCGCGCCCGCGAAAGTCGATCGCGATCACCCGCCGCGCGCCGGAAAGCCGGGCGGCGAGCGATTCGTAATCGCGCGCGTTGCGCGTCAGCCCCGGCATGCACAGCACCGGCAGCGCGCGCTCGTCCCCCGGATAATCGCGGGCATGAAGGCGAAGGCCGTCCTTCGACCACCAAATCAGATCCTGCGGGCCGGTCATGCATGAACCTTTGCTGCGATGCACTCCATCTCGCCGGATGCCCCTCGACCCGCAATAGGCTTCTCACCTTTTTCTTCCCCGACGATCGCCCGAGATCGAAGGGCGGCCGATCCCGGTCCTGTCCCGGATAGGGACGTCGCGCCGGCAAACTTAACCTTTTATTAATGAGCCACCTGGGGCATCAGTGCCTCGCAATCAGGGGAGTAACCTCATGAAGAAGATGGCCTTCGTCACCGCCGCCGCGGTTGCGGCATTCGTCGCCGCGCCTGCCTCGGCAGTCACCACAATTAACCTTGTTCCGATCGCCGGCACGCTGAGCGGCGTGTTCGGCAACCTCAACCCGCACGGGTCGGGCACCGATCTCTACCAGTTCACCGTTCCCTCGAACGGCGACCTGTTCGGCACCATCGGCTCGGTCGGCCTGCGGCTGACGCTCACCAACCTCGATTTCACGAAGGTCACGCTGAACGGCGTCGATTTCGACATCGACAGCACCGGTTGGGTCGAACTGCGGCACATCTCGCAGTCGCTGCTCGCCGGCACGCAGACGCTGTCGGTCAGCTACAAGAATGCGCAGGCGTTCTCCAAGTACGGCGGGACGCTCACCTTCTTCCCGTCGGCTGGCGGCGTGCCGGAACCGGCGACCTGGGGTCTGATGATCCTCGGCTTCGGTGCGGTCGGCGGCGCGATGCGCTATCGCCAGCGCAAGGCGGCGACCGTCCGCTTCGCCTGATCGGTCAAGGCATCACAGGGCCGCTCGCCTCACGGCGGGCGGCCCTTTTTCGTGCACGGCAACCGTCGCAAAGCAGCTTAACGCCGGGCGGATATCCGCTAGAATGGCGCATGTCCGCTGATACCCCCCTTGAAAAAGGGTACGACCCGCAAGCGTATCGCCCCGAACAGGCGCTCCTTTCGCTGGGCGACGCTTTTTACGATCGTGTAGCGGCCGCCGACTTCCCCGAGACGCGGCTGCGCTTCCGCAACGACCGCGCCGCGCGCGAGGTGGGGCTGGACGGGCTGACCGATGCAGAGTGGATCCGGCATTTCGGCCGCTTCGCCGCCCTCCCCGGCTCGCTGCCGCAGCCGCTCGCGCTGCGTTACCACGGACATCAGTTCCGCGTGTACAATCCCGAGATCGGCGACGGGCGCGGTTTCACCTTCGCGCAGCTTCGCGACCGCGACGGCCGCCTCATGGACCTCGGCACCAAGGGTTCGGGGCAGACGCCGTGGAGCCGCTTCGGCGACGGCCGCCTGACGCTCAAGGGCGGCGTGCGCGAGATATTGGCGAGCGAGATGCTGGAAGCGCTCGGCGTCCCCACCTCGCGCAGCTTCTCGCTGATCGAGACGGGCGAGAAGCTCTATCGCAACGACGAGCCCTCCCCCACCCGCTCGGCGGTGCTGGTGCGGCTCAGCCACGGCCATATCCGCATCGGCGGCTTCCAGCGGCTCGCCTATCTGCGCGAGGACGAGGCGATGCGCCGGCTGGTCGGCTATGTCCTGCGCGAATTGTACGGCGAGGACAGCGACGATCCGCTCCGCCTGCTCGATCACGTCGTCGCCCGCGCGGCCAGACTCGCCGCAAGCTATATGGCGGCGGGATTCGTCCATGGCGTGCTCAATTCGGACAATATCAACGTCACCGGCGAGAGCTTCGATTACGGCCCGTGGCGGTTCGCGCCGACCTGGGATCCGGGCTTCACCGCCGCCTATTTCGACCAGAACGGCCTCTACGCCTTCGGCTGTCAGCCCGAGGCGATCCACTGGGACGTGATGCAGCTCGCCGTCTCGCTGCGCCCGCTGGCGGAGGCGGAGCCGATGATCGCGCTGCTCGACACGTTCGGCGACCGCTACCAGCCGGCGATCACCGACGCGTTGCTGTGGCGGCTCGGTCGCAAGCCGATCGACCCCGCCACCGATCGCGCGCTGGTGCAGGCGATCGAGCGCGCGTTGCGGGCGAGCGGCGCGGGCATCGACCGCTTCTTCTTCGACGCCTTCGCGCAGGCCCTGCCGACGGAATATGGCCCGGAATGGGACGAGGCACGCGCGGCGCTGGCGCGATACGCCCCCCGTGCCAATCGCGCGCATCCCTATTGGCGCGGCGAGCCGTGCTCGATGCTGATCGATGAGGTGGAGATGATCTGGTCGCACATCGCGGAAGCCGACGACTGGTCCGCGTTTGACGCCAAGGTGGCAAGCATCCGCGCGATGGGCGACGCGCTTGTCGAACAGCCCTGATCTTCTCTACAATCGCGCTCGCGATCTCGCGGGGGAATGACTGACCGATGGCCACCGAACTCGTCTCCTTCGAGCCGGCAAGCGGCGCCGAATTGTGGCGCGGCGCGATCAGCGACGTCGATGCCGAGGTGGCGGCGGCGCGCGGCGGCTGGGCGAGCTGGGCGGCGCGCGCGCTCACCGTGCGGATCGAGACGCTGCGCCGCTTCGCCAACGTCGTCCGCGCCCGCGCCGACGCCTTCGCCGACCTCATCGCGCGCGAGACGGGCAAGCCCTTGTGGGAAGCGCGGACCGAGGTGGATTCGGTCATCGCGAAGGTGGATATCTCGGTCAGCGCCTATGCCGAGCGCACCGCGCAGCGCCGGCTCGATTCGCCGATGGGCAGCCGCATGGCGCTGCGCCACAAGCCGCATGGCGTGCTGGCGGTGCTGGGGCCGTATAATTTCCCCGCGCATTTGCCCAATGGCCATATCGTCCCGGCGCTGATCGCGGGCAATGCGGTGGTGTTCAAGCCGTCCGAAAAGACCCCCGCGACCGGCGCCTTCCTCGTCGATTGCCTGCGCGAGGCCGGGGTGCCGGAAAACTGCATCCGCCTCGTCATCGGCGGGCCGGACGAGGGCAAGGCGCTCGCCGCGCACGACGGCATCGACGGCCTGTTGTTCACCGGCTCCGCCCGCACCGGCCTCGCGCTGAACCGCGCCTTCGCGGAGAAGCCGGAGAAGATCCTCGCGCTGGAGATGGGCGGCAACAATCCGATCGTGGTGTGGGACACGCCCGATCTGTGGCAGGCCGCCGTGCTCGTCGCCCAGTCCGCCTTCACCACCGCCGGCCAGCGTTGCACGGCGGCGCGACGGCTGATCGTGGAGGAGAAGCTGTTCGATCCGCTGATCGAGGAACTCGGCAAGCTGATCGCGCGACTGGTGGTGGATGAACCGTTCGCCAATCCCGCTCCGTTCATGGGGCCGGTGATCGACAATGACGCGGCCGACCAGCTCGCCGAAAGCTTCCTCGCGCTGCTGATGAAGGGCGGCCGCCCGATCCGCCACCTCGAACGCCCCGATCCGGCGCGGCCGTTCCTGCTGCCCGCGCTGATCGACGTGACCGGGGTGCGGGAGCGGCCGGACACCGAGCTGTTCGGCCCGATCCTGCAAGTCTCGCGCTGCTCCGATTTCGACGCGGCGATCGCGGAGGCGAACGACACGCGCTATGGCCTGTCCGCCTCGCTCATCAGCCAGACGCCGCAATTGTTCGACCGTTTCTGGGCGCGCGCGCGGGCCGGGATCGTCAACTGGAACAAGCCGACCAACGGCGCCTCGTCGTCGGCGCCGTTCGGCGGCATCGGCTGGTCCGGCAACCACCGTCCCAGCGCCTATTACGCGGCGGATTATTGCGCCTATCCGGTGGTGAGCAACGAAGCCGACGCCGCCCGCGCGACGATCGGCATCGGCCTCAGGGACGGGTAAGGCGCCTCGCCCGCATCCATCCCGGCTTTCGCCGGGATGACCGATCGGGGCGGGCGGATCAGCGTCCTCCCGCCTTCACCCAGGCATCGATCTTCTGTTCCAGCACGGGCATCGGCAGCGCGCCGGTATCGAGCACCTGCGCATGGAAGGCGCGCGGATCGAACCGGTCGCCCAACGCCGTCTTCGCGCTCGCCTTCAGCCGCGAGATGGTGAGCTGCCCGATCTTGTACGCCAGCGCCTGCCCCGGAATGGCGATATAGCGCTCCACCTCGGCGGTGGCGTCGGTGCGGGCCATCGGGGAATTGTCGAGCATGTACTGGATCGACTGGTCGCGGGTCCAGCCCTTGGCGTGAATGCCGGTGTCGACCACCAGCCGCATCGCGCGCAGCATCTCGTCGTTGAGGCCGCCCATCCGCTGCCACGGATCGGTCTCCATGCCGAGATCGTGCCACAGGCTCTCGGCATACAGCCCCCACCCTTCGGCATAAGCGGTGTTGCCGCCGAAGCGCATGAAGGCCGGCAGCGCCGCATTCTCCTGCGCGATGCTGATCTGGAAATGATGCCCCGGCACCGCCTCGTGCAGATACAGCGTCTCCATCTCCCACATGTAGCGCGAGGGGAGATCGTAGGTGTTGTAGTAGAAGATGCCCGGTCGCGAGCCGTCCGGCGTGCCGGGGTTATACGAGCCGCCCGCCTCGGTCTTCTCCTTGTACGCCGGCACCGGGCGGATCTCGAGCGGGGTCTTCGGGATCAGCGAGAATTGCTCGCGCACCCGCGCATCGACGCGCCGGCCGATCGCCTCATAGCCTTCGCGGAGCTGCTCGGCGGAAGTCGGCTGGAACTGCTTGTCGGTGCGCATGAAGGTGAAGAAATCCGCCAGCGTGCCCTTGAAGCCCACCTTGTTCTTCTGCGCCTCCATCTCGGCGCGGATGCGCGCCACCTCGTTGAGGCCGAGCTGGTGGACGTCCTCCGCCTTCAGCGGCAGCGTCGTATTCTCCTCGATCAGATAGCTGTAGAGCTTCGCCCCGCCCGGCATCGCCGACAGCCCCACGCTGTCACGCGCGTGAGCGAGATATTCGTTGGCGAGGAAATCGCGCATCCTTTTGTGCGCCGGGATCAGCACGTCGCGGATCTGCGCCGCATAGGCCGCGCGCAGCCGCGCCTGATCGGCGGCCGGGATGGCGTCGGGGAATTTCTTCACCGGCGCGTAGAACACCGACCCCTCGACGCCCTGGTTGATGAGGTTGTCGAACTGCTCGATCATGTTGCGCACGACCAGTTTTGGCTGGACGATGTTCGCCTTCTCGCCCTGCCGGAACAGGCCGATCGCGCGATCAAGGATCTCGGCATATTCGCGGTTGCGCGTCAGGTTGTTCTCGTAATCGGCGAGCGTCTTGAACGGCGCGGCGCCCTGCCCGGAGGCGAAATCGGGATAGAAGGTCTGGAAGCCGAAGAAGTGATCGAGCGGCCGCAGCTTCTGCGGCGTCAGGATGTCCGGCGCGAAGCCGCGCAACGCGATCTCGGTCTGGTTCTCGAACACGTCATAGGCGATCTGGTCGACATGGGTGAGTTTCGCCCGGTCGATCCGCTTCAGTCCGGCGAGATCGTCCTCGGCCGCCTTCTGCTCGGCGGCATAATAGGCGTCGGTCAGGTAATTGCCGAGATGCGCTGCATAGCGCAGGTCGCCGCGGAAGATGCCCTGGATCGGATTGCGGCGAAGGCTCGCCTCGTCGCTGTCGTGGAACAGTTTCTTGAGCGCGGCGTCCTCCGGCCCGTCGCCCGGCTGCGGCGCGGGCGGCGGGACCGCCTGTGCGACGGCGGCGGCGGGAACGGCGAAGGCGGCGCCCGCCAGAAGCGCGGCGGCAAGCAAGTTACGCAAGGGCGTGATCCTCATCCTTGAAGTGTGCCAGCGGAATATAACACTTCCGGGGTGGAGAAAAGCTGGTCTAGGCCGCCGCAAAGCAAGCCTCATTTGCCGGCCGCGCCGGCGGGGGCCATCTGCGCTCCACTATGGCGACCCTTCTCGATCCGGACGCGCGCGGCCGCGTCATCCTTGTCGGCGCGGGGCCGGGCGATCCCGGCCTGCTCACGCTACGCGCGGCGGAAGCGCTGCGACGGGCCGACGTGGTGGTCCACGACGGGCTGATCGATCCGCGCGTGCTCGATCTCGCGCCGGCGGAGGCGCAGCGCATCTCGGTCGCCAAGCGCCGCGCGCGGCACACATTGCCGCAGGAGGCGATCAACGCGCTGATCGTCGCGCATGTGAAAGCCGGCAGCGTGGTGGTGCGCCTCAAGGGCGGCGATCCGTTCATCTTCGGCCGCGGCGGAGAGGAAGTAGAGGCGGTGCGCGCTGCCGGCCTTCCCGTCGAGGTGATCCCCGGCGTCTCGGCCGCGCTCGGCTGTGCGGCGGAGGCGATGCTGCCGCTCACCCATCGCGATCATGCCAGCGCGGTCAGCTTCGTCGCCGGCCAGTGCAAGGGTCTGACCGAGCAGGACTGGTCCGGTCTCGCGGGACAGGGTCGCACGCTCGTCATCTACATGGGCGTCGCCACTGCCGAGCAGATCGCGGACAAGCTGATGGCCGACGGCGTCGCGCCGGACATGCCGGTCGCGGTGCTGGAGAAAGGCACGCTTGCCGGCAGCCGCGCGCTCAGGACGTTGCTCGCCGATCTCGGCCCGATGATGGCGCGCGAGAATGTCGGCAGCCCGGCGATCATCGTCGTCGGCGAGGTGGTCGAGCTGAGCGACGCCGAGGACAAGCTCGCGCGCTGGGCCAGGGTTGCGGAGAATATCGCGTGAAATTGCTTACCGGAAACGATCTACCCACCGGCGACGTGATCTGGTGGACCGGCAACGGCTGGTCGCGCCATGTCGAGGATGCCGTGGACGTCGGCGATCGGGGCGAGGCGATCCTGCATGCCGAGGACGGCGCGTGCCGGGTCAACGGCGGCACGATCATCGACGCGACGATGACGCCCGAAGGCCCCCGTCCCGCGCATATCAAGGACCGCATCCGCGCGCTCGGCCCGACCGTGCGCCCCGACCTCACGTTGAAGCCGGCCGACCCCAACGCCGGAAGCTGGGTGATCTGATGTACCGCTACGACAAATACGATCAGGCGATCGTCGACGCGCGCGTCGAGGAGTTTCGCGATCAGGCCCGCCGCCGCCTCGCCGGCCAGATGACCGACGACCAGTTCAAGCCGCTCCGGCTCAAGAACGGCCTGTATCTCCAGCTTCACGCCTATATGCTGCGCGTCGCCATCCCCTATGGCACGCTGAACAGCCGCCAGATGCGGATGCTGGCGCATATCGCGCGCAAATACGATCGCGGCTACGGCCATTTCACCACGCGCCAGAACATCCAGTATAACTGGATCAAGCTGGAGGAAGCGGCCGATATCCTCGCCGAACTGGCGACGGTCGAGATGCACGCGATCCAGACTTCAGGCGAGAGCATCCGCAACCTGTCGTCGGACCAATATGCCGGCGCGGCGGCGGACGAGATACTCGATCCGCGCCCGTGGGCGGAGTTGCTGCGGCAGGCGACCACCTTCCACCCCGAGTTCAGCTATCTGCCGCGCAAGTTCAAGATCGCGGTGACGGCGGCCGACGAGGACCGCGCCGCGATCCGCCTGCACGATATCGGGCTGAAACTGGTGCGTAACGAGGCCGGTGAGCTGGGCTTCGAGGTCTATATCGGCGGCGGGATGGGGCGCACGCCGTTCGTCGCGCCGCTGATCCGGCCATTCCTGCCGGCGGACAATCTGTTCAGCTATCTGGAAGCGGCGCTGCGCGTGTGGAACCGGGGCGGCCGTCGCGACAATATCCACAAGCAGCGGATCAAGATTCTCGTCCACGATCTCGGGCAGGAAGAATTCACCCGGCAGGTCGAGGAGGAATGGCAACACATCCTCAGGAACAATTCGGATGTGCCGCGCGCCGAAGTGGATCGCATCGCCGCCTATTTCGCGCCGCCGCCGTTCGAAACCGGCCTGCCCGACACGATCGACCGCAGCGATCCCGATTTCGCTTTGTGGGTCGATCAGAACGTCAAGCCGCACAAGGCGCCCGGCTATGCGATCGTCAATATCAGCCTGAAGCCGGTCGGCGGCATTCCCGGCGACGCATCGGCCGAGCAGATCGATTTGATGGCGGACCTCGCCGAGCGTTATTCGTTCGACGAGTTGCGTGTCACCCATGCGCAGAACATCGTGCTGCCGCATGTTCCGAAGCGCGAGCTCCATGCGCTTTGGACGATATTGGACGAGGCCGGGCTGGCGACGCCGAACCTCGATCTTATCAGCGACATCATCGCCTGCCCCGGCCTCGATTACTGCAGCCTCGCCAACGCCCGCTCGATCCCGGTCGCGCAGAAGATCGCCACGCGCTTCGCCGATCTCGGGCGCCAGCGCGAACTGGGCGAGCTGAAGCTCAAGATTTCGGGCTGCATCAACGCCTGCGGCCACCATCATGCCGGCCACATCGGCATCCTCGGCGTCGACCGGAAGGGCACGGAGAATTACCAGCTCCTGCTCGGCGGATCGGGCGCGGAAGATGCCAGCCTCGGCAAGATCACCGGTCCCGGCTTCAACGAGGACGGCATCGTCGATGCCGTGGAGCGCGTTACCGACAGATATCTGGCGCTTCGCGAGGAGGGCGAGCGTTTCCTCGACACCTATCGCCGCGTCGGCTTCGAGCCGTTCAAGGAGGCGATCTATGGGTGACGATTATCTGCGCTTCCGCGACGACGAACCGACCGAGGAGCCGGCGGTGACGCTCGACGCCTTCCTCGACCAGACCAATTCCTCCGCCGTGCTGCTGGAGGCGGGCGAGGATGCGCGGCGGCTGCTGCCGCATCTCGATCACATCAGGCTGATCGAGGTGGATTTCCCGCGCTTCCGCGACGGGCGCGGCTATTCCTCCGCCCGCATCCTGCGCGAGGCGGGCTACACGGGCGAGCTGCGCGCCACCGGCGACGTGCTGGTCGACCAGATGGACCATATGCGCCGCTGCGGCTTCGACAGCTTCGCGCCCAACGCGCCGATCGACGCGGCGGTGCTGCGCGCCTCGCTGGAACGCTACGAATATCGCTACCAGTCTGCCGCCGACGACGCCGTGCCGGTGTGGAAGCTGCGCCATGGCTGAGGCGGCGCGCGCACTCGACATGATCGACGTGACGCCGTTCACCGCCGCCGATGCGGCGGCCTATGAGGCGCACTTCGCGGGCGTCGCGACACAGGACATGCTCGCGGAGCTGCTGGAAGGCGAGCTGAAGGGACGGATCGCGGCGGTGTCGTCATTCGGCACCGAATCTGCCGTGCTGCTGCACATGATCGCGCGAGTCGACCGCGACGTTCCCGTTATCTTCACCAATACGCAGAAGATGTTCGGCGAGACGCTGGAATATCGCGACGCGCTTTCCGAGCAGCTCGGCCTAACCGACCTGCGCGTCTATCGCCCCGATCCGCGCATCCTCGCAGGCAAGGACGCCAACGGCCTGCGCTGGTCCTATGATCCGGACGGCTGCTGCGAGATTCGCAAGGTGGAGCCGCTGCGCCGCGCGCTGCTGCCGTTCGACGCGTGGATTTCCGGGCGCAAGGGCTTCCAGTCGAAGACGCGCACCGGCATCCCGCGCTTCGAGATCGACGAGGGGCGGCTGAAGCTCAACCCGCTGGCGGATTGGGACAAGGAACGGCTCGACGCTTATTTCGAGACGCACGAACTCCCCCGGCACCCGCTGGAGGCGGACGGCTATCCCTCGATCGGCTGCAAGCCATGCACCTCGAAGGTGCTGCCGGGCGAGGATCCGCGCGCCGGCCGCTGGCGCGGCTGGGAGAAAGTGGAATGCGGCATCCACCTGCCGACCAGGCCCGGCGAAGAGCCGGTGTTCTAGGCGATGGGCCCGATGCCGCGCGAGAATCTCACTAGCCTCGGATGGGCGCTCACCGTGACGATCTGGCTGCTCGCCGCGCTGATGATGCTGAGCGCCTTCGCCGGGGAATGCGTGCCGCAAGCCGGCGACGCCTGCGCAGGCGGGCGGACGATGACATTGCTGTGGATCGCGGCGGGCGCGGCGGCGCTCAACGCGCTGGCCGTCGGATTGGTGGCCTGGCTGCGGCGGCGTTGACGATCCAGGACCTCTAGGCGTTGTCTGCATTCATCGTAACCAGATGATGGCGCAGGCGAGGTGAACGAAGCCCATGAAGGCAGAAATGGTTTTCTCG
>MKSU01000021.1:106700-108518 GCA_001897375.1 Sphingomonas sp. 67-36 | reverse complement strand
GATGATCGAGCATCACCGCGGCGCGATCGCCATGTCGCGGATCGCTCAGCGTGACGCGAAGGATGCCGACACGCGCCAGATGGCGGCGATGACCGTCACCAAGCAGGAAAAGGACATTGCGGAGCTCCAGGATTGGCTTCGCAAGCACGGCAAGCGCCCGCAATAGCGGCCGCCCGCCCCGCCCTGGCTTCCCCCTCGCATCCCCGTCAGGGCGGGGCTAATTCTCTGGAGCAAGTCACATGCATCGTATTGTCGAAGCCTGCGTCGCCTTTGTCCTCCTCGCGTCGCCGGTCGCGGCGTCGGCGGCGTCCGCGATCGCGATGCACCGCGATCCTGGATGCGGCTGCTGCGAAAAGTGGGCAGCCCAGGTCCGCCAACAACTCGGTCGGCCCGTCCGCACGTTGGACGACCCGAACCGGGCGGCGTTCCAGGCGAGGCTCGGGGTTCCTGCCGATCTGGCTTCTTGTCACACGGCCGTGATCGACGGTCTGGTCGTCGAAGGGCATGTCCCGGTCAGCGACATCAAGCGCGCTCTGGCGGATAAGCCACGCGGAGTGCGAGGGCTCGCGGTAGGCGGTATGCCGCTCGGATCGCCGGGCATGGAGATGCCCGGCTTGAGAGCGCAACGTTATGACGTGATCGCATTTGGCGCTGGTGGACGCCGGGCGTTCGCCCGCCATGGCTAAACGGCGCGGCTCTCGCCTTAGCGCCGCGCTTCAAGGCCGCGCAGTCTGAATCCACGTCGATTCCAGCCCCTTCAGCACGCCTTTCTCGGACGCAAGGACGGCTTCAACAAAAGCAATAATGCAGGAAGATCGGTGCATGTTGACCCCCATCCCGCCCCGTCCTCGGGGTGGGGGACCAGCGTTGCATTTTATGCAAGTGCAGCATCGCCGCGGAGCCTCCAGAGGCGGTACGGCGGGCGCAGTTCCGTTGACTCTCGCCTTCGATCGTCCGACATTGGTCGGGTGCTGAAAAGCCGTCTCGCCTTTTTCCTCCTGGTGGGGGCTTTATGCGGTCTCTTCGGGCTACAGTCGGCGTACGCGCTCGGCCCGTTCGCTTCGCCAACAGCGATGGCTGTCGGCCATGCGACCCCGCTGACGACCGACTGCGCGGATATGGTGGCGCCGCAGCCGGAGCAAAAGCAGGCCCCTTGCAAGGGGCTCACCCTCGACTGTGTCGCGCAAATGGGCTGCGTCGTACCGATGACGATAGAGAGTGCCGCGCCCGTCGGCGATCGGACGCGCACGCCTTCCGAACCCGAATTCTGGCCTTCCGTGACCGTCTTGGCGGGTAATATCGTCAGCCCTGAACAGCATCCTCCTTCGATCCTCGTCTGATCGCCTTTGCCTGCGGACGAATGGCGTCTTTCGACGCTTGTCCCGCAGCGCCAACGCAACATCACTCGAGGATATTGTCATGATCACTCTGCTTGCTGCGGTCGCACTTGCAGCCGCTGTCCAACCGTCTTCCGACACCGCTCACGTGGCGCAGGCGGCACCCTCCGGCCATTATGAATGGCGTCCTGCCCCCCAGTTTGGACCGCGCTCGACGGGAGCCACCATGCGACGGGTGTGGGTACCTGACCGCAAACCGCCGGCTTGCGACTGCGCCATGATGAAGGCCGATCCGGCGACCTGCGTGCAGGCGTCGTCCGCCGATCGCCAAGGCGGCATGCGCTGATCTTTACCTGAGCAAGGCGACGCGGCAGATCGGCGCTTCCCGGAAGCCTGCCGACATGTCGGTCGCCCTGCCCGGCTTGCTACGGAAGAATCCTATGAGACATGCAGTGCTCGCGTCGCTTGTCGCGACGTGTCC
>MKSU01000021.1:73707-106681 GCA_001897375.1 Sphingomonas sp. 67-36 | reverse complement strand
TCGCGAAAGCGCGCAGAATGGACGCCGCGCGCGCCGCGCGCGGCGCCGCCGGTGCGCTGCCCGATCCAACGCTCGGGGTCGGTCTAGACAGCTTTCCCATTTCCGGGCCGCTGGCATTTCAGCCGAACCGGGACAATTTCACCTGGGTAAAGGTCGAGGCGTCGCAAGCCATTCCCAATTTGGCGAAACGTCATGCCGAACAGGCGCGTGCCGATGCCGACATCAGGGCAGTCGAAGCCGACGCCGCGGTCGGCGCGCGCGACGTCGCGGTTTCCGCTGGTCTTGCCTGGGTCGATCTCGCCTACGCTGAACGCCGGGTCTCAGCGATCGATCAAGTCCTTCGTCGGCTGAATGCGATCGTTCATACCGCGCCCAGCGCCGTCGCTTCAGGAAGCGCGCGACCGGCCCAAACCGTGGCTGGCGATGAGGCAGTCGCAAAAATACAGGACCGGCGGAGCGAGCTGGTTGCCGGCGTCGCCAAGGCGCGGGCGGCGCTGACGCGATGGACCGGCGATCCTGAGCCCGAGATCGCAGGCGAGGTTCCGGACTTCCCGATCCGCGCAGCTGCTTTTGAAGGCGCGATTGACCGTCATCCAACGATCAAGATGGCCGCCGCCAGGGAAGGTCAGGCTGAGGCGGATGTGCGTGTCGCTGAATCCACCCGCCGGTCTGACTTCGGTGTGAACTTTGCCTATCAGCGTCGCGATCCACGCTTTGGCGATTACGTCTCGGCCGGGGTGACGATCGGCTTGCCCATCTTCACTCGCCACCGCCAGAACGCGCAGATCGCGGCACGACAGGCCGATGCTTCGGCGGCCGTGGCCGAACAGGCAGAAGCTCGCCGCATGCTCGCGGCCGCGCTCGCCGCCGACCTCGCGGACCACAGGATGCATCACGAACAATGGGTGCGCGCGCGGGACACGCTCCAGCCGCTTGCCGAGAAGCGCGTGGGCCTCGAGACGGCCAGTTTCGCCGCCGGGCGCGCGAGCCTGATCGACATCGTCGATGCGCACGCCGCGCTGGCCGACGCCGTCCTGACCACCCTCGACCGCGAGGCTGCCGTCGTGCGCGACGGCGTTCGCATCAACCTCAGCTATGGGGACGACAGCCAATGACACTCGATCGCACGCAGCGTGCCCGTGCTGGCGCCGCGCTTGCCGCTGTCGCCGTGATCGCCGGCGCGTCCGGCTATTATTTCGCCGGATCGCGCGAGCCCGCGCCCGCCGATGCCGCCGCGCAAGGGGGGCGCAAGGTCCTCTACTACTATGATCCGATGGTGCCTGGCGAGCATTACGACAGTCCGGATTCGCTCTCCTCGATGGGAATGAAGACCTTCAAGCCCAAATATGCCGACGAAGGCGGCGATGGCGCGCCGGGCATCACCGTCAATCCCAGCGCGGCGCAGAATCTGGGCGTGAGAACGGCCGTCGCAAAAGCCGGCACGCTGGCGGGCGCGCTCGACGTGACCGGCACGATCGACTTCAATCAACGCGACGTCGCCATCATCCAGGCGCGCGCCGCCGGGTTCGTCCAGCGCGTTTATGATCGCGCGCCGGGCGACGTGATCCGGGCGGGCGCGCCGATCGCTGATCTTCTCGTGCCCGAATGGGGCGGCGCGCAGGTCGAATATGAGGCGGTGCGCCGCACCGGCGACAAGGCTTTGATCGCGGCCGCCAGCCAGCGTCTGCGGCTGATCGGCATTCCCGGCGGGAGCTCACGCGGCCGCGGACTGACCACGGTGCGCAGTCCGATCGGGGGCGTCATCCAGACGCTCGATGCGCGGGCCGGAGTCACGCTCGCTGCCGGGCAAACGCTCGCACAGGTCAACGGGCTTGGCACGGTGTGGCTGAACGCCGCCGTGCCGGAGGTCCGAACCGGCGATGTCAAAATCGGGCAGTCGGCGACTGCGGATTTAGCGGCCTTTCCCGGCGAACGCTTTGCAGGGCGGGTCATCGCCGTATTGCCGACCGCACAAGCTGAAAGCCGGACTCTGACCGTCAGGGTTGAACTGCGCAATGCAGGTGGCCGTCTGCGTCCGGGCATGTTCGCGACGGTCCATTTGGGCGATACAGCGCGGACTGCGTTGCTCGTCCCGAGCGAAGCGGTCATCCGTACCGGCAAGCGCACGCTCGTCATGCTCGCGGAGCCGAAAGGTCGCTATCGGCCCGCAGAGGTGCGGGTCGGACGTGATGCGGGCGGCCAGACCGAAATCCTGGCAGGGCTGCGCGAGGGGGAGCGCGTTGTCTCGTCCGGTCAGTTCCTGATCGATTCCGAGGCCAGCCTTACCGGTGTCGATGCGCGTCCGATCGCGGGCGACGCCAAATGATCGCGCGCATCATTCATGCGTCGGTCAAGGCGCGCTTCCTCGTCCTCCTGGCCGCCGCCCTGCTCATTGCCATCGGGATCGGGGCGGTCAGAACGACACCGGTCGATGCCTTGCCGGACCTGTCGGACGTCCAGGTCATCGTTCGCACGACCTATCCCGGGCAAGCGCCGCGCATCGTCGAAGACCAGGTCACGTACCCGATCGCGACGACGATGCTGTCTGTGCCGGGCGCACGCGTGGTGCGCGGCTACTCCTTCGAGGGCGACAGCTTCGTCTATATTCTGTTCGAGGATGGCACCGACCTTTACTGGGCGCGCAGCCGCGTGCTCGAATATCTGAGCCAGGTGCAGAACCGCTTGCCGGAAGGGGCCAAGGCATCGCTTGGTCCCGACGCAACGGGTGTCGGCTGGGTCTATGAATACGCCCTTGTCGACAGGACGGGACGGCACGATCTCGCTGAACTCCGAAGCATTCAGGACTGGTTCTTGCGCTACGAGCTCAAAACCATTCCTGGGATCGCCGAAGTCGCGAGCATCGGCGGGATGGTCAAGCAATATCAGGTGCTTCTCGATCCCCAGAAACTTGCCTCCTACGGCGTGACGCAGGAGCAGGTCACCGAGGCGTTGAAGCGCGCCAACCAGGAAACGGGCGGCTCCGTGCTCGAAATGGCGGAGGCGGAATATATCGTTCGCGCCTCGGGCTATCTGAAGACGCTCGACGATTTCCGCAGCGTGCCGTTGAAAACCGCTGCGGGCGGCATTCCGGTCCGCCTGGGCGACGTCGCGACGATCCAGCTCGGCCCTGAAATGCGTCGCGGCGTCGCCGAGCTCAACGGCGAGGGCGAGGTCGCGGGCGGCGTCATCGTGCTGCGCCAGGGCAAGAATGCGCGCGAGGTGATCGACGGCGTGCGAACCAAGCTCGCCGAGCTGAAGAAGAGCCTGCCGCCGGGGGTGGAGGTCGTCACAACCTATGATCGCTCCGGCCTGATCGACCGGGCGGTCGAGAATTTGACGAGCAAGCTGATCGAGGAGTTCGTCGTCGTCGCGATCGTGTGCGCCTTGTTTCTTTGGCACGTTCGATCGGCGCTGGTTGCGATCCTGACCTTGCCGCTCGGCATCCTGTTCGCACTGATCGTCATGCGTGTGCAGGGGGTGAACGCCAACATCATGTCGCTGAGCGGCATCGCGATCGCGATCGGCGCGATGGTCGATGGTGCGATCGTGATGATCGAGAATGCGCACAAACACATCGAGCATTGGGAACGCGATCGGCCAGGCGAGGAGCTCAAAGGCCCCGAGCGATGGCGCGTCATCACCGAGGCGGCGGCCGAGGTTGGCCCGGCGCTGTTCCTAAGCCTCCTGATCATCGCACTGTCGTTCGTGCCCGTGTTTTCGCTCCAGGGGCAGGAAGGGCGGCTGTTCGCGCCACTGGCCTTCACCAAGACCTATGCGATGGCGGGCGCGGCGATCCTGTCGATCACGCTGATTCCGGTGCTGATGGGGTTTCTTATCCGCGGCAAGATTCCACTTGAGGAATCCAATCCGATCAATCGCTGGCTGACACGCATCTATCGGCCGGCGCTCGACTGGACGATGACGCGGCCCAAACAGGTGTTGCTGATTGCCGGGCTGATATTCGCAACGAGCCTCTGGCCGATCAGCCAGCTCGGTGGCGAATTCATCCCGCAGATGAGCGAAGGCGATCTGCTCTACATGCCGTCGGCGCTGCCAGGTCTGTCCGCTGCCAAGGCGGCACAGCTGCTCCAGCAGACCGATCGGCTGATCAAGACCGTCCCCGAGGTCGAGAGCGTGTTCGGCAAAGCGGGGCGCGCCGACACGGCGACCGATCCCGCGCCGCTCGAAATGTTCGAGACGACGATCCGCTTCAAGCCGAAGAGCGAGTGGCGCGCTGGCATGACGCAGGACAAGCTGATCGATGAACTCGACAAGGCTGTCAAAGTCCCCGGGCTCGCCAATTTCTGGATACCGCCGATCCGTAACCGCATCGACATGCTGTCGACCGGCATCAAGAGCCCGATCGGTATCAAGGTCGCGGGGTCGAATCTCGCCGAGATCGACCAGGTCGCGCGCCAGATCGAAACAGTTGCCAAGACCGTGCCCGGGGTCAGTTCCGCGCTCGCCGAACGTCTGACTGGCGGGCGCTATATCGACGTCCTGATCGATCGCGCGGCGGCGTCACGCTACGGCATGAATATCGCGGATGTGCAATCGATCGTGTCGGGCGCGATCGGCGGCGAAACCATCGGCCAGACGGTCGAAGGGCTCGCGCGCTACCCGATCAGCATTCGCTATCCGCGAGAATTGCGCGACAGCCTCGACGATCTGCGCAATCTGCCGGTCGTGACCCCCTCGCTCCAGCAAATCACGCTTGGCACCATAGCCGATATTCGTGTCAGCGATGGACCGCCGATGCTGCGCAGCGAGAATGGCCGGCCGGTGACGTGGATATACGTCGATGGCCGAGGGCGAGCGCTCACCGAAATCGTCGGCGACCTGCAGCGCGCGGTCGCCGCAAAGGTCAAGCTGACGCCCGGCGTCAGTGTCACCTACACCGGCCAGTTCGAGTTCCTCCAGCGCGCGATCGAACGGCTCAAGATCGTCGTGCCGGCGACCCTGCTTATCATCTTCCTGCTGCTTTACGCGACGTTCAGACGCTTCGATGAGGCGGCGTTGATCATGGGCACCCTTCCCTTCGCGCTCACGGGCGGACTGTGGCTGCTCTATCTGCTCGGGTATAACCAGTCGGTCGCGACCGGCGTCGGATTCATCGCGCTGGCGGGCGTGTCGGCCGAGTTTGGCGTGGTCATGCTCATCTACCTCAAGCATGCCCTTGCCGAGCGCGGACCGACACCGGACACAGAACAAATCGATGCCGCCGTGCGCGAGGGCGCGCTTCTTAGGGTGCGGCCCAAGGCGATGACGGTTGCGGTCATCCTGGCCGGCCTGTTCCCGCTCGTGATCGGCACCGGAACAGGCTCCGAGGTGATGAGCCGCATCGCCGCGCCGATGATCGGCGGGATGCTGACCGCACCGCTGCTGTCGATGCTGGTCATTCCGGCCGCCTATCTGCTGCTGCGACGGCGCCAGGCGCGTCGCTCGGCCAGAACAACCGGAGGGACACCGGAAACGTGAGAGTCCTGCGCCCGGTTCTTTGCGCGCTGGCTGCCGCCGATAGGGATACCCCGGTCGACCGGGATCGATCCCGGACGCACATGTCGAGCGTTATCCCTACCAGCCCACGCCTTTCGAGGGATCAAAGCCTGCGGGACGTATTGTTAATTGAAGCCGGACAAGGCGCCCGCAGGTTCGGCTGTAATGACGGCGATGAGGTGATCGATGCCGACTGAACACGCCACGACGCCTTCTGTCGACCAGGCTCGCGATGTCGTGCTCGTGACGGGCGCGAGCGGCTTCATCGGTGCAGCCGTCGTCCGCCGCCTTGGTCAGCGTTACGAAATGGTCGGCTTGGATCGCGCTGGCCCCCCCGACCCGCCAGCGCCGGCGGCCCTCGTGGACATCGATCTTGCCTCCGAGCAGGGAGTGCGCGCAGCCCTCAAAGCGGTACGTGAAAAATTTGGCAGCCGCATCGCGTCGGTCGTTCACCTCGCGGCCTATTACGACGTCACCGGCGAACCGAACTCTCTTTACGACGAGATCACGGTCGAGGGCACCCGCCGGCTGACCGACGCACTACAGGACTTCGAGGTCGGGCAGTTCATCTTTGCCAGCACGATGCTCGTCCACCGGGCGACCGACAGCCCTGACGAGCGCATCACTGAAGAGTCGCCGATCGACCCGAGCTGGCCCTACCCCGAATCCAAGGTGCGTACCGAGGCGATGCTCCGTGAGCGTCATGGGAGCATCCCGGTCGTCTTTCTGAGGATCGCCGGTGTCTATGAGGACGAAGGCCATCAACCCTTCATCGCGCAGCAGATCGCCCGGATCTATGAGCACCGGCTGACCGCGCACCTTTATCCGGGCATGCTCTGCGCTGGTCAGTCCTTCGTCCATCTCGAGGATCTGACCGATGCGATCGCGCGGCTGGTCGACCGCAGGGATGAGCTGCCGATCGAATTGCCGCTGCTCATCGGCGAGCCGGAAGCGCTTGGCTATGCCGAAGTCCAGGACGTCATCGGCCGCGCGTTGCGCGGGGAGCGCTGGGACACGCTTCGGATTCCACAGCCGGTCGCCAAGGCAGGTGCCTGGGTGCAGGACAAGCTTCTGGGCGAGGACAGCGAAATCAAGCCGTGGATGGTCGAGGCGAGCAACGACCATTATGTCCTCGATATCAGCCGCGCGCGGCAGCTTCTTGATTGGGAGCCAGTGCACCAACTCCGCACGACGCTCCCGAAGATGGTGGCGGCGCTCAAGCGGGACCCCGTCGCCTGGTATGCCGCCAACAAGCTCAATCCTTCGCTGGTCGCGTGGTATGGCCAACGGCCGGGGCCTCCGGCGGGGCATGACCATCGAGCGGAAGGCGAAGGCGACGCCGCCAGCGAAGATCGGAGCCCGGGCAAAGCGCGCGGCCCCGATCGTCACGACCACAATATGGCCGTGGCGCCCGGCGATCATTCGATGGGCGGCGACCACATGGCGGTAATGGACGCGGATGGTCGAAAGACGCGATGGGCACATTATGCCAATATCGGACTTGGCGCGTGGCTGGCGGCGAGCCCGCTCGTCTACGATGCCGTAACTAACGAGACGGTCGCGGCATCGGTGCGCGCGGTGACGATAGACCGCGGCCTTGCGCCAATCGAGTGGCGGGCCGATCTGCTCATGGCGAGCGACATCGCGAGCGGGACGTTGTTGGCGCTGTTCGGCCTGCTTTCGCTATCCAGGCGGACCGCCTGGTTCGGGCAATGGGCGGCGTGCTTCGTTGGCATATGGCTGCTTTTTGCACCGCTGCTTTTCTGGAGCCCAAGCGCCGCGCAATATCAAAACGACCTGCTCGTCGGCACACTTGCCATCGCTTTCTCCGTCCTCGTGCCGATGATGCCGGGAATGAGCATGGCGGGGATGATGGACCCCAAATCGATACCGCCGGGATGGACCTACGGTCCATCGACGGACGCGCAGCGGCTTCCCATCGCGATGCTGGGACTGATCGGGCTGCTGATCTCGCGCATGCTGACCGCCTATCAGCTCGGCCATGTCGATGGCGTCTGGGAACCCTTCTTCTCAGGCTCGCTCGCCGATCCCCGCAACGGGACCGAGGAGATCATTACCTCGGATGTCTCCAAGGCCTGGCCCATTCCCGATGCCGGGCTTGGCGCGGTCAGCTATACGTTTGAAATTCTGATGGCGGTCATGGGAACGCGCGACCGCTGGCGTACGATGCCGTGGATGGTCACCTTCTTCGGCATCCTCGTGATTCCGCTCGGGGTCGTGTCGATCTACTTCATCATCATTCAACCGATTGTGATCGGAACGTGGAGTACCCCCGCACTGATTGCCGGGCTCGCCATGCTGGTGATGATCCCCTTCGCGCTGGACGAGGTGATCGCCATGGGCCAGTTCCTGAAATGGGCGCGCTGCCAGGGCAAACCGCTCATTGCCACCTTCTTCCATGGCGATGCCGTCGAAAAGGGCGAAGTGGATTCCGCCGACGCGCTCGCCAGCCCTGCCGCTTTCTGGAACGATGCGACCCGCGGCATCACGCTGCCGTGGCCATTGGCGGCGAGCATGGCTCTGGGCGTGTCGTTGATGCTGACGCGGGTCACCTTCGGCACCACGGGGACGATGGCCAACAGCGACCACATCGCCGGCGCACTCGTCATTACGATATCGATCATTGCGACAGCGGAGGTGGCGCGCGCGCTTCGTTTTCTAAATATCGTGGCTGGCGTCTGGATCGTTTCCGCGCCGCTGTTTCTCGCTGGGGCGAGTATTGCAGCAACGCTCGGCGATATCGCGGTCGGGGCGGTTATCATCGGGCTCAATCTTCGGCGCGGCAAGCGCAGCAGCGAGCATTATGCCGGCTGGGACAGATACATTGTTTGACGCGACACGTATCACGATTTGCGCTGTGGCGGTGCTGCGGCTTTGACCGGCAACGGGCCTTCGCTGTCCGAATGGGTGTGGGCCGCGGTGAACGTCTTTTTTTTAATAATCGCCGGCATCTTGTTCTTCTCGATCGACGACTCCGTATTGGGTACGCTCGCCTTGGCTGTTACGCTGATCATGGGCGAACTGATTGCCCGCTTGTTATCGCGTTGGGTCGCGCGCTGCGCTGAGATTGAATGATTGCTGAGCTGCGTGGAAAGCTATTGTCCATCACCAGTGAACGCGCTCGGACACTTCAAGATCGCGGAGAGGCGACCGCCAGCCGCGGCCCCATAACGCTCTCGGCAAAAGTCCACCAACGTCGCTGGCAACCCGGTTGGCGGTACATTGTACGCCGCTGCCGGTCCGGACCGGATGACGCTCAGCAGGAGGAAAATGTGCGGCCGTTGACCGTCATCCTTCCCCACCGTGCAACCGTGTTCAGGTATCACGGCCATGCGTCTGGCGAGGCAGATAGCGCGACACCCACTGACGGACGGTATCGGTTCTCGCTTCAGTGATCGTTGACAACCCGTGGGCCAGCCAGACCACGGTCGCTACAACGACTACAACCCAGATCAGGCCCAAAATGCCCGGTTCCAGGCGCTCACGACCAATTATCAAACCAGCCGCAAAGGCTATCAGCGGGAAATGGATCGCATAGAGCGTGAAGCTCGCTTGCGCACCAAATCTAGCGAGGCCGATCATGCAGCGGGGCAGTTCCAGTCGCGCCGAGAGGGTAACACGAAGCACGACCGCGAAAGCCGCCGCCAGCACGACATCCTCGAATGCGAAGTCAACAAGTCTTGCCAGAATCAGCAATATTGCCGCGCCAGCGGCAGTCCACGACAGCGTGACCGCGGATGGTCGCGTGGCTGGCCTCTTCGTCGACGCGGCGCGTCTCTCCGCGAAGTACACCGCGCTTCCAGCGAGCCAGCAGAGAAACCCAATGGCCAGAGGCGAAGCGATCGCGCCAAGCAGGAGGGTCGGCAGGAATGCCGAAATCCGCCGTGTCCGCACCGTCACCGCGAGAGCCGGAAACCAGAAATAGTACCAGAACTCATAGGCGACGCTCCAAAGCGGGCCATTTGAACCGAACGGTCTCGCAAGAACGCCTTGCAAGAATGACATGTTCGCCAAAAATGTCGTCGCTGACAGCGTGCTGCCAAGATTCGTTTTCAGAACGAAGGTGTCGGTCAGCGCGCGATGGGTGGCGGTCTCCAAGACATGGTAGCCGACCGCGTCGAGCAATCCGCCCAGGATCAAGGCCGGGATCAGGACGAGGTACAGCCGAACAAGCCGGTCAGCGAGGTAGCGCGGCCATGACCAGCCCGTGTCCAGGCGCTTGAGAACCGACCGCGTTATCCAATAGCCGCTCAGCACGAAAAAAAGCACGACACATGCGTGAGCGAAACCTGCCGCGAAGTAGCCTAGCCCCGCCAAGGCTCCGTCACCAGGTCGATAGTCTCGAATAAGGAGATACCACGCGTGCGAGAACGTGACGACGCCGGCCAGAATCGCGCGTAGCGAGTCGACAATTGAATAGGCCGGGTTGACGGAGCCCCCGCTCGGTGTCGACTGAGCAACATGCGGCTCACCACATGTTCGAGTGGTCTGCGATGCAGCTGGCGGCGCCACAACGCCAGCCAGCCGTTGAGCGTGAACCGACGCTTCGCCGGATCGCATTGTCCAGTCTGATACTTCCCCCATACCCTTTCTACGCGCCGGCGCGGCTCATCCCTCATCACTGGAAGCTGCAGCAGATCAGCTCTCGCGAGCGGCAGGATCTGCGGCGGAACCTGATGGGCGAGCGCTGACTTGACCGAGGCCAAGGGAAGCCTCCAGTCTGCACCGATCATTGAAACTATTTGTTCGAGGTGAGGACCATGCACGCAACGCCTTATCATATTGCAGCACGCCCAAAGGCACCGGCATGGTGTCGGTATGCCCTGCAACGCGGCTTACCCCGGCTTCTTGTGATCGCGGCGTTGCTGAGCCCCCCTGCCTTCGCTCAGTCGTCTTCTCCCGAGGCGTCGGCGGTTCAGGCGGTTCTCGACCAGTATAAGCAGGCGATTGAGCGCCTTGACGCTACCGGGACCGAGCGTTTGTTCTCGTCCGATTCGACAATTTTCGAGAGTGGGGCCAGAGAGGGAACCTATGCGCAGTATCTCGCGCACCACCTCGGTCCCGAGCTCAAGCAGTTCTCCTCCTTCCGCTTCAGCAATTACCGCGCCTCTGTCAGGGTCGAGAATGGGCTGGCGCTGGCGAATGAAGCGTATGATTACGCGATCACAACCAAGGCTGGCGAAACGGTGCAGCGACGCGGCGTGGCCACCAGCGTCCTCAAAAAAGTTGCGGGAGGATGGCGGATCTTGGTCTTGCATACGTCAAGCCGCAAACCGCCGGCCGCAAAGTAGGCAACATCGTCTGATCCAGCTTTGCTTGCAGAGCGGTCGCTCGCGTGACTGTGTCAAGGTGGCGACTTGCCTTGCGGGTATCGATACTTCAACCGGTCAAAGGAGGAGGCCGCGCGCGCCGGGCGACACCCGCGACTGGTCGAAAACCAGATAGGCAAAGGGGTCCGCGCAGGCGGGCTGTTACGTCGAAGCCGCGGGGCAGTCACGGTTGCCGCTGATCGTGGCGGCGAGTTTCGCGGTGCTGATCGGTGGCGCGCCGGGTTCGCCAGTGATGAGCCGGACCGCGGCGCCAATGATCGGCGGGATGCTGAGGGAACCGCTCTCGTCGATGTTGCTGCCGCCCGCAGCCCATTTCCTGCCTTGCAGTTCGAGGCTACGCAGCGTCCTTGCCCACCGTCGCCAACGCTATGCTTAATGCGCCATCGCAAGCGAGGCCGGGGCCGCCAGCATCCAGAGCGCCATCGTCACCATCATTACGTTCTCGGTGAGCGAGATGAAGCCCAAAGGCACGTTGCTGTCCCCGCCCACGCACGCGCATTTCAGCTCGCGCTTATCGACATAGACGGCCTTGAACACCGACACCGCGCCGATCGTGCCGATGGCCAGCGCGACGGGCACCGAAAACCAGGTGAGCGCACCCGCCGCCATCAGCACCCCCGCCCCGCCTTCCGCGAACGGGTAGATGTAGGAATAGGGCACCCAGCGCTTCGCCAGCAGGTCGTAGTTGAGGAACATGCTTGAAAAGCTCTCGACGTTCTGGAGCTTGAGCATGGCGAGGATACACATCGAGAAGGCAATGAACCATTCGCCCGCGCGCACCGTGAACGGCGTCCCCAACGCGGCGTAGCTGACCGCCAGCGCCATCAGTGCCGTCATGGCGAACACCGCGATCACCGGCCGATAGGTGACGGCTTTGGGGTCGCGAACCTTCTTGAAAAAGAAGCGACGCAAGTCGTCATAGCCGCCCACCCGCTCGCCGGCGATGAAGGTCTGCGGCGTCGTCTTGACCCCGTGCTTCGCCTTGAAGGCGTCGGTTTCCTCCCGCGTCGTCAGCCAGCGATCATCGACCGCATAGCCTTCCCGCCGCAGCAGGTCTTTCGCCTTCAGCCCATAGGGACAGGTGTGTTCCGGCATCACCATCCGGTAGATCGTCGCCTGCTTGGCAGGAGCGGTCGCCATTTCGCTTCTCCAACTCGTTCGCCCGCCTATATAGGGTCCGTACCATAGTCCGGAGTCAAGGCATGGCGGGCATGACGATCGCGGGATTCGCGCGTGAAGGCGGCGTGGGCGTGGAAACCGTGCGCTACTATCAGCGCCGGGGTCTTCTCGGCACGCCGGATCGGCCGAGCGGAGCCGGCACGAGCGGCGGTATCCGCCGCTACGGCCTCGATGATGTCCGCCGACTCCGCTTCATTCGCTCCGCCCAGGCGGCCGGCTTCACGCTTGAGCAAATCGGCGAGCTGTTGGCGCTCGACGCGACCGACGATCGCGCCCGTGCGCGCCAGCTCGCCAACGAACGCATTGCAGCTCTGGATGTCAAAATCGACGAGCTGACACGGGTCCGCGCCTCACTTCGCCAACTCGCACGCGAGTGCGGATCGGGATCGGAAGGGCGGTGCCCGATCCTGACCTCGTTTGATGCCGTGTAGCGGACTGGCTGCCGTCTGCCGGACGAGATATTTTCCGGCCCGCGCCGGCAACAGCGATCGGGAGCAGCAGGGACGTGATCAGCAGCGGACGGAGGTAGCAGCTCCCCGCGCTCTTGCCGGTTTAATGATGTAACGCACATCAACGATTTAACAACTTTAAAGATCGTGATCGCTGGCTTGGCGCCCGGTCACGATAGTAAGCCGGGCCACCACCGGCAGCCTGACGGGATGCAGGAGTTTATCAGGATCCCGTCCCTTCAGGAATTGAGACCCGCCGGGTAGCAGCGCGACGGTTCAGGAGGTGCCGCTTTCGAGAATCACGCAACAGAACGCCTTATATATACTCGTATCCCATTCAACATCCAACCGCGGCCCTTATCCTGGCATCAGGATGACCGCGCGCGGGTGTGCCACGTGGCACACGTACTTCGGCGAAGGCAGCGCATCAAAGCGTCAAGCAGTGCGAGCAGATCAAAGATTGCGCAACGCCGATAGGCGTTCAGCCGGCGACAAAACCCGGGTGCATCATAGATCAATGGCACCCTAGAGATCGCGGCTAGGTCGCGGCCCATGCTCTGGGTCGGATCGTTGTTGAGATGCGCACAGGCGATATAGACCAGCGTGACGTGAAGGATCGTCATCACGACTGCAGCGGCCGCCGCCGGGGTGGAACAGGCGCGTCGCGTGCGGGCGCCGGCAAAGCTCGCCTCGCCCCCGGCGCGGCCAAACCGGACCATCTTCAACAGCTCGGGCCAGTCGATCGGATAGAGCCAGCGATGTTCGGCCAAGATCGGCATGACGATTCTATGAGTCACGACCTAGCGGAACGAAAGCAGAAAATACGCTAGAGTCAGGGGCCTCCGCCATGCCGCGCCATTGGCGAAGGCTCCCGCCTCAAGCCGGGTCTCAAGCCCGGATGACGACCGCCGCGCGGAGCGTCGCCACGCGATGCTTATCCCTCATTTTTCCGCAAACCTCCACCCCGGCCAACGGACCGCCCGCAAGCGGACGGGCGCTGGTTTGATGGGGCTGTTTCGTCAGTTATCCCATAGCGCAGAAGGCGGGCGGCACCACGAAGGATCAGCGGCGGTAATATATGCGATCCGACCTTCAGATGGCCGATGCCCCGCCTGGCCGGGATTGGCCACGGCCGTTCCAGGCGAACCCGATGGCGATCGCGACCGCCATCAGGAGTTGCGCCAGCACCGATTGCCAGGTCGGGAACAGCCCGAGCATCGAGAGCCGGGGCACGTCCGCGAGCGGCGTTATGTCGATGATGCCGGCTTCCTGTAGCGCCCCGACACCCTTGCCGGCGAGCACCACCGTCAAGACCGCCATGAGCCACGAACTGTAGCGGAAGAACTGTGCGATCGGAAGCTTGCGGCTATACCTGAGCATCACCCAGGCGATCAGGCCGAGAAGTCCGATCGCCGTGCCCGCTCCCGCGAGCAGCATCGCGTTGTTCCCTTGCGCCGACAGGGCGGCGTAGAACAGGATCGTCTCGAAAACCTCGCGATACACGACGACGAACGCGAGGCCGAACAGCAACCAGCCCGACCCGCCGCCCAGCGCGCGCGCCATCTTGTCGCGAATGTAGCGTTGCCACTGGTCGGCTTGCGCCTTGCCGTGCATCCAGATTCCCACCGACAGCAGCACGAGCGCAGCGAACAGCGATCCGAAGCCTTCCGTCAGCTCCCGGCTCGCCCCGCTGATCCCGATCGCGTAGGTGGCGATCGCCCAGGTGATGCCGCCAGCGACCAGCGCGCCGATACATCCGCCGTGAACGTAACGCAGCGCCTCGCCTCGCTCCGCTTTGCGGAGAAAGGCGATCATCGCGACGACAATGAGCAGGGCTTCAAGCCCTTCGCGCAACAGGATCGTGAACGCGCCCAGGAAGGTAGAGGCGCGGGTCGCGGCATCGGGCACGAGCGCCGCTTCGGCATCATCAAATAGCCCGCCCAGCACCGATACTTTGCTGGCGAGTTCGTCAGGTGACGATCCACGGTCGATCGCGGCGCGATACTCGCCCATCGTGCTTTCGATCCGACCCATGAGTGTCGCATCGCGCGCCGTTAGCGTCGGCTCGATCGGCTCGAATCCGTCGAGATAGGCCGACAGCGCCAGTTCCTTCGCCATGCGCCTGTCACCACGCCGCGCCGCTGCCACGCTATCGGCCAGTTTCGCGCGCGCTACCGCGAGTGAACCGGGAGCCTGTTGCACGACCTGTTTCGGGTGGCGGCGCAGGTAAGCGATGACCGCATCGGCCCTGCCTTCGCCGATCGAGGTGGCGAGCGTGGCTGGAGTAAGGCCGGCCAAGGTCTGAAGGTCCGGGATGCGCCGGCGGAGCGCCGCATCGGACTTCCATAGCCGCTCGCCTTCGCGCGCTTGTGCGTCGGTGAACGCGAAGCCCCCGGCACGAAACGCTACCGCCCAACGCTGATCGTTCGGCAGATCGGCGAAGCTCTGCATGGCCGTCCCGTCGATGCCCTGCGTCACCGCCTGATAAAGCGCGAACACGCTGCGCTGGCGCGCGCGTGCCAGGTCCGTAAACGCGATCGGCGGCGTGGAGAGCTTGGCCGCGTCGGGGCCGTGCCCATTGCCTGTCGCCCCGTGGCAGGCCGAGCAGGTTTGATTGAACAGCGCAGCGCCGGCGGCGAGGCTCGGGGCTTTGTCGGGAGCAAGCGGCACGGGATAGGCGTGAAGCAGGTCGGCCGCGAGTCCATGAGCAAGCACGCCAACCTGGCCTGCGGTTGCCTTGCGGGCGATCATCGACTGAAGTTTCGCCGCGCCCTCCAGCAGTGTTTGCCGCTCCGGTTTCGGTGGCAGCGTTTGCAGCCGCGCCGTGACCGACGCCGCGAACTCGTTCATCTCCGCATATTCGGACGCACTCTTGATCCGTCCATCGGCGACCGCGCCGCCATAGTCGACCGCCACATAATCGAGCAGTCGCCATGCGGTTTGCACGTCCCTCGCCTGCGCCATTGCCGCGGCTGGAAGCAGGACGGCGACGAGCAGCGCCAGCAGACGCGGCAGCACAATGCGGGCCTGAGCGCGGATCACGATGAACGGTCGCATCAAAGCTCCCCCAGCTCGCGACGGGCGCCCTTTACGATCTCATAGGCGGAGTGGAGGAACAGCAGCGCGATCACGCCGGCCACGGCGAGGTCGGGCCATGCGCTTCCCGTCCACGCCACCAAACCCGCTGCTGCGATCACCGCGACATTGGCGAGCGCGTCGTTGCGGCTGAAGAGCCAGATAGCGCGGACGTTTGCGTCGCCTTCCCGGAAGCGCGCCAGCATCAAGGCCGAGCCGACATTGATGGTCAGTGCGACGGCACCGATCGCGCCCATCAGCTCGGCGTCGGGCGCGGTTGCGTGAAGGGCGCGCCAGATCGCGAAGGCGATCACGCCCACCCCGAGCGCCCCAAGGAACACCCCCTGCGAGAGCGCAACCCGCGCCCGCGCCCGAGCCGACCAGGCGAGCGCGAGCAGACCGAGGAGGCTGATCGATCCGTCGCCGAGAAAGTCGAGCGAGTCCGCCTTGAGTGCCTGGCTATCGGCGATGAACCCGCCTAACAATTCGGCGATCCCGAAGCCGAGGTTGAGGACCACAACCGTCAGCAAGGCGCGACGGTAGGCCGGATCGTGCTGGGCGCGAACCGGCTCGCCGTGACACCCGCAACTTTCGACAGAAACACTCATGCGGCTTCCCCTACCACCTCCAGTCACTGTAGGATCAAGCGAAATCTGCGACCCGTTCGCATTAGCAAGGTGCCATTGATGAAGCCGGTGATGATCGGGCAGCTCGCCCGCGAAACCTCGACGAAAGTGACGACGATCCGCTTCTATGAATCGATCGGATTATTGCGTCCCGCGCCCCGCACGGCGTCGGGGCGCCGAACCTATGACGCGAGCGAGATCGAGCGTCTGCACTTCATCCGCAACGGGCGTCGGCTCGGGTTTTCGGTTGAGGAGATCCGATCGTTGATGGGTCTCGCGCAGAACCCCGATCAGGACTGTAGTGCTGCTTCAGCCATAGCGAAGCAGCATCTCAAGGAGGTGGAGACGAGGCTGGCGCAGCTCGCCGTGCTGCGGGACGAGCTTGCCATGCTCAGCCAGAGTTGCACCAAGGCGCGTATGGCCGATTGCGGGATCATGAAGGCGATCGGCAGCGGCCAAGGCAGCTCGGAGCTTCAGTAATAGTCGGCGAGCCGAAGCGCGCGTTTTTCACCGGCGGCCATCGTGAATCTGACGAGGGTTCCAGCAGGGCGAGAGCGCGCGCGCCAAAGGTCTCCATGCGTGTAGTCGGCGTCGATGGGGTGGCCGTCGACCGCTACAATTTGATCGCCGACGACCCAGCCAGCCTTTTCCGCCGGGCTGCCTGTCGCCACATGGACTACGGTCAGCGTCGTTGGTGAAGCTGCGAGTCCAAGGCCGCTACGATCCTTCAGCATCGGCAGGCGGTGGCGGGATTCAATTGGCCGGAGCCACACGAAGCCCGCCGTCACATCGAACACCACGTCGAATTGAGCGAGGAGCGGCAAGCCGATGTTGCCGACGGTGCTGGTGGAGAGCCAGCTTCGCATCCCCAGGGTCGGAATGTTCGACACGCCGAACCCGGCGATGTCGATTGTCGCGATCGTGAAAATATCGTTGGTCTTCACGCCATCGACGCCGCCTAGCGCCGCAGTTGAAACGCGCTTGCCCGTCAGCAGTCCTTGACTGCGGGCATAGGACGACGAGAGCATCAGCGCCGCCGAGCTTCCGAGGTCGATCATCAGAGGCGCGGGGGCAAGGCCCGCTACGGACGCCTGGATGAACAATTCCTGTTTAGCCCCGCGGCCGAGCGGGATGGCCCGCCAGCCGGGACCGGCCAAGAACGCCCCCGATTTCGCGACCGCAAACCGCTTACTCTTGAAATCCAGCGCGATGCTGCTCCCCGCAAACATGTCGGCGCCGAGTAGAATATCGATCGGCCGGCCGAACGCCGCCGAGACCGCACTGAGGTCACCAACGACAGCAAAGGGCAATCGGCGAGTTTCGCGAGCGAGCAGCACGTCGACATCACGGACCAATTGCACGGGTGCCTTGGCGCTTAGCCCGCTAATCATGCGCCGCTCGCCATTGTTCAGGCCGAGCTTCGCCGCGAGCGCCGTACTCATGATCGAAGCGCCGCTGCCGCTGTCGAGCACCGCCCGCACCGGCAGGCCCCCGACTTGCGCGGACACCAGGAGGGTATCTCCCGTCCCGATTTCCACTGGCTCCCAATCCAGGGCGGCCGCTCCGAAGTTCCACGAAAGCGCAGATTCAGAAGCAGTCCGGGCAAGCACAGGCGTCCCGATCGCAAGACCCGTTCCGAATGCGAACATCCGGGTCATTAGCGAGCGTCGAGACACACCGATTGTTTCAACCAGGGCTGCCAAGGAACCTTCTCCCAAATCCAGGCATCAGGGGGCAAACCCCGGTACATGCTCCAGTCACTAGAGGATCAAGGGGCTTTGCAATGCCGGGTAGGCCGGTGTCAGAAACGCTTCGAAAACCCGGCCGCGACAAACGGGTGAGGCGGCTTCGATCCCGCCACGCCTGTTCCCACGCTGAAATCGAGTTGGATGTCATGTCCGATGACCAAGGCTCCCCCGGCATCCACGATCATCGAGGTTCTACCGTGCTTCTCGTCCGGCGTCTGGACACCCGTGTCCACCAAGAAATTGACCACCTTGCTTGGGTTGAAATTGAGCGTCGCGGCGAACAGCCCCGCAGCATAGGTGCGTCGGTCGTCGCCCTGATAGAGCCCGATGTCGACGTTCGGGTTGAGGGATCATTTGTCCGCGATTCTCCAATCGGCCGCCAGGCGGATGTCTCCCGTGGTGCGCGTGTTGCGGAATTCACCAGAGCCGGAAGGTGGAAACACGCGAATGATCGTGCCGAGCGAAGGCTGGTTCGACCCTACCGCCTCGACGAAACTGTATTTGAGGCCGATCGATGTAGGCGCGAGCCCGTGGGAGTCTGTCGCATTCTCCGCGGAAACGACCTGCATTTCCCAGGTGTAGCCGTTACCCTCGATCCGTACCTCCCACTTGTCTGCGAAGCCGTAGCGCAGCAGCGTGGGGACGAAGGTGGTGCGACCGTCCCCGCCCTCCCGCAACTCCCGCTGGAAAGCGGTCTCGAGTTGGAAGCGTCCGCGTCCGACGGTCGTGCTGCCATCGGCGATCCCCGGCCGATCCGGGTTAATATGATCGTCATCTGGCTCAGCAGCCGCCGGAGATGATGGCGCCAACAGGCACGCGGACGCCAGCCTAGCAAGACTGAATGACTGGAGGGACATGGACAAGACTTTCGATCGAGCGCGCCACCGCCTTGTGGCGCGACGCGCCCGGTCGGGCCGCTCGCTTCTGCGCCGTTTGAGAGGCAACCGCGATTGTAAAAATCATAGATTAGAGAGGCGAAAGGATAGTGCTCGACTTCAACGGTCGCAGCAACCCCCTGCGGGTCCGGTCGCGCCCGCCTCCTGGATCGGCGGACACGCGACATCGCCGAACGAGCAAAACACGCAGCAATCGCCAGCCAGCGGACGAAGCACCGCTGCGCAATGCCGACAATCGTAAAAGAACTGGCATGCGTTGGTGGGCATGGTCTCGGTCGAGACGCCGCGGCATTCGGGACAGGTCAGAGTCGAAGCGAGCTCCATCAGGAGAGCACCTTCATTATCGGCGCTTCCACAAAATCCCACAATAGCGCTGTCAGCGTCATGGCCGTGCCAACCACAAGCGCGACCGACGTAATGCGAGAAGGCAGCGGCACCGAGCAGGAGCGATCCGCCATGCAGATCTTGCGCCCCCGTGCATAAGACCACCACCCGGCTGTAAGGCCGAGGACCGAAAGCGCCGTGAGTGGCCAGCGCAGCGGCATCATTACCGCAACCGTGCTGGACAGACCAGCTCCGACTCCGAGTGCCCCAAGCGCAAGCGGTAGCACGCAGCAGGATGCCGCCGCGAGGATCGCACCTAGGCTCGCTAGTGCCCCCAGCAACGTCAGCCCTGTGCCGGAGCCTGCGGACGACCCTGACGAGCGTCGTGCATCGCATGTACTTTTAAGTTCGTCCATGATCGTCTCCACGGCAAGAGTACGCTATGCATCCTGTAGCAGCTACAGGAGCAAGCGGTTTATGCAGGCCGAACAGAATATCGCGATCGGCGAACTTTCGCGGCGGACCGGCGTGAATATCGAGACGATCCGCTATTTCGAGCGCGTCGGTATCCTCGCCAAGCCACCACGGACGAGTGCTGGTCGTCGCATCTATGGCGCGGACCATATCCGTACGCTTGGACTGGTGCGGCGCGCGCGTGAACTGGGTTTCACCCAGGCAGAAGTGCGCGCGATCCTCTCGATCTGGGATCCGTCAGAGCCGGGCTGCAGCGAGGCGCGGGACATCGCGGTCCGTCATCTGGAGCACGTTCGACAGAAGATGGTGGACCTGGGGCAGCTCGAACGACTTCTCTCGTCCACGATCGCCCGATGCGAAGGCGACGGTGCGACGAGCTGCCCTGTTATTGACATGCTTGATCAGCCAAGATCATGAACCGACCGGAGCACCTAAACCCTTACCGCGACGAGTCTGGATTCCGCAGTCCCGGTCAAGGTGGCAAGGTCGTTCATAGGACCGACCGCGACCCGACTGAATGGCTCGACCTCCTCGGGCAGAATAAGGCTTGCCAGACTCAAGGTCGTAATGGCGACGCTACCGCTTCGCGACAGCGTCCGGCACTGCTCGCGGAAGTCTGGGTCGTCCAATAATCAGCCGATGATCCCTCGATACCCACTTATCAAGACGTGACCAGCCTGGACGGTCTGCCCGATAGCACGAGTGCCGCAGTCGAGTGCCGTTTTCGCTAGAATTGCCCCAGGTTCCACTATTCAATGTGGTCGATCCTTCGTGCTTTCGGGCACTCCGTCCGTTGAAGGCAGAGCGCCGCGACCGCAAGGCACGCTATTGAGACGATAATCGGCGCGCGGTCGAAGCTGCTACTCGTCCGGGAGCGACTCGACACTGTCCCGCCCGTCATCGTCAGCGGCAGGAACCTGCTCCGGCGCGTCATCTCGGTTATTCGGTGGCGAGTCCGGGTGCGGATCCGGTGGACCGCCACGCATGTCCGTCTCTACCATTGGCAATCTCCCGTCAGGACGAAACCGTGGCCATTTTGGCTCGGGGCAACTTGGATTTCTCTGCTTTTGCTTCCAATTCCGCCTTGCGACTGGCAAGTTTCTCACCGAGCACTTCCATATCGATGTCGGTTCTGCGGCTCTGCGCAAAGATTCCTCGCAGCCAGCGTTCTTCTTCCTGGACGTGATGCTTGATGTCTTCGGACAACACCTTGACTTTTGCATCGTAGAACGGGTCCGTCGGTTTCGCGTTCGACAGGTCGTTGATCCACATCTTTGCCCCGTCATGCTCTACGATACCCTCATCGACAAGGGCATCGTCGATCTTCGGCCGGATAGCCGGGTAGAAGATTTCTTCCTCGATCTGCGTGTGTATCTTCAGGGCCATACAAATCTGCTCGACCAGACGCGCTTTGGTATCCGAGCGACGAGCCTTATCGAACTGCTCGAACAGATCGTCCACCTTGCGGTGATCGGCCTTGAGGAGTTCGATCGCGTCTATCGGCTGGTCACTCGCCACCGCTGTTCTCCCAGGATTGTGACACTCACAACCCCTAGGCACCGCGAAAGTTCAGGCGTGCCTTCAGGCGCGGCGATGGATGCGCGCGCTGCGCCCCAGCACGAGAATTCGTGCAGGCGATTTTGGTTTCGGCTTCCGACCGCTGCCGACGTTCTTGGCGACGGCGATTGACAGACATCCAAGCCAGAGAACAGATAGGGAACGAGTCAACCGCCTCCCGAGTCTCTTTGCTGCCATGCGTGAACCGTCCGCCCTTGCCGAATTGCGCGCTCGCATCGCCGAGCTCGAGGGCTCCGCTGCGCGACAAGCGGCAATTCCGTTCGGCGTGGATGCGCTCGATCGGTATCTCCCTGGTGGTGGTTTGGCGGCCGGCGCCCTTCATGAAGTCGCGGGCAGCGTCGATCTGGCCGACGACGCCAGTGCCACGATCTTCCTCGCCGGCATCCTCGCGCGAGTCGACGGCCCGGTCTTCTGGTGCCTCCGCTGGCGCGATCTGTTTGCCCCGGCGCTGCATCTCGCAGGCTTACATCCCGATCGCGTGATCCATGTCGAGGCGGGCAGCGACACCAACGTCCTGCTGGCAATGGAGGAATGCCTCCGTCATCGGGGCCTGGCCGGCGTCGTCGGCGAAATCACGAAATATTCGACGACGGCCTCCAAGCGGCTTCAGCTCGCCGCCGAAGCCTCCGGCGTCACCGCCTTCGTCTTCAGGCGCGCGTCGCGGGCCGAGGCAACGGTCGAAGGCACGGCCGCGCTGACGCGCTGGCGCATCAGCGCCGCGCCGAGCGAGGCGCTCAGCATCCCCAGCCTCGGCCGCCCGCGCTGGCAGGTGGCGCTCGAGCGGGTGCGCGGCGGCGAACCTCGTCAATGGATCGTGGAGGGGTGCGATGCGCAGGGTCGCATCGGTCTATCTGCCGCACTGGTCGACCGACCGGTTGCGACGGAAGACCGCCAAGCCGCCGCCTGACGGCCGCACGGTACCGGCGGCGCCGGCGCTCGTCACCGCGATTCCCGATCACGGCCGGCGCATCGTCGCGGCGGTCGATGTCGGCGCGCGGGCGCTCGGTATCGCGCCCGGCATGACGGTCACCAAGGCGCGGTCGTTCGCGCCGGGCCTCGAAGTGATCGACGCCGATCCGGAAGCTGATTTCGTCGGATTGGGGCGTCTGGCGCTTTGGGCGGGCCAGCGCTACGCGCCGATTGTCGCACCCGACCCGCCCGATGGCCTCTGGCTCGACATCACCGGATGCGCTTCGCTGTTCGATACCGAGCGCGCGCTGATCAAGGACCTGCATCGCCGTCTCGCGGCGTTCGGTCTCTCCGTGCAGATCGCCGTCGCCGATACTGCGGGCTGTGCGCACGCAGTGGCGCGCCATGTGCTCGCCGGCCGGCCCGTCACGATCGAACCCGGCGACCATCGCAAAGCGCTGGAGCTGCTGCCGGTCGCCGCGCTACGCCTCGAACCCGGCGTGGTCGAGGGCTTGCGGAAGCTCGGCTTCGACCGGATCGAGCAGCTGATCGGCACCCCGCGCGGTCCCCTCGCCAAGCGCTTCGGACGAACCTTGCATCGCCGCCTCGACCAGGCGCTCGGACATACGCCCGAACCGGTCGAGCCGGTCTTTCCCGACGCAATGCCGCGTGCGCGCCGCGGGTTCATGGAACCACTCTCGACCGCCGAGGCCTTCGCCCAGGTCATCCGCGACCTCGCCGCTGACGTCGCCGGGCAATTGGTGGAGGCCGGAAAGGGAGCGCGCAGGCTCGATTGCCACTTCCACCGCGTCGACGGTCACACCCAGGCGATCCGCGTCGGCACCGCCGCTCCCTCCCGCGCGCCGCACCATTTCGCCAAGCTGCTTGCCGCGAAGATCGAGGGCGTGGATCCCGGCCTCGGCATCGAGGCGATGACGCTGGTGGCGCCGCTGGTCGAACCGCTTGGCGCGAGCCAGGGCGAAGGCCTCGAGAGTCTCGTGCGCGGCGGCCCCGACCTGTCCGCGCTGGTCGACGCGCTCGCCAATCGCTTCGGACAGCGGTGCCTCTACCGCACGACGCCGCAACCGAGCGCGATGCCCGAGCGCTCGGTCAGGTGCGCGCCGGCGCTGTCGGACGCTGGCGGCGCGGCGTGGAACGCCGATCTTCCGCGGCCCGGTCGGATGCTGGTTGCGCCCGAACCGATCGACGTGACCGCCATGCTGCCAGACCACCCCCCAGCGATGTTCGTCTGGCGGGGCAAGCGCTTCCGCGTAACCCAGGCCGACGGTCCCGAGCGGCTTCATGGCGAATGGTGGCGCGACGCCGGCGCCGAAACCAATCGCCCCTTAACCGTGCGCGACTACTTCCAGGTCGAGACGACGAACGGCGGCCGCTACTGGCTGTTCCGCCTGGGCGACGGCGAGAATGCCGTGACGGGCCCCATGCGCTGGTTCATCCATGGCGCGTTCGCGTGACGCGCGGCGACCGGTCAGATCGCGAGGCCCGTTATGTCGAGCTGCAGGTCACGACCCACTTCAGCTTCCTGCGCGGCGCATCGTCCCCCGACGAACTGTTCGCCGCGGCGGCCTTGCTCGACCTGCCGGCGATCGGGATCGTCGATCGCAACTCTGTCGCGGGCATCGTCCGCGCGTGGGATGCAGCGAAGACCACCGGCGTACGCGCGATCGTCGGGTGCCGCCTCGACCTGACCGACGGCACGGCGCTGCTGGTCTATCCGACCGACCGCTTGGCCTATGGTCGGATGTGCCGGCTGCTCAGCATCGGCAAGGGCCGCGCCGGCAAGGGCGCGTGCCACCTCGACTGGGCCGACGTCGAGGACTGGAGCGACGGGCTGATCGCGATGCTCGCGCCCGATCGCGCCGATGCGACGGCCGAGGCGGCGCTGGCGCGAACCCGGCGCATTTTCGCCGACCGGGCCTATCTCGCCTTGACGATCCGCCGCCAACCGCGCGACGCGGTGCGGTTGCGAGACCTGGCGGCCATCGCGGCGGCGGCGCGCGTGCCGACGGTCGCGACCGGCGACGTTCTTTACCATTCGCCCGATCGCCGGCTGCTGCAGGATGTCGTCACCTGCATCCGCGAGAAATGCACGATCGACGAGCTCGGCGATCGACGCGAGCGCATCGCCGACCGCCATCTCAAGACGGGGCAGGAAATGGAACGACTGTTCCGCCGCTACCTGGAGGACACGGGGCCGGTCGCGCGCAGCGCCGAGCTGGCCGCGCGCTGCGCCTTCAGCCTCGACGAACTCAAATACCAATATCCCGACGAAATCCGTGTGCCGGGTCGGACGCCGCAGCAGGAGCTGGAGCGGTTGACCTGGGCAAGGGCGCCCGAGCGGTATCCCGAGGGCCTGGACGGAAAGGTCCGTGCGCAGTTGGCGCATGAACTCCGCTTGATCGCCCAGCTCGATTATGCGCCCTATTTTCTGACCGTTCATTCGATCGTCGCGTTCGCGCGGAGCAAGGACATCCTGTGCCAGGGGCGCGGCTCGGCGGCGAACTCGGCGGTCTGCTACGTTCTTGGCATCACCTCGATCGATCCGGTGCGCTCCGAGCTGCTGTTCGAGCGCTTCGTCTCGGCCGAGCGCCGCGAGCCGCCCGACATCGACGTCGATTTCGAGCACGAGCGCCGCGAGGAAGTGATCCAGTGGATCTATGATACCTATGGCCGGACGCGCAGCGCCCTGACCGCGGTCGTCACGCGCTACCGCGCGCGCGGCGCGGTGCGCGAGGTCGGCAAGGCGCTCGGGCTGTCCGAGGACATGACCGCAGGGCTGTCGTCGTCGGTGTGGGGCTGGAGCCGGGAAGGCGTCGAAGAGAAACACGCCGAAGAGCTCAACTTGGATCTCGGTGATCGCCGCCTGGCGCTGACGCTCGAACTGGCGCGGCTGCTCATCAACACCCCGCGCCACCTGTCGCAACATCCCGGCGGCTTCGTGCTGACCCGCGACCGCCTCGACGAGCTGGTGCCGATCGAGCCGGCGGCGATGGAGGATCGCCAGGTCATCGAATGGGATAAGGACGATATCGACGCGTTGGGCTTCATGAAGGTCGACGTGCTCGCGCTGGGCATGCTGTCGTGCATGCGCCGCGCCTTCGAGTTTCTTGGAACCGACAAAGGCGTGAAGGTCGACCTCGCAACCATCCCGGCGGAGGATCCGGCGACCTATGCGATGATCCGCAAGGCCGACACCTTGGGCGTCTTCCAGATCGAGAGCCGGGCGCAGATGGCGTCAATCCCGCTGATGGCGCCGCGCACGTTCTACGATCTTGTCATCCAGGTCGCGATCGTCCGGCCCGGACCGATCCAGGGCGACATGGTCCACCCCTATCGCCGCCGCCGCAACGGGCAGGAGGAAGTGACCTACCCGACCCCCGAGCTGCGCCGCGTGCTCGAGAAGACGCTGGGCGTGCCACTGTTCCAGGAGCAGGCGATGCGGGTCGCGATCGAGTGTGCGGGGTTCACCGCGTCCGAGGCAGACCTGCTCCGGCGGGCGATGGCGACCTTCAAGCTGACCGGCGGCGTCTCGCATTTTCGAGGGCAACTGATAGAGGGTATGGTCACGCGCGGCTACGAGCGCGACTTTGCCGAGAAGACCTTCAAGCAGATCGAGGGGTTTGGCTCCTACGGCTTTCCCGAAAGCCACGCCGCGAGCTTCGCGCTGATCGCCTACGCCTCGTCGTGGATGAAATGCCATCATCCCGACGCGTTCTGCGCGGCGTTGCTCAACGCCCAGCCGATGGGCTTCTACGCCCCCGCGCAGATCGTGCGCGATGCCCGCCAGCACGGCGTCGAGATCCGCCCGATGGACGTCAATTCGAGCCGCTGGGACTGCACGCTGGAGGTCAGCAACGGGCGGTACAAGGCGGTCCGCCTCGGTCTGCGAATGGCGCGCGACCTGTCCAACGCGGATGCCGCCGCGATCGTCGCCGCACGCGGCGATGACCCGTATGCGAGCGTCGAGGAGGTCCAGCGTCGTGCCGGCGTCGGGCGCGGGGCGCTCGACCGGATCGGCGACGCGGACGGGTTCGGGTCGGTCGGCGCGAGTCGACGGAAGGGATTGTGGGACGTCAAAGGGCTCGGCGATGCTGCCCTTCCCCTGTTTGCGGCGGCCGACGCGCACGATGGCAAGCTGCGGCAGGAAGCGATCGAGCCGGAGGTGATCCTGGCGCCAATGGGTGACGGTGCCGAGGTGGTCGAGGATTATCGCGCCTCGGGCCTGAGCCTGCGCGCCCATCCGCTTGCGTTCCTGCGCGACGAGCTGACGACGCGGCGGATGATCACCTGCGAGGCGCTGCAGACCGTCAGGGACGGGCGCTACGTCGAACTCGCCGGAATCGTGCTCGTCCGCCAGAAGCCGGGTTCGGCCAAGGGTGTGATGTTCATCACGCTCGAGGACGAGACCGACGTCGCCAATCTCGTCGTCTGGACCAAGGTGTTCGAGGCGAACCGGCGGACGGTGCTCGGCGCATCGATGATAGGCGTGCGCGGCCAGGTCCAGCGTGAGGGCGAGGTGATCCACCTGATCGCGCATCGGCTCGACGATCTGTCGCCGCTGCTCGCCAGCGTGGGCAACCGCAGCGATGTGGCCGATATCTATCGGACCAGCCGGGCCGATGTCGCCAAGAACCCGGTCGGGCCTGACCCGCGCGATCCCGCCGAACGTCCGTTAGGTCGCGCGCCCCGCGATATCTACATTCCGGATCTCCGGCTCGGTTCAGGCATCATTCCCGGCCAGCCGACCGAAGGCATCAAGGTCAAGCCGCGGGATTTTCGGTAACGGCTTCTGTTCCGTCTATGTTCTGTGCTATTGGTACCGGTGAGTCGATGTGCGGAAGGATTCGATGTCCAGGCTGTTCAGCCTTGCGGCCCCGCCACAGCAGGTTGCCACCGTATTCGGGGCGGACCCCGCCCTGCCCGTCTCGATCCCGGGCGAGACGATTGAAGGCGACCCGGGCGTCGTGGTCATCGACAGAGAAGGCCGTCGCTTGCTCAAGACCATGACCTGGGGGTTTCCCCGCCATACCAGCGAAAGCCGGCTTCGTCGCGAAGCCCCCAGCCGGTTGGGCCTCGTCGCCGATTTGACGAATCCAATGTGGGAGCATCTCGTCGTCGATCCTCGATATCGCTGCCTCATCCCGCTCACCCATTTCGCCAATCCGGCCGGAAAGGCGGGTGCCAAGACGCGCGCCTGGTTTTCGCTGGTCGATCAGCCGGTCGCGGCCTGGGCCGGGTTCTGCCGCAACACACCCGAGTTCGGGCCGGTGTTCGCGGGCATGACGATGACCGCCAGCGCTCTGGTTCAACCCTTCAATGACCGCATGCCGGTGCTCCTGGCCGCTGATGAATATGAGCGCTGGCTGACCGGGACGATCCAGGATGTGATCGGTTTCCAGTTCCGCGATCCACCGCCGGACGAACGGCTGGCGATCCTCCATACCGACGACCGCTGGCGGAGTGGCAGGCCCCCGCCGTTGCCCGACGCCGCCAGACCGCCAATGGCGTTCGCGCTCTGAGCCGTGCTGTCCGCTCAAGCCGACGCCGCATCCTCGTGTCGATGGCGGCGGCGATCACTGTCATGTGGGCGATACCCGCGCGGGAAGATCCCTGCGAGGGGCGCCTGCCATCGCCCGGCACGCGGTTCGGCGGGGTCGTGCGCTATGTCGGGGACGGCGACGGCCTCTGCATCGGACCCGAAGGCCGACCTGATCAATGGATCGAGATCAGGCTGGGCGACTATTACGCGCCCGAGCTGCACGACCCCGGCGGCATGGAGGCGAAGCGGGAGCTCGAGCGCGTTGCGCTCGGCCGCGTGATCGCTTGCCGCGCGGGACGCCGCAGCTACGACCGCGTGATTGGCTACTGCACGCTCGCGAACCGGCCACTGGGCGAATGGCTGCGTGCGCAAGGGGGGAAGCAGGGCGGTCGCGGCTGGCAAGCCGACAAGCCGGCCGACCATCGCTGATCTAAAGGACGCGGCAACGGCTGCAAGCCGCACCACCCAGGATCATCTGACGCCCTTGTATCCACCCGCAATCTCGCACAGATCGGTTAGAACCTGCGTTCACGGATCTTCGACGATCGTTGGTCAGGCAGCGCCGCTATCCGCCTCGCTCGATCGGGGGGCATTACCGGCGAGTTCGGTCCGTACAAGAGGCAGGCTAGTTGATCGCGTTGGCACATCTCAAAGCCTGGGTACAAGGGCTCGAGCGCGACGTAGTGGCGCTCTGGATCGCTGCGGGAGACCGGCGGACGCCTTGGCACGCGAAAGCGCTTGCTGGATTGGTCGCAGCATACGCGCTGAGCCCGATCGATCTGATACCCGACTTCATTCCGGTGCTTGGCTTCGTGGATGATGCAATCATCGTCCCAGCGGGGATCTGGCTGGCGGTGCGGTTGATTCCCTCAGAGCTCATGTCGGGGTTCCGAGCTGAAGCGATGCGCCGCGCTGAACGTCCCACCAGCACCATGGCCGCAGTCGTGATAGTATTGCTCTGGATTGCGATCGCCGCGGCAACCACTTGGTGGTTGTTGACGTGACCCGCGGCCAGCATCCGACGTCGCTTTGGAAGCGGACGTTGGGGATGCTACGCTCTGTTCATGTGCAATCTTTATACGGTGCGGAAGAGCGCGGCCGAGGTCGCCGCCCATTTCGGGGTCGCCAATCCCGTCCAGTCGAACGCGCCGGAAGAGGTCTATCCCGGTACGCCCGGCGTCGTGATGCGCGAGCAGGACGGAGGCCGCCTCATGCAGTCGATGACGTGGGGATTTCCGCTGCGTCTGAAGGGCATGTCGCCGACCGCAAAGCCCAAGCCGGTCAACAACATCGCCGACCTGCGCAAGCCGATGTGGATCGGATTGGCGCGGAAGCCGCAGTGGCGCTGCCTCATTCCCGTCACCCGGTTCGCCGAAGCGGAAGGAGCGAAGGGCGCGAAGACCCGCACCTGGTTCAGCGTGAAGCGTCAGCCGATCTTCGCATGGGCGGGCTTGTGGCGGATCAGCGATGAATGGGGTCCGGTCTATTCAGGGGTGATGACCGAGTGCAACGAGGCCATCCGGCCGGTCCATGACCGCATGCCGGTTCTGCTCATGCCCGACGAATACGAGCAGTGGCTCCACGGCAGTTTCGACGATGCGGTGGCGTTCCAGAGCCGTTGCTTTCCCGACGATCTGATCGAGATGACCCGCACCGACGAGCTGTGGGTGAAGCGGCGGCAGAGCAGCGAAGCGGGGGATGCGGTGCCCATCGGACTGCCACTATAGCTGTCGAAGGCGACCGCCGACCGGCGGTCCGGCTTGGCTGACGTGGGCGGCGCTGTGACTCTGCGGCCCGCGGCACTTTGCATATGACCCGATTGCGCTTATCGTCCCCCCACTCGCGGAGACGCGAGCGGGGCCTAGAAACCTTGAAGATTGCGAGCCGGTTCGAACGACCGGGTGGCGGACGCGTATGTCCAAGCCATCCGGCCAAAGGCGTTCGCGCTTAGCGCAGTCTAGGTTTCTAGCACCCGGTTCCGAAGCGACGACACGCCCGGTGGGCGTGTCGCCGGCTTCCTTAGTTGGAAGTCGCGGAAAATGGTTGGGCCAGAACGGAATGCAGCCGTAGCGCTGGGATTGATGCGCAAGGCTCTGAAAATGCTCGATCGGATGGGAGAGACAGACGCGGCGTGCCGCCTGCAGAGCGCGATCGACACCTTGCAGCAGAACAGACCAATGCAGCCGGGCGACGAGATCGACGATGAGCTCGCGGCGCTTATCGCGGCGATACCGTTGGAGCGGCGACGCGGCGGTCAAACTAAGCCGACCCGCGAGCTCCAGGCCCTTGGCCGCTGACGATCCGCACATCCGCTCTTCCGACGCGCTCGAAGGTCCGCAGCAGTCTGCCGCAATGCTCGGCGGCTTCGTCCTCGGACCAGAAGGCGTCGGTCGCGTAGCGGTCGCGGGCAAGCTCGATCGCCGCGACTTCGGGCAAGCGCGCGAACTCGTCCGGCCAGCCGGTCAGGACCAGCCACGGCCACCCGCTCTCGGGCGGGTCGTAGCGCGCGATGAGGGGCTCGGCCAAAGCGAGCTGCGATGCCCGTCGGTCGAGCAGATCGGGTGCCGAGGGACCGGCGCGAGCCGCGCCGAGAAACGCTTCGAGCTCGTCGTGCTCGGCCGGAGACTCGATGACGATCGGGTAATAACGGCCGAGCAGCAGGGCGTCGCCGCGCGCGCCGGCCGGAATGTCGATGAGCATCACGGCCGGCATCGATTCCAGGGGAGCAGGATAGCAAACCCTCGACCGGGCGACGTCGTCGGTCAGACGATAGATCGAGCCGGGCGGCTTCACCTCACACGATCACGTCGATCTTGAGGGATCGGAGCGCCGGGACTAGCGCCGCGAGCGTCTCGAGCTCGACGACCGGCTCGGCCGCGAGCTTGGTATCGACCGCCCGATCGTAGACCGCGACGCAATCCTTCTTGCGGAGGCGTGAGTGGTAGAGGATGCCATCGAGGTCGCTCGTGTCGTACAGCGTCTGACTGAACAGCCGGGCTTCGTCCTGCGCTTTGGCGCCGACAATATCGGTGGAGATACCGAGCTGAAAGCAGCCGTCCTTGCGGAGGTCGAGCACGCGTAGCCGCGCGGTGGCGTCGACCGCGCACACACCCCAATCGCTGATATCCGCCATGGTCAGCGCGCGGGCGGCCGCGCCCTCGAAGCGGTCGCGGACGATCGCCTCGGCAATGCTCGTTGGCAGGTCCTTGGCGATATAGACCAGCTTGAAGGCATCGACGGGGCTTGCGAACCGCGTCTTGCCGAAGCCCATGCCGAGCGGCGTCGCGCGATGCGCCCACGGCGTCGTGCGAAGATAGGCGGTCGGCTGGAACCGACGCATCAGTCCCGCGACAATGACCGGATCAAGAACCACGCGCTATTGAAAGTCGCGCTCTGCGGTCGTCAACACCCTTGGACATTCTCCTGCGCGCAAGCAGTCGAGCGGTGACTTACCGTCGAGCGCGCCGTGGGGCTGGCGCAGCCAGAGCCAAGCCGACCGGGCGTCGGGTGCGATCCGCAGGACATCCCCCACCCCTTCGAGTGGCCTCGCATCGACGAATTGCTCCAGTGGATAGGCAAGTTTTCGCTCGCCTCGCAGCAGGCCGATGACCGCTCCACGCTTCTGCCAGTTGCTCAACGTCGACCGGGGGATGCCGAACTGGTCGACAATCTCGCCGGCGCCCGCGACAGGGCCGGCCCAGCTCTCGAGCGACCGCGGCGTCGCGTAGCGCGCGAGCCGGCCCTGCCCTTCCTCGAGGGAGATGCGATCGCCCAGCCCCGTGCCGCGGCTATGCTCGGTCCGGCCCGCATCCTCGATGCGGACCCGTGTTCCCGCTTCGGTCCGCTCGGGGGTCGCGACGTTGAAGAGCGCCTGCCGGACACGATCCTTGCCTTGGGCGATCTCCCGGCGCTTGGCACTGGGAAGCTCGACCACGACATCGAAGACCAGTTTCATGATCTTCGCCATCGTGCGAAGGTCGCCCGCCGGGGCCTTCGGGTTGCTTTCGCGCAGCGCCGCGCGAACGGCATTCTCGCTGAATCCGTGCAGGAGCGCGCCCTGATCGGCCTCTAAAGCTACATTGGCCATGTCCGACTCCGTGGCAACACGCCGCTCCATATAAACCACATTGGCCCGATTGTCCAGTTTGCCCAACGCGATACTTTGTCGTATTTGACTTGGAGAGCGACCTCCTCCCGCCCTGAACTGCGCTTGACCTCAAACGGTCAGTCTCGCGCAGGAAGGACCGACCAGCGCCCAGACTGCTTCGATCACCGCGTCGAGGGTCACGGCTTGGAGCTCTATCGATGCGGCATAAGCGCGCCATTGTCGCTGCTTGGTCTCATCGGCGATCATCTCGGCCGAAAGTCCCGCCGACCGCTCCGTCGGGATGGATGTAAGGCGGCGTTCGAATGTCGCTTTGATCGCGGCGTCGAGATCCTCTTCGACGATCTTCAGAGACTTGGGGATCGCCCAGAGATCGTAATAATCCTTCATCCGCCCGTTCGCGATGCCAGGCGCGACCATCGCCTGGAATTTCTCGGCGACGACCGTCGCGGGCGAATAGGCGCGCACGTGGGGAACCGGGAGATCGAGCAGCGTCGGATAGTCGATCGCTTGCGAGGCATCGGCCATCGCATCCCCGAAGCCGATATCGATCGTGACCGGGATCCGCGCCTTCTCGAGATAGGCTGCGGTGCGCAGGCGGAAGCCGCCATATTCCATTTCCTCGCGGATCGCGGTCGCCGTCAGCGCGTCGATGTCGAAGCGTAGTCCATCGTCGGCGGGAATGCTCATGATCTCGCCGAAATCAGCCGTCAGCTTCGCCGCGTCGGCATCGCCGTGGCCGAGAAAGTCGGCGTCGCGTGTGACACGGTTGTCGTCGTCGACCCAGGCCGTCACGAGCATGCCACCCTTGAGCACGAACCGCTGTTGATGATCGGAGATCGAGAGTCGATAGAGCAGCCGCTCGAGCGCGAAGCGCACCAGCACAACGTCGAAAATCCGGCCCTCGACGCGCGCGAGGTTCAGCAGCCGGTCCTTGACCGATCGGGCGAGATTGACGGGTACCTTAGCCATTGGAGGTGAGAGCTTCGAGATAGGGTTGCATCGTCTTCCAGACGCCTCCCGCTTGGGCGCTTTCCGAGATTTCCGCTGGCCGGACCTTACGCTGATCGAGCGCCGCTCGGAGCCCCTCGATCGCGACCGATCGATCGACGAGTTTTGGATTACGAAACAGGTCGGCAATCGTCTTCGGGATCGAATAGATCGGCACCATGACGCCGGCGATTTGATGGTGTTCCACGCCCTG
>MKSU01000021.1:0-73696 GCA_001897375.1 Sphingomonas sp. 67-36 | reverse complement strand
GATGGAGCTGGCGACCAGTCGCTTTTGCCGAGCGCGATCCAGACCCGCCTCGGCATCTGGTCGGTGAGTTGGTGGTAGGCGAGCGCCGACAGCATTGCGATCACGCCTTTGGGGATGCGCTTCGCCACCTCCGCAAGAGCTTGGTCGGTCTCGATGCTCGCACCATGACGCTGGTAGAGACCGCGCGCTATACGGTCGAGTTCGCCATCGTCTAGCGCGCGGGCGATCGTTTGCGCGGCGACGCCAGCCGTGCGCAGTTCGTGCGCGCGCAGGATCGGCTGCGCTTCAAACAGGGCACGCAGCGTCGCACGCTGCGACTTCTGCTCATCGGGCATCGTGTTACATTTCCTCTGACAGAAAGTGTCTCTATCAGAGGTTTTGTCACTCGTCACGATTGCAAACGGCCTCTCCAAAGCCTATAAGTTTTGCTCGGAGGCCAACATGTGGGTCTGGGATAGCACGACCTTTTTTGGAACGAGAAGCGACGAGCGCGACGGCGTTTGGACCTCCAGATGGGAGTCAGAGCCGGAGCAACTTTATGAGCCGCTGCCAAAAGACGCCTCCGTTGAAACGCTCATAGGCCGGATCTTAGCAACAATCATCTTGATTGGCGTTGTCGCTTACATGTGGTCGGCGCTAGGGATCTAGGCTTCACTTCCGCAGGTTTGGGTCCGTGAAGAAATCTTTGTTGAGCTCTTCGCCGACATTTTGACGAGTGTCAGCACCGGCTTGGACGTGCAACGTGCGTCCGGCAGCGATCGCCCCTCGCTCTTGTTCGAGCGCGGCGGCGCCCTCTTCGATCTTCGCGATGGCGGGGGTCGGACCAGATTCCGTTCCTTGGTCTTGGGGGGTCGGCAGCGCGGAGGGTCGGTAGGATGCGCGCACGTCGGCCGGACCGCCGATGCCCGGCCCGCTGACCGATCCAAGGCTCGGCTCGACCAGCCGGTCGGCGATCTCTTCGCGGATGGCCTCGCGCTTGTCGGCCATCCAGCGGCTGACCATCTCCTGACGAACAGCGCGCTGATGAGCGGAGAGATCGGTGGCCCACAGATCCGGCACGTCTAGGCTGGGATTGCGGGCCTGTTCGTGCCGATACCATTGCGCCAGATCCTGGCTCAGATTTTCGCTGAGCTGCATGTTGTGAGTTTCGGCGTAGCTGGCGTCGCGGGACAGCGATTGCGACAACTCCTCGAGCCGCCGGGCCGTTTCCGAGTAAGAACGCGCGCGGGTGAGCGCGTCCTCGGACCCGCTGGTCGACGACGAGCTCGAGCTGGAGCGGCTGACGCTGCCCGAACGGGCATATGTTCCGTCACCGGCCGAGGCGTTCGAGCCATTGACGTGCTCATCGCGCGATGCCTCAGACTGTGAGCTGGAAGAATCAGAAGTGCGCGACCTTGTTGCGTCGACGCCGATTTGATCAGCTTGGATCCCCGACTTTCCAACTTGGAGCCCGATGCCGGGCAGAGAGCGCGACAGTCTTCCGCGGCCGCCGCCCTGCTGGCCGCCTCCCCCGCCGATCCCCCCTGATACGGACCCTCCAACTCGATCTTCAATTGTCGCCCTGCGCTGATGATCCTGCGATTGCCGAACGCTTTCGCCATCTGAGGAGCGCTGCTCGGTCCCCTGGCTGGTGCTGCCGCTGCGGCGGTCGAAGCGCTCGACCGAGGTACTCGACTGGCTGCCGGCACTGCTATCGAATCCCGATAATCGTTCGACCGACCGCGATACGCCGGTGCGATCGGTGTGCGACGCGGTGAGGACATCGGCCGCGGCATGTTCATACGCTTGGGCCTGGCGATGCGCCTCGGTCGCCATCTGCCTCCATTCAGCGACGACCCCGGACGTGACCGTCGGCGTGAAACCGAGCCGCGAGATCGCGGCGCTTGTGTCGATGACATCCTGGCCGTTGCCGAACCCGCTGACCATGGCGCCATTGTCCTGCCGAAAGCCGACGCTCGGCGCCCCGGCCATGTAGCTGGCGGCCGTGAGCCACTGGTTGCTCTGGCGCATATTCGACGTCGCGTTGCCAGTGCTGACATTGCCGTAGGAGTAGTTGCCGGTGGTCTGCTCGAGCGCGGCGGCTTCGGCCGCGTTCTGCGCCGGCGCCAGCATCGAGGTCGCCTGGCCGGCGATCCCCATCGCGCCGCGCGCAAGTCCGGCGGCGAGAAACGGCACACTCATCAACATGAAACCCGCGATCGTCGCGGTCTCGGCATTGACCGCGCCGATCCCGGCATAGGTGCCGAGCGTGACACCCCCGCCGGCGACCGCAGACGCGGCAGCTTCGGCGCGGGTCATGCAGATCATGTGGAGGACGACATAGAGCGGTCCCCATGCGGCCAGATAGAAGAAGCCGGTCGCATAGCCTTTCAGCGTACCGATCCCGGTCTGCGGCATCAGGAACAGCGGGAAGATCACCGGAAACATCGCGAAGAAGACGACGGTCAGCACGATGTTGAGCACCGGCACCCAGGCCATCGCCTGCTGCGCGATCGAGTTATACGTGTTGCGCGCCTGGATGTCGGCGCGGGTCGTGGCGAACGTATCGATCGCCGCGGCGCCGCTGCCGCCCGCCATGCTGTTGCGCGCCTGCATGAACGCATTGATCGCGGTGTTCTGCCGGATGATCGCCGGGAAGTCCCTTGCCGCGCCGGTGAACGCCTGGCTGACGATCGGCAGGTCGTGCTTGAGCTTGTCGCCGGCGAGCGCATTGCTAAGCTTGGGATAGGCCTGCTTTCCCCACAGCGGCGTGTTCGCCTCGATCATCCGCTCCCATTGCCCGTCGAGCGTCTGATAGGCCTGGCGGCAGGTGATGATGTAGCTGCGGACCGTGCCGTCACCCTGACGCTCGAGCCACTCCTGCGACCTGGCCTCGGAACCGGGGCCGATCGCGGCCCATAGATCGGGGGCCTGCGCGAGATTGGTGAGCGACTTCTGGTACAGCATGATGTCGCCGAAGAGGCAGTTCTTGAAATGCGTCTCCAGGTTGGTCGCGAACTCGGCATCGCGAATCTCGAAATTGCGTGTCGCGTCGAACAGCCGCGCGCCATACACCATACCGTTGGTCGAATAATTGAGCTCGCTCGGCATCACGAACACCGTCTCGGCGGTGCGAGTGAGCCAGTCGCCGACCTGGCTAGTGAAACTCGCCAAGACGCCGAGCCCGAGCGGGACGTTGTCCACCGTCGCGGGCGCGAGCGACGGATTGAGGCGGTCGGTCACCTTGATGTCGATCGTCGGCACCATCAGGCACATGTAGATGGCGGTCGCCTGCAGGAACCAGTTCAGCCACGCGCGATAGTTGAGCGTGAACGCAACGACGAGCAGCGAGTAGATCAGCCCCATCACCATCACGACCTGGAGCAGCGAGCGGTAGCCCCCGCCGCCCGACCAGGCAGCGACGGCGTTGAACGTATTGACGAGATATTCGCCGCCGCCGACCGTGAAGACCTCGAGCATCGAACCGCCCCCTGCCCGCTCAGTTCAGCCCCTGCGCGTTGAGCCCGCGCGAGAAATTGAGCGCCGAGGCCATCCCCGGCGTCATCGAGTTCTGGAGCGTCGATTCCAGCATGATGCTGCGGTCGATGATCTGCATCGTGACCTGCAGTTTCTGGTCGAGCCGGATGCTGCGCTGGCCGAATTTCGCGCGCGTCGCGGCGATCTGCTGCTTCCACTGGTCGGCGGTTGCCTGGTCGAACGTCTGATAGTTGATCCGCGCCTGCTCGACCCGGTCGAGCATATTGTCGAGCATGGCGTTGAGCAGATCGACCGAGACGATCTCCGACAGCGTCTGGATCTCGCCGTCGGTTAGCCCGTAATGGGCGAAGGACTGGACCGCGAGGATCTTGTAGAGCGGAATCGTCGCGAGATTGAGCAACTGCTTCTCGGCTGCGTCAAGCGGCGTGTCGCTACGGATCTTGCCGCTCATCGACTTGATCATCGAGGCAATCCTGGGACGAAGCGCGGATGAGGCCGGTACCGTCAGGCTCTGCTCGCCGACGTTGAGGCAGGGATCATCGTTGCATTTCAGGATCTTGACCGGCGGCGCGTCGGCCGTCCCGTCGAGCAACGCCGTGACCACCGCTTCCTCGGCCGGACCGAACATGACGACCTTGCCGCCGACGCTCGGATCGGTCGACGGCGTGGTCACGACCGTGCCGACGAGCGTCATGATGTATTCGGAGAAGGACTGGTCGAACGCGCCGAATTTGGCCGACTTGCGGAGCGCCTCCCAGGTGTAGTTGTGCGGTTCGCCGACGAGCTGGTCCTGCATCGCCGCGTCGGTGTTGCCGGCGATGGTGCTGTCGCGGCGATTGCCATTGTTGCAGCCCTGCCTCGATGCCGCCCAATCGGAAAACACACCCTGGCTGTTGCCGACCGCCTCGCAAATGGTCGCGCGCGTTGAGTCCATCTGCGGCCAGATGCCGCCGACCAGCGCCTGTGCGGTTTCGCAACTCGAAATGTTCATCTGGTTGAGGAGCTGCGCCTTCTGGCTGAGCTCGTCCATGACCTTGCCGATCTCGGGCGAGACGCTGTCGATCGCGAGCTTGAACGCGAAGCCGAGCGCGTTGTTGGCGGTCGCCTTCAGCATCGCCACTATCTCGGAGGCATTGATGAACGAAAAGGAGCCCGAGAACAGGTCGATGCCGCCGCACCCGGCCCGGGCGCTCGGCAGCTGGAGATTGAACGGCTGCACGCTCTTCTGCGGGAACCGCGTCCAGACGTTGCCGAGTGAATAATAGCCGGCGGACTGGCCCTGAAAGGCGGTCGGGCCGGTGACGTTGGCGGCCCCGCCGGCATCGTTGAAGAAGCTATTCATCTGCCCGGCGACATCGGCGCGCGCCGCCGGCAGCAGCGTCAGGTTGAGCATGGCGGCGGTGCCGAGCATCGCGGCGAAGCGGCGGGCGAGGAGACGCGCGCGGCGGGAGGATGCAACGGAGGCCATCAGTAATCGCTCCCGACCTTGGTGTTGGTGAGGGTGAAGATGCGATCCATGATCTCGTCGGCCGACAGGATGCCGTAGCCGACGGGGATCGTCCGATGCGAGGCGGTGTCGAACAGCACCAGCGCCGGCGTCTGGTTGCCGGGCACGCCCATCCGGGCGCGTTGCCCGGAGTCGACGACATAGTTGGGAAATTCGCGCGACGGTCCGCCATCCATCGACACGGCCATCACCGCGAGCCGGTGGCTCTCGGCGACCGACCGCAGGATGGGCCCGAAGACATCGCAGGCGCCGCAGGACTGCGCGTAGAAGTAGAACAGCCCGTAGCGCTCGCCGAGATGCGTCAGGACGGCGTCGCGGTCGGCACGCCGGTTATCGAGCCAGGCCCGCTTGCCCAAGGTGGAGACCGGCCGCTGCAACGTATAGTCGAGGTCGGGGTGCTGCCACAGCGCCCGCTGCCAGGTGTCGGAGAAGGTCGATGCGCGGTCGAGCTGTTCCCGCTGAAAGCGGACATAGGCGATGACGTTCTCGTCGGTCGGCTCGAGGATCGCGCGCGCCTTGAGTTCGTCGAGCTGCTGGGTGACCGCGGCCATCCGCTCCGTCGCGCTTGCCGGCGGCGGGGCGGGAGCCGGCGGCGCCGCCGACGGCGGCTTGGGCCGGGAGCAGTAGAACCATTGGCCCAGCCTTCGCTCGCCGCAATAGAAGGCATCGTCGCCGGGCTGGTCGGCAGCGACTTCGGTCGGCACCGGGTCGGCGCGCTGCGCCAGAGCGGGCCCGTCGAGAACCGCGAGGATCGGCAACAGGGGCAGCAACATGGCCCGGCGCATCATCGTAATCGTCTTCTCCTTCCTTCGCCGACCGGGCGAGCCGTGAGCGCCGCTTCGGGCCTGTTCAGGTGGTGCATCGATCATCGAGCTCCCCCTTCGTCAGCCGCAGCACCGCCATCATCAGCGCGACGTCGATCAGCTTGGTCCCATGGTCGAGCATGAGAACGAGTCCGTGCAGCAGCGGACGAGCAACCTCGCGCCCATCCGCGGTCGCCTTGATCCGGTCGCCCACCGGCGCGAGCCAGGCGTTGCCGATCATCCGCGCGATCGCCGCGCCCAGCGTCGCCGGCGGCACCTCGCCCGCAAACCATTCGCCGACCGAGCCGGCGATCTCACCCCGATTGAGCGCGCACGGCCGCCGATGCACGCTGAGGAAGATCGCGAGCTCGAGCACCGTCATGTCCCAGCGGCCGCCGCCCGCGCCATCATTGGCCGCCACGGGGAGCACCGTGGAGTTCATAATACCCCCTGATCTTGGACTGGATGTCGTTGATCGTCTGGATTTCATCGGGGAGCTTCGCGGCGTCGATGAATTCGGCGTAGACCTCGGTGAAATCCATCTTCGACAGATCGAGCCGCGCGAATTCGTCGATCGTGAAGCCCCTGCAGGATTCGGTCTTGGGAGCCCCCCAGGCTTTCCCCAGCTGGGCGCGACCCTGTTCCTGGAGGATGCGGCTGAGCTTGCTTTCGAAGCAGCAATAGGCCGTCTTCTTGGTCGTGCAGATGCCGAGGAAGCTTGACGAACACCAGGTGCCGACCTTGTGGCAGAACCCCATGCGGTCCTTGATGTCGAGGCGCATCTCGTCCTGCGAGCACAAGAACAGCGACAGAAACGGCGTCGCAAGGGCCGCGATCGCCGCCGGCCCGCCAGCGAGCGCCGCGCCGCCCGCGGCGGCGGTCAGCAGCCCCGACGTCTTGCCCGCGCAGCAATTGACGAGGCCAAAGACCGGTTTGTGGCAGGTGTCGCGTGTCCCTGAAAACACCAGCAGGTTGTTGGGATCGAATTCCTTGCCTGCCTGGTCGATCGCATGGAGCGCGACGAGCGCGTCCTTGAACTCGGTCGAGGCTTCGCGAACGATCGGTTCGCAGTCGCCGTTGATGCAGTAGACGTCGTTGCCGCAGATATATTGTTTGTCGGTCGCGGTGCTGCCTTGCGGGATCGGGCAGCGATACACCTTCTCGCTCACCTTGCACGGGCCCGCCTGGGGGTCGTCGAGGCAATCCGTCCGCAGATAGGTGCATTGCTGGTTGCCCTCGAGTGCGGAACAGTCGTTCGCCTGGCTGAAGCGGTGACAGCTATAATTGCGCTGCCAGTTCCAGCAGGCGCGGGTGACGGGCAAGCCGCCGACGATGCGGGTCTGAGGGTCGCTGTCGACGCAGGTTTCGGACTGGAGTTCGCACGTCATGTCGGCCGTTGCGGCCTGGCACATCGTCTCGTCGCGACGTTCCCCAACTACCGTCGCTTCCTGCACCTGCGTACCTGACTGGCCCGGCACCTGCGCGCCGCACGAATAGGTCACCTCCTCGATCGGGTCGCCCGGTTCGGTGCAGTTCGGCCAGCGGCCCTGCAGGCACGTCTGGCCGATGACCCGGCGGGCGATCTCGCGGCAGACGCCGCTGCCGACATAGGGATCGAACGGAGCGCACAGCACGCCGCGCCTGCGGGTGAAGCGGTCGAATTCGCTCTGACAGGTGTAGTGCCAGCGCTGCTCGCTCCGCACTTCGACGACGAGCGGCGCGCGGCAGCTCGGCGATGACTCGTCCACCTTGGTGCCGCTGTTGCACGTTGCCTCGTAAGAGCCCTGGACGCCGCTCCCCGGCGGCAGCGGCACGCAGCTCCCGTTCGCGCTCGTCATGCTCTCGCCCGCGAGAAACGCGTTGGGATCCTGCTCGACTGCCGTCGCGCGCGCGGTCGTCGCCCTGATCTCGGCCGCGCTGAACGTCGGCCGGCGGTGCTCGGGATCGGTGACGGTGCGGTAGCTGTCGCTCGCTCCGGCCGCTGTGCTGGCGTCTGAAACAAGCCGGTCGGGATCGTCGAAATAGGTCGACTGGCTGGTCGTGGTGCCCGTGTAGCCCGGCACGATGCGCGCTTGCGCGTCATCGGTGGGGACCAAAGCGGGATCCGCGCGCTTCTCCGCGGCGAGCGCCTTTCCCTCCTCGCGGGCCTGCTGGACCGTTTGCTGCGCGGACGCCTGCGGCCCGGCCAAGACAAGCATCGCGAGCGCGAAGGAAAGCCGCCAGCCGTTCACGGCCGGGTCTTCCGCAAATTGGCGAGTCCGACCCGCGCGACAGCCGCGCCAGGTCCGCCGCCCTCGGCAAAGGTGCTCAGCGCATAGTCGACCGTGACGTTGCCGATGATCCGGTCGAACGGCGGCACCGCGGTCCGGCAGGAAAACCCCGCGCATAGGTCGAAATCGGAGGACACCACCACATAGGTCGGCACCGCCCGTACCTCGAACGCGCGGAACAGGCGCGGATCGATGCCGATATTGTCATATTCGTCCTGCCGCTCGACGACCCTGGCGATCGCCTGCGTGAACAGCTTCATCGAATTGTTCGGAAAGCCCCGGAAAACGACGACGCCGCCGGCGCGCGCGGTGTCGGCGATCAGCTGGCGCAGCGAGGCTTCGGGCATCGACAGGCTCGCGAAGACGATCAGCTGCGGCGCCTCGCCCCGCGTGGCGCGCGCGTTGGCGTCGGCGCCCGCGACGATCTCGTCGAAATCGACCGGGCCGGCCGGACCCTTGGGTAGGTCGGACCGGGCGACGCGATGGAGATTGGCCTGCGCATCCGTCCGCACCGTTTCGGCCTGCTCGCGAAACTCCGCGCCACGGTCCTTGACCTGATCGGCGAAAGCCTCAACTTCGGCCTGCATCGCCTGCGAGCGGCGCTTCACCGCCTCCAAGTCGAGCCCGTCCACGGTCTGCGCCAGCAGCGCCGACAGGCCCGCGCTGCCGAGAAGCGCGCAGAGGGCGAGGGGAAGAAGCCGCACGCGCCCGCCCCTCACAACACGCAGCAATTGCGCTTGCGCCAGACCAGATAGCCCATGTCCTCGCCGCCGGCCGGATAGGCGCGGCCGGCGTCGGGGGGCATGGTCGACGCGCCGATCGCCGAGCAGGCGAAACGCCCGCTGACGGTCGGGATCGGATTGACCATCTGGAAGCGGTATTGCTGCTTGCGCAGGATCGGCATGAGATATTTGTGGCAGAGCCCGGCCGAGCCCATTGTGCCCCAGGCGAGACCCTCGCGGTGCATCTTGTAGGCGAAGCGCGAGAGCGCGAGGCGCGACGACTGGACGTGACCGATCGAGGCGGGAATGTTGCCGTTGAGGGGGTACATCGGGCCCTGGCAGCCCGCGCACCAAAACAGGCTGTCGAGCGGGAGGTGCGCGGTGGCGGCGATGCAGTCGCCGGCGCAGGCGGCCTGTGCGATCGGATTGGCGAAGATGACCGCCTCGGGATTGATCAGCGCGGTCAGCGTGTCGTCCTGCCAGAGCGGATCGACCTCGGTCATGTAGGCGATGTCGAACGACGCCTGCTCGAAGCAGGCGAAGTCGGTTAGGATCTCCATCCAGTAGAGCAGCGGATAAACGTACCAATGGACATGCCACTTGGCGGTCGATTGCGACCTGCCGCCGACCGCTGACGGGCCGGTCAGATAGCCTTGGCCGATGTCGAAACCGGGGGCGACCTTGAGGCCACCGAGATTGACGAAGCACCACGGCTTCATGCTGACGTCGGCGAGCCTGACCGGCTCCCAGAAACCGACCGAGATGCCGATGCGCGGCAGCGGCGACCCGCAAGCGCAGATCGGCGACGCCGGGTTGTTCGTATCCGGACGGCCGCTCGGCCAGATCTTCAGCCCGCCGACCGACATCGGGAACAGGCACGACCAGCAAACGTCCGTGATCGGGTTGACGAACTTGCCCGTGCAGCTGCCGGGGGCCGCCGATGCAGGCGACGCGAACGCCAGCGCGGCAAGGACGACCAACAGCGCCGCCAGGATTGCGCGCACGGCCTTCATGGCCGCGGCTCCGCGAGTTCGGCGAGATAGGCCTCGTCGGCGCAGTGCTTGCGCGCAAGATACAGCGCGCCATAGCCGATAACGGCCGCCAGCAGCACGGCTACGCCCAGCGTCGCGCGATCTCCCAGGAGGCGATGCAAAGGGCGAAAGCCGCCGGCCGCGACCGCGGTGCCGATGCACAGGCCCTGCCAGGTCAGGCGCATTCGCCGCAAGCTGCGGGTCTCGGGCGCCGCCATCGGGGTTCGCAGCAGATCGAGCCACAGCGGCATCACCCGCCCCTCCCCGCCTTGAGGACATGCTCGCTGACCCGCATCACCTTGCCCGACTGGACGACGACGGCGGGGGTGTGGGCGATGCCGAACTTGGCGGTGAGCCGCCCTTGCTGGTCGAAGTAGAAGCGGCGGCGGCGCTCGGTCATCGCCTCGATCGGCGAGCCCGACACCATGATGATCTTTGCGTTGAGGTCGGTGTAGGACGCCATCGCCCAGCTGACTTCGGCGGGGTCGTCGCCATCGATGAAGACCAGGCTCTGCCGCACCGTCACGAAATCGAGCGGATTGATGCGCTGGCCTCGCGCCGCGATCAGGTTGCCCTTCTGATCCCGCACGTCGTGATCGACCGTGATCGCCGGGTCGTATAGCCAGGTCCGGTCGACGAGCGCGCGGGTGACGCCGGCGACCGGCGCAGGACGGCGGATCCGCTGTTCGGCGGCGCGCGCGAAGCCGGCATTGGCGCGGTCGATCGCGCCGCTCGCGGCCAGTCCCTGCAATCGGCCTTCGATCGTCGAGAGCAGATCGGGCTCGACGATCGCGAAGGTCTGGCCCGACTGGCCATAGTCCTTGGCGAGGGAGGCAGACACATCCAGTGCGAGCGCGGCGACCGTGACCGCAAGAAGATTGACCGCGACCCTCACAGGATCGCCTCGCCGGTACCGACGAACTGGCGCGCGCAGACGAATCCGATATCGGCATAGCGGCTGTCGAAGCCGTCGGGGTGCGGCGTCCCGGTGTAATAGCAACCGGCCGGAATCCTGCCCGTCGCCCCAGGGGTCAACGGCTCGCCGGACCTCGTCAGCGGCTTCATGCGCGCGATCGGCCGGCCGTTGATCAGCACCATGGGGCCAACGTGCCCGACAACGTCGCCGGGCATTCCATAGACGATCTTGCCGAACATCTGCGGGTGCCGACCGAAGTGGCGCTGCACCAGCGCGCTCGGCGGCGGCGAGAAGAAGACATAGTCGCCGCGCGCGGGCGCCGCATTGCGGTGGATGACGAACGCCCAATTGGGCAGCGAGTCGGTCTGGTTGATGAGCAGCGCGTGATCGTCGCGGAATGTCGCGAGGGCAGAAAGCGCGACGCTGCCGGTCACGAAGGCGGCGAGCGCCCCCCACAGCCGTCGGCGCGGTCGCCAACGCGTCGCCGGGCGGTCAGGGGCGAGGGTCGCCATCCGGCGCTCCGAAGCTGGAGACGGTCGCCGCGGGCGGCGCTACCGGCTCGCCGGCCGCAAGGGCAGGTCCTTGGCCGACTGGCACGGCTACCGGCGGGGTCACCGCCGGAGGCAAGGCGCCCGCGATCATCGGCGCTGCCGCCGGCGCCGCGCGCGCCTGCAATTGCGCCAGATCGGCGGCGGACGCGACGCGCGGTCGGGCGACGCCAGACGCATAGACCGCCTGGCGCAGGCTGTCGGTGATGTCCGGCACGTTCTTGGTCAGTACCGCCTCACCGACCAGCACGACCTCCCCGCCCGCGCTGCGTCGCTGCAGTTCATGATCGAGCGAGGCCATGAAGCGCCGCATCTCGGCTTCGACCTGGCCCGGTGGCGACGCGCTGCGCGCCTCGGCCTGGACATATTCACCGACGATCGACGACAGCCGCGCCGAGACGATCCGGTCCTGCTTCGGCGCGATCATCACCCGCGTTACCCACATCGCCCAGACCAGTGCCGCTATGGCGAGAAGACCGACGACGAGCTGGACCGCCGATAGCCCGGCGAACACGGCGCGGCGCGGTTGCGCGGCTGGTTGGTTGAATGGCGGCTGTGCGGCGGGACGAGGCAGGTCGAGTTCGGGCTGGTCAGCCATGGGGCATGCTCCGGTCGAAATCGCGGAAGGGGCGGAAGGCGTGGCGGCGGAAGACGAGGAAGCCGATCGCGAGGATCATCTGCACCCCGCCGATCAGCTCCTTGAACGCCATCTGCCGGTGGGCGTCGGCCGCGACGTATCGCAGCGCCAGGTTGTTGAGGTGGGCCATCATGCCGTCGATCGAGAAGCCGCCGATCGCCAGGAAGAAGAAGACGATCGCCCCCCAGCTCAGGAGCAGCGTCGTCGCCAAGAAGCCGAAGGCGTGCAGATAGAAATAGAGCAGGTAGCGCCAATCCAGCCGCCGCCGCGGCGCTGGCCGGACATCGCAACGCTCTGCCTGCGGCGTCGCAATCCCCGTGGAAACGATCGTCGCCATGGCTCACTCCGCTGCGATGGGAAGCGCGTCGTCGGGGACGCCCGCCCATTTTTCGGGATTGTCGGGAAAGGCGACGCGCTCGATCGCCTCGTCGATGCTGAGGCCCTCGGCGACGAGCGCCTCGATCGCCGCGAAGGTCTTGGGCGACGAAGAATAGACCGTCGCCGAATAGGGATCGAGGACAAGGCGGCCGACGGCGAGCGTCTCCGGCCCCTTGATCATCACGTCCGAATATTCGGTGCCGTTGCGCTTGAGCGACCGGAGCAGCGCATCGGCGTAGTTGTCGAGCTCGAGCCGCTCGTGCTTGCGCAAATCCGCGATCGTCTCCGGTTTCTGCTGGAGGATGACGAACCAGTCGGAGTTTTCCAGCGCCGCGATCGCGCCGTCCGACTTGTAATAGTCGTTGAGCGACTGCGCCGCGGTGACCAGGCTGGCGCCATATTTGCGGCAGGTCCGCGCGTAGGTCTCGATGAAGTCGGCCATCGCGCCGCCCTTGAGCATCTGCCAGGCCTCATCGAGCAGCAGCGCCTTCGGTATCGCGCGGTCGATCCGCCGCATCATCTGCGACGACATGAACATGATCGCGGTCAGGACGACCGAGCGGAGCTCCTCGCGCGACGACACGTCGGACAGCTCGAAGACGGTCAGGTTGGCCGACAGCTCGAACGAGACCTGACCCTGGAAGAACTTGCCGTAGGTGCCCGCGCTCGAGAACGGCCGCATCGCGATACCGAGATCGCCGGCCATCGGGTTGCCGGTCGCGTCCAGCGCCGCGATCACGTCGTCGATCGAGCCCGCCGTCCCTCGCTCTTCCCAGACTGCATTGACCGCCCCATCGATCAGCCCGCGCTCGGTGTCGTTGAGCCGGTCGATGTGCCGCGCCATCTGGTTGACGATCGCCTTCAGCATCGACAGGCAGTCGAGCAGATAATCCTCGTCGTCCGCGGCCTGGGCTGCATCGACCATCGAGAACGGGTTGAGGCAGAAGCCCGAGCTCATCGTGAATTCGACGAAGGCGCCGCCCTGGAGCTTGGCCGAGTGCTCGAACGAGCGTCCGTCATCGATCACGACCACCCGGGCGCCGGCACCACACAGGCTCGCGCACAACTCCTGGAGCGCGACCGACTTGCCCGAGCCGGACTTGCCGAAGAAGGCGACGTTGTGGTTGCCGGCGGCGTTTTCGAATGGCGACCAGAAGAAGGGCTGCCCCCGCCGGCCAATGAACAGCAGATGGGGCGTCGCGCCGCCGAGATACTCGCCCTGCAGCGGCGCGAGGTTGGCGGCGGTCGTCGTCAACATCGTGCGCATCCGCTTCATGCGCTCGAGATCCTTGGACAGGCCGTTCGCCATCGTCATGGGCATCGCGGTGAGCAGACCCATGATCTGGAGGTAGCGGTCGTCGTGAAGATCCCACCCGGCCGCCCGATAAACCGACTTCAGCACCCGCTCGTTGGCGTCGCCCCGCCCGTTGGGCGAAAAGGAGGTCAGGCTGTAGAACACGCGCACGAGCTTGCGGCCCTGGCGCAACTCGTCCTGCACGAACTGCCATTCGCGCGACTGGTCCTTGAGCTGTGGCAGGAAGCGCGCCGACTTCGAATCGGCGAGGCTCGTCGTGCGCATGAACTTGAAGCTGGCCTTGCCCGCGGCGCGCTCGACGTCAGGAAACTCGAGGCACAGGTTGGTCGCAACCGGGCACGGCATCCTGAGCTTGTCGGTGAACATGTCGCCGATCAGCCGGGCCACGTCCCAGGGCGCCCAGCGCGCGGGCAGATTGCGGACCGAAAAGCTGCGGACATCGAAAACATCCGGAAAGATTTCCCCGATCTCGGGCGCACCATCGACATCCCGGCCGGTCGGCCGGAACCGCTCGGTGCGCAGCAGCATCCTGTCGGGCTCGACCCGCAGCTCGATATCGCGCCGAACGGCCTGATCGGCGATCGGATCGAGTGGACTGTAGCTGACCGCATCGTCGCCAGCGGCGGTCGTCGGCGAGGTGATGTCGTCGATCCACCCGATCAGCGCGACGGGGTCCATCAGCCGCGCGGCGACGTTGACCGACGCCAGCACCGAGATCAGCCCCTCCTGGACCGCGATGATCTCCTCGGTCGACAGGCTCGCCGTCTCGGGCGTCGAGAAGGAGATCGCGACGCGGTGGTTGCGGAGCGAGAACGGGGCGTCGGCGCTGAGCGACTTCCAGACGCCCCCGGTCAGGAAATCGGTGCGGTGCTTGGCCATCCGCTCGTAGACGCCGCGCGCGGCATAGCGGGGCAGATACCATTCGGAAAGGCGTTCGCCGACGCGCGGACTCATCCACTGGTGGACCTGCAGGCACGACGGCGAGGGAATGCCCTCGGAGAGGAATTGCGTCAGGATCTCGCCGGTCCGCTCGTCGGCGCCGACGAGCGGCGCCGCCTCAACGACGAATCCGCGCGAAGCGCTGTTGTAAAAAATCCCGTTCCTGGCGTCGTAGCTGCGGTAGGGCAGCCAGTGCGCAAGCATCGGAACGCCGAGATCGGGCCGGGAGGAATCGGGGCGCCGCCCGTCGCCGAACATCCCCTCGAACAACCCGTCGAGCCGCGCAGAGCCCTTGCCAGCCATCACCGCTCCTCCGTCACGGCGGCAGGGAAGTTGCTAGCGCGCACCACCGGGCGGGCGGTGGGGGGCGACGCCTCCCGCGCGGTGAGCTGTTGCGCCTCGGGGCCGGCGGGAGGTCGGGCGACCGGGCGGGCCGACGGGGCCGCCGCGCGCGTCGGGGCGGAAGACCCTCGCGACCGTTGGCGCGAAGGACGGGTCGCGACGCGCGTCGCCACGTCGGCCTTGATCGCCGCGATCGGATCGAGCTTTGCCCGCGCCGCGGCGACCGCCTCGTGTGAGGGCATCTCGGGATCGGCGTTGGCCGCGAGCGGCGGATCGGCGCGATCGACCGCTTCGGCGAGACTGGCGCCGGCCGAACCAGGCACGGCGGCTAGCGGGCCCGCGACTGGGGCAGCAGCCGCGACCGCCTGCCGCCATCGCCCGGTTTCGACGACCGCGCGGATCGCACTCGCTTCGTGCAGCCGCCCGCGATCGTCGACATAGGCCGGAAAAACGATGCGCAACACCTTGTCCTGCGAGCGGTCGAGCGGGGTCGCCGCGGTGCGCATCACGCCGGGGGCGGCCGGTGGCGCGGAATAAGGTCCGGCCGGCGTCGCGGCCGCCGGCGCCTCGCCGGTGATCATCGCCAGCGCTCGATCGTCGATCTGCGAAGTCGGCGCGCAGATCCCGTCCGGCGCGTTGCAGGAAAAGCTGCCGCGGACGTTGCCGCCAAAGGTCGCGCACCCGCCCAGCGCGAGCAGCGCCGTCGCCGACACCGCGACCGGCCATCCGCCGCGCCCTCCCCCGATCAACCTCGCCGCGCTCACGACCGGCTCTCCCGGAGCCAGGCGTCGAGAAACTCCTTCGGCCGGAAGCCCTCGAGCATGGCGCCGTCATCGCGAACGATGACCGGCGTCCCGCTCAGACCATGCGCACGCGCGAACTTCTCGTTGGCATCGAGACCCGACGTGTCGCACGCAGCGACCGCGCCGATCGGCTCGTCGGCGTAGGCCGCGTGCAGGGCGCGCTCACGATTTCGCGCGCAATAAACCCGATCGGCGAGGTCGCGGCTGCCGAGTACCGAGATCGGCCGCTCGACGACCCGGACGTTAAGGCTCTGCAGGACCGAGGTCAGTGCGCGGCAGTAGCCGCAGCGAAAGTCGGTGAAGACGGTGACGGTCCGCCCGGCGGGGTTGCCCCACACGATCGCGCCGTCCTTGGGCAGGCCGGTGAGCGACAGCGTCCGCGGCGTCGGCGGAGGAAGCGCGGCGCGTTGCCCGCGCGGCGGGGTCGCGGCGCCCTCCTCCTCACCGCCCGCCGCGGCGGCGTTGGCGCGGGCGGCGCCGCCGACCAGCATGTCGGGGTTGATTTCGAGCAGCCGCGCCGCGGTAAGATCCTGGCGCGTCTCCATGTCGTACACGCGGCCGATGACCAGATAGCGGCCGCCGCTATCGACATAGAACAGGTTCGATCCCGCCGTCACTTCGCAGAGCCCGGCAACCTTAGAGCAATCGACATGGCTGAGCTGCGTCTTGGGCAAACGCACCTTCAGCAGCGCGGTAACACGCGCGTCCTCGGGCGCGGCGGCGGCCGCGGCGAGCGCGATCCCGACGCCGGTCAGCGCCGCTGCGCCAATGACGAAGCGCGACGAGCGCAGCAGCGCAAATTTCGGGCGCGGACGATCAGTTGCGGACATAAACCCCCTCCAGAAAGACGATTTCGACGTCGATGCCGGTCGGCATCTCGATGACCGGCTGATATTGCTCGGCGCGCTCGATGAGGTAGCGCGACACCGTGTCGCTCGCCTGGCTCACGCCATTGCCGATGCCGCCCTGGACGATGTCGCCGGCGGAAAGCTGGGCGCGCCGGCCGTTGGTCGTGATGTTGGTGCCCGAGAAGATCGCGTCGGTGTTGGCGGAAAAGCCGCGCCCGAACCCGCCTGCGAGGCCCGCTAGAAAGGCCTGGGTGACGAGCGAGCCCTCGCGGCTGACGACGTGCCCCCTCACCCCGGTCTTGCCGCCAAAGGCGATGAAGCCCTTGACCTCGGACACCGCGTAGCGGCCGCCCGGCTGCGGGCAGGTCATCTTCTGGAGCTTGACGTAGACCTTCTCGCTCGAGAGATCACCGCGCGCCGCACCGTTGACGAGGCAGCCTTCGATCTTGGTGGTGAGCAGGCGGCCGTTCTGGAACACCGAGCGCGCCGGGCCGGTGACGCGCAGCACGACGGGGAGCGGGTCGGCCTGGCTGTTGACGCCGGCGCTCGCATCGACGCCGACGATCACCTTGGCCGAGGCGAAACTGTTGGGCGGCAGGTAATTGAGGCTGTCGGTAAAGACGGTGTTGCCGCGCTCGACCCGCGTGGCCGTGCCGCCCGCGCCGGCCGCGAAGGAGACGAGCTTGACCTCGCTCGGTCGCGCCATCGCGCTGGCCGCCGCGCCGGGCGCACCCGTGCCGTCCGGCCGCTGATAAAGCGGCGCGCCGCCGGGGCCGTACATGGCGGTCGGTCCCGGCGCGGGCGGCGCGGCGGCGCGCGTGTTGATCTGGCGCCGGAGATCCTCGTTTTCGGCCTGATAGGCGCCAAGTACCCGACGGCCGTCCTCGGCCATCGCTTGGTTCTGGCCACGCAGCGCCTCGATCTGCTGGGCGAGCTGGTCGACCCGCTGCTGCTGGCCGTTTATCGACCGCAGCTGATTCTCGGTCGACTGGAAGCGGTTTTCCGACAGCGCCATCCATTCCTGGTCGGAGAGGTTGCGGTTGACGAGGTCGTTCGTCGAGACGGTGACGCGGTCCGCGCCCTCCTTGGTTGTCTTGCTCGGATCGGCGTCGCCGCCGAAGATCCAGAAGGACGAAACGAGTAGACCGGCGCCGGCGACCCCGCCGAGCAGCATCATCTGCTTGCGGCGGATCGCCTCGTTGCCGTCGAGCTCGGGCGCGATCGGCGAGATGCCGGCCTCGTCGGTATCGAGCGGCTTGCGCCTGCGCGAGAAGAGATCGCGAAGTGCCATCGGTCAGTTTCCTTGTCTCGTGACGAGGTAGGCGGTCGTCACCTGGCCGGGGGCCAGCTTCGGCTCGGCGATCGAGACCGCAAGCGCGCTCGCCGGCGCGACCGTCGCTTCGGTCAGCGCAATGGGATCGCGCCCCGTGTTCTCGATCCGCAGCACGCGCCCGGCGAGCGCGGCCCCGCGATACTCGGCAATCATCTGGACCTTGAGCGCGCCGACCATGACCGGCCGGAGCGCGCGCTGGCGCATCTCGTAGCCGTCGACGACGCTGTTCGAATACATCGCCTGGACAAGCGCGACCGCCTCGTCCTGCGGGGTCCGCGCCACCGCCGGGGCCGCACCCTCGCCTTCCTTGGCGATCGCCGGATTGGAGACGAAGACCTGCGCGGCGTCTTCCCCGACGACCTTGCAGACGAATTTGTAGACATAGCCGCGCTTGCTGGTCGCGAAGAACGAGAGCGCGCGGCGGCCAAACCCGTCAGGCACAGAAAGATAGATGTCGCCGCGAACCGGTTCGTTGACGACCGAGAAATCATCCTGCGGGTTGCCGGTCGAGATCTTGGAGACGCTGGCGAACTCGTCCTGCACCAGGCTGATCCGGGTCAGATCCTTCGCCGAGGCGCTGCAGTCGACGGTCGCGCTGTCTGCCGCCATGATCGTCTGGTCGGCCCAGACCGGCGGCGCCAGCACCATCATCGCAATGCCGATGAGGACCGCGCCGATCAGCCGGCTCAGATGGCACCAGGTGCGCGACAAGAAGACCGTGCCGATGGCGGCACTGCCGATTGCATAGGTCGACATCATTGGTCCCTTTCCGGGTGCGCGGCCTGCACCATGCCGAAGCCGACGAGCTTCAGGGACAGGCCGGAATATTCCCAGGTGTAGCGGAAGGTCCGAACCTCGTTCGAGATTACCTTCTCGCCGACGATAGTGTGAAGCTCGCCGGTCACCTCGGACACGAGCTGCTCGGGGTCGATCTTCATCGACTGGATCGTGAAGAATTGTGCGATGCTCGAGCCACGCTGCTCGTCGATGATCTTGAGCAGATCGCCCTTGAGCCGCCCCTGGGCCTTGGGGCTGGTGATGCGCAGCACCTCCTTCATCCAGTAATCGAGATTCTGCGGGCTGCGGTCGAGCGTCAGCACCGCCGCGTCGCGCGTCACCATCTCCAGATAGTCCCGGCTGACGCCCGCGCTGCTGATCGTCACTGGCGACGACAGCACCGGCTGAAGGACGATCTCGCGATTGCGCGACGTCGAGACGAGGAACAGGACGACCACGAGCCCGGCGAGCGCCAGCGTCGCGATCGCCAGCATGTTGCGCTGTTTCAGCAGGCGCTGGCCGTAGGAATGTTGATAGGCGAGATCCATGTCAGCCTGCCATCAGCCGGAGGTACGAGGGTGGCGTGGCCTTGAGGCCGGTGAAGCCGGCCGGCAGATGCCAATAGGCCATGTGGAACAGCCAGGATGTCGCCCGACCCGCCTTCGCCTTTTTGAGCCCCCACCAGCCGAGAAACGACACCAACATGCCGATGAGAATATGCTGAGACAGGATCCCCCACACGAAGGGAATGATCATCGCGAGGAACTCGTCGAGCGTCCAAAGCCCGATCAGTTCGGGGTCATCGAGATGAGACGGTATGACAAACTTGTCCTGGGCCATGCGCCACCCCCTCCTGGAGCCCGACCGCGCCGCTAAACGCCGCCGGGCGTCGGACCGATCAGATCGTCGCGGTCACCGTCGAGGTGACAATCGGAATGCCGGTGCCGGCGCCCACGCCGACGCCGACCGGGATCGCGACCTGGCTCAGCGAGAAGCGGCCGGAAGCGAGTGCGACGATGCCACCCGCGAGGCTGAGCACGGTGATGATTTTGCCGCCCGAGCCCTCGAGGAAGTTCGTGAACTTCGTCAAAGCCGTGTTGAACGTCGTGTCGGCGCCGGCGAAGGCCGGGCCGGCGAAGAACAGGAGGATGAACGCGGCGGCGAAAAAGGCGAGGACCGCCAGCTCCGCGCGCGCGCCCTGTTTCAGGATCGACTGCATTTCCTTTCCCCTTCTGCGGGATGCGCGAGCCGCATCCATGAAGAGGGTGTTTCGGGGATCTTAAGGTCGCAACGGATTCAAACGAAGATGGCGCAAATCACTGATTGTGCCGGCCTTGAGAGCCGCTTTTGAGCCGCGCCGTCCGGAGAACAGGGACAGGAGGCAGCCCATTGCGGGACGCGGTGACGACGACCCGGGACACGCTGTCCGGCGCACACCGAGCGGAGCGCTCAAACTTGATTCTGCGACTCGCAGGCGCGCCTTCGAGGGCTGCCAGTACACATTGTGATTCCCCAACCCGCCGCGCTGACGACTGGCTAGGGCTATCGACCAGGGACCTAACCACACTTGCGCTATTCCCAGCTGAGACATATATTCGCTTCACTTGGAGAATAGCACGATGGCCTCGCAACTTGCTTCTGTAGAGGGATTGCTCGGACTGCCCCGCGGCCCCGCGGAATCTCGGTTGGCTCTTGCGCGCAAGATCCTAGACGGATTGCCAGTTAGCGCGGTGAACAGACTGGCCTCGGTGGTGGCGCCTGACGACAATGCGTTCAAATATCGCCTTATTCCCCGGGCTACCCTTGACCGCCGCAATAAGACAAGCCGCCTGACGAGCGAAGAAGGGGACCGGCTTGCGCGCCTCGCCAAAGTGATGAGCTTCGCTCTGGAAATCTATAGGGATCCCGTCAAGGCGCGCGAGTTCATGTCCCGCGGCCATGCGATGCTCGATGGACAATCGCCCCTCGATGTCGCTTTGGCGACGGGACCGGGGGCAGACGCTGTTATCAATGTGCTCGGTCGGGCGGCCTATGGCGGCGCGGCGTGACGGGTCAGACGACCGATCGCGTCCTGACCTCTTATCGCATCGGTGATCCGGACGGAGCCTTCCCGATCTACAGCGCTGAGGGGGCTAGATTATTCCCAGGTCGATGGAACACGGCAGCGAGTCCAATCATCTATTCGAGCGAATTCTACTCGACGGCGATGCTTGAAAAACTGGTCCATGCCAGCGCCGTGATGCCGCCCAACCAGTATTCTGTTCGGATAACGATACCAAACGGCCTGAGCTACGAGGTCTTTCAAGCGGCGAACCATCCCGGCTGGGACGGCAAAGCCGAAGAGATCTGCAAGGCTTACGGGCTCGCTTGGTACGACGAGCAGCGCAGCGCATTGCTCCTCGTTCCTTCGATCCCGGCTCGGATCGAGCGAAACATCCTTATCAACCCGCGTCATCCCGACGCACGCGCTATAAGCTTTGCACTACCGGAACCGGTTTGGTGGGATGACCGACTCTATGCGGCGTGATTTGGAGCACTTGCCGGAAGCCGCGCGTGCCGAACTGCGCGAGGTGGTGCGCATCGTCTTCGGGGAATTCGAAGACGCGCTGGCCGGACGCAACGCGCCGCACCGCAAAGCCGGCCGGATCCTCAAGATCATCCTGTTCGGCTCCTATGCGCGCGGGGATTGGGTTGCCGATCCGATCGGCCGCTATTTCTCCGATTTCGACATCCTGGTCGTCGTCAATCATGACGAGCTGGTCGACGGCGAATATTGGAGCCTGGCGGAAGACCGGCTGGTGCGCGAACACGACGCCGGCGACAGCGTCATCACCCCCGTTAATCTGATCGTGCACAGCCTCGCAGATGTCGATCGCCAGCTGAAGCGCGGCAGACCGTTTTTCATCGACATTGTCCGTGATGGCATAGCCCTCTACGAAGCGCCCGATCACCCGTTCGTTCGCGCCAAACCGCTATCGAAGCAGGCTGCGAATGAGGAGGCACAGCAGTTTGCTGATGAATGGCTTCCAAGCGCTGGCAATTTCCTCAAGTTGGCGACGGGAGCACGGGACGAAGGTATGATGAAGGAGGCCGCATTTCTTCTTCACCAAGCTGCCGAGCGATTCTATCACTGCACTCTGCTGGTCCTCACGCTGTACAGTCCGAAAAGTCACAAACTCAATTTCCTGCGTTCGCAGGCCGAACGCCTAGCCCCTGGCCTGATCGCAGCATGGCCACGAGAAACCCGCGTCCAGCAACGCTGTTTTGAGCTCGTGCGGCGAGCCTATGTCGATGCCCGCTATTCGCCGCACTATCAAATCACGGTAACCGAACTCGATTGGCTCATTGAGCGTGTTGGTGTCCTACAAAACCTTGTCGATACGGCCTGCAAAGAGCGCCTTGCAGATTTTTGACGTCGGCGGCAATTCTACGGCCTACATCATTTAGGTTCGCTCGACCGTCGGCTTCCAACCATCGCATTGCTCCAGCGCGTGCATCAGCGGATTGGTCGTCGATGCGCTGATCATGACGCAAGTCCATCACGAAGACGAAGGCGGATGCCACGCTCATCGGCATCGGCCGGGTCCACGAAAGCATGGAGGTCAGTCAGGACTCGCCTCGTCACTTCAAGCTCACCCCAATCGACGGCCATCACCCATTTGCGGGCGAAGTCGAGCGTGCGCACGATCGGCTGCGGCTGCGAATTGAGCGATATCGCCTTCAGCGCCGACAGATAATTGCCGCGAAACACGGTCGGAATGATGATCCGCTCTTCCCCAGCCGACACCAGTTCGGCGTTCATCATGATGCGCGCGATGCGACCGTTGCCGTCGGTGAAGGGGTGAACCTCCGAGACGAGGAACATCATGAACACAGCCCGCGCGAAGGGCGAGTTGAGACTTCGGTAATACTCGAAGCCGCGGGCAAGTGTCCCTTCGACCTGCTCGGGCGCGACGAACACCGTTTGGCCGGCGCGATTGCCTTCAATCTTGAATTTTCCGGGTCGCTTGTCGGGGCGCGCCGCCATCAACAAGGCATGACGGTCGCGAAGCAGCGCCAGCAATGTCTCGTAATCCCGCGGAGTTCGCGCCATTTCCACCGGATCGGAAACGATCTGCCAGGTGCCGAGAACATCGTGAGCATCCTCGGGACGATCGCGCGGGATCACGTTCCGAAAAACGATATCGGCCGCCTCTTCGACCTCGAACTCGGTGCCTTCGATGAAGTTGGAGAAATACGCCTCGAAGAAGGCGAGCGTCGCCCGCCCTTCCCCGTCGCGCTCGGTCGCGATGCGCGTGACCGGCGCGCTGGCGTGCAGCTCGCTGTGAAGCCGCTCGAAAAGGACGATCCGTTCGGGATCAAAGGGCTTGGCGGACTGGCGGGCCTGGGCACGTTCGGATGTCAGTCGATCTTTGCGCGTGCCGAGCATGGCGCCGACCAGCCGGTCGAACGTCTCGAACTCCTGCTCGCGCTCGATGAGCGGCGCGATTCGGCGCGCCTCGTCGCGAATGGCATTGAGCGCCTCGGCCCCGTTACGGCGGATAACGTCGTCGACGCGGACCTCGATCTCCTGGCGGTTCAAGGTACGGCTGACTTCGCCTTTTCGGCGTCGCGAGGGAGCCATGTTATCGAGGTAGGCGCGTGCTGGCGACGACAGGAAGAGGCCACCGACGAAACGGCGGTCGATTTCCAACGCCCCAGGCCCCGCACGTGAACGGATGACGACGCCGGGCAATTCGATGTCGCGCTTGCGGCTCGAAATGACGAAGATCGATCCGTCGCTTGCCGGACGCAACTCGATCGCCGTGCGGTCGGCGATTAGAGCATCGGGAAGGTAGGCTGCCACCAACTGCCATAAATGGCGGCTAACGATCCGTTCGGGCGTGTCGACCAGATTGAAGGTGTAGAGTTTGGAACCGATTTGGCGCAGGGTGCCGTTGCTGACCGCCCGCGAAACGGCCACTGAGATCGCGGTCGTCGACAGGAAAACCTCGGGCAACCCTTCAAGCAAATTTTTGGGCATTCAGAGCCTCCTCGGAAGCAGTGTAGCAAGCTTTCGGGGTTTAAGCACTCTTTTTTGCAAACTTTTGGGGTTTAAGTAGTGCCGCCAGCTACGGCTGGATCGATGCCGCTGCACTTCCTATGTCCTCGTACTTCAGCCAATATCCACCCTGGACGCAGCGTCTTTCGGAACGTCGCGCGTGGGAACTCTGTAGACGCACACGGTTACATGATCCCTACGGTTAGGGTCCTATTGCTACTTCGGGAATCGAACTCCCCTGCCTGTCACGCGCGTAATCCCAGCCTTTTTCTTCCGATAAAGCGGATTGCGGTCGTACTGGTATCGCACAGCGAACAAGGACCAGTGGCGCATTCGAAGCTCGCCAAGCCAGCCAGTTCGCGGGTGCGATGAGTCACCTGGTGCCGCGCGGCGAGGTTTAGGCGGTCGGCGATACATTGGTCGCAAATCGCGGCCGGTGCGAGGCGTCGGATCAGAGCTTCGACTCGATCGATCATGTTGGCATGCTCATGGTAGCCATTGATTGGCGCACCGAGCGCGGGGCACGCAAGCCGAATGTCATTCGCGCTTCCCAATCATGGGCAGCGCGCGGCCCGCCGCAGATAAACTGCCTTCATCGGCTTGATTTGCGCACAAGCCATAGGGATGGCGCTTGGATATGTGCAGCGCTTCAGACACAGTAGCTAGACGGAGCGCACGTAGCGCCAATCATGTTCTCCTTACCAACGGATGGTCTCGGATAACCGCGTGCCTGCGTTGCGGCGTCGTGGACGCTGCGATACGTCTTGGCGGTCGGGTGCCGTGAAATAGCAGCGTCGCCGTCTGCCTGGGACTCGCAAGGGTAAAGGCGCGGGCGCCGTCGCAAATAGCGGACCTCCCACAGAGGTTCCAACACCCGACCCCTTGCTCCTGGCGTCAGCATCGGGCAACTTCATCCGCATCGGCAGCGCCGGCTGTCGAAGGGGTGTGGAAGCCCTTGTGACGGACGGAAACGTCGGCGGCCCATATCGATGGTGGCCGCGACGCCCATGCGCCTGTGCGGTCACTCTTTGCTCCACGCCTCGAAGGAGGTGGGTAGTGAAGGGTCTGGGCATCGATGATCCAATCGTCATCAGCCATGACGCGAGCTTGGACGAGCAGTATCGCGAGCTCTCGCCGTGGTTGAGTAGAAGGCTGCGGCACCGGCTGGGAAACCAGTGCGATGTCGACGACCTCGTCCAAGAAAGCTTCATCCGCTTTGGCCGCTACGACCGCCAGAGCCGGAACAGGCATCCCCGTGCTTTGCTCATCAGGATCGCAGGGAACCTCGTCACGGACGAGCAGCGCCGGGCACGCGCCCGGGGCATCGATTGCCAAGTGTCGCTCGACGAGCAGGCACTCGGCCCAAGATTGCTCACGGCCGCCGATCAGGAGGCGACGCTTTCGCTGAAGCGCGCCATCCTGAACCTGCCGGCGGATATACGCGAGGTCTTCATTCTCGCGCGATTTTCGCCAATGACTCAGGTCGAGATTGGGCAAGCGCTTCGAATATCGGTTAAGACAGTGGAATGGCGACTCGCCAAGGCGGTCAGAATGTGTCTCGATGAACTGGGACGATGACGGCGAATCATGAGCGTAAGCGACCAGCATAATGCCGACGATGAGGCGGCCCTTTGGATATCCAGGCTGCAATCGCGCAGCGTCTCGACGCACGACCTCGCCGATTTCGCGCGCTGGCGCCGAAACCCGAACAACGCCGAGGCCTATGCACGCGCTGAAGCGTTTTGGGACTCAAGCGGAAGGCTCAGCTCAGATCCCGATATTGCGGCCGCTATAAACCGCGCACAGAACACGCGCCGCAGGCCCGTTTGGCACCGCTTTGCGATGCCGGCGCTAGCGCTGGCATCGGCGGCGGCCGCCATACTGCTGTTTTTCAGCGGCGGGCTCGTCACCACTCCAACCGAGCATTACACGACGATCGCCGGTGAGCGCTCGGTGCTCCGCCTGGATGACGGAACGCGGGTCCAGCTTGATACGGACTCCGGCATCAGCACGGCATTCACCTCTCGCGACCGGGAAGTGTCGCTCACAAAGGGACGGGCCTATTTCGAGGTCCGGCACGACGCACGCAGGCCGTTCGTTGTGACGGTCGATCATGACGCAACAGTCACGGCGCGCGGCACGAAGTTCGATGTCTTCCGACGCGATCACGCGATCGACGTCGTCCTTTACGAGGGCTCGGTCGAGGTCGTGAACCTCGCCAACGGCGAGCGGCGCGTGCTGACCCCGGGCCAGTCGATCACGATCGACAAGGATCTGCCACTGCGTGCAACCCGGATTTCACCGGACGAACGGGGCCTTTGGCGGTCCGGTCACCTATCGTTCCACGAAACACCGCTGAGGGACGCCGTCGGCCAGATCAATCGTTACACGACGCGACCTTTGCGGCTCTCCCGCGAAAGCCTCGGCGACGATCCCATCAGCGGCGAGTTTTCCGCCGACGATATTGAGGGTTTCGCGGCCGCGACGAATACACTCTATGGCCCAGGCGCCGTTGTTCGTTCCAAGACGGATGAGTGACCGCTAAACATCTGCGAAATTCAATGTTATGCAGCAGCATAGCGGGGGACGATACCACACCGCGGATCGGAGGTGTTGCATTTCCGAGCAGGACTCGATCGCTGCAGCCATGCGCGCCATCCGCAAGATGCGCCGGATGCGAGCGGGCGAGGTAGCTCGAGCGATGGATATGCCGGTGCGCTCCTACGAGCATCTCGAGGCGGGCTCGGGGCGCATCACCTACGATCGAATCGTGGCTTTCGCGGAAGCGACCGATAGCGATCCGATCGCGCTTATGGCCGTGGCCGCCACCGGCGCGCCGGAATTTGCCGTTCGTTGCGCCGACAACAAGCTCATGACGGTCATGATGATCGCAATGAACGAACTTGATACCGAGCTGGGCGCGGACATCGGGTTTCTCGAAGCCCGCACGCTGGTCGGAGCGTTCACGCGTCTGACCAAAGATTTGATTCGACATGTGCGGGAGCGTGAAACCTTTGCCGAGGAATGGCTGAAGAACGGCAAGGCGTCGCTTGCGCCAAGCCGGAGCGCGCCCGCCAATCGCAGACTGCGAGCAGCGAGATCCTGAGCAATCCGAAATATTATGATTGGTCGTTAGGGTTGGGTTAGCTCGCGTGCGTTTCCTGCCTTGTGATGACAAGAACAGGGCGGTCAAAACCCGCCCGGGGCGGGGGCTGGATGCGCGCAGGAAAAGGTCGGGTAACAATTGCCGCCGGCTTCGTGATGATCGCCGCGATTGCTACGCCCGCATGGGCTGCCCAAGAGCGCTATTTTTCTTTCAACATCCCGGCCGGTTCCTTGGATGTTGCACTACGTCGATATGCTAGAATGACCGGTCTTCAATTGCTGTACCGGGGCGATACCGTTCGCGGCTTACGCACACGCGGCGTTACCGGCAACCTGACCGCTCCCGACGCTTTGTCACGCCTGCTTTCGGGAACTACGCTCATTGTCTCCCGGCCGACGCCCAAAACCGTCGTCATCCAGATTGGAAGCAACAGCGTCAGCCAGGCCACGCGACCGGCGCAAGCGGCACAGACGGAAACTGCTGACGCTGACACGTCGCAGGAGATCGTCGTCACCGGTACGAATATTCGCGGTACGAGTGCCACGTCGCCCGTGACCCGCATCTCGCGCCGGGAGATCCAGCGGTCGGCAAAGGCAACGGTGGGCGAGATCATCACAAGCCAGGCTACCAACTTTGGCGGCACGGGAAGTCCAGTGGTCGCCTTGACCGGCGTCGACCGCACGGGACTGAACGACACGCTCTCGATCGCCCCCAACCTTCGTGGACTGGGAAGCGAGGCGACGCTGACCCTGATCAACGGACGTCGCGTCGCGGGTTCGGGGGGTCGTGGCGATTTCACCGACCTTTCCGTCTTGCCGACGCTCGGCGTCGAGCGCGTCGAAATCCTGACCGATGGCGCATCCGCGATCTACGGCTCGGATGCGGTTGCCGGGGTCGTGAACGTGATCATGCGCGAGGATCTCAAAGGCATCGAACTGCGCGTGCGCGGATCGACCGGTACCCAGAGTGGCGAACATCGTTTGCTCGCCTCGGCCGCGCTGGGAACCAGATGGAGTGGCGGAAGTGTAGGACTGATTTACGAATTCGGTCACGACGATGCGCTGAACGCAGCCGATCGCCTCTATACGGCGACGGGCGATCTCCGGCCCTTTGGCGGGACCGACCGTCGGACGTTCCTGTCGTCGCCGGCAACGATCCTGACTCTGGATCCGACTGGCAGTGCCTACATTCCCGCGTTCGCAGTGCCAAAGGGCGGCGCCTCGAGCGTGACGCAGCTCCGGCCGGGCACCAACCTTTCATTTCCTCTACAAGCGATCGATCTGACGCCGCTCAGCGATCGACACATCGTGTACGGTTATCTCAATCAGCAGATTGGCGCCGTCGAATTTCATCTGGATGGTCGTTTCGCATCAAGGACATTCACCAACCTCGGCAGTCCGCAATCGACAATCTTCGCCATAACGGCCGCCAACCCTTTCTTTCTTTCGACCGACGGCGGGCCATTCAGCGTCATCGGCTATTCGTTCGAAAATGAGCTTGAGAACAGCCGCACGCGCGGCAGGGTTCAGGCGCTCAGCTCGACGGCTGCATTAACATGGCGCACCGGCAGATGGTCGGTCGACGGATATGCGACTTATGCCCAAGAGCGCAGCAGCAGTCGGCTTTCCGGGTTGGTGAACGCCTCGTTGCTCAACGAGGCGTTAGGAACGACCCCTGACGACCCGCAAACCACCTATTCGGCCGCTCGCGATGGCTATTTCAATCCCTATGGCGGCGGTTCCGCCAACAACGCGGCAATATTGAACTTCGTCAGTCAGGGCTTCTCCGCACAAGTGCGGAAGACCGCGATCATCGAGGGTGGCGTAAAGGCCGATGGTCCCTTGCTGTCGATTTTCGGGATGGAAATCGTCGGAGCCCTGGGCGGGAGCGTGCGCAGCGAACGCTTCAGGAGGACGGGCGAGAATTTTTTCAGCGGTTCCGCACCCAGCCCCGCCATCGTTAAGCGGGGTGAGCGAACCATCCCCGCAGCCTTCGCCGAGCTCAACGTGCCTCTTGCGGGTGGTAAAAATGGCGGCACGCGCGATCCTGGTCTGAGGTTGTCCCTCGCCGGCCGCTACGAGCGCTATCCCGATTTCGGCTCAACCGCGAATCCGAAGATCGGCATCGCCTGGCGGCCGACGCCGGCGCTGCAGCTTCACGGCAGCTGGGGCACTTCCTTTCGCGCGCCCGCGCTCACCGATCTCAAGGACCCGTTTCGAGTCTCGGTGACGCAACTCCCGAATGCGGCCGGTGCTTTCGCACCGGTTCTTCTGCTGTCGGGCGGAAATCCGTCGCTTCGGCCGGAAACCGCACGAACCTGGAATGTCGGCATGATCCTCACCCCGCCCCCGATCCCGTCGCTGAGGATCGAGGCCAACATTTTCCGTACCCGCTTCTCACAGCGCATCGGTCAGCCCGTCCTGCAAGATGTTCTGACCGCGCTGACCAATCCTGAAGTCGCGAGCTTCATCGAACCGATCAGTCCGGCGTCTTCCGCGGCCGACCTGGCGCGCGTGAAAGCGCTGCTGGCGTTGCCTGGCACCATAGGCGCCGGCATATTCCCCGACACGGCTTATACAGCGATCGTCGATGCCCGGAGCGTAAACACCTCGACCCTGACGGTCAGCGGCCTCGATACGACCATGCAGCTGGCGCGACCGGTTGGAGCCGGGCAGCTCGACCTCGGCTTGTCCGCAACATGGCTGTTTTCCTACCGTCGGCAGTTGACGCCGTCGGCGCGCCCGCTCGAACGCATCGATCGCCTTGGTTTCCCGACTTCGCTGCGCGCCAATGGAACGCTCAGCTACACGCTCGGGCCGGTGTCCGCAGCTATTATCGGTCGCTATGTCGGTGGCTACACGGACGACACGGCGCGACCCGCTCGGCCGATCCGAGATTGGTTCACCACCGATGCGACGATCGGTTTTGCGCCCCAACACGGCCGGCTTGCTGGCGTGAGCCTAAGTTTGATCGTCGAAAATCTCTTCGACCGAAACCCGCCCTTCGTCGATCAGAGCAGCGGTCTCGGCTTTGATGGCGCGAACGCAAACCCGTTCGGACGAACCGTCGCACTCCAGCTGAACATGAAACTCTAGCGCCGCGGCGTCTCCGCCGCTCATCACAGGTATCAAACCATGCTTTGCAAGCGTGCGATGGCGCTCGCCCTGAGCACAGGCCTCATCGCCCTTTCCCCGACACCGATACGGGCCGTTTCCAGCGCTGGCGCACCCTACCGTGTCGACGACCTTCTTGCGCTCGAAGACATCGGCCAGGTCGAGTTCACCAAGAATGGCGCCTTGGTGTTGATCGAACGGTTACGTCGTTACGATTCAGCTTTGAGCTACGCTGAAGGTCCGTGGGGACAACGCTCCCTCGGCACGATCCTCGCCGCGCCAGCCGACGGCAGCCGTCCACTTCAACCGCTGTTCGAGCAGGAAAGCGAAGCCGGCTACTGGATGGGCGGCTTTTCGCCTTCTGGCACCAAGCTGTCAGTATTCCGCCTGAGGCAACACACGCTCGACCTCGGCGTCGTTGATATCCTTGCGCGGACGGTGAGGTGGCTGCCGGTCGTGCCCGACATGCCCCTACTATATCAGCGGCCGCAATGGATCGACGATGACCATCTCGCGATCGTGACAATGACTCACCAAAGGCTGCCGGCGGGACTGGCCCTCGGGGCGGCAACTGATGATTCCGTCGAACTTTGGGCCGCGCAGGCGACCGGGATACGGCCAAGCAGTATAACCGTCATGGCAAACCATCCCGTTCCTCGACACAGCAACGACCGGGAGGTGCAGATCGTCGACGTTCGAGACGGTCGTTCGAGGCGCATCTATCAAGGGCCGGTCGTCGACCTCAGCGTCGGCAGTAAGCGGCTCGCGCTAGTGAGCCTCGCAGGCGCGTCCCTGATCGATCCCCGGGAACCGGTCACCGCCTTCACCAACGCGAATCGATACGCGCTCGACGTCCTGTCGCTCGACGCAGGTGGTCAACCGAAGCATATCGCCGACGACATCATGCCGGGCTTGTTAACGTGGAACCCGAATGGCACCAGACTCTTGTTCGCAACGCGTGATAACGGCAGTTCGTGGCGAAAGCCGCGGCTGCGCTTCGCCTCATTCTCTACGCTCGGGTTTGCGATAACCCCAGGCCCGATCGAGCCGCAGGTTACTTCCGGCTGGACGCTAGCCGACATAAAGGCGCGTTGGTCGGGTGAACGCCTCCTCGCCGAAGGCGTCGGCGCGGGAAAAACAGCGAGGTGGCGAGCCGCCCGCGTCCATGGCGGTGGACTCGCGATCGAAGACCTTCCTAGCGGCCAACTGGTGGCGAGCGACTCTCGGGCGGTGACCCTCAAGATTGGGAGCAGCTTATGGCGAACTCCCCTTAACGGTCGTCGACCTCGCCGCGTTGCGCGCGATGTGATGGCTGTCGGCGGCCTGCCATGGGGCGGGGGCTATTTGGGCATACGCGCGATCATGAACCCGCCGGACCGCGACATACCGCTTCTCATGCAAAACGGCGAGACGGCCAGGGTCGCGGTTCTTCAACGCAACGGCGGTCTTTCGCCCGCCATGCCGTCACCGCTCGGCGCAGACCTATTGGCGGCTCACGTTGATCACGCCGTGCTGAGAACGCGAGACGAGCGAGGCGCGGCGACATTATGGCTGCTTAGGCCGCGTCATACGCCGCTGAAGCTCGCGACGCTGAACGAACATCTTGCCGCGAGGCAAATGCCTCGGGTCGTGCAAGTTGAAGCAGTGATGTCGGACGGAAAGAAACATCGCCACTGGCTGCTGCTGCCAAATCGGCCGGCCGGCACCTCGCCTCCGCCCTTGGTTGTCACCATCTACCCGGGGCAGCTTAGGGATGATCGACCCTCCATCGGCCTGATGCGTTCCTCATTCCAGGCCAACCAAAATGCATCGATTCTGGTTGGCCACGGCTACGCCGTCCTCCTTCCCAGCCTGCCCTTCTCTCGCAAGCAGAAAGACCCGTTCGGAGCATTGACCGTCGACTTGGCCCACGTCGTCGAAGCGGCCGAGATCACCGGCGCCGTCGACGCCAACCGAGTGGCGATTATCGGCCATAGCTTCGGCGGCTATGGCGCGCTGGCGATCGCTACCCGAACGTCACGCTATCGCGCTTTTGTTGCCGAGAACGCGCCCGCTGACATGGGCGCGGCCTATGGATCACTTGCTGGACATGATCGTACGAGGCTTGAATCGGGACTACCCCTCGCGATGGGCATCGGCTGGCCAGAAGCAGGGCAAGGTGAGATGGGCGTCGCACCTTGGCAGGATCCCCGCGGATATACGAACGCCAGTCCCTTTTATGCACTGGACAGGATTCGATCCCCTCTCCTGCTGGTCGGCGGTGACCAAGACTTTGTCTCTGTGGAGTCCGCCGAGCGATCCTTCCTCGCACTCACGCGCTTGGCACGCGATGTGACGCTCGTACGCTATTGGGGCGAGGGCCACGACCTTCTGAGCCCGGCCAATATACGGGACTATTACGAAAAACTGTTCTCGTTCCTCGACAAGCGCCTGTCGTCCCCGCCTGATGCGCATGACCGCGGCGGCTCAAAAGACGCATATGGGAATGAGTCGCCCGCCGACGTCCAGTAACGGGCCCAGGCCTCGCACGCGACATGGATGATAAGGGCAGTGTAGTCATTGCTGTAGAAAAGGCTCTCAGACGTGAGAGCCTGCTCCATCGCAACTCGGTCCACGACACCCGCGCTCTCCAGTGCACCCCCGAGCAAAAAGTCTCGCAGGAACGGCAGATTGGCCGCCACTGCGCGGCTGTAATGGTTCGCTGCGGCGCCCTTCGAGCGCCGATCACGAACGACTGGCGGCAGACGATCTGCGAAGGTGGATCTTGCGAACGCGCGATCCATGGGCCCGTAGACGAGGCTGGAGACCGGAAGGGCAATAAGTTCCTCGACTATCGGCTGGCTCAGCAGCGGATGACGTTGCTCGATCGCATGTCCGAGCGCACGTCGCGTCATAAAGAGTTGGCTGTCGGCGAGCAGCACGAGGTGGATTCGTTTTGCTGCGGAGAGGCTATCGGTATCGTCGAGCCATGGATGAAGACGATCCACTCCCCCGAGCCGACCTCTCAAATCGGAAGCGAGAAGGTGGTCGGCAAACCGCCGGCGACTTCTCCAAGTCTCGCGAAACAGCCCTCGAGCCGCGGACGCCAGCAGCGCCCACACCGACGTCTGACCACGGTGCGCTTCGTCGGCGAGGCTCGACGGTCGTAGCGCGCGCAAGCCGGTGCACTGGATACGGTCGAGCAGCGTAACCGACGTGGCTGGCTGAAAAAAGATAGCATCGCCCCCCTGCCCGGTGATGAGACGTGTGGCACCGACGTCCCGACATATCGAACCGGTGGCGTCCTCGAACGAACTGTCGAGGCCGAAGATGAACGGTCGGGGTCCCGGGGTCACGTCGGCAAGTCGCCGCAAATCCGCATGGGCATCGGGCTGCACCTCACGCAACGTCACGCCGTTAACCGCTGCTACGGCCCGCGCATACGCACGCTCGTCCCCCTCCTCGGCTCGCGTCACGAAATTGACCGCAACTTTTGGCCGCTGCCGCGCGTCCAACGAACCAAGCACGATCGAGGAATCGAGACCGCCCGACAGCAAGATCGCCGTCGTCTCGTCGACAGCCGCAGCGCAGCTGGCTGCGACGACCCGGCGAAGTCGTCGCTTGTCGGGCGTCCGCTGTGAACGCGCGATGAGGCCAGGGCTCCAGATTGTTTTTGGATTTTGATTGCCAGCCAGCACGACCAGCCTTCCGGGAATGACTGGCTCGACGCCCTCGATTTGGGATTCATAGACTGCGATCGGCGGGGTGACGAGAACGCGCGCGATTGCCTCGGGATCAAGCGTGATACTTTTCTTCAGCATCGCACAGTGGCGACGGTCCAACCTGGTCCCGACCATCGACACGCCGTTGTGCGAGAGCCGGTGCGCCTGTACCTGTCCGCTGGGATCGACGAGGAAGTTGACCGCTTCGCTTCCGAGCGTGATCAACGCATAACGCCCCCAGTAGCGCGCTACGATCTCGGACGCGATTTCGGCCTCGCTTGCCTGGGCGCCACTCCGCAGGTCGATCCGCCGCAGCAGAACGCCTTCGGCGTCCCTCAACTCTCCGAATATCATCAGGGAGAACCGGTGATATCGAAACTTAGCGACCGCTGTTTCGGACACTGCGACGCAAAGGTCTGAGCCAGCTTCCTCAACGCGGAGCAAGCCTCCGAGCCTTGCTATCGCACATGATGCGAGTTGGTGCGCGACAGCATTCTGCCGGTTCCACGATACGATCAGCAGGTCGTCCTTCATGGCTGCCCGATGACGATTGGCGTATAGCTGCGGACGTGCTCGGGATCGTCGTTGAGAAGAATGCCTCCCTGCTCAAGCCAACAATGAGCCTCGAAGGGATAGCTTCTCACCCCGAAGACGAGATCGACCTCATGACCCTTGCTGCGCAAATAGAGCGCGGCTCTCAGGCTCTTAGGCAGACACCGAAACGAAACAGGCAGCCATAGCATCATGACGTCGATGCGGCTCAGTTCCACCGCGAGATCGGGCAGCCGTGCCGCACCCGACAGCCGTCCCGTCCTGTATGTCCGGGCAGCGCGGCCACGTCTCAACCGGCAGTGCGTTCGCACAGCCGCTATAACGAAGGCCAACCAATCCGTGATTCGTAAGTGCGGTGGGGCTTTGGGCCGACCGAGGACGGCGTCGACCGTTCCGGCCAATATGGGCGGTGCGTGGTCCGCATCAATCAAGAAACCCGCCTCCAACAAAACCGCCCATGCCTCAGGCGAGAGCGAGCCGGTAATGCCCTCGCTATGCCGAACGTCGGAGGCAAGCGCGCCGGGCAAGCCAAAATACCGATCGGCTCTGAAGTCGAATATCACGAGGTCGCGATCGAGCGCTGCGACCGCCAAACTGGATCTAGTGACCAGCATATCGAAAGGGGAGCGGCGGCTGCCCGCCGCTCCCTCCCGGTCACGGGTTGTAGCGCTGAGCCGGATTGCCCGGCTCGCTGACGAGCCCGATAAAGCCCGAGCGCGTCACGCGTGATGCGCGGCCGAGATCGATCAGTTTGAGCAAGATACGCATTTTATGCCTCCATGACATACACCGCGACGTTGCGGCATTTCGCAGGAAACCTCGTCTCGCCCGTATATTCGAGCTATTTCTGGGCCATATGCAGGCGACCAAGCATAGCGCCATTCGGTGGAAAGTCTTCGCGCGCCTGGACGATCTCGACGGCCCGCGACGCGCGCCGCCGATGATATGCCTTGAATGCCGCGCGGGGCCGCTGGCCGGATGCCGCCTTTGCAAGTTCTGCCAGCTCGCTCGCGTCGCTCCGCAAGACGGAAGGCTCGACTAAACGGAACGGCGCCAGCTGGTGAGCAAGACGAGACCCGGCATCGGCGAGCATCGAACCCCCTGCCGATAGGAACAGCGCGTCGAAAAAGGCTTCCGTGGCCGTGCGCTCGTCGCCCGGCCCGATAGCCAGGGACATAATCGTTTTCCCTTGCGATCTGGTGACCGCGCCATCGACAAGGACCGCGTGCAGATCAATCATTTCGGCAAGATCCCGGGGGCTGTGACGGGGCATTATGAAGCCAGACCGGTCACGCGCCGGGATGACCAGACGCTCGCCGACGAGCCGTTCAAGCGCTTCGCGAATGGGCGTTACGCTCAAACGCAACGCGTCGGCCGTGTCCTTGACGTTGATCGCCTCGCCGGGCCGGACACCGCCGTCGCGTAGCCAGGTCCTGATGGCGACATGCGCGATCGAAACACGTGAACCGATCATCAAACTGTTCCCACGGCCGTTCAACACACATGCACCGGTCGACGCTCGGTTGCGCGCTGCGCCGAACCCGACATTGCGATTCGCCAGTTTTTGACACGATCACCGGCACGTCTTGCCGGGCACCCGCCGCACTTTGCGGCTTGTTGACAGCCCGTTGGCGGGATTCGCGCAACGCGTCTGGGAGTTAAAATCGTTTCGGTGGTTCATTGCGTCGGCTGACGGCCTTCGGTGGCGCGCCGCTCACGGGCGCTCGTCGCGCTTCATGCGCTCAATCGATACCGTCACTCTAGTTTCCCAAACGACATCAGCGATTTGCTTATCGCGCCTGAAGATGCATCCTCGATCGGTTATGGCTCGGGGGGAAGGAAGATGGCGGAGGAGCGAGCGAGTGCCCATGCATTTCACCGACCTGAGGACCCGCCAGCGACGGGACGTGACTATGCGGCGCATATCCTTGCGATCATGGATCACGACCGTGTCGGGATTCGCTCACTCGCCTTGCATTCTGGCATTGGAAAGTCTCGGATTGGCCTTCTGCTCCATCGCGACCCGTCAAAGCGCTCGGCAATGCAGATCAATGAGCTACAAGCGATCCTGAGGGCACTCGATGTCGAGCTACTCGACGCAGTCTTCTGTGTCGAAACCCTGCGCGACGAGAATATCCGCTACTCAGATCGATATCGCACCCTGATCTCCATGCTTTGTGCGCTGTTTCGTCACCTCCCAGCCAGCCTGATCGCAGCCCTCGATGACGTGACCGACCTCGACGGAACCGAAGTCCGGCCTGAATGGGCCGGGCCCCTCGAACGCGCAGTGACCAAGCGAATCGTTCACGAAATCAACGCCGTCACAAACCGTAGAGCGATGCTAGGCGATTTTAATATCTTCAGCTGATTTCCACCGTGCGGTCAGGCCGAAAAGTGTTCAAATCACTTCAGTGCGCCATGATCCGAACTGCCCCGATAGGCGTCCGACTGACGCTTCTAAATACGGCGTTCAGACGAGACCTCCTCAAAAAATGGCGAGCAAAACCTGTCGGCGACGCCGGGCATCCGGATCGGCCCCGACGCTGGCGGCGTGCGCGGAGTTCAGCCCGAATGGAGCAGCGGACCACCCATTCAGCCGCGACCAGTTAGCAATCACGTTACTGACGTATGCCTGGGTCTCGGGAATGTCGGGAATTTGCCCGCCGCGGACGCGCCCCGGCCCAGCGTTGTAAGCGGCGAGCGCCAAATGGTACTGGCCAAACCGATCGAGCTGAGATCGCAGATAGCGGGCGCCCCCACGAAGATTTTCGACCGGATCATAGCGGTTCACGCCCAGCGCGCGTGCGGTGTCCGGCATGAGTTGGGTCAGACCATAGGCGAGTTTGGGCGAATAGACTTCGGGCTGGTACTGGCTTTCTCGGATGATCAGCGCGTCGAACAAGCTGACCGGAACGCCAAACTCGCAGGCAATGCTGCTCATCATTGCAAAATAACCGCGGCGACGCTCTTCGCCGGTAAGGCTAAGTAGTCCCGACGGGCTGTAGCTCGCACCGCCGCAGCCGGACAAAAATGGCGGGGGCATCCCGAACCCGGCCCCCGATGCCATCCACTGTGGGGGCACAATCGCAGACACGGGTGATACTCGCCCGATCGCGGTAGGCCCTGCGCCCAATACCGGCGACACGCCAGAGTCGCGCAAGGGATCATTGGTTTGGCTTTGAGGACCGACACCATCGGCCCGATAGCTTGCTTCCAATTGGTCTTCGATCCAACGCCGGCGAAGATCATGAACGCGAATGCCGCGATCCGGCGACGCGGCGGGATCTAGAGATACCGTCGGGGCCGGTGCGGCGGCGCGCGCGGCTATACCCATCGCAATCACCTCGACCGATCGGGGCCTTGGAACCCGATGGCCAGCGTATGCGCGCTGCGCCATCGCAGCCAGCACCACTGCCGGAACCACAAGATGTCGCATCATCTCCCCCTCTTGCTGACGGCAGTTGACCGCGCCCCTGATCGCACTGTCAACTTGGGCAGAAGTTGGGGCAACCGCCTCGACCCGTCCGGATGGGCACGCGATGTGGCTTATCGACAAGGGAAGCGAGGGACGCTGCGGGTCGCGCATCCCGTTGCCGCCGCTGCTCGAAAATTCGCTGATCCATTGGTACACCGGGGCTGGCGGCAGCGCAGAAGAGCAGGCTGGGATCACGCTTGTCCAGCAAGCACGGCTTGGCGAAAAGTGGCTTGCGTGCGATTGTCTCGGCGCGGTCGCAGCACCGCCAATTCTCACGCCCGCGTATCTGTCCGACGCGGAAACCTACTACCTGCGGCGACTCACGGGCCAAAAACGTCCCGAGCACCGGACGACCTGTCCCTTCTTCCGGGACCAGGCAACGAGTCGGGTCTCGGAGGTCCGCGAGCGGCAGCTGCCGGCAGAAACGCCGTTGGGCTATTTCGAGATCATTCGGCCCGCTCCCGAGAAACTCGCGCAAATGCCGGAGCGGGACGCTGTCGATGATCGGACCCGACACGCGAGCTTCCCAAGGCTGGCGCTGCTGCTGCGCCGGTTGCTCGAAGTCGGCGGCTTGACCGAATGGACTCCCGGGACCTTTGATGACGCCAATGCGGTTGGTCGCCAGTTTGCGCGGCTTCGGTCGGTCGCGGCGCGGATCGAAGCGGCCCCTGGCATCGCGCTCGACCGCGTGCTGTGGACCCACAGTGCTGCGCTCCATTCCCGCCAGATCTATGCTGCGTTGCGCGCGCTCGAGCCGCAATGGCCGTCGGCCCACGCGCCGCAGGGGTTCCTCCTTGTCTATGCGCGTGAATTTCATGGCCACGTCGTGCATCCAGCAAGCGGCGAGCCGTACAGGGTGGCCAATCGCGTCCAATCGCCAGCGGTCCGCGGCACGGCCGTCGATGGCCCCTTCTTGGTCCTGACGGTAATCGGCACCTATCCTGAGGCACGCGGCTACGCGCCCCTGCGCGCCTATGCGCAGCCGATCCTGTCTGGCCGATCGTTCATCGCCGTGGAAAGCAACGCCGAACGAGACCTGTTCAAGCAGCTCATCGCCTTCTTCCGCGATTCGATCGGCCGTGGTTACGACGCGCGCCTTCACAAACCGTTGTTCGATCAATTTACCGCGCTCGGAACCTGCCGGGCCGATGCGGTGGCCGAGATCTTGTCGCTGACAACTGGTGAGGTCAGCCGACTGGCGTTGTTGCTTCACGAGCAAGGCGGCCCGTTCCCGGCGGCGTCGCTCGGAGCGCTCAGAACACAGATGCCAACGATCCTGGTCGACCCAGATAAGCTTGATCGCGCAAACCTCCTCTCGGCGCTCGAAGGCGCGCTGGGGTCGTTACCAATTTAACGCAATTTTCCGGGCTAACAGCAGCGCCGCAATCTAGCTGCGAGCGACGAAGGCTCCGGGCCGATGCCATCCGCCTCTGGAGCCTCCGGCAGAACGGTGCGCCGGTCACCGGTCTGCGCCGCGTGTGACGCTTCAAGCCATTCAGGTTGACGACTGGTGAGTGGGTGTCCTGCCCTGCTCCGCCAAGCGGCGAAGCCGCCGTTTCAAATCCCCGATGACCATTTTGCGCGCACCAGGCTGCATTTTCCGCCAGTCACGTATCTCCGGTGCCGTGCGGCCACAGCCGCGACACCAGCCGGATCGCCGATCTATGCCGCATTCGTCGATGCAGGGAGACTGAGGAGTCACTCGGCTGCCATACTTTGAGGCACAAAGCTCGCGCTAGGATGCGCCTCGCCAGCCCGCGTTGCTTCTGGGCTCGCGCCTTGTGGCAGCAACCGAGCCGAATTGAGGATGAACGCGAGCTCTGAGACGACGTGAATGAAGGCTGCCAAGAGCGGATTGAGCAACCCGACCGATGCGAGGATGATCCCTGCCAAGTCGACCGTGATCGTCCCGGCAAAATTCTGCCAGATGATCCCGCGCGTGCGGCGCGCGAGCTTCAGTGTCTCGACGAGGCGCACCAGATCGTTGCCGAGGAGAACCACGTCGGCGCTTTCCTGTGCCACGTCGGTCCCCGACCCCATCGCAATTCCGACGCTTGCCTCGGCGAGCGCGGGCGCGTCGTTGACCCCGTCGCCGACCATCGCCACCGTCCGCTTCTGGCGGACCAGCGATTCGATGCGATCGAGCTTGTCTTCGGGCAGAAGTCCCGCTTCGATTTCGGCGATGCCTAACCGCGCTCCCACCGCCTGGGCGACGGGCCGTGCATCGCCCGTCAACAGGATGGTCCGGATCTTGAGCGCTTTCAGGTCTTCGATCGCGCGCTTGGCCTCGGGCCGCACGGTGTCGGCGACGGCGACAGCGCCAAGCAGCATGCCGTCGCGCGCGACAAACACCTCGGATCCCGCTTCGACGCCAGCGTTCAGCGAGCCGGGAACGGCGACCTTCTTTTCCGCCATCCACAGCAAGTTACCGACGAGTACGGTGGCACCGCCAACCGTCGCCAGGATGCCGCGGCCCGGGGTGTAGACAAAATGTTCCGGCTCGGCGATCGGACGACCCAAGCTCTTGGCGTGCGCGACGATCGCCTTGCCGAGCGGATGTTCGGACCGAAGCTCGGCCGCCGCTGCGGCGTCCAAGACAGCTTCCAGGCTCGATCCGGTAGTCGGGACGATGGTTTGAACCTCGGGCCGACCAAAGGTCAGGGTTCCGGTCTTGTCGAGCACGACCGTGTCGACTTTACCGAGGGTTTCGAGATGGACCCCACCCTTGATGATCGCGCCAAGCCGCGCCGCGCGACCGATGCCGCCGAGGATCGCGAGCGGGGTGCCGGCGGCAATACCGCAGGCGCCCGCGACGATGATCACCGAAATCGTCGACGTCATGTTCCGCGTGATGAGATAGGTGAAGACGGCGGAGCCAAGCGCGAAATAGACCAGATAGCCTGCCATGCGATCGGCGAGGCGCTGCACCGGCGCGCGCGAGCGTTCGGCGCGCTCGACCGCTTCGATGATCTTGCCGTAGCTGGTGTCTCGGCCGATGCGCTCGGCGCGGACCTCGAGCGCGCCGGACTGGTTGATTGACCCGGCGAAGACGGGTGCGCCCGCCACCTTCTCGCTCGGCATGGACTCGCCGGTGATGCGAGACTCGTCGACGAAGGAGTGACCCGACATCACCGCGCCGTCGACGGGAATGCGCCCGCCCGGCGCGACCAGGATCACCTCGCCAATGCTCAGCTCGTCGGCCGAAACGGTGCGGATCGCGCCGGTTCGCCGGACCGAGACCTCGCGCGGGAGAAATTCGAGCAAGTCGCGGATGGCCCTGCGGCCGCGCCCGACAGTCATGCCCTCGAGCACCTCGGCGACCAGCACGAACAACGTGATCACGAGCGCCGTGAAGAACTCGCCGATCGCCGCGGCTGCGACGATCGCGATCGTCATCGACAGCTCCATCGTCATCCGGCGCTGGAAGACGTTCTCGAAGGCTTCCTTCACGATCGGCCAACCGCCGACAGCCAACCCGACGACGCCGATCACGCTGACTGCGGCGAAGGGCTCCCAAAGCCGGAACCAGACCAGCGCCGCCGCAAGCGCGACAATGCCGATGCGTATGGCTTCCTGCCATTCGAACGGATGATCATGATCGTGTCCGTCATCGTGGTCGTGACCATCACCGCTATGGTCATGGTGCTCGTGCCCCCGCGTGGCCTCGCCTATCGCCGCGGGGGCTGTCGTGCGCGCCTCGGCCTGCTCGGCCAAGGTTGGGCGCTCGCGGCTAACATGATCGGCCATGGCCAAACCCTCTCATTCAAGTTCTGGAGACGACGCTTTTCAGGCAGATAATATAGGGGGGTATGCTATCTTGTCTAGGACGGGATTGGCTTGTGCGATGACGACACCCTTTGGGCGCGACGTATTCGGACGGCGTTGACTGGTCCTCATCAGCGGTATTCTGGACGAGCGGCGCTGCTCTACCTGGCGGCGGCGCACAGCTTGAGAACCTGCTTGAGCAAGGTTTCTGCCCGATAGAGGTGGCCTGGGCGGAAGCTTCGTGACGCCGACCCGCATGACCGCGCTAGCAGCGCGGTGGGTTTAGTTAACTTCGAGTCCGCACCGCGGGCAATTTGCGGCGCAAGACCTCGCGATAACGTCCGCGAGCACAAGCAGGACTAGGCCGACGGTAGCCGCGATCAGCCGAGTCCGCCGCGAAGCGCCGGTCACGAGCCTATCCTCGCCAGTAGAGAGTAACTTTCCCTCCTTTAGCGCCGTCGAACCGGCACATCTCGATGCCCGGCGCACACGACGATGCCACCCGCTCGGCAAGGGCCGAGCGCTCGTCAACCGAGCGGGACAATCGGCCGCGATCACGCATGAGCCATGTCAGCGGCGAATGCTGGCCAGCGCCGTGCTAGGCATCGACGAACAGCGTGGCGACACGCTCGGGACGCTGCGAAAGCCCCCGCCCAGTGGCCGCAGCGTCGACTACGCTCGCTACAGGGGCTGCAATTGGTCGCGCTGGTGCTGAGAAATTAGCCAGCGACATCGGCGCGCCCGCCATGCAACACTTCGAGCTTCTCCAGCGTCACCAGTCCGACGCCGCTCGTTTCGGCGATACTCGACCAGAAGGCGCGAACCCGCTCTTCAACATCGACGATCTCGACGATCACCGGGTAATTGTGGTCTAGGAACCCGCGCCGGTGGAGGTGCGTGCTATGGCCAAAGCCTGCCTGCGCCCTGTGGACGGTAGCGCCCAACAGCCCGGCTGCGCGCGCGCGCTCGAGTACCAGCTCAAACACCCGGTGATCGCCGGCAAGCGCGGCCTCATCGGTGTAGATCCTGAGCAGCCAATGCGGTCGCGTTTCCATCAGAATTTTTTACCTCCATTGTGGATGCGAGGCGTCGGGCAACCCACGACGCCTCGTGGTCACGCAATCGATCCCTGTTGAGATACTATCGGTGCATGCAAACCGTTGCGCCGCGCAATCAGCCGCGACGCCCAGGCGGTAATGGCCGGCAGCACCAACAGCGTCAGCGCCGTCGAGGTGATGAGCCCACCGATGACAACGGTCGCGAGCGGCCGCTGCACCTCCGCGCCCGTGCCTGTCGCAAGCGCCATCGGTACGAAGCCGAGCGACGCCACCAGCGCGGTCATCAGCACCGGCCGCACGCGCTCCATCGCGCCCCCTATGATCGCGTCATCCTCCTTCGCACCGTCTTCGCGGTACTTCCCAATCGCGCTCATCATCACCAGCCCGTTGAGCACGGCCACCCCCGACAAGGCGATGAAGCCGACCGCCGCCGTGATCGAGAACGGGATGCCGCGCAGCAGCAGCGCGAAGACCCCGCCCGCGAGCGCCATCGGCACCGCGCTGAACACAATCAGCGCCGGTACGACGCCGCCCAAGGCCATGTACAGGAGCCCGAATATTGCGAGGAAGCAGATTGGCACGACGATCAGTAATCTTAGGCGCGCCGACTGGAGGCTTTCGAAGGTGCCGCCCCAACCCGTGTACATGCCGGCCGGCAGGTCCATCCCCGCCATCTTTGCCTGGGCCTCCTTGACGAACCCGCCCAGATCACGGCCGCGGACGTTGATCTGAACGATCACCATGCGCTTGCCGTTCTCCCGGCTGATCTGATTCAATCCCTGCGTATAGCTGAACCCCGCCACCTCTCTTAGCGGGATCGAGCGGGCGGATTGCCCGTCGGCGGCAGGCAGCATCACCGGGATCGCGCCGAGCGTCTCCAGATCGTCGCGCTGGGCATCGGGCAGGCGAACGACCACGTCGAAGCGTCGGTCACCCTCAAACAACAGCCCCGCTTCGCGACCACCCAGCGCTGCAGACACGGTATTTGCGACTTCATCGACCGAGAGGTCATAGCGGGCGACCGCCTGACGATCGATCTTGACGTCGAAGGTTGGGGCGCCGGAGGTCTGCTCTGCGCTGACGTCCCCCGCGCCGGGGATCGTTCGCATGGCTGCGGCGATCCGGCGGGCCTGCTGGCTCATCTGTTCCAGATCGTCCCCATAGAGCTTGATCGCGACATCGGCGCGGACGCCGGCAATCAGTTCGTTGAAGCGCATCTGGATCGGCTGCTGGATCTCCGTCCGATTGCCGATCAGGGCCTTCATTTTTGCCTCGATACGACGGAGGATATCCTCCTTGCTGCGGACATCGGCCGGCCACTCGTTCTCGGGCTTGGGGATGACATAAGTGTCTGACGCATTCGGGGGCATCGGATCGGTGCCGAGATCAGCGTTGCCGTTCTTGGAAAAGACCAAGGCAACCTCGGGCAACGTCTTCAGTGCGTCTTCGATCAGGAGCTGCATCCGTGTCGACTGGTCGATCGAAGCGGACGGCACCCGAAAGTTTGTGACCGTGATGTCCTTCTCGTCCAACTGCGGCATGAACTCCTCGCCGAGCAGCCCGAACGACAGCACCGCGGCCGCAAACACGCCGCCGCCGGCCAGGATGAACGGCATCGGCCGCGCGACCGCCCTGGTCAACGCCGGCGCGTACTTCTCCTTGAACCAGCGGATCGGCTTGACCTCGGTTTCACTCACCCGCCCCTTGATGACGATGGCGATCATCGCCGGGATGAACGTAAGCGACAGTACGAACGCGGACGCGAGCGCAACCATCAGCGTGATCGCCATCGGAGCGAAGGTCTTGCCCTCGACGCCCTGGAAGGTCAGCAGCGGCACGAACACGAGGAAGATGATGAGCTGGCCGTAAACGGTCGGCCGGATCATCTCCTGCGCGGCCAGCGTCGTCTCCTCCATCCGCTCCTCACGCGTCAGGAGGCGTCCTTCATGCTCCTGCCGTTCGGCAAGCCGCCTGAGCGCGTTCTCGACGATGATGACCGCGCCGTCGACGATCAGGCCGAAGTCGAGCGCGCCGAGGCTCATCAGATTGCCGGACACCTTTAGCGCGTTCATTCCCGCGGCCGTCATCAGCATGGTGATCGGGATCACGGCCGCGGTGATGAGCGCGGCGCGAATGTTGCCGAGCAGCAGGAACAGCACGACGATGACGAGCAGCGCGCCCTCGGTCAGATTCTTCTCGACTGTCGCGATCGTGGCGTTGACCAGTTTCGAGCGATTGTAGACGGGTTCCGCGAAGACGTCGGGCGGCAGCGCCCGATTGATCGCGGTGAGCTTCTCCGCCGCGCTGTTGGCGACGATCCGGCTGTTCTCGCCGACCAGCATCAACACCGTCGAAATGACGGCCTCCGAACCCATGCGGCTGCCCGAACCGGTACGAACCGCACCGCCGATTTCGACAACGCCGACATCCTTGACCCGCACCGGCACGCCGCCCCGGGTCGCGACCACCGCTTCCTGCAGGTCCTCGATCGACTTCAGCCGCGCGTCGGCGCGCACCAGAAAGCTTTCGCCGGCCCGGCGGACGTAGTTGGACCCTGCGGACAGGTTGGCGCGCTCCATCGCACTCGCCAATTCGGTAATCGAAATGCCGTACGAGGCGAGCGCGTTGAGGTTCGGCTGGATGAGATATTGCTTGACGTAGCCGCCGTTGGAATCGACCCCCGCGACGCCGGCCACGTTGCGCATCTGGGGTCGGATGATCCAGTCCTGCACCGTGCGCAGATACGCGGCCTTCGCCAGTTCGGTGGTCAGCCGTTCGCCTTCTGGCGTCAGATAGCTGCCATCGGACTGCCAGCCCGGCTTGCCGTCGACGATCTGGAGGCCCTTGCCATCCGGGTGCCGGAAGGCGACCGAGTAGAAGAAGATCTCGCCCAGCCCCGTGCTCAACGGCGACAGGTTTGGCTGGACGCCCGCCGGCAGGCTGTCCTTCGCCTGCGCGAGACGCTCCGTGACCTGCTGTCGCGCGAAATAGATGTCGGTCGCATCGGTGAACACCGCCGTGACCTGGCTGAACCCGTTGCGAGTAAGCGACCGGGTCAGCGTCAGCCCGGGAATGCCGGCAAGCGCGGTTTCGACGGGGAATGTGACCTGCTTTTCCATGTCGACGGGGCCAAGCGTCGGATTGAAGGTGTTGATCTGCACCTGACGATTGGTGACGTCGGGCACGGCGTCGATCGGTAGCTTGGTGATCTGCCACAGACCGAAGCCGACGATCATGAGCGTCAGCGCGGCGACCAGCCACCGCATTCTGACCGACAGCGAAAGGATGCGCGCGATCATTCCGCCGCCTCCTTCTCGATCTCGGCCTTGAGCAGGAAGGCGTTGGTCGTCGCGATCGGCGTGCCAGCGGCAAGGCCGCCGACGATCGCCACCATCCCGCTCGAACGGCTGCCGACCTGAACCGGCCGCGCGACGAAGCCGCTGCGCGTGCGCACGAAGACGACCGTCTGGTCGCCCAGGGTCTGGACCGCATCCTGCGGCACCATCACCCCGTTTCGCGCCGCCCCGCCGCTCGCGAGGATCCTTGCCTGGACCAGCTGGCCCGGCACGAGCGTGCTGGCCCCGGCCGTCGGCGTAACGACGACCGTCGCGGTCCGCGATCGCGGGTCGACGACGCCGGTCGCCGAACGGACGCGCGCATCGATGACACGACTGTCGGAAGTGGTCAGCTCAACCCGATCGCCTGCACGCACGCGCGCAGCATCCGTCGGCGGGACGTTGGCCGTGATTTGCAAGCGGCTCGGATCGACGACGCGGAACAGCTCTGTCTCGGCAGCAACAAACCGGCCGAGGTTCGCCGCGGCAGCGGTAATGCGTCCGGCCACCGGGCTGACGACCGCGACCGATCGTCCATCACGCGCCACACGGGCTGCATTCGCGGCTGCGCTGGCGCGGCGCGCATCGGCCTGCGCGACGGCGAGGTTCGCCTGAGCGGTCTCGTAATCGGCGCGCGGCGACACCCCTTGGTTCAACAAGGTACGTTCGCGCGCCAGCTGGCGGGACGCGAGGGTGACCCGCGCCGATGCAGCGGCGCTGTCCGCCGCGATTTGCGAGGCGTCGCGGCTCTCGACGAGCGCCAGCGTCTGTCCAACCTCAACCGGATCACCCGTGCGCGTGAAGATACGCGTCACGGTTCCGGGCGCGCGCGCGGTGATCACCGCTTCGGCGTCGGGGGTAGCCTCGACTGTAGCGGAGGCCAAGATGGCGGCGTCCAGTTCGCCCGAGGCGGTGGGTGCAACGTCGATCCGCGATGTCGTGATCGCTTGCGCCGACATCACCACGGAGTTGCTCGATGCAGCCGGCCCGACCGGCGTTTCGGCTGGCGCGGCAGGCGGCGGGGCCTGGGTGAGCCGGGCAGCGCCGAACCCCAGAGCGGCGGCAATAGCAAGGCCGATGGCCGCGCCGGCGTAAAGTCGTTTCTTCTCGGTCATTGGACCGGATCCCCCGTGATGGTGACGCCCTGCAGGCGCGAAAGATTGATGCGAGCGTCGAGCCGGGCGATGGCGGCATCGACCACGACGCCGCGCGCGGTGCCGAGACTGCGCCGGGCGGCAACCAGTTCGATAAGCGGTGACTTGCCGACCTCATAAGCGATCCGCGCGAGGCGATAGGCCTCCTGCGCGGTCGCAAGGGTGCGTTCCGCCGCCGCAGCGCGCCGATCAGCGGCCTCGACGAGCGCGAAGGCGACACGCGCATTGGCTTGGGCGTCAAGCCGCGCGCTCGCCGCACGCGCCTCGGCACCCTGCAGCTCGCCACGGGCCGCGGCAATATTCCCGCGATTGCGGTCGAACAGCGGCAGCGGAACCGAAAGCCCTGCGACAATCGCCGGCCCGCTCGCGACGCGAAGCTGGCGAACCCCGAGCTGTGCGGTCACGTTCGGGATCGCCAGCCGCTGTTGGACCGTGACCTGTCGCGCCGCTGCGTCGCGCTCCGCTTCGGCGGCACGGACGGTCGCCGACTGGAGCGGGTCGAGAGGGCCTGCGGGGGGTCTGGCGTTGAGACGGTCAAGCAGGGATTCCGATACGCCGGTATACGCAGAAGGCGCCCCTGCGAGAGCCGACAACCGCGCCAACGCAATGGAGCGATCCGCGCGGGCATTCTCCACGACCGCCTGAAGCGAGTTGAGTTCGGTCTCGGCCTGGAGCTGGCGCAACCGCGCCTCCTTGCCGGCGCCGACAAGCGCTCGCGCAACCTTCAGGTCGGCGCCAGCAGCTTCGGCCTCCTCTGATGCCAGCACAATCCGCCGCTCGGCGAGCTCGACGCCAGCATAGGCGCGGGCGAGATCGGTGGCATAGGCTAGCCGGCCATCGACGCCGCGCGCCTGTGCCGCCACGATCCCGGCTTCGCCAGCGGCGATCCGGGCCGACCTCTTGCCGCCAAGCTCGATCGGCTGGTCGATCTGAAACGTCGTTTGCCGCTGGTCGGCCGCGTTCCTGGTGCGGTCGCCGGCAAAGTTTTCGGCATAGACATTGATCGATGGGTTCGGGCGGGCGCGTGCCTGCTCCGCCAGGCCTCGGGCCCGCGCGACCTCGGCGTCCAGTGCCAAAACGCGCGGCGTGTCGCGCGTTTGCCGGAACAGTTGCGCGAAGGGCGGCGCGACCTGCGACCACGCAGGGGCTGCGGCCGGCAACGCCGCAAGGCTACCGACAAGCGCCACCATGCGCCGTCGGCGATAAAATCTGTTCATGACTCGGTCCTCGAAGATAAGCTCGATACGCGGTGACGCGCGCGAAGAGGCTTACGCTCGGGGAGGGCGCAGCGGCGCGGACGGATCGTTGCCGTCGCTTATACGCGTGACCATCGCCAGCCAGCCGCCGCGACCGGCTCGCGGCGCGGCGGGGATCGCGGCCCTGGCGTCAACGGCAACCAGTTCGCCGGTCGCGTGGGCGACCGAGTGCAGCGGAGTGTCGGTGTCATCGTCCTGCATGGGCTCGCCGGCATGATCAGAGTCCGCGGCTATCGTGCTCGCATGGTCATGCACCCTCGCGCCATGCCAGACCGAAGCCGAGGTTAGCGTCAGGATCGCCAGGCCCGCCAGGAGAAAACCAAGCGCCAGCGACCAAGCCGGGGAGAGGCGTCGCGACACGGTCATTGCTTGGGCCACTGTGCATGCCGGCGATCGATAACGAACGCGTGATCGCTTGTCGCATGCTGCTGGCGGTGTTCGTCGTCCGCGGCAAGGTCGCCATGCTCGTGAGCGATCACATCGGGATCGTTGGCCGGCCAGAGCCGAAGCGCGGCGATCGTGCCGACCGCCGCGGCCACGGCCATCCCGCCGAACGCCGCTGTCATGCCGACCCGCGCGCCCAGCTGGCCGACCAGCGGATAGCAGATCAGCCAGCAGACATGGCTAAGCGCGAACTGCGCCGCGAACAGGGCGGGTCGATCCTCGGGGTTCGCGGAACGGCGCAGCAACCGTCCCGACGGCGTCACGCTGGCCGAATAGGCGATCCCCAGCACCACCCACCCGATGAGAAGGACATGCCAGGAAGGGAGACCCTGCGCCATCGTTGCCGTGATCCCCGCCAAGACCGCCAGGGCAAGGGTCAGAACCGCCGCCGCCACCAGCATCACGGTCCGGTCGGCGACGCGATCGAGGATACGCGGCAGCGTCAGCGCGGCAGTGATCGAACCGCCGCCGAATGCGGCGAGCGTCACCGCCACGTCACGCTGGCTGAGGCCGAGCCCCCGCACGATGACGACGGTATTGACGATCACCATGGCGCTGGCCGCCGCGGAAGCCAGTGTCAGTGCGAGCAGGCCGCGCAGGCGCGGGGTCTTGAGATAGATGCGCGTGCCGCGGGTCGTCTTCTCATAGATGCCGGCGTCGTTCTCGACCGGCGCAGGACGTGGCAGCACGGTCGAGACAACCAGCAGGCCCGAGGCGACAAAGCCGATCGCCGTGCCCGAGAACAGCCAATGATAGCTCATCAGCGTGAGCAGCCCGGCGGCGAGTATCGGGCTAGTCAGGCTTTCCATATCGTAGGCGAGCCGCGAGAGCGAAAGAGCGCGGGTATAGTCCCGCTCTTCGGGCAATACGTCGGGAATGGTCGCCTGAAAGGTCGGCGTAAACGCGGCCGAGGCAGATTGCAGGACGAAGATCAGGAGATAGATCTGCCAGACCTGGCTTACGAACGGCAGACAGAGGGCGACCGCCGCCCGTACGACGTCCATGCTGACGAGAAGAGCGCGCCGCGGCACCCGGTTGGCGAACGCGCCGGCGACCGGTGCAACCCCGATATACGCGACCATTTTGATGGCGAGCGCGGTGCCGAGCACAGCGCCAGCGCTCCCGCCCGCGATGTCATACGCGAGCAGCCCGAGCGCGACCGTCGCTAGCCCCGTTCCCACGAGCGCGATGATCTGCGCGAGAAACAAGTGCCGGTAAGTACGGTTCGCCAGAACGCTGAGCATAGGGTAGGCCCCTATCCCGAGCGGTCACCGCTGTCTATCCCCCCGAGGGGATACTCGACATTTTGGTCCGCAGGCGCTTAATGGCGGCATGGCGCACGAAGCACACACCTCTCACCCGGCGATCATCAAGCGGCTGAAGCGGGCCAATGGGCATTTGCGCAGCATTATCGACATGATTGAGGCCGAGCGGCCCTGCGTCGACATTGCGCAACAGCTTCAAGCGGTGGAGAATGCGATTGCGAGCGCAAAGCGCGCGCTCATCAATGATCACATCGATCATTGTCTTGTCCACGCCGAGGACGGCGACGGGCCGCGTCACGCCATCGAGCAGTTCAGAGCTATCTCGAAATATTGGTGACCACGGACGCTGTGCCGACGCCCGCTCCGGTCGCAACGCGCAATGCCTAAGCAGCGCGCGGCTTTGCATTACTCCGATCGTCTTCCCGTCACCAGCAAATGCGGCGATAGACCGTCAAGCAGAGCGAGGCCGAGCCAGTCATGAACGACACGACGTTTCCGCCCAATCTTCGCCCCGTGATGGCCAAGGCGGTTACGCTCGAGTGGTGGAACGTCGGCCTCAGTCTTTCCACCGTGGCTGTCATCGGTCTTGTGCTGGGCCAGAGCCAGACCATGAAGACCGTCTGGCTCGAGGACATGCTGGCGCTGATACCGCCCATCGTTTTCCTCATTTCGGCACACTTCGAGTTGAGGCGAGGTCGCTCGCGGCGCTTTCCGTTCGGCTTTGAGCGAGGAAACAGCCTCGGCTTCTTCATCGCCGCCGCGGCATTGACCGGCGTCGGCCTCCAGCTCCTGATCGACGCCTCGTTCAAGCTGTTCAGTGCCGAGCACCCTACTATCGGATCCGTCACATTCTTCGGTCAGGACATCTGGCTCGGGTGGTTGATGCTAGGCGCCCAATTCTATGCGCTCATCCCGCCCTTCATTATCGGCCGCCTCGAATTGCCGTTGGCAGAACAACTCAGCGACAAGCTGCTCCACACCGACGCGCTCATGAACAAGGCCAGCTGGCATGGTGGCGCGGCGGGCTGTGCCGGCATCATCGGGCTCGGCTTGGGCTACTGGTGGGCGGACGCCGCCGCGGCGGCATTCATCTCGGTCGGGATCATCTACGACGGGGTGATCGCCTTCCGCGTCGCAACGGCTGAACTGATCGATGGCGCGCCCTGCGCGCTCTCCGGCCACGGATTGGCCAAGGACGCGCTGGAGCTGCAGGAGTCGCTGGAGAAACGCTTCCCAAATGCCGAAGTCCGGCTGCGCGAGACCGGTCGGGTCATCCGCGCGGAAATCCACGGCGCAGCCCCGCCCCACCGGCCGGTCGACCGAGCGGAATTGTGGCCAGGCGATCCCGCGCGCGCGTGGCGGCTCGCGCAGATCAGCTTCATTCGCGAGCCGGAGCCAAGTTCAGCCGATGGCGATCAAGAGCAGCGCGAGAGCAGCCGAAAGCGCCAGCCCAAGAAGGAATAATCTATGCTGCGGGGCAGGGTCGGCGACGTTTCGCACGCGGTGGGCGACCCGCTCGGCGACATCCATTTGCCGCCGCCATGACCAGCCCATGATGCGGTCGAGCTCCTCGCGGTTCAGATCGAAGAAACGCACAAGCTCCCGCTCATCGTCGCCGCGCAGGCCCTGCACGCGGAACACGGCATCGCGGTGAGCAACCTGCGCCGGCGAATTGCCCGATTCCGTCGAGCCGGTTGACGGCCGTTCGTCAACGCGCCGCATTTCCAGCAGTGCGGACGGGCTGCGCTCCAGCAGCTCAGCCCAGCGAAGCAGGCGATCGCGACGAGCCACGTGGCGTCCGCGAAGAGGGCGAAATGGACTCGGGCTAGGCGGGCCACCTTCTGCAGCGCTCATGGCCTTGAATTTGCGCCGCTGCGCCTCCCTCCCCTCGCGCCTCCGTCCGAAGCGCCCGAGATCCGCGGCACGGCGAGTACGGTGCGAAACGCGATCACGTCCGCCGCCAGCGCGGTCGTGACATGGACACGACCTTTGCATTGCTCGCCCGTGATCGACCAGCTGTGCGGCTCGCATTTCCTGACACATTCGCCGAGTGTCGTAGACGTAACATCGCGGAACGCGCCGGATGGTTGACCCGAACCCGCGGATCTCCTCGGCGCACAGCGAGAGCAGCCTGGCCGCGACATTGGGCGCTCATCCGCCACCGTCCTGTCCGGAGGGCGCGACGCCACTGCGCACAGGCGAACCGGTCTTTCCCTGGCAAGCGACAATCGCGGCGATCGCGGTCATCGTCTCGGCTGGATCCCGGACCCTGATGGCATCGACGCCGGTCGCCAGCGCCGGCTCGTCGTTGCCGCCCGGGTAAAGCGCGTCGCCGATGTAGAGGGTCTCAGCAATCGCGACGCCGCTCACCTCAGCAAGGCGTCGCAGAGCGTAAGCCTTGTCGATTCCCGACCGTGTAACGTCAATCGACGTGGTCCCGCCCAACCTGATCGAGAAGTTGGGCAAAGCTCGAGCGAGCATGGTCTGCAGGGCCGCTCGCTTGCGACGGTCGGGATCCCACCGCTCCTTTGCCTCCAACGGCGCCTCCTGCCCGAGACCGGAAAACGTAAACTGACTGCCCCGGTCTTCCAGACGCTCGCCCCATGTGCGCTCGTCCGTCAACCCGGCGTCCCGCAGCGCTCCATCGAACGCAACGCGGATATCGGTCTTCTCCGCCTCACTGAAAAGTTCGGCGTACACCGCTGTCCATCCATCGGCATGCCGATAAAGCTTCGTTCCCGTGGTCGGCATCAACCACAGGCCGCCGAGCCGGGCACGAGCGGGCAGCCGAGCAGCGACCTGGCGCTCGAACTGCGGCCAGTCGCCACCAGAGATGACCGCGACGTCAACCACGTCCAGCAACTGTGAGACGCTGCGCGCGACCCCGTCGTCCAGCGGCCGCTTGCTGTCAGCAAGGGTGCCGTCGAGATCGAACGCGACCATCCGTTTCATCATCGGGCGACCCCATTTTCTGACACGATGACGACGGCTACGCAGTCGCAATAAGGACAGCAAGCGCTATACCTCGGCATACCAAATGCGATAGGGGGTTAGCCTATGGGCCATCTCAACAAGACTGACGGCGACCTGATCGCGCGTGCGCGGCGCATTTCGGGGCAGATGGGCGCGGTCGAACGGGCGCTCGAGGGCGATGCCAGCTGCAGCGAAACCCTCCACCTCGTCGCCGCGGTGCGTGGCGCGCTCAACGGCCTGCTCGACGAAATCATCGCACGCCATCTGCAGGCGCACGTCGCGCGCGCCGGGCTTACCGATGCCGAGCGCCTGGCAGGCTCGGAAGAGCTTTTGGCGGTGATCCGCCGGTATTCAAAATAGTGGCCCGCCAACGAGACTGATACGGCGCTGCTTCGACAAGCGGCAAAAAATGATCGAAGATTTGAGGCCAACGCCTTCGGCCTGAAACGGAAGAAGGCAATGCGCGTTTCCGCCGCCAAAGCCTCCGACAACCCGGTTAGTCGATTCGCCGTAATATTGCACGATGATTCGCACGAAGAACCGCATCAGGTTCCTCAAAGCGCGTCATCAGCACAGTCGGGTCACGTTCGGTTGGTAGCTCATCGGGGTCGCGGCGACGATTCGGCAGGATGGCTGGTGCTGCGGTCAGCATGACGTTCAATCTCGGGAATCTTGTCGGCACCACCATCTTGCCCACGTTGCTGGTGGCATCCCTCAGCGCAACCCAAGCCTGCGCAGGAGCGCGTCGACCTGACCAAAAGCATCCTGCTGCCAATCATCCGGCGATCGGTCCTCGGCGGCATCCGACCCTTCGACGAATTGACGAACGCAGGTCGGCCCAAAGCCGTCGGGCGTATCGAACTTTTCGGCAAGATGGCCAAACCCTTCGGCACCGCTGCGATGTTCAAGCACCGGCCGGCAATCTTCGGCCAGGGCGTCGATCCCGCCCGGATAGTTCCGGATCGAATAATAGACGTCGTAGGCGTCCTTCTGCTTGTACCGGCCCGCGAGAGCGTAGCCCTTCATCGCCAGCAGCGCGGGGATCGAGGCGACGGCAATCAGCGCGCGGTTGGTGCCGCCACGCGGCATGTCACCCTCGATTGCCACGAGCTTGTAGAAATGGACCGCCAAGTCGGCGCCGGACGCGCGCTGAGTCGCGAATTCCGTCGTCAGCGGCGGCCGGTTCTTCTCGAGCACAGCATCGAACGGCCGCAGAAAATCGACGATCACGTCAATCGGACCACCGCCATCATCTGGATCGATCGTCCGCGCCATCTGGAAATAGCGCTCTTCGCGTGGCGCATAACCTTGGGCGCGCAGCTCGCCGACGAGCGTCGCATAAGCGTCGTTGACCGCCAGCGCCTCTGCATCAAGACTGAGGTCGATATCGCGCGTCCCGACATGCTTCATCTCGCTGTCCGCTAGCAAAAGCCAAGGGACGGCACCGCCGATCACGGCAAACTTGCCCCGGAAGCTGGCGAGCGTCTGTCCGATCTCCAGCAAAACCGAACGCACGGCAGCGCTCGTGCGGTCGGTATAGTCATTGGCCGATTGCGGCTCGCCGGTCACGTCCGCCACTGCAGGAGCTCTTCGCGCAGATGCTTCGCCGCCTCCTCGCCACGCTCGCCGGCATGCAGCAGGTCCAGGTAAGTCTGGACGGGGCTCGTCGCGACCAGACCGTCGGCAACCCGCTGCGCGTCGCGCAGAACGCCGCCGTCGTCAGGCACCCGAATAACCACGTTGGCGCCGCGCGGCGGGGTGGATAGCGCGAGGAGGGTTTGGAGCGATCCGAGCCCTCGCTCGTCGGCGTAGAAAAAGCTAGTCGCATGACGAGCGTAGGGCGCGAGCCATTCTGCTGCGGAATAGGACGCGAGCGCGACCCGCCCGTCACCCGGCGTTAGTCCTTTAAGCTTTTCAACCAGCTGCTTGCCGTGAAGGTGCGTGTAGAGGCGCACCTCTTCACCTCGCGGCGGCTCATAGTCCTGCGCCCAGGCGTCGAGTAGCCGATCGGGATCGGTCAGGTAAAGTCCCTCCTCGTCTTGGTCGGCCCAGTCACGTTCGCGGAGCGCCTTGCCGACCGTGCTCACCAGCCCAAGGCTCACTTCAACGTCGTGCGCAAGCTCGACGACGCGCCAGTGGCGGTCGGGCATGTGCAGCATTGCGCGCAGGATGCGCGCTGATTTTGGCTTGAAGAGGGAACGAAGGGCGCGCCGTTCCGGCTCCGGCCGGCCCTCAACCCTACGCTCCACATAAACAGTGCCGAAGGAAACCCGGCTGTTCCCCATGAAATCGAGAAATGCCACCTGCTCGTCGCGGCATACGTCCTGCGCCTGCTCCGAGAGATACGGAGCCATGATCATCGGGACTGCGTTGCTCCCGGCGTGCGCGATCGCGCGTTTCGCCTGACGGGCGGCCTCCCGCACAATCTTGGGTTGTCCGCTTCCCTTGACCTCGACCACCAGCACGAGAGGTTTGCCTGCGTAGCTGAGGGTTGCAACGAGGTCAGGCCGGTCCGCCTGCGCCAGGTCGGGTTCACGTTCCAGCTGCTTTATAGCCAACCCAGGAATCGACGACAAAAACGCCTCCAGCACCTTCGCCGCACGCCGCTCGATAGACTGGACGGAATCCTTCATCAATTTGTTGAAATAGCGAATCTGGTGAAATAGTCAATGCGTTTTCAGTTTTAACGCGGTTTCAGCGGTTTGTTGAAATGTCCCAAGTGATTGGAGCGCCATGCTAGTCTAGGGTGGCTCGAATATATCGAGCCACCCTGTTTGCCTACAGAAGCTTGCCCAGGTGCTTCGCCACGGCGGCGGCACCGGTGCCCACCGCGGTGACCGCCGCCTGCAGCTGCGCCTTGGTCACCCCGAACTTATGGGTCCACCAGTTCACTTCATAGGGCTCGTGCATGTTGATGCGCGAAGCATCCTGCGGGCGGGTCTTGGTCAAGTCGTCGCTCATATTCGGGGTTTCCATTGTGCTCGCGCCGCAAGATTGCGGCTGCAGATCGTCAATCGGCCAGATTTCGGCAGACCGGTAAAATCCACATGACATTCTTCTACGGTTGCACGGTCATGCCGCTCACGCACAAACTCCGACCGAAATAGACCCGTTGGCAACGCTTTGCCGCGCGATGCTCTTGGCGATTGAGGGTTTCGCCGATAGCAAGTCACCAGGGGGTTGCGTGCAATGATCCGATCACAGGCCGTTCAGTCAGCATTGGCGGCGCGAGCAGTCAAACCGGTGATGTTTGACAGGACACAGGCGTGCAGCAGAGGCTTGCATTGATCCCGCCGCTGCGAAAACGCACCAAAAAGGGGGTCCTGTACATGCGTTCGGCAGCGGTCGAGACGCTGCTGGTGGAGATCGCCACCCTGTCCCGCGATCAGCTGCTTGAGCGTGCCGAAATCCGCAATCGTCGCGCCGCCGGCTGGGTTCCGAGCGAATGCCTGCTCCACCTCCTGCGCGCCAGCCGCAGCGAGAATTCGGAAGCGTTCTTCGAGCGGCTGTTCTCGGTCCTCAGCGCACGCGTGAAAGCTGCGCTCCCGCGCATGACGACCGGGAATGAGACCCACGGCCGGATCGAACGTACTGCCGAACGCATCCACGAGCTCGCCTTCGACAAATTCCAGGATCTGCTATGCGGGGACCGTCAAGCATATGACGAGCGTCTCGACTTCTTCGAGGCGCGCTTCGATCTCGGCGTCGCCAATCTGCGGCGCGACGCGCGGGAAAAAGCGTATGAGGAGGAAAATCGTGGTGCGAGCCTCGACTATGATTGGGATACCGGCGAGCCGTCGCCCGAGGTTGAGCGCGCGCGCGGAGCCTTCGATCCGTTCGATCCGGCGCTGATCAACGAGGAAGATTACCGGTCACGACTTCGTGCGGCGATTGGGGGCCTACCACAGGAACAAATCAGGATCGTTGAAATGATCTCCAAGGGAATACCCATCGACTCGATCGACAAGTCCGCGGTTTCGATATCGAAACTACTGGGCAGATCGGAGAAGACCATCAGGACGCACCGGGACAAGGCCTACGACGCCATCCGGGCGGCGATGCAAGACGAGTCGCAGTCGTGACCGGCGATACGGATCTGGACGACGTCCTCGAGTCCTTCGCGCTGGAGGCGGAAGGCGACGCGACGGCGCTTGCCAGATATCTTCGCGATTATCCGCAATATGCGCTCGCGCTCGTCGATCTGTCGCACGAAATGACCCGGAGCATGCCCGACGAAGCTGCGCCGTTATCGCCGCGTGACGAAGCCCAGATTGCTTCCGCCTGGACCCGTTTCGCGGCATCGGTGCCGACTAAGATGGAAGCCACACAAGGCCAGCCTGCGAGCGTGTTCGACGGTCGCAACGCCGCTGAAATGAAAACGCTCGCCGCGACGCTCGGCGTGCCGCGACAGGTGGTCGCCGCGGTACGCGACCGGCGTGTGCTCGTCGATACGATTCCGAAGGGGTTTCTGGCGCGGATGGCAGCGGGCATCGACGCGCAGCTCGAGGATCTGATCGCAAGCATCCGCGGCGTCCGGTCGGCGACGCTTGCGCCGAGCTACAAGGCGGATTCCCGGCCGGTACTGTCGAGCCAAGTCACCTTCGAGCAAATTCTGATTAATGCCGGCGTCAACGAAGCAGCGCGCGCCGGCATCCTCGCCGAAATAGACTGACATGGACGCGCTCGAAGTCGCACGGCAGATCGCGGCGCGGCTTCACGCCGAGGCGGTTGGCCGTGGACTCGACCCTTGGGCCCCGTTCGAGTTCGCGAAGGCAGAGGCCGAGCGCCGCGGCATCGATACCGAGCCTACCGCGCCGGGCGCGGCGATGCTCGATGGAGGGCGCGCGATATTCCTGCCTGACGAAGCCGATCGAATGATCTTGTATGAGGACATCGGCACCGGCTTCCAGAGGGCGTTCCTGATTTGTCATGAGCTGGGGCATGTCGAACTCGGCGACGATCGCACGCCGTGCGAGATTGACCTCGCCCGGTCCTCCGAGGCGGCACCGGTCGGCTCCGAACGCGTCATCGATCACAACCGGCGCAAACGCCGCGAAGTCCAGATGGACCTGTTCGCGCGCGAATTCCTGCTGCCGCGCGACGTTGCGCGGGCACTGCATATCGACGGCATGTCCGGCGCAGCAATCGCGGAAAAGCTCGGTGCACCATATGACCTGGTCGCGCAGCAGCTCTTTGATGCCTTGCTGCTGCCCCCGGTCGTCGCCGAGGATCGGCCGGAGCGCCCGCCTCCGCCGCTCAACGACGCCCAGCGCGATGCTGTGCGCCACGGGGGCGCGGCTTATTTACTTAAGGCGGGCCCCGGAACGGGGAAGACGCAGACGCTGACTGCACGGGTCGCCAGACTGGTCGAGGACAATGTGGATCCGCGTTCGATCCTGGTGCTGACCTACTCCAACAAGGCAGCCGGCGAGATGTCGGATCGGATTGCCGCGCGCAACCCGCAGGCGGCGGCCGCGATGTGGATCGGTACATTCCACGCCTTCGGCCTCGATCTGCTGCGCCGGTTCGGCGATCGGCTGGGGATCAGCCCAGGGTTTCGCATGATTGACCGTGCCGAACAGGTCGAGCTCCTCGAGGACGAGTTTCCGCGCCTCGGTCTTGTTCACTACCGCGACATCTACGACCCGACGAGCAAGATCGCCGACCTGCTCGACGCCATTTCGCGTGCAAAGGACGAGGTGGTCGGCCCGGAGCGCTATGCCCAACTCGCTGCCGAGATGGCGGCGGCCGCGACCGACGACGAATCTCGACTGGCGGCGCAAGCAGCCGACGAAGTAGCGCGCGTGTATGCGCGGTATGAAGTGGTGAAGGGGCCAGGCCGTATCGACTTCGGCGACCTGGTTATGCTCCCGACCATGCTGCTCGAGACGGACGAGACATCGCGCGACCATTTTGCCGCGACTTATGCCCATGTGCTCGTCGACGAGTATCAGGATGTGAACCGCGCCAGTGTCCGTCTGTTGAAACAGCTACGGCCCCAGGGCATGAACTTGTGGGCTGTCGGCGACATCCGGCAATCGATCTACCGCTTCCGCGGCGCCTCGTCGCACAACATGGACCTGTTCGAGACCGAGGATTTCCCCGGCGCCAAGAGCGCGCGGCTGAAGGTGAACTACCGCTCGATGCGCGAAATCATCGACACCTTCACCGGTTTCGCCAAAACCATGGACGCAGGCGATAAGGCCGACACGAACCTCTCCGCCGACCGCGGGCCGTCGCTTTCCCGCACGCAACTTCGCACGACCGACATCCCCGGCGCGACCTCGGCCATGATCGCTGACGCGGTAGCCGAGCAGCTGAAAGCGGGGCATCCTTACCGCGACCAGGCCGTCTTATGCTCGGGCAATGACCGGCTTGCCGATATCGGCCGCGACCTCGAGGCGCTAGGCGTTCCGGTCCTCTATCTCGGCAGCCTGCTCGAGCGGCCCGAGATCAAGGACCTGCTCTCGATCCTGTCGCTGCTGACCGACCCACGGGGCATGGGGCTGGCCCGGACCGCGTGCCTTGCCGAATATCCGATGGACCTGGCCGATCTCGGCGGCGCGCTCGACGCGCTGCGCGGCGAAGACACGATGCCGCCACGCTGGCTGAGCGGAGCGGCCATCTTCGGCGCGGTGTCGCCCGGCGGGCAAGCCTCGCTCGCGTCAATCGTCGGCGTGCTAGCCGGGTTCGATGCTAATTCCGCGCCCTGGTCGGTGTTGGCGGCGTTCCTGCTCGATCGCACCGATGTCGCGCGGCGCTTCGCCTGCTCGACCAAGGTCGCCGATCGCAGCGCTGCGATCGCCGTCTGGCAGTTCATGAACTTCTTGCGCGCACAACCCACTGGCAAGGGGCTGCGAGTTCCGCGCTTCCTCGCGCGCGTACGGCGGTTGCTCCGGCTCTCGGACGAGCGGGATCTGCGCCAACTGCCCGCAGCCGCACAGGGCATCGATGCCGTCCGCTTGATGACCATCCACGGTGCCAAGGGTCTGGAGTTCCCCGTCGTCCACCTGCCCGGCATGAACATCAGCACGCTGCCGCGAAGCTGCCGGCTGCCCGCGTGCCCCGCACCGCCGGGCATGATCGCCGGTGCCACCGGGACCGCCGAGGACGAGTTTCGCGCAGGACATGACGAAGAACAGCAGTGCATCTTCTATGTGGGGCTGTCGCGCGCCCGCGATCGGCTGATCCTCTACGCCGAGAATCGCACCAAGACCGCCAAGCGATCGCTGTCCCCCTTCATCGACCACTGCGGCTCCTCGATCGAACGTGTCACTCTCGTACCGTCACAGACCCTGCCGCCGTCTCCTGACACCTTGCCGATAAAGGTCGAGGCCGAGGGCCGGCGCTATCATGCCTCGCAGCTGGCGCTTTACAGGAAGTGCCCGCGCCGGTTCTTCTACACCCATGTGCTTCGCATCGGCGGGCGCCGCGAGATGTCGCCCTTCATGCTGATGCACGAAGCGGTGCGCGTTATCGTCGATGAAGTCACGCAAGGCCGATCCTTCGCCACCGACGCAGATCTCGCGCGGCGAATCGCCGACGAGTGCGCGGTGCAGGGCATCGCAGATGATGGCTATGTCGAGGACTATCGCGGGTTCGCAACGGCGATGGTCCGCTTCTTCATCGGGTGCCGCGACCGGCACCAGCCACAGGCGAAAACCGCCTTGCGTCTCAAATTCGGTGCGGACGAAGTGCTCGTCACGCCTGACGAGATGCTCATCGCTCCCGATGGCGGGCTGGTACTCAGGCGGTGCCGAAGCGGCCACCACCGCAAGTCGGACGACGACGACATCGCGGCCGCCGCGCTGCTGCTCGCCGCAGCGGAGACATTGCCAAGCGCAACCGTCGAGATCGTCTATCTCGCGGACGAGCTCGTCAAGCCCGTGGAGATCACACCAAAGAAGCTCGACACCCGGCGCGGATGGATCGGCGAATGCCTTCAGGGCGCCAGCGACGGACTCTTCAGGAAAGAGGAATCGTCATTCACTTGCCCGGGCTGCCCGGCCCTTATCATCTGCGACGCCGTCCCGCCGGGCACGCTGAAAATAATTCCCTGATCCGCTTACCGGTTTCGAACAGCCCTGCCGATTGACCTGCTGGAGCCCGTCCCCCGGCTCGCTTCAAGACGCAAAGGCTTACGACCAATGAACATCCACGACCCCCATTCCGACCACGACATCCCCGACGATTGTGACGATGTCGGCCAGGCGATCCGCGAGGATCGCGCGCTGCGCGCCGCGCACACCTATCGCATCCGCTATGCGAACAACGGCCTCGACTTCGGCCCGCTCCTCCTCGACGATCCGATGCCGCTCGGGCGCCAGATCCTCGAGACCGCCGGCGTGGACGCGCTCGCGGCCTGGAGCCTCCTGGCGATCCTGCCTAGCGGCGATTTCGAGGACGTCCGGCTCGACGAGCCCTTCGATCTGCGCGACCGCCGCGTCGAGCGCTTCATCGGCTTCGAGAACGACCGGCTCTTCAAGTTCGCGCTGCGCGACCACCAGATCCTCTGGGGTCGCTCGACGATCGCCGGACGCGAACTCTACGCATTGGCCGAAGCGGGCGAGCATGAAGCCCTGTTTCTCGACGTGCCCGGCGGCACCGACCGCCTAATCCTTGCCACCGACACGATCGATTTGGCCGAAACGGGCCTCGAGCGCTTCATCGTCGCCGCCAAGCCGGTCTCCGATGCTTTCGAGATTACCGTCGTCTATAACGGCCTCGCCCGCACGATGCAGGTGCGCCCGGGCGAGACGGTGGGTGCGGTGATCGCGGCGGCCCGCCCGTTGTTCGGGTCGCCGGGCGGCGATCTTATCCTGGTCGACCAGCAGGGCCGCGAGCTCAATTCGGCGCATACGCTGCGCCAGGAGCATGTCGGCCCTCACGCCCAGCTGTCACTGCGCCCGCCCGTCGTGCGGGGAGGCTGAGCATGCGCCTGCGCGTCCCCAGCGCGGTGTTCGACGCCACGTTCGCCCACCTCCGCTACTGCGGTGGCGGGCGGCGTGAGTGCCAGGCGCTTTGGGTCGGGTCGTGGACCCGGCCCGATGCCGTCGAGCGCGTGCTGCATCCCGAGCATAGCGCCAGCGCGGTCGGCTTCGAGCTCGATCCCGCCTGGCTGAACCGGTTCTGGAACGAGCTCGTGGCAGCCGGCGACGGTGTCCGGGTCCAGATCCACACACATCCTGGCGCGGCCTATCATTCCGCGACTGACGACGCCTTCCCCCTGCTTTCGGTCCCTGGCTTCCTCAGCCTCGTCATCCCGCGCTTCGCGCAGGGGGAGATCGGTTTCAGCAACGCCTTTCTCGCGCAGATCCAGCCCGACGGCAGCTGGCGCGAGGTACCCATCGCCGACCATTTGGAGATTGTCTGATGCTCGCCGACGCACTGAACCGCACGATGCTGTTGATGCGCACCGACCTCGTGGCGGAAACCGACGACGGCGAGATACTCGCGGCGCTCACCGCTACTCGCATCGTCCTGGAAGCCCGCGAAGACGCGCTCGAGACCCATTCCGGGCAGAGCGCTTTCATCACCGCCGCGCTGCTAATGGCGCGGTCGGGTCACGAGATCTGGCTCGACGCGCCTGAGCGCGCCATGATCGGGTTCCAGCCCCCGTTGGCCGGCGGTGACCTTGTCAAAAGCCTGATCGAGGTCGGGCTCGACCTGCTGCCGGGCCGGGCCTTCCACCACGGTCGCCCAGCGGAACGCGCCGATGTCACCTTCGTGTTCGGTTCGGGTGATCCCGCCGAGGACCGTGCCGATAACCGCATCGCGATGAATGCGGGAGGCTGGGCCGGGTCGATCGACGCTCAACCTACTTCTTGGCGGGGCGCGTCATGGCCGATGGGCGGCATGGCCGCCGGTGCGCTGGCGGCGGCCGAGGCCTTCAAGCTGGCAATGCGTCGCTTGCGGGGCCGCGCGCTGGCACCGGACTATTTCGACTTGCTCTATGCGCCCTGCGCCGCCGTCGAAGTGCGCCTCGCCGCAGCCGATACGTTGGAAAGCGCGGACTTGCCCAATTTCGACCTGATCAGCGGCGGCGCCATCGCCAACGCCGTCCTGTTCGTGCTCCACCGCCTGCCGGCGATCAAAGGCACCGGCCGGGTGCTCGACGACGATCGTAGCGCGCTCAGCAATCTCAATCGCAACGCACTGCTCGTGCGTTCGGCGCTCGGCGAGCGGAAGGTCGACGACCTCGCCCGCTTCGGCGGCGATCTGTCGGTGCATCCCGAGCCCGTGCGGTTCGTGGAGGGCATGCCGCTCGCCGATACGGTGCTTATCGGCGTCGATGACATTCCCTCCCGCTGGGCGGCGCAGCGGGCCGGATCGCCGTGGCTAGGCGTCGGCGCAACCGAGAGCTTCAATGTGCTGGTGTCTTCGCACGAACCGGACCAAGCTTGCGTCGGCTGCCTGCATCCGATGGATGACGGTCTCGGCGATGCGATTCCGACCGCCGCGTTCGTGTCCTTCTGGTCGGGTCTCCTGCTGGTGAGCCGGTGGCTGCGCGAACTGACGGCGGCGAGCCCGGCGCATGTCGACCAGCAGCTGTTTCTCAACGCACTTCGTCCTGAGAGCTGGGCGTATGGCGCGACGCCGGTTGGAGCCAACGCGGCATGCCCGGTCGGGTGCCGCGCTTCGACGGCGGCGCGGCTACTTGCGGCGTGAGCAGGACGGGGTCATGCGAAGGGCGAGCGCTGGCTCGCCCTTCGCTTCGAGGGAGCCGTGCCGCGTGGCGGTTTGTGCACGGCCTCGTCCGCTCAGCGAGAATGAACTTTATGCCGTCGCCTTAAACCACTGCTTGTCACCGGTTTACGAAACCGCCAATAAGTTCATTGTGAGTGAACAAAAGAAAAATTCGTTGAACCGACTCCTCCCTCAACTCGGGCCCGGGCGGCTGGTCGACACGGCCTGGCTCCAAGAACAGGGGGTCTCGCGTCCCTCGATCCATGCCTATGTTCAGAACGGGTGGCTGGAGCGGGTCGCGCCGCGCGTCTACCGCCGCCCGTCAGGCACCACGCCTGCGACGCAGCGCTGGGATGCCGCGATCCTGTCCGCGCAGGAGCTGCGACCCTCGACTTTCTATGTCGGTGGCGCGAGCGCGCTCGATCTGCTCGGACGCAACCATTATCTTCGCCTCGGCGGCCATCCGACGATCTATCTCTACGATCCCGATCGCACTGCGCCGACCTGGCTGATGAAGCTCCCGCTCGATGCGGCCCTGGCGGTACGCACCCGCCCGCTCTTTGCCGACACACTCCTCGGCCTCGAATGGCGAAGGTTCGAGCTCGGCACCGGCCGGCTCGGCGGACACGTCCCCGAACCGGTCCGCGAGCAGCCCTGGGACCATTTCCTTCGCGTCGCCGGGGAGGAGCGCGCAGCGATCGAGATGCTTGACGAGGTTCCCGCAACGCTCGGTTTCGACCATGCTGACGAGATATTCCAAGGCCTATCGAACCTTCGGCCACGCCTGGTCACCCAGCTGCTGGAGACATGCCGCAGCGTGCGCGCAAAGCGGCTGTTCCTCTTCTACGCAGATCGCCACGGCCATGCCTGGGTCAAGCATGTCGATCGCCGGCATATCGATCTTGGCAAGGGCAAACGCCAGCTTGCGCCGGGCGGCCGGCTCGACGCGCGCTACCAGATCACCATTCCCGCTTCGCTCTCCAGCACCATAGAGCTAAGCGAACGATGACGGCCCAGCACTACCTCGACCAGGTCGCACTCCTGTTGCGCACGATCCCAGAGATCGCCTCCGAGCCTGATTTCGCCCTGAAAGGCGGGACCGCGATCAACCTGTTCGTTCGCGACCTTCCGCGCCTCTCGGTCGACATCGATCTCGTCTACCTGCCGGTGGCTGACCGGACCACTTCGCTCGATGCGGTGCGCACCGGGCTCGAGCGGATCGCCCGCCGTCTCGAAACCCGGCTCGGCTTCAAGGTCGAGCGGCATTTACTTCCGGACGGCAAGCGCTTGCTCGTCCATTCGGACAGCACCGCCATCAAGGTGGAAGTATCGCCCGTGCTGCGGGGCACGGTCTTCCCGCCAGAGATGCGGGCCGTCAGCCCGGGCGTCGAAGATCGTTTCGGCTTCGCCGAGATGCAAGTCGTCTCGCTGGCCGACCTCTACGCCGGCAAGATGGCGGCCGCGCTCGATCGCCAGCATCCGCGCGACCTGTTCGACATCCACCATCTCCTCGCCCAAGAGGGGATCGACGACGATCTGTTCCGCGCCTTCCTGATCTATCTCGTCAGCCATTCGCGCCCGGCGCACGAGTTGCTCTGTCCGCACCGCCTCGATATCGCCGCGCAATATAATGACGAGTTCGTCGGCATGACCGTCACGCCCGAAACGCTCGACACCTTGCTCGCCGCACGGGAAGCTCTGATCAGCCAAGTCCAGCGTCGCGCCGACGCGGCTGCCAGCCGCCGCTTTCTGAGCAGCTTCCATGCCCTCGATCCCGACTGGTCCGCCATCGGCTTGGGCGGCGAGATCGCCGAGCTGCCCGCAGTGCGCTGGAAGCTGCTCAATCTGCGGCGCCTGCACGACGAGAATCCCGAGAAGTTCGACGCACAGCAGGTCATGCTGACACGCTGTCTCGACCAGTCAGAGGCAGGTCACGCCACTGGTCAACAAGCGAGGGCGGCCACATCATGATGTTCAAATTTCTCCATGCTGCGGACCTGCACCTCGACAGCCCACTGCTCGGACTGGCGAGCAAATCGGCCGACTATGCGGCACGCGTCGACCGAGCCTCGCGCGATGCCTTCGAGAAACTGATTGCGCTGGCGATCGACCAAGGCTGCAGCTTTGTCGTGCTCGCAGGCGACATCTTCGATGGCGATTTGCGCAATTTCGAAACCGGCCTCTTCTTCATCGATCAGATGCGGAGGCTCGGGGACGCAGGGATCCAGGCCTTCCTGATCCTGGGCAATCACGATGCCGAAAATCGCTTCGCCGCCAAGCTGTCGCTCTCGGCCAATGTCCATGTTTTCGATAGCAAGCGGGCTGAGGCAGTTGCGCTCTCCACCTTGCCCGTGACGGTTCATGGTCGCAGTTTTCCGCAGCGCGACGTGACCGAAAATATTGCCCGTGATTATCCAACCCCAATCCCGGGCCATTTCAATATCGGCGTACTCCACACCGCCTGCCAGGGCAGCGAGAGCCATCACGCGCCCTATGCGCCTTGCACGGTCGAGCAGCTCGCGAACCATGGCTATGACTATTGGGCGTTGGGGCATGTTCATGCCCGGGCCGTGCTGAGCACCGATCCCTACATCATCTATCCCGGCAATCTGCAGGGCCGCAGCCCGCGCGAAACCGGGCCGAAGGGCGCGACCCTCGTCAGCGTGAGCGACGGCCGGGTGACCGAGGTTGAGCATCGCGATCTCGATATGGTCCGATGGTTCACGGTGTCGGTGGACGCGAATGCGAGCGAAACCCGTGCCACGCTGCTCGACCATATTCGCAGCGCGATCGAGCAAGCGTGCGCCGATGCCGGTGATCGCGCGATCGCACTTCGTGTGCGGCTGGTCGGCGAGACCGCACTACACCACCGGATGCTGATCGAACCGCAGGCCTTGCGCGAGGACGTCGCTGCCCTGCTCGCGACCTTGGCCGGCGACGTCTGGCTCGAAAAGCTGGAGATCGCGACGGCACCCCCAGTCCAGCCGGCGTCGCTCGATCCGACCGTATCGGGGCAGCTCCTCGCCGAAATCGAAGCACCGGATACCGATCAGGCTTTGAACGAGATGGTTGCGGCGCGCTTGGCCGAAGTCCGCGCCAAGATGCCGGCGGGTGCCCATGCCGAGGAATTCTTCGCAACCTTGCGCGACGAAGCGCCAGCCCGGGCCCGCGCGCTGGCGCTTTCCCTGATCGGCGACACGGAGGCTGGCGATGCGGCTCGCTGAACTGACCCTTGAGCGCTATGGCGCCTTTGCAGAGCGCAGCCTCGCCATTCCTTCGACCGCTGGCCTCACGGTCATTTACGGGCCTAATGAGGCTGGCAAAAGCACCTGCCTTGCCGCCTTGAGCGATTTTCTGTTCGGTATCCCCGAGCGAACCCCGCACGCGAGCTTGTTCGGCTATGACGGCATGCGCGTCGGGGCGACGCTGGTTGATGCGAACGGTACTGAGCTGACCTTACGCCGGCGCCGCGGCCGCGGCCGCACGCTGACCGACGCGGCGGGGGCGCCGCTAGAGGATTCAACGCTTACGCGCTTGCTCGGGGCGACCACGCGCGATCGTTTCGCCACGCTGTTCGGATTGAACCATGAGACTCTCCGCTCAGGCGGCTCGCGCCTGCTGACCGCCGACGGTGATATCGGGCGGCTGGTCGTCGAGGCGGGTGGCGGTCTGCGCTCGCTGATGGCGAGACTGGATGCCATCGACGATGAAGCGGACAAGCTGTTCTCGACGCGGCGATCCGCTGACCGCGCTTTCTATCAAGCGCTCGACGCCTTCGATGCCGCCGACCGCGAAGTGAAGCAGCACACCGTCACGCGCGACGGCTACGAGCAAAGCCGCAAGGCTGCCGATGGCGCAAACTCCAAGCTGACCCGGGCCCGCGCCGAGAAGCAGACGGTGAGTGCCGACATCTCTGCCCTGGAGCGGCTGGTCCGGGCCGTGCCGCATCTGCTCGAGCTCGACCGGCTGGCCGTTGGGCTTGGCGACTACGACGATCTTGAGTCGCTGCCAGCGAATTTTGGCGGGCAAGTGGACGGCGCGATTGCCAATCGCGACGCAGCGATCGCCGCCCTCGAGGACGGAGAAGTGAAAGGCGAGCGCCTCGTCCAGCGACTCGACGCACTCACCGTATCAAAGGCATTTATCGAAGCGGAAGTGCGGATCCGCGATCTCGTCGAGCAGGCGATCCATGTCCGGAAGGCACGCGCCGATCGTCCGAACAGGCTCAAGGAGATCGAGACTGCCGAAGCCGGACTCGCAACGCTTCGCCGCATGCTTCATCTGGGGGCGGATGCCGACCTGACCGCGCGCTTGCCCAGCCAGGCGGCACTCGATCAAGTCCAGAAACTGGCGACCGAGGCCATCGAACGCGGCGGTGCAATCGCGGCGGCGCGCGAACGAAGCGCCGATCTCGCTGACCGGCTTCAAACCGTCAACCTTCGCCTCGAGGGCGCGATCACCGCCGGCCATGACAAGCCAGCGGCATTCAGCGCCGCACAATTTGCAGGGCTTGCCGCACAAGCCGCTTCGGCGGATGTGGTCAGGCGACAAGCGGCTCAGGCGCTTGCGCGGGTGGCCGCGACGATCGGCGCTCTCGGATTTTCGAACGTCGAAGCGCTCGCTGACTTCGTCTGCCCGAACGCCGAGGCGATCCGCGCGGAACAGGCGGCGCGCACCGAGCTGGAAACCTCCTTGGGGAGCCAAGTCGAGCAAAAGGTCGATGCTGAGAAGGCGGCCAAGGCCGCGAGCGAAACCATCCAGGCACTAGAATCGGCTGGTCCGGTCGCCACCGACCAAGCATTGACGGAGGCGCGGCGAGCGCGCGCTGAGGCATGGTCGCCACTGCGCGACGCCTATCTTGACGCCAATATTCCTTCGGATGCGGCGGTTCGGCGGGCAGGCGTCGATGCCTATGAGCATCACCGCACAGATGCCGACGATCTTGCCGACCGGCGAGCTGCCGAGGCGCAGCACGCCGCCAACCTGGTCCTTGCGCGCCAGCAGCTCGCCAACAGCACGATGGAGGCTGATGGTTGCAGCACACTGATCGCCGATATCACCCAGCGGCTGGAGCGGCGCTGCATGGCGTTTGCGCAAGCGTTTCCCGAGGCGGCAGCGCGCTTTGGGCAACTGGATGCGCTGCTCGATTTTGCGGAGCGCCGCACACAGGCAATCGATGCCGCCGCCGCCGCCGGCCTGCTCGCCAGCGAAGCCGATCGCCACGCATCCGACCTCGCTCCGATGATCGCAGTGTTCAGGAGCGCGCAGCAGGCGATGAACATGCCGTCTGCCAAGGGGCAGGCTTTCGCGGTCGAAATACAGGCGCTCTGCGCCGCGCTCGCCCGACATGAAACCGAGCACGCCGACTATCGGCGCGACCTGCGCGACAGTGAAGCGCTCACGCCGACCGCGAAGCGCGCCGAACAGGACCTCTCCGATCTGTCAACGGCTCATCTGGCTTGGCAGCAGGCGTGGAGCGCGGCGCTCGGAAGCCTCAGCCTGGATGCCGATCTTGCCCCCGAGAGCGCTGGTGGGTTGATCAGCGAATGGGCTGGCGCCCGTGGAACGCTGAGGACGATCGCGCAAACCAGCAGCCGACTCGTTCGGATGGATGAAGACGAAGCGGCACTGAAGGCTGAAATACTCGCTCTGAGCGCAAGTCTCGATCTTTCGTTGCCCGAAGACTTGCTTGCGGCAGCCGATTTGATCGCGGCGCGGTGGCAGGAGCAGGACGCAATCCGGCTGCAGCGCGCGGCGCTTGCCCCCGATGTCGATAACGCAAAAAGCGATTGCGCGCTGCTTGAGAAGGCCGAGCAAGATGCCCGTGGCGTCCTGGCAGAGCTTGCATCCAGCGCTGGCGTGTCGGTCGACGGCGAAGCCTTGCGCAGCATCGCCAGTCGCTGCGCTTCCCGCGCCAAGCTGCTCGAGACGAAAACACTGGTCGAACGCTCGATAGCCGATGTCAGTGACGGCCTCGACGTAGCAGCACTGCGTGAGCAGTGGGCGTGCCGCGATCTGGATGCCCTGCGTGGCGCGCTGGTCGTTTCCCGGGAACGGTCGACCCAGCTGGAGACCGAGGTCGAGGAGGCTATCCTCGCGCACAAGACAGCGCAGGACGCGCTCGACGCCTACGCGTCGGAATCAGGGGTTAATCGGGCGATCGCCGAGCGCGAGAGCGCGGCCGCGCGAATGCAGGCGGCAGTCGAGCGTTATGTTGAACTTACCGTCGCGCGCGCACTGATCACAAAGGCGATCGACCGCGTCCGAAGCGAGCAGCAGGATCCTCTCGTCAGCCGGGCTGGCGAACTTTTCGCATATACCACCCGCGGCGAGTTTGCGGGAATCGACACCGATATAGACGATAAGGGCCTGCCCGTCGTCGTCGGACGCCGCCAGTCCGGTGCCGCGGTATCGGTCGCCGCGATGAGCGACGGCACGCGCGACCAGCTCTTCCTCGCGTTCCGATTGGCCAGCCTTGAAAACTACGCAGCCTCGACAGAGCCGCTACCCTTCGTAGCCGATGATATCCTTGTGCATTTCGACGATGAGCGCGGCGCCGCCACGCTGGATCTCCTCGCGCGTTTTGCCGAGACTAATCAAGTGTTGCTGTTTACCCACCACAAGAGTGTTCGGGACGATGCCCGCCGCCTGGAGGAACAAGGATCGGCAACAATCGTCGAGATAGGACGGGTGGGTTGACCTTATCCGGAGCGCGTCCCGTCGGAACGTGCGAAGATGGCTGCTATCGAGCGAGTAGGTGCGCCGCTCGATAGCGCCACCGTATCCTCGGTCAGGTCGTAATTGTCCCAGATGGTGAGCGCTTCGACCCATGGCAGGTCCCAGCCGACTCATTCGCGGCGTTCTCATGATGGTGCCCTATACCGTCCTAGAGATTCTTGGCCACAGCATCAGCGGTGCAGCGAGCGCCTTCTTCGACGCTATCCCGGAGTACGAGCAGCGGCGCGGACCCAGATCATCAAGGACGACAGCGCGCAACGCGCGGTCATCAAACAGATCGGCGCTCACGACTCTTCCCGAGGTGCACTTACAGGCCTGGACTAAAGCAACGATCTTCTAGCCAACCCGTTTCGCCGATCTACTTAGCCTTGAAAGCGCTTGGCAAGGCGCGCGCTGGCACCGCTTTTCGCCGCAAGTTTCGCGCCGTAGCGCATGACCGTCTTAGGATCGCGCCAACGGTAAGCCTGCATGATCGCTGGCAGGCTCTCGGCCGCCGCAAAATTGTCCTGGGCGACACCGACCCGAATCGAATGACTGGATACCGCCTCGATCCAGCGCGCGACTTCGGCCTCGCTCATGGGTCCGAGCAGCTTCTTCTCGAACGCGGTGCGGATCAACCGCCGGTAGATCAGCGTGATGCTGTTCGGATGGAGCGCACCGCGCCCAACCGACCGCACCGACCCGTCAAAATAGGTCTCGACCCGCCGGAACAGCGGCCCGCGCTCGACGCCGCCGGACTTCAGCCAGGCCGCGATCGAATTCATCGTCGCGGCCGACAGATAGGCAATCGCCCCCCTGCCCTCCCGGTCGGTTTTGCTCCGGCCGATGAACAGCAACCCCGATCCGTCCGCGTCCGGCCCCTCGATCTCGTCGCAATCGATCGCGACGAGCTCAGATCGCCGGCAGCCGCTGTCGTAGGCGACGAGCAGGAGAGCCCGGTCGCGGGCGCCGAGCATGTCGCGCCGGCAGGCCTTGAGCAGATGCGCGAGGCACACCCCGGCCGGCGGGTCGTCGAGGTCGCCGACATCGCCCTTGTAGCGCAGGCCCCGGGCCTGGCGCTGTCGGATCAACGAGACCCGCCATACGGTAAGCCCAACCGATGCTGACCAGATAGCGCTCAATGGTCGCTGCGGCCCGCGTCGCGAGCGGGTGGCTAGGATCGTGCTCGATGCCCGACAACTCACGCAGATAGGCGGCAGCGTCGTTAGGCCGGGCCGCGGCGGCGCGAAGCCCGCGCCGCCGGCACCAGCTGTCCCATAATTTCAGGTCCGAAAGGAACGCGCGCATGGTGTTCGGCGACCAGGCCCGGGCCGCGGCGGCGACCAGCTGGGGATCGCTCAGCCGCCGCTGCGGGGTCAGCGCCGTCACCTCGGCGACGATCGTCGCCACCGCCGGCAGCTCGCCGACGCTGCGCGTGTTGACCGGAGGCAGCACGGCGACCGTCACGGGACGACCTCGCCCATCCAGACATAGAGCCGCCGTCCCTCGACCCTCAGCGTCAGCAGATCCTCGGTCGACATCGGCCGCACATGCGCGGATGGGTTGCGGATCGCGCTGAGGCGCGCCAGCGTCTCGCCGACCGCCGTCTTGACGACGAACACCGCCTGGAAGGCGTCGCGCCAATTGTCGCCCTGCTCGATGATCGAGCGGTATTCGCCGAAATCGGCATAGTCGATCAGCGTGCCGACCGGCCGGCCAGCGGCGCGATCAGCCTCCTGCGCCGCCAGCCACTTGTCGCGCACCGTCTTGTTGACCCGCTGCTTGATCCAGCGTGGTCCGATCGCCGCGGTCATGCGCGCGTCGATGAACGCTCTCAGCTTGCGCTCGAGCTGGCGCAGGATGTGCGCGATCATGTCGTCGAGCTGGTCCGGATCAGCGTCAGGTGCCGCAGCGACCATCCCGAACGGCGCGAAGATCGCAGCCGCGAGCGCCAGCGGCAGACTGGCGAGCCGGACGTCGAATCCGTGCGCGAGCCTCAGCCCGGACGCGAGCATCGGATCGGCTACGGGTTCGGCCTCGGGATCGTCGCCACGATAGTCGCCAAGTTCGGCGCGGACGAGCTGCGTCGTGCGTGCCGCTGCCGGCGCCGTCCGCGCAACGAGCTCGCTCATTCCCTTGAATGCTGCATAGCCGCCGATCGACAACTCAGGGCGGTCGGCGCGGACCCAGGGCGTGTCGATGGCGGCGATCTCGACCGCGGTCGCGGTCGCCCAGTCGCGGCTGACCCCGGTCAGGCCGGAAGCGGCGGCCAGGTCGACACCGGCGATCTCGGCGCCCGTGGGCAGGCGCAGCGCCGGCACGACCTGGGGGAAGCGCGCGGCGAGATCCGCGCGTGACGGGAATGCCCCGGTCGCGGCCGCGATGAGCCGTGACATGCCCTCCATCTGCACGGTGAAGCGGCGGCCGACGTCGCTGGCCGGGTTGGAGAGCCGTTCGATCAGTGGCGACAGCGCCCCCGTTCCCGCGAGGGCATCCACCACATGGTCGGGGATCGCGGTGCGCGCCCCGGCGAGCCGCTCGAACGCCTGCTGCCCGGCAAGTCCCGCCGCGAATGATCGCGTATGGGCGAGCGCGGTGTCGATCGTCGTCAAGCGTTCCTGCGCCGCCGCCAGCCCGCCGGTTGCAGCGAATTTGGCAAACTGCTCTTGGCTCCGCGCGATGTCTTCGAAGATCGTCGGCCGCTTCTGCAGCAAGTCGTTGAAGGCGGCGTGGCCGCGCGCGGCTTCGGCGAAATAGTCGGGGCGAGCACCTAGGAGCGCGTCGAAGCGGCGACGATCCTGCTCCATCTTCTCGATGATGCCGTGCGCCGGGTTGCCGAGCCCGCCCGCCGCGATCAGCTCGGCGGTGGCTCGCGTGCCGAACACATCGCCCTTGAGTCTCTCGAAAGGATCCTGCGCCATTTGCCCCGTCGCCCCGATTTCCGCGCCGTTTGCGGCTACTTACCGTGCCAAGGCGATCGTGCCTAGTGTTGATAAGCCTCCATTATCAACACTAGGCGTCAGTCCGTACTATCCTCAGTCGGCGTTTTCGGGATAGTGGTGGGCATGGCTCGCCGCTCCTCCGCGCTGACGTCGCTGCCGTGGAGCGATCCGCTGGCGGCCGCGCTCGAACAGGCCGCACTCGCAATTGGGCGGCTAAACGCACGAATTTCTGCCAGTCCTGTACGGTCGGCGTGGCAAATCCGGGCGGCTTGGAGCGGCTATTCGAAAGCGCTTCAACTGCAAGGCGTCGAAATCGACGAAATCGATGTTTTTGCGTGGGGATGCGCCATCCCCCTGCCTGGTCGGGCGCGCATTTCTGTGAACGGACAAAGAACACTGCATCCGACACCCCACGCCAATTCACCTGACCGACAAAATTCTCTGCACCGGCGTTATTTCCTGACACC
>MKSU01000020.1 GCA_001897375.1 Sphingomonas sp. 67-36 | reverse complement strand
CACGCAAACGATCCACCGGCAATCGACGCAAATCCTCAGGCGTCAAAACCGTGTCCAACAACGGCGTCTCAGGTAATTCTGTCATCGCAAGCCAATGTTATCGGGGCGTTGTGGCAGGATTGTGGGCGGCGGGATCGCTGAGCGGATCGCTCAATTCGGGCGCGTCCGACGCTCGGGCCGGGGCATCGGGATCGCGCATCGGATCGTCCAGCTCGGCCGGCGGCGCCTTGCGGTGGCGGATCGCCGCGACCTCGGCGGCGCGATTCTGGAGCCAGACCGAGCGCAGCGTGGCATAAGGGTCCACCGCGCCAGCGAACAACGCGCGCAGCTCGTCGTCGGATTCGGCGCGCAGGTCCAGCCCCGGAATGACCGCGCTGCTCACCTGATAGCGCCAGTCGGTGAACGGCTTGCCGATCGCGACCGGCAGCACCGCGCCGTCCACCGGGCCGCCCAACAGGTCGCGCAGCGTGGTCGGGCCGACCAGCGGCAGGAACAGATACGGCCCCGGCCCGACGCCGTAGCGCGCCAGCGTGTCGCCGAAGCTATTGTCGTGGTGCGGGATGTTGATCCCTTCGGTCTTGGCCAGATCGAGCACGCCGCCCACGCCGAGCGTCGAATTGACGGTGAAGCGCACCAGCGTCCGCCCCGCCTTGCCGAACTTGAGCTGCAACAGATAGTTTACGAAGGCGACGGGCTCGGTGAGGTTGCTGAAGAAATGGCGCAGGCCCGTCCGCAGCGGCTTGGGCGCGACATGCTTGTAGCCCATCGCGGCCGGCCGGTAGATCGCCTTGTCGAGCGACTGGTGCAGCCCGAACATCCTGCGGTTGAAGCCTTCGAGCGGATCGCCCTTCGCGTGGCCGGGCGCCCCGGCGGGCGGCGGCGCGGCGGCGGTCGCCGGATCGGCCAGCGGGTCCGCCAGTTCGGGCGCGGCCGGCGCTTCCTGTGGCTGCGGGGGCGGCGCGGGCACGACGACCGGCGGCGCGGGCGCCTCGGTCTGCACATCCTGCGCCGGGGCGACGACAAGCGCCGGGGCGGAAAGGAGAAGGAGCGAAAGGCTCAAAAACTGCCCTTCGCCGCCAGCGCGTCGAGGTGCGCCACCAGCGACTTCGCCCCGCCTTTCGCGAGCACGCCCGCGAAATCGGCGCGGCGCGTCGCGATCTGGCTGATCGCGTTGCGGTAGAAGATGTCGATGATCTTCCACTCGCCGCCATTCGCACGCAGGCGATAGCTGATCGCGATTCCCGCCTTGCCCGGCGTGACCAGCGTCGTGCGCACCAGCCTGTCGCCGCCGCGCGCCTCGACCTGCGGCGCGATCGCGAAGCTCTCGCCGGACCAGTCGTCGAAATTGGCGGCATATTGCGCGATCGTCAGGCGGCGGAAGGCGGCGACCAGCGCCTGCTGCTCGGCCGGGGCGATCGTCGTCCAGCCCGTGCCGACCGCCAGTCGCGTCATCAGCGGCAGATCGAAGGTGCGGTCGATCACCGGCGCGATCGCGGTCGCGCGGCTCTTCGCCGTGCCTTTCGCTTTCATGATCGCGATCAGCCCGTCGTCGAGCCTCTGGACGGTCTCGCGGGCCGGATCGGCCTGCGCCAGAGCGGGAACGGGGGCCGTCAGCGCCAGCAGCAACGCGGTGGAGAGGGACATACGCATGGAAACACTCCCGATGGGTTCCCCGCGATTACCCGCTTCGGCGGCGGCCCGTCCACCCTTCACCGCGTCCGGCGGCGGATCGCCACAATTGCGCCTTTTGTATCTGGGATCGGACAGCTATCTGGAACTCTCCCGGGAACGACGTGGACGACGAGATGACCGGTTCTTCTCCTCCATTGAATGTCTTGCTCGCCAGCCCGCGCGGCTTCTGCGCGGGCGTGGTCCGCGCGATCGAGATCGTGGAGCGGGCGCTCGAACTTTACGGGCCGCCGGTCTATGTCCGCCACGAGATCGTCCACAACCGGCATGTCGTGGAGCGGCTGCGCGGCAAGGGCGCGATCTTCGTCGAGGAACTGGACGAGATCCCGGCTGGCGCGCCGACGATCTTCAGCGCGCACGGCGTGCCCCGCGGGGTGCAGGAAGCCGCCGCCGCACGCGACCTGCCGGTGCTCGACGCCACCTGCCCGCTGGTCGCCAAGGTGCATGTGCAGGGGCGACGCTACGCCAGGGCAGGGCGGACGCTCGTCCTGATCGGACACGCCGGCCATGCCGAGGTGATCGGCACGATGGGCCAGATCGACGCGTCGGTGCATCTCGTCTCCACGGCGGAGGATGTCGCGGCGCTGCCCTTCGCCGACGATACGCCGATCGCCTATGTCACCCAGACGACGCTGAGCGTGGACGACACGCGCGGGGTGATCGTCGCGCTCAACGCGCGCTTCAGCGACGTGACCGGGCCGGACATCGCCGACATCTGCTACGCGACGCAGAACAGGCAGACCGCCGTGCGCGATCTCGCGCGCAACAGCGACCTCGTGATCGTGGTCGGCGCGCGCAACAGCTCCAATTCCAGCCGGCTGCGCGAGATCGGCGACGAGATGGGCGTGCCCAGCCATCTGGTCGATGACGGTGGCGGCGTCGAGCGCGCGTGGCTCGACGGGGTGGAGACGGTCGGCATCACCGCAGGCGCCTCCGCACCGGACGAATTGATCGAAAGCGTGATTGCTGCCATTGCCGCGATCCGCCCCGTATCGGTGCGGCAACTGGACGGCGTGGCCGAGAACGTCTCGTTCGCGCTTCCGCCCCAATTGCGTCGGCCCGTCCGCGTGGCCGCTGAGTAGAACGACTTATGAGCCTGCCATTCTCCCAGATCGCCCGGATCGGCGCCTACACGCTCAAGGAGCATATCAAGGGCGGCAAATATCCGCTCGTGCTGATGCTGGAGCCGCTGTTCCGCTGCAACCTCGCCTGCCCCGGTTGCGGCAAGATCGATTACCCGGACGCGATCCTCAACCAGCGCATGAGCTACGAGCAGTGCATGGAGGCGATCGACGAATGCGGCGCGCCCGCCGTCTCGATCGCGGGGGGCGAGCCGTTGCTGCACAAGGACATGGCGCGGATCGTCAAGGGCTATATCGCGAAGAAGAAGTTCGTGATCCTGTGCACCAACGCGCTGCTGCTGAAGAAGAAGATCGACGAGTACGAGCCGTCGCCCTTCTTCACCTGGTCGATCCACCTAGACGGCGACAAGGAGATGCACGACCACGCCGTCGACCAGCAGGGCACCTACGACATCGCGGTCGAGGCGATCCGGCTCGCCAAGGCGAAGGGTTTCCGCGTGCAGGTGAACTGCACCGTGTTCGACGGGGCGGACCCGGCACGGCTGGCGGCCTATTTCGACGAGATGGAGGCGCTGGGCGTCGAGATCACCATCTCGCCCGGCTATGCCTATGAGCGCGCGGCCGATCAGGAGCATTTCCTGAACCGCGAGCGGACGAAGAAATTCTTCCGCGACGTGTTCGCGCGCGGCAATGGCGGCAAGGACTGGACCTTCACCAACTCGCCCCTGTTCCTGGATTTCCTCGCCGGCAACCAGACCTATGAATGCACGCCCTGGTCGATGCCGCTGCGCACGATCTTCGGCTGGCAGAAGCCGTGCTACCTGCTCGGCGAGGGTTATGTCGCGACCTTCAAGGAGCTGATGGAGGGCACCGACTGGGAGCAGTACGGCGTCGGCAAGTACGAGAAATGCTCGAACTGCATGACGCATTGCGGCTTCGAGGGCACCGCCGCCACCGACGCGATCCGCCACCCGCTCAAGATGTTCGGCATCGGGCGCAAGGGGGTGAAGACCGAGGGGCCGATGGCGCCGGACGTGGATCTGTCGAAGGCGCGGAAGGCGGATGACGTCTATTCCAGCCACGTCGAGCGCGAGCTGGCGAAGATCAAGGAGGCGGACCCGGAAGGGTTCAAGCGCGTGCAGAAGGTGGCGTGAGGGCCGCCGTCAGTCGATTATCCGGCTGACCGCCTCCATCGCCGCCTTCAACCCGGCGAACGCCCGATCGGCCTGCCGCCCGGTGCGGATCAGCGCCGGCAACTGACGCGGGTCGCGCGCCAGCGAGGCGAGCACCGCGCCGAGCGCCATTCCGCCATCGGGCCGCATCCCGACCAGCGCGGCGGGCGGCAGGTCGTCTTCCGCGCCGTCCGAGATCGCGCGCACCGCCCCGAACGCCAGCCCGCGCCGCCCGGCGACCCGCGCCGCGATGTGGCTCTCCATATCGACCGCCGCGCCGCCGGTCGCGTCGCGCAGCGCGCGCTTCGCCGCCGCGCTGGCGAGGATCGCGTCGCCGCCGACGATCCGGCCCCGCACCGCATCCGGTATGGCGCGCCGCAGCCGCTCCACGATCCGCTCGTCGCCGTCGATCACCACGTCCCCTGGTTTCAATTCCGGGGAGAGCGCGCCCGCGATGCCGCATGACAATATGACGCCCGCGAAACCCTCGACCGCCAGTTCCAGCCGCGTCTCAAGCTGCGCCGCCACCCCGCCACCGATCACCGTCACCGCATCCGGGCAGGCGCGCGCGATGATCCGCGCCTCGCGCTTCAGCCCGCAGGCGGCGATCAGCCTCACATCCCGACCGTGACGCGCCGGGTGTTCGATCGCTTCAGGTTGCGGTAGCGCGCCATCGCCCACAGCGGGAAGTATTTCGGATAGCCGTGATAGCGCAGGTAGAAGACGCGCGGGAAGCCGCCGCCGGTGTAATGCTCCTGCCCCCACAGGCCGTCCGCTTCCTGATGCGCCGCTAGCCAGTCGATCCCACGCTTCACCGCGTCGCTGTCCACCTCGCCCGCCGCCATCAGGCCGAGCAGCGCCCATGCGGTCTGCGAGGCGGTGGAGGGAGCGGGGACATGGCCGGCGCGATCGAGCGCATAGCTGTCGCAATCCTCGCCCCAGCCGCCGTCCGGGTTCTGGATCGCCGTCAGCCACGCCGTCGCCCGCGCGACCATCGGTTCGTCCGGCCCCAGCCCGGCGGCGTTGAGCGCGCACAGCACGGACCATGTGCCGTAGATGTAATTCACCCCCCAGCGCCCGAACCAGCTTCCGTCCGGTTCCTGCTCGCGGGCGAGATAGTCGAGCGCGGCGGCCATGCGCGGCGAATCGCGCCGCTCGCCGAGCTGCGCCAGCATCGAGACGCAGCGCGCGGACACGTCGGCGGTCGGCGGATCGAGCAATGCGCCGTGATCGGCGAACGGCAGGTTGTTGAGATAATCATGGTCGTTGTTGGCGTCGAACGCGCCCCAGCCGCCATTCCTCGATTGCAGCCCGACCGTCCATTCGACGCCGCGATCGATCGGCATCCGGTCAGCCACGCCCGCGCGGTCCATCGCCATCACCACCACGGCGGTATCGTCGAGATCGGGATAATGTGCGTTGTTGTACTGAAACGCCCAGCCGCCGGGCCGCACGCCGGGGCGCTCCTCCGCCCAGTCGCCCGCGACATCGAGCACCTGACGCGGCCGGAGCCAGTCGAGCGCCGCCCCGGCCCGCGCGACATTGGCCTCGCCGCCCGCCTCCAGCATCGCATGGGCGGCGAGCGCGGTGTCCCACACCGGGGACACGCACGGCTGGCAATACGCCTCGTCCTCATGAATCACGAGGAGGTTCTCGACCGACTGGCGCGCGATGGCGCGGCCGGGGTCGCTTTCGGGATAGCCGAGCGCGTCGAACATCATCACGCTGTTCGCCATCGCCGGATAGATCGCGCCGAGCCCGTCCTCGCCGTTCAGCCGCTCACGCACCCACGCCTCGCACGTCGCGATCGCGCGCTGGCGCAGGCGCTTCGGCCACAGCCCGTCGCCGAGCTTGAGCAGCCGGTCGAGCGCGTTGAAGCCGTGCGTCCACAGCCATTTCGGATCGGCCGCCTGCGTCTTCGCGCGCCCCGCATGGCCGGTATAGAGTTCGTCGACCTTGATGCCCTTCGCGTTGCGCGCGAGCGGCTTCGTCGCGCCCAGCACGAGCAACGGCACGATCACGGTGCGCGCCCAATAGCTCACCTTGGAGAGGTGGATCGGGAACCAGCGCGGCAGCAGGATCAGCTCGGGCGGCATGGTCGGCACGGCGGACCACGGCCCCGCCCCGAACAGGGCGAGTTGGATGCGGGTGAAGACATTGACCGCCTCCGCCCCACCCGCCGCGAGCACCGCGTTCCGCGCGCGGAGCATGTGCGGCGCGTCGGGCGCGTCGCCGATCATCTTCAACGCGTAATAGGCCTTCACCGTCGCGCTGACATCGAACGCCCCTGCGTGAAACAGCCCCCAGCCGTGGTGCTCCGCCGACTGGATGCGGCGCAGATAGCGGGCGATCTTGCCCTCCAGCGCGGCATCGACCGGCTCGCCGAGATAGTGGCGCAGCAGGACATATTCGGCCGGGATCGTGCAATCCGCCTCCAGCTCGAACACCCAATGGCCGTCGTCGCGCTGCGCCCGGTGCAGCGCGGAAGCGGCGCGGTCGACCGCCGCGTCGACGGCGGCGAGCGGGTCGATGGTCTGGTGGAGCGTCGCCATGCCCCTCCCCTATCGCGTCCGGCCGCTGATCGCCAAGGCCGCCGCCGTCTCGCCCGAGCGGAGCGCGCCCTCGATCGTCGCGGGCAGGCCGGTCCGCGTCCAGTCGCCGGCGAGGAATAGGTTGCGCCAGCGCGTCGCGGCGGGCGGGCGCTTCGCATCTTGTTCGGGCGTCGCGGAGAAGGTCGCGCGCTTCTCCTTGACGATCTGCCACGGCGGCAGCGGCGCGTCGAAGCCATAGGCGCGCCGGATATCGCCCCAGAACAGCCGCGCGAGTTCCTCGCGGTCGCGATCGACCAGCGCGTCGGCATGGCTGACGGTGACGGAGATGCGGTCGGGAAAAGCGAACAGCCACTGCGCCGCGCCGCCGATCACGCCGAGCATTTGCGGCGCGGTCGATGGCGGCCGGATGGCGAAATGCGCGTTGACGATGGCGTGGAAGGCGTCCGGCGCGGAGATTGCGGGGAGCAGCGCGCTCGCCACCCATGGCGGGACGGCGAGGATCACCACCTCATCCGCTGCCACCGGCTCCGGCCCGCTCCCCCAGTCGAGCGCAGTCACCCGATCGCCCTCGGTCGCGATCGCACGGAGGCGCTTGCCCAGCGTCACCGGCGCGTCGCGCGCGGCAAGCCACGCCAGCGCCGGATCGATGAAGGCGGCGGCGAGCGTCGGCTCGGCGATGCGCGGCAAGCTCGCCCTGCCGCCGCGCAGCAACGATTCGCGCAGCACGGCGGCGGTGAGGCGGGCCGACCCCTGCTCCGGCGGCGTGTTGAGCACCGCGAGCAGCACCGGCTCCAGCAGCCTGTCCCACACCGGGCCCGCCGCATCGATCCGCTCCCCGACGCTGTCGGACGGCGCGCCACCCAGCAGTCGCGCCAACGGGAGATAGTCCCGCAGGCGCGAACCGGGAACGCGCCGGTCCTTCGCCAGGAGCCACCACGGCAGCCGCCCATCATTGATGCGGATCGTCCAGCGCGCCACGTCGGCGAGGTCGACGAAGGCGAAATCGGCATGATCCGGTCCGGCCAGCGGCGGCGTCGCGCCGATCGTCGCGCGAAACCGCTCGACCGCCCTGTTGCCGGCCAGCACGAGATGATTGCCGTTGTCGATCACCAGCCCGAGTTGCGGATCGCGGTACGAGCGGCATCGCCCGCCCGCCTGCGCCGCCGCATCGGCGATACGCACCTTCGCGCCCGCTTCGACCAGGCGCACGGCCGCCGACAGCCCCGCCAGTCCCGCGCCGGCAATCGTCGCCCGCGCGAAGCTCAATGCGTCACCAGCAGCCGCGCGAGCGTCCACAGCAGCGCGGGCTTGCTCACCTTCACCGGCGCGCGTGGCGGCGCCCAGCCGCGTGCCTCCATCCGCCGCAGCAGCTTCGAATAGACCGCCTCCATCAGCCGGGGCGCGAGCAGGTGGCCGGGCGGGCGGGCGGCGAGGATCGCATCGGCGGCGCGATAATGATCGTGCGCGCGCGCCACCAGCGGGCGCACCGCGCGATCGAGGCGCGGATCGGCCGCCACCTCCGCCGGCGTGTCAAGCGCGATGCCCGCGTCCGTCAGCGCCTCGGCGGGAAGATAGACCCGGCCGATCGCGGCATCCTCATCCACGTCGCGCAGGATGTTGGTGAGCTGGAGCGCGCGGCCGAGATGATGCGCAAGCTCGATGCCCTCAGACCGCGGCATCCCGAACACGCGGACCGACAGCCGCCCGACCGCCGAGGCGACGCGGTCGCAATAAAGGTCCAGCTCCGCCATCGCGGGCCAGCGGATATCGCGCGCGACGTCCATCGCCATGCCGTCGATCACCGCGTCGAAATCGGCGCGGTCGAGCGCGAAGCGCCGCACCGCTTCCGCCACGATCGCCGCCTGCCCCGGATCGTGCCCGGCGTAGAGCGCGTCGAGGTCGCGCCGCCATTGCTCCAGCGCGGCGGCTCGGGTGGTCCGGTCGCCTTGCTGGTTGTCGGCGATATCGTCCACCGCGCGGCAGAAGCCGTAGATCGCGAACATCGCCTCGCGCTGTGCCCTGGGCAGCACGCGCATCCCGGCGTAGAAGGAGCTGCGCGAGGCGCTGGTGGCGGGCGCGTCGCTCATGCCGCGCGCCTCAGCAGCGTTGGTACCGCCGCGCCGAGCGCGAGCCATGCCGCCTCGACCTTGCCGTGATGGACACGCTCGCTCAGCGGGTCGCGGGTTTCGAGCCGGTCGCACAGGCTCTCGGCGAGCCGCTGGATCACCGCCACCTCCGCCGCGAGCCGCCGGTCACGGATCGCCGCCGCGAAACCGGCCGATTGCGCGAGCAACCCGCGCGTCCGCCCTACCAGTCCGGTGAGGATCGCGCGCAAGGCGGGCGTCGCGCGGTCGCGATTCAGGTCCGCGAGGTCGATGCCGGTATCGAGCGGGATATAGACGCGGCCGAGCGCGCGATAATCCTTGCCGCAATCCTGCAGGTGGTTGATGACCTGCAACGCGGCGCACAGGGCGTCGTTGGCGGGCCACAGGTCGCGGCTCTCGCCATGCACGTCGAGCACGTAGCGGCCGACCGGCATCGCGGAGAGCCGGCAATAGCCGATCAGGTCGTCCCAGTCGCGGCAGCGCGTCTCGGTCACGTCGCGGACGAAAGCGTCGAGCAACTCGTGCGCGTGGACCGGATCGATCCCGCGCGCCGCCATCGCCTCGCGCAGCGCCATCCCCTCGGGCGCGCCGTCGCCGTCCAGACCGGCGCGCATCTCGGCGAGCAGGTCCAGCCGCGTCCGCTGCGATGCTTCGGCATTGTCGGCGATATCGTCGGCGGCGCGGGCGAAGCGGTAGAAGGCCATCACCGGCGCGCGCGCCTCGGGGCGCAGCAGGAAGCTCGCCACCGGGAAGTTCTCGTCGCTATGGCCCTTGCCCGACGCGAGATCGGCCGCCTTCGTCATCCGCCCGCCGCCTGTGCCCTGCCCTTCCACATGCCGCCCCGTCCCCGCGCGTGCTGCCACGCCGATAGCAAGGTGCAACCGGCGTAGAAAGCCGCGATCACCGGCAGCGCCACGCCCCACAACGGCGAGCGGCGATAGAAGGCCAGCATCGGCTGGAAGGCAATCGCCATCAACGCCCATGCCGCCAGCCCGGCGAGGCGCGCGAGGCCGCTCGCGAAGATCGCCGCCACTGGCGGGACGAGATAGACCAGAGCGAGGCCCAGCAAGGTGCCCGCCAGCAGCCACGGCGAATAGCGGAGCTGCGCATAGGCCGAGCGGGAGATCATCGCCGCGACCGAACCGAACGTCTCATATCGCCGGATGCTGCGCGAGCGATCGGTGAGGCCGAGCCAGATGCGCCCCTGCCGCTTGAGCAACGCGCCGAGCGTGCAATCGTCGATCAGCGCGTCGCGGATCGCGGCGATCCCACCCGCCGCCTCCAGTGCGGCGCGGCGCACCAGCATGCAGCCGCCGGCCGCGCCGCCCGGCCCCGTCGCGCGGTTCACCAGCCCGAACGGGTAGAGCATCTGGAAGAAGAAGACGAACGCCGGGATCAGCATCCGCTCCGCCAGCGTCTCGCAGCGCAGCTTCGCCATCAGACTGACGAGCGCGAGATCGCCAGCCTCCGCGCGGGCTACCAACGTACGGAGCGTATCCGGCGCATGGGCGATATCGGCGTCCGTCAGCCACAGATAGGTCGGCGCATTCCCCGCCCGCTCGACGCCCTGCCGCACCGCCCATAATTTCCCGGTCCAGCCGACGGAGAGCGGCAGGCTGGCCAGCACCTCCAACCGGGCCGCGCCCAGACCGCGCGCGATATCGCCGGTGCCGTCGCTCGAGGAATCGTCCACCAGGATAACGCGGAAGCTGCCGGGATAATCCTGCGCGATCAGGCTGCCAATCGCCTCAGCGATCACCTCCGCCTCGTCGCGCGCCGGCACCACCGCGGCCACCGCCGGCCAATGCGCCGGCTCGGGCGGCAGATCGCGGGTGTCGCGCTCGCGCGCCAGCCAGAAGCCATGCCGGGCGAAGACCAGCACCAGCCAGATAGCGAGCGCCAGCGCGGCGATCACCGGATCATCCCCGCACCACGGAACCAGCCGATCGAGTCGGCCAGCGCCTCCCCGTGCGGCCGCGCGCGATAGCCCAGTTCCGCCTCCGCCCTGGCCGAGCTGAAGAACATCCGGTGCTTCGCCATGCGGAGCGAATCGAGCGTCAGGAACGGCTCTCGCCCGGTGACGCGCGCGAGTTGCTCGTTGGCCCATGCCAGGGGGAACAGGGGGGGGCGCGGGATACGGAACGCCGGCGGCCTGCGCCCGACGAGCGCGGCGATGCGCCCGAGCATGTCGCCCAGCATCACGTCCTGCCCGCCGAGGATATAGCGTTCGCCGATCCGCCCCTTGTCCAGCGCGAGCAGATGCCCCGCCGCCACATCGTCGACATGGACGAGATTCAGCCCCGAATCGAGATAGGCCGGCATCCGACCGTTCGCCGCCTCGACCACGATCCTCCCGGTCGGCGTCGGCTTCACGTCGCGCGGGCCGATCGGGGTGGAGGGCTGGACGATCACGGCGGGCAGGCCGCGCGCCGCGACCATCTCCTCGACCAGCCGCTCGGCGATCACCTTGCTGCGCTTGTACGCGCCGACCGCCTGATCGGGCGCGGCGGCGTCATTCTCGTCGGCGGGCCGGTCGTCGCGCGGCCTGAGCGTGGCGACACTGGACGTGTAGACCAGCCGCTCGACCCCGGCGGCGAGCGCCGCCTCCATCACCACGCGGGTCATCGCTGCGTTGTTGCGCACGATCTCCTCCGGGTCGGGCGCCCAGAGCCGATAGTCGGCGGCGACGTGGAACAGGTGGCGCACCCCCCGCATCGCCCTCGCGACCGCATCGCCGTCACGCAGGTCGCCCTCGACCAGCTCGCCCGGAAAGTCCGCGAGATTGCCGCGCGGGCTGGGCGCGCGGACCAGCCCGCGCACGCGCGCGCCGCGCGCCGCGAGCGCATGCGCGACCGCCGATCCGACGAAGCCCGATACGCCGGTGACGAGGGTGAGGGCAGGTTCGGACGGCTTCACCCGAGCGGCTCTACACATGCGCGGATGGGTGGGATAGAGCGCCGCGATGGCAGCCGGGCTGATCGCATTCGTCAACTATCTCGCGTCGATGTTGCTCGTGCTCGGCGCCAGCGGAGCGATGTACATGATGGCCGCCGCGCGGACGATGCGGCAATTCTTCGATCAGGCGGAGCCATCCGGGCGGCGCTCCGAAGGGGTCACCCTGCTGAAGCCGCTCCACGGCGCCGAACCGAAACTCGCCGACAATCTCGCCAGCTTTCTCGTTCAGGAGCATGACGGCCCGATCCAGCTGCTGTGCGGGGTGCAGCGCGCGGACGATCCGGCGATCGCGGCGGTCGAGACGCTCCGCGCGCGTTTCCCGCGGGCGCGGATCGATCTGGTGATCGATCCCACGCCACATGGCGCGAACGGCAAGGTCGCGAACCTCATCAATCTCGCGCCCCATATCGCGCATGACGTGATCGTGCTGAGCGACAGCGATATCGCGGTATCCCCGGATTATCTCGCACGACTGCTTCGCGCGCTCGACGCGCCGGAGGTGGGCGCGGTGACGGCGGCGTATCACGGGCGCGGCGACGCCGGTTTCTGGTCGCGCGTCGCCGCCGCCGGGCTGAGCTGGCAATTCCTGCCCGGTGCGATCGTCGGCTCCCGATACGGGTTGGCGCGGCCGTGCATGGGATCGACCATCGCGATGCGGCGCGAGACGCTGGCCGCGATCGGCGGCTTCGACGCTTTCGCCGATGTGCTCGCCGACGATCATGCGATCGGCGCGGCCGTCGCCGCCCGCGGGCTGGCTGTCGCGATGCCGCCGATGCTCGTCACCCATGCCTCGGCCGAGCGCGGCTTCGGCGAAGTGTGGCGGCATGAGCTGCGTTGGGGCGCGACGGTGCGCGATCTCGTGCCGGGTGCCTATCTCGCGGGGATGGTCGCCATGCCGCTGCCGCTGGCCCTGCTGGCGCTGCCGATCCATCCGTGGCCGGGGGTTTTCCTGATCGTTTTCGCGCTGCTTACGCGCATCTGGGTCGCCGGGGTCGCCGACGACGAGGCGCGCGCGCGCACTGCCCCGCTCTGGCTGTTGCCGCTGCGCGATTGCCTGACTTTCGTGGTGTTCATCGCCAGCCTGTGGGTGCGATCGGTTGATTGGCGCGGCGCAAGGCTTAGAATGGAGCAAGACGGCCAGATCTCGGCCGAACCGGAGAATCTCCGTACATGATGCGTACCCTGTTCCTGCAAGGCCCCTCGTTCGACGGTTATGACGGCGGCGCCGGCGCGCGCTACCAGATGAAGCGCGAGGTGCGCAGCTTCTGGTATCCGACCTGGCTCGCCCAGCCCGCCGCGATGATCGAAGGCTCGCGCCTGATCGACGCACCGGCGCACGATCAGGGCTGGGACGATATCGCGCATGAGGTGGACGGCAAGGACCTGATCGTCCTCCACACCTCGACGCCCAGCTTCAACCAGGACGTGCGCACCGCCGAGCTGATCCGCGCCCGCAACCCGAAGGCGCTGATCGGCCTCGTCGGCGCCAAGGTGGCCGTGGAGCCGGACAAGAGCCTCGCCGCCTCCGCCGCGATCGATTTCGTCGCGCGCGAGGAATATGACTTCACGCTCGTCGAGATCGCCGGGGGCAGGCCGCTGGCGGAGGTGGACGGCATCACCTGGCGCGCGCCCGGCGGCGAGTTCATCCGCAACAGGGACCGCGCGATGATCGAGGACATGGACGTCCTCCCGATGGTCTCGCCGGTCTATAAGCGCGACCTGACGATCGAGAAATATTTCGGCGGCTATCTGCGCCATCCCTACGTCAGCTTCTACACCGGGCGCGGGTGCAAGAGCCGCTGCACCTTCTGCCTGTGGCCGCAGACCATCTCTGGCCACCGCTACCGCTTCCGCTCGATCCCCAAGGTGATCGAGGAGGTGCAATATATCCTGAAGGAGCTTCCCCAGACCAAGGAGATCTTCTTCGACGACGACACGCTGACCGACAATCACGATCGCGTCGAGGAGCTGGCGAAGGCGCTGGGCGAGCTCGGCTTCGGCAAGCCCGGCTTCCCAGTGTCGTGGAGCTGCAACGCCAAGGCCAATGTGCCGCGCAAGACGCTGGAGGTGCTCAAGGCGAACGGCCTGCGCCTGCTGCTGGTCGGCTATGAGAGCGGCAATCAGCAGATATTGCACAATATCAAGAAGGGCCTGCGCGTCGATGTCGCGCGGCAGTTCACGAAGGACTGCCACGAACTTGGCATCGTCATCCACGGCACCTTCATCCTCGGCCTGCCCGGCGAGACGCTGGAGACGATCGAGGAGACGATCCGCTACGCGATCGAGATCAACCCGCACACGATTCAGGTGAGCCTCGCCGCGCCCTATCCCGGCACCTTCCTCTACAATCAGGCGGTGGAGAACGGCTGGTTCGACGGCAGCGACCACCTGCTGACCGACGGCGGCAACCAGATCGCGCAACTGAGCTATCCGCACCTGTCGTCGAAGGTGATCTTCGACAAGGTGGAGGAATTCTACAAGCGCTTCTATTTCCGCCCGCGCAAGATCGGCTCGATCGTGGGCGAGATGGTGCGCGACTGGGACATGATGAAGCGCCGGCTGCGCGAGGGCGTCGAGTTCTTCGATTTCCTGCGCCGCCGCAAGGAAGCCGCCTGACCGCCTTGCGCCGCCTGATCGTCACCGCCGACGATTTCGGCGCCTCGCGGGAGGTCAACGAAGCGGTCGAGCAGGCGCATCGCGGCGGCATCCTCACCGCCGCCAGCCTGATGGTCGCGGGCGATGCCGCCGCCGACGCGGTGGAGCGCGCGCGGCGGCTGCCGTCGCTGGGGGTCGGCCTGCATGTCGTGCTGGTGGAGGGACGGCCCGTCCTGCCGCCGGAGCGCCTTCCCGCGCTGGTCGACACCACGGGCGCGTTCCGCACCGACATGGCGCGCGCGGGGCTGACGATCTTCGCCTCCCCCGCCGCGCGGCGTCAGCTCCGCGCGGAGATCGAGGCGCAGTTCGCCGCCTTCGCCGCGACCGGCCTGCCGCTCGATCACGTCAACGCGCACAAGCATTTCCACCTCCACCCGACGATCGCCGCGACGATCCTCGCGGTCGGGCGGCGTTACGGCATGAAGGCGGTGCGCGCGCCGGTCGAGCCGGCCGCCCCGCTCCGCGCGATCGACGGCACGCGGACCGGGCCGCGCATCGAGACCTTATGGGCGAAGTTCGTCCGCCGCCGGATGCGGCGCGCGGGGATGATCGTGCCTGATCAGGTGTTCGGCCTCGCCTGGTCCGGCGCGATGACCGCCGGGCGGGTGCGCGGCCTGCTCGATCGCCTGCCCGACGGGCTGACCGAACTATATACCCACCCGGCGACCGCGCCTTATTCCGGCAGCGCCCCGGGCTATGACTATCCCGGCGAACTGACGGCGCTCACCGACGCGCTTGCGCAAGCCGCGATTGCGCGCAACAGCATCGCGCTCGGGCGGTTCGCCGATTTCACATGAGGATGCGCGCATGAATCTCGTGCCCGATTGGGACCAGTTCGATGCCTCGAAGCCGCTGCCCGCCGGCACGGTGAAGCTGGGCAGCCCGGAGCATCTGACGCTGTTCAGCCGGATGCTGCTCGACACGCACGATCCCTATCGCCCCGCGCTGATCGACTGGCCCGAGCTGGAGCCGGAGACGCGCGACAAGATCGTCTCGCTGCCGATCTGGGACATGGCGGTGCAGACCGAGGGGCGCACCGGCCTGTTCGTCAAGACCTTCGGCGAGACGGTGAAGGACCCGCTGCTGCGCTCCGCGGTGCAGATGGATGCGTTCGAGGAGCGCCGCCACAAGGTCGTCCTCGCCGACATGGTGCAATCGTACGGCATCGAGCTTCAGCCCGAGCCGGATTACGTGACGCCGAAGGACGCCGAATGGGCGTTCATGCGCTCCGGCTATTCGGAGTGCATCGACAGCTTTTTCGGCTTCGGCCTGTTCAAGCTCGCCAAGGACACCGGCTTCTTCCCGCCCGAGCTGATCGACACGTTCGAGCCGGTGATGCGCGAGGAAGGGCGGCACATCCTGTTCTTCGTCAACTGGGTGGCATGGTGGCGGCGCAACATGCCGTGGTGGCGCAGGCCGTATTTCGAGGCGAAGGTGATCGTCGTGTGGCTGTTCCTGATCTGGGAGCGGATCGACATGGCCAAGGGCATGGGCGACAACAGCAAGGCGCAGGAGAACAACTTCACGCTCAACGGATCGAAGGAGCTGGGCGTCGAGGTCACCTTCCCCGAGCTGGCGGCGATCTGCCTGTCGGAGAACGACCGCCGACTCGCGCCCTATGACCCGCGCCTGATCCGCCCGCGCTTCGTGCCGGCGATGATCCGGCTCGCGTTGAAGTTCATGCGCAAGCCCGCACCGGCGGGAGACGCCGCCTGAGGATTTCCGCGCGCGCCGGCCTGCTGCTGGCGACCATTGCCGGGCTGGGCATCGCGATCTGGACGTTCGGCGAGACCGGCCTCGGCGATATCGTCACGGTCGCGCGGCGGATCGGCGTGGGCGGCTTCCTGCTGTTCTGCCTGTGGTCGCTCGGCACTTTCGCGCTGCTCGGCGCAGCGTGGCTGACGGCCGCGCCGGGCGAGGCGATCGGCCGCATCCGCGCCTTCACCTGGGCGCGGATGGTGCGCGAGGCGGTGTCGGACCTGCTGCCGCTGTCGCAGCTCGGCGGCGTGGTGATCGGCGCGCGGACGCTGACCACCGCCGGCATCGCGACGCCACGCGTCTATGGCTCGATGGTGGTCGACATGACGACCGAGATGGCGGCGCAGCTCGTCTATACATTGTTCGGGCTGGCGATGATCGCCTCGCTGCTGATCGGCGACGGCGCGGCGGCGGCGCTACGCCCGGCGATCCTTGGCGGAACCGGGATCATGGTGGCGGTGATCCTGCTGTTCTTCGTCGCGCAGCGCGCCGCGCTCGACCTGACCGGGCGGATCGCCGGGCGGCTGGTGCCGCAATCGCAGGCGGCGATCGCCGATATCCGCGCGGAGCTGGCGCGGATCTACGCGCGGCGCGGGCGGGTGGCGAAATCGTTCGCCTTCAACCTCGCCGGGTGGGTGGCGAGCGGCGCGGGGGCGTGGCTGGCGCTGCACCTGATGGACGTGCGGATCGCGATCTGGGACGTGATGTCGCTGGAAAGCCTGATCTTCACCTTGCGCAGCGTCGCCTTCTTCATCCCCGGCGCGCTGGGCGTGCAGGAGGCGGCCTATGCGGTGGCGGGGCCGCTGTTCGGCCTGCCCCCCGAAAGCGCGCTCGCCCTGTCACTCGCCAAGCGCGCGCGCGACGTGGTCATCGGGTTGCCCACCCTGCTCGGCTGGCAGCTCGGCGAGTTTGGCGGCATCGTCGCGCGCCGCGACCGGCGATAGCGGCCGGCGGAAAACGACCCGCCAGAGGCGCGAGAGCAATCCGCGCCGCCGCTCGACCGGACAGGCGCAGCGCAGGTCGAGCGGCCCCGGCGCGAGCACCTCGCCGCATTCAGGGCACAGCATGGCCGCCCTCCCCGCCGGCATCGCCGGACGGCGGCGCGCTGACGAGCGCCTTGCCCTTCACGAAGAAGTCCCACGCCATCAGCAGCGCACCGGCCGCGAACACCACGTCGCCGGGCAGCCGCATCCACTGCCAGAACAGCGTGCCCTGATAGAATTCGAGGCTGCGCGCATAAGCGAGACCATGCTCGTACACCGCATCGAGCTGCGGCCAGCCGATCGGGAAGAAGTTGAGCAGGATCCACAGCACCAGCCCGGCATTGTAGAGCCAGAACGCCCACAGGCCGGGCTTCTCGCTGAACGGGTGGCGCTCGCCAGCGGCATAGCGCAGGCAGAAATAGACCAACCCGATCGCCAGCTCGCCGAACGCCCCGAACAGCGCGGTATGCGCGTGGTTGAGCGTCAGGAACGTGCCGTGCTCGTAATAATTGACCAGCGGCGCGTTGAGCGTGCCCCCGCCGAACACGCCCGCGCCGACGAAATTCCAGAAGGCCGCGCCGATCACGTAGAGATAGGCGAGGCGATACTGGAAATCCTGCGTGCGCCGGATCAGCCGGTGGTTGTTGATCGCCTCGATGATGAGCAGCACCAGCGGCAGCACCTCGATGAACGAGAACATGCTGCCCATCGGCACCCACATGCTCGGCCCCCCGGCCCAGTAAAGGTGATGCCCGGTGCCGATCACCCCGCCGAGAAAGACGAGGATCAGCTCGAAATAGACCGCGCGCTCGGCAAGCTGGCGCGAGACGAGGCCGACCGACATCAGCAGATAGGCGCTCATGCAGGCGGCGAAGAACTCGAACGACTGCTCGACCCACAGATGCACCACCCACCAGCGCCAGTAGTCGGTGATGGTGAAGGATTTCTCGATCCCCGTCAGCGGGATCATGCCGAACACGTAGAGCGCCGCGATGTTGATCGTCGATGCCCAGATCAGATGCTCCATGCGGATGCGCCCGGTCCAGAACTGGCCGGCGGCGGTGCGGAACAGCGCGCGGCTGGGCCATAGAGCGCGCATCACCAGCAGGCTCCACAGCGCAAGGCCGATGAAGAAGCCGATCTGCCAGAACCGCCCGAGCTGGATGTATGACAGCCCCTGGTTGCCGAACCAGAACCAGCCCCGGTCGATCACCCCCATGATGCCGAGATAATCGCCCACCAGCGCGCCCGCGACGACCACCACCGTCGCCCAGAACAGGAGGTCGACCAGCACGTGCTGCCCCTTCGCCTCGCGCCCGCCGGCGATCGCGGGAGCGAGGAACAGCGCCGCGCCGATCCACGACAGGCCGATCCACACGATCGGCGCCTGGATATGTACGCTGCGCAGGAAGTTGAACGGCAGCCAGCGGTTGACGTCGATCCCGTAGAACGCCTCGCGCTCGTAATAGGAATGCGCCATCACCGTGCCCGCGCCGATCTGCACCAGCAGCAGCGCGGCGACGACGAGGAAATATTTGCCGATCCGCTTCTGGCTGGGCGTGAGCGGGCGGAAGCCGGCCAGCACCGGGTCCATCGGCGCCTCGTCCGGCCCGTTCAGGAAGAATTCGTAGATGAACAGCACCAGCCCGAAGGCGAAGAAGGTGAAGCAGAAGCTGATCCACGTCCAGCGGAAGGTGTTGGTGGTCGGCGTGTTGCCGACCAGCGGCTCATAGGGCCAGTTCTCGGTCCACGACCAGGTGACGCCCGGCCGCCGCGCAACCGTGGTAAGCGCGGAAAAGACGAGGAAATCGGCGGTCTGCCGCGCCAGCGTCGGATCGAGGCTGTGCGCCGGCGTCCAGCCGCGCTTCGGATCGGTTACCGCCAGCCCGCGCGCCAGCTCGTCGCGCACCGAGATCATCGCGCCGGCCACGCTGTCGGGCAGCACCACCTCGCGCCGCGTCAGGTCGATGCCGTGGAGCGCCTTCTGCATCGCGGCGGTCGCGGCCGCCTGCTGCTCGTCCGGCAGGCTGGCGAAGGCGCGGCCGTAGCGCGCTTGCGCCTCCGCCTCCCGCGCGGCGGTGCCGATCCGCACCAGCGCCGCGGCGGTGTAGTCCTCGCCGTAATAGGAGCCCATGCCGTAGATGCTGCCGTAGTCCATCAGGTCGGCTTTCTGGAAGCCGCCCTTGCCGGCGATAACGTCGTCGCCGGTCATCACCACCGCGCCGCCCTGCGTCACGAAGCGATCGGGCTGCGGCGGGACCGCGCGATAGGTGGCGACGGTCGCCCAGGCGAGCAGCCCGAAGGTCAGCACCGCCACCGCGAGCAACACCCATTTGAGAACGGCGCTGACCGGATCGGACAGCGGCGGATCGATCTGCTCGGCTTCCAGCGTCATCGACAATCCCCTAACCGCTATGTCATATTGCCTTCGTCAGAAAACCGACCAGCCGTGGCTGCCGGCGACCGCACCGAATACGGTGACCAGGCCGAGCGCGAGCAGCACGACGTGCGCGCGCTGAAGCCAGGCGAACGCGCCTTCCGGATAGCGCTCGACCCAGCCGGGAAAGCGGCGATGGAGCACCAGCGGCTCGCCGACGAACAGCATCAGCGCGAAGATCAGCCACACGCAGACCATCGCGTGCATCCACCAGAAGCCGGGTTCGCGGAACCGGCCCCACAGGTCGAGCTTCGCGATCATGTACAGGCCGGTCGCGCCGACCAGCAGGACGGCGGCGCGCGCCTGCCACACGAAACGATGCTCGATCGCCTGGAACGCCGCGAGCCGGTCCGCGCCCAGATCGCCGCGTCGCGCGGCCGGGATCGCCACCGTCGTCGCCATGCCGACGCCGCCGATCCACACCACCACGCCAAGGACGTGCAACGCGCGGGCAAGTGCCAGACCATCCATCCGCCGGACCTCCGATCGCGCTGGTTTACCCCGGCGGGAGACGACCCGATTTGCGCTGGAGCAAACTTTCCGGCGGCGAACGGATTATGCTCGTTCCCGTGATGAAGAAGGTCAGGTTCGATAACGGAGCGGTGGAGGTGGATGCCGCGCTGATCGCCGCCGGTCTGGGGATCGCCCCCGAACAGGTGCAGGCAGACATGCGCGCGGGGCGGATCACCTCGGCATGCGAGCGCGGCGTGGACGAGGATGCCGGCACGTTCCGCCTGAGCTTCTTCGCCGGCAACCGCCGCCTGCGGCTGACGGTGGATGCCGGCGGCGAATTGATCCGCCGCTCGACGGTGACGACCGGCGATCCGCCCCGCTGATTGACGCCGTTCCTTCATCGTCGCGACCGCAAACCGTCACCGACGCGGATTGAAGCCGGACATCGGGATCGACCTCACCAACAGCTTCTCTCGACATGGCGCGGGCCGTTCATCCACCTGTCAAAGGTGTCAGGGGGCAACCTGTCGTCCACCTCCACCGTCGGCACCGCCTTCTATTACGATTACAAGGACAAGCAGATCGGCAACGCGCTGTGGCTCAAGACGAAGATCAAGGATTATATCGGCACCAACGCCGCCGGCCAGACGCAGGATTTCGCCGGCGCGCGGTTCATCTACAGCCGGGAGCTGACGCTTCCCGGCACGGCCCTGGTCGACCAGCCGATGAGCGACCGGCTCAATTTCACCGCCAACGCCAGCGCCCGGTTGCGCCAATAATCGCCCCCCGAATCCACCCATGGCAGCGATTCGGCATAGGCTCTCCCTTCCCCGTCGGTAGCCGCAACGTCGGGCAACAGACGTGGCGGAGTCGTGGCCCGTTGTCCGTGCAGGCGCTTTTTCGCAAACCTGGATTAGCCGGCGACAGGAAAGTCGGAACGGCCGGCCAATCCGGGAATTGAGCTTGCAACTACAGGAGAGACAAGATGGGCAACCGACCCAACGCCAATGAAGGCGCCGACCCGGCTGACGAGATTCGCAAGCAGAATCCGGGTGAGACCACGACGGCGGACCTGGCCGGGGATGCCGAGCCGAACGGGGGTCAACCACCGGAAGAGGTGGAAGATCGCCCGAGCGTCGGCACCGTGCGTCCGGAGGACTATCCCGAAGATCAACGGCGCGCGCAGCGCCCCTGATCCAAGGCCTGTTGCCCTGCGACGGCGGCTGCGCCTGATCGGAGGCCTGAAATGACCCAGCACAAATGGTCGCACGAAGTGACCGAACATTCCGACGCTCTCGATCTGGAGCGGGGAGTGTTCACGATGGACGATCCCAAAGCCATCGCGCAATCGCTCAAGCGCTCGGCCGAGCACAGCACGCGCCGCAAGGGCACACCGCTGCAATCGGCGATGGGAATGCTGACTTTCTACATCAACCGGGCCGGCGACAACCTGTCGAAACGGGACCACGAAAAGCTGGAAAAGGCCAAGGAAGAGCTACGCGCGCTATTCGGCAAGAAATGACGACCTGAATGGATAGCAGGCCATTCGTGTTCACGATCCCCCGCTGAAGCGCGACTTCGGGATGTGCGTGATCCGGCACGCCAGATCCGCCTCCCCGGACGCGACGACATATACGTCATCCAGCTCCGCGATGCCGGTGGTGAACACCACGTCGCGGACATACATCTGATGCTCGATCGGCCGGGTCAGCGCGGGATTCGCCTCGAGCAGCGGCGACGTCTCCGTTCGAACGATGCGCGACGGGTCCTTCGGATCGAGCAGCGACCAATAGGTGCGATAGATACCGACGATTTCCTTCGGCTCCACGCCATGCCAGAGCGACAGCCAGCCGCCGTCGACCCGGATCGGCGGCGTTCCGCCTCCCATCCGCGCGGTGGCCACGGTGTCGGCGCGCGGCCGGATGCCGGGCTTGAGGAACGGGCGCCAATGGCGCGCATCGGGCGATACGGCGAGATTGATCGACGGCCCGGCGCGCCATTCGCTGCCGGGAGGATAGGCGAAATAGAGATCGCCCAGTGGCCGCGTCTGCGCCCAATATTGCCCGTCGATGCGGCCCTCGAAGATCAGCATGTCCTTATTCTGATGATCGAGCACGATGCCGTCGAAGCGCCAGTCCAGGCCATTGTCCGAAACGTACAGCGTGGTCGAATGCCGTTCCGGACTGACCGAGCAGGTGGTCATCAGCCATTTTCCGTCGATCCGGCTGATCCGCGCATCCTCCACGCCATAGCATTGCCATTCGCCCGCGGGCGCGATGGAGCGATCGTAATGGATCGCGACGATGTCTTGCCCATCGGGCGAAAGCTCGACGGGCAGGAGCCAGGAGAGCGAGGTCAGGGCCATGATCTTCCACCCGCCGCCCTGCAGCATGAATTTGCGCGGGTCCGCGGTGTTGACCAGCTCGAGCGGCCAGCCGTCGAGCACATAACGCCCCTCGTCCAGGCGGATCGCGTGAACCTTGCCATCATGGATCGGCTCGCGCAGCGCCTCGGCGATCCGCACCATCATCAGCAGGTTGCCGTTCGGCAGCCGCGTCAGGCCGGGATTGAACGCGCCGAGCACATAAGTTTCGGCATCGAGCTGGCCGGCGAGCGGCGATCTCGAAAGATCGATGTCGTCCGGAACGAGGACGAGCCTGTCGACGGGATAGTCGCTCACGGGTGCTTGCGCCGCGTTTCGACGCGCATGAAGGAGACGGCGGCCCTGCGCGGTCGGGTGAGCATGAAGTGCGCCGCGACGGCGATATCCTCCGCGCGCAGCATCTGCTCTTCGGAGGCGAGCAGCACCGGGATCGCGCGACCGATTCCGTTGGTGTCGCCTGTTATCGCTGCCTTGCGCCCGGAAAGGCGCGGCTGTTCTGCTTGGGCGTCGGCGACAGCGATCTGTCGGGCTGCACTTGACACGCGGCTCTCCTTTAGTCTCCAAAAGAGCCGAGCAGGCGATCAAGTTCCACGGTTGTGCAACTCCCCGTCAAGCGCCTCGAATTGATCCGCCGTTATTTTAGACAGCGCTTCCGCCTCGACACCGTCACGTCTTTCCCCGCCCAGTACGGCTTTGCTCGTCGCCATCTGCAACAGTTTGCGCACCCATCGGGTCTGAGTGAACGGGACCGCCGTCTTGAGGCGGAGCAGATAGTCGATGTTGGGATCGTCCGCCTTGGCGAGCACCATCCGGCCTAGCCCCTTGCGTCCCTCATACATCAATTGCGACAGCTGATTGAGCTCGCGGAACATTTCCGAATAAGCAAACGATCCTTCAATCACCGGCGCGCGCAAAAACGACGCCGCTGCTTCGCGCACCAATTCGTTGGCCGGGCGAAGTCCGAGCCCGCCCGCGCCACGGCCCGGGTCCGACCCAATCAGGACGCGCTTCGCATCGTCAAGAATCGCATTAATGCACCGGCTCAGAAACGAAGCTTCGTGCCGCTCGTCCATCCAAACGTAAGGGATCGGCGGGAGTTGCTCGAACAGACCGCGCGGCAGCTGCAGCGCACAGACGACATAGTGGCCGTCGACCGGATGGGCGCTGCTGCAAAACGCCTGAAGACCGAGCTCCGCATCTGCGATATCGAGTGCCTGTCTGACTTCGTCGCCAATGCAGTAGCGGTGAATGCGTTCGGGCTTTCGTCTTCGGGTTCGATGCAGAGCGGGTGCCGATCCGTGACGCCGTCGCGCCGCACCCCGACGAGGAGGACGGTGGGGTCGATGTTCAGTCCGATCTGGTTGAGCACATCCCTAGCGCGAAATTGCAGCACGGAAGTGCGGCTGATATCCCCCCAATGGTTTGTCTAGGCATTCGCCGCCGTCGTCTCGCGATTGTCCGCGTCTTTGTAGGAAAGACCGTTCGTCGACAGATCGAAGCTCCGCAGGTTTCTCCTTCATCTCGCAGATTCCGCGGGGCATATTGCTCCTTCTTTTGCCGGACCCGGAGTGCGCCGAAAGCGGAGGCCTGTGAACCTTCGACGCTTCAGCGAGCGGGTTTCTTACGTCAGCGAGAAGGAAACGTCTCTCGCTGGATGGTGGCGAGCACGATGGCGACGGCGAGCAGGACCAGGAACGGCGTGAAGGCGGAGGGATAGTTGCCGAGCGTCCCGTCCGTGCCGGCGAGCCAATAGCCTGGCAGGGACACGAGAATCCCCCCCATGATGAACATGGCGCCGTTGACGAAGGCGGCGGAGGTGCCGACCTCGTTCGCCGCGACCACGTCTCCAGCGGTCGAGAATGCGATCATGTGCGCGGAGCTTCCCAGGCCGAAAAGGAACATCAACGCGATGCCGGGAACCGGAGAAAGCGGAAGAAAGAGAAGCGCCAGCAGCACGACGAACTGGATGGCGAGCCCCGTCAAGGCCGGGATTTTCCGGCTGCGGATATGTTCGGCCCAAGGGTTCCAGAAGACGCAGCCCGCCGCAAGGCCCAGCCACACCATGGCCGAGCCGAGATCGGCCATCTGCGTGCCGATGCCGTGGGCGACGAGAAGCTTCGGCGCCCACACCACGCCCATGGCGAGCTGGCTTCCGAAGGAAACGGCACCCCACAAGGCGGCGATCCACATGTGCGGGATCTTCGCCACGTCGAGCAGGCTGCGCCCGACGCTTTGGATGAGATTGCCATCGGCCGAGCGGAGCGGCCGGGGGTTGCGGACGAAGATCGCTGCCAACACCGTGAGCACGATACCGAGATAAACGGTCCGCACCGCCAGCTCGCGCCAGGTGAGTTCGTTCAGGGCGATCGAGATGCCCGTCTGGCCGAAGGCCGACGACAGCGAGGCGACCGTCTGCACGAGGCCGAACATGACGCCGTAGCGCGCCATGCCGAACCACTGGCCGCCGACATAGCCCGCCCCGACGAAGCCAACGCACGAGCCGACCGCGAGGATCAGCTGACTCACCACCAGCATGGCGAAGCTGTCCGCGATCGAGAACACGAACACGCCGATCGTCACCAGAGCCACGGCCGGAACAATGACGAGGCGCGCGCCGAGCCTGTCAAGCAGCGCGCCGCCGAAGAACTGGCAGATCGCGAAGGCCCACGTATAAATGCTGGCGATCAGCCCGACCTGCGTCAGCGTCAGCCCCACATCCTTCTGCACGTTGACATTGACGATGGAATAGCCGGTCTGGATGTTGAACAGATAGACGACGAAGCCGGTGGCGAGCACCCAAGCGAGCCAGGCATGGACGGGAGAAGGTGTCGCTTGCGCGCCATCGGAAGGCCCGGCCTCGGAGACCGTTGGAGCGGGTATCTCTGGGGTGGACATCGCCTCGTTCCTTTCCGGAATACGCTTCGCTCAGCAGGGTGCGTAGGTGAATGCCTGGTCGCGATCGCGGTCGTAGACGGGTTGCCCCGCGACATAGGTCGCTCGCACGCAGCGATCGTCGCCGAGCGTCATCAGGACGAACAGCGTCTCCGTGATGTCGGCGGCATAGCCCATACGGAACTTCAAAAGCGGCGTGGCCGCAAGGTCGATGACGACGAGGTCGGCCTCGTAGCCCGCCGCGACCGATCCGATCCGGTCCTCCAGGTAAAGCGCCTCCGCGCCGCCGCGCGTGGCGAGGTAGAAGGCGTGCAGCGCCGTCAGCTTGGTGCCGTTCAACTCCGACACCTTATAGGCCTCGTTCAGCGTCTGGAGCTGCGAGAAGCTGGTGCCGGCGCCGAGATCCGTGCCCACGCCCGTGCGCACCGGCCGCTCCGGCTTCTTCGCGTCGAAGGCGCGGAACAGCCCGCTTCCCAGAAAGAGGTTCGACGTCGGGCAATGTGCGATCGCCGAGCCGCTGCGATGGCACTGGCGGAATTCTTCCTCCTCCATGTGGACCGCGTGTCCGAAGATCGCACGCGGACCCGTCAGCCCGGCGTGGTGATAGACGTCGAGATAGCCGGAGCGCTCCGGGAAGAGCGACCTGACCCACGCGATCTCGTCCGTCGTCTCGCAGAGATGGGTCTGCATGTAGGTGCCCGGATGCTCCTTCCAGAGCCGGCCGGCCGCTTCGAGTTGCTCGGGCGTGGAGGACGGCGCGAAGCGCGGCGTAACGCAGTAGAGCTGCCGCCCGTTCCCATGCCATTTGTCGAGCAGCGCCTTGCTCTGCGCATATCCCGTCTCGGCCGTGTCCAGCAGCGCGTCGGGCGCGTTGCGGTCCATCATCACCTTGCCGGCGATCATGCGGGTGTTGAAGCGCGCCGATTCCTCGAAGAACGCATCGACGGACTGCGGATGCACGGTACAATATACGGCCGCCGTCGTCGTGCCGGCACGCAGCAGCTCGCGCAGGAACACCTTTGCCACGGCGTCGGCATGAGTCTTGTCGGCGAACTGCTGCTCGGCCACGAAGGTGTAGGCATTCAGCCATTCGAGCAGATGCTCGCCGAAGGCGCCGATCATCTGCGTCTGCGGATAATGGACGTGGCAGTCGACGAAACCGGCCATGACCAGCGCGTCGGGATAGGAGACGATATCATCCTCCGCCGCCGCCGTCGCGTCATAGGCATCCACGGCGATGATCTTGCCGGCCTCCATGCGGATCAGCGCATCGGGGATATACTCGAAGCAGGAGGCCGGATTCGCGAGAAACGGATCACCGGTGAAGGTCAGGCACGAAGACCTGATGGCTTTCATGGCACCACTCCCTTGCCGTGTATAAGACCTTGCATTTCTCGCTGGTGCGACATCACTGGTATGATGCGATTCGCATCGCCTCCGGGCTGCACAGGTCTGACGATCGCTATTCCGGGAAAGGGCCGTTCAGCCGTCCTTTCGTCGGACGGTAAAATTCTCCCGCACCTTTTCCAGCCAGCCAGAGACGCGGCTGACCGCGTGTTCGCCGGCGCCGAGCAGCCCCGACAATTCGCTTTCCGCCCTGTCGCGCAGGGAGCCGTCCCGATCGGGAAGCGGCGGCAGGATGTGCGCGAAATAGGTCTTGTCGAGCAAACGGTGAAGCAGGCGCTCGCCGGGAAACGGCTCGTCATTGTTGAGCGCCCGCGCCGCCTTGAGCAGCGTGCGGATATCATATTGCACGGGGCTGATGTCCGGCACCTGCTTGCGAAGGCCAAGCAGCGTGTAGACCCCCACGCGCGCGGTGCGGATCGAGCTGTCCATCGTGAAGATGATATCGTTGGAGGTTTCGACGAACTGGCCCATCAGCGCCAGGTTCGTGCAGCCGGCCGGGACGACATGAGGCCGGTCGCCGGCCGCCCGCGGCATGAACATGGCGGTGATGTAAGGCATGAGGGCGAGCCGCGCCTTGGTGTTGGCGACAACCGCATCGACCTGATCCGCGATCCCGAGATGATAGCAAAGCTCGGCGATGATTTCCCGTCCGGTGCAGGCGGGCATCGGCTTCCTGACGTAATTGCCCTCCTTGTCCATCAGCAGCGCATAGACCCAGACGACGAGCACGTCGTCGGGCTGGTCGGGAAAATGCGGCTGGCGGTTGCAGGTGAAGCTGAGCACCCAGTTCGAATCGGTGAAGGTGATGATGCCGCCGGTGACGGTCTTGCCTGAATAGGGATCGTTGACCGACAGTTCCTTCAGCTTCTCCACGAACGGCGAAGGCTTGCAGGTGAGCGTGACCGACTCCCACATCGACTTTTCGATATCGCCGTAGAATTTTTCCGGCTTGCCGAACACCGGGGATTTGGCCGCGAGATTCTCCCACAGCATCCAGTCGCTGCTCTCGCCGGGCTCGTGCCGGCCGCGTTGGAGCACGGGGGCCGTCTCCATGTCGCCATAGGCGGTGCCTTCGGTCATCGATCCGGTCAGGGCGAAAACCAGATCGTCCGGGCCGACGGCGATCACGTCGTCCTTTCCGTCGATCTTCGCACGGATCGCCGTCACCGTGCGCGTGTCGCCGTCGATCGCCATGTCGAGGTCATAGGCGCGTGTGCCGAACCGGACCTTGACGCCCCTCTTCTTCAGATGTTCGACCAGCGGCCGCACGAAACTGTCGTACTGGTTGTATTTAGGGAAGATCAGCGCCGACATGTCCGTGAGCCCGTCGAGGGCGTCGAGGAAGCGATGCATGTAGAGCTTCATTTCGAGCAGGCTTTGCCAGTTCTCGAACGCGAACATCGAGCGCCAGAGATACCAGAAGTTGGTCTCCAGGAAGCCGGCGCTGAAATATTGCTCGATGGTGATGTCGTCGAGGTCTTCCTTGCGCTTCAGCAGCAGCCGGACGAGTTCCCATTGCTGCGTGCGCGACAGGCCCAGCGTCGAGAAGTCGCGGATCTCGCCCTGCTTGTGCATCAGGCGGGCTTTCGAGAAATTCGGGTCGTTGTCGTTGACCAGCCGGTATTCGTCGAGAACGCTGTAGCCCTCGGGCAACTCCAGCGCCTGCACGTCCTGGAACATGTCCCACAAATTGTCGTAGTTCCAGTTCATCTCGCGGCCGCCGCGGATGATGTAGCCGTCATCCGGATTGCCGGCCCCGTCGAGCGAGCCGCCTTCGATGTTCATCGCATCGAGAATGGTGATGTCCTCGCCCGCCATGCCGCCGTCGCGGATCATGTAGAAGGCGGCCGCCAGCCCGGCGATGCCGCTGCCGATGATCCACGCCTTGCGCCCCTTGACCTGATTTCCCGGCACGGGGCGGTTGCGCATATAGGCGCCCATCATGTCGGGCGGCGGAAGGGTGTTTTCCGGGCGGTGATGCCAGTAACCGGCGGTCGTGTCGTTTTCGACGCGGAAAGGCGCGCCGCTATCGACGTTGGGGAACTTTGCCTTGGTCATGCAAATCCACCTCTCCGCTCAAACTCAGGATAAAGAGCCAAAGTACACTCTGTCGCAATGGACAACATTTTATAATTACCGACGCCGCATCAATCTTTAGAATTAAAGGAAGGATATGGCATAGACATAATTCTTATCATCGCTCGGCGCGGTGTACCGCATATGCGGTCAGAACTTGCGCTGGGCATTGTCAACCGTGTCGCACATACCGGAGAAGGCATAAGACGCGCTGCCACGGATGGAGATGCGTCCGCTCCGGCGGTCGATCATAAGCCGAGGCTTGTTGAGCCCGTTCAATCGATATTGCGCCGTAATGGTGTCGCGCCCTCGATTGACCCCGTCGAGTTCCCACCAGCCATTCTCGCCTCGCGAGTGGATCGGCGGGATCAGGTTGCGGGGTAAGCGGATGCGACCCCCGCCATCCCATAGCTGGATCATGATCGAGGCGTCGAAGTCCTGTGTCGAAAGCTCGGTTCGGTTGCCATAGGTGTATCGGCCCCGGTCATAGTCCCATGCATAACCATACCGGGTGGCGAGGGCGGGCTTTTGCCCCTCGCCAAAGCAAACGAGGCCAAGGTCGAACCATTGCTGGCCCGGACGCTGTGCCGGCACCGGAAGCGGCTGTGGACCGCCGGGGACATATTGTGGCAGCGTGGTCGGACCTGCCACCGCTTGGCGGCAGTCCGGCGCCGGCGATGTGGTGATCGAGTCATACCGACCGTTCATGGTCGCCACGGTGATACAAGTCCGCGATTGAGCGTTCCACCAATAGGTCCAGACACGATCATCGCCCGTCTGCCCGCGCACATATTGGTAACCGCGCGAACGCAGCGCATTTTCAGCGCCTGCGGCGCGCGCGCCGACAAGATCTCCCACATCGCCAGGAGTTTGCGCAATTGCCGTTCCTGAAGATACCATCAGGCAGAATGCAGCGGTCATCTTCAGGCGCATCAGAAGTTCCTCGGCACTTGTCGAGACGACAACCCTTCGAATGCCATGGCAGTTCCCGTCCTCGGCGGCTCAACGCAACCGATCGTATGGTTTCGGTCGCCGAAAAACATCGCGCTGTCAGAAACCGATATCCATCAATCTTTTCCTTGCGAATTGATGGCGAGATCATTTCGGAAGCGAATATCGCGTTGCGGGAACGGTATTTCGATGCCCTGTTCCTTGAAGCGGCCGGCGATCGTGAAACGCAGGTCTGACTGAACGCCGGCGCCGGTGGTGACATCGGCGACGAAGCAGAACAGATTGAGTTCGATCGCGCTGTCGCCAAATCCGTCGAGCGTGACGAACGGGGCAGGTTTCCGCAGCACGAGCTTGTGCGCTTTCGCGATCTCGATCAGCAGCGCCCGCGTCGCGTCGAGGTCGCTGGCATAGCCCACGCTTGCGGGGACCGATATGCGGCCGACCTCGCCCCCGAGGCTCAGGTTCTTCACCGCGCCGGTGATCAGCTGGGAATTGGGGATGATGATATAATGGCGGTCCGCCGTTTCCAGCCGCGTCGAACGGACCGATATCTTGCGCACGACGCCGGAATGGTCGCCGACCTCGATCGAATCACCTTCGCGGACGGGGCGTTCGAGCAGCAGGATGACGCCACTGGTGAAATTCTCGACCACCGACTGGAGACCGAAGCCCAACCCGACCGATAGCGCGCCGAACACGAAGGCGAGGCTCGAGAAGTCGAGACCGGTGGTGGCGATCGCGACAATCGCGGCCAGCACGATGCCGACATAGCCCGCGATCGTCACGAGCGCCGAGCGTGCGCCGATATCGAGCGCGAATTGCGGCAGGACCGATGCGCGCAGGATGCGCTGGACCCACCGCGTCGCGATATAGCCGACCAGGAAGACGATCCCGAAGGTCAGGACGTCACCGGCGGAGAACTTGACGTCGCCGATCGATATGCCGGTGCGCAGCGCGCCCAGCGCATCGACGATCTCGGTCGACTGATATCCCCAGATTACCGCGAGCAACGGCAGGGTGAGCAACGTCAGCACCAGCCCCGACAATATCGGCAGCAGGTGAATGACACCACGGTAGCGATTGAGCGGCCCTTGCGCGAGGAGGGTGAGGACAAGCCGGATCGAACTTTGCAGATAGACCGCGATGGCGATCACAGCGAGCGAGACGATCGTCGAGACCAGCACCGACCGTGCGAGCATGACGAATCCCAGCAGCGCGGCGGCGACCGATATGAAGACTACGACGCGGATCACGCGGTTGATCGGGCCGACGAAATCGAGGGTGTCGACCTGGGCCGGCACCGCCGCGCCGTCCGCGTTCGCCGCGCTTCCGTCCGGCCGGTGGCGTCGTCTGAACAACGCGGTGAGTTGCAGCAACAGCCAGCCGCCGCCGAGCACGATCGTCGCCGATACGAGGTTGGCGAACGCGCTGCCGGTCCAGGCGCGTTCCTCGAGGAGCGAGAACAATGTTTCGAGCGCGACGACGATGCCGAGCAACAGAATGATCGTTCGCCCGCGATGCGCGTCGGCATCGTCGAGCCGAACGATGCGCAGCTCCGGGAACGGCGACAACAGGATGCTCGGCCCGAGCCAGCCGGCGATCATCGCCACCAGTGACGAGATGATCAGCGTTCGCGTCAATTCGACCCACACCGCTTGCGGCATGACCGATTCGAGGATCAACGCCACCGCGACCCAGGTCGCCAGGATCGCGACGGTGAGCAGAACGGCGCCCACGACATCGCGCAGCAAATTGTAGAGCAACCGCTTCGGCGGGCTCGGCGATGCGGCGATGCGGCGATCGATCAGCGCGATCAGCATACGCAGCAGCCATGCGCCGATCACCGTGCCCAGCACGATCAGGACGGCCGCCTCGATCGCCTGACGGCGAACCGCTTTCGCATTCGGCCCGTGCCACGCCGCAGCGTAGATCTGACCGGCTTCCGATGCGCGTTGCGATATGCTGGTGACGGCGCTGACCCAGACGCGGGGATCAAGCGGCGAGTCATTGTAGCTGAACAGTCGGTGATGCCGCATCCGGCGAAGCCGCGCGTCCAGTTCGCGAACCAGCGTGCTCGCGGCGGCCGCCGTTTCGCGCGCGGCGAGCACCGGTCCTATTCGCGCCGACAGCACATGATCGAGCGCCTGCCGCCGTGCGGTGACCGCCGCCGGCTCGCTCCTGGCGATCGCCGGTATGGGGCCGAAAGCCGCGATCTGCGCCTGCAGGATGCGCGTCTCCAATGTGCCGGCGTCGGCCTTTTGGCCGGCGAGGTCGCGCAGGTGAGCGACGCGCTCGCGCAATTGCGTCAGGCGATGGATCTCATCCAGGCTGAAATTGTCGAGCGGCGCGGAGACAGCTTGTTGCGCCTGTTGCAGCAGTGCGGCCGGCGAGGCCGGCGCCGCGCCTGTTGCGCCCGACGATGCCACGGGCGATTGCGCCAGGGCCGCTCCGGCGAACAGCACCGCACCAACAAGCGTCGTGAGGAAGCGCCATATCCGGGATGACTGAACGAAGCGTGCAGTGCGCGGAAGCGAGACGCCATCGCAACTCATCGGTGACCGAACCGCCCCGCCAGAGAAACGAAGAATGCCGTCGACCAGCCGAGCAGGATCACGCCGATTATCCCCTCCATCGCTGCCGCGAGGCGCCAGTTTTCATCAGTCCTTCGTCGTCATGGCCGATCGTGGCATAGGTGATTGTCGAAAAATAGACTGAATGCTCAATGCCCTGAATCAGTCGATCGAGGCTCAGCAGGCCTGCGCCGTGCAATGACACGATCAGCAGCAGCGTGATCGTCGCGATGGTCAGTTGTTCGAACATCGCTTTTTCCTGACATTGGCGTCAATCGAATGACGAGTTCGCCCCGCCGGGCATCGCTGAACGAAAGCATTCTTTCAACGGTTACGGCGATTGTGGTTTCCGACGCGCGCCGCTCTCGTTCGACAAGGAGGTTTGATGATCCCTATCGGCTTGATGATCGTCCTCGCATCGCCGCTGCAGCAGGCGGCGGCCATCCCGCCGCCAATACCGCAAGCCACCGCCGATTGCGCACGACCTGTTTATGCGACCGACCAGCTGGTGTGCGGCGATCCCCCCTTGCGCGCGCTCGACGCGACGATGCGCCAGCGGCTGCGCCAGATCGCCCTGCCGTCTTCATCCTGGCTGGAGGACCAGACCGCATGGCTCCGACGACGGAGCCTTTGCGCCTTCTCCGCGCGGCATCGGGCCTGTACGATCGCAGCCTATCGCGATCGGCTGGCCGTGCTCGGCGTTCCGCTGTCGGCGCCGCCCGATGCACGGCAGGTGCGATGCGACGATCCGGGGATCGTCACTCGTTACGGCGACGACCGGCTATCGATGTTTTACGATGCCAAGGGGGCCCTCGTGGCGGTCGCATCGAGCGCAACGGCGACGGATGACTGGCGCCCCTTCGTCAATTTGCGCGGGAGGGGCCGCCGATTGACTCTCCAGACCGTCACCGGACAAAAAACGCGCTGCACCATGTTTCGACCGTAATCGCGGTGACGCTTGCCGAAAAATCACAGAGGAACGCATCGTGAAGAAACTTCTGCTTGGCCTGTCCCTCGCCGCCGCGTTCCCGGCGGCGGCGCATGCGCAGGGCGCGACCGCCAGCTCGCCGGCCGAGTTCGCGCGGATCGCCGACCACCTCAAGCCCGGCCAATGGGTATGGGCGTCGCGGGTCGCGCCGAGCGGGCCGCTGCTGATCTATGTCGATCTGTCGCGCCAGATCGCCACCGTCTATCGCAACGGCGTGCGCATCGCCGCGACGACGATCTCGTCAGGCAAGGCGGGCCATTCGACGCCGACCGGCGTGTTCACGATCCTGCAGAAGGATGCCAACCACCATTCGAGCAAATATCACAACGCCCCGATGCTGTTTCAGGAGCGGCTGACCTGGGACGGCATCGCGCTCCATGCCGGCGGCCTGCCCGGCTATCCCGAAAGCCACGGCTGCGTGCACCTGCCCTTCGACTTCTCTCGCGAGCTGTTCAAGATCACCACGCTCGGCGCGACGGTGGTGGTGATGGGCAATGCGATCGACCATGTCCGGACCAGCGAGGCCAGCCTGCTTGCGCCGATCGACGCGACGGGCAAGCCGATCACCAATGACGATCTCGACCAGCAGGAATATCGTTGGACGCCCGAAAAAGCGCCGACCGGCCCGCTGACGATCATCGTCGCCAAGAAGGATCAGCGGATTGTCGTGTTGCGCAACGGCGTGGAGATCGGGCGCAGCGCGGCGATCGTCAACGACGACGATCCCGGCTCGCACGTCATCACCCTGACGACGGGCAAGGACGGCACGCCGCACTGGATCTATGTCGGCCTGCCGGGGCACGAAGGCGACGAGGGCCGCGAGCTCGACGAGGCGACGATCAACCGCGTGCGCACGCCGCGAGGTTTCTACGAATCGGTAAAGGCGGCGCTGCGGCCCGGCACGACGATCCTGGTTACCAATTCGAGCGTCGGCGCCTCGGAAGGCAAGCGCATCACGATCATGGATGCCGTCGCGCCGACGCCGTAGCGACGTGGACAAGTTTGAGCCAGTATCTGGCGGTAGCGAGATGGACCATACCGAGGAAGCTGTTGGCGAACTGAATTACGCCACATTGAGGAAAGTGACCCGACGGGATTGCTTGCGCTATCTGCTCCGGCCATTGTCAGTATTCTGGTGGCCTATTTTCATGGTCGTCAGAGGGGATTGGCTGTTGATATAGCGACCGGAGCAATCGTGTTTGCTTTCGCCGTTTGGATATGGCGGCGACAAATACAAATAACTAGGCGCGCATGTATGGCTTCGGAGTGTGACGCCAAAAGCGGATTCATGCCTCCACCTGCGGTGTTCGAATCCGCCAGCGAAACACTGTATGGCCGAAGATGCGCTTCCAGAACCGGATCACATTGAATTATATGGATTTTTCTCAAAGGAAAGAGTGCCGGGCGGAGGTGCAACCAAACCGAACTGGGGTTGAAAACCAGTCATCGACGGCAAAAAATCTGGTAAATACAGCACGTTATAGAAAATTATGGCGGAGACGGAGGGATTCGAACCCTCGATACGGTTTCCCGTATGACGCTTTAGCAAAGCGTTGGTTTCAGCCACTCACCCACGTCTCCGGCTGCGGCGCGAGGGCGGGCTATAGCGGCGGGAATCGCGGCGATCAACCGATGCATTGCGGATTCGCCTCGGCGCGAAATCGACTCGGGTCGTCGTCCGGTTCATTGCCGTGAAAGCGGCATGGTGGTTACGCTCCGCCGCGGGGATAATTCCATTTCCCGGGGGAAGGTTGAAGATGCGCAAGGTGATGCTGGCCCTCGGGCTGACGGCGACGCTGATGGCCGGTACGGCGGCACCGGCGCAGGTGCGGACGATCGACCCTAACAAGGCGATCGACAACGACATCTCCCCCGCGCCGCGCAACGCGCCCGCCGCGCAGCAGACGCAGACCTTTCCCGACGAGCCGGTGCCGGCGGAGGCCCCGCCGCCGCCCGCGCAATCCGCGCCGCTGGCGCTGCCGCCCGCCAACGGCACGGCGACGCCGGAAAACCGCGCGCAGTCGACCAGCAATGCCGCCGACACCTTCCACCGCGACGACCTGATCAGCGCCGGCGAAGGCGTGTTCGGCAAGGGCGCGGAGGGCCTCGCCTCGATCATCGAGAAGATCCTGAAGGACCAGGGCGAGCCGAACGCCTATATCGCCGGGCGCGAGGCGTCGGGCGCGGTGGTCGTCGGCCTGCGCTACGGCTCGGGCATCATGACGCACAAGGTGGAGGGGCAGATGCCGGTCTATTGGACCGGCCCGTCGCTCGGCTTCGATCTCGGCGGGGACGCCAACAAGGTGTTCGTGCTGGTGTACAACCTCTACGACACCGAGGAGCTTTACCGCCGCTTCCCCGCCGCCGAGGGGCGGCTGTATTTCGTCGGCGGATTCGCCGCGACCTATCTGCGGCGCGGCAATGTCGTGCTGATCCCGGTGCGGCTGGGCGTCGGTTGGCGCGCGGGGGTGAACGTCGGCTATATGAAGTTCAGCCACAAGTCGAAGTGGCTGCCGTTCTGACGGACGGCAGCTCACCGTTCGCAAAGACTAATCGCTGAACAGCGGCGCGCGCTTTTCCATGTTCGCGCGCACCGCCTCGACCTGATTGGGCGAGCGCAGAAGCGGAATCTGCTCCGCGCTTTCGGCGCGAAGCACAGTCTCGGCATCGCCATCGGCGGCGAGATTGTAGAGCCGCTTGGATGCGCGCACCGCATCGGGATTGCGCCCCGCGATCTCGCGCGCCAGCGCCATCGCCGCCGCGTGGGGATCGTCGGCCAGCCGCGTCGCGAAGCCATAGGCCAGCGCATCCACGCCGGAGAATTCGCGCGCGGTATAGGTCAGCTCGCGCAGCACATCGTCGCGCGCCAGCGTGCGCCACAGCGCGACCCCGGCCATGTCCGGCACCAGCCCCCAATATGTCTCGCGGATCGACATGCGCGTCGCGGGATGGACGATGCGGATGTCCGCGCCGGACATCACCTGGAAGCCGCCGCCCATCGCCACGCCGTGCACCGCGGCGATCACCGGCATCGGCAGTTCGCGCCAGCCCCAGGCGACATGCTGCGGGGCATTGGCAAGCCCGTAACTGCGCGCGGCAAGGTCGGCGCCCGATCCGCCGCCCGCCATCGAGGCCATGTCCAGCCCCGCGCAGAACGCCCTGCCCTCGCCGGACAGCACGGCGACGCGCACGCCCTTCATCTCCGCCAGCTTCGCGATCGCGTCGTTGATGCCGGCGAACATCGCGGGATCGAGCGCATTCATCTTGTCCGCGCGCGTCAGCCGGACATCGGCGATCCCGTCCGCCACGTTGATCGTCACCCGCTGTTCCATTGCTCTCTCCTGTGCTCCGCCGGCAAAGCGCTACCCCGCGCCGCGCCGCGCATCAACGTCCGGGCGTTGCGCCACGCGTTCGAGCGTGTAGGACGAAGCGCATGAATTTCGACCCCGCAAAGATGGCGCTCGAGATGATCGAGAACCGCGAGTTCAACGGCCATGCCGGGCGGCTGGGCGTCCGCTTCCACGCGATGGGCGAGAACTGGCTGGAGCTCGCCCTGCCCTATTCGGAGGATCTGATCGGCGACGAGGAGAGCGGCGTGATCGCCTCCGGCCCGATCATCGCGATGATGGACGTGGCGACCAGCATCGCCGTGTGGCAGCGCATCGGCGGCTTCGCGCCCCACGCGACGCTCGACCTGCGCATCGATTATCTGCGGCCGGCACGGCCCGGCCACACGGTGATCGGCCGCGCCGAATGCCTGCGCGTCGCGCGCTCAATCTCCTTCACGCGCGGCATCGCGCACGACGGCGACATCGACGACCCGATCGCGCATGTCGCGGCAACCTTCATGGTGCCGAGCGGCACCTATCCGAGGATCGGCAAATGAAGCTCCCGCCTTATGCCGCCTTGCTCGAAGCGACGCTGGAGCGCGCCGAAGACGGGACGCCGGTGATGGTGATGCCGTTCCATCCGGGCGTGCTCGGCCGCCCCGGCTTCCTGCAGGGCGGCGCGATTTCCGGCCTCCTGGAAGTGGCGGCGATCGCCTCGCTGCGTCACGCGCTGGAAAGCGAGGGCGGCGGACGGATCAAGCCGATCAACGTCACGGTCGATTTCATGCGCGGCGGCCGTGACCGCGAGACGCGCGCGGCTGGCCAGATCACGCGACTCGGCAATCGCGTCGCCAATGTCGTCGCCTTCGCATGGCAGGACGACCGCGACCGTCCGATCGCGGCGGCGCGGATGAACTATCTGATCGAGCGGGATTGAGGACGGCCGAACCCCCGCTCGCGCGGGAGAGCAGCCGACGCCTCCGGCCTCACCTCTGGGCGTTATACTTGAGCTGATCCTCGGTGAGCTGGAAGCCGACCAGCGCCTCGAAGCTGGCCGACAGCACCGCCTGGCGGACATCCGGCGCGCTGAGCGGATCGACCGCCGCATCCTCCTGCCCGGCCTTGCGCTTGCGATTGAGCTTCGCCCGCACCTCCGGCGAGAGCGTGGCGGCGGCGCGGGTGATGGTCGTCGACGCCTGCCCGCTGGTGGACGCGAGCGTCTGGCCGGCATCGAAGTGCAGCCCAACCCGCCCGACGCGCTTGGCGACCACGGCATTGCCGGCGCGGACGATGGTGATGAAATAAGGCAAGGTCACGTCGCGGGGGCCATCAGCCCGCGACCGCCGCGCGCGCACGTCGAAGGTGACGGTGGTCAGCACCTGCTCGCCGCTGTCGTCACAGGTGGAGCGAACGTTGCTGATATCCGCCACCACGTCGATCGCGCTGGAATCGCGGCTCGTCGCTGGATCGAACAGCGTGATGTCCCCCGTTCCCGCCGGCACACCCACCACCGGGCAGGCCGAGCGGACCGCGGTGATGCCGACGCCGGAGGTGAGATCGATGTCTCCGGTCTTGGCGCAGCCCCCCAGCGCAGCAAGAAGGACGATCGGGGCGACTGCTTGGCGAAGGGTCACTGGCACTACCTTGGCTCGAACACGAAATGGGGCCGCGCTTGCGATCGAAGGCGGCCCCGTTGCGTCTGCACCATAATCGTTCCGCGCCCGCTGGCAATGCCGCGCGCGCGCCGGAAAATCACTGCTCGAGCGAAAGCCCGCCCGTCACCGGCGCCTTGGCGGCGGCGGCGATCGCCATATTGGCCAGGGCGGTCGTGCTGCGCGTATCGTTGACGATCGCGGGCTGCGCGGCGGGCGCGCCGGCGGCATCGGCATCGGCGTAGATGAAGCCGCTGGTCGGATAGCTGGAGGTGCCGAGGTCGCCCTGCGGCGCGTACCACACCTTCACCACGCTCCAGTCGTTGTTGGGGGAGACGTCGACGGCGCGCACGTCGGTCTCGACGCGGCCGGGGCGCGACCAGTTGGCATGGGTCAGCAGCACCTCGCGGTCGTTGACGACGTGCGAGACCATCGCGACATGCCCGACGCGCATCCGGTGCGTCGCCTTGAACGCCAGCACCGCGCCGACACGCGGCTCGTTGCCGCGCTCGTAGCGGCCGGCGGCCTGGCCCCACCAGGTATTGGCGTTGCCGTGGATGTCGATGCCGGAAATCTCGCGGGCATAGGGCGCGCACTGCCAGAACTGGGCAGCCGCCGGGGCGGTGGCCATCAGGCCGCACGTTACCACCAGCGCGAATCGCGCCGCCAAAACCTTCAAATTCACTTGCGACCCCCCGGTCAACAGGACGTTCGTTGAACCTGTCGCTACGGGCAGAGGTTAAAGAAACCAAGCACCGCGGGAACCTTTTCCGATGAGTCGTTTCGGCGTGCCGATGACTCGATCCGATCGTGGTTCATCCACCCGTCATGCGAAGGGTTCGCGCGGTTCCGAATCGAGCACGCCAGCCGCCGCGAGCTGCGCCAGCCGCGCCTCATGCTCTCCGCGCCCGAAGGGGAAGCGCGCGTAGAAGAAGGCGGCGACGCCGTAGAACAGCAGGTAGCAGCAGGAATAGATGACGGTCAGCCGGTCGAGCGTCGCCTCCGGCACCTGCCCCGGCACCGCCTTCGCCGGGAAGCTCGCGGCGGCGAGGATCAGCCCGCAGACGAAGATGCCGATGCCGCTGGTGCATTTCTGGACGAAGAAGCCGCCGGCGAAGAACAAGCCTTCGGAACGCCGCCCGGTGCGCGATTCCGATTCTTCCACCACATCCGCCAGCATCGATGCGCCGAGCACGTAAGCGGTGACGCTGCACGCCGTGGAGACCCCGGCGAAGAGGAACACCAGCGGCAGCAGCCACGGATCGCCGACCGCCGGGAACATCCCGAAATGGCGCAGCCAGAACGGCGTGGTGCCGATCACCGCCGCCAGCACCGAGGCGGTCGCGCCGACCTTCGGCTTGCTGCCGTGTCGCCCGACGATCGGCGCGACGACGAACGCGACCATCACGCCCGCGAACAGCGCGATGCTGTACCAGACGAACGTCATCCCCTTGAAACCCCAGACGAAGCTGGCGATGTAATTGGAGATCGCGTAGATGATCCCCTGCCCCGTATAGGCGCACACCCCCGCCAGCATCAGCACGGCGAAGGCGCGGTTCTTCAGCGTCTCGGCGATGTCGCGCATGTTCTGCGCCAGCGATTGTTTCGGGATCTCCGGCTTGGGCAGGCGCGGGATCTCGCGATGCGTGCCGATCGCCGAGACGAGGATCGCCGTCCCCATGAACAGCGCCCCGGCCAGCGCGAAGCCGCGATAGCCCGCCGGGTTGAGCAACCCGTTGGGATAGCCGGGCGCGGCGGCGAGGAACCAGACGTAGGCGGAGATCAGCATCAGCAGTCCGCCGGCCCAGCCAAACAGGTAGCGATAGGACATGATCCGCGTGCGCTCGTCATAATCGGCGCTCAGTTCGGCGGCCATCGCCTGGCTCGGCACCTCATAGGCGCTGACCGCGCTGCGCACGATCACGGCGACCGCGAACAGCCACAGCAGGATCACCGGCTCCGGCCGCCCGATCGGCGGATTCCATAGCGCGATCCAGCCGAGCATGATCGGCAGCGCCGCGCCGTACAGCCACGGGTGCCGCCGCCCCCAGCGGCTGCGCGTGCGATCGGACAGCGAGCCGACCGTGGGATCGACGAAGGCGTCGACGATCAGCGCGATCATCACGACGAAGCCGACCGTCGCCGCCGGCACGCCGACCACCTGATTGTAGAACAGCAGCAGGAAGGTGCCGAAGCCGGCGTCCTTCACGCCATAGGCGGCGGCGCCGAAACCGTAGCAACCCATCACGCCCTTGGAGAGGCGGCGGGCCGGCGGAGTGGTCACCGGCGTCGCCGCTTCCAGCGTGACGGGAGCGGTCACGCCATCGACTCCAATGCCTCGAACATGCCCGGCATCGTCGGATCCCAGCTCTGCCGCGTGCCGATCGTCAGGCCGCCGTCGACCAGGATGTGCGTGCCGGTGACGAAGGCCGCGTCGTCGCTGGCGAGATAGGCCACCGCCGCCGCGATATCCTCCGGCCGGCCGGCGCGCTTCACCGGCTGGGCGTGCGCGGCGATGCCGCCGATCACCTGGTTCGCCGCCGCGCGCTTGTCCGCCGGCAGCTCGAGCGCACTGACGAAGATATTGGTGGTGATGAAGCCCGGCACGACGGCGTTCACCCGGATCGAATCCTTCGCCAGTTCGGCGGCGGCGACCTTGGTGAGATGGAGCACGCCGGCCTTTGCGGTCGAATAGGCGATCGGGGCATAGCCGCTGCCGAGCGCCGAGACGCTCGACGTGTTGACGATCGCCCCGCCGCCGCGCTTCGCCATCAGCGGCGCGGCATAGCGGATGCCGAGCGCGACCGAGCGCAGCAGCAGCGTCTGCGTGCGATCCCAGTCGTCGGGCGCGATTTCGTCGATATGCTCGCGCGCGCCGCCCGCGCCGGCGTTGTTGAACAGCACATCGAGACCGCCCGCCGCGTCGGCCGCCTCGACCAGCGCGCGGATATCCTCCGCCTTCGTCACGTCGCAACGCCGGAAGCGAATGCGGCCGTTCGAGGTTTCCGCCACCTCGCGTCCGCCCGCCTCGTCCACGTCGCCGATCCACACATCGGCGCCCTCTTCCGCCAACCGGATCGCGGTCGCACGACCGATCCCGGAGGCGCCGCCGGTCACGACGGCGCGCTTGTTGGTGAAGCGCATATCTCTCTCCTGTGCGTGTTTTTCGGCAGCATAGTATGGGGTTGCACTACGTCAATCGAGCATCGTTCGAATTTTCGGTTTGCCGCACTTGCCCGTCGCCCGACCGTCCGTTAGCGCGCGGTGAAAGCATTTCGAGGGAGAGTCGGATGAGCCTGAACAATCTTTTCAGCCTGGAAGGGCGCATCGCGCTGGTCACCGGCGGGTCGCGCGGGATCGGCAAGATCATCGCGAAGGCGTTCATCGAGCAGGGCGCGAAAGTCTATATCTCCTCGCGCAAGGCGGCGGCGTGCGAGGAGACCGCCGCCGAACTCGGCCCGAACTGCATTCCGCTGCCGCAGGACGTTTCCACCGTCGCCGGCTGCAAGGCGCTCGCCGAGGCGCTGGCGGCGCGCGAGGAGCGGCTCGACATCCTCGTCAACAATGCCGGCGCGGCCTGGGGCACGCCGTTCGAGGATTTCCCGGAAAGCGGCTGGGACAAGGTGATGGACCTCAACGTCAAGTCGCCCTTCTTCCTGACGCAGGCGCTGCACGGGATGCTGAAGCGCGAGGCGAGCCATGATCGTCCGTCCAAGGTGATCAACATCACCTCGATCGACGGCCTCAGGCTCAATCCGTGGGAGACGTACAGCTATCATGCGTCCAAGTCGGCGCTGATCTATCTCACCAAGCGGATGGCGGCGCGGCTGGTGAAGGACGGGATCATCGTCACCAGCCTCGCGCCCGGCGCCTTCGCCAGCGAGATGAACCGCGCCGCGCGCGACCACGGCGACGAGGTGGCGAAGGGCATCCCGATGCGGCGCGTCGGCAATTTCGACGACATGGCCGGCGCCGCGATCTTCCTAGCCAGCCGCGCGTCGGACTATGTGGTGGGCGATACGTTGGTGGTGGACGGCGGGCTGGTCAACGCGGCGCTGGGCACGAGCATCGATCCGTGAATGTTCGCGCGGGGCGCTACCCAAGGCGCCCCGCCGCGTCATTGTCACGGAATGGGAACGAACAACCGGCGGCGCGCCCGGCCTTCGCCTTGGCGCAACTACATTGCCCGCGCGATCGCGTGATATTCCCTGCGGCTCCCCTGAACGACTCAAGTGATGGAGGATTGCGTGGGTATCTTTTCGACGATCATGAACAAGATTTTCCACCATGACGCGCCGGCGCCCGAAGCGAGCGCGCCGGCCGATACCGGTGGAGCGACGGCGGACGCGGCCGTCGCGGTCGCGCCCCCGCCGCCGAGCGAGCCGGTCGACGTCGAGGCGGTGCTCACGCAACTCGCCGCCGGCAAAGGCGGCGGCGGCAACTGGCAGGTGTCGATCGTCGACCTGCTCAAGCTGCTCGACATGGATTCGAGCCTCGATGCCCGCAAGGAACTGGCGAACGAACTGGACATACATGCCGGCGCGGACGGCACCGCGGAGGAGAATATCGCGCTTCACAAAGCGGTGATGCAGAAGCTCGCCGAAAACGGCGGCAAGGTGCCGGACAGCCTGCTGCATCATTGAGCGGCCCGCTGGGATCGGAAACCACCAGCGCCATCCCGCTTCGGGGTGGCGTTTTGGTTTGAGGGCGGGAGCCTAGTCGAACAGCCCGTCCTGGCTTCCGGCGGGCGGGTTGAGGCCAAGGTGCTTCCAGCCGCCGGGGTTGAGGATGCGCCCCCGCGCGGTGCGCGCGACAAGGCCTAGCTGGATCAGATACGGCTCGATCACTTCCTCGATCGTGTCGCGCGGCTCGGAGAGGCCGGCGGCGAGCGTCTCCACCCCCACCGGCCCGCCGCGATAGATATCCGCGATCATCATGAGATAGCGCCGGTCCATCGCGTCGAGGCCGAGCTTGTCGACCTCCAGCCGGTTGAGCGCGCGGTCGGCGGCCAGCGCATCCACCTCCGCGACCCCGGCGACATTGGCGAAGTCGCGCACGCGGCGCAGCAGCCGGCCGGCAATGCGCGGCGTCCCCCGCGCGCGCCGCGCGATCTCCGCCGCGCCGTCGCGCGCGATATGCAGGTCGAGCAGCCGCGCGGCGCGCGACACGACGTGCTCCAACTCGTCCACCGTATAGAATTGCAGCCGCACCGGGATGCCGAAGCGATCGCGCAGCGGCGTGGTCAGCAGCCCCTGCCGCGTCGTCGCGCCGACGAGCGTGAAGCGCGGCAGGTCGATGCGCACCGATCGCGCCGACGGCCCCTCGCCGATCATCAGATCGAGCGCGCGATCCTCCATCGCCGGATAGAGCACCTCCTCCACCGCCGGCTGAAGGCGATGGATCTCGTCGATGAACAGCACGTCGCCGTCCTCGAGATTGGTGAGCAGCGCGGCGAGATCGCCCGACTTGGCAATCACCGGGCCGGACGTGGCGCGGAAGCCCACGCCCATCTCCCGCGCGACGATCTGCGCCAGCGTCGTCTTGCCGAGGCCGGGCGGGCCGAACAGCAGGACGTGATCGAGCGCGTCGCCCCGCGCCCGCGCCGCCTGGATGAACACGCGCAGATTCTCCCGCGCCGCCTTCTGCCCGACGAAATCGTCGAGCGTCCGGGGACGCAGCGCCGCATCGACATCCTCCGGCCGGCGGGCGGGGGTCAACAGGCGATCGGCATCGGTCATCGCCGGGACATAAGCAGAACGCGCGGGCGGGGGAAGCGAAATCGGGCGGAGCGGCCGGTCGGGGGCCGCTCCGCCCGGCATCGTCAGCGGAACACGCCGTAGAGCACGTCGTCGATGCGGCCGTTGCGCGTGTTCACCAGCAGCAGGTCCGGCCCGTAGCGCACCCAGCGATGCCCCGGCGGCGGCGGATAGATGCCGTAATTGTTGTAATTATCGAAGTAATAGGCGGTCGAAAGGAATAGCGAGGGCAGGATCAGCCCGATCGACCAGCGGCGATAATGATGCCCGCGCGGATAGCGATAGACCGGCGCGGGGATCGGCCGGAAGTTCGGCGGACGATGCCACGAAGGCGGACGCTGCGGCGGACGGTGGCCATTGCCGGGACCGGGCAGCGGCACCGGGCGCGTCGTGGGCGGGCGCTGGCCGCCGGGACCGGGCCTGGGCGGACGCACGCCGGGGTTGGGAGGTCTGACGCCGGGGTTCGGCGGGCGAACGCCGGGTGGGCGCTGCCCCTGTCCGGGGTGCGTCGGGCGCGTGCCGGGGCCGGGGCGGCCGGGCTGCCCCGCGCCGGGACGCTGCTGCGGCGCGGCTTGTTGGGCGACGGCGATTTCGGGAACCAGCAGCAAGCTGGCGGATACGAGGGGAAGCCACTTCATCGGCGCTCTCCTGTTGGGCCTTGTCAGGCGCGCGGATGCTATCGAGGCGCGCCGGTTGCCGCAACGCCTCAAAACGGATGACCGCCAGCGGCGGGCCGAGCGTCACCCGATCGCGAGGTTCGCAAAGAACACCGCCCACATCGCGATCAGCACGACATTGCTGAACGCGAAGGGGACAAGGCGATGGGCCACCTTGTTCCACGTCATGTGGATCAGCGTGTGGACATAACGCAGGCCGACATAGGTCCACGCAAGCCATAGCAACAGCGGCGTCACGCCGGCCGAAACGAACGCCATCAGGCACAGGACATAGAAGAGCGTCGGCAGTTCCAGCAGGTTCATCATCGCCCTGTTGGGGATGGCAACCCGGCTGCCGACCCGATCGGATTCGCCGAACCGGAAATCGTCCGGGGTGACTTCCTTCTTCCGCACCGCCGCGAAGCGCCGTAGCGGTATCTGGCCCAGCACGATGAAGGTGAGAAGCGCCAGCGCGCCCATCGGCCAGAATATCGCGGCGCCAGTCACCGTGCGCCCCTCACCGCGCCGCCTTGCGCAGCGCGAGCCGCACGAGCGCGTCGAGCGTCGCGCCGCCGCCCAGTTCCTCCTCGGCCGCCGCCACCGCCGCGCTCGCCTCCGCCGGGCGGAAGCCGAGGTTGAGCAGCGCCGACACCGCATCCGCACCCGCGCCGCCCGCCGCCGGCGCGGACGCGCCCGACCCGCCGGGGCCGAGCGCGATGCCGCCCGCCTTGTCCTTCAACTCGCGCACGATGCGTTCGGCGAGCTTCGGACCGACGCCGTTGGCGCGCGCGACCATCGCCTTGTCCTGCGCGGCGATGGCGCGCGACAGGTCGGCCGGCTCCAGCGCGGAGAGGATCGCCAGCGCCACGCGCGCGCCGACGCCCTGCACGCCGGTCAGCAGGCGGAACCAGTCGCGCTCGTCGGCCCGAGCGAAGCCGACGAGGCGGATGAACTCCTCCCCCACCAGCATCTCGGTGAACAAGACGCATGCCTCGCCCACCGGCCCGATCGCGGCGAGCGTGCGCGAGGAGGCGCCGACGAGATAGCCGACGCCGCCAACGTCGATCACGGCATGATCCACGCCGGTCGATTCCAGCCGGCCCTTGAGGTGCGCGATCATCGGGCGACGCGGAACGGAAGATATCGCATGGACGGTACGTAACCGGAACGGCGGAGCGGCGGAAGCGGCTTTGCGCACGGCCAGGTGAAGCGCGGCAAACGCGTTCGTCAGCGCCGGTTAACACTGATATCCATAAAAGGCTTCCCGCAAGCATCGATGAAGGTCCACCCTATGATGACCGTGAACTGGCGTGCGTTGACGTTGCGGGTGACGGCGGGTGCCGTCGCCGTGGCGGTTCCCCTTGTCGCCGTGTCCGCCCAGGACTATCCGCCGCCACCGCCGCCGCCGGGGAATTATCCGCCCCCACCACCCGCACCGGGCTATCCGGCGCAGCGCTACGGCGGCCAGTACGACCAATATAACCAGTCCGCGCCGGCATATCCCGATGCGCCGCCGCCGTCGGACGCTTATGCCAACACGCCCCCACCGGGCTATGACGGCACGCAGCCGCCGCCCCCGCCGCCGGGCTATCAGGCCGATCCGGCCTATGCGCAGCAGCAGGATCAGGATCGCCGTTACGAGGCCTATGCCGAGGATTGGGCGCAGCGTTATTGCGTGCGTTCCGGCAACAACGCCGGCACCGGGGCGGTGATCGGCGGCCTGCTCGGCGCGCTGCTCGGATCGAGCGTCGCGGGGCGGCACGATCGCGGCGCGGGCCTGGCGGTCGGCGGCGTGATGGGCGCGGTCGGCGGCGCGGCGGTGGGCAGCGCGAGCAGCGGTGCGACCAGCCCCGGCTGCCCGCCGGGCTATGTCGTGCGCGGCGGCGCGCCGGCCTTCTATTACGAGGGCTATGCCGACCAGCCTTATTATTATGCCGCGCCCACCTGGTATCGGCCGTGGATTTTCATCGACAACCGCTGGACCTATCGGCCCTATCCGTATCGCAACTGGTATTACCGGCATTACGGCTACGGCCGGCCGGGCTATGGCCGGCCGGGATACGGCCGTCCGGGCGGATGGCGCGGCGGATACCGCCATCGCCCCTATTGAGCGACGCCGCGCCTGAGGTCGCCTGACGGCCTCAGGCGCGGATGATCCCCGCGCGCCGGCTGGCGAGATGGTGCGCGTGGGTGATCGCCACCGCCAGCGCGTCGGCCGCGTCGGGACCGGCGATCTTCGTGCCCGGCAGCAGCCGCGCGACCATCGCGTGGACCTGCGCCTTCTCGGCATTGCCGACGCCGACCACCGCCTTCTTCACCAGCCGCGCGGCATATTCGCCCGGCTCGATCCCCGCGCGCGCGACGCCGAGCAGGATCACCCCGCGCGCCTGCCCGAGCTTCAGCGTCGACTGCGGATTGACGTTGACGAACACCTCCTCGACCGCGGCGGCGGCGGGCTGATAGTCCGCGATGATCGCCGCCAGCATCGTATCGAGATGCGCCAGCCGCCGCGCCAGCGGCTCGGCGGTGTCGGTGACGAACCGGCCATTGGCGACATGCGACAGCCGGTTCCCCTCCGCCCGGATCACCCCCCAGCCGGTCGTGCCGAGGCCGGGATCGAGGCCGAGGATGATCATCGCGCCGCGCCGCAGGCCAAAGCGATCAGCCCAGCTTTTCCATCACTTCGTCGGACACTTCGTAATTGCCCCAGACCTGCTGCACGTCGTCGTCGTCGTCGAGCGTGTCGATCAGCTTGAACAGCGTCGCGGCGTCGCCTTCGTCGACCTGCACCATGGTCTGCGGGCGCCAGGCGAGCTTCGCGCCCTCATATTCGCCGAGCACCGGCTCCAGCGCGCGGGCGACTTCGTGGAGGTCGGCCTGCGCCGTCCAGATCTCGTGGCCGTCCTCGCTCGACTGCACGTCCTCCGCGCCGGCTTCCAGCGCCGCCTCGAACACCTTCTCCGCGTCGCCCGCGCCCGCCGGATAGGTGATGAGGCCCATGCGGTCGAAGCCGTGGCTCACCGAGCCGGACGCGCCAAGGTTGCCGCCGTTCTTGCTGACGGCGGTGCGCACGTTGGTGGCGGTACGGTTGCGGTTGTCGGTCAGCGCCTCGATGATGAGGCTGACGCCGCCGGGGCCGAAGCCCTCGTAGCGCACTTCCTCGTAATTCTCCGCATCGCCCCGGCTCGCCTTGTCGATCGCGCGCTGGATATTGTCCTTCGGCATCGACGCCGCCTTGGCCGCGTTGACGGCGGCGCGCAGGCGCGGATTCATGTCGGGGTCGGGCGTGCCCATCTTCGCCGCGACGGTGATCTCGCGGCTGAGCTTGGAGAAGGCCGCCGAGCGCTTCTTATCCTGCGCGCCCTTGCGGTGCATGATGTTCTTGAACTTGGAATGGCCTGCCATGGGGACTCCGGGAAATCTGTGGCGCGTCCTGTAGGCGCGTGGGCGGGCCTGCTCAAGAGACGCGCGATGGCGTCGCGCGCGCGGGGCCGCTATGGACGGGCGCATGAGCACCGATCCCTTCGCCCTGTTCGACACCTGGTATGCCGAGGCGCGCGCCAGCGAGCCGAACGATTCCAATGCGATGGCGCTGGCGACGGCGGATGCGCGGGGGCGCCCGTCGGTGCGCATGGTGCTGCTGAAGGGGCACGGGCGCGACGGCTTCGTCTTCTACACCAACCGCGAGGGACGCAAGGCGGCCGATCTCGCGGCGAACCCGCATGCGGCGCTGCTGTTCCACTGGAAATCGCTGCGTCGCCAGATCCGCATCGAAGGGCCGGTGACACTGGCGGGCGATGCGGAGAGCGACGCCTATTTCGCGACGCGCAGCCGCGATTCGCAGCTCGGCGCCTGGGCGTCGGACCAGTCGCGCCCGCTCGACCGGCGCGAGACGTTCGAGGCGCGCTTCGAGGAGGTGAAGGCGCGCTTCGAAGGTCGCGAGGTGCCGCGCCCGCCGCATTGGGGCGGCTATCGCGTCACGCCCGAGCGGATCGAATTCTGGCAGGATCGCGCCCACCGCCTGCATGAACGCCGCCTGTTCCTGCCCGATGGAACCGGCGGCTGGCGCGAGGGATTGCTCTACCCATGACGGGCGAGGAACGCCGCCGCATCATTCCGCTCGCGATGCGCGCCGCGCTGGCCAGCGTGGCGATGGCGACGTCGTTGCTCGTGCTCAAGGGGTTCGGCGCGTGGCATACCGGATCGGTGGCGATGCTCGGCTCGCTCGCCGACACCGCGCTCGATCTGCTCGCCAGCATCGTCACGCTCTACGGGGTGAAGGTCGCGGCGGAGCCGGCGGACCACGACCACCGCTTCGGCCACGGCAAGGCGGAGGCGCTGGCGGCGCTGTTCCAGGTCGCGCTGATCGCCGCCTCGGCGGTCGGCATCGCATGGCGCGCGGTGGTCGCGCTCGGCAGCCCGGAGCCGACGCATGACGCGGGGCTGGGCATCGTCGTCTCGGCGGTCGCGATCGGCGCGACGCTGGTGCTGCTCTGGTATCAGCGGCAGATCATCCGCCGCACCGGATCGGTGGCGATCCTTGCCGACAACCTCCATTACCAGTCCGACGCCCTGCTCAACGGATCGGTGATCGTCGCGCTGGTGCTCGACCAGTTCGTCGGCTGGCGCTGGGCGGACCCGGTGTTCGGCATCGCCATCGCGCTGTGGCTGGCGTGGGGCGCGTTTCAGGCGTCGAGCCAGGCGATCGATCAGCTCATGGACAAGGAATGGTCGGAGGACCAGCGCGCCGCCTATATCGAGGTCGCCGCGCGCCAGCCGGGGATCAGGGGCATCCACGATTTCCGCACGCGCCGCTCCGGCAGCCACGATTTCGCGCAATTCCACATGGAGGTGGACGGCCACCTCAGCGTCACCGAGGCGCACGACATCGTCGTCAACGTCGAGCATCGCCTGCGCGACGCCTTCCCCAAGGTGGAGGTGCTGATCCACCTCGATCCCGAAGGCTATGAGGATACCGACAATCCGCTGATCGAGGCGGACGTGACGCCGCATTGGTTCGGCAAGCGGATATGATGCAGGAGCAGCGCCGATGAGACTGGGTTTCGCGCAGATCGACGCCTTCGCGAGCGCGCCGTTCACCGGCAACCCGGCGGCGGTGATGCCGCTCTCCGCATGGCTGGACGACGCATTGCTCCAGAAGATCGCGGCGGAGAACAACCTTTCCGAAACCGCCTTCTTCATCCCCGATACGAGCGGCGCGGCGGATTTCGAGCTGCGCTGGTTCACTCCGGCGGCGGAGGTGGAGATGTGCGGCCATGCCACGCTGGCGAGCGGGCATTTCGTGCTGTCGAGCGACGACGCGCGCCAGCGGGTGCGCTTCCGCACGCGCATGGCCGGCGTGCTGGAGGTGGCGCGTGACGGCGCGGGCTATGCGATGGAGCTGCCGGCATGGGCGCCCGCGCCGAAGCCGCTGCCGGATGCCGTCGCCGCGCTCGGGCTGGCGGAGGCGGTGGAGACGCTGTGGCACTCCAGCCGCTACAGCGTGATCGTGGTGGAGAACGCCGATATCGTCCGCGCGCTCGATCCCGATTTCCGCGCGCTGGCGAAGCTGGGGGACTGGCTGACGATCGTCTCCGCGCCGGGTGACGACAGCGACATCATCAGCCGCTGCTTCGCGCCCGCGCACGGGATCGACGAAGACCCGGTGACCGGCTCCGCCCATGCGGTGTTGACGCCTTATTGGGCGAAGCGGCTGGGGCGCGACCGGTTCAGCGCCTTCCAGGCGAGCGCGCGCGGCGGGCGGCTGTCCTGCCGGCTCGATGGCGATCGCGTGGTGCTGGGCGGCGATTGCGTGACGGTGATCGAGGGGACGTTTTTGTTGGGATGAAGCGGCGCCTGCCCGCTCCCCCACCCCGCCTCCCATCGGCATCATGACTGGGGGGCGGGGTGGGGGAGCGGGCAGGCGCCGCCAAAAGCTACCGCGCGCCGTCCCGCCGCGTCAGCGCGGCGACGCAACTCGCGCGGTCGATCGAGCTGCCGTCCGGCTCGCGCGCATCGATATAGGTGACGCGCGGCTCCTCCCCCCCGCGCGGATAGAGATAGGCATCGAGCACGCAGATGCGGCTCTGGAACTGGAGCTTGCGCGCCGTCCCCTCGCGCACGTCGGCGTCGGGCTGGCCGAACAGCTTGACCAGCGCGGCGGCGTCGTGCCCGATCACCCGCTCCAGCCCGACGGCATTATACGGAACGGCGACGACCGCGGCGGGCGTCGCCGGCGGCGGGGTCGTGCCGGTCGAGGCGCAGCCCGCCAGCAGCGCCGTCGTCGCCACGATACCAAGCCCCGATCTCATGCCCGTCCCCGATGAAAGAAATGCGTCGCCATCGCCGCGCCCAGCACCGGCGCGAGGATGTTGAGCAGCGGAACCACGAACAGCCCGGTCGCGGCAAGCCCGAGCACGAAGCGTCGCGCGCCGTTCGTCCGGCGCCACGCGCGCATCGCCGCATCGTCCATGTGCCGCGCCGCGACCATATCGCTCAGGTCGCGCCCGAGCAGCCAGCCGTTGACGATGAAGAACAGCGCCGCCGTGCCGACGCCGGTGACCAGCAGCACGCCATAGGCCGGCAGCAGCAGCAGGTTGACGATCAGGACGCGCGTCGCCGAGCGCAGCCCCATCAGCGCCGCGCGGTGCATCGCCACCGGCCGCGCGCTCGCCAGCGCCGCCGGATAATGCCGCGCCTCCACCGCCGCGACCACCTCGTCGGCGAACAGCCCGACCACCGCGATCGCCACGGCGCGGAACAGGAACCAGAAACCCAGGCCCAGCGCCACGACGGTCGCGGCGCCAGCCAGCGCGTCATGCCATGCCGATCGCGCCGCCCACGCCTCCACGCCCCACCACACGCCGACGCCGAGCAGCACGAACAGCACCAGCGTGAGCAGCAGGCTCTTGCCCAGCACGCGCAGGATGCGCGGATCGCCCAACTGGGCCAGCGACAGGGCGAAAGCGCCGAACATCCCGGGGGAGATGCGCGGTCCCGGCCGGTTGCGCAAGGCGGGCGTCATGACTAGGGCGCTCGCCAGCTTCAATCCGTTGGGGATTTCCTTTCTTGACCAAGCCCACATACGCGGTCGTCGCGATCGGCAACGCCATCGTCGACATCATCGCCCCCGCCGCCGACGATTTCATCACCGACAACGGCATGACCAAGGGCGCGATGCAGCTCGTCTTCTCGCCGGAGGAGGCCGACGCGCTCTATGGCAAGATGGGGCCGGGGCAGGAGGTTTCCGGCGGATCGGCGGCGAACACGATCGCCGGCATCGCCTCGTTGGGCGGCAAGTGCGGCTTCATCGGGCAGGTCGCCGACGACCAGCTCGGGCAGGTATTCGCGCATGACATCCGCTCCGCCGGCATCCGCTTCGACACCGCCGCGCGCGCCGGCCAGCCGACCACCGGCCGCTGCCTGATCTTCGTGACGCCGGACGGGCAGCGCACGATGAACACCTTCCTCGGCGCGTCGCACTATCTGCCCGCAGAGGCGCTGGACCGCGACCTGATCGCCGACGCGCAATATCTCTATCTCGAAGGCTATCTGTGGGACCCGGAGGAGCCGCGCGCCGCGATGCGCGCCGCGATCGACGTCGCCCGCGCGGCCGGACGCAAGGTGGCCTTCACGCTTTCCGCCGAATTCGTCATCGAGCGCCATCGCGGCGCGTTCCACGAGTTGATCGAGCATGGGCTGATCGACGTGCTGTTCGCCAACGAGGCGGAGATCATGTGCCTCACCGAGACTGGCGACGTGGAAGCGGCGATCGCCGCCGTACAGGCGAAGGTGCCGCTGCTCGTCGTCACGCTGAGCGAGAACGGCGCCATGGCGATCACGGGCGGCGAGCGCGTCCGCGTCGGCGCCGCCCCCGTGGACAAGGTGGTCGACACGACCGGCGCGGGCGACCTGTTCGCCGCCGGCTTCCTCCACGCGCAGGCGGAAGGGCGCGGGCTGGAAGATTCGCTCAGGCTTGGCGCGGTCTGCGCGGCGGAGGTCATCAGCCATTATGGCGCGCGGCCACTGGTGGACCTGAAGACGCTGGCCTGATCTGTCTCCAGCCCGGCGATGAAAGGGGAAGGCGGGGCTTCGACAAGCCCGGCCCTGACCGGGTAAGGGGCCGATCGTGACGCCCGACCTTCCCATCCATGCCGTGCTCGCCGATCTGCTCGCCGCGCTGCGCGAGCGATCGGCGGCCGTGCTGGTCGCGCCGCCGGGCGCGGGCAAGACGACTGCCGTCGCGCCCGCGCTGATCGCGGAGGATTGGTGCGGCGGCGAGGTGCTGCTGCTCTCCCCCCGCCGCCTCGCCGCGCGCGCGGCGGCCGAGCGCATGGCGGCGCTCGCCGGCGAGCCGGTCGGCCAGACCTTCGGCTATGCCACGCGCCTCGACACCAAACGCTCCGCCAGGACGCGTGTGACGGTGGTGACGGAGGGCATCTTCGTCGCGCGCATCCAGAACGATCCCGAGCTGGCCGGCGTCTCCGCCGTGCTGTTCGATGAGGTGCACGAGCGCAGCCTCGATGGCGATTTCGGCCTCGCGCTCGCGATCGACGCGCAGGCGGGGCTGCGGCCGGACCTGCGGCTGCTTGCGATGTCCGCCACGCTCGACGGCGCGCGCTTCGCCCGGCTGCTCGGCGACGCGCCGGTGATCGAGAGCGCGGGGCGGAGCTGGCCGCTCGAATTGCGTTACCTCGGACGCGGCGGCGAGACGCGGATCGAGGAGGCGATGGCCGGCGCGATCCGTCAGGCGCTGCGCGAGACGAGGGACGGCGTGCTCGCCTTCCTCCCCGGCGTGGCCGAGATCGAGCGCACCGCCGAGCGGCTGGAGGGCGTGCCCGGCGTCACGCTCCACAAGCTCCACGGCAGCCTCGACCCCGCCGCGCAGCGCGCCGCGATCCGCCCCGAGCCGGACGGCGCGCGCAAATTGGTGCTGGCCACCTCGATCGCGGAAACCAGCCTGACGCTCGACGGGATCGGCGTGGTGGTCGATTCCGGCCTCGCGCGCCGCCCGCGCTACGATCGCGCGGCGGGGATGACGCGGCTCGTCACCGAGCGCGCCAGCCAGGCGGCGGCAACGCAGCGCGCCGGCCGCGCCGCGCGGCAACGACCCGGCGTCGCCTATCGGCTGTGGGAGGAGGCGGCTACCGCCGGCCTGCCGCGCTTCGATCCGCCGGAGATACTGGAGGCGGACCTCTCCGCTCTGGTGCTGGCGTCGGCGATCTGGGGCGTCGCCGATCCGCGCGACCTCGCATGGCTCGATCCGCCGCCCGACGCCGCCGTGGCGGAGGCGCGCGCGCGTCTCGCCGTGCTGGAGGCGATCGACGCGGATGGCCGCCCGACCGCGCACGGCCGCGCCATCGCCGCCTTGCCGATGCCGCCGCGCCTCGCGCACATGCTGGTCCGTGCCGGAGAGATGGGGCTGGCGGCGACGGCGGCGGAGGTCGCGGTGCTGCTCGGCGAGCGCGGGCTAGGCGGCAATGACGCCGATCTGGAACTGCGGCTGCGACGCTGGCGCGGCGACCGCTCGCGCAAGGCGGAGGCGGCGCGCAGCCTCGCGACGCGCTGGGCGAAGCTGGCGGGTGGTGGCGGACGAGCGGGCGGCGCGGAGGCCGTGGCGACCTGCATCGCCCTCGCCTTCCCGGATCGCGTGGCGCGGCGGCGCGATGCGTCGGGCGAGCGCTGGGCGTCGGGCGGCGGACGCGGCTTCCGGCTCGACCCCGCCTCGCCGCTCGCGCGCAACGAATGGCTCGCGGTGGCGGAGACGCAGGGCATGGCGGCAGGCGCGCGCATCCTCTCGGCGGCGGCGATCGAGCCGGACGCGGTCGAGGCGCTGTTCGCCGACCGGATCGAGACGCGTCACACCGCCGAGTTCGACGCGGCCACCGGCGCGGTGCGGCCGCTGCGCGAGCGCCGGCTCGGCGCGGTGCGGCTGTCGAGCGGGCCAGACTCCCATGCCTCGCCCGAGACGATCGCCGCCGCGCTGGTCGAGGGGGTGCGGCGGCACGGCCTCGACCTGTTGCCATGGAGCGACGGCGCGCGCGCCTTCCGGGTCCGCGCCGCTTACGCCGGCGTGCCGCTGGACGATGCGGCGCTGCTCGACCGGCTCGACGAATGGCTGCCAACGGTGGTGGAGGGGAAGCGCAGGCTCGACGCCATCGTGCCCGGCGCGCTGACCGACGCGATCCGGGGGCTCCTGTCGTGGGACGACCTCCAGCGCATCGAGCGCGTCGCCCCCGCGCATTTCACCAGCCCGGCCGGCAGCACCCATGCGATCGACTATGGTGCGGAGGGCGGCCCGCGCGTCGAGCTGCGCGTGCAGGCCTTGTTCGGGCTTTCCGAGCACCCGGTCGTCGGCGGGGAGCGCGTGCCGCTCGTCCTCTCCCTCACCTCGCCCGCCGGGCGCCCGATCCAGACGACGCGCGATCTGCCCGGCTTCTGGGCGGGAAGCTGGGCGGCGGTGGCGAAGGAGATGCGCGGTCGCTACCCGAAGCATCCGTGGCCGGACGACCCCGCGAGCGCCAATGCCACGCTGCGCACGAAAAATGCCGATGCAAGGCGCGGACGATCGAGTTAGGGTCAAAACCCGATCGGAACGGCGCCGTGACGGAGCGTATTTTGGCGTCAGGCAAGGAGCAAGGAGGGAGCGATGCGATTGCATCGTGACCGACGCGCAACGCGATTCCCGCAAAGCAATATTTTGCGGGGTGCCCTGACGCGGCATGACGCCAAAATACGCCCGCCGCGAAGCGGTCGATCACGACGTTGTTCTGATCGGGCTTTGACCCTAAGGGAGCGGCCATGCCTATCGCTCGCATCTACCAGCGCCCGAAGAACGCCATGCAATCGGGCAAGTATCGCACCGACCGCTGGGTGCTCGAGTTCGAACCGGCCGAGGCCAAGCGCCCCGATCCGCTCACCGGCTGGGCCGGCAGCGGCGACACGCGCGATCAGGTGCGGCTCGGCTTCCCGACCAGCGAGGCGGCGATCGCCTATGCCGAGCGCGAGGGACTGGCCTTCACCGTGATACCCGCGCCAGAGCGCAAGCTGAAGCTGCAGGCCTACGCGGATAATTTCCGCTGATCTGACCCGCCGATCAGCGCATCGGCGAGGAGCAGCAGCATCTTCACATCGATCGCGACGCCCTCGGCGCGCTTGCGGGCGACGAAGGCCGCCACCTCGCCGCGCGGGACGACATGGACGACGATATTCTCGTCCCCGTCCCCGCCGCCCTCGCCGACCCTTATCAGATCGTGCGCGCGGACCAGCGTGAAGCCCTCGCTCACCATGCCGGGCGAGGAATGGAAGAAGCCGAGCGACTCGACGCGGCCGGCGCGATAGCCCGTCTCCTCCTCCAGCTCGCGGATCGCGGCGGGGACGATATCCTCGCCCTCCTGCTCGTCGCCGACCAGCCCGGCGGGCAGCTCAAGGCAATTGCGGCCGAGCGGCACGCGATATTGCTCGACGAGGATCACCTCGTCCCCCGGCGTGATGGCGAGGATCACCGCCGCGCCGATCCCCCGGCAGCGCGGGATATTCCCATTTGCCGTCCTTCACCATGCGGATGAAGCGGCCCTCCCAGACGGTTTCGGCGGTCATAGGATGATAAGTCGATCCGGCAGTTCGTTGGTATCGCCCGGGGTGCGCGGGAAATGCTCCCCGAGCACCAGCCCGATCTGGCCGACGGCGGCGACCATGCCGTCGGCCGGGTGATTCTCGCGCAGCGGGCCGACCAGCGCCGCCATCGCCGCGCCCCAGATTTCGTCGGGCACGCGATCGTGGATCGCGGCGTCGGCGATGATCTCCGCGCGATGCTCATCGAGGCTGAGGTAGAGCAGCACGCCGGTCCCCGCCGCCGTGCGCTTCTCTGCGGCGGCGCGGAAGATGGCGAGCGCGCGGGCGCGGACGCGGCGCGCCTTGGTCGCCCCCGGCGTCAGCGCGAGCCGCAGCGGCCGCCACGCAAGGACGAGACGGCAGATCAGGAAGGTGACGGCGAGCAGGAACAGCGCGATGGTCAGCGCCGCGCGAGTCGAGACCGCCGGCGCCCACGGATCGATCAGCAGGTGCAGCCGCTCGACCGTTTCCTGCGGAAAAGCGGCGAGCAGCGCCAGCACCAGCAGCATCGCCAGCAACGTCCAATGCAGCGCGACATCGTGATAAGCATCGGACGCGCGCGCGACGACCGTCACGATCTCCCCGTCGGTGCCCGCCTCGGCAGCCGTCACCGCCGCCGTGACGCGATCACGATCCTCCGCCGTCATCCGCATCACCAGCCCCCCGAAGCGCCGCCGCCACCGCTCGATCCACCACCGCCGCCGCCGAAGCCGCCGCCACCCCAGCCGCCGCCTCCGCCGCCGGAATCACCACCGCCCCAGCCGCCACCGCCGCCGCCGCGCATCGCTTGCCGCCCGATCTCGTTGGCGATCGACCAGAGAACGATCGGCAGCGCGCCCGAGCCATCCCCGCCATAACGTTGCCCGCGCCCGCCGCGCCGCGCGAAGGAGAGGAGGACGAACAGCATCACCATGCCCCAGAAGATCAGGCCGATCGGCACGCCGCCGCCGCCCGAACGCTGCGCGCGATGCGTCTGGTCGAACTGCTTCACCGCCGCGTCGAGCCGCGCCTGCGCTTCCTCCGGCGAGGCGCGGAGCTGCGCGATGATCGCATCGGTGCCGGCCGTGATCCCGCCCGGCATGTCGCCCGCCTTGAAGCGTGGGACCACGTCATTGTTGATGATGACGCTGGACAAGGCATCGGTGAGGAACGGCTCCAGTCCGTAGCCCACCTCGATCCGCAACTTGCGATCGTTGGGGGCGATGACGAACAGCGCGCCGTTGTTGACGTCCTTCAGCCCGACGCCCCAGCTCCGGAACAGCTTGTTGCTGTAATCCTCGATCGGATAGCCCTGCAGGTCCTTGACCGTCACCACGACCAGCTGCCGCTTGGTATCGCGCTGCAACGCCTCCAGCTTCTGCGTCAGGCTGGCCTGCACCTCGGGCGGCAATATGCCCGCATCGTCCACCACGAAGCCGGTGAACTTGGGAAAGGTCTGCGCCCCCGCCGGCATCGCGATCAGCGCCGCCGCCAGCGCCATCAGCGCGAGCAGCAGCGTGGCGAAAACCCCGGCCCGCGCCGGGGATGCGGTCAGGCCGGGGCGCATCATGTCGCTCAGTTGAAATTCACCTTGGGCGCGGTGTCCGCCCCCGGCGTGGTCGCGGCGAACGGCACCATCGGCTTCGCGCCGTAGAAGATCTTCGCGCCGATCGCGTCGGGGAAGGTGCGGATCGTCGTGTTATATTGCTGCACCGCCGTATTGTAGTCGTTGCGGGCGATGGTGATGCGGTTCTCGGTGCCTTCGAGCTGGCTCATCAACGTGGTGTAATTGCCCTGGCTCTTCAGCTCGGGATAGGCCTCCTGCAAGCGCTGGAGCGACATGGTGAGGCCGGCCTGCGCCGTCTGGTAGCGCTGCATCGCCGCCGGATCGGTGAGCTGGTCGCCCGACACCTTTACCTGATTGGCGGAGGCGCGCGCCTGCGTCACCTCGACGAGGATGTCCTTCTCCTGCGCGCCGGCGGCCTTCACCGTGGCGACGAGGTTCGGGATCAGGTCGGCGCGGCGCTGATACTGGTTCTGCACATCGGCCCAGCGCGCCTTGGCGTTCTCCTCCGCGGTGGGGATCGTGTTGATCCCGCAGCCGGCGAGCGACAGCGCAAGGCCGGCAAGGGCGATCGAACGAAGCTGCATCGGCGGTGATCCTCCTGTTTCTGTCATAGCCATATAAGGCACTTGTCGCGCTTGGCGAAGGGGCAATCGTGTGGTTAATCTTGCGCGACCCAACAGGAGTGCGGGCCCATGTTCAAGGAATTCAAGGCGTTCATCGCGCGCGGCAACGTGATCGACCTTGCCGTCGCGGTCATCATCGGCGCGGCGTTCGGCAAGATCATCACCTCGCTGACCGAGGACGTGCTGATGCCGGTGATCGGCAAGGTGTTCGGCGGGCTAGATTTCTCGAGCTACTTCATCGTGCTGGGCGACGTGCCGGCGAAGCTGCAGGGCTCGACCGATTATGCCGCGCTCAAGAAGGCGGGCGTGCCGCTGCTCGGCTATGGCGAGTTCATCACGCAGGCGGTGAACTTCCTGATCGTCGCCTTCATCATCTTCCTGATCGTGCGCGCGGTGAACCGCGTGATGCCGAAGAAGGAGGAGGCGCCCGCCGCCGATCCGGCCGATGTGGTGCTGCTGCGCGAGATTCGCGACGAACTGCGCGCGAAGCGCGGGGTCTGACGCGATCGTTCCGCCGCCTCCGGTCCGGCCGGGGCGGCGGAAGATTCAGGCGGCGACGAGATCCTCCGCCGTGGCGTCGGCCAGGCTGGTGCCGTCCAGGATGCGCGCCGTCTCGTCGCGCACCCGCATCATCGCATGGCGAATCGCGCAATCCGCCTCGCTCTTGCAATCCTTGCACGCGCGATAGGCGGTGCGGCTGACGCATGGCACCAGCGCCAGCGGCCCCTCGATCACGCGGATGATGTCGCCCAGCGAGATCAGGTGGCTGGCGCGCGACAGGCGATAGCCGCCCATCTTGCCGCGCTGGCTGAGCAGCAGCCCGGCGTCGCGCAGGTCGGCGAGAATCAGTTCGAGGAATTTTCGCGGCACGTTCGCCTCGGTCGCGATGCGGTTCATCGGGATCGGGGGGCTGGCGGCGGGGGCCTCTGCCAGGAAAAGCATCGCGCGGAGCGCGTAGCGGGAACGCTGCGTCAACATGATACTCTATTCTATGCACCCGCATTATGGCGAGCGAAAGGCGGGCTTTTCGTTTTCGTGCCGAGCGCCTATATCGGTCGTGCTCGCGGGGCTTGCCCCACGGCTATGGCGATAAACGCCGGCGATTAATAGGCGCAGCGGACCCGGGGGCAGTACCCGGCGGCTCCACCACCAACCGTCCTTGCGGGCGGATGATGACGGGGCCGAACCAGGATCGACGTGTGTTGAAAAGCGCTGGCTTTTGCCCGGAATGGGACCACCGTGACGGCCCGTACACAAGTGCCAACGACAACGAGGCGCTCGCGATTGCCGCGTAATCAGTGACCTAACGGTCTAGATTACAAGGACAAAAGCGCGGTTGGGCCGCACCGGGCAACAGAAGCGGATTCCAGCGGCACGGGGAGCGCCGGGCAACAGAAGCTCCCCACCTGGACGCGGGGTGGGTTTCGCCCAATGGCAGACATTAGATCGGTCGGCACCGGCGCTTTAGAGCGGTCCTTTGTGTTTCCTCAGTAACCGCCGAACTCATGCTCTAATGCGCGTAACGTGGGCTCAAAGTCACTCATAGCCTTACGATGCCGCGCATCTCGCTCTGCGGTTGAACCCATAAACGTTCGGCAATCGGTCAGGATGATGAAGTCTGGATCAGGACCTGATCGGGCGAGATGGACATCCTTTAAGTGTTGTATTCGTTTCCCGTAACGCTGCCGGAAATCCGCTGCATAACGTTTGCCACGTTGAGAGGGACAGTCGTGGTGCGCGTCAGCATCTCGGGTCGCGTATTCAAGGCGATACGTCAAATTAGACGGCGTGGGATTGGTGACAGCTTGGCCCATAGCCGAGCTTGATACGCACGCAATGAAGATGGCCCATCTGTTCATCCATCCAAAATGCTCGCCACGCCGCTGTGCGTCAACGCCCGCCATTAGTCATCTCATCGCCGGAAACGGACAGTCTTGAAACCACCCCAACCCTGCCACCAAGCCACATCACTCCACCAATATCCGCAACGCGCCCGCATCGAGGATCGCGATTCGCCCGTAACCCCGCGCGATCGCCCCGCGCCGCTCCAGCGCGGCGAGGTGCGCGTTGACCGACTTGCGCGACAGGCCGCACATCTCCGCGAGGTCCGCCTGGCCCAGCGCCGCCCCGCCCTCGCCGCCGAACGCAAGCAGCCGCGCCGCGATCCGCCCGCGCGGGCCGAGCGCGAGCAGTTGCGCGGCCAGATGCACCATCGCGTCGAGCTGGCCGTAAACCAGCTCGCTCACCGCGCGCCACAGCAGCGGCTGCTCCGCCGCGATCCGCTCCAGCGCACTGTCCGCGATCAGCATCACCGTGGCGCGACCGGCCGCGCGCGCGGTGACGATGCGCGGGCCGCCGCCGCCGCGCCGCGACTGGCCGAACGCGGCGCCCGCCGGGGCGAGGTTGACGAGCACGTCGCGTTCCGCCCCCACCGACGCCTCGATCCTCAACGATCCGTCCAGCACCAGCACGACGCCGGTCTCCTCGTCGCCCTCGCCATAGACCCATTGCCCGGCGTCGAGCCGCACCACCCGGCCGGCGCGCAGCAGCGCCGCGCGCAACGGCGGCGAAAGATGCGCGAACCACGCGCCGCGCAGCGCGAGCGTCTCGATTTCCATGCAAGTAATGTAACGAAGGTGACATTCAGATGCGAGCGATAGCGGTAGATTGCGCGCAACGAGGAGAGGACGAGATGAGCAACGTGCAATTCGCCCCGCTGGCCGATCATGTCGGCGTCGAGGCGCTCGATATCGACCTGAACGCGATCGACGACACCGCGTTCGGCGCGCTGCGGCAGGCGGTGGCCGATCACGGCGTGCTGTTCGTCCGCGATCAGCAGCTCACGCCGGAACAGCATATCGCCTTCGCGCGGCGCTGGGGCGGGATCGACGTGAACAGTTATTTCCCGGCCAACGGCGGCTATCCCGAAATCGCCGAGGTGCGGAAATCGGAGAAGCAGACCACCAATATCGGCGGCGGCTGGCACACCGATCACAGTTATGACCAGGTGCCCGCGATGGGCTCGATCCTGCTCGCGCGGGAGACGCCGCCGAGCGGGGGCGACACCTTGTTCGCCAGCATGGGCGCGGCGTTCGATTCGCTGTCGGAAGGGCTGAAGAACACGCTGCGCGGGCTGCGCGCGGTGCATTCGGCCGATCATATCTACAGCACCGACGGCATCTACGCGCAGACCGATCAGGCGGCCGACCTGAAGGGCCATGACATCCGCACCCGCGCCGACCACCCGGTCGCGCTGCGCCATCCGGTGACCGGGCGCGAACTGCTCTACGTCAATCCCGCCTTCACGCTGCATTTCGAGGGCTGGACGCGCGAGGAGAGCCTGCCGCTGCTGCAATATCTCTATGCAGTGGCGATGCGGCCGGAATTCCACTGCCGCCTGCAATGGGCGCCGGGATCGCTGGCGATCTGGGACAATCGCTCGACATGGCATTTCGCGATGAACGACTATCATGGCCACCGCCGGCTGATGCACCGCATCACGATCTCGGGGGAACCGCTGGAATAAGCGCGAACTACGTAAATATTTTTTAGCGGGCAATATTAAGGCGATCAGAATTTCCCGCGTCGCTTCCATACAACGGCGCCCTTGCCACCCGCGCGATATGGTGTTGCCCTCGTTCCTCCGGGAGGAACGGGGAGAATCACCATGATTCGCATGTCTTCCTGCCTGCTGTCCGGCGTTGCGGCTTTGCTTTGTGCTTCCACGGCCGGCGCGAAACAGTGGGTCGATTACAGTCCGACGAAAGGTTTTTGGGATATCAACGCGATCGAGGTCGATCCAAATCACGTCGACGATTATCTCACCGGCCTTAAACGAACGCAGGTTCCGGTGTTCGAGGCGCTGAAGAAGCGCGGTCTCGTCGACGATTACCGGTTCCTCGTGCGCAACGGCTATACCAAGAACTCGCCGAGCGTCGTCATCATGGCGCATTTCACCAACGCCGCGGCGCTCGAGCCGAACAGGGCGCGCGACGAGGCGATCGAGAAGGAGATCGTCGCCGGGCTGAGCGAGAACGATGCCAAGGCGGCGGTCGCCGGGTACGAAAAGTATCGCACCTTCATCGACGACGCGCTCTATAACGAGGTCAGCTTCGCGAAGTGAGGTGCGTCCGCGCGGCCGTCACAGCCGATCGAAATCGATCGGCGCGTGGCGGTCGAGCGTGCGCGGCGCTTCGGGCATCGGATATTTGAGGCCGGTGGCGCAGTTGAACAGCACCACCTCCTCGTCCTCGTCCACCTCGCCGTCGCGCAGCGCCTGGCGATAGGCGGCGAGCGTCGCGCCGCCCTCGGGGCAGAGCAGCAGGCCATCCTGCCGCGCGCAATCCTCCACCGCCTTCAGGATCGCGGGATCGCCGACCGCGAGCGCCTTGCCACCGCTCTCGCGCACCGCGCGCAGGATCAGGAAATCGCCCACCGCGCGCGGCACGCGGATCCCGGCGGCGACGGTATGCGCATCCTCCCAGCGCTCGGCATGTTCCTCGCCCGCCTCGAACGCGCGGACGATCGGGGCGCAGCCGGCCGCCTGCACCGCATACATGCGCGGCCGCTCGCTGCCGATCCAGCCGAGCCTCTCCAGCTCGTCGAACGCCTTCCACATGCCGATCAGGCCGGTGCCGCCGCCGGTGGGATAGAAGATCGCCTTGGGCAGCCGCCAGCCGAGCTGCGCGGCAAGCTCCAGCCCCATCGTCTTCTTGCCCTCGATCCGGTACGGCTCCTTGAGCGTCGAGAAATCGAACCAGCGCCCCTCCGCCGCGCCCCTGCCGACGATCGCGCCGCAATCGTCGATCAGGCCGTTGACGCGCCACACCCGCGCGCCCTGCATCGCGATCTCGCGGACGTTCACCTCGGGCGTGTCCTCCGGGCAGAAGACGATCGTCTCGATGCCCACGCGCGTGGCATAGGCCGCGAGCGCCGCGCCGGCATTGCCGTTGGTCGGCATGGCGATGCGGGTGACGCCAAGCTCCTTCGCCATCGCCACCGCCATCACCAGCCCGCGCGCCTTGAAGCTGCCGGTGGGGAGGCGCCCCTCGTCCTTGACCAGCACCTTCGCGCCGCCCGCCGCCGGGATCGGGACGAGCGGCGTCTCGACCTCGCCCAGGCTGACGACATTCTCCGTCCGCCGCACCGGCAGCAATTCGCGCCAGCGCCACAGGTCGGTCTCGCGCGCCGCCAGCACGTCGCGCGGCAGCGCCGCCTTCACCGCGTCCAGATCATAGCGGACGAGCAACGGACGCCCGGCGCGCGACAGGCCGTGGAGTTGGTCCGCCTCGTAACGCTCGCCGGTCAGCGAGCATTCGAGGTGCGTGACGAAGGTCGGCCGATCAGCCGCCAGATTCGCGTTCATCCGCTCAGCCGGCGGCCTTGGCGACGCCGACCAGCGCCGGACGCAGCAGCCGGTCGCGGATCATCCAGCCGGACTGCATCTCCTGCACGATCGTCCCCGGCTCGGCATCGGCGGAGGGAACCTCCATCATCGCCTGATGCCGGTTGGGATCGAGCTTCTCGCCCAGCGCGGCGATGCGGGTGATGCCATGGCGCTGGAATACATTGGCAAGCTCGCGCATCGTCGCGTCGAGTCCGGCGACGAGGCCCTTCATCTTCTCGTCCTCGCGCAGGTCCGCCGGAATGGCGGCGAGTCCGCGCTCCAGATTGTCGCTGACGGAAAGCACGTCGCGCGCGAAGCTGGTCGCGGCATAGGCGCGCGCGTCGGCGGCATCCTTCTCGGCGCGGCGACGCATGTTCTGCACCTCCGCCTGGGCGTAGAGCACCTGCTGCTTCGCCTCGGCGAGCGCATTCTCCAGCTCGCCGACGCGATCATGCTCCGCGACTTCAGGCGCCGTCTCGGCGGTTTCGTCGCGCAGATTCTCGGTCGTGTTCTCGTCGGTCATCGTCTTCCTGTCTGTTGGCGGCTCACCCGATCAGGCGGGCGAGCGTCGCGGCCGTGAAATCCACCATGGGCACGACGCGCGCATAGTTCAACCGCGTCGGGCCGATCACCCCCACCACGCCGACGACCCGCCCGTCCTGCCCGCGAAAGGGCTTGGCGATCACCGACGAGCCGGAAAGCGCGAACAATTTCGTCTCCGCGCCGATGAAGATGCGCGTCGCATCGCCGGCGCGCGCCGAATCGAGCAGCGCGGCGATCTCCTGCTTGCCCTCCAGATCGTCGAGCAGGTCGCGCACCCGCTCCAGATCGGCGGCGGCGGCATCGTCGAGCAGCCGCCCCTGCCCGCGCACGATCAGCACGGGGCGGCGGCCGCCGTCCTCGCTCCACACCGCGATGCCGCGCTGGATCAGCGCCTGCGCGGTGGCGTCGAGCGCGGCGCGGCCGGCGGCAAGCTCATGGTCGATCCGCGCCCGCGCCTGCGACAGCGTCAGGCCGGAGAGCGTGGCGGACATGTAGTTCCCCGCCTCCACCAGCGCGGATGCGCCGACGTCCGGGGGCAGGTCGATCACGCGATTCTCGACCGCGCCGTCCTCGCTGACCAGCACCGCCAGCGCCTGCGTCTGCGACAGGGGCACGAAGCCGATCGAGCGCAGCACCTGCTCGTGCTTGGGCACCATCACCAGCCCGGCGCAGGCGGACAGGCCGGAAAGCGCGGCGGTGGTGGCGGCCAGCGCCTCCTCCACCGGCCCGGCGGCGGCGGCGCGCGATTCGATCGCGGCGCGCTCCTCCCGGCTCGGCTCGGAAACCTGCATCATGCCGTCGACGAACAGCCTGAGGCCAAGCTCGGTCGGCATCCGCCCGGCGGAGGTATGCGGCGCTGCGAGCAGCCCCATCGTCTCGAGCTGGGCGAGCACGCTGCGGATCGACGCGGGCGACAGGCTCAGCCCGGCCTGCGCCAGCGTGCGCGATCCCACCGGCACGCCGCTTTCGAGATAGCTGTCCACCACGCGGCGGAAGATATCGCGCGCGCGGTCGCTAAGCTCGTTGACGGGGGTGCCGGCGGTCATCGCGGATGGATGTAGGGCGGCGCGGGCGCCGGCTCAACGGCCGGCTCAAAACCCGAGCGCCGCCGCCACCACCCTGTTGACGATCCGCCCGCGATCGACGTTCAACCCTTCCTTCAGTCCCGGATCGTCGTCCAGCGCGGCCAGCCCCTTCTCCGCCAGCGCCAGCCCATAGGGCAAGGTGGCGTTGTTGAGCGCGTGGCTGGAGGTGAGCGGCACCGCGCCGGGCATGTTGGCGACGCAATAATGGATCACGCCGTCCACCTCATAGGTGGGATCGGCATGGGTGGTGGGGTGCGACGTCTCGAAGCAGCCGCCCTGATCGATCGCGACATCGACCAGCACCGCGCGCGGCTTCATCAACCCCAGCATCCCGCGCGTCACCAGCTTGGGCGCGGCGGCGCCGGGCACCAGCACCGCGCCGATCACCACGTCGGCGGTGGCGAGCGCCTCCTCGATCGCGGCGATGGTGGAGAAATGCGTGTCCACGCGGCCGTGGAACATGTCGTCGAGCTGGCGCAGCCGCCGCAGCGAGCGATCGAAGATGCTGACGTTCGCGCCCAGGCCCGTCGCCATCCGCGCCGCATTGGTGCCGACCACCCCGCCGCCGAGGATCACGACATTGGCCGGCGGCACCCCCGGCACGCCGCCAAGCAGCAGCCCCCGCCCGCCCGACACGGCGCGCAGCGCGCTCGCCCCGGCCTCGATCGACAGCCGCCCGGCCACCTCGCTCATCGGCGCGAGCAGCGGCAGGCCGCCCGACGTGTCCGTCACCGTCTCATAGGCGATCGCGCTGACGCCGGAGGCCATCAGCCCGCGCGCCTGATCGGGATCGGGGGCGAGGTGGAGATAGGTGAACAATATCCGCCCCTCGCGGAGCTGCACCCATTCCTGCGGCTGCGGCTCCTTCACCTTCACGATCATGCCGGCGCGGGCGAACACTTCGGCGGCGGTATCGACGATCTGCGCGCCGGAGCGGGCATAGACCTCGTCGCCCGCGCCGATCCCCGCGCCCGCGCCGCTCTCCACGATCACCTCATGCCCGTGCGCGCGATATTCGCGCACCGCGCCCGGCGTCAGCCCGACGCGGAATTCGTTGTTCTTTATCTCTCGCGGAACGCCGACCAGCATCTTGCCATCTCCTGCACGTTGCGTGCGATATAAGCGCAACAATTCCATATGAAGACAGGCGGAACGGCAATTTCCGCACGGTTTCGCGATTGACCGATAAAATATTGCGTTGCAGCATCCGAATCCATGGCCGAACTTCCCCCGATCACCAACAACCCGGACGTGCGCTATCTCGGCCGCGTGCTGGGCGACGTCATCCGCGCGCTGGGCGGCGAGCGACTGTTCGCCGCGACGGAGGCGATCCGATCCGCTTCGGTCGAGCGGCATCGTCGCGGCGGGCCGCCGGTCGATCATCATCTGGAGGCGTTGACGCTCGACGAGACGCTCGATTTCGTGCGCGGCTTCATGCTGTTCTCGATGCTCGCCAATCTCGCCGAGGACCGGCAGGGCGTCGCCGCAGAGGAAGGCGCGGACATGGCCGCCGCGCTGGCGCGGCTGGAGCGCGAGGGCGTGGACAAGGCGGCGGTCGCCGCGCTGCTCGATCACGCACTCGTCGCCCCGGTGCTCACCGCGCACCCGACCGAGGTGCGCCGCAAGTCGATGATCGACCATCGCAACCGCATCGCCGCGCTGATGGCGCTGCGCGATCGCGGGATCGAGACGACGCGCGACGGCGACCGCGTGGACGAGGCGATCGTGCGCCAGGTCGCCCTGCTGTGGGAAACGCGCGTGCTGCGCCGCGAGCGGCTCTACGTCGCCGACGAGGTGGAGACGGCGCTCAGCTATCTGCGCGACGTGTTCCTGCCGGTGCTGCCCGCGCTCTACCAGCGCTGGGACCGGGCGATGGGCGCGCGCGTCCCGTCCTTCCTGCGCCCCGGAAGCTGGATCGGCGGCGATCGCGACGGCAACCCGTTCGTCACGGCGGAATCGCTGCGCGCCGCGCTGGCGCGCGCGGGCGAGACGGTGCTGGTCCACTATCTCGACCAGTTGCACGCGCTGGGCGCGGAGCTGTCGATCTCCAGCGAGCTGGCGCCGATCGACGCGGCGGTGACGGCGCTGGCCGAGGAAAGCGGCGACATGGCCGAGAGCCGCAGCGACGAGCCGTATCGCCGCGCCATCTCGGGCATCTACGCCCGGCTCGCCGCGACGCATCTCGCGCTGACCGGCAAGCCCGCGCCCCGGCCGGGCACGCTGACCGGCGAGCCTTATCCCGATCCCGCCGCCTTCCGCGCCGACCTGCTCGCTCTGGCGGGTCCGCTCGCCGCGATGGGGGACGGCCTGCTCGCCTCGGGTGGCGCGATCGGGCGGCTGATCCGTGCGGTCGAGGTGTTCGGCTTCCACCTCGCGACGCTCGACATGCGGCAGAACAGCGCGGTGCACGAGCGCGTCGTGGCGGAGCTGCTGAAGGTCGCGGGCGTATGCGACGATTATGCCGCGCTCGACGAGGACCAGCGCGTGATGCTGCTGCGCCACGAACTGTCCAGCCCGCGTCCGCTGATGTCGCGCTACGCCGATTATTCGGACGAGACGCGCTCCGAACTGGCCATCGTCGGCGCGGCGGCGGAGGCGCACCGCCGCTACGGCCCCGGCTGCATCCGGCAATATATCGTCTCGATGGCGAAATCGGTGTCGGACCTGCTGGAGGTCAACCTGCTGCTCAAGGAAGCCGGCCTCTATCGCCCCGGCACCGAGCCCAGCGCCGCGATCATGGCGGTGCCGCTGTTCGAGACGATCGAGGATCTGGAGGCCGCGCCGGAGATCATGGCCGAATGGTTCGCCCTGCCGGAGATCGCCGCGATCCTCGCCGCGCGCGGGCATCAGGAGGTGATGATCGGCTATTCGGATTCGAACAAGGACGGCGGCTACCTCACCTCGACGTGGCAATTGTCCAAGGCGTCGACCGCGCTGAAGCCGGTGTTCGAGGCGGCGGGCGTCGGGATGCAGCTTTTCCACGGGCGCGGCGGCGCGGTTGGGCGCGGCGGCGGATCGAGCTTCGCGGCGATCCTCGCCCAGCCGGCCGGCACGGTGCAGGGCCGCATCCGCATCACCGAGCAGGGCGAGGTGATCGCGGGCAAATACGGCACGCGCGAAAGCGCGGCGACCAACCTGGAGGCGATGGCGTCGGCCACCCTGCTCGCCAGCCTCGAGCCCCCGCAGCTCACCAGTGCCGAGGACGAGACCTTCGCCCACGCGATGGACGCGCTGTCCGACACCGCCTTCCACGCCTATCGCGATCTCGTTTACGGCACGGAGGGCTTCACCACCTTCTTCCGCCAGATGACGCCGATCGCCGAAATCTCCGGCCTCAAGATCGGCAGCCGTCCCGCGAGCCGCACGAAGAGCCACCGGATCGAGGACTTGCGCGCGATCCCCTGGGTATTCTCCTGGGCGCAGGCGCGGGTGATGCTGCCCGGCTGGTACGGCGTCGGCAGCGCGATCGCCGCATTCGAAGACAAGGCGCTGCTCACCGAAATGGCGGAGGGCTGGCCCTTGTTCGCCGCGACCCTCGCCAACATGGAGATGGTGCTGGCGAAATCGGACATGGACATCGCCGAGCGTTACGCCGGGCTGGTCGAGGATGCGGCGCTGCGCAGGCAGGTGTTCGGCCGGATACGCGACGGCTGGAAGCGCACGCATGACGGGCTGCTCGCGATCACCGGCCAGTCGCGGCTGCTGGAGAAGCACCCAGCGCTCGAATCCTCGATCCGCTTGCGGCTGCCCTATATCGAGCCGCTCAACCTGCTGCAGATCGAGCTGATGAAGCGCCACCGCGCGGGCGAGCGCGACGAGCGGATCAGCCAGGGAATCCTGCTGTCGATCAACGCCATCGCCACCGCGCTGCGCAATTCGGGCTGAGCCGCGCCCTGCCCGCGTCGCGCAACCGTCGTGCTTGATCTACGTTATGCTGGCGTTACGATCCGCTCAGAAAGGATGCCGAACATGCGCAAACTGATGCTGGCACTGGGCGCCATGTCGCTCGCCGTTCCCGTCTCCTTCGCGATGCCGGTCACTTCCGGCGCGGCGCAGGCCAAGACGTACAAGCACAAATATCGCGGCGTGAAGCGCTGCCGCCGGTCGAGCGGCACGACGGGTCTGGTCGCGGGCGGTGTCGGCGGCGCGCTGGTCGGCAGTTCGGTGCTGGGTCACGGCGCGCTCGGCACGGTCGCCGGGGCGGCGGGCGGCGCGCTCGCCGGCCGTGCGATCGACCGCACCATCACCGCCAAGAAGCGCTGCCACTATAGCTGAGCGCGCGGCGTCCCCTCTCGTTATGGGGAGGGGACGCCGAACAGCGCGGTCATCTCCGGTCTCACGCGCAGCAGGCGCCCGCTCGCGCGGTCGACCAAGGCCCAGGTGGTGACGCCTTCCACCATCACCCGCCCGTCGCGGCCGACGAAGCGGAAATGGCGATCGAAGCGCGCGCCGCGCGGCGCGTCCGGCACCCATGTCTCGCCGGTCACTTCCTCGCCCTCGGCGACATTGCCGCGATAGTCGATCTCGTGCCGCGTCACGACCCAGATGCATGCGTCGCGCATCGCCGCCGGCGCAACGGCCTCCCAATGCGCCACCGCGAGGTCCTGCGCCCAGCGCACCCATATCGCGTTGTTGACATGGCCAAGCTCGTCGATGTCCGCCGGCGCGGCGACGAAGGGCCGCGAGAAACGCCTCATGCCTTGCGCCAGTAACGGACGCCGAAGAACAGGCCCGTCGCCACGATCACGCCGGCCAGGATCGCCAGCAGCGTATGCGTATCGGGCCGCAGCCGCCCCATGAACCGCTCGACCCCGCGCCCGAACAGATAGCCCAGGCTCGAAAAGACGATCCCCCACAGGATCGCGGACACCAGATTCACCGCCACGAACAGCCGCGCCGCGACATTGGTGGTGCCGATCGCGATCGGGCTGACGGTGCGGAAGCCGTAGATGAAGCGAAAGGTGAAGATGAAGCCGACCGGATGGCGCTCGAAAAAACCGATCGCCTTTTCGAACGCCGGCTTCTCGCGGGCGCGCCGCACGATGCGATGATCGTGGAAGCGCCGCCCGACGAAGAACCACAATTGGTCCGCCGCGAACGATCCCAGCGCCGCCGCCGCCATCGCGCCGGCCAGCGGGAACAGCCCGCGATGCGCGAGCAGGCCGCCGGCGACCACCACCGTCTCGCCCTCCAGTCCCGCGCCGAGGAACAGCGCGGCGAGGCCGTATCGGGCGACGATCGCCTCGATCGTCACCGCTCGACGCCCAATTGCCACAGGACGAAGGCATGTTCCTCCGCCGCTTCATAAAGGCTGTCGAACCGGCCCGACTTGCCGCCATGCCCCGCGCCCATGTTGGTCTTGAGCAGCAGCACATTGTCGTCGGTCTTGGTCGCGCGCAGCTTCGCGCCCCATTTCGCCGGCTCCCAATAGGTCACGCGCGGATCGTTGAGCCCGCCGGAGATGAACAGCGGCGGATAGGGCTGTGCGGTCACATTATCGTAGGGCGAATAGCCGCGGATCAGCTCGAACGCCGCCTTGTCGGTGATCGGATTGCCCCATTCCGGCCATTCGCCGGGAGTGAGCGGCAGCGTTTCGTCCAGCATCGTGTTGAGCACGTCGACGAACGGCACGTCGGCGATCACCGCCCCCCACAATTCGGGATCGGAATTGACCACCGCGCCCATCAGTTCGCCGCCCGCCGAGCGCCCGGCGATCGCGATCTTCCCCGCGCTGGTCCAGCCCTGCGCGATCAGCCCCTTCGCCACATCGACGAAATCGTTGAAGGTGTTGGCGCGCTTCTCCAGCTTGCCGTCGAAATACCATTGCTGGCCGAGATCGTCGCCGCCGCGGATATGCGCGATGGCGTAGGCGAAGCCGCGATCGAGCAGCGACAGCCGCCCGGTCGAGAAGCCCGGCGGGATGGCATGGCCATAGGCGCCATAGCCGTAGAGATAGAGCGGCCGCGATCCGTCCTTCGGGAAATCCGCCGGATAGACGATCGACACCGGCACCAGCGTCCCGTCGCGCGCGGCGATCTTCAGCCGCTCGGTGCGGTATTTCGCGCCGTCATAGCCGGACGGGATCTCCTGCACCTTGAGCACGGTCAGCGCGCCGGTCGCGGTGTCGTAGTCATAGACCGTGCCCGGCGTGACCATCGATTCATAGCCGAGCCGCAGCACCTGCTGGTCATATTCGGGGTTGTCGCCCAGCCCGGCGGCATAGCTCGGCTCCGGGAAAGCGATGCGCCTGCCCCCGGTCGGCGCGTCGTAGCGGTGGATGGCGATCTGGTCGAGGCCGTCCTCGCGCCCCTCCACCACGAAGAAGTCGCGATAGCATTCCACGCCGGTCATGTAGAAATTCGGCGACGGCGCGATCAGTTCGGTCCATTCGCCCGGCGCGGCGATCGGCGCGGTGACGAGCCGCCACATCGGATCGATGTCGTTGGTGTGGATGAACAGGGTGTCGCCGTGCGTGTCCACGTCATATTCCCGCCCCGACAGGCGCGGCGCGACCATGATCGGCGTGGCGAAGGGATCGTTCGCGGGCAGCAGCCGCACCTCGCTCGTCACATGGTCGCCGGTCGCGATCATGATCCACTTGCGGTCGCTGGTCTCGGAGACGGCGACGCGATAGCCCTCGTCATCCTCGTGATAGAGTTCGACATCCTCCGCCGGATCGGTGCCGAGCCGGTGGAAGCGGGCATTGTCGGTGCGCCATTCCTTGTTGGCGAGGCCGTAGAGGAAGCCGGCATCGTCCGCCGTCCACACGATGTCGGAGAGCATGCCGGGGATCACCTCCGGCAGATGCTCGCCGGTGGTCAGGTCCTTGACCCGGATCTCGAACCGCTCCGCGCCGCTGTCGTCGATCGCATAGGCGAGCTTGGTCCCGTCGTTCGACACCGCGAACGCGCCGAGCCGGAAATATTCATGCCCCTCGGCCAGCGCAGGCTCGTCGAGCAGCAATTCGTCCGGTCCGCCGGCTACGGGCTTGCGCCACCATTTGCGATACTGGCCACCCATGTCGAACGCCGTCCAGTAGAGCCAGTCGCCGTCCTTCTGCGGCACGGTCGCCTCGTCCTCCTTGATCCGGCCGCGCATTTCCGCGTTGATCCGGTCGGTCAGCGGCTTGAGCGGCGCCATCACCGTCTCGAAATAGGCGTTCTCCTGCTCCAGATAGGCGAGCACGTCCTTGTCGGTGACATCGGGATAGTTCGGGTCCTTCAGCCACGCCCAGGGGTCTTCGATGGTGATGCCGTGGCGGGTATAGCTGTGCGGGCGCGTCGCGGCGCGGGGCGGGGCTGGAAAGGTCATCCGCCCTCCATAACCGCCGATCCGGGCTTGTCGATGCGGCCCCGCGCGGCGATTGCGGTCTTTGCATCCGTAAATACTTAGTTTGCAGTTGCACAATGCTATGCTGCGGCGCACAAGGGTCGGGCCTTTCAGGCATCCTCTCCTAAAAACTTTCAGGGCCGGTCTCACGACCGGCCTTTCTTTTTGCCGAGAAACCGCGCAAGGGAGCCGCGCTGAAGCGCGCCGAATCATAAGAAGATTTGGAGTGGAGCCGCCGGTAAGACCGGCACCGGCGGAGCAACAGTGCGGGGGATCGAGCGCCATCGCCGCACGGCCGCTCTCCCCCGTTTCGGCAGCAGCGACATCCACGATCCCGCTTGCGCTCGCCCGCGAACCCGCGCGATGGTCGGCAACTTCTTCGGATTGCAAAAGGATTGCCGATGGCCGCCGGCCTCGTTGCGCTGCTTGACGACATCGCCGCGCTTGCCAAGCTCGCCGCCGCCAGCCTCGACGACGTGGCCGGCGCCGCCGGCCGCGCCAGCGCCAAGGCGGCGGGCGTGGTGATCGACGACACCGCCGTCACCCCGCGCTACGTCGTCGGCCTGTCGCCCGCGCGCGAACTGCCGATCATCGGCAAGATCGCGCTCGGCTCGCTGCGCAACAAGCTGGTGTTCCTGCTGCCCGCCGCGCTGATCCTCTCCGCCTTCGCGCCCTGGGCGATCACCCCGATCCTGATGGCGGGCGGCGCGTTCCTGAGCTTCGAGGGCGCGGAGAAGATCGTCGAGGCGCTGGGCGGCGCGAAGCATGACGACGCAGCCGTCGCCGCCGCCGATGCGAAGCAGCTCGAGGACCGGCAGGTGGCCGGCGCGATCCGCACCGACCTGATCCTGTCGGCGGAGATCATGGCGATCGCGCTGGCCTCGCTCGCCGGGCGGCCGATCGTGACGCAGGCGATCGCGCTCGCGGTGGTCGCGGTGGCGATCACCGCCGGCGTCTATGGCGTGGTCGCGGTGATCGTGAAGATGGACGATATCGGCCTCGCGCTCGCCCGCCGCCCCGGCGCGATGGCGCAACGGATCGGGCGGGGGCTGGTCGCGGCGATGCCGGTGGTGTTGAACCTGCTCTCCCATGTCGGCGTGGTGGCGATGCTGTGGGTCGGCGGGCAGATCATCGTGCACGGGCTGGAGCATTTCCACCTGACACCCCTCCCCGGCTGGGTGCATCATGCGGGCGAGGCGGCGCGCGGCGTGGCCGGCGGCGCGGCGGCGTGGCTCGCCACCGCCTTCCTCTCCGCGATCGCCGGGCTTATCGTGGGCGGCGCGATCGCCGGCGTGCTCCATCTCGCCCGGCGGCGTCATTGATCCAGAACCGGAAGAAAATCATGTCCAGCCATTCCGCCCGCCTCGCCGCCCTTCGCGAACAGCTCGCCCGCCAGCGCCTCGACGGCTTCGTCGTGCCGCTGACCGACGAGCATATGAGCGAATATGTCGGCGCCTATGCGCAGCGGCTGGCGTGGCTCACCGGCTTCCAGGGTTCGGCGGGCACGGCGGTGGTGCTGCCGCAGGAGGCCGCGATCTTCACCGACGGCCGCTATACGCTGCAGGTGCGCGAGCAGGTCGACGGCGGCGACTGGCAGTTCGTCGGCGTGCCGGAGACGAGCGTGGCGCAATGGCTGGAGCATCACGCGGCGGACGGCGCGCGGATCGGCTACGACCCGTGGCTGCACACCCGCGCTTGGGTGGACGAAGCTTCCGCCGCGCTGGCGAAGGTCGGGGCGACGTTGGTGCCGGTCGACACCAACCCGATCGACGCGATCTGGCCCGATCGCCCCGCCCCTTCCGACGCGACGCTTTCCGTCCACGGCGATGCGGTCGCCGGCCGCTCATCCGCCGACAAGCGCGCGGCGGTCGCCGACTGGCTGGCGGAGCAGAACGCCGACGCGGTGGTGCTCGCCGCGCTCGATTCGATCGCGTGGCTGCTCAACGTGCGCGGCGCCGATGTCGCGCGCACCCCGGTCGCGCTGGCCTATACGATCGTCAATGCCGACGGCACCGCCGACCTGTTCGTATCCCGTGAGAAAATGACCGACGCGGTGCGCCAGCATCTCGGCAATGCGGTGCGCGTGCACGACCGCGCCGCTTTCGCCCCGGCGCTGGGCGGCTTCGCGGGCAAGCGCGTGGCGGTCGATCCTTCGCTGTCGGTCGCGGCGATCCCGCTGGCGATCGAGGCGGGCGGCGGCACGATCCTGTCGCTGCGCGATCCGGTGGTGATCCCCAAGGCGTGCAAGAACCCGGCGGAGATCGCGGGCCATCACGCCGCCAGCCTGCGCGACGGCGCGGCGCTCACCCGCTTCCTGCGCTGGATCGCGATCGCCGGGCCGAAGGGCGGGCAGACCGAGCTTTCCGCCGCCGCCAAGCTCCGGGAGTTCCGCGAGGCGACCGGCGCGCTGCGCGACCTGTCGTTCGACACTATCTCCGCCACCGGCCCGCATGGCGCGATCCCGCATTATCACGTCACGGAGGAATCGAACGCGCCGATCCTGCCGGGCCAGCTCTATCTGATCGATTCGGGCGGGCAGTACGCCGACGGCACCACCGATCTCACCCGCGTCGTGCCGATCGGCGCGCCGACGGCGGAGATGCGCGACCGCTTCACCCGTGTGCTGAAGGGGCATATCGCGCTCGCCACCGCCGTCTTCCCGCACGGCACCACCGGGCAGCAGCTTGATGCGCTCGCCCGGCTGCCGCTGTGGCAGGTGGGCCTCGATTTCGCCCACGGCACGGGCCATGGCGTCGGCAGCTACCTCTCGGTCCACGAGGGCCCCGCGCGGATCGCCAAGCCCGGCTATGCCGGCGGCGGGCCGCAGGAGCCGCTGCGCGCCGGCATGATCCTCTCGAACGAGCCGGGCTATTACAAGGCCGGCGACTACGGCATTCGCATCGAGAACCTGCTGCTGGTCGTCGAGCGCGGGATAACCGGCGGCGAAGCCCCGATGCTGGCGTTCGAGACGCTGACGCTCGCCCCGATCGACCGCGACCTGATCGAGCCGGCGCTGCTCGACAAGGCCGAGCGCGCGTGGCTCGACGCCTATCACGCGCGGGTGGAGGCGGCGCTGGGAGCGGTGCTGGAGGGCGAGGATCGCGGCTGGCTGATCGAACGCTGCCGCCCGATCGGGCGCTGACGGGCCGGGTCAGCGCTTCGAAGATTCCCGGGTCGCATCCGGGACGCCGGGCCGGTGCTTCGGCAAATCCCCCGCCGCGCCCGAGGCGCCAGGCCCGCGCGTCAACGAGTCCCCCACCCCGCCCGAGGCGTCGGGCCCACGCGTCAACGAGTCCCCCGCCCCGCCCGAGGCATCGGGCCCACGCGTCAACGAGTCCCCCGCCTCGCCCGAGGCGCCGGGCCAGCCCGTCTGCGAATCCTCCGATGCGTACGAGGCGCCGGGCCAGCGCGTCTGCGAATCCTCCGCCGCGCCCTCCGCATCCACCCGATCGCCGGCCGGACGCCCGCGCGACTGCTCCTTCCGCTTCCTGAGGTTGGCGCGCAATTGCCCGGCAAGCCTGGCGGCCCGTTCATCTCGTTCATTCGCCATGCAATCCGCTATCGCGCGCACAACGCCTTGACAATGCCGCCGCCCTCGTCTCTAGGGCGCGCCTGTCCTTCGGGCCATGCTGCCGTAGCTCAGTGGTAGAGCGCATCCTTGGTAAGGCTGAGGTCGTGAGTTCAATCCTCACCGGCAGCACCAGCATCCCCCGGAAAATCAAAGGAAAAATTTACCGCCGCAAGGCGGCCTTTGACATCCATAGTGGCTAGGAAGTCCATAGGAAGGCCGCGAATGGCAATAAGCGGCTAAGATCGGCTGTGTTTTTCGTCGACGGCGATGTTCGCGCACGCCCCTTGCCAAAGGTCGCCCCCTTCCTGCCCGTCGCGACATCATGCGCCCGCCTGGCATCGGTCGCTTTGCCGCCATAGCGGCCGTTCCCGGGGGCCCGTGAGTTCGCCCAAAGCCGCCCTACATTCATCGCAATGTTCGCGTCCCGAATCGACTGGGATTGGGCCGTGTGTGGACGGCCCTCCGTTGGCAAGGGGTTTTCGAAGTTCTGCATTCCGCTGGTCGAGGCGGCCATGTGTCCGGCCCTTCGATGCGGCTTTGACATGCGCCGCTGGCCATGATGCCTTTCGCGCGAACCGGGTCCCGACCTATAGCTCGCGCTCGAAGCGCCACGGCCCAAAATGGGTTTTCCCGATCCGGCGGTTTCAACCGGCTTAGTGCATCAACTCCTCTTTGCCCTTCCCAACCTCGTGTGCGCGACCCTCGCGCTAAAGTTCTATGCCGCCATCGGCGTCGGTTCGCGATAGCGTTCGCCGCTGGTCATCAGCGCCCAGACCATCCGTGCGTTCTTGTTAGCGAGCGCCACCGCGGCAACTTTGGTAGGCCGGCGGGCGAGCAGTCGGACTAGGGTCAGGACCCATTGATATGAGGTGGGGATTATGATTCAGGCGGCTGCGAAGGAGCCTGAATTTGAGCGATTTATTCTGGCTGACGGACGAG
>MKSU01000019.1 GCA_001897375.1 Sphingomonas sp. 67-36 | reverse complement strand
AGCGCTACGGCCAGCCTGATTACTGCCTACCGTGGGCGTCCATCGCCGACCTTACTGCAATGTTGCGGACGGCGCAGACTGTCCAGATAACGCGCATAGCTCCTCGAACGCATAGGCCTTGTCGCCGAACCGTTTGCCGAACGTCCGCGCGAGCCGATGCGAAGCGCCCGTCGCATGGGTGAGCTCGTGCGCGCGCGTGCTCGCGTAATGGTCGCTCGACCGGAAACTCGCCTTGTGCGGCAATTGCACGAAATCGTGGGTCGGGTTGTAGAAGGCCCGGTCGCCGCCGTGGCGCACTTCGATCGGGATCGGCGCGAAGAAGGCGTCGATCCGCGCCTGGTGCTGGGACGGCGTCGGCGGGTCCGGTGTGACCGCACCGTAGAAATACGGTGGCAGCCCGTCGATCTGGTCGCAGTTGAAGACGACATAGGCGCGCATGAAGCGGACAGTCCGACTGACTTCCTCGCCCGAGACGAGGTCCACGTCGGCCTTGCGGATCTGGTTGAAGTAGACGCTGATCGTGCCGCTCTCGCCGCGGTGGACCTGGCCGCCAAGATCCGTGGCCTGCCGGTAGGTCATCCAGTAGCGGCTGCGATAACCGCGGGTGTCCGCGACCGCCCACAAATACAGCGTGTTGATGCCCGAATAGTGCTCGCCATTGTGGCGCAGCGGGCGTCCGCTCGCGCCAAGCACGCTCCACGGCCGCGACCAGGGAAGCACCCCGGTTTCGATCTTGGCGATGATCAGATCGGAAATGTCCTGCGCGATGTCGCGCTGCGGGGATCGGCGCATGGCGAAATCCTTGTCCGATGAAAAAAAGGGCGGCCGAAGCGTGGCTCCGACCGCCAGGTCATCAGGAGAGACGGCCGTCAGTCGTCAGGCCGCGATGGTCGCTTCTTCGTCGACCGGATCGGTGGCGTCGTCGTCGGCATCCTCGAAGGGCGCGTCCCCCGTCTCGTCGGCGTCTTCGCTCCCCGCGTCCTCATCGTCGAGGTCATCGACTCCGCCCTCGAGCGGCGCCGCTGCCGCTGCTTCGAGGAACAGCATCGTGTTCGGCACCCAGGCGAGCGCGCGCTCGCGGACATCGGCCTCGACGATCGCGTTGCCCGAGAACAGCTTCTCGCAATTCTCCGCGATCTCGGCCTTCTTGGACGCCGCGTAGCGCGACGACAGCGCGGCCCCGCCGATCTCGGTGAGAACGGTGAGCAGCGCCGCCTTGTTGACGCCCAGGAAATAGTTGACCGCGGTCGGACGCCACCAGCTGGCGACGTCGATGTCGAGGATCTGTGCGACCCGGTTCTGCAACGGGTTCTGCCGCGCATCACAGGTCGGCTTCGCCTCGAGCGACATCGCGACGACAAAGGCGAGCCACGCGGCCTTGGCGTCGTCGTCGAGCGCCCGGAACGCCTCGAACCGTTCGACGTCGGTCTTGTGACCGGTCCATCCGGCATCGAGCTCGTCCTTCGCCTGCGCGATGACCTCGCGGGCACGACTGACCGGCAGCTCGCCGACATTGGGATCCTGCGGACCCTTGGCCTCGATGGTGGTGCCGTATTGGCGGTAGCCGACCGACTTGTCGGCCATCGCGAACAACGCATAGTCGAGCGCGAGACCGGGATTGCCGATCAGGTTGGCGGCGAGGATGTCGCGCCGCTGGACCGCGAGCTCGTCGAACAGCCGCTGGCTGATCGGCTTGCCGCCGGGGGCGACGGCTTCCGGCCGGGGCGCGGGCTTGTCGAACGAACGGCGTGCCGAACCTTCCTCGAACGCGCCGGTGATCGTTCCGTCCTCGTCGCGCTCGATCCGCAGTTGCTTCTCGCTGTAATATTGGCTGTCGAGTACCATCTGCCCGCTGCGATCGAGCTTGAGGAAGCAGCCGACCTCGCTCTTCCAGTCGTCCGGCAGCATCGGCGGACGGTCGGAGAGAGCGTCGCGTTCCTCGACGAGCCGGTCGTAACTCGCCTCGAGTTCGGCATAGCGCTCGTCCGACAGCGACTCGTCTTCCATTTCGGTCTCGATGGTCTCGAGCTCGGTCGCGATCGCCTCGAGCCGCGCCGCCTCATCCTCGGTCGGCGGCGCCGGCGGGAGGTTGACGATGTAGAGATCGCCACGCGCCGACCAGGTGTCGGTGGACGCGATCGGACGGATCCAGGCCAGCCCCGAATCCTCGGCAAGTCGAACCGCCTCGGCCTCGAGCAGCGCCCCTGCCAACCTGTCGGCGATCTCGGGGTCGATCCAGCGATCGTCGGCCTTCTCGGTGAAGAGGTCGCGCTCGATCCGGCCGCCGGCGTCGACATAGGCGGGCTCGGTGACCAGCAGCGCGACCGGATCGTCGCCGCGCATCGAGCCCATCGCGATCTGGCGCCGGATCGCGTCGGGTCCGGAGCCGTAGCCGTGGTTGCCGACGCCGTAGGTCTCGAAGACGCGCAGCTGCTTGTCCTGGTTGTCGGTCGAGGCATAGGCTTCGGCGACTTCGAGCGTCATCTTGCCCTCGGCAAGCGCTGCGAAGATCGGCGCGGCGAGGCTGGCCAGACGCAGGCGGCCATCGACGAAGCGCTTCTTGATCCCGAAGCGCTTGGCGATCGTCGCCGCATCACCGCCCTCGTCGACGATGATGGTCTGGAAGCCGAGGCATTCGTCGGCAGCGCTCATCGCCTCGCGCTGGAAATTTTCCGCCAGCGAGATCGCGCTCAGATGCTGTCCGGTGCCATTCACGACGAGCGCCGGGATATCGCGATCGGCTTTCCAGTCGCCGCGCCCAACGAGAATGTGTGCGGCGGCGTAGCGGCGATCGCCGGCGACGACCGCAAAGTGGCCGCGCGGTTTCTTGACCGGTTCGACGACGATGTTCTGAAGGATGTCGTATGCGAGGATATTGTCGGCGAGCTGTTCGAGCGTCTGCCCGTTCTTGGTCTTGCGGACGTTTCGGTCGGACGGCCGAATTCTCGAGAGAGGGATCATCTGCACCACGGGGCGTCTCCTGCTGATGCCGCGCCGATCTGACGGGGCGCTGCTCCCCTCCCCCTCTCCTTTCACGCGGCTAAACAACGATCATTGCGATCAGCTTGCACTATAAATGGTGCGTTCGGTCGAAAAGCGCACTGGTTATTGGGCGCTCACGTGATAGGGCTCTTGTCATTCAGGTATGAGCATTATAAACAGTGCGCTATTTGAAGCTGCGCTATGTTTTTGGTGCGAATATGAAGAAGTCCCCATCTCATGTGGCCTTGCCACTCACGGTACGCAAGGCGCTGCGGAAGCTCGGCGGTGATCTCGCGATCGCTCGCAAACGCCGGCGACTGACCATGGCTATCGTTGCCGAACGGGCGTTTATCGGGCGCAATACGCTGACTCGCGTCGAGCGCGGTGATCCCGGCGTCTCGCTAGGAATCTACACCACCGTCCTGTTCGTGCTCGGTCTTGCCGATCGTATCGGGGACTTGGCCGATCCGCTATTGGACGCCGTCGGACAATCGCTCGCCGAGGAGAGTCTGCCCAAGCGAACGCATCAGCCTCGCTCGCCGGGACACTGACGGTGGACCGCGATCTCGACGTATATGTCCAATGGCAAGGTGCGGATCTACTCGCCGGGCGGATGTGGGCACGCTCGCGCGGACAGCGCGAAACCTGTTCGTTCGAGTACGCGCCCGGCTGGCTCGGGAATGAGGACGCGTTCGCGCTCGACCCTGCCCTGCCACTCGCGTCTGGCGCGTTTCATACCGAAGGCTTGTTCAACGCTTTTACGGATCCCGCGCCCGACCGCTGGGGTCGCAACCTTCTGCTGAGGCGCGAGCGTCGCCAGGCCAAGGCCGAGGAGCGTCCGCCGCGCACGCTGCTCGATATCGACTATCTGTCCTTGGTCGAGGACACCAACCGCCTGGGGGCCCTCCGGTTCGCTGAGTCTGGAACGACTGAATTTCTGGCCCAGACCGACCGACCGGTTCCGCCTTTCGTCCGACTGGGCGCGCTGCTCTCGGCAGCCACGCGGATCATCAACGACAAGGAAAGCGACGACGATCTGCGGCTGCTGCTCGCACCGGGCGCCTCGCTCGGTGGCGCGCGCCCCAAGGCGGCGGTGCTCGATCCGCAAGGCGGCTTGCTTATCGCCAAATTCCCCAGCCCGACCGACGATTGGCCGGTGCCGCGCTGGGAAGCGACCACCATGGACCTTGCGCGTGCCGCCGGCATCGATGTCCCGGCCTCGTCGCTGCACGTTGTGCAAAGACGCCCGATCTTCGTGATGCGGCGATTCGATCGTGACGAAGGCGGCAATCGCATTCCGTTCATGTCAGCGCTGACCGCACTCGGTGCTGCCGATGGTGACAGCCGCAGCTATATCGAACTGCTCGATCTTCTGCGTCAGGACGGGGTGACACCGGAGCGCGACGCGGCGCAGTTGTGGCGACGCATGGCGTTCAATGTCCTCGTCTCGAACACTGATGACCACCTGCGCAACCACGGCTATTTGCGCGATCCAGGCGGATGGCGCCTCGCGCCTGCCTATGACCTCAATCCAATGCCGGTCGATGTAAAGCCGCGCCATCACGCCTTGACCCTCGACGAGTCCGACGACGCATCCTCCATCGATACGGCTTTTGCGGTCGCCGGCTATTTCGGGCTTACGCCCGCGCAAGCTCGAACGATCGCCGCGGAAATCGGAGTTGCTGTCCTTGCCTGGAGGACGGTAGCGGACGGTCACGGCCTGACGCCGATCCAGATCGACCGCATGGCAAGCGCGTTCGAACACGAGGATTTAGCCAAGGCGATCGCCTGACTTTTGGAATGCGCAACGACTTCGCCCGATCGGTCATTGGCGCACCAACTGCTCGATCACCCGATCGACCGCGTCGGTGGGGATGAAGACGCGGGTCTTGTAGGCGATGATCTCGGTGAAACAGCCGAGCGACTTCAGCCACGGCAGTTGCTCGGGCGGCGCGCCGACGATCTCGAAGCGCTGCGAACCGTTGACGAGGCTCCGCCGCACGGTCGCCGGCCACGGCCAGACCAGCTTGACCGGCCGCCCGGCGGCAAGCGCGTCGACCATTTCTGCAGCGCTGGGCCGATAGGTCGATGCGACCCCGAACTTGGCCAGCAGGTCGGGGACATGATCTTCGAATATGATTCGGCCGAGCCACGATTTGCCCTCGGTATCAACGATGCGGTTCACCGCGAGATGATCCTTGGGCAGCGCCGACCAGATCGGGAGGAGCAGGCCCGTCGCGATCCGGATGGTCCGCTTGTCGAGCCGATCGGCGGCATCGGCGACCTCGCGGCGCCATGCGACCGCGAAGGTGTCCCAATCGGTCGGCGTCCATGCCGATTCGGTCATGTCGCCGACCAGCTTGTATTCATTGCGCGTTGGCCGGTTGAGCGCGACGCGGCGGATTGTGGTCCCGTCGTCCTTCATGATCGAGCGTGCGGGGAGCTGGAGCGCCACCCGCCCGGACTTCGCGTTGATCAGGAAAGCCTTGTCGTCATACCATCCGGCGAGGTCGAGGATGCGCTCGAGCGACACCGGCTTGTGCTTGGTTTCGATCTCGATCGTCAGCAGGTGGGTGGTGGCGCCGCTGTGGGGATCGGTGCGTAGGACGGTGTCGTCGACGACCGCGGCGCGCTCGACCAACACCGTCTCGACGCCGACATCCAGGGTGCCGGCATCGCGGGCCGCCGAAACCCGCGCCTCGATCAAGTCGAGGAACTCGTCGAAGATCGCATTCTGCAGGTGGATCGGCAGCGCCAGGATGCGGTTCAACCAGCGCTGGATCGGCGGCAGCTCGTCGACGACGACGCCGTCGCTGTCGGTAAGCTTCAACCCGCTGCGGCGCTCGAAGTCGACGAGCCCGATGCTCTTGAGCTTGCCGTCGCAGAGCAGGTGAAACCAGCTGACGAGCGCCGATCGGGCATAGTCGCTTTCGAGATTGTCGGCGGGGTCGAAGAGATTCTGGCCACCGGTCTGGCGTTGGCCGCGGGTCAGCGCGCCCAGGCTGTCGAGGCGGCGGGCGATCGTCGACGTGAAGCGCAGCTCGCCCTTGCAGTCGGTGGTGACCGGACGAAATAGCGGCGTGCTCGCCTGATGGGTCCGGTGCGTCCGCCCCAGTCCCTGGATCGCGCGATCGGCCCGCCAACCCGGCTCGACCAGGAAGTGGACCCGTTGCTCCCGGTTCGGGGCATCGAGGCTGGCATGATACGAGCGGCCGGTCCCACCGGCGTCCGAAAAGACGAGGATGCGCTTGTCGCCGGCCATGAACGCCGCCGCCTCGGCCTGGGTGGTGCGCGTCGAGCGCGATTCGAGCTTCTGCTGGCCCGTCGACGTCGTCACCAGCCGTTTGGTGCGGCCGGTGATCTCGGCGACGGCGTCCTTGCCGAAATGCTCGAGGAACGCGTCCAGCGCCGAGCGGATCGGCGGCATCGCGCAAAGCCGCTCGAGGAGTTCGCCCTTGGCCGCAATCGCCTCGGGATTGTGGACCGGGCGGCCGTGCGCGTCGAACAGCGGCATCGATTTGAGGTCGCCGCTGTCGTCGCGATAGGTCCGCATCTGCTGGGTTGGGAACGCCCGATCGAGATAGTCGATGACATATTCGCGCGGCGACAGATCGATCTCCAAATTGGCGCGCTCCTCGGGCGAAAGTTCGCCCAGACGCCGGTCGAGAATGCTTTCGGCGGTCGTCACCAGCTGGATCACCACCGACTGCCCCTGCGCGACATGCGCTTCGGTCGCGGCGATGATGCTCGGCAGCTTCATCGAGAGGAGCACCTGCCCGAAGAAGCGCTGCTTGGTGGATTCGAACCGCGACCGAGCCGCCGCCTTAGCGCCCGAGTTGAGCGTATTTCCGTCGATCGCGTCGACCACGCCGGTCAGCTCGAGCGCGGTTTCCATGTTCTGGTGGATAATCGCTTATCACGAGGTCGCGATAATGTGAAGGAACGCGGCAGCGACGTGGATTCTCCTAATGCGGGGCGATGTTGCTGCGCATTAT
>MKSU01000018.1 GCA_001897375.1 Sphingomonas sp. 67-36 | reverse complement strand
GACGAGCGCGCGATGGCGATCGAGCGCGAGGAGATCGAGCGCCTGAAGAAGGACTCGGACGACGAGCGCACGATCCTCAACCGCGCCACCTGGTCGCGCCTGCGCGAGATGCTGCTGGATCAGGTCGCCACGGCGGCCCCCAAGGGCGTGCGCAAGGGCGTGACGATCGACGCCGAGGTGCTGGATTCGGTGGACCGCCACGAATGGTGGAAGTTCGCCGTGCAGGACGACAAGGTCCAGGGCGACCTGGAGACCGTCAAGGCGCAGTATGACGAGGCCGCCAAGCGGATCACCGACAAGTTCCACGACCGGCGCGAGAAGCTGGAGCGTGGCGACGAGTTGCCGCCGGGCGTGCTGAAGATGGTCAAGGTGTTCGTCGCGGTGAAGCGCAAGCTCCAGCCGGGCGACAAGATGGCCGGCCGTCACGGCAACAAGGGCGTCATCAGCCGCATCCTGCCGCAGGAGGACATGCCGTTCCTCGCGGACGGCACGCCGGTCGATCTGGTGCTCAACCCGCTGGGCGTGCCGTCGCGCATGAACGTCGGGCAGATCTTCGAGACCCATCTCGGCTGGGCCGCGCGCGGCCTCGGCCAGCAGGTTTCGCAGGCGCTGGAGGATTGGCGCGAGGCGAACCCCGATGCCCGCCCCGGCGCGATGCCGGAGCCGGTGAAGGATCGCCTGCGCACGATCTACGGCGAGCATTATCTCGCCGATATCGACGCGCGTGACGGCGAGGGCATCGTCGAGCTGGCGGAGAACCTGACGCGCGGCGTGCCGATGGGGACGCCGGTGTTCGACGGCGCGGTCGAGGCCGATGTCGCGGACATGCTGGAGCTGGCGGGCCTCGACCCGTCGGGCCAGTCGGACCTGTTCGACGGGCGCACCGGCGAGAAGTTCGACCGCAAGGTGACGGTGGGCATCATCTACATGCTCAAGCTGCACCACCTCGTGGACGACAAGATCCACGCGCGCTCGATCGGGCCGTACAGCCTCGTCACCCAGCAGCCGCTGGGCGGCAAGGCGCAGTTCGGCGGCCAGCGCTTCGGTGAGATGGAGGTGTGGGCGCTGCAGGCATATGGCGCCGCCTACACGCTCCAGGAGATGCTGACGGTGAAGTCCGACGACGTGGTCGGCCGCACCAAGGTCTATGAGGCGATCGTCAAGGGCGACGACACGTTCGAGGCCGGCATCCCGGAGAGCTTCAACGTGCTCGTCAAGGAAATGCGCTCGCTCGGCCTCAACGTCGATCTCAAGTCGATGGACGAGGACGACGGTCTGGCCGAGGCGGCGGAGTAACGGGATCGGGCGTCGCCGCGACGGCGGCGCCCTTCCCCCCTCCGCCCAGCAGATTTACCCTCTAGAGGGACAAAGTTATGAACGAGATGACCCCCTTCGCGAACCCGATCGCGAAACCCGAGACCTTCGACCAGATCCAGATCGGCATTGCGTCCCCGGATCGCATCCGCTCGTGGTCGTTCGGCGAGATCAAGAAGCCGGAGACGATCAACTACCGCACGTTCAAGCCCGAGCGTGACGGCCTGTTCTGCGCGCGCATCTTCGGCCCGATCAAGGATTACGAATGCTTGTGCGGCAAGTACAAGCGCATGAAATACAAAGGCATCGTCTGCGAGAAGTGCGGCGTGGAGGTCACCGTCTCCAAGGTCCGCCGCGAGCGCATGGGCCATATCGAGCTGGCCGCGCCGGTCGCGCACATCTGGTTCCTCAAGAGCCTGCCGTCGCGTATCGGCCTGCTGCTCGACATGCAGCTCAAGCAGCTTGAGCGCGTGCTGTATTTCGAAGCCTATATCGTCATCGAGCCGGGCCTGACCCCGCTGGAGAAGTTCCAGCTCCTCACCGAGGACGAACTGCTCGAAGCACAGGACGAATATGGCGAGGACGCCTTCTCCGCCGGAATCGGCGCGGAAGCGGTGCGCGTCATGCTCGAGAACCTCGATCTCGAGGGCGAGAAGCAGCAGCTTCTGGAGGAACTGGCCACCACCAAGTCCGAGCTGAAGCCGAAGAAGATCATCAAGCGGCTGAAGGTCGTCGAGAGCTTCCTCGAATCCGGCAACCGGCCGGAGTGGATGATCCTCGAGGTGATCCCGGTCATCCCGCCCGAGCTGCGCCCGCTGGTGCCGCTGGACGGTGGCCGCTTCGCGACCTCCGACCTCAACGACCTGTATCGCCGCGTCATCAACCGCAACAACCGCCTCAAGCGGCTGATGGAGCTGCGCGCGCCGGACATCATCGTCCGCAACGAAAAGCGCATGCTGCAGGAGGCGGTCGACGCGCTGTTCGACAACGGCCGCCGCGGCCGCACGATCACGGGCGCCAACAAGCGTCCGCTCAAGTCGCTGTCCGACATGCTCAAGGGCAAGCAGGGCCGCTTCCGCCAGAACCTGCTCGGCAAGCGCGTCGACTATTCGGGCCGCTCGGTCATCGTGACCGGGCCGGAACTCAAGCTGCACCAGTGCGGCCTGCCGAAGAAGATGGCGCTCGAACTGTTCAAGCCGTTCATCTACGCGCGCCTCGACGCCAAGGGTCTGTCGATGACCCTCAAGCAGGCGAAGAAGTGGGTCGAGAAGGAGCGCAAGGAAGTCTGGGACATCCTCGACGAGGTGATCCGCGAGCATCCCGTGCTGCTGAACCGCGCGCCGACGCTCCACCGCCTCGGCATCCAGGCGTTCGAGCCGGTGCTGATCGAGGGCAAGGCGATCCAGCTTCACCCGCTGGTCTGCTCCGCGTTCAACGCCGACTTCGACGGCGACCAGATGGCCGTGCACGTCCCGCTGAGCCTCGAGGCGCAGCTGGAAGCGCGCGTCCTGATGATGTCGACCAACAACATCCTCAGCCCCGCGAACGGCAAGCCGATCATCGTGCCGTCGCAGGACATGGTGCTCGGCCTCTACTATCTCTCGATGGAGAAGCAGAACGAGCCGGGCGAAGGCATGCTGCTGGCCGACATGCAGGAGGTACATCAGGCGCTCAACGCCGGCGCGGTGACGCTGCATACCAAGATCACCAGCCGCGTTCCGCAGACCGACGAGCAGGGCAACCAGTATCTCAAGCGGTACGAGACGACGCCGGGCCGCATGCTGCTCGGCGAGTGCCTGCCCAAGAGCCACAAGGTGCCGTTCGAGACGGTCAACCGCCTGCTGACCAAGAAGGACGTCACCGACGTCATCGACGAGGTCTATCGCCACACCGGCCAGAAGGAGACGGTGCTGTTCGCCGACGCCATCATGGCGCTGGGCTTCCGCCACGCGTTCCGCGCCGGCATCTCGTTCGGCAAGGACGACATGGTCATCCCGGGCGACAAGGAAAAGCTGGTCGACGAGACCCGCGAGCAGGTGAAGGACTTCGAGCAGCAGTATCAGGACGGCCTGATCACGCAGCAGGAGAAGTACAACAAGGTGATCGACGCCTGGAGCCGCTGCGGCGACCAGGTGGCGAACTCGATGATGAACGAGATCAAGGCGGTGAAGATCGACCCGGAGACGGGCCGTGAGAAGCCGATCAACTCGATCTACATGATGGCGCACTCCGGCGCGCGTGGCTCGCAGGCGCAGATCAAGCAGCTTGCCGGCATGCGCGGCCTGATGGCCAAGCCGTCGGGCGAGATCATCGAGACGCCGATCATCTCGAACTTCAAGGAGGGCCTGACCGTCCTTGAATACTTCAACTCCACCCACGGCGCCCGCAAGGGTCTCGCGGACACGGCGCTGAAGACCGCGAACTCGGGTTACCTCACCCGCCGCCTCGTCGACGTGTCGCAGGATTGCGTCATCGTCGAGGAGGATTGCGGCACCGATCGCGCGCTGGAGATGAAGGCGATCGTGCAGGGCGGCTCGACCATCGCGTCGCTCGGCGAGCGCATCCTCGGCCGCACCACGGCGGAGGATATCGTCGACGCCAAGTCCGGCGAGATCGTCATCCCGACCGGCACGCTGCTGGACGAAGCGGCGGTCGCGGTGATCGAGGGCATCGGCATCCAGTCGGTCAAGATCCGCAGCCCGCTGGTCTGCGAATCGAAGATCGGCGTGTGCGGCAAGTGCTACGGGCGCGATCTCGCGCGCGGCACGCCGGTCAACATCGGCGAGGCGGTGGGCGTTATCGCCGCGCAGTCGATCGGCGAGCCGGGCACGCAGCTCACGATGCGTACGTTCCACATCGGCGGCGCGGCGCAGCTCAACGAAACCTCGAACCTGGAGGCGCATGCCGACGGCACCGTGGAGTTCCGCGACCTGCGCGTGATCGAGGACCAGCGCGGCCGCCGCGTCGTGCTGAGCCGCTCGGGCGAGATGGTGATCAAGGACATGGACGGCCGCGAGCTGTCGGTCGATCGCATCCCGTACGGCGCCTATGTCATGTTCGACGACGGCCATATCGTCTCCAAGGGCGATCGCATGGCCGAGTGGGATCCGTTCACCATGCCGGTGATCACCGAGACCGGCGGCATCGTGAAGTTCCAGGACCTCGTCGAGAACAAGACGCTGGCCGAGCAGGTCGACGAAGCGACGGGCATCGCCCAGCGCGTCGTCACCGAGTTCCGCGCCGGTTCCAAGTCGAAGGAGGATCTGCGTCCGCGCATCACCCTGCTCGACGAAGGTTCGGGCGAGACCGCGCGCTACATGCTGGCGCCGGGCGCGGTGCTGTCGGTCGAGGACGGCGCCACGGTGCAGGCCGGCGACGTGCTGGCGCGTGTCGCGCGTGAAAGCGCCAAGACCCGCGACATCACCGGCGGTCTGCCGCGCGTCGCCGAGCTGTTCGAGGCGCGCAAGCCGAAGGAGAATGCGATCATCGCCAAGGTCTCCGGCCGCGTCGTGTTCGGCAAGGATTACAAGGCGAAGCGCAAGATCGGCATCCAGCCGGAGGACGGCGGCGACGTCGTGGAATATCTGGTGCCGAAGTCGAAGGTGATCGACGTCCAGGAAGGCGATTACGTCAAGCGTGGCGACAACCTGATCGGCGGCAGCCCCGATCCGCACGATATCCTGGAAGTGCTCGGCATCGAGCCGCTGGCGGAATATCTCGTCAGCGAAATCCAGGAGGTCTATCGACTGCAGGGCGTGAAGATCAACGACAAGCACATCGAGGTGATCGTTCGCCAGATGCTGCAGAAGGTCGAGATCACCGACGCCGGCGACACCACCCTGCTCCCCGGCGAGCAGGTGGATCGCGAGGAGATGGACGAGGTGAACGCCAAGCTCGCCAAGGGTCAGCAGCCCGCGCAGGGCAAGCCGATCCTGCTCGGCATCACCAAGGCGTCGTTGCAGACCCGCTCGTTCATCTCGGCCGCGTCGTTCCAGGAGACGACGCGCGTGCTCACCGAGGCGGCCGTGCAGGGCAAGCAGGACACGCTGATGGGCCTCAAGGAGAATGTCATCGTCGGCCGCCTGATCCCGGCGGGCACCGGCGCGGGCATGAACCGCCTGCGCGTGGCGGCCACGTCGCGCGATGCGGCGCTGCGCGTCCAGCAGCGCAAGCTGGCGGAGGCGATGGCGATCACCGCTCCGGCGAGCGCCGCACAGGAGCATGCCGCCGAACTGGCCCGCTCCCCGCGCGACGCGCAGGGCACCGGCCCGGACCCGCTCGCCGCGGTCGTCTCTTCGGGTGACGGCAGCGACGAGGCCGCCGGCGAGTATCTGAACGACTGATCGGTCGTTTCGACGTGAATAAGGAGCCGCCGTCCGGGATGCCGGGCGGCGGTTTCTTTTTGGGTCGCGTGATTTTTAGGCGAATGGCTGTTGTCCGTCCCAAAACTCTGTCATTCCTGCGGCCGAAAAATTTGACTAAGAGCAGATGCTGCGGCTTGAGATAGTTGCCGCCTTAGAGGGGATGGCATCGTGCGCGGGGTACTTATCGCCGTCATAGTTGGATTGATGACCGTATTCTGGTCACGGATGAATTATGGACGATCCTCGCAACATGATATTGGTTCCGATGGGAATATCACTCCGGGTAAAATTAGCGCTGCGATCATAACACTCGTTGGCGTTGCTACCGTGGCGTTCGGAATCGCCTCAATTTTTTTCGGGGCGCTCGCGACGGCTTTAATTTGCGTTGTTGTGGGCGGCGCTCTGACCATTTTCATGGGACCGTCGCTTACTCACAGGCATGATGTGAGTTGGAACCCAAAGGAGATTACGGGGCCGTCTCGGCTTTTTGGGCCAAGCCTTGGATACAGCCGCACGACAATTCGATGGAACGACATCGCTTCTACAGGAAAGACTGCCACCGACTACTGGTTCATTCAAGCTTCCGATGGGCGACGAATATACTGGAGTTACCTGTACCCCGGCTACGGGAGGTTTGTTGAAAGCCTGAAATTGAACCGACCGCAGATAATATTGCCAGACGACTTGCGTTGACGATTCCATCGAAACGGGGATGGCTACTTGCTGATTTCCGTATCTGAAAGTTGTCGAACTGCAATCCACCCAATCCCGGCCGCTATCGCACCAACGTCACGAAGCTATACTCCGGTCGCCCATCCTCCGCCGGATGCTCCTCCCGCGCCACCTCGCGCCAGCCGTCGAACGGGGCGACGAGCGTGTCGCCCTCCGCCGCGAGATGCACCTCGGTCAGTTCGATCCGCTCGGCCAGCGGCAGGAACAGCGCGAACACTTCCGCGCCGCCGATCACCGCCGCGTCCTCTCCCGCCAGCGCCAGCGCTTCCGCGACGGTGGATGCGACTTCCGCGCCATGCGCGTGCCACGCCGGATCGCGCGTCAGGACGATGTGACGACGCCCCGGCAACGGCGCGGGAAAGCTCTCGAAGGTCTTGCGCCCCATGATCATCGGGCGGCCCATCGTCTGCGCCTTGAAACGCTTCAGGTCCGCCGGCAGACGCCACGGCAACCCGCCGTCGCGCCCGATCACGCCGTTGTCGGCGCGCGCGAGGTGCAGCGAGATGCGGGTCATGCCCATGCCCGGGCGGTCAGTGCGTCGCCGCTTCCGATGGCGCGATCGCCGGAGCAGCGGCCGCCGGCGTTGGTGGCGCGCTGTGCTGCAGCAGCCATGCCGCCGCCGTCGCGGTGATGATCGTGATCAGATAGTCTCGCATCACACCGTCTCCTCATCCATTGATTACGTTTGTAGTCAATGTGGCTGAACGGTGGGTGAACCGAATGGATCATCAGGCCAAGCTAAGCGAAACGCGCCCTGAACGAAAGCGAAGCCAGCGGGTCAGCCTCCCGGAATCAACGTGCAGCAGGCGAAGCCGAGCAGGATGACGGCGATGAAGATATCGCTGACCATCGCCACGGTTTCGTTCGTTCCGCGATGCGCCGACCTGACATGTTCCAGCGCGGCTACGGCATAGAAGATGCCAGCGCCGATTGCCGCGGGCAGCACGAATGTCGGCATGGCGATCGAGGCCAATCCCACGATTCCGCTCGCCAGGTTGGCGCCGCCCAGTTCGCGGACGAGGACATGCGCCTCCGGCTGCTCGATCCCCATGATGTCGCGGCTCGTGAAGGCGGGCTGGAAATATTGTCGCAGGCCGGCCAGCAGCAAGCGCACGCCGACCGCCCAGAACACGAACCACTTGCCGACCAGCCATAACAGCGGAAACTGCCCCGCCCCCAGTTCGAACAGGATCGACGCCACAGGGAGAACGAGCATCGTCAGGCAAACTATCAGGATATAGATCATCCGGCCCCCTTCCCCCGGCAGCCTTTGCCCCTATCCGCGCGCCTTCGCCTCCGCCCGGAACTTGTGGAGCAACGGCTCGGTATAGCCGCTCGGCTGCTCGACGCCTTCATATACCAGCGCCCTGGCGGCGCGGTAGGCGATATTCTTCTCCCCCTCCCCGGCCATCGGGCGATAGGCGGCGTCGCCGGCATTCTGCGCATCGACCTTCGCCGCCATCCGCGCGAAGGCTTCGTCCACCTGCTCCTTCGTCGCGACGCCATGCAGCAGCCAGTTGGCGATATGCTGCGAGGAGATGCGCAGCGTCGCGCGGTCCTCCATCAGCCCGACGTCATGGATGTCCGGCACCTTGGAGCAGCCGATGCCCTGATCGATCCAGCGCACGACATAGCCGAGGATGCCCTGCGCATTGTTGTCGAGTTCCTCGCGCACCTCCTCCGCCTGCCAGTTGCGGCCCTTGGCGACCGGCACGGTCAGCAGCTTCTCCAGCGGTGCGACCGACTCGGCGACGCGCTCGCGCTGGCGGGCGAAGACGTCGACGCGGTGGTAATGCGTCGCGTGCAGCGTCGCGGCGGTCGGCGACGGCACCCAGGCGGTGTTCGCGCCGGATCGCGGGTGGCCGATCTTCTGGTCGAGCATGTCGGCCATCTTGTCCGGCGCGGCCCACATGCCCTTGCCGATCTGCGCCCGGCCGGACAGGCCGCAGGCGAGGCCGATCTGCACGTTGCGATCCTCATAGGCGGCGATCCACGGCGCGGCCTTCATCTCGCCCTTGCGGATCATCGGGCCGGCGCGCATCGCGGTGTGCATCTCGTCGCCGGTGCGATCGAGGAAGCCGGTGTTGATGAACATGATGCGGTCCTTCACCGCATGGATGCACGCGGCGAGATTGGCGGACGTGCGCCGCTCCTCGTCCATCACGCCGACCTTGATCGTGTTGCGCGCGAGGCCGAGCAGGTCCTCGACCCGGCCGAACAGCCGGTCGGTGAAGGCGCATTCGACCGGGCCGTGCATCTTCGGCTTGACGATATAGACCGATCCCGCGCGGCTGTTGGCGTGTTTCCCGCGTCCCTTGAGGTCATGCAGCGCGATCAGGCTGGTGACGATCGCGTCGAGGATGCCTTCCGGCGCCTCGCCGCCGTCCGCCAGCTTCACGGCGGGGGTGGTCATCAGGTGGCCGACGTTGCGCACCAGCAGCAGGCTGCGGCCCGGCAGCGTCAGCGTGGAGCCGTCCGGCCCGGTATAGCTGCGGTCGGGGTTCAGCCGGCGCGTCATCGGCCGCCCATTCTTCTCGAACGTATCCTCCAGATCGCCGCGCATCAGCCCGAGCCAGTTGGCATAGGCCGTCACCTTGTCCTCGGCATCGACCGCCGCGATCGAATCCTCGAGGTCGCAGATCGTGGTCAGCGCGGATTCGAGGATCACATCGGCGATGCCGGCCGGATCGTCGCGCCCGATCGGGTGGTCGCGGTCGAACAGCACCTCGATATGCAGGCCGTTGTGGCGATAGAGCAGCGACTTATCGGTGCGGCCGACGAGTTGCGCCGGATCGCGCAGCACCGGTTCCCCGGAGAGGTCTGCCCATGAACCACTGGCCAGCGGCACGGCCTCGTCGAGGAACGCTTTGGCCCAGGCGATCACCTGAGCGCCGCGCGCAGCGTCATAGCCGCCGGACGCCGCAACGCCGGGAATCGCATCGGTGCCGTAGAGCGCGTCGTACAGGCTGCCCCAGCGCGCATTGGCGGCGTTGAGCAGGAAGCGCGCATTGAGGATCGGCACGACGAGTTGCGGCCCGGCAAGCCGCGCGATCTCGTCATCGACATTGACGGTGCCGACCGCGAACGCCGCCGGCTCGTCGACGAGATAGCCGATGCCGCGCAGGAACGCCTCGTCCACCGGCTCGCCCGCGATATAGCGCGCGTCGATCGCCTGTTGCAGCCGCTCGCGCTCGGCGAGCAAGGCGCGGTTATCCGGCGCAAGGTCCGCGAAGATCGCCGCAGCGCCGCGCCAGAAATCTTCCGCCGCGATGCCGGTGCCGGGCAGCGCCTGCTCGTCCACGAATTGCGCCAACTCCGCCGCGACCTGCAATCCCGCCTTGTCGATCATCGCCATCGTCTGCTCCTTTGCGGTCCTCGATAGACGATGCGCTTTCTGTTCGGTAGGCTTGAAGAAGTTCAAGCAGTTTTTCCTGATAGGAATGAATGTCGCTCGATCCCGATTATGAACTGTTCGTCCGCGTGGTCGACGCAGGCAGCCTCTCCGCCGCCGGGCGGGCGCTGGGCATCTCCCCGGCGATGGTGTCCAAGCGGCTGGCGCGGCTGGAAGAGCGGCTCGGCGTCCGGCTCGTCCACCGCACGACGCGGCGGCTGGCGCTGACCGAACCGGGCGCGCGCTTCCACGCCGATCTCGCCGCGATCCTCGCCGGCGTGCGCGAGGCGGAGGCACGCGTCACCGGCGTGCGCGCCGCGCCAAGCGGGCCGTTGCGCGTCTCAGCCCCCACTTCGTTCGGGCGGCTGCACGTCTCGCCATATCTCCACCGCTTCCTGGCGGCGCATCCGGCGGTGGCGCTGGAGTTCGATCTGTCGGACGATTTCATCGACCTGCTCGACGCGCGCATCGACATCGCCATCCGCATCGCGCCGGAGATCGCACCTGGTCTCGTCGCACACCGGCTCGGCAGCAGCCGGCGCGTGCTGTGCGCCGCGCCCGGTTATATCGAGCGATACGGCGCGCCGGAGACGATCGCGGCGCTCGGGCAGCATCGCCTGCTCGCCGCGACCGGGCAGATGCCGTGGCGGCTGGTCAGCGATGGCCGGCGCGCGAGCGTCGACCGGCCCAGCGCGGTCGTCACCAATTCCAGCGAGATCGTCCGCGAACTGGCGCTGACCGGCGTGGGCATCGCGCTGCGCTCGCTGTGGGATGTGGGGGAGGCGCTGGAAAGCGGTGCGCTGGTGCGCGTGCTGGCCGATTGGGAGGGGTCGGCGGATGTCGGCATCTACGCCGTCCATCCGCGCGCGCCGATCGTGTTGCCGGCGGTCACCGCTTTCGTGGCGTTCCTGCGGGAAGTGCTGGCGGAGGCGGCGTTCTGATCTTGCGCTACACCGCCACCGGCGCGGCGATATGCGGGTGCGGATCATAGTCGGCCACCGCGAAATCCTCGATCGCATAGTCGAAGATCGTTTCGGGCCGGCGCGCGATCGTCAGGCGCGGATGGCTGCGCGGCTTCCGCGCGAGCGTCTCCTCCACCAGATGCGCGTGGTTGAGATAGATATGCGCGTCGCCCGCGCTCCAGATCAGCCCGCCGGGGGCAAGATCGCATTGCTGCGCCAGCATCCTGAGCAGCATCGCGGCGGAGAAGGCGTTGAAGGCGAAGCCCAGCCCCAGATCGCACGACCTTTGCCACAACATGCCGGAAAGCTTCCCGCCCGCGACATGATATTGATAGGTCATGTGGCACGGCGGCAGCGCCATCCCGCCCAGCTCCGCGACGTTCCAGCCGGTGAACAGCAGACGCCGCGAGGTGGGATTGTGCCGGATCGCCTCGACCAGCTCGGCGATCTGGTTGACCGGCGCGCCCTTGCTGAACAGTCCCCCGCCCGCCGGCTCATAGGTGTCCCACGCCACCCATTGCTTGCCATAGACCGGGCCGAGATCGCCCCATCGCGCGGCGAAGGCGTCGTCGGACAGGATGCGCGCCTCGAACGCGTCGCGGTCGATCGCCTCGCCGGTTTCGCGGCGATAGCGGTCGAGCGGCCAGTCGGTCCAGATATGCACCTTCTGCCGCACCAGTTCGCGGATGTTGGTGTCGCCGGTCAGGAACCACAGCATCTCGCGCGCCGCCGTCTTCCACGCGACGCGCTTGGTGGTGAGGAGCGGCACGCGGTCGTCGGAAAGATCGAAGCGCAGCGTCGGGCCGAACAGCGACCGCGTGCCGACGCCGGTGCGGTCGCGGCGCTCGTCGCCATGCTCCCACACCTCGCGCAACAACCGGAGATACTGGTCCTCGAAATGCGCCGTGTCGCTCATGCGCCAGCAGTGACAGGCCGGCACGCCGCGCACAAGGGCTATGCCGACCGCCCCCAAATATGTCCGCAATGGAGGAAATGCCCTGATTCCCTAGCGTTAACCGTAGTAACCGGGAGCGATGATCGATCCGTTGATGATCGGCCTGTTCGCGCCGATCAGCCGCGCCGCAACCGAAGTGGCGGCGTTCGCCTATCTCGATGCCGGCGGCCGGCTGCTCGCGCTGCGCCATGTCCCGTCGGGCGAGGCGCTGCGTGTCGAGGTGCCGATCCGCACGATCGCCGGGGATGCGCTGGCGTTCGGGGCGGATCTGGTGGTGATGGCGCACAACCACCCCTCGGGCGATGCGGAGCCGAGCCGGGACGACCTGATGGCCACCCGGCGCATCGCGACGGCGCTGGAGGCGTTAGGAATCCGGCTCGTCGACCATCTTGTGCTGGCCGGCGACGCCGTCACCAGCCTTCGCGCGCGGGGCCTGATCTAGCGATTGCTGGCGGCACGGCTCGATCGCGGCCGGGTCCGGCCGCGAACCCACCGGCCTGAAGGTCGCGAGATAGCCGCCCGCCGACGGCATGACCTCCATCGTGACGAGTTGATAGCCGACCGCGCCGAACTCGCATTGCAGCAGCGCCGGCGGCGTGCCGTGATCGGCGGTCGGCCGGTTGGCGTCGACCACCACCACCAGCCCGTCGGGCCGCAGCGAGGGGCGCATCCGCCACAGGAACTCGTAAGGCTGCTCGATCTCATGATACATGTGCACCATGAAAACCCGGTCGAAGCTCGCTTCCGGCAGCTTGGGATCGGCCGGCGCGCCCAGCCGCACGCTGACATTGTCGAGCCGCTCGCGCGCGACGCGCTCGGCCAGCGCATCGCGCACCGCCGGCACGATATCCTCCGCCAGCACGCGCCCGTCCTTGCCGACGCGCTGCGCGAGGCGGATGGTGTAATAGCCCTCGCCCGCGCCGATATCCGCCACCGTCATGCCGCGCGCGATCTTCGCGCGGTTCATTACCTCGGTCGCCTCGTTGAGCCGGTCGCGCGCCTCCTCGGTGGACCAGCGCGAGGAGACGATATGCGCGACCGGGCGATCGGCGGCGGGGAATGGCCCCGGCTCCTTCTCCTCATGCCGGATCAGCGGCTGCGTCCCGTCGCAGCCGGCCAGCACGAACAGCAGGAGGAAAGCGGGCGCCAGCCTCAATCGACGTCCTCCACCTCCACCGTCTCGCCCGTCACGCGCTGCGACAAGGCGGCGGCCATGAAATCGTCGAGATCGCCGTCGAGCACGTCGCCCGGCGAGGTGGAGGTCGTGCCCGTGCGCAGGTCCTTCACGAGCTGATAGGGCTGGAGGACATAGGAACGGATCTGGTGCCCCCAGCCGATATCGGTCTTGGTGGCGTTGACCGCGTTCGCCTCCTCCTCCCGCTTGCGTAGCTCATGCTCGTAGAGGCGCGCGCGAAGCTGGTTATAGGCCTCGGCGCGGTTCTTGTGCTGGCTGCGCTGGTTCTGGCAGGCGACGACGATGCCGGTCGGCAAGTGCGTGATGCGCACCGCCGAATCGGTGGTGTTGATATGCTGCCCGCCCGCGCCGGACGCGCGATAGGTGTCGATGCGCAATTCGCTGTCGTTGATCTCGATGTCGATCGAATCGTCGATCACCGGATAGACCCACACCGACGAGAAGCTGGTGTGCCGCCGCGCCGAACTGTCATAGGGCGAGATGCGCACGAGGCGATGCACGCCGCTTTCCACCTTGGCATAGCCATAGGCGTTCTCGCCCTTCACCAGCAAGGTGGCGGACTTGATGCCGGCCTGCTCGCCCGCGTGATAGTCGACCAGCTCCACCTTGTAGCCGCGCCGCTCCGCCCAGCGCGTGTACATGCGCTGGAGCATCTCGGCCCAGTCCTGGCTCTCGGTGCCTCCGGCGCCGGCGTTGATCTCCAGATAGGTGTCGTTGGCGTCGGCCTCGCCGGCAAGCAGCGCCTTCACCTTGTCCTGCTGCGCGCGCTCGGCGAGCTGGGCGAGCGCCTCGACGCCCTCGCTGGCCATCGCCTCGTCGCCCTCGGCATCGGCCAGCTCGATCAGCTCGCTGGTGTCGGCCAGTTCGCGCTCGATGTTGCGGGTGGCGCTGATCGCCTCGTCCAGCCGGCGGCGCTCGCGCATCACCTCCTGCGCCTGCTTGGGATTCTCCCACAGGGCCGGGTCCTCGACCCGCGCGTTCAGCTCGTCGAGCCGGCGGAGCGCACGGTCCCAGTCGAGGAACCGGCGCAACAGCGCCAGCGCCTCCTTGATGGTTTCGACATGGGCCAGCGCCTCGGCGCGCATTTCAATTCTCCAATCACTCGTCGTTCCGGCGGCACGATATACCCGACCGCCGGGTGCCCCGGCCTTGGCCGGTCGGCGTGCTCAATTCAAATCCGGCGGGCGGGATTTAGTAAATCCCCCCCTGCCGCTGCAAGAAGTCGCTGTCGTTGGGCTGAGCGCGCGGCGCGGCGGCGGAAGCGGCGGCGGTGGGCGCGGCTTCCGGCCGGCGCGCGGCGCGGCGCGCCTCGCTCTGCGGCTTGAACGCTTCCCAGATCACCGCCGGCTTGGGATCGCCGACGGGGGGCCAGACGCCGAACACCGGCCGCCCGGAGGCGCGGTCGATCCGCACCATGCGGATGCCCTCCGGCGCGCGGAACGGCAGCTTCTCCAGCCCGTCATAGGCCTTGACCGCGAATTCCTTGAAGATCGGCGCAGCCATCGTGCCGCCCTGCGCATAACCGCCGAGGCTCGTCGGCGTGTCGTAGCCCATGTAGAGCCCGCCGACCATCTGCGGGGTGCCGCCGATGAACCACACGTCGGTCGGCCCCGAATTGGTGCCGGTCTTGCCGAACATCGGCCGGTCGAGATCGCGCAACACGGTGGCGGTGCCGCGCTGGATCACGCCTTCAGTGATGTGGATCATCTGATAGGCGGTCATCGCATCGACCACCTGCCGCCCGCGCAAGCCCGGGCGCGGCATCGGCCTGCCGTCCCAGTCCGGCATGTTGCAGCGGTCGCACGCGCGCCAGTTCTCCGGCCAGATCACCTTGCCGTGGCGGTCCTGCACGAAATCGACCAGCGTCGGCGCGTGCCAGCGGCCTTGATTGGCGAGCACGCCATAAGCGTTGACCATCCGCATCACCGTCGTCTCGCCCGCGCCGAGCGCATAGGAGAGGTACGGCTGGTAATCGCCTATGTTCATCGCCTTCATCAAGCCGACCACGTTGGTCATGCCGGTCTGCGCCGCGAGGCGCACCGTCATCAGGTTGCGCGACTGTTCGATGCCCCAGCGCAGCGTATGCGGCCCGGCGCCGGCGCTGTTGCCGAAGTTGCGGAAGCATTTCTGGCCGAGGCGGGCGCCTTGATAGACGCAGAACGGGCCGTCGATGATGATCGACGCAGGCGTCATGCCGTGCTCCAGCGCGGCGGAATAGACGATCGGCTTGATCGTCGAGCCGGGCTGGCGCATCGCCTGCGTCGCGCGGTTGAACGACTGGATCGAGCTGTCGAACCCGCCCTGCATCGCGAGGATGCGCCCCGTGGACGGCTCCTGCACGACGAACCCGCCCGAGACCTTGGGCACCGCGCGCAGCGCGAACCGCCCGCCCTCCGGCGCGACCGCGATCACGTCGCCCGGCTTGATCGCGGCGAAGGCGGTGCCGCCCTTGCCGCGCACCGGCATCTGCGCGAGATCGCGCGGCAGCTCGCCGGTCTGGCCGTTGACGAAGCCGATGCGCCACGCATCGCCATCCCGCGCGATCGCGATCGCCGCGCGCCAGTCGTTGTAGTTGATGCTGACGTTGGCGTTGATGAACGGCCCGAGCCAGCTGTCGCCCTCGAAATCGACATGGCGCAGCGGCCCGGCCCAGCCGCGCCCGCGATCGTAACGCAGCAGGCCGTCGCGCAGCGCCTGCGCGGCATAGCCCTGGATCTTCGGATCGAGCGAGGTGCGCACCCACAGACCGCCGGAATAGACGCTGTACGGCCCGTCGCGCGCCGTCTCGCCATATTTGCCGATGAGCTGGCGGCGCACCTCCTCGACGAAATAGCCGCCGACCGGCTCGAACTTCGGCGGACGGTGCGCGATCGCGCCGAGCGGCTGGGCCTGCGCCTCGTCGCGCTGCGCGGCGGTGATGAAGCCGTTCTTCGCCATCTCGCCCAGCACCCAGTTGCGCCGGGCGAGCGCGCGATCGGTGTCGCGGAACGGATCGTAGTTGGACGGCCCCTTCGGCAGGATGGCGAGATAGGCCATCTGCGGCAGCGTCAGCTCGTTCAGTTCCTTGTCGAAATAGGCATGGCTCGCCGCCTCGACGCCATAAGCATTGCGGCCGAGGAAGATCTGGTTGAGGTAGAGTTCGAGGATCTGCTGCTTCGACAGCGCATTCTCGATCTTCCACGCGAGGATCGCTTCCTTCGCCTTGCGGGTGGCGGAATATTCGTTGCCGATCAGCAGGTTCTTCGCCACCTGCTGCGTGATCGTCGAGCCGCCGCGCGCGCGCCGCCCGCTGCCGATCTTCGAGACGTAATCGATCACCGCGCCGGCGATGCCGGTATAGTCGACGCCGTGATGTTCGAAGAAGGTCTTGTCCTCGGCGGAGAGGAACGCCTTCACCAGCATCGGCGGATATTCGGCGAACGACAGCTCGACACGCCGCTCGCGCGCATAGGAATAGATCGGCGCGCCATCGGCGCCGCGCACGTTGGTCGGCAGCGGCGGCTCATAGGTGCGGAGCTGGTCGACCGACGGCAGGCCCCGCGCGAAGATCAGCCAGAAGGCGCAGAATGCCACCGCGATCGCCCCGACAACCGCCGCCGCCAATTTCACCCAGCGCTTCTCCCACGCCGCCGCGACCGTCTGCCGCAACCGGCCGGCATCGCGATTCAGCTTGATCGTTGCGGGTTCAGGGGGAGTGGACGCCATAAGCGAGCGCGGGTTTAGGGGGCAAACTCAAGCAGGGGAAGCCCGGCCGAACGCTATTTCGCCGCCAGCCGCCGCGCGAAATGTATCTCCACCGCGCGCTTCACGCTCTCCGCGATCCGCTCGCGCCCCTTGCGGCTGTCGAGAAAGGCGGCGTCCTGCGGGTTGGAGATATAGCCCGTCTCGAACAGGATCGAGGGCATGTCCGGCGCCTTGAGCACCATCAGCGAGGCCATGCGGTGGAAATTCACCTTCACCGGCATCAGCGGCTTCGCCTCTCGCCCGAGCAGGCGGGCGAAGCCGGCGGAGGCATTCATCGTCTCGCGCTGCGTCAGGTCGATCAGGATCGAGGAGACGTCGGGGTTCTGATCGAGATCGACCCCGGCGATGATGTCCGCCTTGTTCTCGCGCGCCGCGAGCCGCGCCGCCTCCTTGTCCGAAGCGACCTCGGACAGCGTATAGGCGGTCGCGCCCGAGGCGTCGCCCGCGCCGACGCTGTCGCAATGGATCGAGATGAACAGATCGGCATGAAGCCGCCGCGCGATGCCGAACCGCTCGCGCAGCACCAGATAGCGATCGTCGTCGCGCGTCAGCGCCACGCGCACCCGGCCGGACGCGACCAGCGCGTCGCGGATCGCGCGGGCGATCTTCAGCGTCACGTCCTTCTCGCGCAGCCCGGTGTCGGTGTTGATCGCGCCGGGATCGACCCCGCCGTGGCCGGCGTCGATCACCACCAGCGGGAGATCCGCATCGCCCGTGACGCGCGGCAGCGGCGCGCGCTTCACCGGCGGGACGGGGATCGAGATCTTGTATTTCGGGCGCGCCCCGAAATGGAGGAAGCTCAGCGGCCGCGCGCCGCTCGCCTCCGCGAACCTGCTCGCGCTGGCACGCTCCAGCGTCAGTTCCAGCGTGTGCCCCGCGTCGCGGAACACGCCACCCGCCACCACCATCGGCCGCGCGAGATCGAGCACGACGCGCGCCCCGTCGCTGCCGCGCCAGCCCTGGCGGATCGCGCTCACCGCGCCGTCCCCGTCCAGCGACGGGCCGGGCCGCGCGCCGTCGATATCGATCGCGATCCGGCGCGGCCCGTCGAGCAGGAAGCTCGACGCCCGCGCCACCGCCTCGTCGAAATGGATCAGCACGCGCGCGCCGTCGATCTCGACGCCCTTGACGGTCCCGGCATCGGCGGCGTTGGCGGCCAGCGTCAGCGCGAGCGCGGCCGGCATGGCGGCACGGCGCCGCCACCGTCCGCTGCTATCGGCATGCCGCCCCGTCATCCGCCCTACGCCCTCGCCGCCCTTTTTCACGCCCCCGTTTCGCGGGCAATTCGTCACCAAGACTGTCCTTTCCCAAATTAACAGGGGGTTGACGGCATCGCGAGCATTTTGCGGCAAGACGTTCCGGTTGATGCGTGACAAGTCCGGTGCTAGTCACCATCTCGACCGGAAAGGTGCGTTCATTTCACGCGCACTTTCGGCCCACCGCCCGTCCGCCTTCCGGCGGGGCCGGGCATACAGGTTGACGTTCGATAATGCCGCATCTTTTCCCACCGCTGAACCGCCCGGCCTTCGCCGGCGGCGCGGGTTCGGGCTTGTTCGGGGGCGATGCGCCCTCGGGTGCGGCGCGGACGAAGGCGATTTCACCAACAATCCGCGTGGCCGGGCAGATTTCCGCCCCGCCATCGCCAGACCATCGCACGAACGCGCCGCCCGTCGGCGCGCGTGCGCGGAGACTATTCAATGACCATGCGTATGCTGATCGACGCACGCCACCGGGAGGAAACCCGCGTGGCTGTCGTCAAGGGAAACCGGATCGAGGAATTTGATTTCGAGAGTGCCGAGCGCAAGCAGCTCAAGGGCAACATCTATCTCGCCAAGGTAACGCGCGTCGAGCCGTCGCTGCAGGCGGCGTTCGTCGATTACGGCGGCAACCGCCACGGCTTCCTCGCCTTCAGCGAAATCCACCCGGATTACTATCAGATCCCCAAGGAGGATCGCGAGGCGCTGCTGCGCGAGGAGGCGGAGCACGCCGCCGAGGAAGCCGCGCTGCGCGCCGAGCAGGAAGCCGCCGAGGAGGCGGACGAGCCGTCCGACGACGATATCGAGCGCTTCGAGGACGACGGCGGCATGGACCCCGACGTCGCCGAGGAGCTTGAGGGCGAGAACGAGGGCGGCGCCCGCCCGCGCCGCTCGGGCGTCAACGACGATCAGGTGGAGGCGCTGCGCCAGCGCCGCATGAACCTCAGGCGTCGCTACAAGATCCAGGACGTGATCCGCCGCCGGCAGGTGCTGCTGGTGCAGGTCGTCAAGGAGGAGCGCGGCAACAAGGGCGCGGCGCTGACCACCTATCTCAGCCTCGCCGGCCGCTATTGCGTGCTGATGCCGAACACGTCGCACGGCGGCGGCATCTCGCGGAAGATCTCGAACGCCGGGGACCGCAAGCGGCTCAAGTCGATCATGGCGGATCTCGCGCTGCCGCCGTCGATGGGCTGCATCGTCCGCACCGCCGGCCTCCAGCGCACCAAGACCGAGATCAAGCGCGACTTCGACTATCTCGCCCGCCTGTGGGACGGGATTCGCGAGCAGACGCTCGCCTCCTCCGCGCCGGCGCTGATCTATGGCGACAGCGACCTCATCAAGCGCGCGATCCGCGATATCTATAACAAGGATATCGACGAGGTGATCGTCGAGGGCGACGAGGGCTATCGCCAGGCCAAGGACTTCATGAAGCTGCTGATGCCCAGCCACGCCAAGAAGGTGAAGCATTACAGCGACCCGATCCCGCTGTTCCAGCGCAGCCATGTCGAGGACCAGCTCGCCGCGATGTATCATCCGGTGGTGCAGCTCAAGTCGGGCGGCTATCTGGTCATCAACCCGACCGAGGCCCTGGTGTCGATCGACATCAACTCCGGCCGCTCGACGCGCGAGCACAATATCGAGCAGACCGCGACCGCGACCAACCTCGAGGCCGCGCACGAGATCGCGCGCCAGCTTCGCCTGCGCGACATGGCGGGCCTCGTCGTGATCGACTTCATCGACATGGACAACAATTCCAATGTCCGGAAGGTCGAGAAGGCGATGAAGGAGGCGCTGAAGAACGATCGCGCCCGCATCCAGGTCGGCCGCATCTCCTCCTTCGGGCTGATGGAGATGAGCCGCCAGCGGCTGCGCACCGGCGTGCTGGAAGCCTCCACCCGCGCCTGCCCGCATTGCGAGGGCACCGGCCTCGTCCGTACCGCCTCATCGGCGGGCCTCTCCGCATTGCGGCTGATCGAGGACGAGGCGGCGCGCGGGCGCGGCTCGCTGCTGACGTTGCGCGCCAGCGTCGAGGCGGCGGTCTATGTCCTCAACCGCAAGCGCGCCGACATCGCCGAGATCGAGGATCGCTACGGCGTGCGTGTCGAGATCCTGCCGGACGGCGAGCAGGAAGGCGCGCGCATGTCGGTCGAGGCGGCAGGCCCGCCGCCGGCCTATGCGCCGAAGTTCGACGCCCCGGTCGAGGAAATCGACGACGACATCCCCGAGGAGATCGAGGACGAGACCGACGAGGAGGAAGAGGCCGAGGAGCGCCGCGCCGATCAGCCGCGCGAGGAAGGCGATCGCGACGGCAACGGCCGCCGCCGCCGCCGCCGCCGCGGACGTCGCGGCCGCGGTCGCCCCGAAGGTGAAGGCGTCGAAGGCGCATCCGGCGAAGCCGCCGATGACGAGGTCGAGGGCGAGGCCGAAACCGAAGCTGCCGAGCAGACCGAAGCCGCCGAGGCGTCTGGCGAAGGCGAAGGCGCGCGCCGCCGCAGCCGTCGCGGCCGCCGTGGCCGTGGCCGCAACCGCGAGGAAGCCGGCGTGACGGCCGAAGGCGCGGTCGGGGAAGCGCCGGTTGCCGAAGCCCCCGCAGCGCCGGAGCCGGTCGAAGCCGAGGCTGAGGTCGAGGTCGAGGCCGCCCCCAAGACGCGCCGTCGCCCCCGCGCCCGCGCCGCCAAGGCGGAGACCGTGACCGAGGCACCGACGGTCGAGGTTCCCGCCCCGGCCGAAGCCGCGGAGGAACCCGCGCCGAAGCCGAAGCGCACCCGCCGCAAGAAGGCGGATGTGGAAGCCGAGGCGGCCGCGCCGGCCCCGGTCGTCGAGGAAGCCGAAGCGCCGGCCAAGCCGAAGCGCACGCGCCGCAAGAAGGCGGAGGCCGCCCCCGTCGCCGAAGCCCCGGCGGAGGAGGAAGCGCCCGCCGCCGAGGACGAAGCGCCAGAGGCCGCGAACGATGCTCCCGGCGGGCCGCGTCGCGGCTGGTGGCAGCGGACGTTCGGCGCCTGATCGTGATCGGCCGGGTTTCAGCGAGGGTTCATCGCCACCGTCGCAGAAGCCCGGCCCTCACCGCCCGCACGCGGGCCAAGCGCAGGGAAGCAGCAACCTGATGAAGCGGACGCTGGCCGCCTTCGCCACCGCGATCCTGATCTGGACGCAACCCGCCCACGCCCAGTCGCTGCTGCGCGACGCGGAAACGGAATCGCTGTTCCACGACATGTCGGCGCCGCTGGTGAAGGCCGCCGGGCTCAATCCGCGCGACGTGCAGTTCGCGCTGGTCAACGACGATTCGATCAACGCCTTCGTGATCGGCGGGCAGACCGTCTATATCCACAGCGGGCTGATCCAGGCGGCGGACAACGCCAACCAGGTGCAGGGCGTCATCGCGCACGAGCTTGGCCACATCGCCGACGGGCATATCGTCAACGCCGGCGCGGGCACCAGGCCGGCGATGGCGATCTACCTGCTCTCGATGGTGCTGGGCATCGCGGCGGCGGCGGCCGGCGCGGGCGAGGCCGGGATGGGCGTGATGGCCGCCGGGCAGCAGGCGGCGCTGGGCAAGTTCCTCGCCTTCACCCGCACGCAGGAATCGACCGCCGACGCCAGCGCGGTGAAATATCTCAACGCCGCCGGCATCACCGGCAAGGGTATGCTGTCGTTCTTCAAGACGTTGCAGCAGCAGGAATATCGCTACGGGCTGAACAATATCGACCCGTTCATGCAGACCCACCCGCTATCCGGCGAGCGCATCCAGACGATGACGGCGGACATCACCGCCTCCCCCGCCTACAACAAGCCGCCCGATCCGGCGTTGCAGGAGCGGTTCCTGCGCGTGAAGGCGAAGCTGATCGGCTATGTGAACCCGCCGCAGCGCACGCTGATCGCCTATCCGGAGAGCGACAAGTCGATCTATGCGCATTATGCGCGCGCTTACGCCTATCACAAGGCCGGCTACCCCGACAAAGCCGACGCGGAGGCGGAGGCGCTGGTGAAGGCCGCGCCGCACGATCCCTATTTCCTCGAGGTGAAGGGCCAGATCCTGCTGGAGGCAGGCAAACCGGCGGACGCGCTGGCCCCGTTGCGCGAGGCGACCGACCTTTCCCGCAACAACCCGCTGATCGCCACCACCTTCGGCCACGCGCTGATCGCCACCGAGAACAAGGCCAATCTGCCCGAGGCGATCAAGGTGCTGCGCAGCGCGGTGGCGCGCGACGACGAAAATCCCTTCGCCTGGTATCAGCTCGGCACCGCATACGAGCAGAGTGGCGACGAGGCGCGCGCGGCGCTCGCCACGGCGGAAACCGCCAGCATGAACGGCGACATGCGCACCGCCGCCTATAGCGCGCGCGCGGCGATGGCCGGCATCCCGAAGAACACGCCGGACTGGATTCGCGCGCAGGATATCGCGATGACGGCGCAGAACGACATGAACGACAACCCGAAGAAGTATAAGCGCAAATGAATCGAACATTGGTGGTGGCGCTGGTGGTGATCGGCGCCGCATTCGGCGCGGTGGGCACCTGGCTGGCCGAGCGGGTCGCCCCCGGCGAGCTTTCCGGCGCGGACCGCGCGCGGATCGAACATACCGTCCGCGACTATATCCTCGCCAATCCGGACATCATCCCGGAGGCGATGCAGCGGCTCAACGACCGTGAGAACGCCAAGGTGATCGCCACGATGCGCTCGGCGATCGAGACGCCCTATGGCAACGCCTATATGGGCAATCCCAAGGGCGATGTGACGCTGGTCGAATATTACGACTATAATTGCGGCTATTGCCGCGCATCGCTGCCGACGCTCGACAAATTGGTGCAGGCCGATCCCAAGCTGCGCATCGTGTTCCGCGAGATGCCGGTGCTGGCGGAGAGCAGCCTCGCCGCCGCGCGCGCGGCGCTGACCGCCGCGTCGCAGGGCAGGTTCAAGCCGTTCCACGACGCGCTCTATGCCGCCGGGCCGGTAAGCGAGCAGACGATCGCCGCCGCCGCGCGCGCGACCGGCGTCGACCTTTCCAAGACCCCGTCCGACGCCGACGACGAGATCCGCACCAACCTCGCCACCACCGCGAAGCTGGGGATGCGCGGCACGCCGAGCTGGGTGGTAGGCGACCGCGTGCTGTCCGGCGCGCTGCCGCTCGACAAATTGCAGGAGGCGATCGCCGCCGCGCGGGCGGCGCGTTCATGAGCGATGACGCGATCCTCCGCGTGGAGGGCGTCGCCAAGACCTATGCCGGCGGCGTCACCGCGCTGTCGCCGGTGGATCTCGCGATCCGCAGGGGCGAGATATTCGCGCTGCTCGGCCCGAACGGCGCGGGCAAGACGACGCTGATCAGCATCATCTGCGGCATCGTCACCCCCTCCGCCGGCACGATCACCGTGGCGGGGCATGACGCGATCCGCGACTACAAGGCCGCGCGCCGCGCGATCGGGCTGGTGCCGCAGGAGCTTTCGACCGATTCGTTCGAGAGCGTATGGGCGACGGTGAACTTTTCGCGCCGGCTGTTCGGGCTTGGTCCCAATCCGGCTTATATCGAGCAGATCCTCCGCGACCTTTCGCTGTGGGACAAGCGCAAGGCCCGGATCATGGAGCTGTCCGGCGGGATGAAGCGCCGCGTGCTGATCGCCAAGGCGCTGGCGCACGAGCCGCAGATCCTGTTCCTGGACGAGCCGACCGCCGGCGTCGACGTGGCGCTGCGCCGCGACATGTGGAAGCTGGTCCACCGCCTGCGCGAGAACGGTGCGACGATCATCCTCACCACCCATTATATCGAGGAGGCCGAGGAGATGGCCGACCGGGTGGGCGTGATCAATCGCGGCCGACTGCTGCTGGTCGAGGAGAAGGACGCGCTGATGAAGAAGCTCGGCCGCCGCGAGCTGGCGCTGGCGCTGGCCGAGCCGCTCGGCGCGCTGCCCGCCGGGCTGGAGCAATGGCATCTCGCGCTGGAGGACGAGGGGCGTACCTTGCGCTACGTGTTCGACGCACAGGCGGAGCACACCGGCATCCCCTCACTGCTGCGCGCGCTGTCCGACCGGGGGATCGCCTTCACCGATCTGGAGACGTCGCGATCGAGCCTCGAGGATATCTTCGTCGATCTGGTGGGGGAAAAAGCGTGAACCTCAACAGCGTCTGGGCGATCTACCGCTTCGAGATGGCGCGGTTCGGGCGGACCGTGTGGACCAGCCTGCTGGTGCCGGTCATCACCACCTCGCTCTATTTCATCGTCTTCGGATCGGCGATCGGGTCGCAGATGCGCGAGGTGTCGGGCGTGCCCTATGGCGCGTTCATCGTGCCGGGGCTGATGCTGCTGGCGATCTTCTCCGAAAGCATCATGAACGGCAGCTTCGGCATCTACATGCCGCGCTTCACCGGCACGATCTACGAACTGCTGTCAGCACCGGTTTCGCCGCTGGAGATCGTGCTGGGCTATGTCGGCGCGGCGGCGAGCAAGTCGATGCTGATCGCGCTGATCATCTTCGCGACGGCGCATCTGTTCGTCGATCTCAACGTGCTGCATCCGCTGGCGATGATCGGCTATCTCGCGCTGATCTCCGTCACTTTCTGCATGTTCGGCTTCGTCATCGGCATCTTCGCCAAGGGGTTCGAGCAGTTGCAGGTGATCCCGCTGCTGATCGTCACCCCGCTCACCTTCCTCGGCGGGGCGTTCTATTCGGTGCTGATCCTGCCGGAGCCGTGGCGGACGGTGACGCTGTTCAACCCGGTGGTCTATCTCATCAACGGCTTCCGCTGGACCTTCTTCGGCACCAGCGACGTGGCGGTGACGGTGAGCCTGGCGGTGACGCTGACGCTGCTGGCGGCATGCCTCGCCACGATCGGGGTGGTGTTCCGCACCGGGTGGCGGCTGAAGAATTAGGGCCGGGCGCAGGCACGTCGGCGCAGCGACAGCACCGATGCGTCAAGGGCGCAGCGCTCGCCCCGGCCGGCGGGTCGGTGATGCCGGATCCGTCCGACGACGCGACTTCACCGCGGCGTAGTCTCGGCGAGACACCCCTGAAGGAGAGGTGCTTTTATCGGTCAGCTATTGGCCGCGATCCATTGCTCCACCACCGGCGCGATGCGGGTGCGCCATTTGGAGCCGTTGAAGATGCCGTAGTGGCCGACGCCCTCGGCGAGCAGATAGTGCTTCTTCTCCTCCGGCAGCTTCGTCGCCAGCGTCAGCGCCGCCCTGGTCTGGCCGATGCCGGAGATGTCGTCGCGCTCGCCCTCGATCGCGAGCAGGCCGATGTCGGTGATCGCGGCCGGGTCGATCGGTCGCCCGCGATGCGTCATCAGCCCGCGCGGCAGCTTGTGCTCCTGGAACACCACGTCGATCGTCTGGAGGTAGAATTCCTCCGTCATGTCGCAGACCGAGCGATATTCGTCGTAGAATTCCTTGGTCGACTCGGCGCTCTCGCCGTCGCCGCGGACGAGATGCTTGAACATCTCCCAATGGCTCATCATGTGGTTGCCGAGGTTCATCGACATGAAGCCGGTGAGCTGGAGGAAGCCGGGATAGACCCGCCGCCCGCCGCCCGGATACATCGCCGGCACCGTGGCGATCACATTCTGGCGGAACCAGGCGTGCGGCCGCTCGGTGGCGAGCGTGTTCACCGCCGTCGGCGCCTCGCGCGTGTCGATCGGACCGCCCATCATCGTGAGCGTTTTCGGCCGGCACGGATTGCCGTCCGCGCTCATCAGCGCGGCGGCGGCGTAGCACGGCACGGAGGGCTGGCACACCGCCAGCATATGCGCGCCCGGCCCGATCGCCTCCATGAACTCGACCAGATAGTCGATGTAATCGTCGAGATCGAAGCGGCCGGCGTCGGTCGGCACCAGCTTCGCGTCGCGCCAGTCGGTGATATGGACGTCGCATGTCGGCAGCATCCGCTCGACCGTGCCGCGCAGCAGCGTCGCGAAATGGCCGGACATCGGCGCGACGATCAGCAGCTTCGGCCCGCCCTTCACGCCCTTGCGGGCGAAACGCTTCAATTGCCCGAACGGCTTTTGCAGGACGATCTCCTCGACCACGTCCACCTCGCGGCCGGCGACGGTGGTGCGGTCCAGCCCGAACGCCGGCTTGCCGCGCGGCGCGGCGGCGTGGGCGAACACCTCCAGCGCGCTGCCCAGGATCGTGCCGCCCCCGAAATAGGCGAACGGGTTTGCCCGGCTCTGCAACATCCCCGCGCCGAAATTGGCCCAGGCGCTGGCGCTGGCGAGCATCGACCGCTGGAATTCATACGCGTCGTAGAGCATCGGGTATCCTGATCCGGCCATTCTTCGAATTCGAACTAGGTAGCGTGTTTCAGGTCTATGACAAATTAAAATGCTGCAATCGCGAAACCGACTGTGACATATTGTCCACCTTCGGGACGCGCCGTTGAGCCGACGGGGCCGTCCTGCTAGGCGCGGGGCATGTCGACCGAAGCGCCAACCGAAGCCCCACGCCGTCGTCTCGGCAACCTCGCGCTGGTATGGGATCATGCGCGGCGCTACCCCGGCCGCATCGCCGCCGCCGGCGCGGCGCTGACCGTCACCTCGCTGGCGACGATCGCCATCCCGTACAGCTTCAAGCGCGTGATCGACCGTGGCTTCGGCCCCGGCGCCCAGCAGGGCGACATGGCGAGCGCCTTCCACTATCTGCTGATGATTGTGCTGGTGCTGGCGGTGGCGACGGCGATCCGCTTCTATTCGGTGTCGTGGCTGGGCGAGCGCGTGGTGGCGGACATCCGCGCCCGCGTGCAGCGCCACCTGCTGACGCTGACGCCGCGCTTCTTCGAGGAGAACCGCCCGTCGGAGATCGCCTCGCGCCTCACAGCCGATACCGCGCAGATCGAGAATGTCGTCGGCTCGACCATGTCGGTCGCGCTGCGCAACGTCTTCACCGGCATCGGCGGGATGATCTACCTGTTCGCGATCTCGCCCAAGCTGGCGGGGATGCTGGTGCTGGGCATCCCGGTGGTGATCCTGCCGATCGCGCTGCTCGGGCGGCGCGTGCGCGCCTATTCGCGCCATTCGCAGGACCGCATCGCCGACGTCGGCGCGATGGCGACCGAGACGCTGGGCGCGATGAAGATCGTCCAGGCATTCGGGCAGGAGGAGCGCGAGGCGCAGCGTTTCGCCGAGGCGGTGGAGGCGACGATGGCCGCCGCGCGCCGCCGCATCCTTGTCCGCGCGGTGATGACCGCGATCGTCATCGGGCTGATCTTCGGCTCGATCACGATGGTGTTGTGGGAGGGCGCGATCGACGTCGCCGCCGGCCGCCTTTCCGGCGGCGCGATCGCCGCGTTCGTGCTGACCGGCGGGATCGTCGCCGGCGCGTTCGGCGCGCTGACCGAGGTCTATGGCGACCTGCTGCGCGGCGCGGGCGCGGCGGGGCGGCTGGCCGAGCTGCTCGCCGAGAAGCCGGAGATCGCCGCGCCCCCCGCCCCCTTGCTCCTGCCGCTGCCGCCGCGCGGGGCGGTGGCGTTCGAGCATGTCGAGTTCCGCTATCCGAGCCGCCCGGACGCCCCGGCGCTGCACGATTTCAGCCTGTCGGTGACGCCGGGCGAGACGGTGGCGGTGGTCGGCCCGTCCGGCGCGGGCAAGACAACGCTGTTCCAGCTCCTCCAGCGCTTCTACGATCCGCAGGGCGGGCGCATCACGATCGACGGCATCGACTTGCGCGACACCGATCCGGCCGCGATCCGCAGCCATATCGCGATGGTGCCGCAGGAGACGGTGATCTTCGCCGCCTCCGCCCGCGACAACCTGCGCTACGGCCGGTGGGAGGCGGGCGACGACGAATTGTGGGCCGCCGCCGAGGCCGCCAATGCCGCCGATTTTCTCCGCGCGCTGCCGGAGGGGCTGGACACCTATCTCGGCGAGGGCGGTGCGCGGCTGTCGGGCGGGCAGCGCCAGCGCGTCGCGATCGCCCGCGCGCTGCTGCGCGACGCGCCGATCCTGCTGCTCGACGAGGCGACCAGCGCGCTCGACGCGGAGAGCGAGCTGCTCGTCCAGCAGGCGCTCGACCGGCTGATGACCGATCGCACCACGCTCGTCATCGCGCACCGCCTCGCCACCGTCCGCGCGGCGCACCGCATCGTCGTGATGGACGACGGCCGGATCGTGGAGGAAGGCACGCACGCCACGCTCATCTCGCGCGGCGGCCTCTATGCCCGGCTCGCCAGCCTGCAGTTCAGCGAAGCGGCGTAGCGCCCCCCGCGCCTTTCTGCTCTAATCGCCGGCAAGGCATTTGGGAGAGCAGAGATGGCCCGCGAGTTCGATGTGATCGTCTATGGCGCGACCGGTTTCACCGGGCGGCTCGTGGCGGAATATCTTCAGCAGACCTATGGCGCCGGCGGGCCGAAATGGGCGATGGCCGGGCGCTCCCTCTCCAAGCTGCAGGAGGTGCGCGACGAGATGGGCGTCGCCGCCGACGTGCCGCTGATCACCGCCAATTCCGACGATCCCGCCAGCCTGCGCGCGATGGCCGCGCGCGCGACGGTGGTGATCTCCACCGTCGGGCCGTACCAGCTCTACGGCAGCGATCTGGTGGCGGCCTGCGTCGAGACCGGCACCGCCTATGTCGACCTGTGCGGCGAGCCGGGCTGGATGCGCGCGATGATCGACGCGCACGACGCGCGGGCGAAGGAGACCGGCGCGCGCATCGTCTTCTCCTGCGGCTTCGATTCGATCCCGTTCGACCTCGGCGTGCTGACGTTGCAGGAGGCGGCGATCAAGCGCTTCGGCAAGCCGGCGCCGCGCGTCAAATGCCGCGTGCGGACGATGAAGGGCAAGTTCTCCGGCGGCACCGCCGCCAGCCTCAAGGCGACGCTGGCGGCGGCGGCGCGCGATCCGTCGCTGGTCGCGCTGCTCGCCAGCCCCTTCGCGCTGACGCCGGGGCACAGCGGGCCGCGCCAGCCGACCGGGCTGATCCCGGAATATGATTCGACCATCGCCGCCTGGGTCGCGCCGTTCATCATGGCGCCGATCAACACCAAGAACGTCCACCGCACCAATTTCCTGCTCGGCGGGAAATACGGCAAGGATTTCGTCTATGACGAGATGATCGTCGCCGGGCTGGGCGATGTCGGCAAGGCGGCGGCCGAGGCGCTGGCGAAGATCAACCCGCTCGCCGGCGACAAGGGGCCGAAGCCGGGCGAAGGCCCGTCGAAGGAGGAACGCGACAGCGGGCATTACGACGTGCTGTTCGTCGGCCTGATGCCGGACGGCGCGCGGATCGATGCGGTGGTAACCGGCGATCGCGACCCCGGCTACGGCTCGACCAGCAAGATGCTCGCGGAAAGCGCGCTATGCCTCGTCGAGGACGTGAAGGGCGAAGGCGGCGTCTGGACGCCCGGCGCGATCATGGGCGACGCGCTGCGCAAGCGGCTGGTGGCGAAGGCGGGGATGACGTTCACGGGGGGTTGAGGGGCGCGGGCAAAAACCATTGCCGGCTGGGCGATCACCACACTGTCGCTATCACCAATTGCTCATCATGAAGGACAGAAAGACCGTTAGTGGATAAGACTGATTGCAGCGCGAGCCAGCCGGGATGGAAATCCAGACTTCTGCGTGCCTTTTTGTGGTTACTCGGGATAGTCGCGTTCCTTGCATTCTCCTTAATGCTAGAAAGCAAATTCGAGATACCTTTCAAAACGACCTACCGTATTGCGTGTATGGTCGGTTGCCTCATCTTTATCGCGAAGATTGGCTCGGATTATCCCGGAGAGCGGTGGCCTTGGATCGCATTTTTGGTTGCCCTCTTATTCAACGTGGGCTTATTCTTTTCGCCGCTCGCCCATCAACCTGCGTCGAAAGGAGATGTCCTTTTCTTCGGCGCACCTGACGCGGCGATCATGCTCGCGGCACGAACCTTCTCCTATCCCGTCGCTGACGAACATCAGCGCGCGGTCCGTCAACAGATGATCCTCGGCCTTGTCCTCGCCCTGGTTTTTTGCGCCATTATCCTGGCCATGATGTTTATTCCGCCGCGCGCCGCGCACTGAGGAACAACGAACTTCTGGAGGACCTGAACGGCCGAATGTGAATGGCTACACGCCGCTAATTGAATAATTGCAACGACACGTACCTCACCGCCCCATCGCGATAGCGCCCGCCGCCGCGAAGCCGGTGAGCGCGATCACGCCGAGCAGGCGGGCCAGTTCCTCCTTGCGGAAATCGAGCAACGCGCGCTCGTCGAGGAACCAGCGCCCGCCGTCCGCCGGTCGCACCGCGCCGAAGCGCGTCATGCGGCGGAACACGCGCCTTTGCGCGCGGCCGTCCGGCTCGAACGTAATGGCGCGCTCGGCGCTGGTCGCCTTCGCATCGGTGAAATGCCTGATGATCGCGGTCTGGGCGCGGATGACCACGCCCTCGGCGATGCGGCCGACGATGTTCAGCTTCATTTCCTGCGCCCCTGATGGCGGATGTTGGCAGGACGGCCGCGCCGCTTGATCTCGCGCCTCGGCCCGTCACGCCGCTGCGGCGGCAGCGCGCCCTTCCCCTCCGGCAGTTCGAAGCGCAGCGCGCCGGAGACCGGGTTCGCCTCCGCGAGCCGCAGTTGCAGGTGCTGGCCGAGCGCATATTCCTCGCCGCTCGTCTCGCCGACCAGCCGGCGCGAGGCTTCGTCGAAGCGGAAATATTCGCCGCCGAGATCGCGCACCGGCATCAGCCCGTCGCCGCCGACGCCCTCGACCGTCGCGAAGAAGCCGAAATTGACCACGCCGGTGATCCGCGCCTCCACCACCTCGCCGACGCGCTCGGCGAGATAGGCGGCGACATAGCGGTCGATCGTGTCGCGCTCCGCCTCCATCGCGCGGCGTTCGAGGCTGCTGATCGCCTCGCCGATCCGCTCGAAATCCTCGTCGCCGTTGAGGCCGCCCGGCCCGAGCGCATAGGCCGAGACGAGCGCGCGATGCACCATCAGGTCGGCATAGCGGCGGATCGGCGAGGTGAAATGCGCGTAGCTGCCCAGCGCCAGCCCGAAATGGCCGTGGTTGGCCGGGGCGTAATAGGCCTGCGTCTGCGTGCGCAGCACCTGTTCCATGATCTGCGGGCGGAAATCGGCCTCGCCCACCTTGTCGATGATGCGGTTGAAGGTGGCGGGCCTGATCACCTGCCCCAGCGCGAAGCTGATGTCGAACGTGTCGAGATAGTCCTTCAGCGCGACCAGTTTCTCGCGCGCGGGCGGCTCGTGGACGCGGTACATGACGGGCGCCTTCTTCGCCTCCAGCGCCTTGGCGGCGGCGACGTTGGCGGCGATCATGTAATCCTCGATCAGCCGGTGCGCGTCGAGCCGCTCGCGCGGGGCGACCGACATGATGCGGCCCTTCTCGTCCAGCACCACGCGCCGCTCGGGCAGATCGAGATTGAGCGGCTCGCGCTTGTCGCGCGCCGCCGCCAGCGCCTGCCAGCAGCCCCACAGCGGCCGCAGCGCCTCCAGCATCGGCCCGGCGCCCGCGTCGATCGTCGCCTGCGCGTCCTCATAGGCGATGTTCGCCGCGATCCGCACCGTCGCGCGGGTGAAGCGCCACGACTTGAGCGCGCCGCCCTTCGTCACCTGGAGATGGCAAGCCAGCGCCGCGCGGTCCTCGCCCTGCTTCAGCGAGCAGACATCGGCCGACAGCACCTCCGGCAGCATCGGCACGACGCGATCGGGGAAATAGACCGAATTGCCCCGCGCGCGCGCATCGCGATCCAGCGCGGAGCCGGGGCGGACGTAAAAGCTGACATCGGCGATGGCGACGATCGCCTTCCACCCGCCTTCGTTCGCCGGATCGTCGTCCGGCGCGGCCCATACCGCATCGTCATGGTCGCGCGCATCGGCGGGGTCGATCGCGACGATCGGGAGATGGGTGAGATCCTCGCGCCCTTCCCCGAGCGGCTGGCGCGCGACGCGGGCCGCTTCCTCCATCGCGCCTTCAGAGAAGCGATCGGGGATGCCGAACTGGTGGATCGCGATCAGCGAGAAGCTGCGCGGCGCGAACGGGTCGCCGAGCCGCTGCACTACGCGCGCGGTGATGCGCGGCGGGCGGCCGGCGCGCTCGGCCAGCACGAGGTCGCCAGCCTCCGCCCCACCGGCGTCGGAGACGGGGAACTCGCGCCGCTCCTTCTTCTCCACTCCCTGCAGCCACAGCCGCTCGCCCTCGCCGCGCAGCACACCGATCATCTGCTCCGACGAGGGCGCCAGCGACTTCATCGGATGCGCGATCCAGCCGCTCCCGGCCTCCTCCGTCCGCGCGAGGATGCGCGCGCCGATCGCGAGCGCGCCGCGCTTGCGCTCGCGGACGCGCAGGCGCGGCGGCGGCGTCTCCGCCTCCCACCGCTCGGGCACCGCCCAGACATTGCCGCCGTCGTCCACATCGGCGACGCGCAGCACCGTCACCTTCGGCACGCCGCCCATCTTGTGGAAGGCGCGGCCGGGAGCGGAATCGATCAGTCCCTCGTCGGCCATGTCCTTGAGCAGCGCCTTGAGCGCGATCTTCTCCTGCGCCGTCAGGCCGAAGGCACGCGCGATCTCCCGCTTGCCCGCGGGGCGATCGCTCCCGGCGATGAAGTCCATGATCTGCTGGCGGGTCGGCAGGCCGGCCTGTGGTTTTCGCATCCATCGGAGATAGGGCCCGCGCGCGCCAGCGTCACCCACGAAGACGCGGATTTCGCCCTGCACATGATTTCGGTTGCGAATCGAGCAGATGATCCAAAATGGATCATATTTATATATATCTTTGATATTGCAGTGTTTTTGATCGATATCCACCGAATCTTAAGCGCGATCGCTAACCTGATCCCAACGCCTTCCCCGATACGGGGCGGGCATGGGCAAATCTCGTCGCAACATATCGCATACCGATCCGACTAACTTCCGCTCCCTGCTGGACGCGCTGGGGCTCGCGCCCGCCTCCGACCCGGCGTTCGAGGCGGCGCGGGTGGAGAAACTGCGCGAGGCGCGGTCGATCTGGCCGTTCGCGCTGGCGATGCTGGTGCTCGGGCCGCTCGCGGTGCTCGGGCGGCACCTGTTCGACGGGAACGGCATCGGCCTGTTCCCCAATCACAGCCTGATCGCCGCGCTCACCAGCCTCGCGATCCTCGCCGTGCTGGCCTTTCCGCGCGTCGAAACCCTCGCCGCCCACCACCGCACCGCCGCCATCGCGCTGCTGGCGGCGGCGCTGGCGGCGGCGCTCTCGCTGCTGCTCGATTCCGCCCGCACGCTGGCCACGCAGGAGATGCGCATCGCTGCCTTCGTCGCAGGGTTCGGCGCTGTGGTTGCGGCCGCCGTCTCGCTCCACGCGATCCGCGCGGCGAGCATCGCCTTCTCCGTCACGCTGGCGGCGATGGTGGTGGTGACGGCGGGGCCGGGTTTCCCGTTCGCGACGGCGGCCGTGCTGGCGATCTTCTTCACCGGCGGGATGATCCGCGCCGCGCGGGGCGACATGGTGCTGCACGCCGAGCGCATCAGTGAAAGGGACGCTACCCGCCTCGCCGCGCGACTGGTCGACGAGTTCGAGACGCACGGCACCGGCTGGTTCTGGCAGACCGACCGCACGGGCAACGTCACCTATATCACCGGCAAGGTCGCCGACGAGCTGGGCCGCATGGGGATGCCGCCGGTCGGCGAGCGGCTGGTGAACATCTTCCGGGTCGATTCGGAACTGGTCGATACCGAGCGGACGCTGACCTTCCACCTCTCCTCGCGCACGAGTTTCTCCGATTATTCGGTGCGCGCCGCGTTCGACGGCGCGGTCGATCGCCGCTGGTCGATCTCGGGGCGCCCGATCCTTGACGATTACGGCTATTTCCAGGGCTTTATCGGCTCGGGCTCAGACCTCACGGAAAAGCGCCGGGCGGAGGCGGAGATCAACCGGCTGGCGCTGTTCGACAGCCTGACCGGCCTCGCCAACCGGCAGCAGATGCGGCGATCGCTCGAAAAGACGCTGATCGCGGATCGCAACACCCCCTCCACCACCGGCCTGTTCCTGCTCGACCTCGATCGCTTCAAGGCGGTGAACGACACGCTCGGGCACCAGATGGGGGACGAGTTGCTCAAGCAGGTCGCGCTGCGGCTGCAACGCACGGTCGGCGACGCGGGGCTGGTCGGGCGGCTCGGCGGCGACGAGTTCCAGATCATCCTGCCGCGCGACGCCGGGCGCGATCATCTCACGGAGATCGCGCGGGCGATCATCGCCGCGCTCTCCGCGCCCTATGTCATCGCCGGGGCGAAGCTGTCGATCGGCTGCTCGATCGGCATCGCGATCGCGCCGGAGCATGGCGAGGATGTCGAGACGCTGGTGCGCAACGCCGATCTCGCGCTCTACGCCGCCAAGGCCGACGGGCGCGGCGTCCACCGCTTCTACCGCCCCGAACTGCTCGCCGGGGCGCAGAACCGCAAGCGGCTGGAGGACGATCTGCGCCAGGCGCTGGCGGGCGACGAATTCCACCTCGCCTATCAACCGGTGGTCTCCACCGACGAGGCGCGGATCGTCGGCTATGAGGCGCTGCTGCGCTGGGACCATCCCTCGCGCGGGCCGATCAGCCCGGCCGAGTTCGTGCCGGTGGCGGAGGAATGCGGGCTGATCGAGCAGATCGGCGAATGGGTGCTGCGCACCGCATGCGCGGAGGCGGCGCAATGGCCCGATCACGTGCGCGTCGCGGTCAACGTCTCGCCGCTGCAGTTCGCCAATCCGGTGCTGCCGGCGATCGTCACCAGCGCCATCGCGGGATCGGGCATCGCCCCGCAGCGGCTGGAGCTGGAGATCACCGAAAGCGTGTTCCTCGACGAGGAATCCTCGACCGAGCTGATGTTCCGCGCGCTGAAGGGCATCGGCGTGCGGCTGGCGCTGGACGATTTCGGCACCGGCTATTCCAGCCTCGGCTATCTGAAGAAGGCGCCGTTCGACAAGATCAAGATCGACCAGAGCTTCGTGCGCGGGGCGATCCAGCCGGGCAACCGCAACGCCGCGATCATCAAGGCGATCGTCACGCTCGCCGACACCCTGGGCATGGAGACCACCGCCGAGGGCGTCGAGCAGCAGGACGAGATCGAGTTGATCCGCGAGCTGGGGTGCAGCCACATCCAGGGCTTCGTCTATGGCCCGCCGCTGCGCGCCGCCGAGGTGCAGGAGCAGTGGCGCGGCGCGACCGGCATCGCGCGGCCGATCGGCCACCGCATCAGCCGCGCCCCGCGCACCTCGATGCTGCGCACCGCGCGGCTGGAGATCGGCAATGCAACCGGCGATATCCGCATCCGCAACGTCTCCACCGGCGGCGCGATGATCGACGGGCTGGAACTGCCCGAAAATGCCGCGGGCACCGACGTGCTGATCGAGCTGATCGAGAATCAGCTTTTCCCGGCGAAGGTCCGCTGGGCGCGCGACGGCCGCGCCGGCATCCAGTTCGCCGAGGCCTTCGACGTCGAACGCCTCACCCATTCGACTGGCGGGATGCGCCAGCGCAAGGTCGCCTGAAGCTCAGTCGCGCCCTTCCGGCGCGCCGAGCGGGAACAGGTGGCGATACGGCCGCGCCTCATCCAGCGCGCGGGCATAGCTGGGCCGGGCCAGCAGCCGCGCGCGATAGGCATGGAGCGCCTGATGCCGGGACGGGATCGCATGGGTCCAGTCGGCATAGAGCAGCGCCGGGGCGGCCGCGCAGTCGGCGAGCGAAAAAGCATCCCCCGCCGCCCATTCGCGCTCGCCGAGCCGCGCCTCCAGCCAGTCGTAAGCGGTTTCCAGCGCGGCGCGCCATTGCGGCTCGCGCGAGGCATCGTCGCGCCCGATCCGGCCCACGACAATACGTTGCTGCGGATAATTGACATAATGATCGAAGAAGCGATCGAGCATCCGCACCTCCGCCGCCGCGAGCGGATCGGCGGGGAGCAGCGGCGTCTCGCCGGGAAAGCGCGCGTCGAGATATTCGATGATCGTCGTCGCGTCGAACACCAGCCGCTCGCCGTCCGTCACCACCGGGAACTTGCCGATCGGCCACAACGCCGCAAATTCGGACGCCACGGGTTCCGACCCGTCGAGCATCCGCGTCTCGAACGGCACGCCCTTTTCGTAGAAGGCGGTTTTCGCTTTCTGGCAATAGGATGAAAGCGGATGCTCATACAGGACGAAAGCCATTTTCCTCTCCCCGATCGCGCTCAGATGAGCGACATTCCGCCGTCGATATCGACGATCGCGCCGGTCATATAGGGATTCACGGCGCAGGACAGGATCTGGAAGGCGACTTCCTCCGGCGTGCCGATGCGTTTCGCCGGCAGGCCCGGCGGCACGCTGATCGCGGCCCCGGCGGCGCGCAGCATCGCGGTGTCGGTCAGGCCGGGCGAAACGCAATTGACCCGTACCGGCGCCAGTTCTGCCGCCAGCACCTTCGTCAACGCCTCGATCGCTGCGCAGGCCGCCGCGACCGGCCCCCGCCCCGCGCGCGGCCGCCGGCCGGCGGCGCCCGACACCAAGGTCAGCGATCCCTCGCCACTGAAGCGCGCGAATCTGGCGATGAGATACGGGCCCCAGAATTTCGAGGCGAAGGTCGCCCGCGCCGCCTCCAGCGGCAGATCGCGGACGGGGCCGGAGCGAAGCGCGGCGGCGGTGACGACGATATGGTCGAACGGCGCGGCGGCGGCGAAGAACGCCTCGACCTGCGCGGCGTCGGTCGTGTCCAGCGGCTCGCGGGCGGCGCCCGCACCGAGGTGCGCGACCACCTCCGCCAGCCTGCCGGGATCGCGCGCGGCGATCGTCACCCCCGCGCCGGCGGCGGCGGCGGATCGCGCGACCGCCAGCCCGATGCCCGAACTGCCGCCGACCACCAGCACGCGCTGCCCGGCGAGCATCGGAAATGCCTGTTGCATCGCGACGAACCTCCTTCTGAATACCGCTAAACTTAGCATCCGAAGCACAACCTGTCGTCGCTTGTTCCCGGCGCAAAAGGAGCTAGCGTGGCGGCATGGCGCGGGCGGACGTTATCGCCGGGATTTCGGTGGCCGGGCTGCTCCTGCCGGAAGCGGTCGCCTATGCCAGCATCGCCGGGCTGGAGCCGGCGCGCGCGATCACCGCGGCGGTCGCCGGATGCCTCGCCTATGCCGCGATCGGGCGCAGCCGGTTCGCGATCGTCTCCCCAACCTCCTCCTCCGCCGCGATCCTGGCGGCGGCGCTCGCGGCGATACCGGACGATCCGGCGATGCGCGGCGCGCTGGCGACAGCGGCGGTGGCCATTGCCGGCGCGCTGTTCCTGATCGCCGCCGCGTTGCGGCTGGGCGCGCTGACCAGCCTGATCGCCCGCCCGGTGCTGCGCGGCTTCGCGCTGGGCATCGCCGTCACCATCATCCTGCGCCAGCTCCCCGCGATCACCGGGGTTCCCGCGCCGGGCGGCAACCTGCTGCGGCTGATCGGGCAGCAGCTTGGCGCGATCGGCGCATGGCATGGCGCCAGCGTGGCGACGGGCGCGCTGGCGCTCGCCCTGCTGATGGCGCTGCGGCGGATGCGGGGCGTTCCGGCCGCCTTCATCGTGCTCGCGCTCGGCATCGCCGCATCGATGCTGCTCGACCTGCCCGCGCGAGGCGTGCGGACGGTGGGGGCGATCGCGATCGCGCCCGGCCTGCTGACGATCCCGGCGCTGACCTTCCGCGAAGCGTCGCAGCTCGCACAGCTCGTCGTGCCGCTGGCGCTGATCCTGTTCGCGGAAAGCTGGGGCACGATGCGCGCGCTGGCGCTGCGCCACGGCGACACGATCGAGCCGGATCGCGAGCTGGCCGCGATCGGTGGCGCGAACCTCGCCGCCGCCCTGGTGCAGGGGATGCCGGTCGGCGCGGGCTTCTCCGCCGGCTCGGCGAGCGAGGCGGCGGGGGCGGCGTCGCGCTGGACATCGGTGTTCGCCGCGGTCGCGCTGGCACTGCTCGCATGGTTCGGGCGGCCGGCGATCGCGCACCTACCGGATGCGGTGCTGGCGGCGGTGGTGATCGCCGCCCTCACCCATGCGCTCTCCCCCGCGCCTTTCGTCCATTTGTGGAAGATCGGCCGCGACGAGATGGTCGCCTTCGCGGCGGCCGCCTCGGTGCTGGCGTTCGGCGTGCTCGACGGGATGCTGATCGCGATCGGCCTGTCGCTCGCCGCGTTGATCCAGCGCATGGCCGCGCCGCATCTCGCCACGCTGGGTCGGCTCGACGACGGGCACGATTTCGTCGATCTCGCCCGCCACCCGGATGCGAGGGCGGTGCCGGGCATGACGATCCTGCGCCCCGCGCAGCCATTGTTCTTCGGCAATGCGGAGCGGGTGACGGGCGAGGTCGAACGGCGGCTGGGCGGCGATCGCGCGCTGGTGCTGAGCCTGGAGGAAAGCTCCGACCTCGACAGCACCGCGCTCGATTGCCTGATCGAGTTCGACGGGCGGCTGAAGCGCGAAGGCATCCGCTTGCAGCTCGCGCGCGTTCACGATCATATCCGCGACCTGTTCCACCGCGCCGGGCAGGACACGCTCGTCGCGCGGAGCAGCTTCAGCGTCGCCGATGCGGTGACGGCGATAAGGGGAAATGACGATGCAGGATTTTCCGCCGGTTCTACAGCCGACCCCGATCCTGGATCTGCGCCCGACACAGATGACGGTCGGCAAACGTGAAGTCGCGCGCAAGCGGCGCGACTGGGAAGAACGACCCCCGTCCGCCGACGCCAATTTCCTGTCGCACCATCTCGTCCCAGCCGTGATCGGGCCGAAGCAGCGGCCGTGGCTGATCGACAGCCACCACCTAGCGCTCGCGTTGCACGACGCGGGGCAGAAGACCGTGCTGGTGCGCGTCGTCGCCGATCTAAGCCATCTTCCGCCCGGGATGTTCATGACGGTGATGGACAACCGCAACTGGCTGCACCCCTTCGACGAGCATGGCGTGCGCCGGTCAGCGGACGATCTGCCCCGGAAGGTCACCAAGCTGCGCGACGATCCCTATCGCTCGCTCGCCGGCGAACTGCGCCGCGCGGGCGGCTATGCCAAGGACGACACGCCCTATTCGGAATTCCTGTGGGCGGATTTCCTGCGCCATCGCATCAAGCCCGCGTTGCTGGAAAAGGATTTCGATACGGCGGTGCAGCGCGCGCTCAAGCTCGCGCGCGGGGCGGATGCCGTCTATCTGCCGGGCTATGCCGGTCCGCATGGCTGATCCGCGTTGAATCGGCGGCCCAAGCACCGCATGAAGCCGCGATGAGATTGCTGATCGTCGAGGACAATGCCGAGCTTGCCGAGGCGATGCGCGAGGCGTTCGCGCGCCGCCACCTGCATTGCGACATCGCGGCGGATGCCGGCGACGCGGAGATATTGATCCGCACGACGCGCTATGCGCTGGTCATCCTCGATCTCGGCCTGCCCGACGAGGACGGGCTGGACCTGCTGCGACGGCTGCGCGCGGCGCGGCATAACGAGCCGATCCTGATCGTCACCGCGCGCGGCGAAGTGGAGAACCGCATCCTCGGCCTCAGCGCGGGGGCCGATGATTACATGGCCAAGCCGTTCCATTTCGACGAGCTTCACGCCCGCGTGCTGGCGATCCTGCGCCGCGAATCCGGCTACAAGGACCGGCTGCTGCGCGCAGGGGCGCTGGAGCTGGATACCGAGGCGCGGCAATTCCGCGTCGATGGCGCGCTGCTGGAATTCTCGGTGCGCGAGGGGGAATTGCTGGAGCTGCTGATGCGCCAGCTCGACCGCGTGGTGCCCAAGCGCGTGCTGGAGGACCAGTTGTTCGGCGCGGGCGATACCCTGGGGTCGAACGCGGTGGAGGTCTATATCCACCGCATCCGCCGCCACCTGAAGAACGCCGGGCTGGCGCTGACGGTGCAGACCGTGCGCGGCGTCGGCTATATGCTCCAGACGGTATAGGTCAGCGCGCGCCGACCGGCGTGCCGCAGGCCTGGAACAGCGCCACCGTGTCGGTCAGCCGCGCGGCGGTCGCCTGGATTCGTTGCACCGACGCCTGCGACGCCGCCGACGAGGCGTTGAGCAGCGCCAGCGTGCCGACCGCGTCAAGCTCCATCTGCCGCCGCGTCATCGCCAGCGTGCGCCCGGCGGCATCGTCGGCGCGCGTGGCGGCGTCCAGCGCGGCAGCGTCGGTGCGCAAGCCGGAGAGCGCATCGTCGACGTCGAGGAACGCCTGCAGCGCTGCCGCGCGATATTGCGCCTTGGCCGCATCCAGCGCCGCCTCCGCCGCGCGCTGGCGATGGCGCAGCTCGCCAGAGTGGAAGATCGGCTGGGTGACGCCGCCGATCAGCGCGAAGAACGGATTGCCGCTGGCGAACATGTCGAGGAAGCGCGTCGCGGAGCCGCCGGCATTGCCGCTCAGCGTGATCGCGGGCAGCCGCGCCGCGATCGCCGCGCCGACATCCGCCGCCGCGCCGCGCATCTGCGCCTCCGCCGCGCGCACGTCCGGGCGATGCGCGACGATATCGGACGGCAGCGACAGGGGCAGGTCGGCGGGCAGGCGCAGTTCTTCCATCCCCGGCAGCTCCGGCAGCGGCGAGCCGGCCGGGCGGCCGAGCAGGGAGAGAATCAGCCCCGCCTGGTGATCGCGCTGCCGCTCCAGCGCCGGCAGAGTCGCCTCGACATTGGCGAGCACGGTCTGCTGCGCCGTCACCTCCGCCAGCCCGACGTCGCCCAGCGCGCGGCGGCGTTCGAGCATCGCGACCAGCGCGCGATTGTCCGCGATCGCCTTTTCCGTCGCCGTCACCTGCGCGTCGAGCGCGGCATGCTGGATCGTCGCGACGACGAGATTGGCCACCGCCGCGATCCGCGCCGCCTCCAGCCGCTGCCCCGCCACCTCCGCCGCCGCGCGCGCCGAGCGCACCGCATTGCGCCCCGCGCCGAACAGGTCGAGCGGATAGGCCACCGTCACCTGCGCGGTGTGCAATGTGTAGAGATAGCTCACGTTGTCGGCGAGCGGCGGGGAGAGCGCGCCCGATATCCGCGTCCGCTCCGCCTGATAGCCGGCGTCCACCTTCGGCCCCTGCGCCCCGGCGGTGGCGCTGGCCTGCTCGCGCGCCTGCCGGAGGTTGGCCTCGGCGGTGGCGAGATCCTCGTTGTGCGCCAGCGCGGTGCGGACCAGATCGTCGAGCTTCGCGCTGCCGAACGCGCGCCACCATTCGGCGAGCGGTGGCGCGCCTGCTTCCAGCCGTTGCGCCGCGCCGGTCGCGGGCGCGATCGTCTGCGACGCCCGCGCGGGCGGCAACGGCACCTCCGTTCCCGGATGCGCCGGAGCGATCGTGCAGCCGGCGAGCAGCAACGCCGCGAGCGAGACGGGAAACAGGCGCATCATGCCGGCTCCATCGGCGTGCCGTCGGCGTGATGCCGGCGCTCCGCATGACCGTGCGCCCCGCGATGGCGCGAGAAGCGCACGATCAGCACCGGCAGCACCATCAGGATCAGCACCGGCGCCAGCGTCATCCCGCCGACCACCACCAGCGCCAGCGGCTTCTGCACCTGGCTGCCGATGCCGGTCGAGACCGCCGCCGGCAGCAGCCCGATCGCGGCGGCGAGGCAGGTCATCACCACCGGGCGCAGGCAATGGCGCACCGTCACGGCGATCGCCTCGTCGCGCGCCAGCCCCTCGTTGACCTGGGTGTTGAAGGTCGCGACGACGAGGATGCCGTCCATCACCGCGATGCCGAACAGCGCGACGAAGCCGATCGCGGCGGAGATGCTGAACGGCGTGCCCGTCAGCGCCAGCGCCAGCACGCCGCCGATCAGCGCCATCGGGATGACGCTGAACGCCAGCATCGTGTCGCGGATCGAGCCGAAATTGGCGAACAGCAGCACGACGATCAGCAGCAGGCTGATCGGCACCACCACCTCCAGCCGCGCGACCGCATTGGCGAGGTTACCCAGTTCGCCCGCCCATTCGAGGTGATAGCCGGGCGGCAGCACGACATGCTTCGCGATCCGCGCCTTCACCTCGTCCACCGTGCTGCCCAGATCGCGGCCGCGCACGCTGAACTTGATCGGGACGTAGCGTTCCTGATGCTCGCGATAGATGAACGACGCGCCGGAGGTCAGCCGGATCTTCGCCACCTCCGACAGCGGCACCTGCACCAGTCCGTTGCCGCCCGGCCCCGGCGCGCCGACCGTGATGCGATTCAGTGCCTCGATATCGTTGCGCTGCGCCGGATCGAGCCGGACGACGATCGGGAAATAGCGATCGGTATCCTTCTCGTAGAGGTTGGCGACGGACGCGCCGCCGACCGCCGCGGCGATCGTCTGGTTGATGTCGTCGGGCGCCAGCCCGTAGCGCGCCGCCGCCAGCCGGTCGATGTCGATGCGCACGGTCGGCTGGCCGAGCGAATCCGACACGCCGAGGTCGGCGATGCCGCGCACCTGCGCCATCTGCGCCTTGATCTCGCCGGCGACCTTTTCCAGCGTCTCGAGATCGCTGCCGAACACCTTGATCGAATTGGCGCCCTTCACGCCCGAAGACGCCTCGTCGACATTGTCCTGGATATATTGCGAGAATTCGAAATCCACGCCGGGGTATTTCGCCTGAAGCTTGCGTTGCAGCTCGGCGGTGAGCTTCTCCTTGCTCGCGCCGCGCGGCCAGTCCTCCGCCGGCTTCAGCGGGGCGTAGAATTCGGCGTTGAAGAAGCCGGTCGCGTCGGTGCCGTCGTCGGGGCGGCCGTGGGTGGAGACGACGCGCTCCACCTCAGGCCGCGCTGCGATGATGCGGCGGATGCCGTTGACCACCGGCTGCCCCGCCTCCAGCGAGATCGACGGCGGCAGCGTGGCGCGGATATAGAGGTTGCCCTCCTCCAGATGCGGCAGGAACTCGACGCCGAGCGCCCGCACCGCATAGAGCGAGCCGGCGAGCGCGATCGCGGTCAGCCCCAGCGTCAGCACGCGATTGGCCAGCGCGAAGGACACCGCCGGCTCGGCGACGCGCTTAAGCTGGCGGACGACCCATGTATCGACCTCCGCCAGCTTGTCCGGCAGCAGCAGCGCCGACAGCACCGGCGCGACGGTGAAGGCGGCGACCAGCCCGCCGGCGATGGCATAGGCATAGGTCTTGGCCATCGGGCCGAAGATATGCCCCTCCACTCCGGTCAGCGTGAACAGCGGCAGGAAGCTGGCGATGATGATCGCGGCGGCGAAGAAGATGCCCCGGCTCACGTCGCTCGACGCATGCAGGATCGCGGAGAAGCGGTTGGCGGTGCTGGCGTGGATGCGCCCGGTGCCGATATCGTGCGACCGTTCCGCCATGCGGCGGAAGATCGCCTCCACCATGATGACGGCGGCATCGACGATCAGCCCGAAATCGAGCGCGCCGAGCGACAGCAGATTGGCGGATTCGCCCTGCAGGATCAGCACCAGCACCGCGACCGACAGCGCGAGCGGGATCGTCACCGCGACGATCAGCGCGCTGCGCAGATTGCCGAGGAACAGCCATTGCAGCGCGAAGATCAGCAGCACGCCCATGGCGAGGTTGTGCATCACCGTATGGGTGGTGACGCCGATCAGGTTCGAGCGGTCGTAGATGCGCTCCAGATGGACGCCGGGGGGCAGGATACCGCCGGCGTTGACCGTCTCCACCTCCTGCTCCACCGCGCGGATCGCGGGCATCGACTGCGCGCCGCGCTGCATCAGCACGATGCCCATGACGATATCGTCGTCCGCGCCGTCCCCGGCGATGCCGAGGCGCGGCATGTTGCCGATCGCCACCTCACCCACGTCGCGCAGCAGCACCGGCGTCGAGCCGCCCGTGCCCACCCCCATGCCGACCATCGTGTCGCGGATCGCCTCGACCGACTGGATCAGCCCGACGCCGCGCACGATCGCCGCCTGCTCGCCGAAATTCACCGTCTGCCCGCCGACATTGCCGTCGCTCTTGCCGAGCGCCGCCAGCACCTGCGGCACGGAGACGCCGTGCGCGATCAGCCGGTCGCGATCGAGCCGCACCTCATAGGTGCGCAGCTTGCCGCCCCAGCCGGTCACGTCGACCACGCCCGGCAGCCGCTTGAAGCGGCGTTGCAGCACCCAGTCCTGCAACGTCTTGAGGTCCATCACCGAATAGCCCGGCGGGCCGACGATGCGGTAGCGGTAGATCTCGCCGATCGGGCTGGTCGGCGAGATGGTCGGCTGCGCGCCGTTCGGCATCGGCGGAATCTGCGACAGGCGGCCGAGCACGAGCTGCTCGGCCTCGCGGAAGCTCACGTCATAGGTGAACTGGATCTTCACGTCGGACAGGCCGAACAGCGAGATCGAGCGCACCGCCGTCAGATGCGGCAGCCCGGCGATCGCCACTTCGATCGGGGTGGTGACGTTGCGCTCCATCTCCTCCGCCGAGGTGCCGTTGCTCTGCGTCAGCACCTCCACCATCGGCGGGACGGGATCGGGATAAGCCTCGATATTGAGGTTCGCGAAGCCGACCGCGCCGGCCAGCACCAGCCCGATCAGCAGCGTCAGCACCAGCATCCGCTGGCGCAGCGCCAGCTCGACCAGCCGGTTCATTGATCGAGGCCCGCCTCGTTGACGAACAGCGCGCCCCTGGTGACGACCCGGTCGCCGGGCCGGAGACCGGCGAGGATGCGGGTGAAGCCGCCTTCGCTCGGCCCGGTGGTGACGGGGCGGGCGTAGAGCAGCCGGTCGCGCCCCTCCACCCACACGCGGGCGCTGTCGCCCTCATGGATCACCGCCGACGCCGGCACCATCACGGCGTCGCCGCCGCCGGTTCGCCGGGTGATGGTGAAGGAGGCGAACATCTGCGGCTTGAGCGCGCCGTCCGGGTTGTCGATCGATGCGCGGACCGGCAGGCGGTGGCTGTTCGGATCGAGCGCCGCGCCGACATTGTCGATTCGCGCGGCGAAGGTGCGGCCGGGCAGCGCGGGCGTCGTCACCCGCACCTGGTCGCCGACGCGGACGACGGCGGCATCGCTCTCCGCCAGTTGCGCGACGAGCCATACCCGCGAGGGATCGGTGATCGTCAGCAGCGGCGCGGTGCCGCCCGCGGTGACGAACTGGCCCGGCGCGACGTTGCGATCGGCGATCAGCCCGGCGACCGGCGCGCGATAGACGGTGGCGGGCTGCCCCGCCGGTCCCCCGCCTTCCCCGCTGCTGCCGAAGATCGCGACATGGTTGCGCGCCGCCCGTTCCGCCGATTCGGCCGTGCGCAGCGCCGATTGCGCCGCGACCAGATCGGCCTGCGACTGAGTATAGTCCTTCAGCGCGCCGCCGGCGGTTTCATAGATCGCCTTCTGCCGGGCGGCGGTGGCCGTGGCGACGCGCAGCGCCTCCGCCGCCGTCGCGCGCTGCGCCGCCGCCGTCGCTAGCGCGTTGCGCGCATCGACCATCTCGGGCGATGCGATGCGCAGCAACGGCTGCCCCTTCACCACCCGCCGCCCCGGCTCAACATAAACCGCCAGCACCTGCCCCGAGAACGGCAGCAGGACGGGCGTGCTGCGATCCCCGTCCACCGCGATCGCACCGCTCGCGCGCACGAGCTGGGCATCCGCCCCGCTCGTCACCGGCGCGATGGTGAGCTGCGCCAGTTGCTCCGGCGTCGGTCTGAACGCGCCCGTCGGCAGTGTCGGCGTTGCCGGCGGCGGGGACGTGAACAGCGCCCGCGCGCCGGCGATCAGCAGCAGCACCGCCACCAGCGCCGCGGCGGCCAGCGCGACGAGGCGCAGCTGCGCAGCGCGGCCGATCGCTCGGGCGGGTGGAAGTGGTGACGAGGAAGCCAGATTGTCGGTCACGCGCCCTGTCCGCTGCCGGTTGATACCTTCGTTCCCGGAAAAGAGGGAGCCGTTGGCGCCCCTCTATTCCCCGTCGCTTACATGGACATTACGCTGACCCGGCGATCTGCTTTTCCCGAAGTAAGGCGGGTGTAAGCAACCTCGCCCACATTCCCGCCGATCAGCCGCGTCCGCATCGGCACCGCGCGGATGCGGGCAGGAGAAGCCGCCGTGTCTCCATCGTCGCTCTATCGCTCGCTCGTCCTGCCTGCCGGCGCGTTCCTGCTGGTCGTGGCGGTGACGGTCGCCTCGGTGCATTTCGCCCCGGACCGGCCGTGGCTGCTGTTCATCTTCATGGCGCTGGCGTTCGTCGTCGTCGCGGTGGTGGGCGGTCGCGGACCCGGACTGGTGGGGGTCGGCTTCGGCACGCTCGCCCTCGCCATCGCGCTGCCCGGCGAAGGGTTGGCGGTGCCCGATCCCGACGACGCGCTGGCGCTGATCGCGACGCTGGCGCTGGGGCTGCTCGTCACATGGGCGGCGAGTCACTGGAAACGCCGGAACGATTCGCTCGCCGCCGAGCTGCGGCTCGCCCGCGCCGGGCATGAACGCGCGACCGCGCTGCTGCGCGAACTGTCGCATCGGCTGGCGAACGACCTCGCGATGCTCGTCTCCACCGCCTCGCTGGCCGCCCGCCGATCGACCAGCCCGGAAACCGCCGCCACGCTCGATCAGGTGATATCGCGCATGGTGGTGCTGAGCCGGGTCTATCAGCGCCTGCGGATCGACGAGGCGACGAGCGAGCGGGTAGAACTGAGCGCCTTTATCGCCAACCTCTGCGACGACATGCTGCTGACGCGCTTCAACATGCGCCCGATCGCGCTGCATCTGGAGCTTTCCGCCTGCGCCGTGCCGCTGTCGCAGGCGGTGATCCTCGGCCTCGTCACCAACGAGCTGCTGACCAATATCGCCAAACATTCCTTCCCCGACGACCGGCCCGGCAATGTCGCGGTGCGATTGCGGCCGCACCCCTTCCGTCCGGACGCGATGCAGCTCACGGTGAGCGACGACGGCATCGGCTTCACGCCAGCCCCGCCGGACGACGCGCATATGGGCCAGCGGCTGCTCGCCGCGCTCGCCTCGCAACTGGGCGGCGACATCGCGGTCGCGCGGCGCGAGGGGAAGACGATCGCGACGCTCCACTTTCCGCTGTCGCCGCGTATCCTCGACACCTAGGATCGCAACGCGGCGAGCAGCGGCACGTCCGCCGCCGGCATCGGCAGCGCGGCGAGCGATTCGGCATCTCCCCATCGCAATTCGGCCGCCTCCAGCGCCTGCGGATCGCCGATCCAGCGCCGGCAGCGATAGAGCATCAGGATCATGTGCCGGTCGCCGAGCGGCTGACTGGCGAAGGTGACGGGCGAAAGATCGCCGGGCGCGACGACGATGCCGAGTTCCTCGCCCAGCTCGCGACACAGTGCTTCCTCGGGCGATTCGCTACGTTCGACCTTGCCGCCGGGGAACTCCCATAGCCCGGCCAGCGCCTTCCCTTCCGGGCGGCGCTGCATGAGGATATGGCCAGCCTCGTCGATCAACGCGGCGGCCACCACGGGGAAAAGTTCGGTCACGGCGATCGCGTCGACATTTCGTTAAGTCTGCCGTGTCATTCTTAGCCCATGTTACGATCGCGGCCATCCCGGACGACCGGTTTTTGCGCCTTCTGCGCGCGCCTTTTCCGTGACCGGCGCGGCGCGACGGCGATCGAATACGGCCTGATCGTCGCGCTCATCGTGATCGCCATGATCTCCAGCCTGACGAATCTCGCCTCGGTGACCACCGGCATGTGGAACAACGTCAGCAGCAAAGTGGTCAACGCACAATAATCCGCCGCTCCGCGCGCTGAATTTGCCCGCCTTAAACATTCCTCAACCCAGACATTCTATCGATTCGCTTGCTGGATGGGGGACCCTCGATCCAGTCGGGTGACTGAAGCAATAGATTACCACTGGAGATCGAGTATGCAGAAGATTCGGACCTTCCTGAAGAATTCGAAGGGCGCCACCGCGATCGAGTACGGTCTGATCGCCGCGCTCATCGCCGTCGCCGCGATCGGCGCCATGCAGGGTCTGGGCAGCAAGCTGACCACGACCTTCAACAACGTTTCGAGCAACATGAACGCCAGCTAAGCGTTCACGTTCGAAATTCAAAAGGAACGGGCGGCGGACTTCGGTCCGTCGCCCTTTCTTTTTGCGCGAGCGCGTCCCATCGACTGGATGGCGACAAGGGCGCGGCGATCGGGTAGCGCGATTCGCATGACCGATCGCGTGCTGAGTTTCGAGGGCATCCACAACTTCCGCGACTATGGCGGCTATCGCACGCGATCGGGGCTGATGCGCAGCGGCCTGCTGTGGCGTTCCGGCCAGCATGGCGATGCAACTCCAGGGGACCTTGCCGGACTCGCCGGGCTGCGTATCGCCACCGTGATCGACCTGCGCGGCGATACGGAACGCCGCCTCGCCCCGTGCCGCCGCCATGACGGCTTCGACGGCACGGTGCTGTTCGCGCCGGGCGAGACGACCGGCAGCGAACTCGCTCCGCACGAAGAAGCCGGCGCCGGCATCGCCACCGCCACGGAAGCGCGCGCGGCGATGCGGCGGCTCTACGCCACCATGCCCTTTCGCGACGTGCTGACCGGCTCGCTCAGCCTCTATTTCGAGGCGCTGGCGACGCGCGACGGGGCGAGCCTGCTCCACTGCCTCGCCGGCAAGGATCGCACCGGGCTGGCGGTCGCATTGCTCCACAGCCTGCTCGGCGTCGGCGAGGACGATGTGATGGCGGATTATCTCCTCACCAACACCGCCGGCGATCCCGAGCGGCGCATCGCCAGCGCGGCCGTGTCGGTGCGCGAACGCTACGGCCCGCGGATGAGCGACGAGGCGGTGATCGCGCTCATGTCGGTGGAGGCGGATTATCTCCACACCGCGCTCGCGGCGATCCGCGAGCGGCACGGCAATGTCGAAACCTATGCCGAGCAGGCGCTGGGCGTGGATGCCGCCCGGCGCGAGGCGATCGCGGCACGGCTGATCGGCTGAACTCAGCCGAACGCGATCCCCCACAGCAGCACCGCGTTCAGCACCACGATCAGCGCCGCGACGATCCAGGCAACCGCGATCAGCCAGCGCGGCGCGGCGTGGGCGCCCATCACCTTCGCGCTGCCGCTGAAGGCGACGAGCGGGATCACCGCGAACGGCAATTGCATCGACAGGATCACCTGGCTGAGCAGCAGCAGCGGCGTCGCGCCGCGATCACCCATCGCCACCACGACCACGACCGCCGGCACCAGCGCCAGCCCGCGCGTCACCAGCCGCCGCAGCCACATCGGCAGGCGCAGGTCGAGGAAGCCCTCCATCACCACCTGCCCGGCGAGCGTGCCGGTGACGGTGGAATTCTGCCCGCTCGCCAGAAGCGCGATGGCGAACACCGTGCTCGCCGCGCCCACCCCGAGCATCGGCGCGAGCAGGCGGTGCGCCTCCTCGATCTCCGCCACGCCGGTGCGCCCCGCGACATGGAAGGTCGCCGCCGCCAGCACGAGGATCGCGGCGTTGATGAAGAAGGCGAGGCCGAGCGAGACGGTCGAATCGATCGTTGCCAGCCGGATCGCCTCGCGCCGGTCGTGGTCGTCGCGCCCGAACGCGCGGGTCTGCACCACCGCCGAGTGGAGGTAGAGGTTGTGCGGCATCACCGTCGCGCCGAGGATGCCGATCGCGATATAGAGCATCGCCGGGTTGCGCACGATCTCCGCCGTCGGCACCAGCCCGCGCGCCGCCGCGCGCCAGTCCGGCCCGGCCCAGGCCAGTTCCAGCGCGAAACAGCCGGCGATCACGATCAGCAGCGCAGCGATGAACGCCTCCAGCCGCCGGAAGCCGAAGCGTTGCAACGCGAGGATCAGGAACACGTCCAGCGCGGTGAGGCACACGCCAGCGACCAGCGGCAGGCCGAACAGCAGCTTCAGCGCGATCGCCGTGCCCAATACTTCGGCAAGATCGCAGGCGACGATCGCGATCTCGCACAATATCCACAGAAACAGCGTGATGCGGCGCGGATAATGCGCGCGGCACGCCTGCGCCAAATCCATCCCCGCGCCGATCCCGAGCCGCGCGGCGAGCGCCTGAAGCACGATCGCCATCAGGTTCGACAGCAGGACGACCGACAGCAGGGCGTAGCCGAACGCCGATCCGCCGGCGATGTCGGTCGCCCAGTTGCCCGGATCCATATAGCCGACCGCGACCAGCCAGCCCGGCCCGATGAAGGCGAGCAGCTTGCGCCAGAACCCGCCGCCGCGCGGCACGGCGACGGAGCCGTGGCTTTCGGGCAGGGAGCGCATGGTGTCCATTGCCCGCCTCAATGCGGAAGCACGCCGCGCGGTTCAACCATGATCGCGAAATGCGACGGAAAGCGCTTGCGTGGGCGGAGCGCGACCGGCACGTTTCGCGACATGACGCGCCTTCGCTTTCCCGTCCTCGCCGCGCCCTTGCTCCTCGGCCTCGCGGGGACGGCCCATGCCGCCGATCCGATCGCCGGCCGCTATCTGACGGCGGACGGATCGGGGATCGTCGCGATCGCCGCATGCGGCGCGGCGATGTGCGGCAAGCTCGCGACCGTGGTGAAGCCCGCGCCGAACGGAGCGTCGGTCGATGCGAGGAACGTCGATCCCGCCCTGCGCTCGCGCCCGTTGCTCGGGATGGCGATCCTGTCGGGCCTGACGGACAGCGGCAAGGACTGGCGCGGCGAGATCTACGACCCGCGCCGGGGCCGGACGTTCAAGTCGATCGTCGCCCGCAATGCCGACGGTTCGCTCAACGTGCAGGGCTGCGTCGCGATGTTCTGCCAGACGCAGGTGTGGCAGCCGGCGCGCTGACGGCGGTCATACCGGCGCGGCGTCCATCCCCGCGCCATAATGGTGCCAGGTGAAGATCGCCGCCGCGCCGCGATGCGGGCGCCATGCCTCGGCCAGCTCGCGCGTATGCTTCTCGCTCGGGCGGGATTCGTGGCCGAGGATGCGACCGACCTCGATCTGCACCGCGAGGTCGCCCGCCGGCCAGATATCCGGCCGCCCTTCCGCGAACAGCAGATAGATTTCCGCCGACCAGCGGCCGATGCCCTTCACCCGCGTCAGCGCGGCGATCGCCTCCTCGTCGTCCGCCGGCAGCGCGGCGAGATCGAGTCGCCCGCTCAGCACCTCGTCGGCGAGGCTGCGCGCATAGCCCGATTTCTGGCGCGAGAAACCGCAGGCGCGCAGCTCGTCGTCGCTGGCGCGGGCGATGATCGCCGGGTCGGTCGGATCGCCGACCTGAGCCTCCAGCTTGCGCCACACCGCGTCGGCGGCCTTCACGCTGACCTGCTGGCCGACGATCGTGCGCAGCAAGGTGATGTAGCCGCGCGCGCGGATGCGGGGGGCGGGATAGCCGACGCGGGCGAGCGCGGCGGCGAATTTCGGCTCGATTGCGCCCAGCGCATCAACGCCGGCGCGCAGTTGCGTCTCGCTCAACCCCATTGCAGCGTCGCGCTAAGGAAGGCATGGGGCAGTGGGAATTTCACGGAGAGCATGATGCCTAAGCTTATCGTCGTTACGCGGGATGGGGAAGAACGCGAGCTTGACGGCGAGGCGGGCCTGTCGGTGATGGAAGTGATCCGCGATGGCGGCATCGACGAAATCCTGGCTTTGTGCGGCGGCTGCTGCAGCTGCGCGACCTGCCACGTCCATGTCGACCCGGAATTTGCGGTCAAACTGCCCGCGATGAGCGAGGACGAGAACGACCTGCTCGATTCGTCGAGCGACCGTAACGAGAATTCGCGCCTGTCGTGCCAGATTCCGTTCAGCGACGCGCTGGACGGGCTGAAGGTGACGATCGCCGCGGAGGACTGACGGACGAAGGCGCGCCGGCGAAGCGACGGCGCCGGCGCGCCAAGGCGCATCGCCCGTCACGGCCGGCGGGTCGCGCCAGCGAACCCGTCCGACGGCGCGGCTCCGCCGCGACGGCTCGCACACTCCCCTCAATCGGGCTGAGCCTGTCGAAGCCCCGCCCTTCCTCGCCAGGAAAACAGTCCTTCGACAAGCTCAGGGCAAACGGAGCGCGGGAGAGTCCCCCTACCCCCGCGCCGTCACCGCATAGAGCGCGATCGCGGCCGCGTTCGATACGTTGAGGCTCTCCACTTTCGGCGAGATCGGCAGCTTCGCGAGCTGGTCGCAATGCGCCTCGGTGTTCTGGCGCATCCCCTCGCCCTCCGCGCCGAGCACCACCGCGATGCGCGCCTCGCCCATCGCCTCCGCCAGCGTCAGCGTCGCGTGGCCGGTGAGGCCGATGCGCCAGAAGCCGGCCTCCGCGATCTCGTCCAGCGCGCGGGCCAGGTTCACCACCCGCACCCACGGCACCGTCTCCAGCGCGCCGGAGGCGGAGCGCGCCAGCACGCCGGATTCGGGCGGTGCGTGGCGGTCCTGCGTTATGATGCCGAGCGCGTCGAACGCCGCCGCCGAGCGCATGATCGCGCCGACATTATGCGGGTCGGTCACCTGATCGAGCACCACGAGCGGGCGGCGGTCGTCACGCCCCTGCTCCAGCAGGTCGCCGAGCCAGATTTCCTCCAGCGGATCGACCTCCGCCACCAGCCCCTGATGCGGCGCGTCATTGGGCACCATCCGCCCGAGATCGGCGACATCGGCATAGACCACCGGCAGCACCGGCGGCAGATCGAGCGCTGCCAGCGCCTCGCGCGTGCCCCACAGCTTGCGCACGTTGCGTTCGGGATTGGCCAGCGCCGCGATCACGGCATGGCGCCCCCAGAAGCGGGGGCGGCCGCCGGTTGGCTGGGAGGGTCGGTGTCCGCGACGGGCCATCAGTTGTTTTCCGGATAAGCGAAGGGATCGGTGACCGCCGGCTTGGTCGGCAGCGGCGGGCGCGGCAAGGGCTTTTCGGCATCGGCTGCGTTGAGCAGGAAAGACGCGAGGATCGTCGCCCCCTGCCGCATGTCGTCGCCCTTCAGGTGGTCGTAGGTGTCGGCGGAGGAATGGTGCGTCCGCGTCTCGTAATCCAGCGGATCCTGGATGAACTGGAAGCCGGGCGCGCCGACCGCCTGCATGAAGACGTGGTCGGTCCCCTCGGTCGGGGCGACCGCCACCTGCGTCATCCCCATCGAGTGAAAGGGCCCCATCCAGCTTTCGAAGATCTTCGCCGCTGCCGGATTGTTCTCGGCATAGATGCCGCGCAGTTTGCCGGAGCCGTTGTCGATGTTGAAATAGGCCGCCAGCGCGTCATAACCCGGCTGCCTGTTGATCGGCCAACGCTTCGGCCATTCGTAATAGCGTCGCTCGCCGGTCAGCGGCGGATCGTTCGGGCCGCCGCGTGTCGCGAGATTCTTCTCCACCCAGGCGAGGCTGCCGAGCAGCGCCTGCTCCTCGCCGCTCCACAGGGCGAAGCGGATCGTGCGCTTCGGCCGCACGCCGAGCGTCGCGAGGATGCGCGCCGCCTCCATGATCATCGCCGAGCCGGCGGCATTGTCGGTCGCGCCGTCACCCGCGACCCAGCTATCCAGATGCGCGCCTGCCATCACGAAGCCTGCCTTGGGATCGGTGCCGGGGATTTCGGCGATGATATTATAGGCGTTCGGATCGCTGTCGTCGTAATGCGTCACGCTGTCGATCTCGAGCGTCGGCGCCTCGCCGATCTTCGCCAGCCGCGCGAGGCGGCGGTAATCCTCCGCCGCGATCTGCACGCCGGGCAGCGCCGGCGACTTGCCCGTCTCGAACATATAGCCTTCGCCGTGCAGCAGCATCCCGTCGCGATAGGAGATGGTGGCATAGGCGAGCGCGCCCTCCTCCTTCAGGAAGGCGTCGCGCTGCTTCTCGAAATCGGCGCGCTCCAGCGTGCGCTTGTCGGCGTCGGGATCGTATGTCGGCTGCTCGAACGTATCGAGCTTCGCCAGTTCCTCCCCCGTATAGCGATGGAACGGCGGCCTGGTGTTCTCCGATCCGGTGCCGGGCTGGGATACCAGCACGATCTTGCCCGCGAGCTTGCCCTTGTATTGCGCGAAATCCCGCGCGCGCTTCATCGGCGCGACGACGATCGGCGCGCTGATCGCGCCGTTGGTCGGCGGGGTCCAGGCGATCGGGATCGCGGTGAGCTGGATCGGGCGCGGCGTGACCATCCGCACGCTCGATTTCTCGATCCACCAGCCCCGGCCGAACAGATATCCTTCCTTGTGGACGTTCTTCAACCCCCAGTCGCGGAATTGCGCCTGCGTCCACTGCTCCGCCTTGCGCATCGCGGGCGAGTTGGTGAGGCGCGGGCCGATCACGTCGCTGAGATGCTGCGCGGTGAGCATCACCTGCGAATGGCTCATGCCCTCGTCGATGATTCGCGCGGTCGCGGCCTGATCCTGCGCCTGGGCGGGCGCGGCGATGACCGCCGCCGCCGCGAGCAATAGATGACGCATATGCTTTGAGGCTTCCCTTTTGGCGTTATTTTGTTGCGCGATGCTATGCCGCGTGGCCGGGACGAACGCCAGTGCGTTGACAGCGCCCCTCCGCTTCGGCATTGGGCGCCCTCGCTTTGACGAAGCGGCCCCATTGGAAGGGTGGCCGAGTGGTTAAAGGCAGCAGACTGTAAATCTGCCCACGCAAGTGTACGCTGGTTCGAATCCAGCCCCTTCCACCAGCCGCCGCGTCGGAGCGACCGCCCACGATCGTCAGAGAAAAACGCCCGATTCGCGGCGCCTCGCGCTTATTTCGCGAGCGTCGAGATCGGGTCCACTGGCCGGCTGCCGACACGGACCTCGTAATGCAGGTGCGGGCCGGTCGACAGGCCGGTCGAACCGACGAAGCCGATCACGTCGCCGCGCCGCACGCGCTGGCCGACCACGACATTGCGCCGCGACATATGGCCGTAGAGCGTCTGGACGCCGCCCCCATGGTCCAGCACGACCGCCGAGCCATAGCCGCCATACCATCCCCCCGCGCTGACGATCCCCGGCGAGGTGGCGACGATCGGCGCACCGGTCGGCGCGGCGAGATCGAGGCCGAGATGCGCGCGGCGCTCGCCGAGCAACGGATGCTGGCGCAGGCCGAAGCCGCTGGTCAGCGCGCGCGCGGCGACCGGCATCCCGGCCGGCATCGCGAACGCCCCGCCTGCTCCCGATGCGCCGGAAGCGGCGGCGGGTAGTACCGGCGCGGGCGGACGCTTCAGCACCATCGGCGTGCCCGCAAGGTCGACCGCGCGGCCGAACACGACGCCGCCATGCCCGGCGGGAGCGGCGGCGGGCACCGTCCCGCTCTCCGCCGCCCATGCGGGGGACGGAAGCGTCAGTGCCAGCCCCATAGGAAGAAGCGCCGCGCCGCGCATCAGATCAGCGGGTAGCAGGCGCGAGCGCGAAACGTGAACGAGATCGTGTTCACGCCGGTGAACACGTTATAGGTTCCGTTCCCGACCACCTGATTGCCGCAAGCCGGCGCAGTCGGCGTATAGGTGATCGCGCTCATCCCGCCGATCGGGAATACCGCATTCGTCCTGGTGCTGATGTTCGCCGTGGTGCAGGTGCCGCTCTTGTCCACCGACAGGCAGCGCGCGGCCCATTCGGTCGCATGATGCAGCCGGACGATCGCCGACATGGCGAAGCCCATGTTGATCGTGGAAAAGACCAGCAGGATGAACAGCGGCACCACCAGCGCGAATTCCGCCGCGGCGGCTCCGGCGGTGTCGCGGAAGAAGGCGCGGGTCATTTCAGGCGTATCCAGGCGGTCGAGACAACCGGGGAACCCAATATCGACGCCAGCGAAACCTGCGGGAAGATCGGCGCGAACGTATATTGGCTCTGCACCTTGAGATAAGTCCCCGGCGCCGCCGTGCTGCCCGAAACCACCGAGGCGCAATTCGCCGTCCCCGCCGCGACCGACGTCAGCGCGCCGGTCGCGCTGGCGCAATAGAGACCCTCGCTGGTCTGCGCGCCCGCCAGCGTGACGGCATTGCCCAGCCCCGTCGTCTGCGCGGCGGCGGTCATCTGCGTCGAATAGGTCGTGTTGCAGACCGACACGGGGTTGGCGGTGCAGAGCTGGCGCACCACCCCCACCGCCTGCTGCGCGGCGAGATCGACTTGCATCCTGCTGTACATATAGGTCGCCAGATCGACGACGTTCAGCGTGATGAGGGCGGCGATCGGCAGCACCAGCGCCATCTCCGCCGCCGCCACGCCGCGCACGTCGGCGAGGAAACCGCGCGGCCGGATGCGGACGCGGCTCATTGCACCAACCTCACAACCGTGCCTCCGCCGACGGTCGGCGGCGTCAGCCCCGATGTACCGCATGCGGTATTGTTGGCGAAGATATTGCCCGTGCCGTTCACCAGGATCGTATAGGCGACGAGCACGAAACAGGCCGTTCCGCTTCCCGATTTGTTCACCGCCCCGCTGAACGTCACGTTCGATTTCGGCAGATAGACCAGACCGGAGATGTTCCACGTCGGTTGATTGCCGGAATAGCTAATGTTGAGGCTGGAAGCCGGCGGCGACATGCGCGGGTCCTGATAGATCGCCACCCCGGACCAGGTGCCCGACGACGGCGCGGAGATGTCCAGCGTGCCGCTGTCGCTCGGCCCGCGCACCGAGCTTGCGTCATTGGTCCCCGAAAAGATCACGGTCGCGCTCGCCCCGGAGGCGGTCTTGAAGGTATGGCCGTTGAGATCGAGCGTGCCGTTGAAGATCGTCACCGTATTGCTGCCCGAAAGCGTCACGTCGCCGGAAAGCTGGACGTCGCCGCAGAACGACTGGTTGATCGTTTGCGCGCCGGTCAGCACATTGCTGGCGGGCAATGGCGGATCCTTCTTCTTGCTCGGCACGGTGGGATAGCTTGAGCAATTATTCGGCGGGATGTTCGAGGCGAGCGGCGCATAGGTGTCGGTCGGCGCGGTCACGCCCGAAATCTGCGTCTTGCCGCAACCGGAGGCGGTGCCGACCGCCAGACCATAATCCGCGCCGAGATTGTGCCCGTTGCAGGTGGCGTTACCGTTCGAGAGGATGCTGCAACCGGAAAGGTCGGGCTTGGGGCCGCCGTTGCTGGTGAAGGAATTGCCCGGCCCCAGCGACCAGACGCACGCCTGCTTCCCTCCCGTTCCCCCCGGCCCGGTGGAAGCGATCGCGCTCGCCATGATCCCCTGCTTGCCGCCACCCTTGTCGCCAACGAAGCCGACGATTCCGGCCAGCCCGACCGGCACCGTCTTGGTCAGCAGTGCCTGATAGCAGGTCGCCCCGCTGCCCGCGCCGGCGGGGCAGGTGACGACATTCGCCGTCACCGTCGTGTTGCTCTGTCCGTCGACGAAGCCGAAGCCGCGCGCGGCGCCGCGCGCCTCGTTCAGATAGGTGCTGCCGGTGGAACTGTTATTCGTCGCGGCCGCGATCGCGGCGGAATCCGCCGCGTTCTGCAACGCGCGCTGGAAATAATACCATTGCCCCACCTCGGTCGCCATCGCGGTCGCGCCGGCGATCGGGATGATCATCAGGGCCATGAGCGGGCTGATCGCGCCGCGCCGGTCGCGCGCGCCGCTAAGGCACAGCGCCCATAAACGATCCCCAAGCCAGCGCAGCATACCGGCGCCCTCCCTGAAACAGATGCCGCTACCGCCCGTGCGTCCCTGGCGACCGGCTTCGGCCGGTCTTTATATGTTTCGGGCCTCGGCGTTTCCGGGCAGATCAAATCAACCCGCGCCGATTGATGATAAAATGTTCCTTAAACAATGCTTTTGTCAATATCGGCGAAGTTCAGACGGCACGATCCGCACTATTGGACAGCACGGGAAAGCAGAGCAGCACGCTCGTTTCTTGCCGGTCGGGCCATTGAAATCAGATGCTTGCGCCGAACGGAACTTCGGTCACGACGAGCGGCGCGCCTTCCACGGCTGCCGCTCCTCCCCGTCGATCATCCCATATTGGAACAGCGCGGGTTAACCATGTACCCGCGCGACTCAGGCCCGCGCGCGGTGGCGGAAGGTGACGTTCACGCGCTCCGACACGATGAGATAGGGCAACCACACCGCCACGCTGATCAGCACCTTCTCGATATTCCCCACCAGCAGCCCCGACATCACGGCGGCGACATCGTGCGGCAGATCGGGCGCGCTGGCCACGACATGCGCGATCGAGAGCTGCATGGCGATATCGACCAGCCACGCGAAGATCAGCATTCGCGGGAACAGCGGGATCGAGCGTAGCGCGAGTACGAAACACACCATGTAGAAGAAATTCATCGCGATCGCGTCGAGCGTCATCATCAGCAGGATGCTGCGCGCCCACACCGGCGCATCGGCGCCGAGCGCGGGCACTGCGGCGAAGAATTCCATGCTCCGCACCGGCACGTTGAGCAGCAACCCGAGCAGCAGCGAGGCCATGAAACCGGCCGGCCCGAACGCCGGGCTGGCGCGCGCCGAAAGCTCATCCAATCGCCGCCATGTCCCGTAACGACACAATCTGATCGCCGGTTGCGCGGAGAGCGTGCCGCGTGGGAAGCTGCCCGCCGCGAGTCGATATCCCGCGATCGGGGCCAGCGCGACCAGCAGACAGGGCAGCGAAAGCGCGACCGCGTGGAGCAGGTCGCGCGGGGTCTTCGATGTGCCGCCGACCTTGACGAAAGCGATCAGCACGGTGGCAGCGATCCACCATAGTATCAGCGATTCCATCCTGAGATCGAGGAACGTTACCAATGACTTGCTGCGCACCGACAGCCGCCGCGCACTGACGTTCCATAATTGTCGCCACGCCGGCAATCCGGCATCCGGTCGATCGGTTAACTGGCGTTTCTCGGTCATGTTTCCAGCAATACGACTCGATGCTTAGCGGCGCGTTAAACGCTTCATCAGGATCGATGTTTCCTCGCGGGAATCAACATTTTCCGACTCGCGGATGGGCGTAAATTAACCGGCGTCTTTAATGTTTCGATAAAGTAACGAATTGATTCACAATGACAAAAAATAACTGGTGAAGATTGTGTTGACCAATTGGCGGATTAGCGGGAATCTCAAACGGTCGCACCGAGGGGATGCGGACAAGAGCTTACAGCCCTGATCCGCATAAGAAAAACGGGATCGCGGGGAAAGCGCATCGCAAGCGTTATTCCCATGCCCAGGTGGTGATGAGATGGCGGGAACGTCCCGGCATCTCTGTGGAAGCCACATGACGGCCGGCGGAGGCCGATATGGTCGTCATGTTTTCTATGGGGTGACAAACATGACCAAGTTTTTCCGTGACTTCGCGGCCGACGAAACCGGCGCCGCAGCGGCCGAATACGTGCTTATCCTCGCGATCGTCGGCAGCGGCATCGCGGTCGCCGCCCTCGCGCTCGGCACTTCCATCTCGAACGCGATGGGCAAGGCCGGCGCGAAGATCGACGCTCAGACCTACTAAGGCCACAACGGCGAGGCCGGTCATGTCATTTGATCGGCCTCATCGCCGTTCAGTATTTTCGTAATATTTGTACTTCCCGATGTGATGAGGGGGCCTCATGCAGGGACGTAACCTGATCGTGATCGGCATTGCGGTGCTGATCGGCATCGTCGCGGTGATCGTCGCCAACGCCTATTTCTCCGGCGTCGAGACGCGATCGCAGCAAGCAGCAAAGGATCAGCAGCAGCAGACCGTCGTGGTCGCCGCGCAGGATCTGGAATTCGGCACCACGCTGACGAACAGCAACCTGCGGCTCGCTTCCTATCCGGCCGCCTCGGTGCCGACCGGCGCCTTCACCTCCATCGCTGCGGCCGTGAAGAACAACCGCGTCGCGCTGCGGCCGATCGTGACCGGCGAGCCGGTGCTCGCCTCCAAGGTTTCGGGCACGGACGGTCGCGCGACGATCGCCGCCAACCTGCCCCCCGGCAAGCTCGCCTTCGCCATCTCGATCAACGAGGTTCACGGCGTGGGCGGTTTCGCGCGCCCCGGCGACGTGGTGGACGTGCTGCTCACCCGCCCGATCCCCGGCGAGGGCGCCACCCCCAACGACAAGATGACCGACGTGGTGCTGGAAAACGTGCCCGTGCTCGGCATCGATCAGGTTTCCGACGAGAACGCCACCAAGCCGGTGGTCAGCAAGTCCGCGACGCTCGAGGTGGATACGGTCGGCGCGCAGAAGCTGGCGCTGGCGCAGGAACTGGGCGTGCTCACGCTCGCGCTGCGCAATGTCGCCGATCAGGTGACGGGCACCCGCGCCACCGTGCTGCCGCGCCAGCTCAGCGCGACGAACTATGTCATCCCGGCGAAGCGCCCGGCGGCTTCCGCGCCGGCCCTGCCCCGGATGACGCTGCCGCCGCCGCGCGCCGGCGGCCCGTTCAACCAGATCGTCATCAAGGGTCCGGCGATGACCGTGATCCGCGGCACGACGGCCAGCGAATATGGGGTGCAGCGTGGGCAATAAGAAACTCGCACGCGCCGCGCGCGGCAGCCTTCTCGCGCTTTCGCTGATGCTGGCGGGCGTTCCGCTGGCCGGGCCGGCGGCGGCGCAGGAATCAGCGCTCCACGGCGGCACGCTGGAAGTGCCGCTCAACAAGAGCCAGGTGGTCACGGCCGACCGCCCGATCGCCAAGGCGCTGATCGGCGGCGACGAGAAGGGCGAGAAGCAGGTCGCCGATATCGTGCCGATCACCAATCGCTCGGTCTATGTCCTCGGCAAGAACATGGGCACCACCAGCCTGACGCTCTACGATGCGGCAGGCCGGGTGATCTCCGTGATCGACATCGCCGTCGGCCCGGACGTGATCGCGCTGGCCGACCAGTTCCACAAATTGCTGCCGGGCGAACCGATCGAGGCGAGCATCTCGAACGATTCTGTCGTCCTCACCGGCACGGTCAGCAGCGCGAGCGCGGCCGATCGCGCGGCGCAGCTCGCCAAGGCCTATGCCGGCGACAAGGTCATCAACCTGCTCAGCGTCGGCTCCAGCCAGCAGGTGATGGTCGAGGTGCGCTTTGCCGAGGTGAACCGCAGCGCCGGCAAGGATATCGGCGTCAGCGGCTTCCTCAATTCACGCGGCGGATCGTTCAACAGCGTGCTGGGCAAGGGCGCGCAGCTCGTCCCCGGCAAGGACGTGAGCATCACCACGCCGACCGCCGGCGGCGGGACCATCACCTCCACCGTGCCGGGCGCGCCGATCCAGCAATTGTCGTCGATCACCAATACGTTCGGCATCTTCAGCAACGTGTTCAAGCTGGGCGGGCTTTCGATCGACGCCACGCTGAACGCGCTGGAATCGCGCGGCCTTTCCAAGACGCTGGCGCAGCCGACGCTGATCGCGCTGTCCGGCGAGAAGGCCTCGTTCCTGGCCGGCGGGGAGTTCCCGGTGCCGGTGGTGCAGGGCGGCGGCGCGGGCACGGGCGGCACGCCGCCGATCACCGTGCAGTTCAAGCCGTTCGGCGTCAGCCTCGCCTTCACCCCCACGGTGCTGAGCGACAAGACGATCAGCCTTGTCGTCGAGCCGGAAGTGAGCCAGATCGATCCCTCCGCGTCGCTGACGCTGGGCAACATCACCATCCCCGGCATCCGCACGCGGCGCGCCAGCACCACGCTGGAGCTGCGCGACGGCGAGAGCTTCGCCATCGCCGGGCTGCTGCAGAAGGACTTCAAGACCACCGTCGACCAGATTCCGCTGCTCGGCTCGATCCCGATCCTGGGGGCGTTGTTCCGCTCGACCAGCTTCCAGAAGGACCAGACCGAACTGCTGATCGTCGTCACCCCGCATCTGGTGGCGCCGCTAAAGCCCGGCCAGGTGCGCCTGCCGACCGACGCGGTGAAGGATCCGAGCGAGGCGGAAACCTTCCTGCTCGGCCAGGCCTATCACCCGGAGCCGGCGGTAGCGCCGGGCAAGCCGGCCGCACCGGCGGCGGCGAAGAAGGTGCCGGGCAAGGAGGATGGCTATGTCTATTGAAACGATCCGCGCCGGTATCGCGATCGGCATCGCCGGCCTGCTCTGCGCCTGCGCCACCACCAATGGCGGCGACCCGGTGCTGGGCTGGAACGACAATTTCGGCGAGGCGAACCGCCACACGATGGCGGCGCAGATCATCGATCCGCACCCGGTCTATGACACCGCCCTCCCCGCCGCCAGCGGCGAGCATGCGGCGCAGGCCACCGCCCGCTACCGCACCGACAAGGTGAAGAAGCCCGAGCGGCCAGCGACCTCCACCATCGGCGGCGGGTCGTCCTCCGGCAGTGCCGGGCCACAATAACAGGAGGGAGCCTTCAGGGCTGAGCGGCATGGGCAATCTCTCCCTTCCCTCCAAGCGTTTCAAGGAAGACGTGTTGCGTAGCAATTCCCGCGTCACCGTGGTCGCCTCGCCCCGGCGCATGATGTCGCTGGCGGTGGCGGTCGCGGACAGGCCGCTGCCCGATCTGAAGCTCGAACCGCTCGAAAGCGGCGTGCGGGTGCCGGACGGGGTGCTGGACGAATGCTCGCTGCTGATCGTCGAGGTCGATCCCGACAGCGCCGCGTCGATGGAGCGGCTGGCGGATATCCGCTCGCGGCTGCCCGATCTGCCGCTGGTGGCGGCGATCGACGGGGCGAGCGTGTCGCTGGTGCGCGCACTGGTGAAGCAGGGCATCAGCGATATCGTCGCGCTGCCGTTCGACGTCGAGGAGATCGTGCAGGTCACGCTCGACACCGCCGCGCGGCGCCAGGCCGCGCCGGGGCAGAAGGTACGGCTCGCGCCGCTGATCTCGGTCGCACGCTCGATCGGCGGCTGTGGCGCGACGACCATCGCGACCGAGCTTGCCGCCGATCTCGCCGCGCATGACGCGGGCGGGCGCGGCGCGGTGATCGCCGATCTCGATCTGCAATATGGCAGCGTCACCGATTTCCTCGGCGCGGCGGGGCGCGGCGATCTCGCCGACCTCCTGAAGGCGGAGGACCGGCTGGACGAGGAACTGATCCGCTCGGTGATCGCGCAGCCGCGCGCGGGCGTATCGGTGGTCAGCGCACCGGCCGAGATCATGCCGCTCGAATCGGTCGATTCCGATCAGCTATTGAAGATGATCCGGCTGCTGCGGCAGGAGTTCGGCTACGTCATCCTCGATTATCCGCCGGACTGGACGAGCTGGGCGCTGTCGGCCGCGCTCGCCTCCGACGTGATCCTGCTCGTGGTCGAGCTTTCCGTCTCCAGCCTGCGGCAGGCGCGCCGCCGGCTCGACCTGTTCCGCTCGGTCGGGATCGAGAGCGGATCGATCGCGATCGTCGTCAACCGCGCCGAGAAGCGGTTGTTCAAGACGATCGATCTCAAAGACGCGGCCGATACGCTGGGCCACGAAATCCTCGGCAGTGTCTCGCTGGAGGCGCCGCTCGTCAGCACCGCGCAGGATCAGGGCCAACTCGTCAGCGACATCCGCGGAAAGAGCAAATTCTGCAAGGATATCGCCAATATCGGCGCGCTGCTGCGCGAGCGGTTCCAGGCGAAGGACGGCTGATGATGTGGAAGCTGCAACGCGCCCAGCCCGAAAAGATGCCCGTCGCGATGGACGCGGCGCGCGCATCGCCGGCCGACACCGCCGAACAACGGCTCGCGGACGAGGCGGCGGGGCGCATCCTGTCGCTGAAGGTGAAGATCCACCAGCAATTGCTGGACAAGATCAACCTCTCCGTCCTCGACAAGATGTCGCGCGAACAGATCGGCGACGAGATCGGCGGGATCGTCGCCGAGATCCTCGAATCCAATAGCGAGGCGCTGAACCGCGCCGAGCGCGCCGCGCTGACCAACGACGTGCTCGACGAACTGCTCGGGCTCGGGCCGCTGGAGCCGCTGCTCAAGGACGAGTCGATCACCGACATCCTCGTCAACGGATGCGATTCGGTGTTCGTCGAGCGCCACGGCCTGCTGGAAAAGACAGCCACCCGTTTCCAGGACGAGCGCCACCTGCTGCGCATCATCCAGAAGATCGTCAGCGCGGTCGGCCGGCGCGTGGACGAATCATCGCCCTTCGTGGATGCGCGGCTGGCCGACGGCTCGCGCGTCAACGCGATCGTCCCGCCGCTGGCGATCGACGGCTCGCTGCTGTCGATCCGCAAGTTCGCGAAGAAGCCGATCAGCATGGACCGCATGATCGAGCTGGGCACCATGCCGGAGGTGATGGCGCCACTGCTCCAGGCGATCGTCGCCACGCGGCGCAATATCGTCATCTCCGGCGGCACCGGATCGGGCAAAACGACGCTGCTCAACGCGCTTTCCTCCTATATCGACGGACGCGAGCGCATCGTGACGATCGAGGATTCGGCCGAGCTTCAGCTTCAGCAGGAGCATGTCGCCCGGCTCGAGACGCGGCCGCCCAACATCGAGGGCAAGGGCGAGATCACGCAGCGCGATCTCGTCAAGAACGCGTTGCGCATGCGCCCGGACCGCATCATCCTGGGCGAGTGCCGCGCGGGCGAGACGTTCGACATGCTCCAGGCGATGAATACCGGCCACGACGGGTCGATGACCACCGTCCACGCCAACACTCCGCGCGACGCGCTCTCGCGCATCGAACAGATGATCGGCATGAGCGGCATCGACATGCCGGTAACCTCCGCGCGGTCGCAGATCGCGTCGGCGATCAACGTCGTCGTCCAGGTCGGGCGCCTGAGCGACGGCAAGCGCAAGATCATCTCGCTCTCGGAACTGACCGGGATGGAAGGCGAGGTGATCACCATGCAGGAGATCTTCCACTTCCGCACCACCGGGCGCGACGACAACGGCAATGTCATCGGCCATTTCGAGGCAACGGGCATCCGGCCGAAGTTCATGGCCGAGCTGGAAGCGCGCGGCATCAGGCTGGATCCGGAGATTTTCCGGCCGACGACCCGGCTGGGCCAGCCGTGAGCGGGCTGATTATCCGCGCGGCGGTGCTGGTCGCGATCTTCGGCTCGGTCTTCGCGCTGTCGCAGCTCGTGCTGAGCATGACATGGGATCGGCGGCGTGAGCGCGACGCGGTCAACAAGCGGCTGAGGATGATGCGTGCCGGCGTGGACCGCGAGACGGTTGCGCTGACGCTGCTCAAGAACGTGCCGCGCGCGGTCGGGCCGGATGCGGGGATGCTGGAGCGGCAATATGCCCGCTTCATGCGCATGGTGATGATGTCGGCGGTGCCGATCGAGGCGCGCTCGCTCGTGCTGTTCAGCCTGCTCGGCTTCGCCGCCACCACGGTGCTGTTCGCGGCGTTGGCGTGGCTGGCGAAATTCTCGTTCGACATGGGCGTCCTGCTGCTGATCCTGACCGCGGCGGCGGCCTTCGCCCTCGGCATCCCGATCATCGTGGTCAGCCGGCTGGCCGAACGACGCCGGGCGCGGATGGAGCAGCAATTTCCGGTGGCGCTGGGTGTGTTCACGCGTTCGCTGCGCGCCGGGCATCCCGTCGCCTCCGCGATCCATCTCGTCACCGAGGAGATGTCGGACCCGATCGGCAGCGAATTCGGTCTCGTCTCGGACGAGGTCGCCTATGGCGCGAACCTGCCCGACGCATTGTCCGCGATGGCGGAGCGGTGGGATCTGGAAGACATGCGGATGTTCGTGGTGTCGATCTCCGTGCAGAACGAGACTGGCGGCAATCTCGCCGAAATCCTCGAAAACCTGGCGCGCGTCATTCGCGACCGCGCCAGCATGTTCATGATGGTCCGCGCGCTAAGCTCGGAGGGCCGGATGACGGGATGGATGCTCACCGCGCTCCCAGTCCTCACCTTCTGCGGATTGCTGATGCTCAATCCCGCTTTCTATTTCGACGTCGCGCACGATCCAATCTTCCTCATCGGTTTTCCCGCGCTGCTCGTCATGTACATGATCGGCTTTATCTGGATCCGCCGGTTGGTCGACATAAAGGTCTGATATGACTGACATTATATCGACAAACCCGTCCGTTCGGCTCGCGCTGCTGGCAACGTTGTTCGTGCTGGTGGTCGGCGTCGCGCTGCTAACGCTGACCGCCATATCGCGCCGTGCGACGATCCGCGGCCAGCTCCGCGCCATTTCGCAGAACAGCGCGGCGCCGGGGCTGGTCGAATCGCTGCAACGGCGGCGTGACGATAGCTGGACGCGGCTGGCGGATCGGATCGAGCGCGCGGGCCTCAACCTCGGCGATACCAAGTCGAGCGCATTGCGGGAGAAGCTCGTCGCGGCCGGCTTCGACTCTCCCTCCGCCCCGCGCATCTACAACCTCATCCGGCTCGTGCTCGTGATCGCGCTGCCGCTGCTCTACGTCGCGCTGAGCACGGCCGGCGGATATGCCGTCTCGTTCACCCGGCTCTATATCGTGGGATCGATCGTGGCGCTGCTCGGGCTGTACGTTCCCGCGCTCGTCGTCAGGGCGAAAGCGGATCGCCGGCGCGAGGAGATCGTCAATGGCTTTCCCGACAGCCTCGACCTGATGCTGGTCTGCGTCGAGGCGGGGCTGGGGCTGGAGGCGGCGCTCGATCGCGTCGGGCGCGAACTGGTCATGTCTCATCCGCTCATCGCCAAGCTGTTCACCACGACGACGTTGCAACTGCGCGCCGGCGCATCGCGCGAGAAGGCGCTGCGCGGGATGGCGCAGAGTTCGGGCGTCGAGGAGATCGGCGCTTTCGCCACGCTGCTGATCCAGTCGGACAAGCTGGGGTCGAGCATCTCCACCACGCTGCGCGTCTATGCCGCCGAGATGCGCGAGAAGCGCAGGATGCGGGCAGAGGAGAAGGCGCACCGCATCCCGGTGCTGATCTCGATTCCGCTGGTGGCCTGCATGTTGCCGGTGATGATCGGCGTATTGATGCTGCCCGCCGCCGTGCGGGTGATCCGTACTATCATGCCCGCGATGCAGGGAGGATGAGATGCGCGATAGCTTGAAGACCGTGGTGATTGCGGCGATGCTTGCGGTTCCGCTGGGCGGGTGCTCGCTGCTGAATGGTGGCCATCTCTTCGCCCGCCATTCAGCCAGGGAAGCGCAACCGGTCGCGCTGGCGGCGCAGCTCCCGCGCGACGATGCGATGACCCGCGCCGCCCGCGAGGATCTGGCCGCCGACCGCCCCGGCGCTGCGGTCGAGAAGTTCCAAAAGGCGCTGGCCGATGGCGAGCCGGTCGCGCCTGCGCTGAACGGCATGGCGGTGGCCTATGCGCGCATCGGGCGGCTCGACCTCGCTGAACGTTTCTTCCGTGAGGCGATCTCGGTCGATCCGGCGGATCAACGCTACCAGACGAATCTCGCGACGCTGATGGAATCCCCGGCGTTCACGACACGCCGCGAAGCCGAAATGCTGGCGTCCTTCGTCCCTCCCTCCGCCCCAGCGGTGGCGGAGACGCCGCGTTCCGGGCAATTGCAGCGCGTTTCGCAGCATGAGGTGAGGATCGTATCCGCGCCCGCCTATCCTGCGCCGACGACCAGATTGGCGAAAGCCGAGCCGGAGGCAAAGGCCGCCTCCCCCGCTTCTGCTACGCGCGCCCAACCCCAAAGCCGCCAGACCCGGACCGAATAACGCGGGTTGCGACGGGCGGGAGCGCCACCGCGCCTTCGCCATCCCTCACTTCCCCGCGTGGATGACAGGATATGATGTTGCTGCCCCTTATTCCCAACGCGCTGCTGATCGCCGCCGGCGCGTTCGCGAGCTGGAGCGACACCTTCCACCGCCGCATCCCCAACTGGCTGAGCGCCGCCACGGCAGTCGCCGGACTGATAACCGGATTTCTTCTCGGCGGCTTGCCTGCACTGGGCAGCCAGGCAGCACATGCCGCAATCGCCCTCATCGTCGGGATGGTGCTTTTCAGGTTCGGCGTGGTGGGCGGCGGCGACGCCAAATTCTACGCCGCCGTCGCCGCATGGTTCAGACTGGCGCAGGCGACGATGCTGCTGGTCTATGTCACGCTTTGCGGCCTGGCGGTGCTGGTGGTCTGGTTCGTGCTCCGCAGGATACAGGGGAAACCGATCCGGCAGCGCAGCAACAAGCCCGGTGACAGCCTGCCCTATGGCATAGCGATCGCCGGAGGCGCGATCGCCGCCCTGTTCATGATTTCATGAAGCCGTCGACCGGCCCTACCTTCTTTTCCCCACGTCAGCGCCCGGCCGTCCAGGCAGGCAACGCAACGCTATTGCGCCGCCGCGGCCTGCATCAGTTGCGCGACCCAGGTATCGGCCGTTGAAATCTCCGTCGTCGTCGCCGCGCGCTTTACCGAGGTATTGCCGCTGGCCACCGTCGCGGCGGTGAGGTTGATGCTGCCGGCGTAATTGTTGCGCACCGTCCCACCACCTGACTTGATCAGGATCCAGTTGTCGGTCACGCCGTCGGTGCCGAGCCGGATCAACAGCCGATTGCCCTCGATCAGGAGATTCTGGACCGGGTCCATCGCGGCGATGCCGTGCCAGCCGGTGCCGATCATCGCGTTGTTGCGGATCGTGATATTGGAATAGCCGCGTCCCAGGGCGGCGAGCGCCGCCTCGTCGCGCATGAAGATACCCTGCGCGCGATACCCCGCGCCCGGATCGACGAGATTGTCCTCGATCAGCACGTTCTGCGCGCCGTGATCGGTGGCAAGCGTCAGGCCAGCGGTGAATAGCTGGATACCGTCCGAATGATCCCCCGGCGCCGGCCGAAACGGGCCGAACGTGTTCCGCGCCACCACTGCATTGGCGACGCCGACGAGGTCCAGGCCCTCGCGGATGTTGGTGAAGGTGTTGTCGGTCACCTGCACATTGGTCGTGCGGAGGAACGAGAGGTAATTGCCGATATCGTGGAAATTCGATCTGGTGACGGAGACGTTGTTGCCGCCGCGCACGCCGATCGAAGCGAAACCAAGCTGCCCGGCCGCGTTCAGCGCACCGACGAAGGTAACGCCGTCGAAGTGCAGCCCGTCCGGCTGGTAGGCGATGATCAACGAGCCGGCGGGGTTGTCGCCGTTGCGCGGCTCGAACTGGGTGCCCGAGAAAGTGACGTTCTTCCATTGGTCGAGGACGATCATACCGAACACGCCGCCCTTGATCGTCACGTTCGACAGGCCGGTATAACGCGCGAACGTCACCGGGCGATTGCCAAGGTCGATCGTGCTGCCCGGCGTCGCCGCCTTCAGCATCGCGATCCATTCCGCCGCGCTGACCGGCGTGGTGGATTGCGATGCCGCTGGCGTCGGCACCGGCGTCGGCGTCGAAACCGCGACAGGCGTCGGGGTCGGCGTGGGCGTCGGGGTCGGCGACGACACGGGCGCGGGTCCGGAAGTGGAGGTCGCGCCGCCCTTGGCCTGCCCCGGAGGCGTGTCCTTCGGCGCGGCGACCGCGAACGTCGCGGAGGAAGCAGCCTGGTCCGAACCGGCGCAGCCAGCCACCGGAACAAGCGCGATGAGAGCGAGGAGCGGGGTCACTTTCATGCCCGCCGATCTAGGCGGCGGAGGTTAATGCGCGGTCACTGCACCGATTGCGAACAAGCCAGAATTTATCGAGTGGCGTCTATTTTTGGGACAGCGCTTCAGGGGGCGTCCCGACGCCGTGAGACAGGATTATGGAGCGGGTAACGGGAATCGAACCCGTGTATTCAGCTTGGAAGGCTGCTGCACTACCATTGTGCTATACCCGCAACGCACTGAAAACGCTTCGTTTTCCTTGCCGGGCCCACTGTCATTCCAACATTCATTCCGTTGGAATTCCAACATGGGCTGCGTGGAGATAGCTAGGGCGCTCTCCCGACGCAAGCCGGTCATATCGACATGAAGATCCAAAACTCTGGGGCCTTCTCGAGAATATCCGCGAGCTTAGCCCAGCGAGCGCGGTTCTCCGCTGGCCATTCAGCTGCGCGAAAAGCATCGAAATCGGCAGGTCGCCAGTACCAATCGTTTGCTCCGCCGAAGCCAGGATCGGCTATGTGGTCGATCCGAGGTACGGCGTTAGCAATGCCGAACAACGCGCGATCACCGCTGTATCTGCCATCATCCCAGTCGGGATGCTGTCGCCCGTCGAGCGTCGTAACTATTACATTGAGCCCCATGTAAACCTCACGCTAACTTGCGCGGCCGAGCGGCCTCTCTGGGCGCACGCGCCTGGGCGAGATCGACCGCGAGCATCGCCATGCCTGTGGTGCGCGGAAGATATACCTCCAGGATCTTCTTCACCGTCTCGAGCTTGTGGCCGGTGATCGCCGAAATCAGGTGATCGGGGATGCCGCGCTCGCCCATCATCACGACGCAGGTGCGTCGCAGGTCGCGGAACTGGAGATCCGCCACCTCGGCAGCCAGCTCGGCATCGCCAGCGGCGGTGAGGCGCTCGACCGCCTTGGCGCGGATCGCGCTGAATGCGCGCTGGAAATACATCTGGCGGATGCGGCGTTCCTTGCGATCGGGGGCAGTCCACGTCTGCCCCCTCACCTCGTCATAAAGGATCGTGGTCAGCCCCCTGCCTCGCGCGCCCAGCACGCCGGCCTCGAGCTGCTTGCGCGCGTCGCCGGTGACGGGGACGCCGACCCAGCGATCGGTCTTGCCCTGGCGGACGCGGACGCCGAACAGGCGGCCGTCCGGCTCGCGCGCGACCAGTCGATCGTAAACGGCGGGATCGTCGGCCTCGAACTGGTGGATCTCGTCGTAGCGCGTCTGGAGGAGCTTGAGCAGATCCTCCTCGCGCTGGCCGATCGTATAGGCGAGGATGATCGCGGCGGCCATGTTCGGCCGCGCGAGCGCGATCGCGGCGTCGACCAGCGCCAGCCGCGCCAGCGCGCCGGCGAATTGCTGGCGCGGCGCCGGCGTTTCGATATCGAGATCCTTCGTGGCCGGGTTGACGGCGATATGCTCGTTGGCGTGCGCCCAACTCCACAGCGAGCGCATGACCTTGAGCGTGTTGTAGGCGGTGGTGGACTTCACCTCGCCATTCTTGCGCGGCGCGTAGAGCGCGTCGCGGAAGGCGCGGATATTGTCGAGCGTGATGCCGTCCATCCGCTCCCGGCCGGACCAGCGGGAGATGACGCGCAGCTTGCTCTCATATTCCGTCTGCGTCTTGTCCTTGAGGCGCTTCACGCGCTGCTCGCGGTACAGCGCGATGATGGCATCGACAGTATGGCGTTTCTCGATCCGCTTGACGTCCTTCGGGCTGGCATCCCCGGCGCGCCATGCGGCGATCTCGGCGTTGCGCGCCCTGGCGGCGCGTATCGCCGCCTCCTCGTCCAACCCGAGCGACAACGCCTTCCACCCAGCCGCCTTCAGCGTGGCGGAGGGCTGCCAGTAATAGCGGAGACCGCCGGCGGTTACCTTCTCGCGGAGAAATTCGATCGTGATCTTGGCCATGGCGGGGGCGATCCTATGGCAGGTTGTCAGGCGGCGCGTTTGAGCGCCGCTTGCTGATGTCGAAACCGGGCCAGTTCCGCGCGCGCGGCCTGAACCTCCGGCACCGATGAGCCATGCCACATCACATCGTGGCATATTTCAAGCAGCAAGATGCGGCGGTCCATTTCCTCCGCCGTCATGCGGCGGAGTTCGACCAGGCGCGGCCAGCGCTGGCGGCGCAGCGTGATCTCGCGGCGTAATGCGTGCAGTTCTTCGACCGTCGTGGCCAGTGGCGCGTTGGGTGAGCGCGGGATGCCGAGCCACCCTTCGGCGAGGCTGCGCGCGACGCGGAGTTCGTGATCGGCTTCCTGCCGGGAGATGCGGCCCTTGGCGACGCGGCTGGGATAGCTAGCGCGGCGATCCTCGAAGGTGCGTCGTGTCTCATCGCGGATCTCCGTCCAGAATTCCTCCGGCGGATCCAGATTGAGATGGCGTACGTCACGGTAGAAAGCAAATGTGGGGTCGAAGGTCATTCCCCACCCCCGATCAGCGCGAGGACGCTCACCATCGCCGGCTCGACCATCGCGCCAGAAACGAGAGCGATCGCAGCATCTTGGCCCATTCCGCGGTTCTTTGCCGCGTTCCAGATCGCGATGCGGATACCGGACTCCACCTTCTCCCTGCTCACCGCCCGCGCTGGGGTTGTGAGGGAGAGAGCGGTGGCGTTGAGTGCATCGAGAATCGCTTGCCGATCGGCGGCGGTATGCCGGCGGCTGAAATGCACCATCAGGATTTTGCCAGCACTACGCGGGTCGGGATCAGTCGAAAAAGCTGATATCGCCGCGAGCGTATCCCGCACCCGCTCCACCTCCTCGCTCGCGACAGGTGCGGGGGCGGCGCGGGTGTTCCATGCGGCAATCGCGTCGCCCTCGGATTGCCCGACGAGCACGATCGCCGCGCCACAGTCGTCGGCATGGCACCGAACGACCGACTGATAGATGCCGGCGTTATCGTATCCATGGCTGAGTTCGTCGCCCCCGCAGAACGGGCGCGGCAGCAATTCCGTCGGGTTAGTCATGGGCGGCGCTCCCAAATTGAATAACGTCCGCATCCAGGACATTTAATTTGGCGGTGTGTTTTCATCATTTCCTCTGCCCACGCGTGCCATGCAATATAGCCTTCGGGGCAAGGCGTATGATCTTCGAAGTTTGGGCAAACGACCCTCGCGTCTCTCATGATGCTTGCTTTCCCGACAGGAGGTGAGGATTGCCGTTTGCTCGGCACCATTCGAGCGCGAGCCGCTTTTCGGCTGCTAACTGGCGATCGGCGTGAGTGGCGCGAACGATGCGGGCGTACACCTCGCGAAGATCGGCGCACACCTTGCCTTTGCTGAGCATGTATTCGGGGAAGTTGATCGACCCGTCTTCGTTGATGCGCCTCCGCGCGATGGCGGCGATGTCAGGCGGGGTCATGGGCGTTCCTCCAGCCCGAGCTTGCGCCGGTATCGGTTCTCCCGCTTCTTATGCTCCTCATGGCTCTCAAGCTCGCCGCCATGCTCAAGCGCGTGCCTGCGCCAATCGGCATACGCCCCAGCGCGTTCCGGATTTGGAACAGTTCGCCAGCCACATTCACAATACAGCACGAACATCATGTGCGGTCGTCCGCTGCATTTATGCCCTGCCGCCGGCTTGACCGCATACGGGAGAAGGCCTGCCTCGAACATTTCAGCGGCACTCCGGGTTACGTGTCACGGACCATCCGAAGCTGTCCCAGCGCGCCGGATGGATGTTGCTCTCCCGGTAGGTGCGAAGCGACACCGTGCGACGCCCAACATCGTCCGCCAGCGCGGAAGCGGCATCAGCATCGACAGGCCAGCATTCATCATAACGGAGCATATCGAACGGAAACGCCCCGCGCCCCGTGACCATGAAATCTGCCAAATTCACCCTTGCGATAACCATCTCACTTGCCTCCATATCCGGTTGCGCTTATAGATATATCCGGTTGCGGATACTGTCAATAAGCGGTTGCGGAAACTTTATGGCATCGACACACAAAGCGGTTGCGGATAATCCGGCGCGCATGGGAAGGCCGCCACTCGGAGTTCGACCGCTGACCGTGCGCTTGAGCGCCGAGCAAATCGCGCGCATTGAAGCGGTGGCCGGCCCGAACAAGACGGCAGCGTTCATCCGCGATGCAGTGACCGAGAAACTCGCGCGCGCCGAGAAGGGCAAGTAGCCGCCCATCACCGCGTCTCCCCGCCGAGGGCCGCGCGTATCTGGTGCGCGCAATAGACGCAGGTGCGGACGCGCAGCGCAGCCGACCCGCGCCCGCTATCAGTCCATTGTCCCATTCCCAGCCGGCCGCACTGGCTACAACGCCCACGAGGCTGACGACGCGCGATCACTTCGCGCCTCCGCCGAGGGCCGCGCGGGCGGCATGGAAGTCGGCAGCAGGGACGTCGCGGTGGCCTTCGTCGGTCATTATCCAGTACGGGCCATTGTCACCGCTGAAGGCCCCGATTGCCCGACCATGGCGGACGAAAGGCTCCAGCGCCGCCCGAAGCGCCTCATTCTCCTCCAGCAGCCGCGCGGGGGTGGTGGCGAGCGGACGATAGGAAGCATGATCTTCACGCTCGATCATCGCGGCGGCGGTGCTGTATGCTTTGCACTCGGTCTTGCAATCGCGGGCAATCAGCCTGTTGCCGGCGCTCGCGAATTTCAATGATTGCCGGTTAGCTTCCGCCGAACATGCAAAGAGGTAATCGCGAATGGCAATGCGTTCGCCCTCCCCCTCCGTCACCCGATCCGGTGCGTCAGGATTGGACGGGAGGGCGCGACCGTCTGCCAAGCCCTTCTCGTAGCCCGCTTCTTCGGCGGCCATTAGCGCCTGAGTGTGCCGGGCGCTCGCGCGACCATAGGCCTTCGCTACATCGGTGCTTTCGCTGTGCATCAGCGCAATGGCCTCGTCGGCTTGGTTCTCCGCATCCCGAAGCGCTCGGAGCAAGCCGCCATCCGCGCCCTTGATGATGCAGGCTGGCGTCTTCCCCTCATCGCGGCCGAAATGTCGTTCCGCGCACGGACGATCGGTGAACACCTCGCTACAGTGGAAGCAGCGCCATTCCGTTTTCGCCTCCCCCGCCACACTCGCGGACGGTGCCGGGGCGGTTAGGGCGGCGAGGAGCTTTTTCAAATGCTCAACGTCGGACTTGTGGACAGCCCCGGTATAATAGCCATCCATATCGACTGAACCTAGATCGCCTATGATTGCGTCCGCTGCCTCGCGCAGCCACTCCACCGTCTCGGCGGGGGTGTTGGTCATGTTGTATCTCCCGAACGGTCATCGCGCTGATCGTCGCGCGCGCAGCCGACGCACATCGGCTGAAACATATCGATCTGTCGTGGGTCAGCGGGCTTCGGCATCGCCTCGCCCCAGCCCCAGCCGTGCTTGGCCCGAGCGCGGCGCTCCAGGTCATTCAGCCATGCGCCCCATTCGGGGTAGATCGCTGCCGCCTCTCCGCGAACTTGCGCAGTTTGCATCGTGCCGCACATGCACTCGCCAGAGCGGCAAAGCTGCACCGCGACGGGATTGATTGGCGTCTGACGCAGACGGAGATACCGATCACGATCGCCTTGGCTCCAATCATGGATGATATTCACCCACAGATTGCCCTTGTCGAAGCGCGTCTCGGGCAGATTGAGGCGCCGGTTGTCGCTCTCCAACGCGCGGGCGCCGTTCAAGATCAAGGTCCGGATGCCGCGTCGTCCTTTGCGGATCTCGCGCGAAATCGCCGCGCGCATCGGATCGGCCTTCAGGATGCGATACGAGAAGTTATGCGCTTGCCGGCCGATGCCGAAAAACCCCTTGCGCATGACATAGCGCTCGTAGGCGTTGCCGGCGTCCGCCACGACGAAATTGGGGCCAAGATTGCCATAATAATCTACGACATGTTCGGTCGTTTCGCGAATGCCGGTTCCCGTTCGACAATGCAGTAGTAGGTCGATTTTCACCCCTATCTCGCGGGCAAATTCCACCTCCGCCGCACTATCTCGACCACCGGAAACGGTCGCGATGATGTGCGTCGGGGCATATTCACGGACAACCCGCTCGAGCCGCTCGATCGACAGCCGCCTCGCTCGTGTTAACGAGGGGCCAATATTCAGGCTCTCCGGGTCGGTGCTGTTGTCGAACAGCTCTGGCTCTGCCGTGGTCAAGCCCACGTTCTCGGCGCCGCTCACCGTTCCCCCTCCACCCGCTCCAGCGCGGCGATGATCTCGGGGAGATGGTTGCGGAGGGTGGTGATGAGACGCGCGTTGGCCTCTGACGTAGGCCCGCATCCCGTCGTCCCCGGGCATTTGCCGCCAGCATTGATCAGGTAAAGCCGGTCGACCAACGGTGTCGTCGCCTGCACCTGCTCGACCATTTCCAAGATGGCATCGCCCGCACCGGCAATGGGGTGCTCCCACACATCCCAAGGCCCCGGCGTCGCAGCCGCGTCCAACTGACGCAGGCGGGTGAGGAGGTCAGACATGGATGCGCGCCATCTCGCCGGCGGCCTCGCCGTCCAGCCGGTCGATCGCGGCCCAGACGAGCGCGGCGGCCTTGATGAGGTTGGCGCGCGCATCTTCCGGCCGCCACCATTCGGGCGCCCACGGCCAGGTCATCTGATCGGCGGCGGCGATATCGTCCTTGCCGGTGAGCTGGTCGACCGCTGCGTTGAGGTAGCTGGCGGCGGCGAGCGGGAGATCGTGGCGCCAGTGCGTCGCGAGATCGTGATCGAGCGTGCGGCCGTGGCGATCGACCTGTTTCATGCGCTCGGCGATGATGCCGCGCAGCGCGGCGCCGGTGAGAATCCGGGCGCCGTCAAAGGTGAGCGTCGCGCCGATCGGCGCGTCGAGCGAGACGTTGAGACTGGCGGCGGTGGCCATGGGCGGACCTTTCAGCATGGGCCGAGGCCGATCTCGTCGGCGTAGGCGGTGAGGGTTTCGAGTTTCGAGCGGATCCGCGCGATGCGGTGGGGGAGCCGGGTCCACATCCGGTCGCGCGCCTGCTCGAGCAGGCGGAGTTCCTCGCGCTAGGCGGCGGTCAGTTCGCGGCGCCTGCCGAGTTCGTCGATGCGGGCGTCGCGCCGGCGGATATCAGGCGGCGGCATCGTCGGCCTCCGAGGGGGCGGTCGCCCCCTGCCCCGCGCCGGCGCGGATGAACGAGCCGATCAGGATGCCGGCGAGCAGGTCCGCGACGAGAAGGCCGATGACGATCGCCGCGAGCAGCATCGTCACAGCCGCCCCTGCGCCCAGGCGATGAGGATGCGGACCAGCATCATGACGATGATGCCGAGGCCGGCGAGCAGCGCGGCGCCGGAGATCCACGGCTCGGCCGCGCGGGCGGCGGTGACGCTGGGGTGCTCGCCCAGCTCGGTTTCCGGGACGGCGTGGCCGACCGGGAACAGCACCTCGATCACGCGGCGCGCGGTGGCGATGCGCAGGTGGCGGGTCACCGGCCGGCGGCCTTGCGGAGAGCGGCGGCAGCCTTTGCGCCGGCGGCGTCGCGAATTCGTGCCGCCCATATCTTCAGATTGTCCGCGAACTCGTCCGCCTCGTCGGGGGTGAAGGTTCGCACCAGCGCGAGCCCGTCGCGCCGCCCGTCCTCTCCATCGCGATAGATCAGGATCGCCGGGCTTCCCTCGGTCGGATCCTCGCCGCCCTCCGGCGTGATCGCGACGATCGCCGCCCCGTTGGCGCCGGCCATCCAGTAGGTTTCGCCCTTGAGCGAGATGCGCTCTGGCGTGATTTCCCGGCTGGCGACCTCGCTGATGCGCATGCGGGCGTCGGCGGCCGGCTTGACCGGCTTCGGGCGCATCACGCCACCTCCTCCTCGAACAGGCGGCCGAGGTTGACGGCGAGGCGGCTGTTGCGTTCGACGTGCTCGGCGGCGCAATCGAGCGCGCGGGCGGCGGGCGGGAGCTGGTCGTTGAACCATGCCTCCACGGCGGCGCGGGGCCAGCGGCTGTCGGCGAGAACGCGCTCCAGCATCGCCTCGCCGCGCAGCAGCGGGAACGGATGCGGAAAGCCGCGCTGCTCGATCAGCCGGTCGATCGTCTTGCAGATGTAGTGCGGCTGGCGATGCGCCTGGCCGAGCCGGCCGGCGACGTCGTAGATGCCGCAGGTCGAGATGTTGCGCGGGTTAGCCGACGCCTGCGCGGCCCGCGCAAGGGGCGTCGGCAGGATCGCCACGTTGGACATGATGCGTCTCCGTCAGTTGATGACGGAGCACAACGTAAGCTTTTAGCTTACAAAGTCAACGAGGGTTGTAAGATTATCGCTTACCAACGGGTTTTGGCCTAGCCTTATCCTTGGTGCGAGCCTCCAGTACGTTTACCGCGATCACCTGTCTTACCGATCTTTCCGTCTCATCAAACATCCGATCTACGGCAGACATCGCTCGCTCACTTCGGGCGTACTCCTCAATTGCCTCCCGCGCCTGACGCCGCTCATCTGTGCAACGCGCGGTCGCGAGCGCGGCCAAATCAGACGCGGTTTCATTTTGATCGACCCAGCGATCGGCATAGCGTGTGCCACATGCCATCCAGGCATAGGTGGCGTCTTCCATTCGCTGTCGAGGCGGTTGCGCCGCCGATTGGAGCGCGATCGCAATAAGCAGCATCAGGCCACGCGCCGATCATCAGCATCGCCGCCCACTGGTTCGGCAATGCGCTTAATCAACTCGCGTTGCGAAGGAGCTGCGGCGCGAAAGCGATACAGCAGCTCGCGCTCCTCATCGGACAGACGATCGGGATTGTCTTCGGTATGCAGAAGGTCGGATGGCCGAACCGCAAGCGCGCGCGCGATGCGACGCATATACTCAACGGTGAGTTCCATGCGGCCACGCTCAAGATCGCTGACCGTCATTTTAGAGACGCCGATCATGTCGCCCACCGCCTGCTGCGACAGGCCCTGTGCGCTGCGCAGTTCTCGAATACGGTTCGGCGCGTCTTCCATCCGCGCAAACTGTAAGATATCCGCTGACACAAACGAGCCATTAAATCGCTTACCCCGACTTGTCAAAGAGTAAGCATATCGCTTACTCCCTTCGATATGGCGAAGCGGATCTCCATTCATACTCTCCGAGCATGGAGATTGGGGCAAGGATTGACCCTTGATGCAGCGGCTGCCGCTGTCGGGACTGTTCGGCAGGTTTGGTACGACTGGGAAACGGGCAGGCGGCGCCCCGGTCCGGACGCGCTTGAGCGCATCTTCCTCATCACGGACGGCGCGGTCGAGCCGAACGATTTCTACCCGATGCCGCTGTGGCGCCGCGCGCTCGAGGCGGCGCGGGCCGCGCTGGCCCGCAAGGCCGCGTGATGAAAACGGCAGTATCTTCGACATCGATCACTCTCCCGTCCGGCGCGACATTGTGTCGCGGTCCAATCCGGCAGCGTAATGAGCAACATCTTAACTATTTGAATCTTCGGTTCGGCGCGGCGGTATCAACTCCCGCCGTCGTGCCGATCGGGCGGGCGCGGATCGTTGTTGCACGCGCCCGCCCGGCGATCGCTCGGGTGGTGGCGTGACGGCGCCGGTCGGCCGCGCGCTGCATAAGCTCGCGCTCGAGCGCGCTGGCCAGCGCCTGCGCCGCCAGGTCGAGCGCTTCCCCGCCACGAGCCACGAATTCGCGCTCGATCGGGCTATGCTGATGGCGCAGCCGGCGGATTTTTGGGAGCCGAGCGACGCAGGTCAGCGGCAAGCGCTCCTAACGCGCGTTGGTAATTGGCTTTCGCACGTTCGTCATGCGCTGCGCCGTCGTCGAGGCGGTCGGCGATGAGCTGGTACCACGCATCGATCTTCTCATGCGGCCAGCGTTGGGCGATGTCCCACGTAATCAGCGTGCGCAGCATATTGATGTCCGCCCACAAGCGGTTGATTTCGTCGCGGGTTACGGCTGACCCCTCATCCATTCCTGTCTCCATCGGGCGGTTGGCTGCTCGGTGTGGCGCCCCGCGTTGCGCTTTGGCCGGCGCTCACGGGTCTATCGGCCCAGCCGTTCCGGGGCGCCCCGGTTCGACTGGCATCGGTTTGGCTTGGCCGCCTGCGCGAGCAGGTAAGGGCCCCGATGTGCTCCGGCCTGGGGGGAGAGAGGACGGTGCCAAACGTCTTCTCCCCGGCCGGCGCGCCGATCCTTTATCAAAAGCCGGGCGGAGTCGAGTCCTGTGCCCGGCGTAGCGCCTGCCCGCAACCGCATGTGGCGGCGGCCGTCGAGCGAGGGCGCGCACCGGCTGGCGTGGTGGCTGTGCGCGGATGACGCGCGCTGGGCGGGCGTGACGCTTTCCGCCGGCGTGTCGCCGGCGACGATCGACCGGCTGCTTTCCGGCGAGATGGAGCCGAGCGGCGAGCTGGCGGCGGCGATCGCCGACGTGACGGCCGGCGCGGTGATGCCGATGGACTGGGCGCGCGCGACCTCCGCCGCCTGGGATGCGAAGCCGGCGGCGCGGGCGGGCACGGCGGCATGACCTATCAACGCTCCGCGATCAGCGTGCGCGAGATCGAGCTGCAGGCGCGCCAGCAGGCCGAGAGCATCGGGCGCGAATGCCTGCCGGGCGCGATCAAGGACGGCCATTACCTGAAGGCCGGGTCGATCGGCGGCGAGCGCGGATCCTCGCTGGTGCTCAACCTCGCCGGCGCCAATCGCGGCATGTGGCGTGACTGGTCGAACGGCGACCAGGGCGACATGACCGTGCTGGTCGAGCAGGCGATGTTCGGCGGCGATCGCGGACAGGCGGTGCAGTGGCTCAAGAGCCGGCTCGGGCTCGACGATCTCGACCCCGAACGCCTGAAGCGCGTGCGCGCGCAGGCGGCGCGGCAGGACGAGGCGCTGGAGCAGGCGGCGGCGCGCGAGGCCGAGGCGAAGAAGCGTGGCGCGCGGGCGCTGTGGCTCAATGCGCCGGACACGATCGAGGGGACGCCGGCGGCGCGCTATCTGGAGGCGCGCGGGATCTCCGGCGCGCGGCTGGGGCATTGGCCGGGGGCGCTGCGCTATCACGCCGAGGTGTGGAACCGCGACGCCGGGGTGAAACTGCCCTGCATGGTGTCGCAGATGATCCTGCCGAGCGGGGAGCATGTCGCGACGCATCGCACCTGGCTGGGGCGCGACGCCCGGACCCGCTTGTGGGTGAAGGCCGATGGCGCGGATCTCGGCGTGCCGAGGGGATCGGCGAAGAAGGTGCTGGGCAAGTCGCGCGGGGCGTTCGTGCCGCTGCGCAAGGGCGCCTCGCGCCAGACGATGGGGCGGATGCGCCGGCCGGAGACGCTCTACGTCACCGAGGGGATCGAGGACGCGCTGACGGTGGCGATGTGCAAGCCCGACGCGCGCGTCATCGCCGCCTATTCGCTGGGCAATCTCGGGTCGATCGAGTTTCCCGGGGCGATCGAGACGATCGTGCTGGTCGCCGATCGCGACGACGGCGCGCGCGAGATGGAGCTGCTGGAGCGCGCGATCGCGAAGCAGCAGGCGCGCGGGCACCGCGTGCAACTGGTGCTGCCGCCGGTGGGGTTCAAGGACGTGAATGCGTGGTTGCTGGCGGGAGAGGCGGCGTGACGCGGGACATTCAGGAATACCCCGGAGGGGTGTGTGGTACGGCTCGCGAGGCCCCCACCGGATCGTTATCGGGCGATCCCTCGAGCGGCATAGCCGGCACCCCGCATAGCGAAGACGCCGGCGGCCTCGTGCCGTCGGCGTCGATCGAGCGTGATCGTGTGTTTGTGGCGCTGGATCCCGTCGCATCGACCGACCAGCTCAGCATTTTGATCTTCAATGCGAGCGTACCCGTCGCGATCCTCTCGCGCCGGGAGGTTTTGCGGCTGAAGCATCAGATTGACCGTTGGCTCAACTGGGATCGTGCCACGCAGGGAACGCCGCGCACCTATCGGCTTGAGGCGAAGGATATTTGCCATCGCAGCGGCCGACACCGGCGCACCGGCCAATGACCAGACGCAAGCCCGACAACGTGGTCTCGATCGCGGATGCGCTGGAGCATCCGGTCGACGCGCCGCAGCTGGCGCAGGCCGGTGACCAGGCGCCGTTCGGCGGACGCGACGACGACGACGATATCGACCGGCCGCGCGTGCCGCGCGATTGCCCGGTCAAGCCGCTCGGGCTGGGCATCGACGGGCAGACGTGCTGGTATCTCAACGTGCTCGGGCAACTGGTTCCATTGGGGCCGCGCGATCATGGCAAGAACAACCTCCACGCGTTGTTTGCGCCGCGCACGCATTTGCTTTCGAAATACTGGCCGCGCTGGTCGGAGCCGAAGAAGGATCGGTCCGGCACGGTCGTCAAAGAGAGCGAGATCGTCGGCTTCAAGCAGGACGATGCCAGCGAGGCGCTGATCGCGGCGTGCGGCGGCGAAGGCATTTTCGACGCCAAGGGCCGCGTGCGCGGACGCGGCGCGCATCGCGGGCAGGGTCGCAGCCTCGTCGTGCATTACGGCGACCGCGTGATGTTCGCCCGCCCGTCGCTTATGGGGCAGGCGCAGGCGGTCGACTGGCGCGAGACCGGGCTGCACGATGGCTATGTCTATCCGGCGGCGGCCCCGGCCCCGCGCCCGCATCATGAAGGCGGCGGCGTCGAGCTGATCGAGCAGCTGCACGCGCTGATCTCGACCTGGAACTGGCGGCGCGGCAATCTCGACGCGACGCTGGCGCTGGGCTGGCTGGCGCAGACCACGCTGTCCGGGGCGCTCGGCTGGCGATCGCACATCTATGTCACCGGCGGCGCTGGCACCGGCAAGTCCAGCTTCAATGGAAAGGACGGCTTGTGCGACCGGTTGCTGGGGCATGGCGCGATCCGCACCGGCAATGCGACCGAGGCGGCGGTGCGGCAGATCCTGCGCGAGCAGACCATCCCCGTGATCTTCGACGAATTCGAGCCGAACGCGTTCAACGCGCACAAGCTGGCGGCGGTGCTGGAGCTGGCGCGCGTCGCCAGCTCGGGCGGCGAGGTGCATCGCGGATCGTCCGACCACAAGGCGGCCGAGTTCGTGCTCAATTCGTGCTTCCAGTTCTCCGCGATCCTGACGCCGGCGATGGAGCCCCAGGATCGCAGCCGGTTCGCGATCCTCGATCTCGATCCCCTGCCCGCCGACGCGCGCAAGCTCGATCTCGAGGCGGCGCAGCTGCCGGCGACGGGCGCGGTGCTGGCGCGACGGATGATCGACGGCTGGGCGCGGTGGCACGAGACCTATCTCGCCTATCACGACGCGCTGATGAGGACGGGCCACAGTTCGCGCTCTGCGGACACGTTCGGCACGTTGCTGGCGGCGGCGGATCTCGCGCTCTACGACCATCTCGATGTCGACACGATCGACGACTGGGCCGTCCAGTGCGCGCCGGTTGGCCTCACGGAGATATCCAGCGCCTCGGCCGATCACGACAGCTGCCTGACGCATCTGCTCACCTCCACCGTGCAATCGCGCGGCGGCGACGCGCGCGAGACGATCGCGACGTGGATCGGGCGGGCGGTCGGCTTCCCCGACCCCGGCCGTGGCGAGCTGGAGCATCCGCGCGACCGGCAGATCGCGCGCGACAAGCTCGGCGAGCTGGGGCTCAAGGTGGTCAATGCTCGGCGGCTGGCGGACGACGGCTCCGGCCGGGCGCGCTACGGCGCGGTCGATCATGTCGCGGGCAGCGCCTGCTATCTCGCGATCGCGCAGGCGCATCGTTCGCTGTCCGAACTGTTCGGCGGGACGAAGTGGCAGGCCGGCGCCTGGTCGCAGACCCTGGCCCGCGCGCCGGCGGCGATCAGGACGGTCAAGGCCAAGTTCGGGCGCTCTTCGCTGACCGCCGTGCTCGTGCCGATCGAGCTGATGCTCGAGCCGGAGGACGTGGAGGGGTGGGTCGCGTGCCCGAGCGGCAAGGAGCTCGGCCAATGACGCGCGCGGCCAGCGGAGCGCAGCGGAGCGGTGCGGCCGCGCTCATCATCATCTTGCGCGCGCGGCGCGATTACTTGGCGTTGCCTCGCGAACACTTCGCCTATTCTTTTTTTGCGCCCCGCCCCCCGGCCCGTTGGCAGCGGGGAATATTGAGGGCGAGCCGGCGGGCCGATGCGCCGCCCGGTTCTGCGGTTCTGATCGGGCCGGGGGGTAGAACCGGCAACCGCTTGAAATGTATCGGTTCTGTGGTTCTGTTCCACGGCCCTACGCGTGACGTGTGCGCGGACATGCAGGGGCGTGTGCGTCATGGAGACTATCAGAACCATAGAACTTCAGAACCCGATAGAGAAACCTATGTATCTCATGAGGTTAGCGGTTCTCTAGCGGTTCTGGCGATCCAGCCATCCGCGCCGATGGACCTTCGTTCTCCGGAAAGACCTAGCGTTCTCAATCTCTTGGCGGTTCCCGGCGCGAATAAACAATGGGGTGGATATTGCCTCATCGCCTTCGCGGCTTCGTCCAGGCCGGATCAGGGGCTGGATGGAGGGGCGGCGCGGCGAAAGTTTCGGGGCCGGGCGCGGCCGGCGCGCGGCGCGATCGCGCCGATCGAGGCGGCCGGGCAGCTGGGCGAGCGCGCGGGCGGGAATGACGGATTTCCGCCGTTTTTCGAGGGCGCGGCGGCGCGTGTTGGAACGGGCGCGTTGGAATGCGGCGGGATTTCCCTTGCGGATCAGCGCCTTGCGGCGACGCGCTGTCAGCCTGCGGGGCTGGCGTCGCCGGGCCGCGCGGAGGGTGCCGGGGGTCGTTCAGCGGCGGAGGGGGGCACCCCCCCCAGCCGGGCCGCGATTTTCCTCCGCCCGCTGGCGCAGCCGATTTTCGGCGTTTCGCGCTACCTTCAAATTCGCTGCGATGCAGCAAGGCGTGTCATGGATCGGGACGACCGCAAAATGGCGATGCCGGAAACGGGGTCGGGGGTTTCAGGTTTCCCCTGTCCATCGCTGCCCGGGCGCGATCGCGCGGCATGGAGCGGGCTGCAGAGGCGGGTCGGGGATAATGGGATTTCCCTTGGCCGGGGGCGAAGCCGAACGCCGACGCTATGTGGGGAGGGACAGGGTGTCAACTGACCTCACCGGCGACGCGGCGATCGGCCGCGAGATCATGGACAGCGCGCGGGCGATGCTCGAGGCGGAACAGCCGGTGGAGGAGCAGCTCGACCTGCTCGAGCCGATCTCGCCGGAGGATATCTGGGCGTCGCGCGAGACGCTCGGCCCCGACGCCTCGCACCAGCAAGTAACCCAACACGCTCGCGAGAAGCGTCGCGGCCGGCCGCGCGGGTCGCGCAACCGCCACTCGACCGATCTGGAGCGGTGGCTGCTGTCGCACGGCCAGCATCCCGCGATAACGCTGATGCAGATCCAGTCCACCGCCCCCGAGGTGCTGATGGAGGCGTCGAAGCGGCGCAAGGTCCACAGCTTCCAGAAAGATGGCACCCCGAATGTCGTCATCGAGCATATGACCTATGAGGCGGCGCAGGGCCTGCGCGCGCGCTGCGCCGATATCCTGATGCCGTACCTTGTCGGCAAGAAGCCGATCCCGATCGACCTGACCTTCAGCGGCGTATCCGATCTCATCATCGAGGGCGTCACTCATAGCGCCGAAGAGATCGGCGATATCGTTGATGCCGAGTTCGGGCCGGCCGATGAGGACGACGCGGAGGGCGATGCCTGATGGGCATGGTCGCCGCGCCTCGCCGCCTCGTCTCGCCCGGCCCGATCGCCGATATATTCGTGCGCAGCCGCGCGTTCATCTGCGGAATCGTCGGGCCGGTCGGATCGGGCAAGACGATGGCCGCGCTGCAGAAGGGGCTGCGCATCGCGGCGCTGCAGAAGCCGGTCGCGCGGCCGGACGGCGTGCTGGTGCGTAAGGCGCGGATCGGCGTGATCCGCGAAAGCTATCCGAGCCTGCAGTCCACCACGCTTAAATCGTGGTTCCGCATCGTGCCGGAGGAGGAAGGAACCTTCTCCTGGAAGGCGCCGTACACCCACCGGTTCACCAAGATCCTGCGGCGCGAGGGCAACCGCCGCGACGGCCGCGTGCTCGAGATCCTCGACTGTGAATTCGAGTTCCGCGCGATCGGCGACCTTTCTGTGGAGGAGGCGTGCCGCGGCTGGGAGGTGAACGCCGTCATCATCGACGAAGCGGACCTCCAGCCCGCCAACCTCGTGCCGTTCCTCACCGGCCGCGTCGGACGCTTCAGCGACCTCGATCCGTCGCTGGTGGTCGATCCACAGATCATCCTGTCGCTCAACATGCCGGACATCGACAACCACATCTATCACCTGCTGTTCGACGAAGCGTCCGAGGTGCTTGGGCTGACGGAGGAGGAAGCCGAGATCCTCGCCGCCACGCTCGGTGACCGCAAGCTGATCGAGAAGTTCGTCCAGCCAGGCGGCCGCGAGCCCGACGCGGAGAACCTCCACAACCTGCCCGGCGGACGCGGCTATTACGTGCTGCAGGTGGCGGCGAACCGGTCGACCCCCGGATATGTCGATCGCATGGTCGACAACAAACCGGTGCCGATCCAGCACGGCCAGGCGGTCAATGCCGGCTTCGCCTATACCACGCATGTTCGGCCGGTGACGTGGGATCCGCGCCGCAAGCTCATCATCGGTGTCGACCAGGGGCTGTTCGCGGCAGCGGTGGCACTGCAGCGCGACTGGGACAATTCGGTGCGCACGCTGGCGGAGGTGGTCAATACCACGCGCGACGCGAAGGGGCAGGTGCAGCTGCTGAAGGTGGGGCCGAGCGCGTTCGCGCGCCGCGTCAAGCGGATGCTGACCGAGAAATTCCCCGACATCACGCCGGAACAGATCCGCGTCGTCGCCGACCCGGCCGCGTTCGCCGCCAAGGACCGGACGGATAACGAACATGACTGGCTGCTCGCGTTCCAGAAGGAACTCGGCCTCAAGGTCCACAAGGCGAAGTCGAACAGCGCCGGCCTGCGCAACCAGGCTATCTGGACGGCGATGGACACGCGCGACGGCTATGCGGTCGATCCCGCGTGCCGTCACCTCATCAAGGGGCACTCGGGCGGCTATCGCTACGCCAAGGCCGAACTGAAGACGGGCGAGCTGCGCGCGCATCTCGAGATCGCCGAGACGATCTACACCCACGTCTGCGATGCCGAGCAATATGCCGCGCTCGAGGGCGAGCATGTGATCGGCGACCTGCGCGGCCGCGAGCGCCGGCGGCGCGCGATCACCAACGACAGCGATTTCGACGTCCACGCAGGAGTGAGATGACATGGCTCTTCTGAAACCGATCGGCAAATTGCTCGGCGGAGTGCTCAAGGCGACGGGGATCATCTCCAGCCCAGGCAAGCCCCCTGCCCCATTGCGCGCTGTCACCCGCGACGATGCTGCCGCCCAGGTGGCGGCGGACGACGAATTGCGCCGGCGGCAGGGCGCGGCGGCCGACATCGTCAACGGCACCGGGGGCGCCGAGGCCCCGTTGACCGGCGGGAAACTCACCCTCGGAAACTGAAGGAACGATCATGTCCGACACCAACGAAATGTCGCGCGAGCAGGAACTGCTCGAGGAATTCAAGGCCGGCCTCGACAAGGATGGGCCGGTTGTGCTCGCCCAGCGCGTCGCCGAGCTGGAAGCGGATCGCGATCGCGCGAGCGACGCGGTAGCGACCGTGCAGGCCGAGCGCGATGCACTGCTCGAGCGTGCCGAGACGGCGGAGGCCGAGCGCGACGCGGCGATCGCCCGCGCCGAGAAGGCCGATGCCGCGACGCGCAAGGTGACGGCGCAGGTGAAGAAGGCGACCGCGCCGGCGAAGCCGCGCAAGCTGGGGCGGATGTCGTCGGATCGGCTGTCGCCCGAGGTGCTGCTCGATGAGATCGACGATGCCGATGATATCGAGGTGGCATTCAGCGACGGCGCGCGCGAGGTGCCCGGCATCGCGCCGATCACCGTCACCGGCGAGGCGTGGAAGCGTCATGCGTTCGGCGTGATGCTGACCGAGCCGGTCCACCTCGAGGGGCCGCAGGGCGGCGCCAGCACCAGGATCGCCGGCTATGCCCTGCTGCTCGACGGCAAGCAGGTGGCGTGGTGCGAGCGGTCGATGCCGCTGCCGATCGCGCCGGGGCAGCGCGTGACGATCGCGGACGATATCCTGTTCTGATCCATCCGGGGCGCCGCCCTTGGGTGGCGCCCCCAATTCCACGGGGGCGGTAATGGCCGACGAGAAACTGCAGGACGACGACCTGGTGCGCGAGCACCTGCGCAACCATGACCGCCTCGTGTCGATGCGCGCGCCGTGGGAAAGCCTGTGGCGCGAGATCGACGAACGGGTGAGCCCGATCAACGCCGGCACGATCGGCGCGCCGGGCGGCGAAGCGGGGCGGTTGAGTCGCGCCGGCACGGTGAAGGGCGCGCGCAATTTCGACACGACGGCGGTGAAATCGCTCGGGCGGTTCGCCGCGGCGATGTCGGCGATCACGGTGCCGCGCAACGTCCAGTATATCCGGCTGCGCTTCCAGAATGGCGATCTCGACAAATTGCCCGAGGTGCGGCGCTGGTGCGAGCGGACGGCCGACCGGCTGCACGCGATCCGCTATGCCGCGCACGCCGCCTTCGCCGTCCAGTCCACCAAGGATTTCCGCCAGCTCGGCCGCTATGGCACCGCTCCGTTCGCGGTCGCCGAGCGCAAGGGCGTCGGCGTGTTCTATCAGGCGATCCCGCTGGCGGAATGCTATATCGACGAGGATTACGCCGGCCGGGTCGACACCGTGCATCGCCGTCGCACCTTCGGCACACGCCAGCTGCTGCAGGAATATGGCTATGACGCGCTGACGCCGAAGATGCGCGATGCGGTCGACAACCGCAAATGGGAGCGCGAATTCGAGGTCCTGCAGATCGTCTGCCCCAATGCCGACGTCCGCGCCGACCGCTACGACTGGCAGGGCAAGCCGATCGCCAGCACGCATATCGCGATCGACGAAAAGGCGATCCTGCGGCGCGCCGGCTATCATTTGATGCCGATCTGCGTCAGCCGCCATATGAGCGAGGCGGGCGAGCTTTACGGCACGTCGCCGGCGATGGAGGTGCTGCCCTCGATCCGTTCGGTGAACGTGATGAAGCAAACGATCCTGCGCTCCGCGCACAAGATGGTCGATCCCGCGCTCGCCTTCTACGATGACGACGGCATCACCTCGCTGGTGACGCGGCCCGGCGGCCTCAATCCGGGGCTGGTCGACGATGGCGGCCGGCTGCTCGTCAAGCCGCTGCCGACCGGATCGAACCTGCCGATCGGGATCGACATGGTGAACGAGGAGCGTGCCGATATCCAGACCGCGTTCCTGGAGGATTTCTTCAAGATCCTGACCGACCCATCCGACCGGATGACCGCGACGCAGGTGCTGGAGATGGTGAGCAAGCAGGGCGTGCTCGTCGCGCCCTATGCCGGCCAGTATGAGACCGAAAAGCAGAACCCGGTGACGCAGCGCGATCTCGATCTCGCGATGCGCGCCGGGCAGGTCGAGCCGTTCCCGGACGTGGTGATCGAGGCCGGCGCGCATCCGCTGGTCGAATATGAAAACCCGCTGACCCGCATGGCGCGCGCCGAGCAGGCGACCGGCTTCACGCGCTGGGTGGAGATGATGACGCCGCTCGCCCAGACCGACGGCGGCGCGGTGTTCGATCATATCAACACCGATGAAGCCGCGACCGGCCTCGCCGATGTGCTCGGCGTGCAGCAGAGCTGGATCGCGACGCCGCAGGAAGTCGCCGCGAAGCGCAAGGCGCGCGAGGATGCGCAGGCCGCCCAGGCGGGCAGCCAGCAGATTTCCGATATCGCCGGCGCGTATCTCGACACCGCACGCGCCAACCAGATCGCGCAGGCGGCGTGATGACTGTTCCGATAAATGAGAACAGCCTTGCGGCGAAGGTGCGGCGGGTAGTGCTGTTCGATCGCGCGCGCGTGGCGCTCGGCGGCGCCGCGCCGCTCGCGGAGGCGCTCGGCATCTCGCGGCGCGCGGTCAATCACAAGCTGTCGGTCGATCGCGGACTGACCGCCGGCGACCTGATGCTGGCGGCCGAGGCGGTCGATCGCCGCGCGGCCGAGCTGGCGAATCTGGCGGCGGACCTGCGGGAGATGATCGCATGACGCCGGGTGAGGCCAATTATCGGCGCTGGCGTGCGCTGAATATCTCGCGGGCGTTCAAGTCGTTGCTCCGGCCAACGACGATCGCCGGAACCGGGCGCGCGATTGGCGCGGCTCTTGTCTTGTTGGTGATGCGGGCGACCCACTGGCGGGGAAGCTGGCGGCGGTGGATGTACCGCGCCACCTTCACCGCCGACGGACAGACGCTGCGCGTCGCGGCGAACCATGTGCTGGCGGACCTGCGCGACTTCACCTTCGCGCGTACCTCCGCCTTCGACCGCGATCCGATCATCATGGCGCGCCGGCAGGGGCGGCGCGACGTGTGGCTTCGGATCGCGAATTATTTGGAGCTGGACGAAACGGCCGTCCAGAAATTGATGGAGATCGACGATGGCGTTTGAGGGTGACGGGGCTGGCGCTGGTGAGGATCTCGGCGGCGCGGCCGAGCTGATGGGCGGCGCCGGCGGCGCGCCGACCGGTGGCGGCGATGGTGGCCAGGGCGGCGGTGCGGCCGGCGGTGACGGGGGCGATGGCGGCGCGGGCGGCGGCGGTTCAGGCGTGGAGCAAATGCCCGATTGGTTCGGGCAGGTCTCCGACAAGGCCGGGGATGGCGACACCGCCTCGAACCGCGACTGGCTGGCCTCGCTGGGGGTGAAGGATCTCGACGGGCTGGTGAAGGTCGCGCGCGACAACCAGCGCGCGCTGCGCGAAAGCGGGCGGGTCAAGCTGCCCGGCGAGGACGCCAAGCCGGAGGAGATCGCCGCGTATCGCGCCGCGATCGGCGTGCCGGAAAAGCCGGACGGCTATGAGATCGCGGCGCCAGAGGGTGTCCAGCTCAATGAGCCGCTCATCAATGCCCTCCGCGATGCGGCCGTGAAGCACGGCACGCCGAAGGGTGCGTTCGAGGGGCTGGTGGGCGAGTTCATCAAGCTGCAGATGGATGAGGCGGCGGCCGAGACCGCGCGGCAGGATGGCCTCGCGGCCGACTGGATGAAGGCGCAGGGCGGCAAGGCCGATGAGCAGCTCGCGCACGTCAACACCGCCGCGCGCTCGCTCGGGCTGACCAAGGCCGATATGACCGGGATGCGCAACGGAATGGGCGCCGATCGCGCGCTTGGCCTGCTCGCCAAGCTCGGCGCCGGCATGGCCGAGGACGTGATGCTGACCGGCGGCAGCAACCGGTTCGGCATCACCGGCGCGGAGGCGCAGGCCGAGATCGACAAGCTGAAGATGGACGCGGAGTTCATCGGCAAGGTGAAGATCGCCGGCTCGCCCGAACGCGCGCGGTGGGAACGGCTCAACAAGCAGGCGGCGGAATATCAGGCGGCGAAGGAAAGTTGATCGCGGCGTCTTGACGCCAGAGTCTCCATATGTTCATTTCACCATCACGACGCCGGGGGCACCTTTCCATCCCCCGGCGTTCAGTGCCCGCCTAGCCTCGTTCGCCCGGGCCCCCCTGCTGGAATGCAGCGCCGATCGCGGGCGTTAAACGATAGAGCGGCCGGACCATCGCGGTCCCCTAGCCAATCGAAATCGGTTCCAACCTTTTTCGTGAGGCAGTCATGGCCGACGTCAACACGACCGCGAATTATGAATTCAAGAACAACCTCGAGCTGCAGCTGCAGCAGAAAACCTCCGTGCTGTGGGACACTTGCGAAGAGCAGGATTGCAACGGCGCCGAGAAGGAAACCGTCAAGGACCTGATCGGCTCGGCGCGCCCGCAGGAAGCCGACGAGCGTTACGGCGACCTGAAACAGACCTCGCCGGGCCACGATCGCGTCTGGATCGTCAAGCCCAACGAGCTCTACTTCAACGAGTTCCTCGACGGCAGCGACCAGCTCGCCACCAAGATCTCGCTCGAGGGCGGTTATACCATGGCCGCGATGGCGACGATGCATCGCGCATGGGATAGCCGCATCCTCGAAGGCATGTACGGTCCGATGCTGATGGGCAAGGAAGGCGCGACGAGCGTGCCCTTCCCCAACGGCAACGTGGTTCCCGTCACCACTGGCGGCGCGGCGGGCGCGCAGCGGATGAACGTCGCCAAGGTTCGTGCAGCCAAGGTGATGCTGGGTCAGGCGTTCAACGATCCGTCCGACAAGCGTTACATGGCACTGAGCGAAGTGCAGGCCGACGACCTGCTGAGCGAGGTGCAGGCGACCCACGCCGATTACGCCAAGGCGTTCGGCGTGCGCGTCGACGGCGAGGGCAACCTCGTCGGCATCCTCGGCTTCAACATCGTGCGGATCGAGCTGCGCAATCCCGACCTGCTGGCATACCAGAATGGCCTGACCGTCAGTGGATCGGGCTACACCCGCAACCCGTTCTGGGTCCGCTCCGGCGTCCGCAAGGGCGTGTGGCGGAAGCTGCGCACGGCAATCAAGGATCAGCCGGGCAAGGTGGACACCACCAACGTGTTCGCCGGCACCACTGTCGCGGCGACGCGCACCCAGGCCGGCAAGGTCGGCATCATCGAAAACAGCGAGGCTTAATCATGGCGGACCTTTATGCGCTGGAATTCGTCGGCGGCCCGGACGGCACGCAGAAGCCCCCCAAGAAGCTCGACGGCCGCATCGTCGGCGCAAAGAAGCGCCGCACGCGCGCGACAAAGCCGACGACGATCCTCAATATCGGCGACCGGCTGTACCTGGGCAAGCTGCCGCAGGGCGCGCTGCTGCAGTCGATCATCGGCAACACCGATACGACGATGGGCACCGCCACCCTTTCGGTGGGCACCACGGCCGCCCCGACGAAGTACGTCAACGCCAAGACGCTCACCGCCGTCGACACGCCGACCTCGCTCGGGCCGAAGGCGGCATCGGCGGTGCTCGCGCCGGCCTCGGTCGATGAAGATATCTGGCTGACGGTGGGCGTCGCGTCGATCGCGGCGGCCACGGTGGCGGCGTTCTTCATGGAATATACGATCGCGAACTGACGTTCGCCTCGACATCTCGGGCCGGAACCAGCGGGGGCGCTGGGGCCGACCGAGGCCGGGCGGCGCCGTAATCGCCGCCCGGCATCCCCTTTCCAGCCCCGAGGGACATGGCCGATGGCTCAAGTGAAACTCACCGTCACGCGCGGCAAGCCGAACCTGAAGGACATCACCGTCGCGGCCGGCACCGCCATCGCCGGTTCGGACGCGATGGAGCTGAACGTCGACTTCACGAAGATGACGCGCGGCGATGCGATGGTGATGATCGACAATCTGCGCGCCAAGATCTTCAACCTGCCCTGGCCGATGGCCTGACGCGCGCGGCGTGGCGGATTTCGTCACCATCGCCAATCTGGCCGCCTCCTCGCTGGGCGAGGATGACCAGCTGCGCTCGCCGGACGACGACACGCATCTTTCGCGATCGGTGAAGGCGGTCTGGGATGTGGAGCGGCAGGCGGCGATCCGCGACCATACATGGAATTTCGCGATGCGCCGCGCGGTGCTCGCGCAGGTCGCCGGGCAGGATGCCAGCCCCTATGCAGCAGTGTACCGGTTGCCGGCGACCAGCTTGCGGCTGGTGGAGGTGCTGGGCTACCGGCGAGCGGACTATCAGCTGGAGGGGCCGTTCATCCTCTCCAGCGCCCCTGCCCCGCTGCGCATCCGTTACCTGGTCGATGTGCCCGAGCCGGCCGAATGGGACGCGATGTTCGCCAAGGTGTTCGCGATGCGCGTCGCCTGGCAGATCGCCGACCGCATCACCGGCGACACCGGCCGCGTCCAGATTGCAGAGCGCAAATATCTGGCGGCGCTGCGCGAGGCGAAGCGGGTAGATGCGCGCGAGAACCCGCCGGTGCCGTTCGAACCCGGCACATGGGAATTGTCGCGCGGCGGCGTGCCGGAGCGGGTGGACAGCAACGGGTTCATCTGGCCGTGACATTGCAGCGCGCGATCGCGACCAGCTTCAACGGCGGCGAGCTTTCGCCCCGAATGGGCGGGCGTGTCGATACCGCGATCTATCAGGTCGGCGTCGCCGAGGCGGAGAACTTCATCCCGACCGTGGAGGGCGCGATCGTCAAGCGCCCCGGTTTCGAGGCGATCCGGCCGGCGCGTGATGGCGCGGGCTGGCTGTCCCAGTTCCGCTTCAACCTGACGCAGGATTATGTGATCGAGTGGAGCGACGGCGTGCTCCGTTTCTACACCAACGACGAGCGGATCGAGACGGCGCCGGGCGTGCCCTATGAAGTGGCGGTGCCCTATTCGGCGGCGGAAGCGCCGTTCATCTCGGTCCAGCAATCGTTCGATCGCCTGTACCTCGACCATCCCGGCCATCCGCCGGCGCGGCTGACGCGCACCTCCGCCACCACCTTCGTCTATGACGTCGCTCCGCTGACCAAGGGGCCATTCGCCGATGCCAATACCGACGAGGCGAAGACGGTGACCGCGAGCGGGACGAACGGCGTGGTGACGATCGCCAGCAACGCGCCGATCTTCCTGCCCGGCCATGTCGGCGCGCCGTTCCGCATCGAGGCGGCGGATTTCTCGACCATCCCCGCCTGGGACACCCAGACCAAGGGCATCACGGTGGGGATGATCCGCCGATCGGACGGCAAAGCCTATACCGCCGCCAGCGCCGGCACCACGGGCACGGTGCAGCCGATCCACACCGCCGGCACCGAATGGGACGGCCAGGACCTGAAGGACGTGAACGACAACGGGCCGTTCGGCGTCCAGTGGACCTATCGCCACGATCGCTTCGGCATGGTGACGATCACCGCCGTTTCGCCGGACGGATTGAGCGCGACCGCGACCGTCACCCGCACCTTGCCCGATGGGGTGATGACCGTTCCCACCTTCCGCTGGGCGCATGGCGCGTTCAGCGCGGCGGCGGGCTGGCCCAGCGTCGTCATCGCCTTCGCCGGGCGGCTGGCGCATTTCAAGGATCGCGAGCTGCTGGCATCGGTCGCCGGCGACTACCTCAATCACCAGGCGTACACCTCGAGCGGGACGCTGGCGGCCGACATGGCGTTTCGCCGCACGCTTTCGACGGAGGATCCGGTGCTGTGGGCGATCGGCGACCGCAAGCTGATCGTCGGCTCCGCCAGTCGGGAGATCGCGATCGGCGCGATCAACCAGGCGCAGGCGATCGCCGGCGACAATATCGAGGCAGTGCCGCAGAGCTTCTACGGCAGCGAGCGCGTCTTCCCGGTGCAGATCGGCACCACCGGCGTGTTCGTCCAGCGCGCCGGGCGCAAGCTGCGCCAGGCCGAATATGATTTCGCGCGCGACCGCTATCAGGCCGCGAACATGACGGTGTGGTGCCGGCACATCACGAAGGGCGGCATTCGGCAACTGACGTTCCAGAAGGAACCGGAGGAGCTGCTGATCGGCGTGCGCGGCGATGGCCAGCTCGTCGTCCATCCGCACGCGCCGGAACAAGAAATCAAGGGCTTCGCGCGGATCCGCCACGGCGGCGGCGATATCCTGTCGGCGGTGTGCGTCGCCGACGCGTCCGGCACGCAGGATGCGCTGTGGGTGCTGGTCGAGCGTCCGGATGGCTCGCGCTGGGTGGAGCGAATGGCGAACTGGCGCGACGATGACGATCCGATCGAGGATGCGTTCTTCGTTGACAGCGGGCTGACCGTGATGGCGGCGGCCGGCCAGACGCACTTCTCCGGGGCGACGCATCTCGCCGGGCAGGCGGTGGCGGTGCTGGCGGCGGGCGGCGTCGTGCCCGGCATCATCGTGGAGGCGGACGGATCGTTCGACCTGCCGGTGTCGGCGGTGCCGGCGGATCGCGCATACCGCCTCACCGTGGGGATGCCCTATACCGCGCGCGTCACCACGCTGCGCCCGCAGCTTCCCGGCGGGCAATCGACGCAGGGCGTTCGCCAGCGGCTGGTGAAGATGGTGCTGCGCCTGATCGCCACCACCGGCATCCGCATCGGGGCGATGGGCGGCAAGCTCGACAATCTGGTCGATCGCGCGAGCAGCGAATATATGGACGCGCCCGTGCCGCTGTTCACCGGCGATACCGAGCGCGCCGTTTCCGGCGGGTGGGACCGCAACGGGCAGGCGGTGTTCGAGAGCAGCGCCCCGCTGCCCGCGACCGTCGTCGCCGCTATGCCGACGCTGGCGGTGACGTCGTGACGGTCACGATCATGCCGATGATCGCGGCCGATGCGATCGATATCCAGCGGCAGGTGTCGCAGCGCGTGCAGCTCGGCATCGAGCGCGACATGTCGATCGAGGAAGCGGAGGAACTGGCGGCCGGCCCGGGCGAGGCGTGGACGGTGCGGCACGACGATCGGATCGCCGCGTGCGTCGGGCTGCGCGAGACCTTCCCTGAACGGCAGGCGGTGGCCTGGGCGATCCTCGCGGAGGGTGTCGGCGCCGCGCACCTCGCCGTCACCCGCTTTGCCCGGCGCCGGATCGCGGAAAGCCCATTGCGCCGGATCGAGGCGATCGTGCGCGCGGAGGTGCCGGCGGAATGCGTGTGGGCGCGGCTGGTGGGGCTGCAGGCCGCGCATGTGCTGCGCTGCTTCGGCGCGCGATCGGAGACGCATGTGCTGTTCGAGCGGATCAGGGAGGACTGACGGTGGCTGACCTGACGCAGATCGCCGGCAATGTCGTCCAGGGCATCGCGGGCTATGAGGCCGGAAAATACAATCGTGACGCGGCCTATAACGCCGCGATCGAGGAGGAGAGCGCGGGCGTCGCGGAGGAAGCGCGGATCCGCGCGGCGGCGCGGCAGGCGATCGGCCAGCAGGTGGCGGCGCAGGGCGCGAACGGCTTCACGATGGGCAGCGGCAGCGCGCTCGACGCGCTGGCGGAAAGCCAGATCAACGCCGCGTTCGACGCGCTGCAGGCGCGCCAGCAGGCGACGCGCCGCGCCCGCGCCGCCCGCGCACAGGGCGATATCGCGCTGGCGCAGGGCAATAATGCACTGCTCACCGGCATGATGGGCGCCGCGTCCAAGTCGATCGACTGGGCCAGCGACCGTCGCGCGTCGGACGCGGGCACGATGCGGAGGCGTGGCTGATGCCGGTCGAGCGGGGATACGACAGCCAGATCGGCCCGGCCGCGCCGATGCAGCCGGCGCGCGCCGATCCCACCGCGTTCGGCGCCGGCATCGGCGCGGGCATGGTGGGCGTGGCGGACAGCCTGCACCGCGCCGACATGACCGACCGCGCGATCGAGCGACAGCAGACGGCGGACAGCGAGGCGGCGGCGGTCGCGGCGAAGCTGGCCAAATTGCGGGAGGCGGCTGACGCCGCGTCGACCGATGCCCGCAACAACGCCGCACCAGGCGGCGCCGGCCATGCCACCCAGATGCGCGCGTGGCTGGATGAACAGAGCAAGGGCGTCCTCGACGGCATCACCGATCGCCGCGTGCTTCGTTCCGCCCAGGAGCAGCTCGGGGAATTCGGCGCGCGGTTCAATTCCAGCGAGTATCAATGGCAGGAAGGTCGCCGCGTCGGCAAGATCGTCACCGACATGGGCGAGGCGCGCGACGTCGCCGCCAATCGCGCCTATCGCCAGACCGACCCGAAAGCCTTCGCCGAGGAGATGAGCCTTGGCCGCCAGTCGATCGAGGCGCTGCAGGGCGTGCCGGGCGACATCAAGGACAAGCTGATCCGCGAGCATGAGGAGGCCGTGTCGGTCGGCTTCTTCAATGGCATGATCGACCGCGATCCGGCTAGCGTCGCGCGGGTGCTCGACACCGGCGCGTTCGACGGCATTCTGTCGGCCGAGCAGATGGAGCGTCTCCGGCGTGGTGCTAAGATCGAGATCCATCGGCTTGATGCAGCGGCGAAAGCCGAGGCAGCAATGCAGCTTCAGCAAACCAAAAAGGACCTTCAGGCCCGGCGCGCAGAACTCGACACCGGCGCCGGCAGGCCACAGGACTGGGACAATCTTGCGACACGATATGACGCGATCGGGGACAAGGCCGCCGCCATCACCGCTCGCGCAAAGGGCGACGGGATGGCGGCATCGATCGGCTATCGCGGCGACACATTGCCCCAGCTGGACGGCCAGATTGCGGCGCTGACCGCCAAGCGCAACGATGGCGGCCTCTCGCCGCAGGAAGCATCCACGCTATCCGGGCTGACCGATCTTCGCGGGCAGATGGCGGGAATGCTCGGGCAGCCGGGCGGTGCGCTGCTCGCGACACAATTCGCGACGGGCAAGCCGGTCGCGCCAATCGATCCGGCCGACCCGGCATCGATGCGCGCCCGCGCCGCGCAGGCGAAGGCGGCGGCCGCGCGCTATGGTCGCCCGGCAGCCGAGCCGTTGCTGCCGACAGAACTGCCCACCTTCCGCGATCTCGTTGCCGGCGGCGCGCAGCAGAAGCTGCAAGCGCTACAGATGATCCAGGGGTTCGGCGATCCGCAGGTGATCCGCGCGGCGGCCGGGCAGATCGCCGGCGACGACGGCGCGTTCCGCATCGCGTCGCAGCTTCCGTTATCCGTTGCCCGGGAAGTGCTGCGGGGTGGTGAGACGTTGAAGACGGCGCCGCAGGTGCTGAAGCCGAAGCCCGGCCAGCGTGATGCGCGCGGCGATTTCAACCTGTGGTTCGGCCGGTCGCGCACTTTGAGCATCATCGACGGCACTTATTCCAATGACGTGTTCGAGGCCGCGCGGGCGTTCTACGGCCAACGCGCCGCAGATAGCGGCCTTGACCATTACGACTCCGGCCGTTTTGCGGAGGCAGTCGAGACTGTCCTTGGCCGAATGCCGGGGCCGAACGGTGCGACTGGCGGGATCGCGCGTCATCCCAAGGGCATGGTGCTGGTGCCGCAAGGCGTCAGGCCGGACGATCTGTTGCGCAGCTTCAGCCGTGCATCAGCCGATGACTATGCCCGCGCTTCCGGCGGTCGCGTTCCGGTGTGGAGCGACAAGACACCATTGACCAGAACCGAATTGCTCGGCCTGTTGCCGACCGCGACCGGTAACGGGCGCTACGGCTTTCGCGGTTCCAACGGACAATTGGTGCAGGATCGCAGCGGCGAGGACTATGTGATCGATCTCAAACGGCTCACGCCGTGACGGATCGCCCCTCTCTTCTTTCGCTGGACTCCCCAACCGACGCCTATCGCGCGCTGCGTCCACGCGGTCCCGGGGTCCCCCGCCCGGTCGATCCTCCCTCCGTCTGGTCGCAATTCAGCACCGCCGCGAAATCTTCGGCCGGTCTGGACGAGATCGCCGAGGCGCGGCGGCAGAAGGCTGTCGATGACGGCTACGCCACGATCATCGACGAACTCAATCGACGCGGGCTGGCGAGCGATCGTTATTCGTGGCGGTTGCCGCTGCCGGGCGCCCAGCCATTCTATAACGAGGATGCGATCTGGCAGGGCGTCGGCGAGGCGCGCAAGCGCGACCCCAAGGCGTTCGCCGATATCGGCAAGGATCCGACCGCATTCCGCGCCGCGCGGACCGCGCCGGTCGATGCCGCTGACGCCGATCGCCAGCGCATCCTGAAGCAAAGTGGCTGGGCACCCTGGCTGGCGGGTCAGTTCTACGGCGGCTTCTCCGATCCGATCAACCAGGCCGGCATGCTGGTCGGTGCCGGCGGCGCGCGTTCGATCGCGCAGGCCGCTCTGCGTGATGCCGGGATCAACCTCGCGATCGAGGCCGCGCAGGCGCCATCTCGCGCGATCGAGCGCGCCGGCCGTGGCGTCGAGACCACGCCCGGCAGCGTGGCGAGCGAACTGGCGCTGGCTGCCGGGACCGGCGCGCTGTTCGGTGGCGCGCTGAAAGCCGGCGAGCAGGTCGCGCCGCGCGTTTCCAGCACCGCCGGCGACCTCGCGCGCCAGATGCGCGAGGCGATCGGCTGGGACCGGATGACCGATGCCGAGCAGGCGGCGACCCGCTCGCTCGAGCGCGAAGATCAGATCGTCGCTTCCTCGCCGTTCCGCCCCGGCCGCGATACCGAGCAATATGCCGCGCAGGTCGATGCACTGGTGCAGGCAGCATCGGCCGAACAGCCGTCGGCGATTGACCGGATCGTGCCGCTGAACCCGGCGCCCCGCCAGCGCCCGAGCAGTTCGGCGGAGGGCGCGGCGCAGTGGGCGGCCGATCCGTGGGAGCAGTTCAAGCTGAAGGTGCGCCGCGCGGAAAGCGGCGGCGACGATGCCGCGCGCAGCAGCAGCTCCTCGGCGACCGGGCGTTATCAGGTGGTCGACGCCACCTGGCTGCGTGTAGCGCGCGATCTGCCCGAGGCGAAAGGCATGGGCGACGCCGGCCTGCTCGGGATGCGCACGCATCCGGTGTGGCAGGAAAAGGTGATGGACCGGCTGGGCGTGGAATATCGCTCCGCCCTTTCCCGCATCGGCGCGCCGGAGACACCGGGCAACCTGTACCTGATGCACTTCGCCGGCACCGGCGGCGCATCGAAGATCCTGCGCGCGGCGGCCGACACGCCGATCGATGAGCTGCTATCGAAGGCGGCGATCGACGCCAACCCGTTCCTGCGCGGGCGGACGGCGGAAGATGTGATCGAGTGGGCGCACGGTCGCGTCGGCGGCGCGCGTGACGGCGCGCCCGTGCTGCGCCGGGACATCTTCCCCGATGATGAAGGCGGCGATGTCGCGTGGCGCGAGGCGCAGCGCGAGGTGGACGCCGCCAACCGCGACTGGGAGGATTTTCAGCGCGAGGATGGTTTCCCCCGGCGTGCCGACGATATCGGCGACGACGATATCCCGTTCGACCTCGACGATCCGCGCACGCGGATGGCGGGCGATCAGGCGGCGGAGCCGGACTGGACGCCGGTGCCCGACGTCGCGCCGTCTCGCTGGTCGGACGCGCTCGCCGATCTCCGCGCGGGCAGGATCTCCGAAGCATCCGGCGTGCTCGCGCATCCGGCGCTGGACGCGCCGATCGACGTGAAATGGGGCGCGGCGGGCGATCCGGCGCGCGACTTCAAGGGCGGCTACGGCCTCGCCCACATCCTCGCCAAGCATCCCGAGATGGAAGCGGAGCTGGAGCGCCTGCCCCAGCTGATCGCCGATATGGCGGTGATGCGCGACGACGCTCGCCGCGAGCGGCTGGAGCTGCAGAGCCCGACGCATGAGGCTGCGATCGCGCTGACATGGCACGGCAAGACGCAGCACTGGCTGGTGACGGCTTATGAAAAGGGAACCCCCGACCGGCCCTTATCTGCGCGTTTGGCCGAAGATGGCGGGAACGGCTCTACCCGCCCGGGGGAAGGCGGCAATATAGGCGAAACCGCGCCGATCGGCAATGCGACGCCGGATATGGAGCGCTATTGGGCGTCGAGCGCGGCGGAGGGCCGTGCGCTCGAGCCGCTCTATGCCGTAAGTCGCGGCGATGGCGGCGAACCCTTGTGGTGGTCGCCCAGCCGCGCGCAGGCGGAGCGGATGGCGCGAGAGGAAGGCGGACCGCTCACGGTCGACCGGATCGATCCGCCCGACGCGATCGCGCCCGCCACGCGCGCCGAGATGCTGGGGGCGTTCGACGATCCCGCCGGCGACGGCGCGACGCATCAGATCGACAGCCTGGAGCACGATCTGCGCATGTGGCTGGCGGAGGATGAAGCGGCCGGCCTGACCGTGCGGCTAAACGAGGAAGGCGATGTGGTCAGCGCGGCCGATGCGCTGCACGACCTCGACCAGGATGAAGCGGCGATCGCGGCGGCGCGCGCGTGCATGGCGCCGAACGCACCGGGAGGGGAATGAACCATGTCGCTCGGCAATTGCATTCCCGGCATGGTGAAGCGCGGCGAGATCGACGCGGGGCGCGGCGCGAAGATGAAGGCGCTGTTCGACGAACTGGAGGGCTTCTACCGCCAGTCGATGGGCGCGGAGGCGGCGGCGGCCGAGGCGAGCGAGGCGACGCTGCGCCAGCTCGCGGCCGAGCAGCGGCTGAAGAAGCGGCAGACGCTGCTGCAGATCAACCGGCAGCGCGACGCGGTGAGGGATGTCGCCCGGTTCAGGAGCAAGAACCCGTACAAGGCGGTGGCCGCGCTGCTCGATGACGACGATCGCGCGCCGTACCGGCTGGGCAATGTCACCACCGGCGCGAAACGGATCGAGTATCAGGCGCACGGCGCGATCGCGGAATTCATCGAGCAGCATCACCGCGACCTGCTCGGCCGGCCGCGCGATCGCGAGGCACTGGACGATATCGTGCGTGAGCTGCACGGCCAGTCGACCGGCAACGAGACGGCGCGCACGATGGCGTCGGCGATCGGTGAGACGTTCGACCAGCTGCGCCAGCGGTTCAACGCGGCGGGCGGCGCGATCGGCAAGCTCAAGGGCTTCGGCCTGCCGCACAACCATGACGCGCTCAAGGTGCGCGCGGCCGGGCGCGAGCAGTGGGTTTCCGACGTGCTGCCATCGCTCGATCGCGCGGCGATGATCGACCAGCGCACCAACCTGCCGATGACCGATGCCGCGCTGACCGACATGCTCGGGCAGGTTTACGAGACGATCCGCACCAACGGGCTGACCGGCGAGGCATCGACCGCGTTGACCGGCAAGGGGAAGCTCGCCAATCAGCGCGCCGAGCATCGCATCCTGCATTTCAGGGATGGCGACGCCTGGCTGCGCTATAATGCCAAATATGGATCGGCCGATCCGTTCACCGCGATCCTCGGCCATATCAGCGGCATGTCCAGGGACATCGCGACGATGGAGCGGCTCGGGCCGAACCCGGCGGCGACGGTGCGCTACATGCTCGACCGCGCCGATCACCAGCGTGCGCAATCGGGCGACGCGGTGGTGGCCGCGGTGAAGGGCAAGTCAGGCGCGCGCAAATCGGTAGAAGATCTCTGGCGCTACGTCAGCGGGGAGACCAGCGTGCCGGTGGTGCCAGAAAGTGCGTTCGGGCGCGGAGTCGTCGCAACGACACAGGGGGTGCGGAACGTGAACGTAGCCTCGATGCTCGGCTCCGCCACGCTTGCGGCGGTCGGCGACGCACATACCGGGTATCTGGCCCGGGGTTTCTATGGGCTCGGCGAGGTGAAGGCGATGGCCTCCTACCTCAAGATGCTCAATCCGCGATCGAAGGCGGATGTGGCGCTGGCGCGGCGGCTGGGCGCCGGGATGGAGCAGGCGGCGCGGTCGATGAAATCGGTGCAGCGGATGTTCGGCGACCAGTACGGCCCGAACTGGACGCAGGTGATGGCGGATGACGTGCAGCGGATCTCCGGCCTCAATGCCTGGACCGAGAAGGGGCAGGATCTGTTCGTCACCGATTTCCTCGGTCATCTCGGCGAGCTGCGTGGCACAGCGTGGAAAGACCTGCCCGGCGACCTGCGCGCCGCGTTCGAGCGCAATGCGATCGACCAGGCCGACTGGACGGCGATCCGCCATGCCGAGCCGATCATGTCGGGCGGCAGCGCCTATGTCGATCATGCCGCGATCGCCGACCAGGGCGCGGCCGACCGGCTGATGAACATGGTGCTGCGCGGGCGTGCGGCGGCGGTGATCGACAGCTCCGCCTCCAGCCAGGTGATATCGACCTTCGGCACGCAGGCTGGCTCGCTGGCCGGCGAGGTTGTCCGCAACAGCTTCCAGTTCAAGACATTCGCGATCCAGTTCGCGCTGAAGCAATTCCGCCAGATGGCGGTGATGAACCCGACGCAGCGCGCAGCCTATGCCGCACGCGCGCTCATCGGCCTGACGTTGTTCGGCGCGTTGACGATCCAGCTGCGCGAGATCGTTAAAGGCAACGATCCTCGACCGATGGACAATTGGGAATTCTGGTCGGCAGCCCTGTTCCAGGGCGGCGGCCTGGGCGTCGCCGGCGATCTCGTCAGCCTGATGATGGGCATCTATCAAGGTGACCGCATCGACAGCGTGGGGCAATTCGTCGGCGGACCGATCTCCTCGATCCCGGTCGATGCGCTGAAGGCCGGCCGGCGCGCGGTCGGCCACGAGACCGACAGCGGCCGTTGGGTCGAGGGCGATCCCGGCGGCGCGGCGGTCCAGTTCGCCCGGCGCCATGTGCCCGGCGGCAACCTGTGGTTCGCCCGCGCCGCATTCGACCGGCTGGTGATGGACCAGCTCGAGGAGATGGCGAGCAGCAATGTCGAAGAGCATCGCGCGCGGTCCGCGCGGTGGATCGAGCAGAACCGGCAGGGGCAATGGTGGAAGCCCGGCGATCTCACGCCCGAGCGCCTGCCGGACATGGAAAGCGCGACCGGCGCGTCGCATCCGAAAAGGCAATAACCCGAGGATTGCGCGCGAGTCGCGCGTGCTGTAGCAATCGACTTCGCCCGCAAGGGCCCCGGTGATTACGGCGCCGGGCACCGCCCCCGAACCAATTCCTTCGGGGACGATGAATGACCGTAGCCGCCAAGCCACCGTCGATCAGCTATGTCGAGAATGGCGTCAGTACCGTGTTCGCGGTGCCATACCGTTTCAAGGCGGCGACCGATCTGGTCGTGCAGCGGATCACGGCAGGCGCCGCGGAGACGTTGGCGATCGGCACGGATTATTCCGTCACGGGCGGGGAGACCGACGCCGGCGGCACCCTCGTACGGACCGCTGCCACGAACGGCGCCACGTTGCGGATCATGCGACGCACGGCACGATCGCAGCCGATGGAATATACCACCGGCGACAGGTTTCCGGCCGAGAGCCATGAGGGGGCACTCGATCGCGGGATCCTGATCGACCAGGAGCAGGACGTCGCGCTCGGCGACCTCGGGCTCCGGGCGCTGCAGGTGCCGATCGGGGAGGTTGCGCCGCTGCTGCCGCCAGCGGCCGACCGGGCCGGCCGCGCGCTTGTTGGTGCGCCGGATGGCTCGATCGCCACCGCGCCGCTCGGTGACGGGAACGACCCGACCCTGCGGCCCGATCTCGCCGCGGCCGACGGCTCGACGCGGCTCGGGTTCCGTCAGGCCGGCGCCGGGGCGGTGGCGCGCGATGCGCAGGCCAAGATGCGCGAGCGGGTGAGCGTGCTCGACTTCTACGAGCCGACCGATCCGGATCTGACGGCGACCTTCCTTCGCGCCCGTGACTATTGCGAGGCAACGGGCAAGGCGCTGGTGATCCCCGCCAATCCCTTCAGCTATCCGGTAAGCGACACCATCAGCGTCTCTGGATCCTTCGATATTCTGGGCGAAGGAACCGAAAAGACCGTCCTCATCATGACATCGAGTGTCGCGAAACCGGTGATCGAGATCGCACCGCCGGACAATACGATCGTGCTCGGCATGGTGCTACGCGGCCTGCAGATCCGCTGCTCGGGCGGCCCCGCCGCGTGTGACGGCGTGTCGATCCACACCAGCGCCGAGAACAGCACCATCCGGCAGTGCGAGTTCGGCAACCTCTGGATACGCGACACGCGGCGTGGGCTGTCGATTGCGGGAGTGGTGTATCGCAATTTCTTCAGGAACATTACCGTGCAGGGCGTCGCCGAACATGGCCTGTATTCCGATGTCGGCCTGATCGACGTCACCTACAACACGTTCGAGCAGATCGAGGTGACCAATGTCGGAGACGGCGCCTGGGCCTATTATCTGCGCTCGAATTATTCGACGTTCGACACGCTGACGGCGGACGGCGTTTCCTATTTCTCGTCTCCGGGCGGCGCGCTGCGCGGCTTCAGAATGGAAACGGTGCAGGCCAGCACCTTTCCCGAAAGCGCGGGGGATGCCTGCCTCAAGCTCAACCAGATGCAACTGTTGGAAGCGCCCTGCTTCATCGGCATCGATCCTGACAAGCGCAGCTATGCGATGTGGTTGATCGGCCAGGACATGACGGTGGTATCTCCGCGCTTCACCGCACCCCAGCCGGAGAGCATGTTCTACCTCGAAAGCGGTTCGCGCGGCACGATTATTTCGCCCTATGCCGATAGCCTCGCGCGCAGGGTCGAGCAGGACCACACCAACGCGCTGCTAAACAACTGGCTGTTTCTGCAGTCCGACGCCATCGCCGGCAGCCATACGATGCGCAACCAGATGGACGCGTGGACGCCCAGCTTCTCGGCCGAGTGGACCACGCCCCCGACGGATTTCGCGGGTACCTATCGCCGCGTCGGCGGAATGGTTGTGTATATCGTCACCGGCAAGGGAGGCACCTGCACGGCGGGCGCGCGGATCGGCGGCGCTCCGGTGCTGCACAGCACGGCCGGCACTGGCCGACTGGTGTCGCCGACGCAGGAATCGGCCTGCTCGATCCTGCCCGGTTCGGGAGATCCGACATCATCGGACTTCATCAACTTCCGCGCGATGACGATCCCGGCCGGCGACTATTGGCAACTCACGGTGGAGGCGGGCGCATGACCATCGGCGATCGCGTGGTGACGCCGGCCGGCCCGGGCACGGTGGTCGGCTGGTATAGGAAGGGCGCACGCACGCGCATCATCGTTGCAATCGATGGGCGCGATACCGAGGCCGAGGAAGCTTTCGCGGCCGAGGTGGTCTTGCCAGCATGATGGACGCTGCCCAGATCGCGGCGGTCGCCAGCGCGTCGGCGGCGGTGCTCGGCTCGCTCGGCGGGGTAGGTCGCTTCATCTGGAAGAAGGTGGAGGCGCGTTTCGCGAAGATCGAGGCCGATCTTGAGCACTGCCGCCAGCGCGAAGTCGCCGACCAGGAACGCCGCGCGATCCAGCTCAGCGTGATCGAGATCCTTTGGCAGGAGGTGGAGCGGCTCGCGCCGGGCGCGTCGGTGCTGCGCCGCGCGGACAAGCTGCTCGATGGGCTGCGGGCGAAGGTGAAGGGGGAAGGTGAGTGAGGCAGATAACGTCGCGCATCGCGATGGAACTGATCGGGCACGAGGCGATCGTGCGCGAATGGTATCTCGACAATGCGAAACCGCCGCGTGGCACCTGGTCGATCGGGATCACGAACGCATCCGGCCACAAGGTCGATCGCTACAAGGATAACCCGCAGCCGATCACGCGGTGCCTTGAGGTGTTCGTCTGGCTGTTGCGGAGCAAGTACCTGCCCGAAGTGTTGCGCGCCTTCGGCGGTCGCGAACTGACCGAGACGGAGCTTGGCGCCGCGCTCTCGTGGCATTGGAACACGGGAGCGATCCTGACGACGAGCTGGGTCAAGCTGTGGCTGGCCGGATCGGTGAAGAGCGCGCGCGCCTTCATGAAGACGCATTACCTCAACAATGGCGCGCTGACCCCGCGCCGGGAGGCCGAGGCGGCGTTGTTCTTCGACGGCATCTGGTCGGTGACGGGGACGATCGCCACCGTCTGGCCGGTGAAGAAGCCGAGCTATACGCCGGACTGGGCGCATCCCCAGCGGGTCGATATCGGCGCGGATCTGACGAAGGCGCTGGTGGCATGAGGAAGGCGCTCACCTGGTTCCGCTCGCGCCTCGTCGAGCGATCGACGCTGGCGGGCGTCGGGACAGCAGCTGCGGCGGCGGCGGTGTTGCCGTGGCCCTGGAGCGTCATCAGCTTCGCGGTGGGTGTCGCAGTCGCCTTCATCCCGGACGGGAAAGTCTGATGCCCGTGTGGCTGCGCATCGTGCTGCCGGCGGGCGCTGCGATCGCGATCCTCCTGCTGGTGATCCTGCTGCAATCCGCTACCTCGCGTGCGGAAAGCGCCGAGCGCGACCTGCGCGTGAAGACAGCTGAAGCCGACCAGCAGAAGAAACGTGCCGACCAGCTCGAGCAGGCCGCGCTGCAGCGGCTCGCCGACCAGGCGGCAGTCGATGCCATGGGGAAGGATTATGACGATGCGATCGATGCGGCCGCAAATGGCGCACCTGATGCTTCCGCTGTCGCTCTTGGCTGTGAGCGGCTGCGGCGAGCGGGCGCATCCAGCGACACCTTCAAGCGTGTCTGCGGCGGACATTAAGGCGGTGATCGAGGCGAAGCCCCCGCCGACCGACGCGATCCTGACCGACGCCAAGACGGCCGACCGATACAACGCAGCGATCGAACTGTGGGGCGAGCGGCTGTGGCGTGCTGGCGCGCGGATCTGCCGCGCCGTCGTCGCCGACGGCATGGCGCTGCCGTTCACCTGCCCCGCGCCGGCCGCACAGCCCGCGCAACCCTGACTGCAACGGAGGACAAGATGGCCGATCCTTTTCCGCTCGACAGCAGCGATATGATCATCGCCTCGTCGCGGGCACCCTATGCGGTGACGCCGAGCGACGCGACGCCGCTGCCGGTTGTGCCGAAGGCGCTGTATGTCGGCACCGCCGGCAATATCGTGCTGCGCGGCGTCGGCGGCGCGGCCGACGTGACATTCAAGAATGTCGCGGCCGGGCAGGTGCTCGACGTGCGGGCGAGCTACGTCCGCGCGACCGGCACGACTGCGGCCGATATCGTGGCGCTGGCCTGATGGCGCTGCGGCTCGGCCTGGGATACGGGCGACGGCGGTCTGTCGCCGGCGGCGGTCCGGCTCCCGTGCCGTTGATCGCCTCGGTGAATGCCGAAGGCTGGTCCGCCGAATATGCCGTTCCCGGCGACCTGCCGGCGTTCGTGACGACGCTGCCGAGCGAGATGGGACCGGACGGCGGATCGCCGAAGACGGTCAGCGTGATGCGCGCGGGCTATGATGCGACCGGGGCGACGGCTGCCTATGCTGAGAGCCGCATCATCACCAAGCGCAAGCGGCAGGTCTATCCGAACTACACGCTCGCCACGACGGCGACGGTCGCGCTGGACGATTACGTCTATTCGACCGACGTGATCGCGGGCGTCACCAACAACTCCACCGAGACCAGCCCGAAGCCAATCGCGGCATGGGTGATGCCGAGCCGCCAGCTCGTCGGCAATTCCGTGCATTGGGAACTGATCGCCTTCCACCGCGATTTCCGCTCCAACCGGCAGGTGGCGTGCGTGCGCGTGCGTGCGAACGACGGCACGACGCAGACGGCGTGGCAGACGGTGGCGGCAACGGTCATCTCGACCTTGTGCGAGGATGCCAACCCGGTCGAGGTATATGCCGGCGATCTCGACGTGTCGGCGCTGGCGACCGGGGCGTTCTGGCTGGAGGCGGAAGTCTATCCGTGGATCGGCGGCGCGGCATCCGTCCTCAAGAGCGAGGATTTGTGGGCCGCGAGCGCATCCCCGCGCGAGTTCACCCGGCGCTATTTCCACCGGGATACGGCGCTCGCCGCCGCGCCCCCGCTGGCCTATGTCAAGAATGGCGGCTCGGACAGCACGGGCGTCTGGTCGACCAACGCTGCGACCGCGCTGGCGACGCCGTTCGCCACCGTCGCCGGGGCGACGAGCGCGATCACCAACGCGACGCGCGGTACGGCGAGCAAGACCGGCACCGGCGCGCGCATCCGCCTTGTCGATAACACCGCCAGCAATTCCGGCACCAACGGCACGAGCTTCCCGCAGGGTGGGGCCGGCATCGTCATCGAGCGCGCGCCGGGCACTGCGCGCGCCGATGCGGTGATGAACTTCGCCGGCAGCCTGCGCCTCGGATTGACCTGCTCGGTTGCCGGGCTTGAGCCGCACATGACCTTCTATGACGTATCGCTCGGTCGCAGCGTCAACACGCAGAAATTCTATGGCGAGAGCGGCACGCCGATCGGCCTTCAGTTCTGGAATGCCCGCATCACCGACACCGCCGGCGGCCAGTACCAGCAGAA
>MKSU01000017.1:201760-257825 GCA_001897375.1 Sphingomonas sp. 67-36 | reverse complement strand
AGAAATAGCCGTTGCCGTTCTGCTGGTACTGGCCGCCGGCGGTGTCGGTGATGCGGGCATTCCAGAACTGGAGGCCGATCGGCGTGCCGCTCTCGCCATAGAATTTCTGCGTGTTGACGCTGCGGCCGAGCGACACGTCACAGAAGGTCATGTGCGGCTCAAGCCCGGCGACCGAGCAGGTCATTCCGATGCGCAGGCTGCCCGCGAAGTTCATCACCGCATCGGCGCGCGCAGTGCCCGGCGCGCGCTCGATGACGATGCCGGCCCCGCCCTGCGGGAAGCTCGTGCCGTTCGTCCCGGAATTGCCGGCGGTGTTATCGACGAGGCGGATGCGCGCGCCGGTGCCGGTCTTGCTCGCCGTGCCGCGCGTCGCATTGGTGATCGCGCTGGTCGCCCCGGCGACGGTCGCGAACGGCGTCGCCAGCGCGGTCGCGGCGTTGGTCGACCAGACGCCCGTGCTGTCCGAGCCACCATTCTTGACATAGGCCAGCGGGGGCGCGGCGGCGAGCGCCGTATCCTTGTGGAAATAGCGCCGCGTGAACTCACGCGGGGATGCGCTCGCGGCCCACAAATCCTCGCTCTTGAGAACGGATGCCGCGCCGCCGATCCACGGATAGACTTCCGCCTCCAGCCAGAACGCCCCGGTCGCCAGCGCCGACACGTCGAGATCGCCGGCATATGCCTCGATCGGGTTGGCATCCTCGCACAAGGTCGAGATGACCGTTGCCGCCACCGTCTGCCACGCCGTCTGCGTCGTGCCGTCGTTCGCGCGCACGCGCACGCACGCCACCTGCCGGTTGGAGCGGAAATCGCGGTGGAAGGCGATCAGTTCCCAATGTACGGAATCGCCGACCACAAGGCGCGACGGCATCACCCATGCCGCAACCGGCTTCGGGCTGGTCTCGGTGGAGTTGTTGGTGACGCCCGCCACCACGTCGGTCGAATAGACGTAATCGTCGAGCGCGACTGTCGCCGTCGTGGCGAGCGTATAGTTCGGATAGACCTGCCGCTTGCGCTTGGTGATGATGCGGCTCTCGGCATAGGCGACCGTCGCGCCGGTCGCATCGTAGCCGGCGCGCAGGACGCTGACCGTCTTCGGCGATCCGCCGTCCGGCCCCATCTCGCTCGGCAGCGTCGTGACGAACGCGGCGAGATCGCCGGGGACGGCGTATTCGGCGGACCATCCCTCGGCGTTGATCGCGGTGACGGCTGCGGCCGGAGCCTCACCGCCATGCTGACGCATCGTGGTGAGCGCGAGATCGAGCCCGATCATCGGCCGCACTCCACGGCAAGCGCACGATCGACCGGCGGCATCGCGCCGGCGTGACTGTCATGGTGGAAAATCATCATCTGCCCCTCGCTCGCTTCCGGCCCGTGCCGGCGAAAGGCAGCTCAACTAGGCCATATCGGCCCGCGTAGGAAAGCAGAATTATCCTATCTGGTTATATCGCCCAATAGCAGAACATCGCGATCATCCCCCACAGCAGCGCGGAGGTGCCGAGCATCGCGCCCGCCTTGGCGCGCAGCGTCAGCCCCGGACGATCACGGCGACGGGCAGGTTCCTCGGCGAATGCTTCCAGCAACCGATCATGCAGGTCCCGCACCGGCGAATCGACCGCCGTCGCTCCCGCGATCCAGCGCGGCTCGGGCAGCGCCAGCGGGCGGATCGGGGCATCGTCGGTCTGGCGCAGCGCAGGCATGAGGAATCTCCGGATGCTCCCTCATGCCCGCGCGCGGTTAACAACCGGTAAAATCCGCTTTCTTCCGTGGTCTTTACGGGATCAGGCGTCGCACGATCAGCTCGGCCGCCTCCTCTGCGGTCATGCCGGTGGTGTCGATATGGATCTCGGGATCGTCCGGCGCCTCATAGGGCGAATCGATGCCGGTGAAGTTCTTGAGCTGGCCGCTGCGCGCCTTGGCATAGAGGCCCTTGACGTCGCGCGCCTCGGCATCGGCCAGCGGGGTGTCGATGTGGATCTCGACGAACTCGCCCGGCTGCATCATCCGCCGCACCATCTCGCGCTCGGCGCGGAACGGAGAGATGAAGGCGGTGATGACGATCACCCCCGCGTCGGTCATCAGCCGCGCCACCTCGCCGACGCGGCGGATGTTCTCGACGCGATCGGCATCGGTGAAGCCCAGATCCTTGTTCAACCCGTGACGCACATTGTCGCCGTCGAGCAGGAAGGTGTGGCGGTTCATCCGCGTCAGCTTCTTCTCGACAAGGTTGGCGATGGTCGACTTGCCCGCGCCGGACAGGCCGGTGAACCACAGCACCGCCGGTTTCTGGTTCTTGAGCCCCGCGCGCACCTCGCGCGTCACGTCGAGCGGCTGCCAATGGACGTTCTGCGCGCGGCGTAGCGAGAAGTGCAGCATCCCCGCCGCGACGGTGGCGTTGGTCAGCTTGTCGATCAGCACGAAGCCGCCGAGCTGGCGATTGTCGGCATAAGGCTCGAACACGATCGGCCGGTCGGTGGAGAGATTGGCGACGCCGATCGCGTTGAGGTCCAGCGTCTTGGCGGCCAGATGCTCCAGCGTGTTGACGTTGACCTGATATTTCGGCGCCTGCACCGTCGCGCCGACCGTCTGCGTCGCCAGCTTCAGCCAATAGGAGCGGCCTGGCAGCATCTCCTCCTCGGCCATCCACACGATCGTCGCCTCGAACTGGTCGGCGGCCTGCGGCGGGGCATCGGCGGCAGCGATCACGTCGCCGCGCGAGCAATCGATCTCTTCGGCCAGCGTCAGCGTCACCGATTGCCCGGCAACCGCCTCGTCGAGATCGCCGTCGAGCGTCACGATCCGCGCGACGGTGGAGGTCTTGCCCGAGGGCAGCACGCGGATCGCGTCGCCCGGCCTCACCCGTCCGCTGGCGACTAGCCCGGCGAACCCGCGGAAATCGAGGTCCGGGCGGTTGACCCATTGCACCGGCAGGCGGAACGGCTTCGCCTGATCCGCCTCGGCATCGAGCGGCACATTCTCGAGCTGCTCGATCAGCGCCGGCCCGCGATACCATGGCGTGTTGGGCGAGAGCGCGGTGATATTGTCGCCCTTGAAGCCGGAGATCGGAATGGCGGTGAAATCCGCGATGCCGATCGAGCGCGCGAACGCCTCGTAATCCGCGACGATCGCGTCGAACGTCGCCTGATCGTAATCGACCAGATCCATCTTGTTGACCGCCAGCACGACATTCCTGATGCCGATCAGGTGCGCGAGATAGGAGTGTCGCCGCGTTTGCGTCAGCACGCCCTTGCGCGCGTCGATCAGGATCACGGCGAGGTCGGCGGTCGATGCGCCGGTCACCATGTTGCGGGTATATTGCTCATGGCCCGGCGTGTCGGCGACAATGAACTTGCGCTTTTCGGTGGCGAAGAAGCGATAGGCGACGTCGATCGTGATGCCCTGCTCGCGCTCGGCGGCGAGGCCGTCGACCAGCAGCGCGAAGTCGATCTCCTGCCCCTGCGTGCCGACCCGCTTCGAATCCGCCTCCAGCGCGGCGAGCTGGTCCTCGAAGATCATCTTCGAATCGTAGAGCAGCCGCCCGATCAGCGTGGACTTGCCGTCGTCCACCGATCCGCAGGTGATGAAGCGCAGCAGGCTCTTGTGCTGGTGGCGATCGAGATAGGCGTGGATGTCCTCGGCGATCAGCGCGTCGGCCTGATAGGCACTGTCCTGCATCGTCGCGGCCATCAGAAATACCCCTCCTGCTTCTTCTTCTCCATGCTCGCCGCGCCGGCGTCGCGATCGATCGCGCGGCCCTGCCGCTCGCTGGTGGTGGTGAGCAGCATCTCCTGGATCACCTCCTCCAGCGTCGTCGCCGCGCTCTCCACCGCGCCGGTCAGCGGGTAGCAGCCCAGGGTGCGGAAGCGGATCGAGCGCTCCACCGGCACCTCGCCGGGCGCGAGCGGGAAGCGATCGTCATCGACCATCAGCAGCATCCCGTCGCGCTCCACGGTGGGGCGCGGCGCGGCGAAATAGAGCGGGACGATCGGGATGTCGTTGAGCTGGATATATTGCCAGATGTCCAGCTCGGTCCAGTTGCTGATCGGGAAGACGCGGATGCTCTCGCCGCGCGCCTTCTTCGTATTGTAGAGGTTCCACAATTCCGGGCGCTGGTTCTTCGGGTCCCAGCGGTGGCTGGCCGAGCGGAAGCTGAACACGCGCTCCTTGGCGCGGCTTTTCTCCTCGTCGCGCCGCGCGCCGCCGAACGCCGCGTCGAAGCCGTAGAGGTCGAGCGCCTGCTTCAGCCCCTCGGTCTTCCACATGTCGGTGTGGAGCGGGCCGTGGTCGAACGGGTTGATCCCGCGCGCTTCCGCCTCCGGGTTGCGATAGACGAGCAATTCCATGCCCGATTCCCGCGCCATCCGGTCGCGCAGGTCGTACATCGCGCGGAACTTCCACGTCGTATCGACATGCAGCAGCGGGAACGGCGGCGGCGCGGGATAGAAAGCCTTACGCGCCAGATGCAGCGTCACCGCCGAATCCTTGCCGATCGAATAGAGCATCACCGGCTTCTCGCACTCCGCCGCCACCTCGCGGATGATGTGGATGCTCTCAGCCTCCAGCCGTTCGAGATGGGTGAGGGTCTTTGCGTCGATCGTCATGCGCCGTCACCTGAGCGACTGGCTTTCCCGCGCCACCTCCCATATGGGAGATAGATGGCCTTCAGCCGCATCGACGAGACCGATCTGCTGCTCCCGCTCCACGAAGGCGCGCGGGAGGAACCGCGCTGGGCGACCTTCCTCGACCGCCTGCGCCGGCGGACGCGCGCGGATGCGGCGCATCTCATCATCACGCCGGGCCCGTTGCCGGCGCCGCTTCCCGCGATCGCGCCCGACCGGCTCCGCCCCAACCGCGTCTATGCCGCCGCCGAACTGGACGAGGCGCCGGCGCACGGCGACCTGCGGATCATGCGCGTCACCGAAACCGGCGGGACAAACGCGATCCTTGCCGTCAGCACCACCGAGCGCGCCTTTGCCGCCGCCGACAGCGCCTTGCTCTCCGCGCTCGCCCCGCACCTCGCGGTGGCGCTTGCCGCGCTCGTTGCCAGCGAACGGCTGCGCGCCCGCCTCGCCACGGCGGAGGATGCGCTGACCCGCACCGGCACCGGCTGGATCGGCTTCGACCGCGACGCGCGCGTGATCGATTGCGATCCCGGCGCGGCAAGCGCGCTTCGGAAGCTCACCGGCAGCGCCCCCGCCATCGGCCAGCGCCTGCGCACCGGCGACGCCGAGAGCGAGCGCCTGCTCCTCCTCGCCGCCGCGGCCTTCGCCGATGACCAGAACGCGCCGCCCCGCGCGATCCGCCTTTCCGCTGGCGCCGCGCTCGATGCCCTGCTGATCCCGTCCGCGCCGGCCATGACCGCGCTGCTCCGCTTCCCGCCGCGCTCCGGACCGGCACGCCTGGCCGCGATCGAGGCGCTTCACGGGCTGACGCGCGGCGAGGCGCGTCTCGCCGCCGCGATCGCCGACGGCGCCAGCATCGCCGAGGCCGCCGCCGCGACCGGCCTGACGATCGAAACCGCGCGCAACTATTCGAAGCGCATCTACGCCAAGACCGGGGTTCGCGGTCAGGGCGAGCTGGTCCGCCTGCTCTGCACCGGCGTCGCCGCGCTGGCGTGAGGCGTATCGGGCGGTTGCCAGCCCGGCTCGCGGGCCATAGGGCGGGATCATGCGAAACCGGCCCGGCGCAGATCGGCTCAGCCAAGGTTCAGCCGCGCGCGTGTCGATGCGGCGCATGTTCTCGCGCCGCTTGCAGGAAGACGCTGCATGATCCTCGCCCTGCTGCTTCAGGCCGCCGTCACCGTGACCGCCACGCCGCCCGGCCCCGGCCAGCCGCCCGCGACGATGGTGGTCGAGCCGGTGGCGATGATGATCGCCGCCTGCGATACGGACGGCGACGGCCGCACCACCGCCGCCGAGCTTCACGCCTGCGTCGAGCGCAGTTTCGCGGCGATCGATACCGGCCACAAGGGCTCGCTCGGCTATATCGAGTTCGCCGACTGGGCGGAGCGCTGGCTGGGCGACCGCAATGCGCTGCCCAGCCCGTTCGAGGTGGATGCGGACGGCGACAACCGCATCACGCTGGCGGAGATACAGGTGAAGATGGCGCAGATCTTCCGCCGGCTCGATCGCGATCATGACGGCGTGGTCACCCGCGCCGAATGTCTCACGATCCGCGCCTCGGTGCCCGGCGACCGCCCCGGCGGCAAGCACAAGGGGCGTGGCGCCCCGCCGCAATGAGCTTCACCCGATGACCGACCGTTTCACCTTCACCATCGCCGCCACGGACGGCGCAGCGCGCGCCGGCACGATCGCGATGCGGCGCGGCACGATCCGCACCCCCGCCTTCATGCCGGTCGGCACCGCCGCCACCGTCAAGGCGATGAAACCCGCCGACGTCGCCGCATCGGGCGCGGACATCATCCTCGGCAACACCTATCACCTGATGCTCCGCCCCGGCGCGGAGCGCGTCGCGCGGCTCGGCGGGCTGCACGATTTCATGGGCTGGGACCGGCCGATCCTCACCGATTCGGGCGGCTATCAGGTGATGAGCCTCGCCGATCTGACCAGGCGCAGCGAGGACGGCGTGTCGTTCAAGAGCCACCTCGACGGCTCGCGCCATTTGCTCAGCCCGGAACGATCGATCGAGATCCAGCGGCTGCTCGGCTCGAATATCGTCATGGCGTTCGACGAGCTGGTGCCGACCACCTCCACCCGCGAGGTGCAGGCGGCGGCGATGGAGCGATCGATGCGCTGGGCGAGGCGCAGCCGCGCCGCGTTCGACGCGGGCGAGGAACATGCCGCGTCGAATGCGATCTTCGGCATCCAGCAGGGCGCGCTCGACGAAGGGCTGCGCAAGGCGTCGGCCGACGCGCTGACCGACATCGGCTTCGACGGCTATGCGATCGGCGGCCTCGCGGTGGGCGAGGGGCAGGAGGCGATGTTCGGCTGCCTCGATTTTGCACCCGGCCAACTCCCGACCGAAAAGCCGCGCTACCTGATGGGGGTCGGCAAGCCCGACGATATCGTCGGCGCGGTCGAGCGCGGGGTCGACATGTTCGATTGCGTGCTGCCGACGCGCTCGGGCCGCACCGGCCAGGCCTTCACCCGCGCCGGCCCGATCAACATCCGCAACGCGCGCTTCGCGGAGGACCAGGGGCCGCTCGATCCCGCTTGCGCCTGCCCGGTGTGCGGCAAGTGGAGCCGCGCCTATCTCCACCATCTCGTCCGCGCAGGCGAGATTCTCGGCGCGATGCTGATGACCGAGCACAACATCTGGTTCTACGAAGCGTTGATGGCGGACCTGCGCGCGGCGATCGCCGCCGGCACGCTCGGCCCGTTCGCCCGCGCGTTCCGCGCACGATATTACGGAAGTGAAGGAGAGTAAGCGTGTCCGACAGTGAAGAACCCAATGAGATCCTCGCCGCCGCGCGCGACGCTAAGGCGCATGAGGAAGGCGCGCACAAGGCGAAGCGGGAGCGCAAGACCCGTAACTGGAATATCGGCAAGATCGGCCTTGGCGTCGGCATTGGCTCCGCCGCCGTCGCCGCCGCCGTGCTGTTCGCGAACCGCGACAGGGACGAGAAGAAGTGAGCCACACCGCCGCCCGGCGGAATCCGGCAGCTCGGGTATGAGGCGATCGCCGCCGCGCCCGGCATCACGCTGATCGTCTCGCGCGATTGAAAGGACGCCATGCGCCTGATCCTGCCGCTGCTGCTCGCCGCCACCGCCGTTCCCGCGCTCGCCGAGCCGGCTCCCCCGCTGCCGGCGGTGCAGCCGGTCGCCTTCACCGAACGGACGCTCGCCAACGGGCTGCGCGTCTATGCGATCCGCGATGCCGCGACGCCCAATGTCGCGATCCAGGTGTGGTACGACGTCGGCGGGCGCGACGATCCGCGCGGGCGATCGGGCTTCGCGCATCTGTTCGAGCATCTGATGTTCAAGGCGACGCGCAACCTCAGGCCCGAGCAGTTCGACCGGCTGACCGAGGATGTCGGCGGCTACAACAACGCCTCGACCGGCGACGATTATACCAATTATTTCGAGGTGGTGCCGGCCAACCATCTCCAGCGGCTGCTGTTCGCTGAGGCCGATCGCATGGCCTCGCTGGTGGTGTCGCCGGCCGACTTCGCCTCCGAGCGCGACGTGGTGAAGGAGGAGTTCCGCCAGTCCGTGCTGGCGCGGCCATACGGCAAGCTCGATTCGCTCTACCTGCCCGCGCTCGCCTATCAGCATCACCCTTATGCGCGCGGGGTGATCGGCAGCATCGCCAATCTCGATTCGGCGACGATCGACGACGTGCGCGCCTTCCACGCGACCTATTACCGGCCCGACAATGCGATCCTCGTCGTCGCCGGCAATTTCGATCCGGCCGAGCTGGACCGCTGGGTCGATCGCTATTTCGCCCCGATCAAACGCCCCGACCGCCCGATCCCGCGCGTCACCGCCGACGAACCGGTGCGGACGAAGCCGGTGACGGTGACGGTGCATGAGCCGAACACGCCGCTGCCCGCGATCGCGCTCAGCTATCCGCTGCCGCCGGATCGTGCGCCCGACATGCCCGCGCTGATGGTGCTGCAGGCGATCCTCGCGCGCGGCGAAAGCTCGCGGCTGCACGAAAGCCTTGTCTATCGCGACGGGCTGGCGCAGGCGGTGGACGCCTCGCTCGATACGCGCGCGGGGCCGGGCAAGCTCGACATCATCGCGATCGCCGCCGGGGGCAAAGACCCGGACGCGCTGGACCGCGCGCTGCGCGCCCAGATCGCCGCCGTCCGCGCCGCGCCCGTCACCCCGGCGGAACTCGCCGAGGCCAAGACCGAGATCCTCACCGACGCGCTGAAGGCGATGGAGACTACGGAGGGCCGCGCGCGCGTCATCGCCGCGTCGGTGCTGGTGGACGGCGATCCGCGCGCCACCGAGCGGCAACTCGCGGCGGTGCGCGCGGTGACCGCCGCCGACGTCCAGCGCGTCGCGCGGACCTGGCTCGCCGACGATCGCGTCGCCACGATCCGCTACCTGCCCGCCGCCGAGGGCGCGAAGCCCGATGCCGGCATCCCGGTCGCCGCGACGGTCGAGACGCGCCCGCTCGAGGCGCCGCGCGACATCGCGGTCGTCACCCCGGCGACGGACGCCGATCGCGCACCGCTGCCGCCGCTCGGCCCGGTCGTCGCAGGCCATGTGCCGACGCCGGGCGAACTGCGGCTCGCCAACGGCCTCAGGGTCGTGACGGTCGAGCGGCATGACGTGCCGCTCGTCACCGCGCGGCTGATCGGCGCATCGGGCGCGGCGCGCGACGCGGCGGGCAAGGCCGGCACCGCGGGCCTCGCCGCGACATTGCTGACGAAGGGAACGCCGACCCGCTCTGCCACGCAGATCGCGCGCGATGCCGAGGCGCTCGGCGCGTCGCTCGACACCGGCGCGGGGCGCGAGGGCAGCGCGATCGGCATCACCGTCGCCACGCCCGCGCTGTCACCCGCGCTGGGCATCCTCGCCGATGCCGCGCGCCACGCCACGCTCGCCCCCGACGAGCTGGAGCGCGCGCGGGCGCAGGCGATCGACGCGGCGCAGGTGACGCTCACCGATCCGATGGCGCTGGCCGGGCTGGTGGCGGATCGCGCGCTATACGGCACGTCCGGCTACGGCGGCGCGGTGGAGGGCACGCCCACGTCGCTCAAGCGGATCATCCCCGCCGACGTGCGCGCGGCCTATGCCGCCGCATGGTCGCCGGATCGCGCGACATTGATCCTGACCGGCGACATCACGCCGGTCACCGCAAAGGCGCTGGCCGAACGCTGGTTCGGCGACTGGCGCGCCGCCGGCCCCGCCCCCGCCCCGCTCGCCGCGCCGACCCCGGCGGCGACGCCGCGCACGATCCTGATCGATCTGCCCGACGCGGGGCAGGCCGGCGTAACCGTCGCACGCGGCGCGATCCCGCGCGGCGACCCGCGTTACTATCCCGCGCTGCTCGCCAATACGGTGCTGGGCGGCGGCTATACATCGCGGCTCAATCAGGAAATCCGCATCAGGCGCGGGCTTTCCTATGGCGCGCGCAGCGATCTCGACGCCGACCGGCTGACCGGATCGATCACGGCCGCCGCCTCGACCAGGAACGACGCCGCGCCGGAAGTGGTGTCGCTGATCGCCGGAGAGATGCGGCGGCTGGGCAGCGCGCCGATCGCGGAGAGCGAGCTGGCGACGCGCCGCTCGGTGTTGATCGGCAATTTCGGGCGGCAGATCGAGCGCACCGCCGGCCTCGCCGGAATCGTCGGCAACATGGTGCTGAACGGCCTGCCGATCGACGAGATGACGCGCTACGCCGATGCGGTGCGGGACACGCCGGCGGCGGCGGTGCAGTCTGCGGCGGCGGCGCTGTTCGACCCGGCCGATGCGACGACCGTGGTGGTGGGCGACGCGCGCGCGTTCGGCGACGCGCTGCGCAAGGAGCGCCCGGCGACCGAGACGATCCCCGCCGCGACGCTCAACCTCGACAGCGTGAACCTGCGATAGCGGAATCGTAAACCATCCGTGCGAGAGGGGCGTCATGTCCACCGCGGCGACGCATCCCAGCGAACGGCGCGCGCAACGCCTCGGGCGGTTGCGCGCGTTGCGCCGTATCGCGCTGCCGCTGGCGGGATGCGCGGCGGTGGCGGGCGGCATGGCTTTCCACCTCGCTTCGTCCCGACCGGCTCCCGTCGCTGCGCGTAACGCTGCGGCACCACTTGCCGGCGATGACGCCGCGCCGGCCGAGTTCGCCGCACCGGCGCGCGGCTCCACCGGCACCATCGCCCTGCCCCCGGTGCCTCGCGGCGCAACGATCGCGGGCGACGCCAGCGTCACTCCCGCCGCGCCTTTCTCCACCCGCCTCGCCGGCACGATCGACCGTGCCCGCGCGCTCCAGTGCCTGACGGCGGCGGTCTATTACGAGGCGGCGTCGGAAAGCGACGCGGGGCAGCGCGCTGTGGCACAGGTGGTGCTCAACCGCGTGCGGCATCCCGCGTTCCCGCCCACCGTGTGCGGCGTGGTCTATCAGGGCGCGGGCCGCGCGAGCGGCTGCCAGTTCAGCTTCGCCTGCGACGGATCGGCCGCGCGCATCCCGTCACGCGCCGGCTGGGCGCGCGCCGCGCGCAACGCCGCGATGATCCTCGCCGGACAGGTGTTCGCGCCGGTCGGGCTGGCGACGCATTACCACACCTATGCGGTGACGCCGGCATGGAACCGCACCCTGGTGATGACCGACGCGATCGGCGCGCATTTCTTCCATCGCTGGAAGGGCTATTGGGGCACGGCGGCGGCGTTCACCCGCGTCTATCGCGGCGGCGAGCCACAGCCCGTCATGCCCGCCGCGCCGCTGCCGCTACCAGTCGTCCCGCTCCCACCGCCGCCGGCCGACAGGGCGATCCCGGCTCCGCTCGCGCCGGCCGTCCAGCCGGCCCATGCGGAAAGCGGCGCCGCATTGCGCGACGCCGCTCCCGATAGCCTGCCCCAATCCCGGATACTCGATCGCTGGAAGGATTCGGGGAAGCCGTTGCGCTGACCTGTATCAGCGGTGCCGGCGGTCGTGCTTTTCGAAGCGGACCTGCGCGCTCAGCCGGTCGAAGCGCCGATCGAGGTCGCGCCGCTCCGCCATCGTCAGCCCGCCACGGCGGTAACGCATCTCCAGCATCTTCAGGTCGCGCACCTGCCCGCGCAGCCGCAGCGCCTCCGCGCGGTTCAGGCTGCCGGCGCGCAGGCCCTGATCGATGCGCATGTCGATATTTGCCGCCCGCTGGTCGATCGATACCCACGGCGCGGCAACCGCGACGCCCGGCACGGCGGCGAAGGCAATGCCGATGCCAGCGGCGATCATGGTCAGTTTCTTCATCATCCTACTCCCTACGCGGCCGATACGCTGGCCATGGGTAGATGTGGCGCGCACCTGTCGCGCGAATGTGCCGGGACGGCGACGAAATTGTCGCAACCTGTCGCCGTCCCCGCCGCTCCGTCAGCGGCAGCGCACGTTGTTCTTGTCGACCGACTTGCCGAGCAGCGCGCCGCCAGCGCCGCCCAGCAGCGCGCCGAGCAGGCCCGATCCGCCCGGCGCGATCGCCGCGCCCAGCGCGCCGCCGGCGATACCGCCCACGATCAGCCCGGTGGTGCCGTCGTTGCGGCGGCAATAATAACGGCCGTCCTGCCCGACATAGACGCGATCGTTGCTGCCGAGCCGGCGCTCGCGATAGCGCGGATTGTCGCGATAATAGCGGTCGGCATAATAACCGTTATAGGACGGGTCGGGCCGGTTGTAGTCGTAGCGGCGATAGCCGTCTCCGGCATAGCCGGGGCCGCTGTCGTCCACGCAGCCCGTCACCAGCACCGCCGCGCCAAGGGCGGCCAAAGCAACCATCCGCATCGTCTGTTCTCCATCGTTCCCGATGGATGAAATGGTTTCGGGCGCGAAAGGTTGCGCGGACAAGATGGATTGCGGATGAAATCGCGGGGCGCGGCGGCGGCGGGAGCGGGCTGCTCCGCCGCCGCCGATCCGCTCAGCGCGCGATGCCGCCGGCCGCCAGCACGGCGAGCGTCACCAGCTCGCTCGCGGTGGAGGTCATCGGCGCGATCTGCACCGGCTTCTCCATCCCGATCAGCATCGGGCCGATCATCGAATCCCCGCCCAGCTCGCGCAGCAACTTGGCGGAGATGTTGGCGGATTGCAGACCCGGCATCACCAGCACGTTGGCCGGGCCGGAGAGCCGCGCGAAGGGATAATTGGCAAGCTGCCGCGGGTTGAGCGCGACGTCCGGCGACATCTCGCCCTCATATTCGAAGCCCACCTTGCGCTCGTCGAGCACGCCCACGGCCGCGCGGATATTCTCCAGCCACTGCCCTTCCGGATTGCCGAACGTCGAATAGCTCAGGAAGGCGACGCGCGGCTCGTGGCCCATGCGGCGCGCGACCTGCGCGGTATGCTCGGCGATGTCGGCCAGTTCGTCGGGGCTGGGGCGTTCGTTGACGGTGGTGTCGGCGATGAACACCGTATGGCTCTGCCCGACCATGATATGGATGCCGAACGGGGTACGGCCCACTTCGGGGTCGATCACGCGCTTCACCTCGCGCATCGTATGCGCCCAGGTGCGGGTGATGCCGGTGATCATCGTATCGGCCTCGCCCATCTGGAGCAGCACCGCGCCGAAGATGTTGCGATCCTGGTTGATCATGCGCTCGCAATCGCGGCGCAGATAGCCCCGGCGCTGGAGCCGCTGGTAGAGGAAGTCGACCATTTTCGGCACCAGCGGCGAATGGCGGCTGTTGTGCAGCTCATATTCCTGCGGATTGGAGACGCCCAGCGCGCGCAGCCGGTCCGGCACGTCGTCGCGCCCGACGAGGACGGGGGTGCCGTAGCCGCCTTCCTTGAACTGGATCGCGGCGCGCAGCACCACTTCCTCCTCGCCCTCCGCGAACAGCACGCGCTTGGGATGCGCGCGCGCACCTTCGTAAGCGAGCGTCAGGACCGAATTGGTCGGGTTGAGGCGCCCGCGAAGCTGCTGGCGATAACCCTCCATGTCGAGGATCGGCTTGGTCGCGACGCCCGAATCCATCGCCGCCTTGGCGACGGCGGCGGGCACCACTTCCATCAGGCGCGGATCGAACGGCGCGGGGATGATATATTCCGGGCCGAACACATGCCGCACGCCATAGGCGATCGCCACTTCCTCCGGCACGCGCTCGCGCGCCAGCTCGGCGATCGCCTGCGCGGCTGCGACCTTCATCTCGTCATTGATCGCCGAGGCGCGCACGTCGAGCGCGCCGCGGAAGATGAACGGGAAGCCGAGCACGTTGTTGACCTGGTTGGGATAGTCCGAACGCCCCGTGGCGATGATCGCGTCGGGGCGCGCGGCCTTCGCCTCCTCCGGGCGGATCTCGGGGTCGGGATTGGCCATGGCGAAGATGATCGGCGCCTTGGCCATGTCCTTCACCATCTCCGGCTTCAGCGCGCCGGCGGCGGAGAGGCCGAGGAACACGTCCGCGCCGACCAGCGCCTCGGTCAGCGAGCGGCGCTCGGTGACGACGGCATGGGCGGACTGCCACTGGTTCACGCCCTCGCGGCCCTGATAGATCACGCCCTTGCGGTCGCACATCAGCACATTGTCATGCCGCACGCCCAGCGCCTTGATCAGCTCGGTGCAGGCGATCGCGGCGGCGCCCGCGCCGTTCACCACCACCTTCACCTCGTTGATGTTGCGGCCGGTCAGCAGGCAGGCGTTGATCAGCCCGGCGGCGGTGATGATCGCGGTGCCGTGCTGGTCGTCGTGGAAGACGGGGATGTTCATCCGCTCGCGCAGCGTCTGCTCGATGATGAAGCATTCCGGCGCCTTGATATCCTCCAGATTGATCCCCCCGAACGACGGCTCCAGCAGCGCGACGCAGTTGATGAAGGCGTCCACGTCCTCGGTCGCCACTTCCAGATCGATCGCATCGACATCGGCGAAGCGCTTGAACAGCACCGCCTTGCCCTCCATCACCGGCTTCGACGCCAGCGCGCCGAGATTGCCCATGCCGAGGATCGCGGTGCCGTTCGAGATCACCGCGACGAGGTTGCCCTTGGCGGTATAATCGTAAGCGGTCGCCGGATCGTTCGCGATCGCCTGCACCGGCACCGCGACGCCGGGGGAATAAGCCAACGCCAGGTCGCGCTGCGTCGCCATCGGCTTGGAGGCGACGATCTCGATCTTCCCCGGCCGCCCCTCCGAATGGAACAGCAAGGCTTCGCGTTCGGAAAACTGGACGTTGGTGGGTTCGGACATAGGTGGACCTTGCTGGGAGGAGTTTCCCGATCCTTTAGGGTCCAAATTCCCGCAGAACAACGCCGCGGCGACTATTCTCCGGGCGGGGCGACAAGCAGGTGCAGCCGGTCGCTGCCCGCCTGCCGCGCGACGAGGCGGACGCCGGCGGCGTGGAGCGCGGCCTCGTCGGCCAGCGCCGGATCGCGCAGCGTCGCGATCAGCCGGGTGCCGCGCGCGGCCAGCGCGAGGACATTGCCCTCGCCCAGCGCGCGGCGGATCGCGTCGTTCCCCGCCGGTCCGCCGCTCGCCGCGACGGCGGGCGCGGCCGGAGCGAGCGGCGCGCCCGACAGCGCCGCCCGCGCCTCGCCCGCCACCTGATCGGCGATCGGCCCGAACACCACCTGAAGCCCGCCGTCCGCCAGCCGCAGCACGCCGCGCGCGCCTTCGGCCTTCAGCCCCGCCTCGTCGATCCGCGCATTGTCCGCCAGCACCAGCCGCAGCCGCGTGGTGCAGGCATCGACGCTGCGGATGTTCGTCGCCCCGCCGAGCGCCGCGACGACGCGCTCGCCGCGCGAGCTTCCCGCCGCCCGCTCCGTCGCCGTCGCCGCTTCCGGCTCGCGCCCGGGCGTCTTGAGGTCGAAGCGGCGGATGCACCAGGCGAAGGTGGCGTAATAGAGCACGAAATATACCGCGCCGACCGGCAACAGCATCAGCGGCCGCGTCGCGAGGCCGAAGTTCAGCGCATAGTCGATCAGCCCCGCCGAAAAGCCGAAGCCGAGCTTCACCCCCAGCGCGTCCATCACCACCATCGCCACGCCGGTCAGCACCGCATGGACGGCGTAGAGCATCGGCGCGAGGAACATGAAGCTGAACTCGATCGGCTCGGTCACGCCGGTCAGGAACGAGGTGAGCGCGAGGCTCAGCAACATGCCGCCCACCGCCTTGCGCCGCTCCGGCAGCGCGGCGCGGTACATGGCGAGGCAGGCGGCGGGCAGCCCGAACATCATCACCGGGAAGAAGCCGGCCATGAACGCGCCGGCATGGGGATCGCCGGCGAAGAAGCGCGCGATGTCGCCGGTCTTGCCGTGATAGTCGCCGAGCACGAACCAGGCGATGTTGTTGATGATATGGTGCAGCCCCGTCACCAGCAGCAGCCGGTTGAGCACGCCATAGGCGAACAGCCCGAACGATCCGGCATGGACCACCCATTGCGACAGCCCGTCGATCGCGCCCTCGAACCACGGGAAGCCCCAGCCGAACAGCGCCGCGCCGGCCAGCCCCGCCACCCCGGCCGCGATCGGCACGAAGCGCCGCCCGGCGAAGAAGGCGAGATAGTCGGGCAGCCGGATATCCGAGAAGCGGTTGTAGAGCGCACCCGCCGTCAGCCCGGCGAGGATGCCGGCGGGCACGCCGAGCTTGGCGATCTCCTTAGCGCGCCACGCCGCCTGGATCGCGGGATCGGCGGCGAGCATGTCGGGCGGAGGGATGAGCAGCGCCTTCGCCCCCTCGGTCGCGACGAGATAGGCGACGACCCCGGCCAGCGCCGCCGCGCCGTGGTTGCCGCGCGCGAGGCCCACCGCGACGCCGGCGGCGAACAGCAGCCCGAGATTGGCGAAGATCGCATTGCCCGCCGCCGCGATGAACGGGATGTCGAGCAGGTCCGGCTGGCCGAGCCGCAGCAGCAGCGCCGCCACCGGCAGCACCGCGATCGGCAGCATCAGCGCGCGGCCGAGCGGCTGGAGGCGGCTCAACAGGGCGGCGGGTCTGATCGGCATCACAACACCTCGCTGGCGATCGCGCGGACCTCGGCGGCGGCGGTCGCGGCGCAGGCGCGTTCGGCGAGCGCGACGCAATCGGCCAGCGCCCACCGCCGGATCGCCGCCTTGAGCGCCGGAACAGCGGCCGGCGTCGCGGAAAGCTCGGTCATCCCCAGCCCGACCAGGATCGGCGCGGCGAGCGGATCGGAGGCGAGGCCGCCGCACACGCCCGCCCAGCGGCCGTGCGCCTTCGCACCGCGCCCCACCTCGCGGATCAGCCGCAGCACCGCCGGATGCATCGCGTCGAGCTTCGCGGAGACGGCCGCGTTGCCGCGATCGCTCGCCAGCGTATATTGGGTAAGGTCGTTGGTGCCGACCGACAGGAAATCGGCTTCCGTCGCGAGCTGGTCGGCCAGCATCGCGGCGGCGGGCGTCTCGATCATCACCCCCAGCGGCACCGGCGCGGCGATGCCGAGCGCGGCGCGTGCCTCGTCCAGCATCGCGCGCGCCGCGCGCAATTCGGCGAGATCGACCACCATCGGCAGCATGACATGGCATTGCGGCGACGGCACCGCCGCGAGGATCGCACGAAGCTGCGTGCGCATGAGGTCCGGCCGGGCGAGGCCGAGGCGGATGCCGCGCAGGCCGAGCGCGGGATTCTCCTCCGCCGGCAACGGCAGATACGGCATCGGCTTGTCGCCGCCGATATCGAGCGTGCGGACGATCAGCGGGCGATCGCCCAGCGCGGCGGCGATGCGGCGATAGACGTCGCGCTGCTCCGCCTCGTCGGGGGCGGTGTCGCGGTCGAGGAACAGGAATTCGGTGCGCAGCAGGCCGCAGCCCTCCGCCCCGGCGGCGACCGCACCCGCCACTTCCGCCGCCGCGCCGAGATTGGCGAAGACGTGGATGCGCGCGCCGTCCGCCGTCGCCGCCGGTGCGGTGGCGGCGGCGAGGTCGCGCGCGCGGCGCTCGCGCGCCTCGGCGAGCCGCTCGCTCGCCGAGGCCAGCGCGCCGACCCCGGGATCGGCATCGAGCGCGGCGCGGTCCGCGTCGAGGATCACGGTGCGCCCCTCGGGGATCGCCAGCACCGCCTCGCCGGCGGCGACCAGCATCGGCACGCCGGCCGACGCGGCGAGGATCGCGACATGCGCGGTCGGCCCGCCGGCGGCGGTGACGATCCCGGCCAGCCGCGCACGATCGAGCGCGAGGAATTGCGAGGGGAGCAGATCCTCCGAGATCAGGATCGTGTCGGGCGCAATGGCGGGCACGGCCGGCGCGTCCTGGCCGAGCAGGTGGGCGATCACCTGCCGCTCCAGATCGGCGAGGTCGGCGACGCGCTCCATCAGCAGCGCATCGCCGGTCGCGCGGATCGCGTCGGCGGCGGAGCGGGTCGCGGCGCGCCATGCGAAAGCCGCACTGCGCCCGGCGGCGATCCCGCGCTCCGCCGCACCGGCAAGCTCGGGATCGGCGAGCAGCGCGCGATGCGCCTCCGCGATCTCCGCCGCCGCGCGATTGCCGCCGCCAAGCCCGGCCGCGACCGCCGCCAGCGCCTCGGCCAGCGCCTGCCGCTCGTGCGCGACGCCCGCGCCATCGACGGCCACGTCGAGGTCGACCGCGCGAAGCTGAGTCACCTGGCCGATCGCCAGGCCCGGCGCGCCCGTCACCGCCTGCCCGGTCGGCGCGGGCCGGACGGCGGGCGCCGCAGCCGCTTCCTCGCCCAGCCCCGCCAGGATCAGCGCCGCGACCGCATCCACCGCGCCCCGCGCATCGCCGCCGATGCCGGTGATTTCCACCATATCGCCCGCGCGCACGCCAAGCCCGAGCAGCGCCACGGTGCTGCGCGCATTGGCGCCTTTCCCGCCGGACGCGAGCATCACCTCGGCGGCGAACGGGCGCAGCGCCGCCGCGATCCGCGCCGCCGGCCGCGCGTGGATGCCGTGCGCGGCGGCGACCGGTACATTACGGCTGTAACGCTCCCCGCCCGATGCGCCCGTCGCCCGCGCACCCTCGCCGGAGAGCCAGCCGATCGTCTCCCCCGCGCGCACCGCCCGGCCCGGCGCGTCGAGCCGCAGCGCATAGCCCTGATTGGCGACGACGATCGGCGTGATCAGCGCCTTCGCCCCCTCCGCCACCGCGTCGAGATCGAAGCGGATCAGCGCATCGCCCGCCGCCACCCGCGCGCCGGCCGCGACCAGCGCCGTGAAGCCCGCGCCGCCCAGCGCCACCGTCTCCAGCCCGATATGGATCAGCAGCTCGGCGCCATTGTCGAGCCGCAGCGTCACCGCATGGGCGCTCGCCGGCACCGCGATCACCGTGCCGGCGGCGGGTGCGCGCAATTCGCCCTCGATCGGGTCGACCGCGCAGCCGTCGCCCATCATCCGCCCGGCGAACACCGGGTCCGGCACCTCGTCGATCGGGCCGAACCAGCCGGCGAACGGGGCGAGCAGCGCCACCTCGCTCACGGCAGCAGCTCCACCTGCTTCAGCCCCCACATCGGGTTCACGCCGCGCGCGGTATAGGTGATGCACAGGGTCTCCCGCGCCGCGCGCGGCGGCAACGGCGCGACGAGCCGGGTGAGTTCAGGATTGTTGCGCGCGGGCGCGAGCGGCAGCACCGCGATCCGCTCCCCGTCGCAGCTTCCGGCGCGCACCTCGAACTCGCCGTCCGGCGTCCCGGGCGCGCGGAAGCGGATGTTGTCGATGTCCTTGCCGATCTGGAAGTTGAACGGGAACTGCCCCACCGTCAGCGCGATCCGCCGCGCGCCGCCGGTCGGCGCGTCGCGGTAAAGCCAGCACGGGTTGAGGATATCGGTGAGGAACGAGGCGCGCCTGCCCTCGGCCGGCGCATCGTCCTCCACCGCGAGCCGCACCTTGTCGGTGCAGGTGGCGAGCTGCTCGTCGCTGCGTTGCCGGACATAGGCGGCGTCGATCGTCGCGTCGAACGCGCCGGGCATCGCGCGCGCGCCGAACATCGCGGCGGCGCGCAGCCGCGTCGGCAACATCACGCTCAGCGGCCCGGCGTAGAGCGGCGAGACGGCGGTGGGAGCGCTCCCGTCGGTCGTATAGCGCAGCGGCAGGCCGGCCTGATCGGCGAGCGTCACGATGGCGTGCGGATCGCCGGGTGTGAAATCGGTCGCCGTCGTCACCGCGAAGGCGCTGGCCGCCGGCTCCAGCCCCAATGCGCGCATCCGGTCGAGCTGCGGCACCAGCCGCGCGACGAAGCCGGCGAAGTCCTGGCTCCCGCCCGGCGACCACGCCACCTCCGCCAGCGCATTGGCGCGCGGGAACATCATCCACGCCGCGCGCTGCTCGGTGCGGACATGCTCGGTCCACAGATTGGCCTGCACGCCCAGGATATGCCGGCGCGCCTCCGCCGGGATCGCGGCGGGCGCGGGATCGAAGCGATAGACGCTGGCGAGGTCGATCAGATTGCCGCGCCCCGGCGGCTCCAGCGGGCCGAACCCCTGCCGGTTGTCGAGATAGAGCGCGGGCGATGGGCTGAGCACCGCGTCGTGCCCCGCCTTCGCCGCCGCCACCGCGCCGTCGATGCCGCGCCACGACATCACCGTCGCCTCCGGCGCGATGCCGCCCTCCAGTATCTCGTCCCAGCCGATCAGCCGCCGGCCGTGCGCCGCGAGGAAGCGCTGCATCCGCTGGACGAACCAGCTTTGCAGCCCGTCCTCGTCGGCGATGCCGAGCGCCTTCATCCGCGCCTGGATCGCGGGCGAGGCCTTCCATTGGTCCTTCACCGCCTCGTCGCCGCCGACATGGATGTAGCGCGAGGGGAACAGCGCCATCACTTCGGTGAGCACGTCCTCCAGGAAACCGAAGGTCGCGTCGTCGACATTGTAGAGCCACGGGAACACGCCCCAGTCGGATTCCGCCCCCGGCGTCACCGGCGCGCCGGTGCCGAGCGCGGGATAGGCGCGGATCGCGGAGAGCGCGTGGCCGGGCATCTCGATCTCCGGCACGATCGTCACGTTGCGCGCGGCGGCATAGGCGACGATCTGGCGCACCTCGGCCTGCGTGTAGAAGCCCCCGGTGCGCGGCAGCGGCGGGGCGCCGGGTGCGGTGGCGGGGACGCGCCAGCCCGACACTTCCGTCAGGCGCGGATATTTGCGGATCTCCAGCCGCCAGCCCTGATCGTCGACCAGATGCCAGTGGAGCGTGTTGAGCTTGTTGACCGCCATCCAGTCGATCAGGTGACGGACGTAATCGGGCGACTGGAAATGGCGCGCGCTGTCCAGCATCAGCCCGCGCCACCGGAAGCGCGGCGCATCCTTCACCGACACCGCCGGGATCGCGACCGCGCCGCGCGCCCGGTCGGGCGTCAGATACTGCCACAGGCTGACCGCGCCATAGAGCAGCCCGGCATCGTCGCCGGCGGTGATCGTCGCGCCGCGCGGGCCGATATCGAGCGCATAGGATTCGGCTACGCCGGACGCGCCGCGCCGGAAGCGGATCGCCGGCCCCGTCGCGCGCGTCGTGATCGACAGCTTCAGCCCGCGCGCGGCGAGCGTCCATTCCGCCAGCCGCTCGGCGGCATTGCGCGCGGCGCCGTCGCCTGCCGGCACGATGATCGCCGTCCCCGGCCCGACCAGCAGCCGGCCCGATCCCGCCACCGCCGAGACGGGCGCGGGCAGCAGCGCCGGCTCCGCCCATGCCGCCACGGGCAGCGCGGCGGTCAGCAGGGCGAGCGACAGGAAACGGCGGGGAAACACGCTGGCACGCCCTTTCCGGCAACGACGGATCGAGGGGAACATAACGGGGCGGGCGCGATTGGAAATGCCCGCGCGAGACAAAGCGGGGCCGCCGGCACTGTCGGCGGCCCCGTCATCCGGTCGGTCAGAAGTTGACGTTGAACGTCGCCATCAGCTTCCGGCCGTTCCGATACACGCCGCGAGGGAGGGCGGGCGTGTTGGCGTAAGCGTAATATTCGGAGTCGGTGAGGTTCATGCCGGAGAGCGTCAGGTTGACCTCCGGCGTGAACTTGTACGTCGCCGACACATCGAGATTGTCGGTGGCGCGCACGTACATGTTGTCGCCGCGATCGACGCCGGTGAAATATTTCGACCGCCACGTCCACGTGCCGCGCAGCGCCACCGGCCCGGATTCGAAGAACGGGCTGAGGCTCACCTGATGCCGCGAATTGTACGGCAGGTCCGCCCCGCCGACGCCCTTGGCGTCCGAATAGGTATAGTTGGTGAGGATGCCGAAGCCATAGGGCAGGTTCTGCTGATAGGCGACCGCGAAGCCCTTCACCGAGGCATGGCCGGCATTGTACGGCCGGCTGATCTGGTAGGTGGTGACGAAGCCCTTGGACTGGTTGTAATAATTCTCGGGCGCGGTGCGATAGAGGATATAGTCGTCGATCGACTTGTAGAACGCCTCCGCCGACAGGATCGCGTGGCGCTGGAAATACCATTCCACCGACGCGTTGAGGTTGCCCGAGCGATACGGCTTCAGGTTCGGATTGCCGCCCGCGCCATTCAGCACCTGATCCGACAGCCAGAAATAATTGGTCATGTCGGAATAGTTCGGCCGCGCGACCACCTCCGCCCCGGCGAAGCGCAGGATCAGGTCGTCGCGCACCGACAGGGCGAGGTTGAAGCTGGGCAGCACGTTCTCATAGGTCTTGTGCGAATATTGCATCACCCAGTCGCCCTGCGAGCTGCACGACGCGCCGGGCGTGCAGACCAGCCCCGCGCCGTCCGTGATGGTGCGGACGTAGCGGACGCCGAAATTGCCGCGCAGGATGCCGGTGTCGACATCCACCTGGCCATAGACGGCGTGGATGTTCTCCTTGATGTTCCAGTTGCCCGAGGCGAACTCCGGCGCGGCATAGGCCGAGGGGGATGGCAGGTTCGGCAGCCCGGTGACGTAATCGTACATCGCATTGCCGCTGATGACGAAGCGGTCGCGCATCTGGTCGCCCGCGCCGTCGAACCCGCGCAGGTAATTGCCCGGCGCCTGCGACGGATCGAACGCCGACGCCGCCACCGCGATGCCGTTGAGCGACACGCCGGCATAGGACTGGCCCGTCTCGTGATGGCGGTATTTATAGCCGAACTGGAGCCGCTTCACCGCTCCGTCGAAGTCGAAGCCGAGGTCGACCTGGCCGTACCGCTCCTTGTCGGTGGTCGGCTTGGCGACGAGATTGCCGCTCCAGCCCGGATCGGTGACGAACGCCGCCGGATTGCCCATCACGTTGGTGGTGTAGGTCAGGTTACCCGGCTTGCCCGGCGCGCCGGTGTTGTCGACGGTGTAAGTGGCGTGGTTGAGGAATTCGAGGAACACCTGCTTCTTCGTGCCGCCGTCCGCATCGGACAGGCCGCCCTCCAGGTTCAGGTCCCAATTATTGTCCTGCCACTTCGCCTTGAACTGATAGGTGTCGGAATGCATCTCCGCCTGGCGGTATTGCACGTCGAGCACGCTCAGCCCGTTGGTCAGCGTGCTCGAGGTGACGACGCCGTTGGCGACGGTGATGCCGCTCAGCGCGCCGAGGCTGTTCCAGGTATTGCCCTGGAAGGCGTACATCGACTGGTTGAGGTTGTCGTAGGTCGCCTTGATCTTCAGCCAGTTGGCCTCCAGCGTGAGCTGCTCGACCGGCTTCCACTGCACCACCGCCGAATAGCTGAGGCGCTCGCGATCCTGCTGGAAATAGGAGGTGCCGAAGGCGTTCGGGCTGATCGCGCCGGGATTGGCGGCCAGCGTCGTCGCGCACGCGCCGGTGCAGGTGCCGTTGGCGATCGAGCTGACCGGATTGTCGGTGTTCTTGCCGTCCCACTGGTCGGCGCGCATCGTGCCGTAGCTTTCCAGGCCGTCGCGGCGCAGCCGGTCCTTGGCACGCTGGAAGGCGACGAGCACGCCGAACGTGCCCGAATCGTTATGCCAGCTCGCCAGCGCCGATCCCTGGATATCGCCCTTGCGCGAGCGGTCGTTCCACAGATAGCCGAGCGAGGCGGCGACGGTCAGCGGCTTGAGATCGAGCGGCTTGCGCGTGTTGACGATGACGGTGCCGCCGATCGAGCCTTCGTCGAGCCGCGGCTCCGGCGTCTTGTAGACATCGACGCTGCCGACGAGCTGCGGCGCGAGCAGCGCGTAGTTGAAGGTGCGGCCCGGCGTATCGAGGATGAACCAGTCGGCCGACGCCACCGTCTGCCCGTTGAGCAAGGTGCGGTTCAGCGCCGGATCGGTGCCGAGGATCGAGATCTTCTCGCCCTGCCCGAACTGGCGATCGACCGTTACGCCCGGCACCAACGTCAGCGCCTCGGCGACATTGGTGTTGGGGAATTTGCCGACGTCCTCCGCCGAGACCGAATCGACGATCGCGTCTGACTTGCGCTTCGTGTCGAGCGCGGCGGCGAGCGAGGCGCGGATGCCGGTGACGACCACATCCTGCGGCTCGTCGCTGGCTGGCGACTGCGGCGCGGCCTGCGCATAGGCGGCGCCGGAAAGCAGCGCGACCGCGCTGGCGGAGCCGATCAGGAAAGCCCGAATCCCCATATCCATCCCCTTTATCTTTTCCGGGCTAACCATCGGTAAGACCGGTTCCATACCAATACCCAATCATTGTCATAACCAAATGAGGCGTCAAGTAGGATTCTTTCACTTTCGTGTCGCCCATTGACAGATTGGGACTGGCGCATGGTATTGCATTGGTATTAAGACCGGCGAACCGCAGGGGGAGAGACGACGAACATGACTTTGCTCGCCGACGCGATCGGGTCGCTGGAGGGCGCGGCGGGCGGGCCGCTCTACCGCCGGCTGGAGAATGCGCTGCGCGACGCGCTGCGGACCGACGTGCTCAAGCCGAATCAGGCGCTCCCCCCCGAGCGCGAGCTGGCGAGCGACCTTTCGGTGTCGCGGATCACGGTGCGCAAGGCGCTAGACACGCTGGTCGGCGAGGGGCTGCTGGTCCGCCGGCAGGGCGCGGGCACCTTCGTCGCCGGGCGTGTCGAGAAGCAGTTCGCCAAGCTCAGCTCCTTCACCGAGGACATGGCCGCGCGTGGCCGTGTGGCGCGCAGCGAATGGCTGCTGCGCGCGGCGGGCGAGGTGACGCCGGAGGAGGCGCTGACGCTCGGCCTCGGGCCGGGCGCGCCGGTGCTGCGCTTCAACCGCGTGCGCTATGCCGACGACGTGGCGATGGCGCTCGAATATTCCACCATCGCCGGCTATGGCCTCGCCGGGCCGGAAGTGGTGGAAAGCTCGCTCTACGCGGCGCTGGAGGCGACCGGGAATCGCCCGGCGCGCGCGCTGCAACGGCTGCGCGCGGTGCTGTTCGACGCGGAGCAGGCGGCGCTGCTCGGGGTCAAGCCCGGCGCGCCGGGGCTGTACATCGAGCGGCGCGGCTTCCTCGACGACGGCCGCATCATCGAGGCGACGCGGAGCTGGTATCGCGGCGACGCCTATGACTTCGTGGCCGAACTGAACACCAGGGCGTGAACGACATGGCATCTCCCAAGGCGCGGTCCCCCGAGGCGACGCGGATGTTCGCCGAGGCGCGCGAGGCCGCCGATGTCGTCGCGCGCCAGATCGCCCGCAACGCCGCGACGGTGGCCACGCTCGGCGAGACGCTGCGCGCGGCGCCGCCGCGCGGCGTGCTGACCTGCGCGCGCGGCAGTTCCGACCATGCCGCGACCTTCGCCAAATATCTGATCGAGACGCGGCTCGGGCTGCTCACTACCTCCGCCGCACCGTCGGTCGCGTCGGTCTATGGCACGGTGCCGGCGATGGCCGACACGCTGGCGATCGGCATCTCGCAATCGGGCCGCAGCCCGGACATATTGGCGACGATGAACGCCGCGCGCGACGCCGGTGCGCGCACCGTCGCGCTGGTCAACGACGCCGCCTCGCCGCTCGCCGCGCTCGCCGGCACCACGCTGCCGCTGGAGGCGGGGCCGGAACGCAGCGTCGCGGCGACCAAATCCTATATCGCCAGCATCGCCGCACTGATCCAGCTCGTCGCCGGCTGGGCGGACGATGCGGTGTTGCGCGAGGCGCTGGCGGGCGCCCCCGCCCTGCTCCACGCGGCGTGGGACAGCGACTGGTCGCCGCTGGTCGAGCGGCTCGAATCGGCGCGCGGCCTCTATGTCATCGGGCGCGGGCTGGGCTTCGGCATCGCGCAGGAGGCGGCGCTGAAGTTCAAGGAGACCTGCGGCCTTCATGCCGAGGCGTTCAGCGCGGCCGAGGTGCGCCACGGGCCGATGGCGCTGGTCGGGCCGGGCTTCCCGCTGCTCGTCTTCCGCCAGTCCGACGAGACGGGCGACGGCGTGGACGAACTGGTGCGCGAGGTGGTCGCGCGCGGCGGCGAGGTGCTGGTCGCCGGCAGCGCGGTGCCCGGCGCGATCCACCTGCCCCATCCCGCCGCCACCGCGACGATCGAGCCGATGCTGCAGATCCAGGCCTTCTACCGCGCCGCCAACGCGCTGTCGCTGCGGCGCGGGCTCGATCCCGATCACCCGCCGCATCTCGCCAAGGTGACGGAGACGGTATGACGATGCGGGCGTTCGTCAATGGCCGCGTGCTGATCGACGGCGCGTTCGCCGAAGGGCGGGCGGTGCTCGTCGCGGACGGGCGGATCGCCGCGATCGTCGCCGCGCGCGACGTGCCGGCGGACGCGGCGCGCGAGGATCTGGACGGCGCGATCCTCGCCCCCGGCTTCGTCGACACGCAGGTCAACGGCGGCGGCGGGGTGCTTTTCAACGATGCGCCGACGGTCGAGGGCATCGCCGCGATCGGCGCGGCGCACCGCCGCTACGGCACCACCGCCTTCCTGCCGACGCTCATCAGCGACGAGCTGCCGGTGATCGCCCGCGCCATCGCGGCAGTCGATGCCGCGATCGCCGTCGGGGTGCCGGGCGTGCTCGGCATCCATGTCGAAGGCCCATTCCTCAACACCGAACGCCGCGGCATCCATCGCGCCGACCGGATGCGCGCGCTGGACGAGGAGGCGATGGCGATCCTCACCGCGCCGCGCCGCGGACGGATGCTCGTCACGCTCGCGCCGGAACGGGTCGCGCCGGGGATGATCCGCCGGCTCGTCGCCTCCGGCGCGCGCGTCGCGGTGGGGCACAGCAACGCGCGCTACGCCGACGTGATGGCGGCGCGCGAGGAAGGTCTGACCGGCGCGACGCACCTGTTCAACGCCATGTCTCAGCTCGGCTCGCGCGAGCCGGGCGTGGTCGGCGCGGCGCTGGGCAGCGACATCGTCTGCGGGATCATCGTCGACGGCCACCACGTCAGCCCCGCGACGCTGCGCCTCGCATTGCGGCTCAAGGGGCCGGAGCAACTGATGCTCGTCACCGACGCGATGCCCAATATCGGCGCCGACCTGCACGAATTCCTGTTGCAGGAGCGCCGCATCGTGGTGCGCGAGGATCGCCTCGTCGATGCCGCCGGCACGCTCGCCGGGGCCAACCTGACGATGACGCGCGCGGTCGGCAATGCGACGGCGCTGCTCGGCGTGTCGCGCGAATCGGCGATCGCGATGGCCAGCGCGACGCCCGCGCGCTTCCTCGGCCTGGACGGGGAGCTGGGCCGCATCGCGCCGGGGCTGCGCGCCGATCTGGTTGCGCTGCGCGAGGATCACGGCGTCGCGGCGACGTGGATCGGCGGCGAGCGCGGCGACCGCTGAAAACCGCTGGACGGAACCCGATCGCGCTGAGAGCATTGCCAGCGAACCGGTTTGGGGGCGAAACATCGATGGCGGGCGGGTTGCGACATATCGGGCGGGTGCTGCTGGCGCTCGCCGTCCTGTGCTGCGCCGGCCCGGTCGCCGCGCGGGGCGGCATGGTCGCGCTGACCTTCGACGATCTCCCCGCGCTCAGCATCCTGCCCGACCAGGACTATATCGACTATACCAACGAGGCGCTGGTCGCCGGCCTGAAGCGCCGCCGCTTCGCCGCGACCGGCTTCGTGAACGAGGAGAAGATCGACAATCTCCAGCGCGACCGCCAGATCGCCAACCTGACGCGCTGGCTCGACGCCGGCCTGTCGCTGGGCAACCACACCTATTCGCACAGCTCGCCGAACACGCTCGGGGCGGACGGCTATATCGCCGATATCGTGCGCGGCGAGAGCGTCACCCGGCCGCTGCTGGCGGCGCGCGGGTTGAAACTGCAATGGTTCCGCCACCCTTATCTCGAAACCGGCTATCCCAGGGCGGTGCGCGACAAGATCGACGGCTGGCTCGCGGACCACGGCTATCGCGTCGCGCCGGTGACGATCGATGCGGAGGACTGGGAGTTCGCCGTGCCTTACGACGACGCGATCGCGCGCCGCGACGTGGCGCGACAGGAGCGTATCCGCGCGGCCTATCTCGCCTATACCGCGATGCGCATCCGCTGGTCGCAGGCGAGCGCGCGGGTGCTGTTCGGGCGCGACATCGCCCATGTCATGCTGCTCCACTGCACGCGCCTCAACGCCGACACGCTCGACCAGCTCGCCGCGCTGCTGCGCGCGGCGCATCTGCGTCCGGTGACGCTGGCGCGGGCGATGCGCGACCCGGCCTATCGCACGCGCGACGATTATGCGGAGAAGAACGGCGTCACCTGGCTGGAGCACTGGGCCGCGACCTTGCACAAGACTTTGCCCGAGGAAGGCGACGAAGACCCGCCCGCCGAAATACAGGCGGAGTACGACAGAGTTGACAATGATCGCCTGTCCACGCCAGACCAGTGACTTTCCCGTTCGCGTTTCCCTTCGAGCGTCGCCGGTTGTACGCGACCCTCCTGGTTACGGACGCAACGGCTTGATATCCGGAGTTTCAGCCTTGACCTCGAAGCGGATCACTCGCTACCCGCCCGATTATTACAAGAACCCCGAGAATAGCATCGGCTATCTCACGCGGATCGTATTCCGTAACTTCTCGCGATTGCTGGAACGCCATACGTTGCAGCACGATATTTCCGCCGGCCAATGGCGTTTCCTGCGGCAATTGTGGATCGAGGACGGGATCACGCAGCGCGAGCTGAGCGAGCGCGTCGGGATGCGCGAGCCGACCACGGTCGTCGCGCTCAAGGGGCTGGAGGCGGCCAAGCTGATCCGGCGCGAGAAGAGCGAGATCGATCGCCGCAAGATCCACATCTATCTCACGCCCTTCGCCAAATCGCTGGAGGCGAAGCTCGCCCCGCTCAACGCCGAGGTGCACGCCGCGGCGACCGCCGGCATGTCCGACGAGGAAGTGGAGACGCTTCGGGTCCTGCTGCGCCGCGTGATCGGCAACCTCACCGCCGAGGCCCGCCGCATCCCGGCCGAAATTCAGAGCGAACCCGACGAGGGGGCTTGACGCGGTTTTTATCGCGGTCATCCTTAGATAGCTAATTTATCAAGGGGTCAGCGATGACGGTTCGGATTGCCGTGATTTCGGGGAGCGTGCGGCGCGGATCGCATAACAGCGCGCTCGCGGCCCTGGGCGCGGAGCGCATTCGCGCGGCAGGCGCGGAGGCGGTGCCGGTCGATCTCTCCACCTACGACCTGCCGGTCTACGCGCAGGATCTCGAGCTTCGGGACTGTCCGGCCGATGCGCGCCGGCTGAAGGCGACGCTGGCGGCGTGCGACGGCCTGCTGATCGCGACGCCGGAGCACAACGGCTCGATCTCCACCCTGCTCAAGAATGCGATCGACTGGGCCTCCCGCCCGAGCGACGGCGAATCGGCGATCGCGCTCACCGCCTTTCGCGGCAAGGCGGCCGGCATCATGGCCGCCTCGATCGGCCCGTTCGGCGGGATGCGCGCGCTCGCCCATCTGCGCCAGGTGCTGGGCACGGTGCAGATGATGGTCATCCCGGAGCAGCTCGCCGTTCCGCTCGCCGATCGCGCCTTCACCGGCGAGGGCGCGCTGGCGGAGCCGCTGCCCAATGCAATCCTCGACGGGCTGGTCGGGCGGCTGGTGGAGGTCTCCGGCCGGCTGCGCGCATAGGGTCTTGCACCGTCACACCGCACCATATAACTTAGCATTCTAAGTTTTATCGGGAACCGTCGTGGGACCACTTTCTGACATTCGCGTCGTCGAGCTGGGGCAGCTGATCGCAGGGCCGTTCTGCGCCCAGCTCTTCGGCGATCTCGGCGCGACCGTCGTCAAGATCGAGCCGCCCGAAGCGGGCGATCCGATGCGGCAATGGGGCGCGGGCGACCCGCCGGTGTGGTGGGAGGTGATCGCGCGCAACAAGCGGTCGGTCGCGGCCGACCTGCGCAGCGCGGAGGGGCAGGAGATCGCACGCCGCCTGATCGCCGGCGCCGACGTGCTGGTCGAGAATTTCCGCCCTGGCACGCTGGAGAAGTGGAACCTCTCCCCCGCTGACCTGTGCGCGGCCAACCCCCGGCTGATCGTGGTGCGCGTCTCCGGCTACGGCCAGACCGGCCCCTATTCCACCCGCGCCGGCTTCGGCGGGATCGGCGAGGCGATGGGCGGCTGGCGCGCGCTGGTGGGGACGCCGGACCGGCCGCCCTCGCGCCTCGGCGTGTCGATCGGCGACAGCCTCGCCGGCACTTACGGCTGCCTCGGCGCGCTCGCCGCGCTGCACGAACGCGAGAGGAGCGGGCGCGGCCAGATCGTCGACGTCAGCCTGTTCGAATCGGTGTTGCAGGTGATGGAGGGGCTGGTCCCCGAATATGCCGCCGCCGGCCATGTCCGGGCGCGATCCGGCTCGATCCTGAAGGGCATCGCGCCGTCGAACGTCTATCCGTGCAGCGATGGCGAATTGCTGATCGCCGCCAACCAGGACGCGATCTTCCGCCGGCTGGCGACCGCGATGGGGCAACCGGAGCTGGGCGACGACCCGCGCTTCGCCACCCACAATGCGCGCGGCCAGCACCAGGACCTGCTCGACGGGATGATCGCGGACTGGACGCGCGGGCAGAGCATCGCCGCCGTCGAGAAGCTGATGGAGGACAATGCCGTGCCGGCCGGGCGCATGTTCGCGGCGCGCGACATGCTGGCCGATCCGCATTTCGCCGCGCGCGAGGCGATCGTCACGGTCGAGACGGAGCGCCACGGCGCGCTGCCGATGCAGGGCGTGTTCCCCCGCCTCTCGCGCACGCCCGGCGGCGTCCGCGCGCCCGCGCCGGTCGCGGTCGGTGCGGATACCGAGGCGTTGCTGCGCGAGGCCGGCTATGACGCGGCGGCGATCGCCGACCTCAAGCAGCGCGGCATCGTGTGACCGGCACGCTGCTCGACCTAGTCTGGGATCGCCACCGCATCCTGGAGGACGGCGGCGAGACATTGCTCTACGTCGATCTCCACCTGCTGCACGAAGTCACCTCGCCGCAGGCTTTCGCCGGGCTGGAGGCGCACGGCCGCACCGTGCGCCAGCCGGCGCTGACGCTGGCGCTGTTCGATCATAACGTCCCGACCGAGGCGCAGGAGCAGGGCATCGCGGCCGTCGCCGATCCCGAGGCGCGCGCGCAGCTCGCCCGGCTGGTCGAGAACAGCGAGCGATACGGGATCGAGCGGTTCGACATGGGCGATCCGCGCAACGGCATCGTCCATGTCGTCGCGCCGGAACAGGGCCGCACCCATCCCGGCATGACGATCGTCTGCGGCGACAGCCACACCTCCACCCACGGCGCGTTCGGCGCGCTGTCGTTCGGCATCGGCACCTCGCAGATCGAGCATGTGCTGGCGACGCAGACGCTGCGGCTGCGCAAGCCGAAGGCGATGCGGGTGAACGTCACCGGCGCGCTGCCCGCGCATCTTTCCGCCAAGGATCTCGCGCTCGGCATCCTGCGCGCGATCGGGGTGGACGGCGGGCTGGGCCATGTCATCGAGTTCGCCGGGCCGGCGGTGCGCGCGCTGTCGATGGAAGGGCGCATGACGCTGTGCAACCTCGCGGTCGAGATGGGCGCGCGCGCCACGCTGATCGCGCCGGACGAGACGACCTTCGCCTATCTCGCCGGCCGCCCCGGCGCGCCACGCGGCGAGGAATGGGCGCGCAGGGTCGCCGAATGGCGCACGCTCGCCAGCGCGCCCGACGCGGTGTTCGATCGCGAGGCGACGGTGGCGGCCAACGCGCTGCGCCCGATGGTGAGCTGGGGCACCAATCCGTCGCAGGTGATCGCGATCGACGAGGCGATTCCCGATCCGCGCGCCGCGGCCGACGCGCTCGACCGCGCGGCGCGGGAACGCGCGCTCAGCTATATGGGGCTGTCGGCGGGCCAGCCGATCGCCGGGCTGCCGATCGACCGCGTTTTCATCGGATCGTGCACCAACAGCCGGATCGAGGACCTGCGCGCCGCCGCCGAGGTCGCGCGCGGGCGACGCGTGGCGGCGAACGTCCGCGCGATGGTCGTGCCCGGCTCGGGCCTGGTGCGGCGGCAGGCGGAGGCCGAGGGGCTGGCGGACATCTTCGTCGCGGCGGGATTCGACTGGCGCGAGCCGGGCTGTTCGATGTGCGTGGGGATGAACCCGGACCGGCTCGCGCCGGGCGAGCGTTGCGCCGCCACCTCGAACCGCAATTTCGAGAACCGCCAGGGCATCGGCGGGCGCACCCATCTGATGAGCCCGGCGATGGCGGCGGCGGCGGCGATCGCCGGCCGCATCACCGACGTCGCGGACCTGTAGGGCTACCGCTCCTCGAACGCCGCGATCGCCCCGGCGTGGCGCAAGGTGCGGCCGATATCGTCCAGCCCCGCCAGCAGCGCCTCGCGCAGGTCGCGGTCGATCGTGAAGGCCAGGCGCAGCGCGCCGGCCGTGATCGAGCAATCGCGCAGGTTGACGGTGACGGGCGTGTCCGGCGTCTCCGCCAGCCGCGCGACCAGCGCGGCATAATCGTCCGGCGCGGGAGTTACGAGCAGCAGACCATTGGTCGCCGCATTGCCGCTGAAGATGCCGCCGAAGCTCGGCGCGACGACGCAGCGGATGCCGTGATCGTCCAGCGCCCATACCGCATGTTCGCGCGACGAGCCGGAGCCGAAATTGCGCCCCGTCACCAGGATCGCCGCCGCCGGGTCGATCGCGAACCGCGCGTCGATCGCGCGCATGTCGGCGAACAGGTGCGCGCCCAGCCCGCGCCGGTCCAGCCCCTTCATGTAGCGCGCCGGCAGGATCTTGTCGGTGTCGATATCAGCGTCCGGCAGCAGCGCCGCGCGCGAGGTGACGATCGTCCATGGCTTCATGTCGGCCTGCCCCAGTCCGCCGCCAGCGTTTCGAGCAACAGGTCGAACCGTTCCTGCCCCACCTTCCCGGCGATCTGCGCGGTAAGCTCGGCCATGGCGGCCTGTGCATCACCACGCATCCGCTCCCCGAACGGGGTGAGCAGCAGCCGTTTGTGGCGCGCGTCCTCGGCATCGTCCTCCAGCGTGACGACACCCTTCTCGACCATCTGCGCGATCGTGCTGTGGATCGCCTGACGCGAGACGCCCATGCGGCGCGCGATTTCCGACGGGCGGGTGACGCCGCTGACGATATTGACCATCACCATCGATTGCGCGCGGCTGATGTCCGGCCAGCCCTTGTCATGGACGCGCGCCTGCAGCCCCTCGTCGAGCCAGCAGAATCGTTGGAACAGGTGAATGATCAACTCGATCGACCGCATGAACCCGCTTAAACGGTGTTGCATCGCGCAACGCAAGCCGCGCCGGCGGCTGTCGACCGGCTTGCGGACGCGATTTACTTAGAATACTATCTTTTTCGAAAGGAGCAACTTTTGCCTTCCGTCGAAATCGTCGAGGTCGCCCCGCGCGACGGGCTGCAGAACGAGGCCCGGCTCGTCTCGACCGCGCAGAAGCTGGAGCTGATCGGGCGCGCCATCGCCGCCGGCGCGCGCCGGCTGGAGGTGACGAGCTTCGTCAATCCGCGCCGCGTGCCGCAGATGGCCGATGCCGACGCGGTGGCGCAGGGGTTGCCGGAGCGTGACGAGGTGACGTTCATCGCATTGGTGCTCAACCGGCGCGGCGCGGAGCGGGCATTGGCGACGCGGATCGACGAGCTTGGCGCGGTGTGCGTCGCCAGCGACACGTTCGCGATGCGCAACCAGGGGCAGACCAGCGCCGAATCGCTGGAGATCGCGCGGGAGACGGTCGCGCTGGCGAAGGCGGCGGGACGCGGCGCGCAGATCACCATCGCCACCGCCTTCGGCTGCCCGTTCGAGGGCGAGGTGCCGCTCGCCCGCGTGGTGGAGATGGCCAAGCGCGCCGCCGACGCCGGCCCGCGCGAGGTGGGGCTGGCCGATACGATCGGCGTCGCGGTGCCCGGGCAGGTGGGCGAGGCGGTGACGCGCGTGGTCGAGGCGATCGCGCCGATCCCGGTGCGCGTCCATTTCCACGACACGCGCAACACCGCGATCGCCAATGTCTGGGCGGCGGTGCAGGCCGGCGCGACGGTGATCGACGCCGCGCTCGGCGGACTCGGCGGCTGCCCGTTCGCGCCCGGCGCGTCCGGCAACGTCGCGACGGAAGACGTGCTTTATCTGCTCGACCGCTCGGGCATCGCCACCGGTTACGACCGCGCGCGGGCGATCGAGGCGGCGACGTGGCTCGCCGACGTGATCGGGCGCGATTTGTCCGGCAAGGTGCGTTGCGCCCCGGCTTTTCCACCCGCCCTGACGTGATGAGGCTGGACCTTGGCCGCACACGACGATATTCTTCGCTAGCTAAGCAAATTCGAGAGGATAGGAAATGGACCCGCGCGACACCAACGGTCTGGACACACAGTTCATCGGCAAGGTTTCCCCGACCGCGCCGCGCATCCAGGCCGGCGGCCACCCCTGCCAGGGCATCTACTGGACCCCGGCGGGCAAGAAGCCCAAGACGGCGGTGATCGCGACCCATTACAACGTCGATTTCGCCGAACATTATATCGCGCCCTATTTCGCGCGGCGCGGCTATGGCTTCCTCGGCTGGAACACGCGCTATCGCGGGTTCGAGGACCAGTTCCTGCTGCACCACGCGATCCTCGACATCGGCGTGGGCATGCGCTGGCTGAAGGAGGAAGCGGGTGTCGAGCGGATCGTGATCCTCGGCAATTCCGGCGGCGGGTCGCTGATGGGCGCCTATCAGGCGGAAGCGATCAAGCCGACCTTGGGCGGCGAGTTGAGCGGCGCGGGGCTTGAGGCATACAACGACCTCATCAAGGCCGATCTCTACATCTCGCTCAACGCGCACCAGGGGCGGCCCGAGGTGCTGACCGACTGGCTCGACGCCTCGGTGGTCGACGAGAACGATCCGGTGCCGACCGATCCCTCGCTCGATCCGTTCAGCGCGGAGAACGCCCCGCCCTATTCGGACGAATTCGTCACCCGCTATCGCGCCGCGCAGCGCGCGCGCAACCAGCGCATCACCGACTGGGCCAAGGCGGAGCTGAAGCGGCTCAACGATGCCGGCGTGCCGGACCGCCTGTTCCCGCTGTTCCGCGTATGGGGCGACCTGCGCTGCATGGACCCGGCGCTCGATCCGTCGACGCGCAAGCCGCGCTGGTGTTATCGCGGTGATCCCGCAACCGCGAACCGCACCCCTTCGATCGGGCGCGTCAATTCGATCAAGACGTGGCTCAACATGTGGAGCCTCGAAACCTCGCCGTGCCAGGGCGCGCCGCATCTCGCCAAGTTCGACACTCCGGCGCTGGTGGTGCAGGGCACGGCGGACACCGGCGTGTTCCCGAGCGATGCGCGCAAGATCTTCGACAATATCGGATCGGGCGACAAGCAGATCGAGCTGATCCCCGGCGCGCATTATTTCGAGGATTCGATCGAGGAGCGCAACGCCGCCGCCGACCTGATGGCGGCATGGATCGAAGCCAAGAGCTGAACGGGGCAAGGAGCGTGACCGACACGGGCGAGGCCGCCACCATCACATCGCTGCGCCGCGCGGGGATCGCCCGCGACGGCCAGCCGGTCACGCTCACCCCGCTTTCCGGCGGGGTGTCGTGCGACGTGTGGCTGGCGCGGATCGGCGACGAGGCGCCGGTCGTCGTCAAGCGCGCGCTGCCGCAATTGCGCGTCGCGGCGGAATGGCTCGCCCCGGTCGAGCGCGCCGAGAACGAGGTGCGCTGGCTGCGCTATGCCGGGCGGATCGACGCGCGGCTGGTGCCGGAAGTGGTGGCGGAGGTGCCCGACGAGCACCTCTTCGCGCTCGCCTATCTGGAGCCGGACGCGCATCCGGTATGGCGCGACGAGCTGATCGCCGGCCGGGTCGATCCCGCCTTCGCGCGCGGGCTGGGGCGCGATCTCGCCCGCATCCATGCCGCGACCGCCGACGATGCGCGGACCGCCGCCGACTTCGACAGCATGGACCTGTTCGAAGCGCTGCGCATCTCGCCGTTCCTGCGCTATGTCGCGGCGAACCGGCCGGAGGTGGCGGCGCGGCTCGATGCCATCGCCGACGATCTGGAAGGCCGGCGCATGGCGCTGGTCCACGGCGACGTCAGCCCGAAGAACATCCTGTGCGGGCCGCAGGGCGGCGTGTTCCTCGACGCGGAATGCGCGGTCTATGGCGATCCGGCGTTCGACCTTGCCTTCTGCACCACGCACCTGCTGCTCAAGACGATCTGGCTGGCGCCGCACGCGGGGGCGCTGAACCAAGCGGCGGCGGCGTTCGTCGCCGACTATCTCGCCGGGGTGACATGGGAGCCGCGCGCGGCGCTCGCTGCTCGCGCCGGGGCGCTGGTCGCCGCGCTGCTGCTCGCGCGCGTCGAGGGCAAGTCGCCCGCGCCCTATCTCGACGATGCCGCGAAGCAGGTCGTGCGCGCCCGCGCGCTGGCGCTGCTCGCCGGCGACACGCCCGCTATCGACCAACTCATCGCCGATTGGCCCAAGGAGCATTGATGACCAACCGTATCGCCACCGTCCTCGCCCGCCAGCTCTGGGATTCGCGCGGCCGCCCGACCGTGGAGGCCGAGGTCCGGCTGGAGAATGGCACGATCGGCCGCGCCATCGCGCCGGCCGGCGCGTCGCGCGGCGCGCATGAGGCGATCGACCTGCGCGACGGCGGCGACAGCTTCGGCGGCATGGGCGTGGCGAAGGCGGTGGCGAACGTCGCCGCCGAGATCGCCCTCGCGCTCGCCGGCATGGACGCGCGCGATCAGACCGCGATCGACCGCACGCTGATCGCGCTGGACGGGACGCCGAACAAGGCGCGGCTCGGCGGCAATGCCGTGGTGGCGGTGTCGATGGCGGTGCTGCACGCCGCAGCGGCGGCGGAGCGCGCGCCCCTGTGGCGCTATCTCGCGGGCGGACGGAAGGTGCGCGTGCCGCTGCCCGAGATCCAGATCTTCGGCGGCGGCGCGCACGCCGGGCGCCGCACCGACATCCAGGATTTCATGGTGATGGCGCCCCGCGCCGGCAGCTTCCGCCGCGCGCTGGAGATCACCGACGACGTCTATCGCGCCGCCGGGAAGCTGATGGAGGCGCTGGGGCCGCTTTCCGGCGTGGCGGACGAAGGCGGCTGGTGGCCCAACTTCTCGTCGAACGAGCAGGCGCTCGACACGCTGACCAGGGCGATCGAGCGCGCCGGGCACCGGCCGGGCGAGGACGTGTTCATCTCGCTCGACATCGCCGCCAATGAGCTTGGCGACGCGAGCGGCTACCGCCTCGCGCTCGACGACCGCAAGCTGGACGGCGCGGCGATGGCGGAGGAGGCGATCGGCTGGACGAGGCGCTATCCGATCCTGTCGATCGAGGACCCCGCCTCGCAGGACGATTTCGCCACCATGGCGGCGGTGACGCGCGCGGTCGGCGACAAGGTGCAGGTGATCGGCGACGACGTGCTCGTCACCAGCGCCGCGCGCGTCGCCAGCGCGGCGGAGGCCAGTGCGTGCAACGCCGCGCTGATCAAGGTCAATCAGGTCGGCACCGTCACCGAGGCGCATGACGCGCTGGAGGCGGCGCGCGCGCAGGGCTGGGGCATGATCGTCTCGGCGCGCTCGGGCGAGACGGAGGACGTGACGATCGCACACCTTTCGACCGGCTGGGACGCGGGGCAGCTCAAGGTCGGCTCCTTCACCCGGTCCGAGCGGATGGCGAAGTGGAACGAGATGTTGCGGATCGAGGAGGAGATGGGCGCGGACGCGGTGTTCGCCGGGGCCTCCGCCTTCGCCGCGCCGGTCGCGGCGCGCCTCGGCTGATGCGGCTCACGATCGACACCATTCCCAGCGCCGGGTTCCAGGCGCAGATCGACGCGACGTTCGGCGCGGGCAAGGTGCGCGCGGTAGAGCCGGGCGGCGCGCCGGGCGACGCGGAGGTGCTGCTGCATGTCCTCGCGCCCGTCACGGCGGAGGCGATCGCGGCATCTCCGTCGCTGCGGCTGATCCAGAAGCTCGGCGTCGGCGTCAACACGATCGCGCTGGAGGCGGCCAAGGCGCGCGGCATCGCGGTGTGCAACATGCCCGGCGTCAATGCACAGGCGGTGGCGGAATGCGCGCTGACGTTGCTGCTCGCGGTGCTGCGCCGAACCGTCTCGCTCGATGCGGCGACGCGCGCGGGGCAATGGGCGGTGCCGTCCGACGTGCTGGACGACATGGGCGAGATCGCCGGGCGCACGATCGGCCTCGTCGGCATGGGCAACAGCGCCGAGCGGCTCGCCCGCGCGCTGGAGGCGCTGGGCGCGACGGTGATCTTCACCGCGCGCGCGCCGCGCGGGAACGCGCGGTGGCGTCAGGTGGCGCTCCCCGAATTGCTGGCCGAGGCCGATGTCGTCTCGCTGCACGTCCCGCTGACCGACGAAACCGCCGATATGGTCGACCCGCTGGCGATGAAGCGCGGCGCGGTGCTCATCAATGTCGCGCGCGGCGGGCTGGTCGACGAGGCGCGGCTGGCCGAGGCGCTGCGCTCCGGCCATCTGCGCGGCGCGGGGCTGGACGTGTTCGCGACCGAGCCGGTCGATCGCGCCGATCCGCTGCTCGCGCTGCCCAATGTCGTCGTCAGCCCGCATGTCGCGTGGCAGACGCCCGAGACGCTCGGGCGCAGCCTCGCGGCGGCGGCGGAGAATGTCCGCCGGCTCGCGGCGGGCGAACCCCTGCTCAATCAGGTGATCTGATGTCCTCGCTCCCGATCGTCCTCGCCTCCGGCCAGTTGCTCACGCAGGAGACTTGGACGCCGCAGATCGCCGCCTGGGCGGATCGCGACGTGCGCCACGCCGATCATCAGCGCGACGATACGATCGCCGGCATGGCGACGCGGCTGCTCGACGCGGCGCCGGAACGGTTCGCGCTGGTCGCACATGCGATGGGCGGCTTCGTCGCGTTCGAGGTGATGCGCCGCGCCCCGGAACGGGTGGCGCGGCTGGCGCTGATCGCGACGCTCGCCTCCGCCGATGGCCCGGCGCAGACCGCGCGGCGGCAGGGCTATATCGACCTCGTCGAATCCGGCCGCTTCGATCAGGTGATCGAGGAACGCATCCCGATCCTGTTCCCGCCGGAGAAGAGGGACGACGAAGGGCTGCTCGGCCTCGCGCGGCGGATGGCGGCGGATACCGGGGCGGAGACCTTCCTGCGCCAGCAGCGCGCGATCATGGCGCGGATCGACAGCCGCCCGACGCTAGGCGCGATCCGCGCGCCGGTGCTGCTGATCCGGGGCGAGGCCGACGGCATCACCACCGTCGAACAGCAGCGGGAGATGCTGGACGCCATCCCCGGCGCGCGGCTGGAGACGCTGCCCGGCGTCGGCCACCTGCCGACGGTGGAGGCGGCGGAACGAACCACCGCGCTGCTCACCGACTGGCTCGATCAGCGCACCGCGTAGAGCCGATGCCGCGCCCCGAGATCGGTGCGCTCGCCCACGCCAACCACCAGCGTGCCGTTGAGCCACGCATGATCGACGCTCGCCGTTTCGAACACGGCGGCGATGCGCAGATAATAGCGCGACCGCTCCACCTGCGAGGCAAGCGCGGGATCGGCGAACTCGCGCCGCACGTCGTCCGGGATCACGCTGCGCCCGAAATAGTTCATGTAGATCATCGCGCCGTCATGCGTGCGCAGGATCGCCCGCGCGTCGAGCGTGCCGACCGATGAGGTCTCGTCGAGCCGTCCGCCGACCGACCAGTTGCCGCCACCCGGCAGCACCTCTCCGCTGAGGCGCGGGCCGTCGAATTTTCCACCGGTGATATAGCCGATCCGCCGGTCGCAGAACGGCGTCGCGCCGATCGGGATGATCCCGCCCCCGACATGGAAATCGACCGTGCAGAGATGATCCCTAAGCACCCGTTCCGCCTCCGCAATCATCGCCATTCTCCTGCTGGACTAGCTATGGTTAGTAGTCTAAGTTTAATTGAAAACAAGGCGCAACGGTGCGCCGCCTGGAGGAGAAGGGGGAATATGTCCCGTAGTTTCAACCGTCTGTTGATTGGAATTGCCGCAACGCCGCTCGTCGTCGCGCTGGGAGCGGCTTCCCCCGCCGCCGCGCAATCCGCCCCCGATTCGACCCCCGCCGCCGCCCCCCAGAGCAGCGAGAGCGCCGGCGGCGATATCGTCGTCACCGCGCAGAAGCGCGAGCAGCGGCTGCAGGACGTGCCGATCTCGATGGAGGTCGTCAGCGGGCAGAAGGTCGCCGATTTCTCCGCCGCCGATTTCAAGGCGGTGCAGAATTACGTGCCGAACATGTTCGTGCAACAGACCAACGGCAACGACACGATCTACATCCGCGGCTTCGGCTCGCCGCCCCAGAACTTCTCGTTCGACCAGGCGGTCAGCGTCTATATGGACGGCGTCTATGCCGGCAAGATGCGCCAGGCGCTCAACCCGTTCTTCGACGTCGCGCGCGTCGAGGTGATGCGCGGGCCGCAGGGCGCGCTGTACGGCAAGAACACCCCGGCGGGCGCGATCAGCGTGGTCAGCGCCGGCCCGACCCAGACGTTCGAGGGCGCTGTCACCGGCACCTATAATTTCGATCTCAAGGGCTACGACCTGACCGGCTATGTCTCCGGCCCGGTCACCGACACGCTCTCGCTGCGCGTCGCGACCCGCATCCAGGATCAGGACGGCTATATCAAGAACCTCGCCACCGGGCATGAGGATCCGGAGAACAAGCTGCAGCTGTTCCGCATCAGCGCCTTGTGGCAGCCGAGCGACAATTTCGACCTGTCCGCCAAGCTGGAGATGTCGAATTACGAGCGCGTCGGCGGCCTCGGCGTATCCAGCCCGGTCAATACCGCGCAGCAGCCGAAGCTGACCCGCTACGCGGTCAACACGCCGCTCGGTCAGGAGGGCTATACCAACCGCTCGATCCTCGGCTCGGTCACCGCGAACCTCAAGGTCGGCACGCATACGCTGACCTCGATCACCGGCTATTCGTGGTTCGACGGGCAGGTGACGAACTATTTCGATCAGCAGGCGCCAAGCGGCGCGATCGTGGAAAATTCGGTTTACAATAAGTACCCGGAAAACTTCAAACAATTCTCGCAGGAAGTGCGCCTGCTCTCGCCCACCGGCGGGACGCTGGAATATGTCGTCGGCGCTTATTACGATACGTCGCGCTATCACGTGGACCCGTATCTTGGATACGACTTCCCGATCAGCGCCTATTTCCCGTCCGGTCTCTACTCGATGAACCAGACGTATTTCTCGCAGCAGGCGCGCACCCTGTCCGCCTTCGCGCAGGCGACGGTGCGGCCGACCGCGGGCCTGCGCCTGATCGGCAGCCTGCGTTACACCAACACGCATAAGCAGGGCGACTTCTACGGCCCGGTGCTGCTCGCCGGCGGGGTGTACAAGCCTTCGACCTCGGCGAGCGGATCGATCAGCGAGGGCCTCGCCGATCCGTCGATCACCGTGCAATATGACGTGTCGCGCAACTTCATGATCTATGCGGTCTATGGTCGCGGCTCGAAATCGGGCGGCTTCGTGTCGAACACCGTCGGCACCAAGGATGCGACCTTCATCTACAAGCCGGAGCGGTCGCGCAACTGGGAGGCCGGCTTCAAGTCCACGCTGTGGGATGGCCGCGCGACGTTCAACGTGTCGATCTACGACACCAAGTTCACCAACCTGCAGACGTCGGGCTATGACCCCAACGCGCTGACCTATATCACCAAGAACGCGGCGGCCGCCTCGTCGAAAGGCGTGGAAGGCTCGCTTCGCATCGCGCCGAGCAAATATTTCGATATCACCGCATCGGCGGCCTATCAGGATATCAAGTACGACAATTATCCGGGCGCGGCGTGCCTTGCGATCCAGCCGACCAGCGTGTGCGACACGACCGTCACCGACCCGACGAAGCCCAACAGCTTCCTGAACAACAATCTCGCCGGCTATCGTCCGCCCTATACCTCGAAGTTCACGGGCAACGTCTCGGTTCACGGCCGGGCGGACATCAGCGACTACAAGCTGGACGGCACGGCAGTGATCGGCGGCCGCTCGGGCTATTACGATTCCGACGATCAGAGCCCGACCTACGGCTATCAGAAGGGCTTCGCGAAGCTCGACCTGCGCGTCCAGTTCGGCCCGCAGGACGATCGCTGGCACATCGCGCTGATCGGCAAGAACCTGACCAACGAGCTGACCACCGGCAGCGCCTTCCGCCTGCCGTTCCCGATCACCAACACGACCCGCGCGATCATGTTCATCGATCCGCCGCGCAACATCGCGGTCGAGGCCGGCGTGAAGTTCTGATCCCCCCGCCCTCTCCCGAACCGGGAGGGGGCGTTTTCCTGCGGCGGCGTGTCGCGACCCCATTGCCGGGTCGCCACGCCGTTTTTTTGTCGCGCGTCGATCACCGCCGACCGGACGGATTGTCAAACCCGTTGACAGTCATCCTTACCTATCTAAGCATTGCGCGCAGATAGACCGGCGGGACGCGACAATCATCGCCGCGCCGGTGAATCGAAGCGACAGGAGAGAGAGGATGTCCGAAACCGAGATGCGCGCCTTCATCAAGGGCTTCTTCGACGCGATCGAGCAGGGCGACATCGCCGCCATGCAGGCCTGCTTCACGCCGGACGCGGAAATCTGGCACAATACCGACGAGGTGATCGCCACCCCCGCAGACACCGCGAAGACGCTGTCCGGCATGGTCGCGCGGATCAGCAACCGCCGTTATGCCGACCGGCAGGTCGCCGTCTTCCCCGGCGGCTTCGTCCAGCAGCATGTGCTCCAGGGAAATCGCACGCATGACGGCGTCGCGGTGCGGCTGCCGTGCTGCATCGTCTGCCGGGTGGAGAATGGCCTCATCACCCGGCTCGACGAATATTTCGATTCGGCGCATGTCGCCGAATTCCGCAAGTTCGCCAACGCCTGAGGAGACGAGACGATGCCGGTCCTGCGCCAGGTGCCACGCGGCGAGGTCACCGACGAGACGGTGCTCGCTTATTACAACCGCCTGTTCGGCGACCGCGATCCGGTGAGCGAGCCCGGCACCGCGACCGGCACGCCGGGCGACTGGTGGACGGTCTATGCGCTCGCGCCCGACATCTTCAAGCACGCGGTGGACGGCTTCGCGGTCTATCGCCACCCGAGCCGGCGCATCTCACCGGTGCTGCGCGAGCTGGGGCAGACCCGCGCGGGCTGGGTAAAGGGCAGCCAGTTCGTCTTCTCGCAGCATTGCAAGTCGCTGCGCGGACTGGGCGTCAGCGACGAGAAGATCGCGGCGATCCCCTATTGGACGGTCGCCGATTGCTTCGACGATCAGGAGCGCGCGGTGCTCGCCTATGCCGATTGCCTCGCGCAGGCCGGCGGGCGCGTGCCGCAGCAGGTGTTCGACAAGCTCAAGACCTTCTGGGACGACGAGCAGATCTTCGAATTCACCTACATCACCTGCCTTTACGACATGCACGCGGTTATCACCCGCGCGCTGCGCATGGAATATGACGATCGCGAGGAGCCGATCGTCGAGATCGCCGCGCCGGAGGGCTTCAACGCCGCCGACTTCCTCAGCGCGCGACCGTCGCGATAACCGTCAATATATTTGACGATTATCGCGATTCGCGCTATGGTCGCGGAAGCAGAACGGGAAGGAAGCGAGTCGTTTCGGCCCACCGGCGACCCAAGCCTTCCCGACAGATTCTCCCGGATCGCGCCGGTGCGCGGCCCGGACGATGACACAAGAGGAGACGGATGATGCCGGCCACCAACACCCAGTTCGAATTCAAGGGCGTCAACCATCTGGCGCTGGTCTGCAAGGACATGGCCAGGACGGTTGAATTCTACCGCGACGTGCTCGGCATGCCGCTGGTCAAGACGATCGACCTGCCGGGCAATCGCGGGCAGCATTTCTTCTTCGACATGGGCAATGGCGACAGCCTCGCCTTCTTCTGGTTCTCCGGCGCGCCGGAAGCGCATCCGGGCATCTCCGCACCGGCCGCGCTGCCGACGCTGGGCAATTTCATGTCCGCGCATGGCTCGATGAACCATATCGCGTTCAACGTGCCGGCCGAGAAGTTCGACGAATATTACGACCGGCTGAAGTCCAAGGGGATCGAGGTCACCAAGATCCTCAACCACGACAATTCGGAGACTCAGACCGCCGATCACATGCACGACGACGTGTTCGTCCGCTCGGTCTATTTCTTCGATCCCGACGGCGTCTGCCTGGAGTTCGCGGCGTGGACCAAGGAGTTCACCGACGCCGACGTGGCGCACGATCCGGTGACCGCCGACGGCATCAAGAAGGAAGGCATGATCGTCCAGAAGGCGCTCGCCCAGAACGACGTCGCCGAACTGGCGCCCGCCAAGTAACCGCATCGAAAAAGCCGGGAGGCACGGCGCCTCCCGGCCGCTTCCGCGCTTGCAGTCACTTATATTGCTAAGTATCCTTCTCGCTCCTTTCCTTAAGGGGTGATATGGCCAACGACATCCTCCTGCCGACGACGATCGTGGGCAGCTATCCCCAGCCCGACTGGCTGATCGACCGCGAGCGGCTGAAGGCGAGCCTTCCGCCGCGCACCCGCGCGCAGGAATTGTGGCGCATCCCCGAGCCATGGCTGGCCGACGCGCAGGAAGCCGCGACCCTCGTCGCCATCCGCGATCAGGAGCTGGCCGGAATCGACATCGTCGGCGACGGCGAGATGCGGCGCGAGAGCTATTCCAATCGCCTCGCCAACGCGCTGAGCGGGATCGACATCGACAATCCCGGCGTGGCGATGGACCGCACCGGCAAGCCCAACCCCGCGCCGCGCGTCGCCGGCCCGATCCGCCGCATCGGCGGGATCGAGGTGCAGGACGCCGAGTTCCTCAAGCGCCATTCGTCGAAGCCGGTGAAGCTCACCCTGCCCGGCCCGTTCACGATGACCAAGCAGGCGCAGAACGATTATTACCAGACCGACGCCGACCTCGCGATGGACTATGCCGACGCGGTGAACGCCGAGATCAGGGATCTCTTCGCCGCCGGGGTGGACGTGGTGCAGCTCGATGAGCCGTATCTGCAAGCGCGGGCGACCGACGCGCGTGAGTACGCGCTCGCAGCGATCGATCGCGCGCTGGACGGCGTGACCGGCACCACCGCACTGCACATCTGCTTCGGCTATGCGCTGGTGCACGGCAACCAGGTGACCAAGCCCAAGGCCTATGACTTCCTGACCGAGCTGAACCGCTCGCGCATCGACGTCATCTCTGTCGAGGCGGCGCAGCCGGGGCTGGACCCGTCGATCCTCGCCGAGCTGCCCGACAAGATCATCATGTACGGCGTGCTCGATCTGTCGCACAATGAGATCGAGCCGGCGGAACTGGTCGCGTCGCGCATTCGCGAAGCGCTGCGCCATGTATCCGCCGACCGACTGTGGATCGCGCCCGATTGCGGCATGAAATACCATTCGCGCGAGGTGGCCTTCGCCAAGCTCGCCGCGATGGTCGAGGGCACGCGGATCGTTCGCAAGGAGCTTGGCGCGGGCTGACCCGCGCGCGATTGCGGACGAGGTGGTTCCTCCCCGGCCGGCGGACGGCCGGGGAGCCGGATATGGAGGAGAGGCTCATGGGCAACAACAATGTCAGCCGCCGCGCGCTGCTGGCGGGCGCGGGCGGCGCGGCGGCCGTCGCCGCGACCGCATCGATGACGAAGCCGGCGGAAGCCGCCCCCGCGCCGGCCGGGCGCCCGCGCCGCGAGCGCCGCACCGACGGGCGCTACAACATCCTGCTGATCGTCACCGACCAGCAGCGCTCCTGGGCCGATGTGCCGAAGACGGTGCCGCTGCCGGGGCAGGACATGGTGCGCCGCCGCGGCGTCTCCTTCGACAATTACCTCATCAACACCAACCCGTGCGGCCCGTCGCGGGCGGTGATGTACACCGGCCAGCACACGCAGCAGAACGGCGTCTATCTCAACCCGAACAGCCAGCCCTTCCCGGAGCTGCGCAAGGACCTGCCGACGATCGGCCATATGCTGCGCGAGGCGGGCTATTACACCGCCTACAAGGGCAAGTGGCACCTTTCGGATATCGAGTTGCCGCAGGTCTCGGAGCGCAAGATCGAATATCCGCGCGGCGACAACCTGCTCGAGCCGTTCGGCTTCGCCGATTACAATTTCAACGGCGAGCGCGTCGGCCTGACGTGGCAGGGCTTCATGGACGACGGCACCACCGCCGCCGAGGCCGTCAACATGCTGGAGGCGTTCGACGCGGGCAAGGCCGGCGACAAGCCGTGGTTCATGGCGGTCAATTTCGTCAACCCGCACGACATCATGTTCTTCGACGCGCGCGGCGACGGCGAGAAGACGCGCGCCCGGCCCAACCTGATCGCGCCCCTGTTCCCCGCGCCCGGCCATCCGGTCTATGAAACCGACTGGAAGGCGCCGTTGCCCAAGAGCTTCTATGCGGACGATCTTTCCACCAAGCCCCACGCCCATGCCGCGATCCGGGCGGCCTCATGGGCGTTCTACGGCAAGCTCGATCATGCCGACGAGGCGGCGTGGCAGCGTTTCCAGAATTATTATTTCAACTGCATCCTCGACGTCGACCGCCACGTCGCGACGGTGATGCGCGCGCTGGAGGAAAGCGGGCAGATCGAGGACACGATCGTCATCTACACCTCCGACCATGGCGAGCGCGGCGGCGCGCACGGCCTGCGCCAGAAGGCGGGCACGGTCTATAAGGAGGACATCGGCGTTCCGTTCGTCATCGCGCATCCACAAGGCCTGAAGGGGCAGCAGACCGCCGCGCTCGGCACGACGCTGGACCTCGCGCCGACGGTGCTGAGCCTCGCCGGTGTCGATGCGGCGACGCGAACGACGCGCCATCCGCAGCTCAAGGGGCACGACCTTTCCCCCGCCGCCTTCAAGCCCGATGCACGCACCGAGCGCGACCGGCAGGGATCACTGCTCAACTATGCAGTCGCTTATGGCTGGAACCAGCCGGACGTGCCGCCGGGGGTGGAGAATGTGAAGCCGCTACCCGCGCCCGACATCGCGCTGCGCCGGCTGTATCGCGGCGCGTTCGACGGCCGCTACAAGTTCGCGCGCTATTTCGCGCCCGACCAGCATCATATCCCGACGAGCTGGGAGATGCTGCTGCGCCTCAACGATCTGGAACTGTATGACACGCTCCGCGACCCCGACGAGATCGTCAATCTCGCCAGCCCGGCCAACCGCGACAAGAACCGCGCGCTGATCCTGCGGCTCAGCAAGATGACCAACGACCTGATCGCGCGCGAAGTCGGCGTGGACGACGGCGCGCTCTACAAGGGGCAATACAAGGTGACGAACCGGACGAGCTGACGGCTCGTCCGCGCCGGGCGCGAAAAAAGGGGCGGGCCGCGCAGATCGCGAGGCCCGCCCCTTCTTCTTTCCGCCCGCTCAGAAGTTCTTGGAAACCTGCAGCGTGATCGTCCGCCCCGGATTGATGAAGACGCCTGTCGCGCCGCTGATCTCCGGAAGGCCGAACGCCTGGCTCCAGCTTATGGCGTTGGTGAGGTTGCGCCCGACCACCGCGACATCCCAGCCCTGCGCCTTGTTCGTCACCGCGACGCGCGCGTCGACGGTGGTATAGGCAGGCATCATCGTCGCCGGATTCTGCGTGTCCTGATAATTGGTGAGGCCGGTGTAATTGACCTGCCCGCGCGCGCTGAACTGAAGCGCGTCGCTCAGCGGGGTATCGACCTGCGCGTAAGCGGTCCACTTCCACTTCGGCGCACGCGTCAGGCGATAGCCACTGAGGTCCGAATAGCCCAGTGGGCAGCTTGCGTTATAAATGCACGGCCCCAGATAGCTTTGATACTTCGCGTCCAGCAACGCGACGTTCCCGCCGACGCTGAAGAACGAAACCGGCCGGAGGTCGCCCTCCAGTTCCACGCCGCGCGACCGCACCTTCGCGGCATTGCCGGTAACGAAGTTCACGCCGTTGAACGACGAGACCTGGAGATTGTCGAAGTTGGTGTTGAACACCGCAAGATTGAGGTCGTAGAGTCCGCCCTCGCCGCGCAGCTTGAGGCCCGCTTCCCACGAACGCGCGCGCTCGGGATCGAACTGATACTTACCGGTTCTGCCAAGCTGGGTGTCGTTCGCGACGAAGCCGCCGCCCTTGCTGCCAGTGGCATAGCTGACATAGATCTGCCCGCGCTGGTTGAACTTGTAGCTCACCTTACCCGAGTAATCCCACAATTTCTCGTGCCGCCGGCCGCGGATGTCATAGGGCAGGAATGCCGATGGGCCGCCAGGCAGTTGCTGCATCCGCGCCTGCTTCGTCTCGTCGCTGTAGCGAACGCTGCCGTCGATCGTCAGCCCCGGCAGTATCTCCAGATTGCCGGCCAGGAACGGCGAGATGGATTCGCTCTTCTGATCGAACGGCAGGATGGAATTGCCGACGAACAGCGGCAGCGCGAGTCCCGGATTGTTCCAGTAAACACCCTGCACGATATGCGACTGCGCATAATAATATTGCAGCCCGGCGATCAGCGACAGCTTGCCGATCGAGGCGGAGACCCGCGCCTCCTCCGACAATTGCGTCGTGCTCTCGGTGTGCAGGTTGTCGACCAACGTGAGCGGACTGACATCGATATCGGTGTTGGTCCGCGCCTTGATATGCTGATAGCCGGTGATCGTCGTCAGCTTCACGCCGCCGCCCAGATCGGTATCGGTCGTGAGCGTGACGTTCCAATTCTCCGTGCGCGAGAAGCCCCGACCATAAGGTGACGACTGGATGCGCGTGAAGCTCGGCGTCTCGATCGCGCCGCCATAAGGCGCGTCGATCGCACGGATCGCGTTGGCAACGTCACTCGTCCCCAGCCCGTTATAGGCGAGGTTGTTGCCGTTGTAATTGTTCTTGCCGTATTCGACCTTCAGCTTGGCCGACATGCCTTGCATCGGCTCGAACAGCAATTGCCCGCGAAGGCCGAGATAGTCGTTGCTGTTGTCGTCGGTCTTCGTCGCGCGGTTCCACATATAGCCGCCGGCGTGGCCGCCCTGCGCGCTGAAGCGGGCGGAGAGGTTGTCGGTGATCGGGCCGGAGAGATAGCCCTCGGCGTTCCAGCCCTGATTCTCGAATTCATAGCCCGCGCTGACGCGGCCCTCGAAATCGCGGGTCGGCGCGGCGGTGATGACGCTGATCGCGCCGGCGTCGGTGTTCTTGCCGAACAATGCACCCTGCGGCCCGCGCACCACCTCGACCCGCGCGACGTCCATCATCGCGGTCTGCAGCGAGCGCGAGCGGCCCGAATAGACGCCGTCGACGAAGAAGCCGACCGATTGCTCGAACGCCAGATTGCCGCCGCCCGAACCAAGGCCGCGCATGTTGATGACGAAATTGCCGTTGGTCTGGTCGATCTGGAGGTTGGGGACGCTGCCCTGAAGATCGTTGAATTGCCGCGTGCCCATCTTCGCCAGCGAATCGCCGGAAACCACCGCCACCGAAAGCGGCACGTCAAGCAGGGTCTGCGGCCGGCGCGTCGCCGTGACGATGATGTCGTTGCCGGTCGCGGCGGTCTGCTGGGTCGCCGTTTCCCCGGCTCCCGTGTCCTGCGCGACGGCGGTGCCGGCGGATGCGGCCACCAGCGGCAACGCCGCCCCGAGCAGCAACCCCATGCGGTGATTTCTGAATAGCTTCACGGCATCCTCCTCCTCTGCGTTTCGCGGATCGGGCGATGCTCTCGCGCCCGTCCGCCTGGCGGCTTATCTGCTTCCCGGCTTCGTATAGTTAGCATTCTAATTAAATGCGGCCAAGCCCTTCCTAGAAGGTCAGCGCGTTGGGCGGCAGGCCGATCAGCGCGCGACCGTGCAGCTCGGCCGCGCCGTCCTTGTCGTAAACGATGTGGTTCGACATCACGTTCACGTCGCGCAGATAGCGCTGCATCGGATTGCTGCGCAGGTGCGAGCTGGCGCCGCTCGCCTCGGCCACCATCATGACCGCGTGACGGCACAGTTCCATCGCCTGCGCGATCTCGAGCCGCATCCGCGAGCGCTGCTCGAAATCGGCGCGCTGCTCCGGCCGGGCCAGCGCGATGTTGGTGTTGATCGCATCGCGCAGCAGCAGTTCCGCGGTGCGCGCCATCACGCTGGCGTTGGCGAGGCGCATCTGCGCGGCGGGCTTTTCGGACTGGGTGATGTTGGTGCCGTGCACCACGCGTTCGGCAAGTTGGTCGCGGAACAGCGCGGTCGCGGCGCGCGCCGCCGCGACACCGGAGATCGCCGCCGTCACGCCGAGGAACGGCAGCATCGGCTGACGATAGATCGGATTGTCGTACAGCCGCGAACCATGCGCGGTGCCGGCGCGCATCTCCGCCATGTCCATCGTGCGATGCGCGGGGATGAAGGCGTCCTCGATCAGCAGGTCGTGGCTGCCGGTACCCTCCATGCCGTCGATGTGCCAGGTGTCGAGCACGGTCACCTGCTCGGTCGGCAGCGCGCAGAACAGCACGACATTCTCCGGGCCGTCGACGATCGCGCAGGCGACCAGCACCCAATCGGAGTGCATCACCCCGGTGCCCCATTTCCAGCGCCCGCTGATGCGGTAGCCGCCGTCGACCGCCACCGCTTTTCCCGGCGGGGCGGTGGCGCCGGGGGCGATGACATACGGAACGCGATCGCCGTCGCGCGTGCCGAATATCTCGTCCTGGAATTCCTCCGGGAATTGCGTGAGCATCCAGTTATGCTCGACGCAGAAGGCCGCCACCCAGCCGGTCGAGGGGCAACCCTCGCTCAGCGGCATCATCGCGTCGATGAAGCTGTCCGCGTCGAATTCCAGCCCGCCATATTTCTTCGGGATGAAGTGATAGAAGCAGCCGGTCTTGCGGATCTCGTTCCACACGGCGGGAATGGGATGGCGCAGCCGCTCGCATTCCGCCGCATGCGCCGCCAGCATCGGCTTCAGCGCCGTGGTGCGGCGGATCAGCTCGGCCGGCGTGAGCGCGGCAAGCTCGCCGCGCGTCAGGAAATCGTCATTGGCGGGGATGAACGGCTGGACCGTCTGCGGCTTGGACATCGGGCTCTCCTGACAACGCCCTCGCTCACGCGGGGCGACTCCTTGCTTGGAGACATATTGTCAGGTTGCCTGCCTAAATTCAATTAGGAATCTAACAGTTCGTCGCAGCGGCGTCACAACAGCTCGTAAACGTCATATTCCACCGCCCCGCCCACCGAGGCGCCGATGCCGACCGTGACGATATCGTTGAGCCATTGATAGTCGGGATGCCCCGTCTCGAAGACCGGGGCGGTGCGGAAATAGACCTGCCCGTGCTCCTCCGCCGTCTTCGGGCCGCCGCGCCGCGTGAACTCGCGCACCTTCTCCATCGGCCGCAACACGCCGCGATAGGAGACGTAGATCAGCGCCCCGTCATCGGTTTCCAGCGTGACGCGCGCATCGAGCCGCAGCACGCCGCGATCGTCGATCGTCGCCCAGTCGCCGCCACTCGGCATGACGCGGCCCGAAAGCCGCTCCCCGGTCAGCGTCCCGCCGGTCAGCGCCGCGATCATCCGCGTGCCGAAATGGCCCCGGCCGACCATCTGCTGCGGCTCGGTGAATTCCGCGCGATAGGAACAGAGATAGGCGAAGCGCGGTTCGCGCATCGGGATGTTGCGGGTCATGGGTCGCTCTCCTTGATCCGGCCCCGCCATAAAAAGCGATGGCCGGGCGATATTGCTTCGGATACTAACTACATATCGCGCGGGCAGGGGGTCAAGCGCGGGATCGGCCGCGTTGCCACGGTTCCGCCGCGTCCTTACAGGCAGCGCATCCGGCGAGGGGGGCAAAGGGTCGATCATGGCATCACGGCGGGACAGCAGCGAAACCGCCGCCGCGTCGAGCGGCGACGGGGGCTATCTCCCGATGCTGATGATGGACCTGCTGCGCGCGGTCTATTGGTATGACGAGGCGTTGCAGGGCGCGCTGCGCCGCGCCGGCTGGCCGCCCGTCACGCGCATGCAGTCCATGCTGTTCGCCAATATCGCCAACGGCGTGACGCGCCCGGCGCGGCTGGCGCACAACCTGGGCATGACGCGCCAGTCGATGAGCCAGATGATCGACGAGCTGGTGCGCCGGAAGATCCTGCAGGTGCTGCCCGATCCCGCCGACGGCCGCGCGCGCATCGTCCGGTTCAGCCCGGAGGGCCGCGCGCTCACCCGCGCCGCGCGCGCGACGATGCGCGCGATCGAGCGCGAGCTGATAGCACGGCTCGGCACGACCGACATCGACCGGCTCGCCGCACTGCTGGCGCGCGACTGGGGCGACCCGCCGGAGGTCGACGCGCCCCGCAACGAATCCACGGACACCGACAAGGAGAAGAAGGCATGAGCATCGGCATCGAAAAGACGCTGGAGATCGCCGATCGCGTCGAGCGTTTCGTGCGCGAGGAGATCGTGCCCTATGAGCGCGATCCCCGCCGCGACCATCACGACTGCCCGACCGACGAGCTGGTGATGGAGATGCGCGGCAAGGCGCGCGCGGCGGGCGTGCTCACCCCGCATATCCTCGCCGACGGCAGCCATCTGTCGCAGCGCGAGACGGCGATCGTGCTGGAGCGCACCGGCCTCTCCCCGCTCGGCCCGCTCGCGTGCAACACCGCCGCGCCGGACGAAGGCAACATGTATTTGCTCGGCAAGGTCGGCGGCGCGGAGATCAGGGAGCGTTTCCTCAAGCCGCTGGTCGAGGGCCGCGCCCGCTCCGCCTTCTTCATGACCGAGCCGGCGGCGGAAGGCGGCGCGGGATCGGACCCGTCGATGATGCTGACCACCTGCCGGCCGGACGGCAATCATTGGGTCATCAACGGGCGCAAGGCGTTCATCACCGGCGCGGACGGCGCGAAGGTCGGCATCGTCATGGCGAAGGCCGATGAAGGGGCGTGCATGTTCCTCGTCGACCTGCCCGATCCCGCGATCACGATCGAGCGCGTGCCGAACACGATCGACAGCTCGATGCCCGGCGGCCACGCCACGATCCGCATCGACAACCTGCGCGTGCCGGCCGACCAGATGCTCGGGCAGGCGGGCGAGGGCTTCAAATATGCGCAGGTCCGCCTCTCCCCCGCGCGCCTCTCGCACTGCATGCGCTGGCTCGGCGCCTGCACCCGCGCCAATGAGATCGCGACCGATTACGCCTGCCGCCGGCACGCCTTCGGCAAGGCTCTGGTCGATCACGAGGGCGTCGGCTTCATGCTGGCGGAGAATCTGATCGACCTGAAGCAGGCCGAGCTGATGATCGACTGGTGCGCCGGGGTGCTCGACACCGGCGAACTCGGCACGGCGGAAAGCTCGATGGCGAAGGTCGCGGTGTCGGAGGCGCTGATGCGCGTCGCCGACCGCTGCGTGCAGGTGATGGGCGGCAGCGGCGTGACCGGCGACACGATCGTCGAGCAGGTGTTCCGCGAGGTCCGCGCCTTCCGCATCTACGACGGCCCGACCGAGGTCCACAAATGGAGCCTCGCCAAGAAGGTGAAGCGCGACTGGAAGGCGGCGCGCGGGGCCTGACCCTCCGCGCCTCAGCAGCCCCCGGCGGCCTTGTCGCCGCATTTGCTCCACCCGCCGCCGATCGCCTGCACCAGCGCGATCGCGGCGGTCTGCTGGTTGAGCACCGCCTGGATCTGCGTCTGCCGCGCGCTGAGCGCGGTGGTCTGGGCGACGATCACCTCCGAATAGTCGATCAGGCCGGAGCGATACTGGTTGTTGGCGATCGCCTCCGCCTTCGTCGCGGCGTCGCTGGCGGCGGCGCGGCTTTGCGTCACGTCGGCGAGCGTGCGGGTGGCGGCGAGATTGTCCTCGACCTGCTGGAAGGCGGTGAGCGCCGTCTGGCGATAATTGGCCACCGCCTCGTCATATTGCGCGCGCGCCTGCAGCACCTGCCCGTGGCGCGCGCCGAAATCGAGCAGGGTCATCAGCCCGCTCAGCCCGAACGACCACAGGCTCGTCGCGGCGGAGAACAATTGCCGCACGGCGCCGCCGCTCGTCCCGGCGTTGCCGGTCAGCGTGACGTCGGGGAAATAGGCCGCGCGCTGGATGCCGATATTGGCGTTGGCCGCCGCCACCCGCCGCTCCGCCGCCGTGATGTCGGGCCGCCGCTCCAGCAGGGTGGAGGGCAGCACGCCCGGCACCGCCGGCACCACCGGCTTCCATTCGACCGGCGCGATCGAGAAGGTCGAGGGATTCTCGCCCGCCAGCACCGCGATGGCATGTTCCAGCACCGCCCGCTGCCGATCGAGATCCTGCCGCGAGGCGATCGCGTTCGATAGCGAGGTCTGCGCCTGATAGACGTCCGAATGCGCGACCGTGCCGGCCTTGTACTTGTTGGTGGTGATGGTCAGCGCGCGCCGGTAATCCTTGATCGTCGCGTCGAGCAGCACGATCTGCGCGTCGATCCCGCGCAATTCGATGTAGTTGGTGGCAAGCTCGCCCTGCGCGGAGAGCGTGGCGTTGGCGAGGTCGCCCGCGCTCGCCTGCGCGCTCGCCTTCGCCTGCGTCACGGCGTTGCCGAGCTTGCCCCACAGGTCCGGCTCCCAGCTTCCGCCGATGCTGAGCGCGAAACGCGAGCCGGAGGTGGTGACGGTGCCGTTGCTGCCCGTGCCGACGCTGGACGCGGCGCCGCCGGAGAAGGCCCCGGAATGCTGCCCGCTGGCGGAGCCGGTGATCGTCGGGAAAAGCTGCGAGCGCTGCACCATCACCAGCGCGCGCGCCGCCTGATAGGCCGCGCGGGAGGCGGCGACATTCTGGTTGGTGACCTCCACCTTGCGCTCCAGCGCGTCGAGCGCCGGATCGCCGAACAGGTTCCACCAGTCGCCCCGCGCCACCGCGTCGCTCGGGTTCGCCGCGCCCCAGCCCGGCTGCTCCTTGAACGAGGGCGGGATCGCCACGGTCGTCGGCGGGCGATAGGCCGGGGCCATGCTGCATCCGGCGAGCAGCAGGGCGGTGGCGACGGGCAGGACGCGCTTCATGCGGAGGCTCCGGGAGAGGAAAGCGGCAGATCGCCGTGGCGCGCCAGCATGCGCTCCTCCGCGCCGTGGCGGCGGCGGAAACGATCGAGCGCGAGATAGACGACCGGGGTGGTGAGCAGGGTGATGAACTGGCTGGCGACCAGCCCGCCGAAGATCGCGATGCCGAGCGGGCGGCGCAATTCCGCCCCGTCGCCGAAGCCGATCGCCAGCGGCAGCGCGCCGAGCGCAGCGGCCATCGTCGTCATCATGATCGGGCGGAAGCGCAGCAGCGACGCCTCGCGCACCGCCGCGACCGGGCTGAGCCCCTCGCCGCGCTCCGCCTCCAGCGCGAAATCGATGATCATGATCGCGTTCTTCTTCACGATGCCAATCAGCAGGATGATGCCGATCAGGGCGATCACGTCGAACTGGCCGCCGGTGGCGATCAGCGCGATCATCGCGCCGACCCCGGCGGAGGGGATGGTGGAAAGCGCGGTCAGCGGATGGATCGCGCTTTCGTAGAGGATGCCCAGCACGATGTAGATCGCGAGCAGCGCGGCGAGGATCAGGATCGGCATCGACCCGGTCGATTGCTTGAACACCCTCGCCGTCCCGCCGAACTCGCCGTGGACGGTGGCGGGCAGCGCGAGGCTCGCCTGCACCTGCGCGATGAGTTGCGCCGCCTGGCCGAGCGACACGCCCTGCGGCAGGTTGAACGAGACGGTGGCGGAAGGCTCGCCGTCCGAATGGCTCACCGCCGCGTTGGTCGATCCGGTCGACCAGTGCGCGATCGCCGACAGCGGAGCCATCGTCCGCGCCGCCGTGCTCACCGCATTGCCCGCCGCGACCGCCGAGCCGCCCGATCCGGTGCCGCCGGTGCCGGCGCTCGGCGCGCCGCCGCCGGCATTGTCCGCCGCCGCCGCCTTCGCGACGCTCGGCGGCGTGATGACGCCATTGGACACGTTGTTCGCGGGCGGGTTGAGCGGCAGCCAGATGTTGGCGAGCGAAGCAGGCGATCCGTTGAACCGCCGCGCCGCCTCCATCACGACATGATATTGGTTGAGGCCGGAATAGATGTTCGCCACCTGCCGCTGGCCGAACGCGTCATAGAGCGCCGCATCGACCGCCTGCATCGTCACGCCGAGCCGCGCGGCGGCGTCGCGATCGACCTCTACGAAGGCGTTGGCGCCGGCGTCCTGCTGGTCGATATCGACGTCGGTGACGGTATCGGGATGCTGCTTCAGCGCATCGACCAGCTTCTGCCCCGCCGCCTTCAGCACGTCGGGATCGTCGGCCTTCAGCACATATTGATAGGTGCTGTTGCTCTGCCGCCCGCCGACCTGGAGATCCTGCACCGGATTGAGGAACAGGCTGAC
>MKSU01000017.1:110146-201743 GCA_001897375.1 Sphingomonas sp. 67-36 | reverse complement strand
GCGCGGCTTGAGCGTCGCGAACATGAAGCCGCCGCCGGCGCGCGACCCGCCGGTGAAGGCCACCACCGTGGCCACCGCCGGATCGCTCTTCACGATATGCGTGATGCGGGTGAGCTTGTCCTGCATGTCGGTGAAGGAGATGCTCTGGTCGGCGCGCAGGCCGCCCATCAGGCCGCCGGTGTCCTGCTGCGGGAAGAAGCCCTTCGGCGCGACCACGATCAGGTAGATGTTGAGCGCCACCGTGCAGGCGAGCAGCAGCAGCACCGCGCCGCGGTTGGCCAGCGCCCAGTCCAGCGCCTTCGTATAGCGCGCCTGCGCCCAGTCGAACCCGCGCCCCGCCGCGCGCATGATCCGCCCCTCGCTCTCCTCGTTGCGCAGCACGCGGGAGGCGAGCATCGGCGTGGTGGTGAGCGACACGACGAGGCTGATCAGCACCGCGATCGACATGGTGAGCGCGAATTCGCGGAACAGCCGCCCGACGATCCCGCCCATGAAGATCAGCGGCACGAACACCGCGATCAGGCTCAACGAGATCGACAGCACGGTGAAGCCCACCTCGCGCGCGCCGGCCAGCGCGGCCTCGAACGGCTTCATCCCGGCCTCGACGTGGCGGCTGATGTTCTCCACCACCACGATCGCATCGTCGACGACGAAGCCGGTCGCGACGGTCAGCGCCATCAGCGAGAGGTTGTCGAGGCTGAACCCCGCGAGATACATCGCGCCGACCGTGCCGAGCAGCGAGGCGACCACCGCCGCCGCCGGGATCAGCGTCGCGCGCCAGCTCCTCAGGAACAGGCTGACCACCAGCACCACCAGCAGGGTCGCGATCAGCAGCGTCACCTCCACCTCGCGCAGCGAGGCGCGGATGGTGAGCGTGCGGTCGCTCGCCACGTCGAGGTGGATGTCGGACGGGACGGCGGCGCGCAGCGCGGGAAGCTGCGCCTTCAGCGAATCCACCACCTGCACGATGTTCGCGCCCGGCTGGCGGCTGATGATGACCGGCACCGCGCGCTTGCCGTTGAACAGGCCCATCGTGCGGATGTCTTCCGGCCCGTCCTCCACCCTGGCGATATCCGACAGCCGAACGCCCGCGCCATTGCGCCATGCGATTACCGTGTCGCGATAGTCGGCGGCGTGCAGCCCCGGCTGGTTGGAATAGATCTGCCAGCTATAGCCGCGCGCGTCGAGGATGCCGCGCGGCCGGTTGGCGCTTTCGGATTGCAGCGCGGTGCGCACGTCCTCCAGCGCGATGCCATATTGCGACAACGCCAGCGGATTGACCTCGACGCGCACCGAGGGGAGCGCCGCGCCGCCCAGCTCGACGTTGCCGACGCCCTGCACCTGGAGCAGCTTCTGCTGCACGACGGTGGACACCGCATCGTAGATTTCGGACGGGCTGCGCGTCGGCGAGGTAAGCGCGAGGATCAGCACCGGCGCTTCGGCCGGATTGGCCTTGCGATAGCTGGGGTTGGTGCGCAGCGTCGCGGGCAGGTCCGCGCGGCTGGCGTTGATCGCCGCCTGCACGTCGCGCGCCGCGCCGTCGATATCGCGCGACAGATCGAATTGCAGCACGATCGAGGATGAGCCGACGCCCGAGCGCGAGGTCATCTCCGATACGCCCGCGATCGTGCCGAGGTGGCGCTCGAGCGGCGCGGCGACGCTCGACGCCATGGTCGAGGGGCTGGCGCCGGGCAGGCTGGCCTGCACCATGATCGTCGGAAAATCGACCTGCGGCAGCGGCGCGACCGGCAGCATGAAGAACGCCGCCGCGCCCGCCAGCATCAGGCCGATCGTCAGCAGGATCGTGCCGACCGGCCGCCGGATGAAGGGCGCGGAGAAGTTCACGCGGTCCGCGCCTCGCCGCCAACCGGGCGCCGCCGCACGCTCCAGCCGCGCTCGCGCCATTCCTCCAGCCCGAGGAAGATCACGGGCGTGGTGAACAGGGTGAGCACCTGGCTGAAGATCAGGCCGCCCGCGATGGCGATGCCGAGCGGCTGGCGCAGCTCATGCCCCATGCCGCCGCCGAAGATCAGCGGGATCGCGGCGAACAACGCGGCGAAGGTGGTCATCATGATCGGCCGGAAACGCAGCAGCGCCGCCTGCCGGATCGCGTGATGCGCGTCCTCCCCTTCCTCGCGCATCGCGTCCAGCGCGAAGTCGATCATCATGATCGCGTTCTTCTTCACGATGCCGATGAGGAGGACGATGCCGATGATGCCGATCACGCCCAGCCCCAGCCCCGTCATCCACAGGAACAGCAGCGCGCCGATCCCGGCGGAGGGCAGGGTGGAGAGGATCGTCACCGGATGGACGAAGCTCTCGTAGAGCACGCCCAGCACGATATAGACCACGACGATCGCGGCGAGGATCAGCCACAATTCATTCGCCAGCGAGGATTTGAACGCGCTCGCCGCGCCGGTGAAGTTGGTCGAGATGGCGGGCGGCACGCCGATCGACTTCTCCGCCCGCTCGATCGCCGACACCGCGCTGCCCAGCGACACGCCGGGCGCGAGATCGAAGCCGATCGTCGCCGCCGGGAATTGCGCCTCGCGCGCCACCACCAGCGGCGCATCGGTGGTGCGGATCGTCGCGACGGCGGAGAGCGGCACGTTCGTCCCGCCCGACAGCGGGATGCGCAGATCGCCCAGCGCCTGCGGATCGGCGACGCTGCCCGGCTGCGCCTCCAGGATCACGCGATTCTGGCTCGACTGGGTGTAGATGGTCGAGACGATGCGCTGGCCGAACGCGTCGTACAACGCATTGTCGATCGCCAGCGCGCTGAGGCCGAGCCGCCCTGCGGTGTCGCGGTTGATGTCCACCACCACCGCGCGGCCGCCCGCCAGCACGTCCGAGGTGACGTTGCTGAGGTGACGATCGTTCTTGAGCGCGGCGGCGAGCTTCGCGCCCCATTCGTCCACCTGCCCCTCGTCCGCGCCCTGCAGCGAGAAGCGATAGGCGTTGACGCCGGTGGAGGTGTCGATCGTCAGGTCCTGCACCGGGCGGAAATAGGCGCGCATCCCCGGCACCTTGCCCGCCGCCCGCCCCAGCCCGTCGAGCACCTCGCTCAAATTCCCGCGCTGGCCCTCCGGCTTGAGGTTCACGATCATCCGGCCCTGCGACAGCGTGGCGTTCTGCCCGTCGACGCCGATCGCGGAGCTGAGGCTCGCCACCGAGGGATCGGCGAGCAACGCCTGCGCCATCTGCTGCTGCAATCCCGCCATGCGAGTGTAGCCGATGTCCTGCGAGGCGGTGGTCGTCACCGCGATCTGGCCGGTGTCCTGCTCCGGGAACAGGTTCTTGGGGATGACGTAGAACAGGATGGCGGTGACGACGAGTGTGCCCGCGAACACCAGCAGGGTCAGCGTCCGGCGCAGCATCACCCAGTCGAGCGCGCGGGCATATTGATGCGCGACGCGATCGAACCAGCCCTGTGTCATCTCCGAGATGCGATAGCGCCGCTCGTCATGCTCCGCGCGCAGCCAGCGCGCCGAGAGCATCGGCACCAGCGTCAGCGCGACCACGGCGGAGAGCAGGATCGTCACCGCCAGCGTCACCGCGAACTCGCGGAACAGGCGGCCGACCACGTCGCCCATGAACAGGAGCGGGATCAGCACCGCGATCAGGCTGACCGTCAGCGAGATGATCGTGAAGCCGATCTCGCTCGCACCTTTCAGCGCCGCCTCGAACGGGCGCATCCCCTCCTCGATATGGCGCGAGATGTTCTCCAGCACGACGATCGCGTCATCGACCACGAAGCCCGACGCGATGGTCAGCGACATCAGGGTGAGGTTGTTGATTGAGAAGCCCATGAAATACATCGCCGCGAACGCGCCGACCAGCGACAGCGGCACCGAGATGCTGGCAATCACCGTCGCGCGTAGCGAGCCGAGGAACAGGAAGATCACCAAAGTCACCAGCGCGACCGCCAGCACCAGTTCGAACTTCACGTCCGACACCGAGGCGCGGATGCCGGCGGTGCGGTCGGTCAGCACCGTCACATGCACGTCGGCGGGAAGCTGCGCCTCCAGATCGGGCAGCGCGGCCTTGATCGCATCGACCGTGCCGATGACGTTGGCGCCCGGCTGGCGCTGCACGTCGATCACCACCGCCGGCTGGCCGTTCATCCACGAGCCGAGCCGCACGTTCTCGGTCGATTGCACCACGTTCGCGACGTCCGACAGCCGGATCGGCGCGCCGTTGGCGAAGGCGATGACGAGGCTCTTGTAGCTCGCCACGTCGGCGAGCTGGTCGTTGGCGTCGATCGTCCAGCTCTTGGTCGGGCCGTCGAAACTGCCCTTGGCGGCGTTGGCGTTGGCGTTGCCGATCGCGGTGCGGATCGATTCGAGCGACAGGCCGCGCGCGGCGAGCGCGGCGACATTGGCCTGGATGCGCACCGCCGGCCGTTGCCCGCCCGACATGGAGACCAGACCGACGCCGGAAACCTGCGCGATCTTGTTCGAGAATTGCCGCTCGACGATCCCCTGCACCTCGCCCAGCGGTCGCGTCTCCGACGTGACGCCGAGCGAGATGATCGGCGCGTCGGCCGGGTTGACCTTGGCGTAGATCGGCGGGGCGGGCAGGTCGCTCGGCAGCAGCGTGTTCGCCGCGTTGATCGCCGCCTGCACCTCCTGCTCCGCCACGTCGAGCGACAGGTCGAGCCGGAATTGCAGCGTGATGACCGACGCGCCGGACGAGGAGGCCGAGGTCATCCGCGTCAGCCCCGGCATCTGCCCGAACTGGCGCTCCAGCGGCGAGGTGACGGTCAGCGCCATCACGTCCGGGCTGGCGCCGGGATAGAGCGTGGAGACCTGGATCGTCGGATAGTCCACCTCCGGCAGCGCGGAGAGCGGCAGCGAGCGATAGGCGACGAGGCCGGCGAGCAGGATCGCCACCATCAGCAAGGTCGTCGCCACCGGGCGCAGGATGAACGCGCGCGACGGCCCGCCGGGTTGCGGCGGGGGTGGCGGCGGCGCGGCGGGCGCGGCCGTGTCGGTCATCCCGCCTGGTTGCCCTGGCCGCGATGCCGGCGGCCCTGACCGCCGGCCGCGCCGCCCTTGCCTCCCCTGCCGCCCGCGCCGGGACCGCCCTTGTCGCCCGGCAGGCGCACGGTGGAGCCGTCCTCAAGCCCGTCGGCGCCCTCGATCACCACCGTCGCGCCGGCCGCGAGGCCGGAGGCGATCGCGACCTGCCCGTTGGCGCTCGGGCCGATCTTCACCGGCGTCAGCTTCACCGTGCGATCGCCCTGCAGCACGAACACGAAATCCCCCGGCGCGCCGTGGCGCACCGCGCTGACCGGCACAGTCACGACATTGTGCAGCGTGTTGACCAGCATCGAGACGTTGACGAACTGGCTGGGGAACAGCGCGTTGCCCGTGTTGTCGAACCGCGCCTTGGCCTTCACCGTGCCGGTGGTGGTGTCGACCTGGTTGTCGAAGGTGAGGAAGCGCCCGGTGACGATCACATTGTTGTCGTCCTGGTTGCGCGCCTGCACGGGCAGCCCGCTGCCCGCCCCCGCCGCATGGCCGATCGCGGAAAGCTGCGCCTGCGGCAGCGAGAAGGCGACGTCGATCGGATCGAGCTGCGTCACCACGACGATGCCGTTGCTGTCGGAAGGGGTGAGGTAATTGCCGATATCGACCTGCCGGATGCCGGCGCGGCCGGTGACGGGCGCCTTCACGGAAGTGTAGGTGAGATTGAGCTGCGCCGTGCCGATCGCCGCCTTGTCCGCCGCGATCGTGCCGGTGAGCTGGCGGACGGTGGCGCGCTGCGTATCGACCTGCTGGCTGGCGATCGAATCCTGCTTGAGCAACGTCTCGTAGCGGTTGAGGTCGACCTGCGCGGCGGCGAGCTGCGCCTCGTCGCGCGCCAGATTGGCTTTCGCCTGCGCGAGCGCGAGCTGGTACGGGCGCGGATCGATCTGCGCCAGCACCTGTCCCTCGCGCACCATCTGGCCGTCCCTGAAGAACAGCTTGAACAAGGTGCCGGCGAGCTGGGTGCGCACCGTCGCGGTGACGATCGGCTGGACGGTGCCGAGCGCCGTCACGCTGACCGGCATGTCGGTCGTCGTCGCCTTGCCCACCGCCACCGCCGCCGGCGGGCGGCCGCCGCCGCGGTTGCCGCCGCTCTTGGCGAGGCGGTTCGCGCCGAACGCGATCAGCGCGAACACCACGACGATCGCCGCCACGATCTTCCACGGGCGGCGGCGGGCGGGCGGCTCATCGGCGGGAGCGGAAGAAGGGGGGAGCGGATCGTGGTCGTCGGTCATGCGCTTCCTTCATCCTGTTCTTCGATGCCGATCGGGGATGTCGCACGAACACCCGCAGCCGCCTTTTGTGCCTCTACCTTTCCTGATCCTTACGTTGGGGCGGTGTCGTCAAGCCGCAATTCGTCGATCACGTCGCGAAAAGCGCGGCCGGTGGGCGAAAGCGCCGCCGCGTGGATCAGCCACAGCCGGCTGGCGATCGGCGCGTCGAGCCGGCGATAGATCACATTCTCCAGATGCAGCCGCTCCAGCGACCGCGCGAGGATCGTCGCGCCGAACCCGGCCGCGACCAGCCCGAGCAGGGTGGCGAAGCTGCTCGCCTCGTGCGCGATCTCCGGCTCGAACCCGGCCTCGCGGCACAGGGCGAAGAAATGCTCGTTGAACCCCGCGCCGAGCGGAGCGGCGTAGAGCACCATCGGCACGCCGGCGAAATCGGCGATGGAGGGATCGGCGGCGCGGTCCGCCAGCGGGTGCCCCGCGCGCATCGCGACCACCATGTCCTCCTCGATGATGCAGCGGACGTGGACGTCGGGCAGCGGCTCCGGCGGGGCGACGCCGCGCACCAGCGCGATATCCAGCCCGCCGCGCCGCAATTCCTCGATCTGCTCGTCGCGCCCCAGTTCGCGCAGCGTCAGCGCCACCTCGGGATGCGTCTCGCGGAAGCGATAGAGCGCGGAGGCGATCAACGGCACGAACGGGCCGGACGAGGTGAAGCCGACACGCAGCCGTCCCAGTTCGCCGCGCCGCGCCAGCCGCGCCGTCTCGATCGCATGGTCCGCCTGCATCAGCGTCTGCCGCGCCTCCGGCACGAACAGCTCGCCCGCCTCGGTCAGCCGCACGCGCCGGCTGGTGCGGTCGAACAGGCGCACGCCCAGCTCGTCCTCCAGCGCGCGGATCTGCTGGCTGAGCGGCGGCTGGGAGATGCCGAGCCGCTGCGCCGCGCGGCCGAAGTGCATTTCCTCCGCCACGCAGAGGAAATAACGCAGGTGGCGTAGGTCCACGAATCAAGTCTCGTTTGATATCAATCGAACCATATTATATATTAGACGCGACCCGACCAAGGGCGCATTGGCGCGCTTCCGCAATGGGTTGCCGATGGCGCCCCGTTGCGCAGGCGAATGGCCGCGCCGCTTGTCCGGGAAGGCAGGCACGGCGGTTCGCCGGCTTCTTCGGGAGAGGTGGTTCATGGCCCGGCGGCATTCAGCCGCCCGCGGCGCAGGTGAGGGTATTGGATGATCGGTATCGTCAGGATCGCGCTCACCCGGCCGCTGACATTCATCGTCATGGCCATATTGATCGCGATCGTGGGCATCATGTCGGCGATGCGCACCCCGGTTGATATCTTCCCCGAAATCCGCATTCCGGTGATCGCGATCGCCTGGACCTATGCCGGCCTGCCGCCCGAGGACATGTCCAACCGCATCATCACCAATTTCGAACGGTCGCTGACCACCACGGTCAACGATATCGAGCATACCGAAAGCCAGTCGCTGCCGGGCATCGGCGTGGTGAAGGTCTATTTCCAGCCCGGCGCCGATATCCGCATCGCGACGGCGCAGGTCACGTCGATCTCGCAAACGCTGCTGAAGCAGCTTCCCCCCGGCACCAATCCGCCGCTGATCCTGAACTACAGCGCCTCGACCGTGCCGATCCTGCAGCTCGCGCTGTCGGGCAAGGGCCTGTCCGAACAGGAATTGTTCGACATGGGCCAGAACCAGATCCGCCCGCAGCTGGTGACGGTGCACGGCCTCGCCATGCCTTATCCCTCGGGCGGCAAGCAGCGGCAGATCCAGATCGACCTCGATCCGCTCGCGCTCCAGTCCAAGGGGCTGTCGGCGCAGGACGTGAGCAGCGCGGTGGCGGCGCAGAACCAGATCAACCCGGCCGGCTTCGTCAAGATCGGGCCGACGCAATATAGCGTCCAGCTCAACAACGCCCCCAGCTCGATCGCGGCGCTCAACGACCTGCCGGTGAAGGTGGTCAACGGCGCGACCATCTACATGCGCGACGTGGCGCATGTGCGCGACGGCAACGGCCCGCAGACCAATGTCGTCCACGTCGAGGGGCGGCGCTCGGTGCTGCTCACCATCCTCAAGAACGGCACGACCTCCACCCTCGCCATCATCGACGGCGCCAAGAACGCGCTGCCGCGCATCGCCGCGACCTTGCCCGACACGCTCAAGATCCTGCCGATCGGCGACCAGTCGCTGTTCGTGAAGGGCGCGGTGAAGGGCGTGATCCAGGAAGGCGCGATCGCCGCCGCGCTGACCAGCCTGATGATCCTGCTGTTCCTCGGATCGTGGCGCTCGACCGTCATCATCGCCACCTCGATCCCGCTCGCCATCCTCGCGGCGCTCGCGGCGCTGGCGGCGTTCGGGCAGACGCTCAACGTGATGACGCTGGGCGGCCTCGCGCTCGCGGTCGGCATCCTTGTCGACGACGCGACCGTCACGATCGAGAACATCAACTGGCATCTCGAGCAGGGCAAGGGCGTGACGGAGGCGATCCTCGACGGCGCGGCGCAGATCGTGACGCCGGCGTTCGTCTCGCTGCTGTGCATCTGCATCGTGTTCGTGCCGATGTTCTTCCTGCCGGGCGTGGCGGGCTTCCTGTTCGTGCCGATGGCGCTGTCGGTGGTGTTCTCGATGATCGCCTCGTTCGTGCTGTCGCGCACGCTCGTGCCCACGATGGCGATGTTCCTGCTGAAGCCGCACCGGCCGGGCGAGGACGCGCACGCCGCCGGCAGCGCCATGTCGCGCAATCCGCTCGTCCGCTTCCAGCGCGGGTTCGAGCGCCGCTTCGAGCAGGCGCGCGCCGCCTATGGCGGGATGCTGGAACGGGCGCTGGGCGCGCGCAAGCCGTTCCTGATCGGCTTCATGGCGGTGGTGCTGGTGTCGTTCGGGCTGCTGCCGTGGCTGGGCAGCAATTTCTTCCCGAGCGTCGATTCCGGGCAGATCGCGATGCACGTCCGCGTGCCGATGGGAACGCGGATCGAGGATACCGCCGCGCGCTTCGACCATATCACCCGCGCGGTGCGCGAGCTGATCCCGGCCGACCAGCTCGGCTCGATCGCGGACAATATCGGCCTGCCGGTCAGCTCGCTCAACACCGTCTATAACAACAGCGGCACGATCGGCCCGCAGGACGGCGACATGATGATCACGCTCAAGGAGCATCATCGCCCGACCGACGAGATCGTCGCCACGCTGCGCCGCGAGCTGCCGCGCCGCTTCCCCGGCACCACCTTCGCCTTCCTGCCCGCCGACATCACCAGCCAGATCCTGAACTTCGGCGCGCCGGCCCCGATCGACGTGCAGATCGCCGGCAAGAACGCCGCCGCCAACCGCGTCTATGCCGCCAAGCTGCTGGCGAAGATGACGGCGATTCCCGGCCTGGTCGACGCGCGCATCCAGCAGCCCGGCCGCTCGCCGCAGCTCGACGTGGACGTCGACCGCTCGCGCATCGGCCAGTACGGGCTGAACGAGCGCGACGTGACGAACAGCCTGTCGGCCTCGCTCGCCGGCACCGCGCAATCCGCGCCGGTGTTCTTCGTCGATCCCAAGACCGGCGTTTCCTATCCGGTGATCGCGCAGGCGCCGGAATATCTCGTCGGCTCGATCAGCGACCTCAGCAATACCCCGATCTCCGGCGCGTCGGGCGGCGGGGTGCAGCCGCTCGGCGGACTGGCGGAAATCCGCCGCTCGAACACGCTGCCGGTCGTCTCGCATCGCGATATCCAGCCGGTCGTCGATATCTACGCCTCGCCACAGGGACGCGATCTCGGCGCGGTCGCCGGCGACGTGCATCACGCGATCAAGTCGCTCGAAAAGGAAGTGCCGAAGGGCACCATCGTCACCGTGCGCGGGCAATATGCGACGATGAACACCGCCTTCTCCGGCCTCGCCTTCGGGCTTATCGGCGCGGTCGTGCTGATCTATCTGCTGATCGTCGTGAACTTCCAGAGCTGGCTCGATCCGTTCGTCATCATCACCGCGCTGCCCGCCGCGCTGGCCGGGATCGTCTGGATGCTGTTCACCACCGGCACCACCCTGTCGGTGCCGGCGCTGACCGGCGCGATCATGTGCATGGGCGTGGCGACGGCGAACTCGATCCTCGTCGTCAGCTTCGCGCGCGAGCGGCTCGCCGTGCTGGGCGACGCCACGCGCGCCGCGCTGGAGGCCGGCATGGTCCGATTCCGCCCGGTGCTGATGACCGCGCTCGCCATGATGATCGGCATGGCGCCGATGGCATTGGGGCTGGGCGACGGGGGCGAGCAGAACGCCCCGCTCGGCCGCGCCGTGATCGGCGGCCTGTTCTGCGCCACCATCGCCACCCTGTTCTTCGTCCCCACCGTCTTCGCGCTCGCCCACCGCAAGCGCGATACCGCCGCCGCGCGGCACCCTACCGTCGAGATGCACCCCGCCCATGGCTGACATGTCCGATATGCCCCCGCCGGCCGCCGCCGGCCCCAGCCCGCGCACGTTGAAGCGAGTCGGCATCGCCGCCGGCATCGCCGCGATCGCCATCGCCGGCGTGGGCATCGCCACCCGCATCAGCGCCACCGGCGACCTGAAGCAGGTCGCGGCGGAGGCGGCGGTCCCCACCGTCGCGGTCGTCCGTCCGGCCAGCGGCGGCGCGGGCGACGCGCTCGTCCTGCCGGGCAACGTGCAGGCGCTGAACAGCGCGGCGATCTACGCGCGCACCAACGGCTATGTCCGGCGCTGGCTCGCCGATATCGGCGACCACGTCCGCACCGGCCAGCCGCTCGCGATCCTCGACGCGCCGGAGATCGACCAGCAGCTCGCGCAGGCCACCGCCGATTACCAGACCGCGCTCGCCAACCAGAAGCTCGCCGCCACCACCGCGCAGCGCTGGTCGACGATGCTGGCGAAGGATGCGGTGTCGCGGCAGGAGGCGGACGAGAAGGCCGGCGACCTCGCCGCCAAGTCCGCGCTCGCCAATGCCGCGCTCGCCAACGTCCGGCGATTGCGCGCGCTGCAGGGCTTCACTCGCCTCTACGCGCCGTTCAACGGCGTGGTCACGAGCCGCTCGGCGCAGATCGGCCAGCTCGTCGTCGCCGGCAATGCTGCGTCGCAGCCGCTGTTCACCGTCTCCGACGCCAGCCGCGTGCGCGTGTTCGTGCGCGTGCCGCAGGGCGCTTCGGCGGAGGTGCATCCGGGGATGACCGCGACGCTCTCGCTGCCCGAATATCCGCGCCGCACCTTCCCCGCGACGATGACGCGCAGCGCGCAGGCGGTGGACGAGAAGGCCGGCGCGGTGCTGGTCGAGCTGCAGGCGCCCAATCCCGACGGCGCGCTGAAGCCAGGCGCCTTCGCGCAGGTATCGTTCAGGACCGGCGCGGGCGGCGGCAACACGCTGAGCCTGCCCGGCAGCACGATCATCTACAGCAACGACGGCCCGAGCGTGGCGGTGGTCGACGCGCGCGGCCGCGTGACGGTGAAGCCGGTGACGATCGCGCGCGACGAGGGCAAGACGGTCGCCGTCTCGCAGGGCGTCACCCTTGCCGACCGGGTGGTGGACAGCCCGCCGGACGCGATCCGCAGCGGCGATCAGGTGCGCGTGCGGGCTGCGTCGAATGGCGACTGAGCGCCTTCCCCGCCGCGCCGGAGCGGCCGCGCTGTCGCTGCTGGCGCTCGCCGGCTGCTCGATGGCCCCGGCCTATCGCCCGCCGGCGATCGCGACCCCGGCGACCTATAAGGAAGTCCCCGGCTGGACCTCGGCGACCCCTCAGGACGCCGCACCGCGCGGCGACTGGTGGGCGGCGTTCGACGATCCGGTGCTGAACGACCTGGAGCAGCGCGCCGCGCAGGCCAGCCCGACGCTGGCCGCCGCGCTGGCGCGCTACGACGCGGCACGCGCGACGGCGCGGGCGAGCGCGTCCGACCTGTTCCCGGAAATCGACGCCAGCGGGCAGGCGGGGCGGCAGCGCGTCTCCGCCAACCGGCCGCTGAGCAGCGGCAGTGCGGCGACCTATGACAATTATGTCGTCGGCGCGTCGCTGGATTATGAGATCGACCTGTGGGGCCGCGTCCGCAACAGCGTGACGGCGGCGCGCGCCGATGCGGCGGCGAGCGCGGGCGATCTCGCCTCGGCGCGACTCAGCCTGCAGGCGGCGGTGGCCGACGCCTATGCGCGGCTGCGCGGGCTGGACACGGAGGCGGACCTGCTGCGCCGCTCGGTCGAGGCGTTCACCCGCGCCTATGATCTCACCGCGACGCGGCACGACGGCGGCATCGCCTCGGGCGTCGACGTCAACCGCGCGCGCACCGTGCTGGCCAACGCCCGCGCGCAGATTTCGGCGGTCGCCAATGAACGGGCCGCGACCGAGCATGAGATCGCCGCGCTGGTCGGCGCGGTCGCCTCCGATTTCGCGATCGCGCCGCGCATCCAGCAGCCCGGCACGCTCGCCGTCCCCGCCTCCGCGCCCTCCACCCTGCTTCAGCGCCGGCCGGATATCGCGGCGGCCGAGCGGCGGATGTTCGGCGCCAACGCGCGGATCGGCGTGGCGCGCGCGGCGTGGTTCCCGTCGCTCTCGCTCGGCCTTGCCGGCGGGTGGCAGACGACCGGCCCGTCGCTGCTCTCCACCCCCAGCAGCTTCTGGGGGCTGGGGCCGCTCTCGGCGGTCGCGACTTTGTTCGACGGCGGACGGCGCGCGGCCGAGGTGAAGCTGTCCCGCGCGCAATATGACGAGGCGTCGGCGGGCTACCGCGACACCGTGCTCGCCGCGTTCCGACAGGTGGAGGACGCGCTCGCCGCGACCCGCCATCTAGCGACGCAGGCGATCGAGCAGCGCGACGCCGCCACCGCCGCGCAGCGCACCAGCGATCTCGCGCTGACCCGCTATCATGACGGCGCGGCGGACTATCTGGAGGTCGTCACCGCGCAGACCGAGGCGCTCGATTCCGAACGCGCGCTGATCGCGGTGGAAACCGGCCGGATGCGCGCCAGCATCGCGCTGGTGAAGGCGTTGGGCGGCGCGCCGGCGGCCTGACGCCGGCTCGCGTCAGGGCTTCGGCGTCGCCTCGGCCGACGTCTCGTCCGCCTGCCAGCCGCCGCCGAGCGCGAGGAACAATTGCGCCTGGGTGTCCGCCACCCCGGCCTGCGCGGCGGCGAGCGATGCCTCGGCATTGGCGAGCGTCGCCTGCGCGCTGAGCAGATTGAGGAAATCGCCGCGCCCGAAGCGGAACAATTTGTCCGCCTGTGCCGTCGCGGTCGCTGCGCTGTCACGCGCGCGTCGCAGCGCCGCCACCTGATCGCGGCCGCGCGCATAAGCGGCGAGCGCCGTCTCCACGTCGCGCAGCGCGCCGAGCACGGTGCCGTCGAACGTCGCCAGCGCGCCATCGGCGGCGGCTCCCGCCTGCGCGATCTGCGCGCGGACGATGCGGCGGTTGGGGAAGCTCCAGCTAAGCAGCGGGCCAAGGCTGAAGTTGAAATCCTCATGCTCGCCCAATCCCTTGAGCGGCCCGGTATAGCCGATCGACCCGCCGAAGCTGACCTGGGGATAAAAGCTGGCGGTGGCGACGCCGATCCGCGCGGTGGCGGCGGCGAGCCGACGCTCGGCGGCGCGGACATCCGGGCGGCGGCGGAGCAACGCGGCGCCGTCGCCCACCGGCAGCGGACCGGCGATCGCGGGAAGCGCGGCACACCCCTCGACGGCGCGCGGATAATCGGCCGGCGGCTTCCCGGCGAGCGTCGCGAGCTGATAGAGCGCGGCCTGACGCGCGGCGAGCAGCGGCGGCACCAGCGCCTCGCTCTGCTCCACCGCCGCGCGGGCGCGGGTGGTGTCGAATGCCGTGCCGCGCCCGCCCTTCTCCAGCCGGCGCGTCGCGTCATAGGTCTGCCGCTGGATATGGATCACGCGCTGCGCCGCCGCGATGCGCAGGTTCGCGGCGCAGGCGGCGAGATAGGCGCGCGTCGCGGTCGCGGCGACCGTCACCCGCACCTGATCGCGCACCGCCGCGACCGCCTCGGCATCGGCGCGCGACGCCTCGATCGCGCGACGGATGCGGCCGGCGAGGTCGAGCGGCAGCGCGCCGCCGATCGTCGCGCTATAGGTCGTCTCGCCCGTCGTCGGCAGCTCGGTGCCATAGGGGCGGGCCAACGCCACCCCGGCGTCGACGGAGGTCTGCACCGTGCGCCCGGCGAGCGCCTGATCGACCACGGCGGTCGCCGCGCGCAGGTTCGCGTCGGCGGCGCGCAGGTCGGTGTTCGCCGCCAGCGCCTCCGCCACCAGCGCGTCAAGCGTGGCGTCGCGATAGAGCCGCCACCAATGATCGGGGAGCGGCGCGTCGGCGAAGACACCGCCACCCTTCGCCGCGTCGAACTTCCCCTGCGCGCCGGGCGCATTGACGGCCGCGCGTTCCGGCACATGATAGTCCGGCCCGGCGACGCATCCCGCCAGCAGCGCGGCGAGCGCGAGCGGCGCCAACCCATATCCCCGCCTCACTTCCCGCCCCCGTCATGCGGGACGATCGTCACCGTCGCGGTGCGGCCGGAGACGAGGCGCAGGTCGGCGGGCACCTTGTCGAGCTTGATCCGCACCGGGATGCGCTGCGCGAGCCGCACCCAGTTGAAGGTCGGGTTCACGTTGGGGAGCAGGTTGCCGGTATTGGTCAGTTCGCTGTCGCTGATCCCGGCGGCGATGCTCTCGACATGGCCCTCGACGACGCGGCCGTCGCCCATCAACCGGATATGCGCCTTGTCGCCGATGCGGATGCTGCCGAGCTTGGTTTCCTCGAAATAGGCCTCGACGCGCAGCGAATCGCGATCGACCAGCGCCATCGCCTGCTGCCCCGCCGCGACAAAATCGCCGGGGTGGAGATCGAGGTTGGTGACGGTGCCCGCCACCGACGCCTTGATATTGGTGCGCGACAGGTTGAGCCGCGCCGCGTCCGCCTGCGCCTCGGCCTGCGCCAGCGCGGCCTGGGCGGTGGCGACGCGCGCGACGTTCTGCTCGTGCGCCTCGGCCGCGACGAGGTTGCCGAGCGCGAGGTCGCGCTTCGCCTCGCGCCGCGCCTGCCCCAGGGTCGCGCGGGCGGACTGGATCGCGGCATTGGCCTGCTCCAGCGCGAGCGCGTAGCGTGGACGATCGACCACGAACAGCAGGTCGCCGGGGTTGACCTGCTGGTTGTCGCGCACCTTCACCTCGGTGATGAGGCCGCCGACATCGGGCGTCACGCGCACCACGTCGGCGCGCACGCGGCCGTCGCGGGTCCACGGATCGACCTCATACCTGCGCCACAGCCAGACCGCGACGAGCACCGCGATCGCGACCAGCACCAATGTCGCGGCGATCCGGCCGAGAGGAGCGAGATAACGGTTCATGGCAGGGGGGCGTCCGATGCGAAAAGGAGAACGAGTGCGCCGAGCACGATGAAGAACAGCGCCAGATCGACCAGCGGGCGATAGGCGATCAGGCGATAGGCGCCGATCGCGCCCAGCACGCGCGTCAGCAGCGCGGTGACGAGCAGCGCGACGATCCCCAGCACCAGCAGGCCGGGCATATAGACGCCGGCGATGTTGACCTCGCCGTTCATGCCGCCGCCTCCGCATGATAAGCGGGCGCCTCGGGGAACAGGTTGCGGCGCAGGCCGGTCAGCGCCAGCACCGCGCTTCGCCGGATGCCGCCGTCCCCGTCATGCGAAAAGGCCTGCATCGCCCGGTCTATCCCCTCCAGCAGCGCCGGATCGTCGGGAGGTGCCCGGTCGAGCCGCCGCGCCGCATAATAGCGCCCCACGCCGTGCAGGACGGGGGTGATCAACTCCTCCGCCGGCCCGCCCGCGTCAAGCCGCAGGTCGCGCAGATGGCCGACCGTGACGCCGACGCGCAGGTCCTGCAACGCATCCAGCATCGGGCGGCCGGGATCCTCGCCCATCGCCGCCAGCCGGGGTGCGAGCAGCCCGATCCGGTCGAGCATCTTGCTTACCCAGCCGGTGACGTCGGAGCGACCCGGCAGGTTGCTGCGCCGTGCGAGATCGCGCCAGCCGGCGCGGATGATGCGCGACGCGCTGCGATTCGCGCCTACCACCTGGAACAGCCCCACCGTGACCACGGCGAAGCCCGTGCCGGCGATCTGCGCCAGCGATCCGTTGGCGAAGGCGGCGAAATCGGCGGCATAATGGTCGTTCAGTCCGACGATGTTGAAGAAACCAAGCACTCCCCCGGTCGCGATCAGCGACACGCGTGGATTGATCAGGAACGCACCGATCATCAGCGACGCCGGCGCCAGCACCGCGACGAGGGTGACGAAATCGGTGACGCGCGGCATGATCGCGAAGGCATAGATCGCCGCCAGCGTCACGCCGATGATCGTGCCCCACAGGAAGGACAGGATCATCGGGCGCGGATCGTCGCTCGCGCCGAACAAGGCGCAGGCGACGCCGGAGATCAGCACCGCGCCCGCCCCGTCCGCCCAGCCGGTGCCGATCCAGAAGATGCTGCCGAGCACCACCGTGGCGATCGCGCCGAGCGCCGAGCGCAGCGCGGCTGTGCGGTCGCGGTGGAAGGTGCGGCGCGAGCTTTGCGCCAGCGCCGCCGCCGCCACCGGGCTGATCGAGCGGCGGCCCGGCGCGCGCATCTGCTCGCGCAGGTCGCGCACCGCGCGATGCGCCGACACCAGATCCGCCAGCCGCGCGGCGAGGCTGAGCAGCAGCGCGTCGCGCCATTGCAGCGGTGCGGCGGCATCCGGCTCCAGCGCACGGGCGTCGGCGATCAGCGCATCGGTCAGTTCCGCGCGCGTGTCGACGTCGAGCGGCGGCATGGCGAGCCAGTCGCGAATGCGCGCGATCAGCCCCTCGGCGGCGGGCGGCAGCGCGTCCAGCGCGCGCAATTGCGTGATGCGATCCTCCACCGCGCTGGCCAGCGGCAGGATCAGCGACAATTGATCCTGGAACGCCCGCACCGTGCGCACGCGCGGCGGCAGGCGCGCGGTATCGAACGGCAAATGGATGGAAAGCTGGTGCAGCTCGTTGATGTCCAGCGCCACGCGCCGCCGGTCGCGATCGAGCGCCTCGCCGCCCGCCTCGCCCAGCGCATCGCGCGTCCACCGCTCGACATCGGCGAGGATCGTCTCGATCCGCACGAGCAATTGCCGCGTCACCGTTTGCGGCAGGATCAGCGCCTGCGCGAGGCTGCCGCAGACGATCCCGAGCGAAATCTCCTCCACGCGCAGCAGCGCGGTGGTGAAGATCGCGCCGGGCGCCTCGACGCTGGGAAAGCCGATGATGCTCGCGGTATAGCCGGCGAGCAGGAAGACGTAGCTGCGCGGCGTGCGATCCTGCAACGAGACGTAGAGGCACAGGCCGAGCCATAGCGCCAGCGCGAGCGTCAGCAGTTCCGGCGCGTTGACGAGGTTCGGCACCAGCACCACCGCCGCGACCGCGCCGAGCAAAGTACCGCCAAGCCGGAACACCGCCTTCGACACCGCCGCGCCGGCCAGCGGCTGCGCGACGATATAGGCGGTGGCGACCGCCCAATAGGGTCGCGTCAGCCCGATGCGCAGCGCGATCCAATAGGCCAGCATCGCCCCGATGAAGCATTTGGCCGAAAAGAGCGCGGCATCGACGCCCCAACGCTGGATCAAGACGCAGCCCCCGTCATGGCGAAGACGGCGGCCACGATTTCGGAATCCACGACCAAACGCAACCTCGAAAGAAAATGACAGCAGCACTGTCTCATCGTGCGCGCTAGCCGAAACCCCCGGCTCGGGCGAACGCTCTTTTTGCACCGCAACATGCAAAAAGTGAACGGGCTCGCGAGGCGATCCCTTGCGCCACGACACGCGAAGGCTCACCCCTGCGCTCATGCCCGTGATGGGCGAATCCCTGTCGAGGATATGCTTGATGGCTCATCGTTTTCTATTCGCATCGGCCCTGCTCGCCGGTGTCGCCGGCCTTGCGACACCGGCGCTGACGCAGACGCGCGCCAATCCCTTCGCCACGCCCAGCACCCTGCCGTTCCAGGCCCCGCGCTTCGACCAGATCAAGGACAGCGACTATCAGCCGGCGTTCGACACGGCGATGCGGCAGCAGCTCGCCGAAGTGGCGAAGATCGCGAACGATCCCGCCGCGCCAACCTTCGACAATACGATCGCGGCGCTCGAACGCTCAGGCCGGATGCTGGAGCGCGTCAGCCTCGCCTTCTTCGGCGTGGTGCAGGCCAATACCAACGACACGCTCGACAAGGTGCAGGCGGCGGTCGCACCCAGATTGTCGCAGCATCAGGATGCGATCAACCTCGATCCCAGGCTGTTCGCGCGCGTCAAGGCGCTGTGGGACAAGCGCGCCGCGCTTAACCTGACACCCGAGCAGGCGCAGGTGCTGAAGGTCTACTACGATGGCTTCGTCCACGCCGGCGCGCAGCTTTCCGCCGCCGACCAGACGAAGCTGAAGGCGCTCAACACGCAGCTCGCCAGCCTTGAGACGAGCTTCCAGCAAAAACTGCTCGCCGCCGCCAAGGCGGGCGCGCTGGTGGTGGACGACAAGGCAAAGCTGGCCGGGCTGGACGAGGGCAAGATCGCTGCCGCGGCTGCGGCCGCGAAGGATCGCAAGCTCGACGGCAAATGGGTCATCCCGCTCCAGAACACCACGCAGCAGCCCGATCTCGAGGACATGACCGACCGGGCGACGCGAGAGGCGCTGTTCGACAGCAGCTGGACGCGCGCCGAAAAGGGCGACGCCAACGACACGCGCGCGACGATCCAGCAGATCGCGCAGGCCCGCGCGGAGAAGGCGAAGCTGCTCGGCTATCCCAATTGGGCGACCTATACGCTCTATGACCAGATGGCGAAGACGCCGCAGGCCGCGTCGGGCTTCATGCGTGAGCTGGCCGCCGCCACCGCGCCCGAGCAGAAGCGCGAGGCCGCCGAGCTTCAGGCGCAGATCGACGCCACCGGCGGCAAGTTCGAGCTGAAGCCATGGGACTGGGACCATTATGCCGCGCAGGTGCGCAAGGCGAAATACGACCTCGATCAGAATGAGGTGAAGCCCTATTTCGAGCTGAAGACGGTGCTGGAGCAGGGCGTGTTCTTCGCCGCCAACCAGCTTTACGGCGTCACCTTCAAGGAACGCCACGACATCCCGGTCTATCAGCCCGACGTGATGGTCTATACCGTCTATGACAAGGACGGGTCCGAACTCGGCCTGATGTATTTCGACTATTTCAAGCGCGACAACAAAAGCGGCGGCGCGTGGATGTCGAACTTCGTCAATCAGTCGAAGCTGCTCGGCACCAGGCCGGTGGTCTATAACGTCGCCAACATCACCAAGCCCGCCGCCGGACAGCCCGCGCTGATCAGCTCGGACGATGTGACGACGATGTTCCACGAATTCGGCCACGCGTTGCACGGCCTGTTCGCGGACCAGACCTATCCGGCGGTGTCCGGCACCAATGTCGCGCGCGATTTCGTCGAATTCCCCTCGCAGTTCAACGAGCATTGGGCGTGGGACCCGAAGGTGCTGGCGCATTACGCCAAGGATTATCGCACCGGCGCGCCGATCCCCGCGCCGCTGGTCGACAAGATCCGGAAGGCGGCCAAGTTCAACCAGGGCTATACCCTGGGCGAGACGATCGCCGCCGCGATGCTCGACATGGACTGGCATTCGCTGCCGGCCGGCGCACCGAAACAGGATGTCGATGCGTTCGAGGCCAAATCGCTCGCCGCGACCGGGCTGGACGTGACCGACGTGCCGCCGCGCTATCGCAGCAGCTATTTCCTGCATATCTGGTCGAACGGCTATTCGGCCGGTTATTATGCCTATCTATGGACGCAGATGCTGGAGCATGATGCCTATCACTGGTTCATGGACCACGGCGGCATGACCCGCGAGAATGGCCAGCGCTTCCGCGACATGATCCTGAGCAAGGGACATACCGAGGATTACGGCCCGATGTTCCGCGCCTTCTACGGCAAGGACCCCGACGTCGGCCCGATGCTGGAGGAGCACGGCCTGACGCCGCCGGCAAAATGACGCAGCAAGGCCCCTCCCCTGATGGGGAGGGGTTTTCAGGACGTTACTTCGCCAGTCCCGCCGCGCCGATGACGGTCGCGAGGCTCATCGTCATGTAGCGAACCGTATCCTCGCGATCGAGCTTCAGCCGCTCATCGGGCGAATGGGCGCGCTCGGTGGCGAAGCCGGAGCCGATCGTGATCGCGGGAATGCCGAGGCTCATCGGCAGGTTGGCATCGGTCGAGCTGCTCTCCAGCTCCGGCTTGCCGCCGCCGGCCGCGATCGCGGCGTAAGCGGTGCGCACCAGCGGATTGTCGTCGGCGGTATGGCCGACCGGGCGGTCGCCGATCGGCTTCGCCTCGTAGCTGATCTTGCCGCGCGCGGTGGAGCGGGCGGCATTCTCGCGATCGACCGCGCCGGGCAGGATCGAATGGAGATAGGCGTCCGCCTTGGCCAGCTCGTCCTTGTCGACCGAGCGCATGTCGACCGTCATCGCCGTCTCAAAGGGAATCGAATTGACCGAGGTGCCACCCTCGACCACGCCGACGTTATAGGTGGTGCGCGGCTTCTCCGGCACCTTCATCTTGCCGAATTCGACGATCGCGTCGCCCATCGCATAGGCCGGATTGACCAGCCCGAACGCACCGTAGCTGTGCCCGCCCGGCCCCTTGAACGCGACCCTGTAGCGCTTCGACCCGACGCCGCCGTTGGTCACGCGGTCGCGGCCCGGCTCGACCGAGATGAACTGCGCGATCCGGCCCTTGTATTTGCCCTTGTTGAACAGGTGCCGCATCCCGCGCAGGTCGCCCGGCCCTTCCTCGCCGACGTCGCCCATGAACAATATGTCGCTCCTGGTGCGGATGCCTGCCTTGTCGAGCGCGCGGATGAAGGCGAGCAGCACCGGCAGGCTGCACGTATCGTCGCCGACGCCGGGCGCGTAGAGATAATCGCCCTCGCGCCGCACCTTGGTCGACAGCCCCTCGGGGAAAACCGTGTCGAGATGCGCCGCGACCACCAGCAGCGGGCCGCCGCCGGTGCCCTTGCGCAGGCCCATCACATTGCCTTCCTCGTCCATCTCCACGTCCTGAAGGCCGGCGGCGCGCAGCATCTCCATATAGGCGGCGGCGCGCTTGGCTTCCTTGAACGGCGGAGCCGGGATCTCGGTGAGCGTGACGATCTCGCTGACGATCCGGTCGTAATCCGCCGCGAGCGCCTTGCGCGCCACGTCGAACGGCCGGCTGGCATAGAGCGCACGCATCGCGCCCTCGGCATTGTCCGCCGGCTTCGCGACGGCAGGCGTCGCGAGCAGCGGCAGGACAGCGGCGGAAAGGGCAAGCTGGAAGCGGTTCATCTGATCCCCTCTTTTTCTATGCGGACTGGTCTAGCTTATTTCCCCGCGCCGGAAAGGCGAATGATTCCCACGCCTTTCTCGATCGCGATCCGGGTGCCGAACGGCGCCGAGAGCCGCGCGAGGCGCTCGAGGATACGCGCGCCGACCGTCGCGTCGGCAAGACGCGGCGTGCCACGCCCTGCGCCCTGCTCGCTCACGCCGAGGTCGATCGGATAGAGGCGGATCTCCGCGATCCTGCCATCCACGAAGCGGCTTTCCGCGATCACCGATTCATAGAGATTGGGATCGCCGAACACCGCCGCGCCGCGCGCCTGGAGGAACTCGGGCGCCGTCACCTTCGCCGGGTCGACGCCGAACTGCTCGTACATATCGGCCGGCAGGTGATCGAGCGAGTTGTTCATCATCGCGAAGTTGCCGAGCGAATAGAAGATCGGCCTGCCCTTGTAGATCTCGATCCCGCGAAGCTGGTGCGGCCCGTGCGCGATGAAGGCGTCGACGCCCTCGTCGATCGCGCGGTGCGCGAAATCCACGGTGAAGGCGGGCGGCTGCTGCACCGCCTCGCTCGGCTCGTGGTTGTGGAAGGAGAAGATGACGAAATTGCCGTTCTGCTTCGCCTGCCGGATCGAGCGGAGATTGGCCGCCTCGTCCTTCGCATTGGGGTCATATTCGATCGTCAGCGGCTGCTGCGGCGCGGGCGCGGCGCGATAGACGCGCTCGCCGAGCTTCACCTCGCCACCCGGCTTCGTGCCCGCCAGCTTCGCCAGCACCGCAAGATCGGCGTCCGAGACCAGCCCCACCTCCCGCGTGCGGATCACATTGGCACCCGGCCGCCCCGGCACCATGCCGAGCGGATCGGCGGCGGGCGTCATCGGCGTGAAGGTGGAGGTGGCGGAAACCAGCCCGATCCGGCCGTGCGGAGCGTCGAGATAGCGCGGCGCGCGCGCCTCCGACATGGTGCGCCCGGTGCCGGCATGGACCAGCTTCGCCGCGTCGAGCCGCTTGATCGTTTCTTCCAGCCCCTCCGCGCCCCAGTCGGTCGCGTGGTTGTTGGCGGTGCCGACGATGTCGAAGCCCATCGACACGAGGTCGTCCACGATCTTCGGATCGCCGAGCATCCAGGTGCCGCCGGATTCGGCCTGCGGAGCACCCTTGAAGGTGGGGAGATCGAAGACGACCTCCTCGAAATTGCCGAAGGTCACGTCGGCGCGGCGCAGGATGCGGATCATCTCCGGCGAGCGCTTCTCCATCGTCGCCAGCATCGGCCGCAAATAGATCAGGTCGCCCACAGCCGTCAGCGTGAACTGGCCGGCGAGCGGGGCGCTCGGCACGGGCGTGATGGTGAGCTGGTCGCGCTCCCTGGCCGTCGCCGGCATCGCCAGCCCGGCCAGCACCGCCGCCAGCACGACGCGCGAGCCCGCAATCCATCCCAAACGCCGTCCCGCCATGTCTTTCTCCCCGCATCCGGATATGTCGCGAAGGAGTCGCGACCCTGTTACGGGAAGGCTATCTAGGCCGGATCGCTGTCACCAACCTGTCACGCGGCAGCGCGGAAATCGACCACGACGCGCAGGCCGACGCCGCTTTCCGGCGTGCCGAGGGCGATGCTCGCCCCCATGCGCTCCGCCAGCGCGCGGACGATCGGCAGGCCCAGCCCGCTGCCGACCGGCGTGCCCTCCCGCGCAACGCGATAGAAACGCTCCCACACCTTCTCGCGCTCGTGTTCCGGGATGCCGGGGCCGTCGTCCTCCACCACCAGCCGCGCGCCACCAGCCGGGCGCTCGACCATGACGCGCACGGTGCCGCCGGGACGGTTGTAGCGGATCGCATTGTCGATCAGGTTGCCGGCAAGCTCGCCCGCGAGGCCGGGGTCGCCGAGCGCGGCCACCGGACCCGGGGCGTCGAACAATATATCGATCCCGTCGTCCTCGCCCTGCGCGGCGCGGTCGGCGGCGGTCCGCCCGGCGAGCGCGGTGAGGTCGAACGGCTGGAGCGGCGCGACCGATTGCTCGTCGGTCCGCGCCAGCGCGATGAGCTGGAGCAGCAGCCGTTCGAGCGATTCCACCGCATAGGTGATGTCGCCGATCGCCTCGCGCGCGGCCGGCGCGTGCGGCCCGGCGCGGCGCAGCACGTCGAGGTGGACGCGCGCCACCGCCAGCGGCGTGCGCATCTGGTGCGAGGCGTTCGAGGTGAACTGGCGCAGCGACTGGTTCGCTTTCTCCAGCCGGGTCATCAGCGCGTTGAAGGATTGGACGAACGGCACCGTCTCGCGCGGCATGTCCGGCTGGAGCCGGAGACGGAATTGCGGCGAGGGATCGGTCTGCGCATCGCGCACCTGCCCGGTGAGGGCGGCGAACGGACGCAGGCCCCAGCCGATCGCCAGCCACACCAGCAGCCCCGCGACGAGCAGCACCAATCCGCCCTCCCCCACGATCTGGAAGTAATAGTCGCGATTGTAGATGCGCTGGTCGTCGACATAATCGGCGATCTGGATCGCGACGATATCGCCATTCCCGGGCAGCCGCCGCATCTCGGTCGCGATCCGCGCGGGGCGACCGTGCAGCGTGCCGTCGCGCAGATAGGCCGCCTGCGTCACCCCGTCCGCATCCTGCGCATCGATATAGCCGCGCGTCATCGGCGTATCGCGCGCCTGCTTGGGGAATTCGGCCGGCGGATGGCGGTCGATCGCGCCGTCGTCCATGCGATAGTCGGCCGGCGGGCGGAGCGCCGGATCGCCCATCATCACCCGATCGCCGCGATAGACGCTGAAATTGACGTGCGGCCGCGCGCGCCGCTTGAGCAGGTGGATGATGAGCGGCGCGACCTTCTCGCGCAATTCGGGCGGCTGGTTGAACGCGCCGCTCAGCGTGCGCACCGATCCCACCAATACCCGGTCCAGCGTGTCCGAATCGGTGTTCTTCACCGCCCAGCCCGCGATCCCGGCGAGCAGCGCGACGAGCAGCGCCAGGGGCAGCATCACCGCCGCGATCAGCCGCGCCTGAAGCGATTTGTATCGGGGATAAGCGCGCACCGCGATCAGGCCGCCTCGATCATGTAGCCGAGGCCGCGCACCGTGCGGATCGCCGGCCCGCGCTCGCCCAGCTTGCGCCGCAAGCGCCCGACATAGACCTCCAGCGCGTTGATCCCGACATTGTCGTCGAAGCTGAACACCTCCGCCGACAATTGCTCCTTGCCGACCAGCTTGCCCGGCCGCGTCATCAGCGTTTCCAGCACCGCCAGCTCGCGCGGGCGCAGCGGCACCGCGACGCCCTCCAGCAGCACGCTGCGGCTCGACCGGTCGAATTCCAGCGCGCCGAGCCGCAGCACCGGCGCCGGCGTGCCCTGCGCGCGGCGCATCAGCGCGCGGACGCGGGAATGAAGCTCGCGCGGGTGGAAGGGCTTCACCATGTAATCGTCCGCGCCGCCGTCCAGTCCCAGCACGCGATCGTCGACGCGGTCGCGCGCGGTGAGGATCAGGATCGGCGTCGCGACGCCGGCTTGGCGCAGCCGCCGCAGCAGCTCGATCCCGTCCATCCCCGGCAGCCCTAGATCGAGCACGATCGCGGCATAAGGCTCGCTCGGCGCGATCATCAGCGCATCCTCGCCGGTGCCGAAGATATCGACCGAAAGCCCCTCCGACCCCAGCGACGACGCGATGCCACGCGCGAGCGCGGCGTCGTCCTCAACCAGCAAGATGCGCAATGCAGCCTCCATCGGGCACGGGCGCCCGCTTGTTTCCCCTGCTTACCTCTCGCGGATGTCGTTGCCCCCGGCCCGCGCGTCCGGGCCGTCGGCATCCGCGTTTCCACTCCCTTCCCGTCCCGTCAACCCGCCACCGGCCAAAACGCCGAAAGGGGACGACCGCCTTCGCGATCGCCCCCGCTTCTCAGCGCCTCGTCCGGTCCCGGCTCAGAAGTGAACCTTCGCGCCGACGTTCAGGTAGCGGCCGATCGAATCGTAGAAGATCGAGCCGTAGGTGGTGAGCGGCGGCTTGCGATCGAACACGTTGTTGACGCTGGCGAACAGCGTGAACCCGCCGATCGTCGTCTGCCCGCCGAGATCCAGATAGGTGCGGCTGGTGATCCTGTTGTTCGCCAGATCGAGCGTGTGGTCGTAGAGACCACCGCCGACATAGCGAACGCGCGCGTCGATCGAAAAGTCGCTGTTGGTGTAGGTGAGCGAGCCGGTGCCGCGCCACTTCGGCGTGCCGAAGTTCACGCCGTCGCCCACGTCGCCGGCGCGCTGGATCACCGCCACGCCGTTGTTGATCTCCACCTTGGGCACATAGGTCGCCAGCACCCGCAGGCGCAGGTTGCCCGGCAGGTTGCTTATGCGGCTCATCGGCAGCGAATAGGACGCTTCCATGTCAAGCCCGCGCGTCTTGTATTCCGCGAGGTTGATGTAGGTGGAATGGATCACCGTCGGCGCGCCAAGCTGCCCTTCTTCAGTGGGCGGAGCACGGTCGATCTGGCCGCAGGCCACGCTGTTGCCGAGGCCGCAGCTCGTGATGATGTCCTGCGCGCCCAGCGAGACGATCGCGTCCTTGATGTCGATCTTGTAGTAATCGATCGACAGGTTGAGCCCAGGCACCATCGTCGGCGTGAACACCGCGCCCACCGTCAGCGTGCTGCCAATTTCCGGCCGCAGGTTCGGGTTGCCGCCGGCGTAGCGGGTCACATTGTTATAGGTGTTGCCGTTCTCGGCGACCGAGAAGAAGCTGGTCGCCACCGTGGTGTACATCTCGGTCAGGCTGGCCGAGCGGATATCGCGCGAGCGCGAGAAGCGCAGCAGCAGGTTGTCGAAGATGCGGTCGGTGGCGCCGACCTTCCACGACCAGATGCCGCCCGACGTGCTGTAATGGCTGTAGCGCGCCGCGCCGTTGATATCGAGCTTGCTGAACGGCTGGTCGAGCAGCGGCACCGCGACTTCGCCGAAGCCCTCCTGCACGTTGAACCCGCCGTCGAGCGGCGAGAAGTTGAAGCGGCTGAAGCCTTTCGCCGCGGACACCGGATCGAGCGAGTTGGTGGTGCTGCTCTCCCAGCGCGCCTCGCCGCCGATCGCGACCGAGACGGGGCCGGCCCAGGTGTTGAAGGCGTCGCCGCGCAGGCTGATGCCCGTGGTGTCGAGCTTGGTGGTGTAGACCACGCTCGCCTGGTTGCCGAACACATAGGAAACGGCGGCCGGATCGGCCCTGCCCGCGCCCAGGATGTTGAGCGGGCGGCAGGCGGTGTTCGGGTTGGTCAGCGCGTCGCGGCAGACGATGTTGCCGTTCCCGTCGTAAACCGCGTCGAGCGCCTTGGTCAGGTTCGCGCCGGTGATCTGGTTGTCGTAGCTCTGCGCGTTGCGCAGCTCGCCGTGCGCGTAATAGGCGCTGTATTTCCACTTGCCGTCGCCGATCGTGCCGTCGATGCCGATCGCGCCCTCGATGTTGCGGCGGCTGAACCCGAAGGTGCGCATGCCGTAATCCTCGAACACGCGGCCGACCTTGATCGTATCGTTCGGGCCGACCTGACCGCCCAGCGCCTGCTGCACATAGGGGTTGGAGCCGCTCAGCGTGTAGGTGCCGGTTTCGGCGTAGAAGGGATATTTCGCCCAGATGCGGCTGAACGTCGCGTCGGCCCACAATGTGGCATTGCCGACCTCATAGCTGAGGCGCGCATAGCTGTTGTAACGCTGATACGGGTTGGTCAGCGTGTGCTCGCTGTTCGAGGACACGCCCTCGCCGCCGACCATCGTGGTGCCGTTCGCGCCGATCTGGCCGAACTGGAACGGGCGCGTCGAGCCATCGGCGTTGAACGTCTGGCCCACCAGCGACGCCGGGCCGGAGGTGATGAGGCCGTTGGTGCCGTAGTTCGCGTAGAAAACGTTGCGCGATAGCTCCAGCGAGTGCCCGTTTACGCCGCCGACCGGCGAGAACAGATCGGTGCTGCCCACGTTCGGGCGCGAGAAGCGGTCGAAGATGCCCTCGTCCCGCTGATACTCGCCGCCGATCATGAAGTGGCCACGGCCGCCCGCGAAGGTGGTGCCGAACGAGCCGTTGAAGCTGTAGCGATGGCCGTCGCCGCGCGAGGAGATGCCGTTCTGCGCGCCGACCGTCAGCCCCTCGAGCTTGTCGTCGAGGATCAGGTTGACCACACCGCCGACCGCGCCCGAGCCCCAGGCCGCGCTGGCGCCGCCGGTGACGACCTCGACGCGCTTCAGCATGTTCTGCGGGATCGTGTTGAGATCCGCCGAGCCGGTGAAGCGGCGGCCGTTGAGCAGCGTCAGCGTGCGCGTCACGCCAAGGCCGCGCAGGTCCATCGCGGAGGAGGAGGAATTGGTGTTGGCGACCGTGCTGGTCGGCGTCTGCGTCGCGCGGAACTGCGGCAGGTCGTTGAGCGCCTGCGCCACGCTCGGGCGGGCGCCGAGGTTCAGCTCGGCCGCGCCGACCACCGTGGTCGGCGTCGGCGCGTCGAAGCCGGCCTTGTCGATGCGCGAGCCGGTGACGACGATATCGGGAGCCGCATCGTCGGCGGCGGGAGCCGCGTCGGCCGCCGGGGCGGGCGCGGTCTGCGCGATCGCGACCCCGCCGAGGAGCGGCGAGACGAGCAGGGCGGCACCGGCGGTGCCGCGAAGGAGCGCATGGCGCAGACTGTCACTACGGATCGACATACACATATCCCTTTGGTCGGTTTGATCCGCCAGCTCGCCGCGAACCGGGGCTGGCTTTGTTATTGGTTCGGTGCGGAAGGCGGTCGCGGCCGGCTCAGCCGGCGCGTTTGAACAAGAGGTCGAAGGCGCGGGTCTCGCCGACGCGCAGCGTGTCGATGCGCCCGGCGGCATCGCGGCGGAACTTGAGCACGAGGTTCAGGCCGAGCGACTTCACGTCGCCGGTGAACACGTCGCGATAGGCCGGCTCCAGCGCCTGCCCCCGCCAGCGCGGCCCGCTGAACACGAGCCGGCCGCCATTTTGCGTCACCGTGATGCAGGAGGCGACATCGACGCCGCAGAAGCGACCGACATAGGCCGAGAGATCGTTCGCGGGCGCTTCGGCGCGGTCGAGCGGCTGGCGCTCGCCCTCGCGCGTCTCGCGCACGAGTCTGTCACCGGAAAAGGCGAACACGTCCTCGCGCAGCATCCAGCGACCCGGCCCGACCGGCACGAGCGCGCGACCGTTGGCGGTCAGCCCGCCCTTGCCATCGGCGGCGAAGCGCCATGGGAAGCCGGTCAGCCGGTCGGCCCACATGCCGGTCGGCAACGGCCCGCGCGGGGCATAGGGCTTGTCCTGATGCAGCGGCAGATAGAGATCCGCCACCTCGCGCCCGAGCACCGGCGTGTCCGCCTCGCCCGTGTTGCACAGCAGCGACACGGCCAGCTTCTGCGCCGGATAGCGCGCCATCCACGCGCGATAGCCGCCGGTCGAGCCGGAATGGCTCACCTCGAACACGCCGTCGTGATCACCCGCGACGAGCGCGAGGCCATAGGCGCTCTTCGTCCCGTCCTTCAGCACGAACGGCTGCTGCATCTCGGCGACGAAGCCCTTGCCGAAGAAGTCGCCATCGAGCGCGGCCTGCCATTTGACGAGATCGCCGACCGTGGTCAGCAGCCCGCCATTGCCATAGGCATCCTCGATCACCTGCTCGTTGGCATAGCCGGCGCCCTCGCGCTCATAGGCGCCGGTGCGGCCGGGAACGATGTTGCGGTGATCGTCGCGCCAGCTCGTGTGCGTCATGCCGAGCGGCTTGAAGATATGCTCGCGCGTGAAATCGGCGAGCGACTGGCCGCTCACCCGCTGCACCACGATCGCGGCGAGATTGTAGTTGCTGTTGCTGTAGAGATAGTGCGTGCCCGGCGCGAAGTTCAGTTCCTTCTGCCGCGCGACCAGATCCAGCACGTCCTGGTTGTTCGCCGTGCGGCTGTTGCGCGGCCAACCCTCCACCGCCGCGACCGAGCCCCAGTCGCGCAGCCCGCTGACGTGGTGGAGCATATGGCGCAGCGTGACCGGTGCGCCGTAATCGGGCAGTTCGGGAAGATATTTGCGCACATCGTCGTCGAGCGAGAGCTTGCCCTCGCGCGCCAGCATCACCAGCGCGGCGGCGGTGAACTGCTTCGAATCCGATCCCGCCTCGTAGATCGAATCGACCGTGGCGGGGACATGGCTCTCCAGATCGGCCATGCCGTAGGCGCGCACCGCGATCGGCTTGCCTTCGCGCGATACCGCGACCGCGCAGCCCGGCGCGTCCTTGCCCGCCCAGCGCGCGAAGATCGCGTCGACCTGCGCCATCGACGGATCGGCCGCCGCGGCGGTGCCGCCAGCCAGCGCCGCGACGCCAAGCGCCGCCCCGATCACCCGACGCGCGACGCGCGCGCTCATTTTCCCCCGTGCAACGATGCGCACTCGCCTGTCTCCGATTCGTGCCCTTCTTCCCCGGCGCACAGCCGCCACGGGGAGGGTCTGACAGGCGCCCGATAACGGGCATCGCTGTCATCAACCTGTCACGAACCGAAAAAACGCGCCCTAAGGCCGGATCAGTCCTCCGGATCCTCGTCGTTGAGGATGCGCAGCGCGGCGCCATCCATGTCGTCATACTGGCCGGAGCGCACCGCCCAGAAGAACGCCCCCAGCCCGGACAGGCCGAGGAACAATGCGATCGGGATGAGGATGCCGACGCTGTTCACCGCGCCGCGCTCCTGAGGCGCATCGCATTGGCGACGACGACCAGCGACGAGCCGGACATGGCGAGCGCCGCGATCAGCGGAGTGACGAAGCCGGCGACGGCCAGCGGCACGGCGAGCACGTTATAGCCGATCGCCAGCGCGAAATTCTGCGCCACCACGCGCATCGTGCGGCGCGCGGCGGCGACCGCGACCGGCACCGGCATCAGCCGCGTGCCGACGAACACCAGGTCCGCCGCCATCTGCCCCACGTCGCTCGCGCTGGCCGGCGCCATCGAGACCCAGGCCGCCTTGAGCGCCGGCCCGTCGTTGATCCCGTCGCCCACCATCAGCACCCGCCGCCCGCTCTCCTCCGCCGCGCGGACGATCGCATATTTGTCCTGCGGCGTCAGCCGCGCCCGACCGGGAATACCAAGCCGGGCGGCGAGCGCCTTCACCACTGCCGGAGCATCTCCCGAGAGGATCTCGGGCGTCAGTCCCTCCGCGCCGAGCCGCGCAATCGCCGCCGCCGCGTCCTCGCGCGGCTGATCGGCGACGCGGATCGCGCGCGGCGCGGCATCGCCGATGCGGAGGACGATCGAGGCATTATCGCTCGCCGGCCCGGCCCAGCCCGGCCGGCCGAGCCGCGCCTCGACGCCGCCCGCGGTGCCGCGCACGCCCAGCCCGGCTTCCTCGACGATATCCCCGACCGGCGCGCCCGGCTCACCGGCCAGCGCCGCAGCGACCGCCATCGCGCTGGGATGACGGCTGGCGCGGGCGAGGGCATGGAGGATCGCGCGCTCATCCGGCGCATCAGGCAGCCCGCCCGTCACCACCGGGCGACCGAGCGTGATCGTCCCGGTCTTGTCGAGCAGCACGCGATCGGCCTTCGCCAGCCGTTCGAGCGCGGAGCCGTCCTTGACCAGCACCCCCGCGCGCAGCAGCGCCCCGGACGCGACCACCTGCGCCACCGGCACCGCGAGGCCGAGCGCACACGGGCAGGTGATGATGAGCACCGCGACCGCATTGGTCAGCGCGACGTGCCACCCGGCGCCCGCGATCAGCCACCCCGCCAGCGTCAGCGCCGCGAGCGTATGCACCGCCGGGGCGTAGAGCCGCGAGGCGCGATCGGCGATCCGCATGTAGCGCGATTTCGATTGACCCGCGCTCTCCATCAGCCGCGCGATATCGGCGATCGCGGTCGCCTCGCCGGCGCGCGTCACCTTCACCACCAGCGGCGCGGAGAGATTGACCGTCCCCGCCAGCACTTCCGCACCGGAGACCACCGTTTCGGGCGCGCTCTCCCCCGTGACGAGCGAGCGATCGACCGCGCTCTCCCCGTCCTCGACAATGCCATCCGCCGCGATCCGCTCGCCCGCCGCGACGAGCAGCCGCATCCCCGGCGCCAGCTCGGCGATCGCACGGCGCTGGTGCGCGCCGTCGCGGCCGACCACCGTCGCTTCGGCGGGCAGGCGGCGCAGCAGCGCATCCACCCCGCCGCGCGCGCGATCGCGCATCACGCTGTCGAGGAACCGCCCGCCGAGCAGGAAGAACAGCAGCATGACGACGCCGTCGAAATAGGCATGCGCGCCGCCGAGCACCGTCTCATAGAGGCTCATCGCGAGGGTCAGCAGCACGCCGATCGAGATCGGCACGTCCATGTTGGTGCGACCGCGCCTCAGCGCGCTCCACGCGCTCGCGAAGAAGACGCGGCCGGAATAGGCGACGGTCGGCAGCGCGATCAGCGCGGAGAGCCAGTGGAACAATTGCCGCGTCGCGCCGTTCGCGCCGGACCAGATCGACACCGACAGCAGCATCACGTTCATCATCGCGAAGCCGGCCACCGCCATCGCCAGCACCAGCCGGCGCGATTCGCTCCTGCCGCCGTCCGCCGTTTCCCCCGCGAAGGCGTGGGCGGTGAAGCCCAGCCCGTCGATCGCGTCGATCAGCCGGTCCTCGCCGATCTCGTCGAGATGATCGACGCGCACCCGGCGGTTGGTGAAATTGACCCGCGCCGCCGCCACGCCGGGCAGCGCGGCGAGCCCGTGCTCCAGCCTGGCGATGCATGCCGCGCACCGCATCCCCTCGACCACGAAGGTCGAGGTCGCCAGCGGCTGCGCGGCGGCCGGGCGGGCCGGTGCGGTCACATCCGAACCTCGTCCTCGAAGCGCAGCCGCTCATTGCCGCGCGCGCCGATGATCTCGATCAGCCAGCGGCCACGGGGGAGCGGCTGGTCGGCGAGATAGCGCTCGCCGGCCGCGTCCCAATGCAAGGTCAGCGCGCGATCGGGCAGGCGGCCGAGCGGATGACGCGCCGTGGCGGTCAGCGTCACGTCGGGGACGGCGGCGGCGCGCTGCGTCAGCGCCACCGCCAGCCGGCCGGCGGCTTCCGACGGCACCGCGCGCCACCCGGCCTTGTCCTGCGCGCGCGCCTCGGCCAGCCAGCGATCGTAATGCTGGCTCGCGACATAGCTGTTTTCCACCACCACGCCGCCGAAGGTGGTGGAGGCGAAGGTCGCCATCGTCGCGTTCACCGCGATCACCACGCCGAAGAAGGCGACGAGAATCGCGGTCATGTGCCATCCGGTAAAGCGACGGGTCATGGATTGCCCTCCGGTCGTTCGAAATAGCTGCCGTCGCTGGCGGAGGACTTCTGCCCGTCCAGCGCCGTCACGGTGAACAGCAATTCGCTGCGTTGCGCGCCCTGCGCCGGGGCGACGACGAAAATCTGCGCCTTGGCGACGCGATCGGCCGGCACGGTGATCGTCACCGTCTTCCCCGCCGTCTCGCGCGATCCGCCATCGGCCCACATCCGCGCGTCGATGCCGGACAGCGACACCGCGAAGCTGCGCGGGCGGCCCTCCATGTTGCGCAACTTCACCGTATAGGTGTTGCGGATCGCCCCGTCCGACAACCGCACCCAGAGCGGATTGCGCGTCTGGAGCACGCTCACCCCCATGTGCGTGCGCGTGCCGAGCGCGAACAGCATGCCGCAACCGATCCCGGCCCAGATCAGGAAATAGATGATCGTGCGCGGGCGCAGCAGCCGCTTGAGCGGCGGCATCGGCGTGCCGCCGGCGCGGGCGAGCTTCATGTCGGCTTCGGTCGTATAACCGATCAGGCGCGTCGGCCGGTCGACCTTCTCCATGATCTCGTCGCAGGCGTCGATGCACAGACCGCAGGTGATGCAGCCGATCTGCGGCCCCTCGCGGATGTCGATCCCGGTGGGGCAGACCGCGACGCAGGCGTTGCAGTCGATGCAGTCGCCGACCTTCTCGCCCTGCGCCAGCCGGACGAGCGACGGCGCGACCTCCGCCTCATGCGCCTGCGCGCGCTTCAGCCCGTGGGTACGCGGCTCGCCGCGCCAGTCCTTGTAGGTGACGGCGAGCGACTTCTCGTCCATCATCGCGGACTGGATGCGCGGCCACGGGCACATGTAGATGCACACCTGCTCACGCATCAGCCCGCCGAGCGTGAAGGTGGTGAAGGTGAGGATGCCGACCGTCGAATAAGCGACGAACGGCGCGGTGCCGGTAAGGAACTCCCGCGCCAGCGTCGGCGCATCGGCGAAATAGAAGATCCACGCGCCGCCGGTCGTCATGGCGATCAGCAGCCAGATGACGAATTTCGTGCCGCGCTTCGCGATCTTCTCCACGCCCCACGATGCGCGATCGAGCCTGATCTGCGCGTTGCGGTCGCCCTCGATCGCGCGTTCGACATGGACGAACAGGTCGGTCCACACCGTCTGCGGGCAGGCATAGCCGCACCAGGCGCGCCCCACGGCGGAGGTGACGAGGAACAGCCCCACCGCCGCCATGATGAGCAGGCCGACGACATAATAGAATTCGTTCGGCCAGATCTCGATCGAGAACATGTAGAAGCGTCGATGCGCCAGATCGACCAGCACGGCCTGATCCGGCGCATATTCCCCGCGATGCCAGCGCAGCCACGGCGTGACGTAATAGATCGCCAGCGTCACCGCCATGATCGCCCATTTCAGGCGGCGGAAGGTGCCGTCGACGCGGCGCGGGAAAACCTTGCGCCGCGCCTCGAAAAACCTTGGCTTCGGCTCGGGCGCGACGTCAGCGCCCGACATTTTCGCCTGCCTGCGCCGCTGCCGGAGCCGCCGCGACGGCCGGAGCCGGCGCCGCCGGATCGGCCTCGCCGCCGCCGAGCGAATGGACATAGGCCGCCAGCATCTTGATCGTCACCGGATCGAGACGGTGCCCCCAGGCCGGCATGATGCCGTAGCGCGCGTTGGTGACGGTCTGCACCAGCGTGTCGCGATCGCCGCCGTAGAGCCAGATCGCGTCGGTCAGGTTCGGCGCGCCCATCGTGCGATTGCCCTTGGCGTCCGCGCCGTGGCAGACCGCGCAATTGTTGGCGAACAGCGTCTTGCCGCGCTTCGCCGCCGCGCTCGCCGCCTCCTGATGCGAGACGTAGCGGACATAGGACACCACGTCGTCCACCTCGCCCGGATTGAGGATGCCGTCGCGCCCGAAGGCTGGCATCTGCGACATGCGGGTCTTGTCGTCGCCGGGGAAGCGGATGCCGTCGGTGATCGTTTGCTGGATCGTCTTGAGGTCGCCGCCCCACAGCCAATCGTCGTCGTTGAGGTTGGGATAGCCCCTGCTCCCGGCCGCGCCGGACCCATGGCATTGCACGCAATAGACCTTGAAGGCGGAGCGCCCGCCCTCAACCGCCGCCGCGAGCAGCTTGGGATCGGACGGAAGCCGGTCGATCGGCGTCCTCGCCAGCGCGGCCATGATCGGCGCGCGGCGGGTGTTCTCCTGCGCGGTCTCCTGCGCGAGCTGCCCGCGGCTGCTCCAGCCCCAGAGGCCCGGCGTCGCGCCGTGGATCAGCGGCCATGCCGGATAAACGATGCAATAGCCGATCGCGAAGACCACCGTCGCCCACAGGATGACCAGCCACCAGCGCGGCATCGGCGTATCGAGTTCCTCGATCCCGTCCCATTCGTGGCCGACCGTGCTGGTGCCGGTGGCGGCGTCGATGCGTTTGTTGTCAGCCATTTTCGGCCTCGTCGAAGATGCTGTTGGCGGCGCGGCTGTTCGCCTCGCGGTTGCGCGGCAGGAAGGCCCAGCCGATCAACACGGCGAACACGCCGACCATGATGACCAGCCCGTAGCTGTCGGCCAGATGGCGCATGGTGTCGTAGGTCACTTCGCCGCCTCCCGCGCCGAGGCGGACTTGAAGTCGACCTGCGTGCCCAGCCCCTGGAGATAAGCGACCAGCGCGTCCATCTCGGTGATCCGTTCGGGATCGCCGTCGAAATCGCGCGCCTGCACCTTGGGATAGCGCTTGGCGAGGCCGGCGGTGTCGCCTTCCCCGAAGCCCTGCGTGCGCGCGTCCTCGTCCGCCTTTGCGATGTCCTCGTCGGTGTACGGCACCCCGACCCGGCGCAGCGCGGCGAGGTCCGCCCCCAAGCGGCTGGTGTCGAGGTTCTTCTGCGCGAGGAAGGCGTATTTCGGCATGATCGATTCCGGCACCACGGACTGCGGATCCTTCAGGTGCTGGACGTGCCATTCGTCCGAATAGCGCCCGCCGACGCGCGCGAGGTCGGGCCCGGTGCGCTCCGACCCCCATTGGAACGGGTGGTCGTACATGCTCTCCGCCGCGAGGCTGTAGTGACCGTAGCGTTCCACCTCGTCGCGGAACGGGCGGATCATCTGGCTGTGGCAGCCATAGCAGCCCTCGCGGATGTAGATGTTGCGTCCCGCCAGCTCGAGCGGCGTGTACGGCCGCACGCCCTCGACGTGCTTCACGGTGGATTCGATCCAGAACAGCGGCGCGATCTCGACGATCCCGCCGATCGCGACGACGGCCAGCGCCAGCGCCCCCAGCAGGGTGACGTTGCGTTCGATCTTCTTGTGGCGATTTGCCCAGGTAGCCATTTCCGGCCTTTCCTTAGCGAGCGTGGGCGGGGACGAGCGGATGGTCGCGCGCGGGATCGTAGGCGGCCGTGGTCATCGGCGCCTCCTCGCGCACGCGCCCACGGATCGTCATCCACACGTTCCAGACCATCAGGAAACCGCCGGTCAGGAACAGCAGCCCGCCCAGCGTGCGGATCAGATACAACGGGTGGAGCGCGGCCACGACCTCGGCGAACGAATAGACCAGATAGCCGTCGTCGCCGTATTCGCGCCACATCAGCCCCTGCATGATGCCCGCCACCCACATCGAGGAGGCGTAGAGCACGATGCCCAGCGTCGCGCACCAGAAGTGCCAGTTGACCATGCGCAGCGAATAGAGCCGCTCACGTCCCCACAGCCGTGGCGCGAGATAATAGACCGCCGCGAAGGTGATCATGCCGTTCCAGCCCAAAGCGCCGGAATGGACGTGCCCGATCGTCCAGTTGGTATAGTGGCTGAGCGAGTTGACGCTCTTGACCGACATCATCGGCCCCTCGAACGTCGCCATGCCGTAGAAGGCCAGCGCGAACACCATCATGCGGATGATCGGATCGGTGCGGATCTTGTCCCACGCGCCGTTCAGCGTCATCAGCCCGTTGATCATGCCGCCCCAGCTCGGCATCCACAGCACGACCGAGAAGACCATGCCGAGCGTCTGCGCCCAGTCCGGCAGCGCGGTGTAGTGCAAATGGTGCGGCCCGGCCCAGATGTAGAGGAAGATCAGCGACCAGAAGTGCACGATCGACAGGCGGTAGCTGTAGATCGGCCGCTCCGCCTGCTTCGGCACGAAGTAATACATCATCGCCAGGAACGGCACGGTGAGGAAGAAGGCCACCGCATTATGGCCGTACCACCATTGCGTCAGCGCATCCTGCACGCCGGAGAAGGCGGAATAGGATTTCGACCCGACGATGCTCACCGGCATCGACAGGTTGTTCACGATGTGCAGCATCGCGATCGTGATGATGAAGCTCAGGTAGAACCAGTTGGCGACATAGATGTGCGGTTCCGACCGGCGCACCAGCGTGCCGACGAACACCACCAGATAGGCGACCCAGACGATCGTCAGCCAGATGTCGACATACCATTCCGGCTCGGCATATTCGCGCGCCTCGGTGATGCCCATGACATAGCCGGTGGCGGCCAGCACGATGAACATCTGGTAGCCCCAGAACACGAAATTTGCGAGGTTCGGCCAGAACAGCCGCGTGCGGCAGGTGCGCTGCACGACGTAGAAGCTGGTCGCGATCAGCGCATTGCCCCCGAAAGCGAAGATCACCGCCGAGGTGTGCAGCGGCCGGATGCGCCCGAAATTGACATATTCGCCGAGGTTGAGCTGCGGGAAGGTCAGCTCGGCGGCGATGAACACGCCGACGAGGAAGCCGACGATGCCCCAGAACACCGTGGCGATCACGCCCCAGCGGATCACGTCGTCATAATATTGCCCGGCCGTGGCGGGCGAGACGCGCGGCCCCATGCCGTCCCTCGGCTTCGCCCCCAGCCCGCGCACCGCGACGAAGAACGCCGCGACGGCGGCGATCCCCATATGCACGGCGAAGCCGCCGTCGACGGCGGTCGCCGACGCCAGCAACGCAAGCAGCGCGACGAACAGCCAGCCGGCGGGCGCGCTGATATCCTTTGCCATTGGTTCACCCCGTTACGGAAAGGTGGTGCGGCCGATCTCCCCCTTGGCGATCGGCCGCACGCCCTTCCGGTACTCCAGAAAGGTGCCTGACGCCCCCCGGCGCCCGGCAGGTCCGTGTTGCGGCGCGAAACGGGGCGCCGCCTTGATCCGTGTCAAAAGCCCGCGGCTCACTCGCCCGCATCGTCGTCGCAGCCGCAGATGCCGTTCCCCGCGCGCTTGCGCAGGTCGCAGCCGTGGCATCCCCACGGTCCCTCGTCGCGCGCCGGCGTCCTGCCCGGCGCGAGCGGGATGCGCAGCGTGAGGCCGGGATCGCCGCAGACGCCGATCGCGATCCCCTCCGGTTGTGCGGCGTGGAGCGGCGCGGCCGCCAGCCCGCCCGCCGCGCCGACCGCCAGCGCGAGGACGGGGCGGCTATACCGCACTGCTGAACCGCGTCGCGCTGTGCTGGCGATAGGGATCGATCGTCGCGGCGATTGCGCGGGCATAGGGCGTCGCGCCCTCCAGCAGCATGAGGCGCGTATCGCTCCAGCCGATCAGGCCGCGCGCCGCGAACGGCTCCAGCCGCGCGCGCACCGTGGCGAGGTCGGGCAGCGCGGCAAGGTCGGCGCTGCCCCGGCACAGCAATTGCTCGATCGCCGCGCCGCGCCGGCGATCGGTCGCCCCGCGCCGGATGCCGCGCGCCGCCGCGAGCTTCCCGTTGGCGATGCGCAGGTGATAGCGGCCGGCGTTCTTCTCGTTCTGGATCAGCGCGCCGGGGAACATGCTGATCGCCGATACGCCCAGCCCGATCAGCACTTCGGCCGGATCGTCGGTGAAACCCTGGAAGTTGCGCCGCAGCGCGCCGCGCCGCGCGGCCGCCGCCAGATCGTCGCGCGCCTGCGCGAAATGATCGAAGCCGACCGGCTGCCACCCGGCGCCGACCAGTCGCTCGTGCGCCGCCTCCGCCTGACGGAAGCGCAGCGCCGCGTCGGGCAAGGCGGTCGCGTCGATCCGCCGCTGACGGGGAATGAGGTGCGGTACATGAGCGTAGCCGAATACCGCCAGCCGGTCCGGCGCCATCTCCAGCGCGGTGTCGATCGTGTCGATGAGCAGCGCGACGTCCTGCCCCGGCAGGCCGTACATCAGGTCGAAGTTGAGCGAGCGCACCCCCGCCGCACGCAGCCGGGCGGTGACGTCGGCGATCACCCCGGTCGGCTGGATGCGGCCGATCGACGCCTGCAGCGCCGGGGAGAAGGTCTGCACGCCGAGGCTGGCGCGCTCGACCCGCGCGGCGGCGAACACCGCGTCCCATTCCGGCTCGAACCGGCGCGGATCAAGCTCGACCGAGACGGAAGCATCGGGGCAGGCGAACGCGGCGCGGACCTTTTCGAGCAAGGTGGCGAACTGCGCCGGCGCGAGCGCGTTGGGGCTGCCCCCGCCGAAGGCGATCCGCCCGATCCGCCCGCGCCCGCCGAGCCTTTGCGCGACCAGCTCCACTTCCTCGCCGAGCCGCTGGAGATAGGCGGTGACGCGCGTCGTGCGGTTGGCCGCGCCGGTGTTGCAGCCGCAATACCAGCAGATCTCATGACAATAGGGAATGTGGAGATAGAGCGACAGCGCCGCATCGGGCGCGACCCTCGCCAGCGCCTCCTCCATGTCGCGCGCGTCCATGTCGCCGAACTCGGCGGCGGTGGGGAAGCTGGTATAGCGCGGCACCGGCGTCGCGAGCAGATCGGGATGGTAGGTCCACATGCCCCGCCGCTACGCCGTGCCGCGACCGGCGGGTTTGACGGCCGTCAAGCCCTGCCATGATCGGCGCTTGGCGATCCAGCCGGCTTGGTGAATATTCTTCGGGCAAAATCGACAATAGCCGGGGGAGTTCACATGCTCAGCGAGATAGATCGAAAGATTCTGAGGACGATTCAGAAAGATGGCCGAATAACCAATCAGGAGCTGGCGAATCGCTGCGGCCTCTCTCCCTCCGCCTGTTTCGACCGGCTGCGGAAGCTGCGCGAGCAGGGCTATGTCATGGATATCGTCGCGCGGCTCGATCCGGTGAAGCTGGATTGCGCGCTGCTGATCTTCATCGAGGTGCTGCTGGACCGCACCACCGGCGACGTCTTCGTCCAGTTCGCCGAGGAGGTACGGCTGATGCCCGAGATCCTCGAATGCCACATGGTGGCCGGCGGTTTCGACTATCTGCTGAAGGTCCGCGTGAAAGACATGGTCGCCTATCGCGCGTTCCTCGCGGATTCGCTGGTCAGTATGCCGGGCGTCCGCGAAACGCGCACCTATGCGGTGATGGAGGAAGTGAAGAACGTGACCGAACTGCCGATCTGATCGGCCGGCGGATATCGGGCGCGACGCGGGGATGCGCCCCCGCGCCGCGCCCTATTCCGCCGCCGCAATGACGCGCGGCGGCGAACCTGTCGTTACTGCCCGGTGCCGGGATTGGGCGGCGGCGCGCCTGCCTGGCCGAGACGCGCCTTCTCCGACGCCACCATGTCGGCCACCTCGGCCAGCAGCTTCTTCGCGTCGAAGATGATGCCGTCCTTCACGGTGTAGCTGACCCCGCCGACCAGTTCCTGCTTGTTGGTCGCCGGATTCAGCCGCAGGTGGCCGGTGCCGTAGAGCGTCTTGAGGTTGGCGAGCGGGTTTTCCTTCACGATCACGAGGTCAGCCAGCATCCCCGGACGGACGACGCCGACGGGCGCGGGCACGCCCTTCTGCCGCCACAGCTCGTCCGCGCTCCACATCGTCGCCGAGCGCACGATCTCCAGCGGGGTGAAACCCGCCTCGCGGAACAGTTCGAGCTCCTCGACATAAGCGAAGCCGTAGGTCTTGAAGATGAAGCCCGAATCGGTGCCCACCGTCACGCGGCCGCCCATGTTCTTGTAATCGTTCATCAGCTTGAAGAAGTTCGAATAGAATCGCTTCCAGGCGAACTCGTTCTCGGTCGTCCAGTCGTAGAAATAGGAGCCGTGGTTGTCGCGCGTCGACTGGAAATAATTCCAGAGCTGCGGGGTAACGTATTTGTTGTTCCAGTCCGCGTTGCGCGCCCGCATCAGGTCGCGCGAGGCGGCGTAGATGTTGAACGTCGGATTGAAGATGACATTATTATCCTTCTGGTGATGGAGATACTCCATCCACTCCGGCGATTCCGGCGTATAGACCTCATCCCAGATTTCGGCGATGTCGCCGAAACGGTTCTGCTCGTTGTTGTAATTGTAATCGAGCGGAAAGTTCTGGATCGTGTGATCCTTCAGCAGCGCCTCGTGATGCCCGTAATAGTGCGTCACCGTGTCGAGATGCGCGTCGCCCGCGTCGCGCGCGTTGAAATTGGCGACCCCGGTCTGCGACAGGTGAGCAAGCGTGCCCATCTTGTTCTTGTGCGCCTCGTCGATCGCGGCGGCGATGATCGCGGGCGTCTCCTCCGGACGGTTGAAGAACTTGATCCCGTCGATGTTGTGCGTCGCCGCCCAGCGCACCCAGGCGCGCGCCTTGTCGGTGGAATCGATCGCCCCCCCGGTCCAGCCCGCGCCGAGCGTCTGGTAGTTGAAGATGCGCGGCGCGGCGGTCTCGTTCGCCGCCGAACGGTTCTTCTCGGAGCTGGCGAGATCCGGCGGCGCGAGCGGCACGCCGCGCACCGTGGTGACGCCATGCGCGAGCCACAGCTTGTAGGCATAGCTGATGTCCGGCGCCTTGTCGGATGCCGGCAGGTGCGTGTGCGTATCGACGAAGCCGGGCAGCACATACATGCCGGTCGCGTCCAGTTCGTAATCGGCGTCACGCGGCTCGCGCTGCTGCTTCATCGGCAGGCCCGGCCAGCCGGCCTGGGTGACGGCGGTGATGCGATTGCCCTCGATCACGATATCCATCGGCCCGCGCGGCGGCGCGCCGGTGCCGTCGATCAGCGTGGCACCACGGATCACCAGCTTGCGGAACGGCCCCTTGCTTTCCGCCGAGGTGCGCGCCGGCGCCGGAACATAATGCCCCGCCGGGCGCGGATCGGCGCCGGTCGCGCCCCCCGGCACCCAATCGTCATGGTCCTGCGCGATTCCCGCGCTGCCGAACGCGCCAAGGCCGGCGATCAGCGCCACCGTCGAGAGAAGTAATCTTTTCATGTCCTGCTTCCTTGCCGGAGTTCGGGAAAGTTCTTTCGCGGATGATGCGTGTCAGGGATGGGGCAGCCCTTCCTCGGGCATGCCGAGGCGGCGCTTTTCCGCCTTCACCATTTCGGCCACGTCGGCGAGCAGCTTCTTCGCGTCATAGACCACGCCGTCCTTGATCGTGTAGCTGACCCCGCCGACGCGCTCCAGCTTCTGGGTCTTCTCGTTGAGCCGCAACGCCCCGGTTCCGTAGAGCGTCTTGAAGTTCTGGAGCGGGTTCTCCTTGACGAGCACCAGATCCGCCAGCTTGCCGACCCGCACCGTGCCGATCGGCGGCACCGGCTCGCCCTTCGGCTCATAGAGCGTCAGCGCGCCGTTCAGCGTCGCCGCCCGCACCACCTGCGAGGGGTTGAAGCCGGCTTCCTGCAACAATTCCAGCTCCTGGATATAGCCGAAGCCATAAGGCTCGAAGATGAAGCCGGAATCCGATCCGGTCGTCACGCGGCCGCCGATATTCTTGTAATCGTTGATGAGCGCCATGAACTTCTTGTAGAAGTTGCGCCATTTGATCTCCGTCGCCAGCGTCCAGTCATAGAAGTACGATCCGTGATTTTCGCGCGACGACTGGAAGAAACCCCAGAGCTGCGGCATCGTGTATTTGTCGTGCCAGTCAGCGTTGCGGGAATGCATCAGGTCCCGGCCGGCGACATAGATCGTCATCGTCGGATCGAAGGTGACGTTATTCTCCTTCTGATGCTTGAGATACGCCCACCATTCGGGCGATTCCGGCCCGAAACTCTCCACGTCGAGATTGGCGACGTCGCCGAAGCGATCCTGCTCGTTGGCGTAATTGTAATCGTATCGCCAGTTCTGGACCGGCCCGTTCTTCAGCAGCGATTCGAAATGGCCATAGAAGTGGGTGACGGTGCCCAGCCCGGCGTCCCCCGCCTGCTCGGCGTTGAAGCGGCCGACGCCGATCTGCGAAAGATGCGCGACCGTGCCGAGCTTCTGCTTCTTCGCCTCGTCGAGGATCGCGGACATCACTTCCGGCGTCTGGTCCTCGCTGTCGGTCAGCTTGATGCCGTCGATGCCCTGCTTCGCCGCCCATTGCACCCAGGCGCGGGCCTTTTCAGGCGTGTTGACGCGGCCGCTGGTCCACCCGGCGCCCTCGCCCGGCCGCTGATAGGCGAAGATGCGCGGCGCGACGATCTCGTTGCGCGCCGAGCGCGCGCGCTCGCTGAGCGAAAGCTCGAACGGCGCGAGATCGACGCCGCGAACCGTCGTCACGCCGTGCGCCAGCCACAATTTGTACGAATAGCTGAGGTTCGGCGCCTTGTCGTTGGTCGAGCCGTGGACGTGCATGTCGACGAAGCCCGGCAGCGCGTACATGCCGGTCGCGTCGATCTCCTGATCGAAATCGCGCGGCGCCCGATCCGGTTTCGGGGACAGGCCCGGCGTGCCCGCCGCCTTGATGTCCGCGATGCGGTTGCCTTCGATCACGATATCGACCGGCCCGCGTGGCGGCGCGCCCGATCCGTCGATCAGCGTGACCCCGCGGATGACGAGCCGGCGGAACGGGCCCGCCCCCTCGCCCGGCTGTCGCGCCGGAGCTGCCGTCGCCGAACCCAGCGAGGTTCCGCGCAGGCTGGGCAGGGCAGGATCCGCCGCCGGATGCTGGACCTTTTCGGCCGACTGGGCCGGAAGGTACGCCGGTACGCCCAGCCCCATTGACGCCACGCCGAAAAGCAACGCGGAACGGACGATCCCTGCCCTCTTGATCATGCCAAATCCTCTCCCGATTTTATCGACCTCTGCTCCTGCGGCGCCTCCTCAGCGGAAGCGCTTGAGCAGGCTGAGGCCGAAGGTGCGCGGCGGTGAACTGAACACCGTGGTGAAGCCGCCGGTGTTCGAGCTGGAGCCCTGGCTGTTGATCGCCGCCACGTTGAACACGTTGTTGACGAACAGGAAGGCGTTCCAGCCGCCGTCGCTCGCCTGCACGCCGATACGCGCATTCACCAGCGTGTACGCATCGACCCGGCGGCGATAGACGTCCGCCGGCGACAGCGTGCTGTACGACGATCCGACATAGGCCGCATCCACGCGGAACAGGCCGTCGAGATCGCCGGTCAGGCCCCAGGTATATTCGGCCGAGCCGCTGGCGTTCCAGCGCGGCACATAGGCGAGACGATCGCCCTTGCGCCCCGTCGCGGTGACGACCGAGCTGATCTGGTCTTCCGACAGGCGGGCGTTGGTGTAGCCCAGGTTGCCCGAGAGCGAGAGGCCGGCGACCGGAGTTGCGGTCAGTTCCGCCTCGAAGCCGTCGATCCGCGCCGCGCCGGCATTGGCGATCAGCCCGAAGACCGAGCCGGTGCCCGAGGTGCGCGCCGAAACCTGCAGGTTGCTCCAGTCGATGCGATAGCCGGTGAGGTTGAAATACACACCGGACATCGGGTGCGTCTTCAGACCCACCTCATAGTTCCACAGGCTGTCCGACGTATAGGCGGCGAGCGCCGCGGGCAGGCCGATCACCTGGTTGACGCCGCCCGGCCGGAAGCCCTGCGACGCCTGCGCGTAGATCATATAGTCGCTGTTGAACTCATAGGAGGCGTTGAACTTGAAGACGAAGCCGTCCTCCTTCGACCGCGCTTCCTGATACGGGGTGACCTTGGAGACGTAATGCTCCTGCCCCTGATCGACGCGACCGCCGACGGTCTTGTCGTAATTGTAATAGCGGGTGCCGGCGGTGAGCGTCAGCTTGTCGAAGAACTTGTACGAAGCCTCCACGAACGCCGCCTTCTGCTTCAGCCGGTCGTTGATCGTGCGGTCGTAGAAGATGTTCGCGGCGACGAACGGCAGCAGCTTGCCCGTGCGCGGATCGGCGGCGAGCAGCGTGCTGCGCACCTCCGTCTTGCGATCCTCCGAATAGACGCCGACCGTCCAGTTGAACGGCCCCTTGCCGGTGGAGCTGAGGCGCAGCTCGTTCGACCAGTTCTTCACCCATTGCGGCTGGTACAGGCTGGAGAACAGGATGCGGTTCGTCTCGTCGAGATAGGTCGCCAGTTCGGTCGGCGAGCAGGTGCCGTTGACGTTGCCGAGGTGATAGCGCGCGCAGCCGGCAGCGTTGGCGCGGCCGTTGAACGTGTCGCTCACGTCGCCGTCGACGATGCGGTCGCGGTGGAAATAGGTCGTCACGGCAGTCAGCGCCACCGGCCCGAAATCATAGTTCAGCGTGCCGCTGAAGATGCGGTTCTCGTCGTAATTGCCCGATTCCGAACGCCCGTTGGTGACGTAACGCTGCTTGGTTTCGGCGATCCAGCGCGGGCTGTTGGTGGCGACCTTCTCGTAATAAGCGGCAAGATCGACCGTCAGCGCCGACGACGGCGTGAAGCGCACCAGCGCGCGGCCGCCGTAGCTGTTGCCGTTGTTGATGTTCTTCGTGCCGTAATAGCTGTTGTCGACATAGCCGGCGAACTGGTTGTAGTTGCCCACCACGCGCAGCGCGAGCACGTCGCTGACGATCGGCAGGTTCAGCATCGCGTCCACCGACGCGCCCGGCGCGCCGCTCTGCACGGCGGAAAGCGTCATGCCGGCCGCGCCCTCGATCCGGTCGGTCTTGGGCTTCTCATAGATGATGCGCACCGTGCCGCCCATCGAACCGGAGCCGTAGAGCGTGCCCTGCGGGCCGCGCAGCACCTCGGCGCGCTGGACGTCGAACAGGCGGAAATCCGGCGTCGAGCCGGCCGCGTCGCTGGTCGTGCCGACCGAGCCGGACACCGGAGATTCGTCGTAATAGACGCCGACGGTCGGCTCGCCCGCCGCCGTCACGCCGCGCAGGATCACGCGGCGATTGCCCGGACCGCCGTCAACCACGCGCAGGCTGGGCGCGTTGCGGGTGAGATCCGCGAAGCTGGTCGTGCCGCCGCGCTGGAGGCTGTCACCGCCCACCGCCGAAATCGCGATCGGCGTATCCTGAAGCCGCGTGTCGCGCTTGAGCGCGGTGACGACGATCTCGCCGGCATTCTCCGATGGCGCGTCCGACGCTTCCTGCGCGGCGGCTACGGACGGCACCAGCAGCGCGGCGCCGGACAGAAGCGCGGCGCGACGGAACATGCCGCGCAGGCGCGCAGAATCATTGCGCAAAGATGTCATTTTACGATCCCCCCGAACCCCAGATTACTCCCGCATGACAGGGTGGGAAATGATCCTCCCGTCACGTCCCTTAGAGACGTAACATTATTGTCGCAGAAGGTGCTATCTAAATTGAAGGTGATCGCCGAATTAAATTTGGGTTACAGCACCGATCGCCGCCCATTTCACCGGCATATGCGCCGATCGACCGAACATAACGGAGCGGACTCGCAAGGCTTGTCGAAAAGCCTGCGTCCGAATCACACCGAAATGGCGAGGATAATCAAATCGCTGGCGGGGCCGCGACCGGGCCGACACAGGTGGGCGCGTCAGGCGAAATCTGCCTCGCGCGGGCCGATCGTCACGGCGAGCGGGGCAAGGCCGGCGATCGAGACGACCAGCCTGTCGCCCGGCGTCACCGCCCCTACCCCGGCGGGCGTGCCGGTGTAGATCAGGTCCCCCGGCAACAGCCGCTCCAGCCGCGACAGATGCGCGATCACCTCGGCGGTGCTCCAGATCATGTCGCTGATGTCGCCGCGCTGGCGGACCTCGCCGTTCACCGTCAGCGCGATCTCCCCGGCCGCGACATGGCTGCCGTCCGCCACGCGGCGCAGCGAGCCGGCGGGGGCGGAGAAGGCGAAGTTCTTCGCGGTATCCCACGGCCGCCCCTTGGCCTTGGCTCGTGCCTGCAGGTCGCGCCGCGTCATGTCCAGCCCGGCGGCATAGCCGTACACCAGATCGAGCGCCCGCTCCGGCGCCACCGCCGCGCCCTCGCGCCCGATCGCGACGACCAGTTCGGCTTCGTGATGATAGTCGGCGGTCTCAGGCGGATAAGGGATGGTGCCGCCGCCGGGCACCAGCGCCTGCGCGAACTTGTAGAAGAAGAACGGCGGCTCGCGATCGGGGTCGCTGCCCATCTCGCGCGCATGATCGGCGTAATTGCGCCCGACGCAGAAGATCCGCCCGACCGGAAAGCGTTCGTCGCTGCCATCGATCGCGATCGTCGGCGGCGCGGGCAGATCGAAGGCATTCGGCATGGTGGGCGGCTCCATCGGCGGGTCTGGCCGCGCCCTGACGCCCACGCCGGGGATATGCAAGCGCCGTCTTCATGCCGGCAGCAATGTCGCGCAGAGGCGTTGCAGCGCCTCCGCCAGCGCCGTCACCTCCGCCGGATCGCGCGAGCCGGCGAAGATCGACGCCGACAGGCAGAAGCCCGGCGCGATCGACACCGCCGCCGTGCAGATGCCGCGATGCGTGAAGCCCTCGTCGAGCGCGAAGCCCGCCGCCCCGGCGCGCGCGACCTGCGCGGCATAATCGTCGAACGACAGCGGCGCCTGCCAGCGCACACCGGCATAGCGCCGCGCCAGTTCCTCCCGCCCGACGCCCTGCGCCGCCGCCAGCGCGCGCCCGACCGCCCCGCCGCCGAGCGGCTGGCGCTGCCCGTCGGCCATCGCGACGCGCACCCCCGCCTTGCTTTCCGCGCGCGCGATCAGTCGCACGCGCTCGCGCGAGATCACCTTCCACAGCCCGAGCGCGGCGTCATATTGCTCGGCGCATTGCGCCATCAGCGGCTGGGCGCGATCGATCAGTCCCTGCGCATTGCCGTCGCGCAGCGCGTCCGACGCCGCCCAGGCGCGCGCGAGGCGATATTGTTTGGTGCGCGCATCGCGCTCCACCGCGCCTTCCTCGACCAAGGTCTTGAGCAGATTGAGGCAGCTCGACGGGCTGAGGCCGGCGACCCGCGCGATGTCCGACAGCGACATCGGGCTGGTCTCCGCGAGCAGCCGCAGGATCGCCAGCGCCTGCGAAACGGATCGGACGGGGCCTGTCATCGCCTCCGTGTAGTTTTCAATATCGTGAATTTCAATTCTCAATGTTGAACGGCTCCGACAAAAGGTCTATCGGCCGCATCAACGAATCATGCGGGAGAGTGCGGTGAGCCGGATCCTTGAGGGAAAAGTCGTCGCGATCACGGGTGCGGGCCGGGGGATCGGCCGCGAGATCGCCTTGCTCTGCGCGCGCGAGGGCGCCGCGGTGGTGGTCAACGATCCGGGCGTGGCGCAGGCCGGCGACGGCGGCGACGCCGGGCCGGCGGAGACGACGGTGGCCGATATCGTCGCGACGGGCGGCAAGGCCTATGCCAATCTCGCCAATGTCGCCGATCCCAAGGCAGCGGCCTCGATCATCGAGGATGCGGTGCAACGCTTCGGGCGGATCGACGCGGTAGTGAACAACGCCGGCATCCTGCGCGACACGATCTGGCACAAGATGAGCTATGAGGACTGGACGAGCGTCATCGACGTCAACCTCACCGGCGCGTTCAACGTGTCGAAGGCGGCGACGCCCTATTTCCGCGAGCAGCAATCCGGCAGCTTCATCCACTTCACCTCGACCAGCGGCCTGATCGGCAATCTGGGGCAGGCCAATTATTCCGCCGCCAAGCTGGGGCTGGCCGCGATGTCGCAGTCGATCGCGCTGGACATGGCGCGGGTCGGCGTGCGCTCGAACTGCATCGCGCCCTTCGCCTGGAGCCGCATGACCGCCTCGATCCCCGCCGACACGCCCGAGCAGCAGCGGCGCGTCGAGCGGCTGCAATCGATGAGCGCGGACAAGATCGCGCCGCTCGTCGCCTATCTCGCGTCGGATCGCTCGGCGGACGTGACCAACCAGATATTCGCGGTGCGCCGCAACGAGATATTGCTGTTCTCCAAGCCGCGCCCGATCCGCTCGATGGTGAAGGTCGAGGGCTGGACGGCGGAGGCGATCGCCGACGAGCTGATCCCCGCCTTCCGCCCGTCGTTCGCGCGCGCCGACGAGGTTTCGGCGCACGTCTTCCCCTATGATCCGGTCTGAGGAAACGCCCATGAGCAACGCCAACCCCGGCATGGACGCCGACGTCTTCGAGCAGTTCCTCGACCAGCTTCGCCGCTATGTGCGCGAGCGATTGATCCCGGCCGAGCGCGAGATCATCGAGACCGACGAGATTCCCGCCGACATCCTGGGCGAGATGCGCGAGATGGGGCTGTTCGGCCTCACCATGCCGGAGGAATATGGCGGCGCGGGGATGAACGTCAGCCAATATGTGCGGACGATCCATGCGCTGAGCTACGCCATGCCGGCGTTCCGCTCGATCATCTCGATCAACATCGGCATGTTCTGCTCAGGCCTGAAGAACGGCGGCACGGCGGCGCAGAAGGCCGAATGGCTGCCGCGCGTCGCGGCGGGCGAGATCGCCGCCTTCGGGCTGACCGAGCCGGGATCGGGATCGGATTCCGCCGGCCTCCAGACCAGTGCCGTCAAGACCGGCGACGGCTGGGTGCTCAACGGCACCAAGCGCTACATCACCAACGCCCCCTTCGCGAAGGTCGCGCTGATCATGGCGCGCACGTCGAAGGAGAATCTGCCGAAGAACGCGCACGTCTCCGCCTTCATCGTGCCGATGGACGCGCCGGGCGTGTCGGTCGGCAAGTCGGACAAGAAGATGGGCCAGTCCGGCAGCCATATCGCCGACATCATCATGGAGGACGTGCGCATCCCCGACGATGCGCTGCTCGGCGGCGAGCTGGGCAAGGGCTTCGTCTATGCGATGATGAGCCTCGACAACGGCCGCATGTCGGTCGGCGCGGCGGCGACGGCCTATGCCCGGCGCGCGCTCGACAGCGCGATCCGCTACGCCACCGAGCGCAAGGCGTTCGGCGAGCCGATCGCCAATTTCCAGCTTATCCAGCAGATGCTCGCCGACAGCGAGATCGAGATCTACGCCGCCGAGACGATGATGGCGGACGTGACGCGCCGCGCCGACGCGGGCGAGAACGTGCTGCGCAAGGCCGCCGCGTTCAAGGTGTTCGCCAGCGAGATGTGCGGCCGCGTGGTGGATCGCTGCGTGCAGGTCTATGGCGGGGCGGGCTATCTGGCCGAATATGACGCGGAGCGCTTCTTCCGCGACGCGCGCATCTACCGCATCTATGAAGGCACCACGCAGATCCTCCAGCTTCAGATCGCCAAGCACATGCTGCGCGAGTTCAACGCCGGCCTGCGGGACTGAGCAGCCGTGTACGACCTGCTTTCCGGCCTGTCGGTGATCGAGGCATCTTCGTTCGTCGCCTCGCCCACCGCCGGCCTCTATTGCGCGCAGATGGGCGCGGAGGTGATCCGTGTCGACCAGATCGGCGGCGGGCCGGATTTTCATCGCTGGCCGGTCACCGCCAACAACGATTCGCTCTATTGGGAGAACCTCAACCGGGCGAAGAAATCGGTCGCGCTCGATCTTTCCCGGCCGGAGGGGCGGGAGCTGTTGCAGGCGCTGGTACGTGCGACGGGGCAGGTCATCACCAATTTCCCCGCCAAGGGTTTCATGGCGCATGACGTGCTGGCCGAGGGGCGCGCCGATCTCGTCACCGTGCGCGTGATGGGCTGGGCGGACGGCTCGCCGGCGCTCGACTATACGGTCAACAATGCGGTCGGCTATCCGATGCTCACCGGCGCGGGGCCGGAGCCGGTCAACCATGTGCTGCCGGCGTGGGATCTGCTGAGCGGCGCTTATGCTTCCTTCGCGCTGCTCGCCGCGTTGCGCCGCCGCGCGGAGACCGGCGAAGGCAGCGAGGTGCGCATCCCGCTCTCCGACGTGGCGATCGGCACGGTCGCCAATCTCGGCAGCATGGCGGAGGTGCTGTACGAGGGGCATGATCGCCCCCGGCTCGGCAACACCGTGTACGGCCTGTTCGGGCGCGATTTCGTGACAGCCGACGGCGTGCGGACGATGATCGTCGTTGTGACACCGCGCCAGTGGAGCAACCTCGTCGCCGCGCTCGGCCTCGGCGCGGCGGTGGCGGCGGTGGAAACGCGGCTCGGCGTGTCGTTCGCGAAGGACGACGGGCTGCGCTTCACGCATCGCGACGCTTTGTTCCCGCTGTTCGAGCAGGCGATCGCCGCCCGCGCGCACGCCGACCTCGCCAGCGCGTTCGATGCGGGCGGGGTGGTCCATTCCGCCTATCGCAATATGTCCGAGGCGGTGCGCGATCCCGCGCTGGTCGCGGACAATCCGATCTTCGGCGCGGCGGAGAACCCCAGCGGCTTCGCCTATCCCGCCGCCGGCGCCTTCGCCACCGTGCCGCAGCTCGACCGCCAGCCACCGCGCCCCGCGCCGCGCAACGGCGAGCATAGCGAGCAGGTGCTCGCCGAGCGCCTGTCGCTCTCCTCGGGCGAAATCGCCCGCCTCATCGACTCCCGCATCGTAGGAATTGCCCAATGACCAGCTTGCGCCGCGCCGCCATCGTCGCCCCGATCCGCACCGCCGTCGGCAAGTTCGGCGGCAGCCTCGCCGCGATGAACGCCGGCCAGCTCGGCGCGGTGGTGCTGAAGGCGCTGATCGAGCGGACGAAGATCGATCCGGCACGGGTCGACGACGTGGTGTTCAGCCAAGGCTACGGCAACGGCGAGGCGCCGGCGATCGGCCATTGGGCGTGGCTCGCCGCCGGCCTGCCGATCGAGGTGCCGGGCTATCAGGTCGACCGGCGCTGCGGATCCGGGCTGCAGGCGGTCGTCAACGCCGCGCTGATGGTGCAGACCGGGATGAGCGACGTGGTGGTCGCGGGCGGCGTCGAGAGCATGTCGAACGTCGAATATTACACCGTCGAGGGCCGGCGCGGCACGCGCGCGGGCGGGCTGATGCTCCACGACCGGCTGACGCGCGGCCGCGTCATGTCGCAGCCGGTCGAGCGGTTCGGCGTCATCACCGGCATGATCGAGACGGCGGAGAATCTCGCGCGCGACTACGGCATCTCCCGCGAGCAGGCCGACGCTTATGCCGTCCGCTCGCACCAGCGCGCCGCCGCCGCGTGGAAGAACGGGCTGTTCGACGACGAACTGGTTCCCGTCCCCGTGCCGCAGCGCAAGGGCGATCCGGTGATCTTCGCGCATGACGAGGGCTATCGCGCCGACGCCAGCATGGAGACATTGGGCGCGCTGAAGGCGATCGACGGCAAGACCATCCCCGGCGCGATCGTCACCGCCGGCAACGCCAGCCAGCAGAACGACGCCGCCGCCGCCTGCCTCATCGTTGCCGAGGACAAACTGGAGGAGCTGGGGCTGGAGCCGATCGCCTGGTTCCACAGCGCGGCATCGGCGGGTTGCGATCCGGCGCGGATGGGGATCGGCCCGGTGCCGGCGGTCGAGCGGCTGTTCGCACGCAACGGGCTCGGCTGGAGCGACATCGACCTCGTGGAGCTGAACGAGGCGTTCGCGCCGCAGGTGCTCGCCTGCCTCAAGGGCTGGGGCTGGAGCGCCGACGACAGCCGCAACGAAATCCTCAACGTCAACGGCTCAGGCATCTCGCTCGGCCATCCGATCGGCGCGACCGGCGGGCGCATCCTTGCCAACCTAACCCGCGAGCTGCAACGGCGCGGCGGGCGCTATGGCATCGAGACGATGTGCATTGGCGGCGGACAGGGCATCGCGGCGGTGTTCGAACGCGCCGCCTGAGCGCGCAGGGAGAGCGAGAATGGACGACTGGAGCGCCTGGACCGGACGCACCGAGACGCATAGCGACCGAGTCGATCCCGGCGCGGTCGCGCGCTGGTGCGCGACGCTTGACCGCGCGGCGCCGCTCGACGGCACCGCTCCGGCCGGCTTCCACTGGTGCCTGTGCCTGCCCGACGCGCCGACAGCGATGCTGGGCGCGGACGGCCACCCGCGCCGCGATCTCGGCCCGCGCAGCTTCCTGCCGCCCGTCCCGCTGCCGCGCCGCATGTGGGCGTCGAGCCGGATGGAATTCCTCCGCCCGCTGCGCCTTGGCGATGTGGTCGAGCGACGCTCGCGCATCCTTTCGGTGACGCAGAAACAAGGCAGCTCCGGCGCGCTCGTCTTCATCGACGTGGCGCATGACGTGCTGGCCGCGGACGAACTGGCGGTGCGCGAGGTGCAGTCCGTGGTCTATCGCGAGGCCTCGCCGCCCGACGCTCCGCCGTCGCCGCCCCCGCCCGGCCCCGGCAATTTCGACACCGGGGCATGGGCTACGGTGCGCACGCTCGCACCCACACCGCCGCTGCTGTTCCGCTATTCCGCGCTCACCTTCAACAGCCATCGCATCCACTACGACCTGCCCTATGCCACGACGAAAGAAGGCTACCGCGGGCTGGTCGTCCACGCCCCGCTCACCGCGACGCTGCTGCTGGAGCTGGCGCGGCGCGAACTGGGGGATCATGCGCTGCGCACCTTCTCCTTCCGCGGCGTCTCCCCCGCGATCGTCGGCGAGACGCTGCACCTCGCGATGAAGGCGGACGGGCAGGCGATCGAGCTGGGCGCCTTCGCCGCCGACGGCCGGCGGGTGATGCAGGCGCGCGGCGAGCGCTGACCCTCAGGGCGCGGCCGGTTTCTTCTTCCGCGCGATCCGGCGATAGAGGCCGCGCAGCAGCACCAGCACGGCGATCGCCACGCCGAGCACGAGGATGGCGACCACCGCCGCCGCCCACGGGCTGGCGAAGGCGGCGAGCAGCAGCCCGGTCGTCGCGATGTCCCCGCCGGTCGACAGCACCGCGTTCGACACCGGCTCCGGGCTGGCGTTGGCGAGCGCGCGCGTGCCGGCCTTGGCGCCGTGCGTCAGCATCGCAGCGCCGCCGCCGAGCAGCAGCGCGATCACCTGCCATTTGGGATCGGCGGGATCGACGATGGCGAGCGCGAGCAGCGCGCCGCCGATCGGCCGGATCAGAGTGTGGACCGCGTCCCATGCGCTGTCGATCCACATCACCTTGTCGGCGAGGAATTCGGCCGCCGCGCCGACGCCCGCGACCGCGATCACCCACGGGTTCGCCAGCACATCGAGCGCATGGAGGTGCGCCGGCATTGCGATCCAGCCGAAGTGCATCGCCAGCCCGGTGACGAAGACACAGATGTAAAGCCGCCATCCGCTCAAGAGGCTGACGCTTGCCGCCAGCCCAAGGATGCCCGCCGCGGTCATGGCGTCATCCTAGCAGGTCGTCGGCGATCAATCGACCCGTTCGACCCCCGTATCGACGCCGCCCGAGGCGCCGGCGGCGAGCGGAATCCGCACCGTGAAGCTGCTGCCCTCGCCCGGTCCGCCGCTTTCCACCGTGATTGTGCCGCCGTGCAGCGCGACGAGCTGCTTGACCAGCGCCAGCCCGATGCCCAGCCCACCCTGCGCGCGGGTGCGGTGATCCTCCACCTGCGCGAAGATCTGGAAGATACGCGCCTGCATCTCCTGCGGGATGCCGATGCCGGTGTCGGCGACGACGATCTCCGCATCCCCCGCCACCTGCCGTGCGGTGAGCGACACCCGGCCGCCGGCGGGCGTGTATTTGGCGGCGTTGTTGAGCAGGTTGCCGATCACCTGCGCCAACCGGGTATGATCCGCGTCCAGCCACACCGGCGCGGCCGGAAGCTGCTCGACGAAGACATGGCCGCCCGCCTCCAGATGCGGCCGGTTCGCCTCCACCGCCGAACGCAGCACTTCCTTCAGCTCGATGCGCTCACGCTTGAGCGAGAGCTTGCCCTCGCTGACCCGCGATATGTCGAGCAGGTCCTCAACCAGTCGCGAGAGGTGGGAGAGCTGCCGCGCCATCTGCGCGCGGATCGCCTCGGCCCGTTCGCCGCCGCCGCGCCGTTCGAGCAGGTGCAGGCCGCCGCCGAGCGCCGCCACCGGGTTGCGCAACTCGTGCCCGAGCATCGCGAGGAACTCGTCCTTGTGCCGATCCGCGTCACGCAGCGCACGGGTCGCCGCCTCCAGTTCGTCGCGTTGCGCGGCGAGCTGCTGGCGCTGGCGGTGGAGATCGAAGAACACATTGGCCTTGCTGCGCAGGATGTCCGGCTCGATCGGCTTCTGGATGAAGTCCACCGCGCCCGTCTCATAGCCGCGGAAGCGGCGCTGGCGGTCCGCGCTGCCAGCCGTCACGAAGATGATCGGGATATGGCGCGTGCGCTCGTTGCCGCGCATGAACTCCGCCAGCTCGAACCCGTCCATCCCCGGCATCTGCACGTCGAGCAGCGCCAGCGCGACGTCGTGGCGCAGCAGCAGCTCCAGCGCCTCCTCGCCCGACCGCGCCTTCAGCACGACGAGGCCGTCGCGCCGCAGCAGCGCCTCCAGCGACAGGAGATTGCCCTCCAGATCGTCGACCAGGAGAAAGTGGACCTGCTCCATAACCGCTTTCATACCTCTCCCAGATCAAGCAAACAGGCCGCGATGGCGTCAAGCGACAGCGCCCGCGCGGCAGGGCAAGCCTCGAGCGCCGCCGCCGGCATGATCGACGCGCTGGCTGTCGCCGGCTCCTCGACCAGCGCGATCCCGCCCGCTTCCGCCACCGCCGCCAGCCCGCGCGCGCCGTCCTGATTGGCGCCGGTCAGCACCACCCCGGCGAGCGCGGCGCCATAAGCGTCGGCGGCGCTTTCGAACAGCACGTCGATCGACGGGCGCGAATACAGCACCGGATCGTCGGCCGACAGCGACAGCGTGCGGTCCGCCTCCACCTGAAGGTGATAGTCGGGCGGCGCGAAATAGACCGTGCCGGGGACGACCGGCTCCTTGTCCTCCGCCTCGCGCACCGCGATGCGGCATTTCGACTGGAACAGCGTGGCGAGCACGCTGCGCCGATCGGCGGGCACATGGACGACGACCAGCACCGGCAACGGATAATCCGCCGGCAGGCGCGGCAGGATCGCCGACAGCGCCTCCACTGCGCCAGCCGACGCGCCGATCGCCACGGCCTCGATCGGGCCCGCGCTCACGGCTCGCGCCTCTGGTAGATCTTCTCCTCGCGCACGAAATCGCCGAACGAGCGCGCATGACTGGAGAAGCGCAGACTCTCCTTGCCCCCCAGCCCGAGGAATCCGCCGCGTACCAGCGAATCGCGGAACAGCCCGATCGCGCGGTCCTGCAGCGCCCGGTCGAAATAGATCAGCACGTTGCGGCACGAGATCAGGTGCATCTCGGCGAACACCGCGTCGGTGACGAGGCTGTGGTCGGAGAAGACGACGCGGTTGCGCAGGCTCTTGTCGAACGCCGCGCCGCCATAAGCGGTGCTGTAATAGTCGGAGAGCGAGGATTTGCCGCCGGACCGCTGGTGGTTCTCGGTGAAGGCCTTGATCCGGTCGAGCGGATAGATGCCGGTGGCGGCGGTCTTCAGCGCATCGGGGTTGATGTCGGTGGCGTAGAACAGGGTGCGTTCCTCCAGCCCCTCCTCGCGGAACAGGATGACGAACGAATACAGCTCCTCCCCGCTGCTGCACCCCGCGATCCAAACGCGCAGCGAGGGATAGGTGCGCAGGCGCGGGATCACCTTCTCGCGGATCGCGCGGAAATAGAGCGGGTCGCGGAACATCTCGCTGACCTGCACGGTGAGATAGCCGAGCAGCGCGCCCAGCATCGCCGGATCGTGCAGCAGCGCCTCCTGCATCGCCGAGAAGCTGCGCAGCCCCATCTGCTCGCGCGCCTGCCGCAGCCGGCGCCGGATCGAGGTGCGCGCATAGTTGCGGAAGTCGTAATGGTAGCGGCGATAGAGCGCGTCGAGCAGCAGCTCGATCTCGATCTCCTCGATCTCGTCGCGCATCGCCGCCAGCCTCAGCGCGGCATCCAGACGCGGACGAGCGACAGCAATTTGTCCACGTCGAGCGGCTTGGCCATATAGTCGTTCGCGCCCGCCTCGATGCAGCGCTCCTGATCGTCGGGCATCGCCTTGGCGGTGAGCGCGATGATCGGCAGCTTGCGCCAGCGCGCATCCTTGCGGATCTCGCGCGTCGCGGTCAGCCCGTCCATCACCGGCATCATCACGTCCATCAGCACCAGGTCGATCGCCTCGGCCGGATCGCCGGCGGCCTTGCCGAGCGCGTCGAGCGCCTCCTGCCCGTTGCGCGCGATCTCCACCCGCGCGCCACGCGGCTCGAGGATGTTGGTGAGCGAATAGACGTTGCGCACATCGTCCTCAACGATCAGGATTCGCCGTCCCTCGAGGATCGCGTCGCGGCTGCGCGCCTTGCGGATCATCTTCTGCTGCTCGGGCGGCAGGTCGTTGACCACCTGATGCAGGAACAGCGACACCTCGTCGAGCAGCCGCTCGGGCGAGCGCGCGCCCTTGATGATGATCGAATCCGAATAGCGGCGCAGGCGTTGCTCCTCGTCGGGCGAAAGATCGCGCCCGGTATAGACGATCACCGGCGGGAAGGCGTGCGCGTCGTCCGCGCTCAGCGTTTCCAGCAGCGAGAAGCCGGTCGCGTCGGGCAGCGACAGATCGAGCACCATGCAGTCGAACGTCTGCTCCTTCAGCCGCTCGAGGCATTCCGCCGCCGTCCCCACGCCGACCGTCTCGACATCGCCCGTGGCGAGCAGCTTGCCGACCGCCTCGCGCTGGCGCGGGTCGTCCTCCACGATCAGCACGCGGCGCACGGTTCGGGTGAGCTTGGAAGCCAGCGCGTCGAGCACGCCGGCGAGTTCCTCGCGCTTGACCGGCTTCTTGAGATAGCCGATCGCGCCGAGCGACAATGCGGTCTGCGTATGATCGCTGCCCGAGACCACATGCACTGGGATATGCCGCGTCTCGACATCGCGCTTCAGCCGATCGAGCACGGCGAGGCCGGACTGATCGGGCAGGCCGACGTCGAGCACCAGCGCGCTCGGCCGATATTGCCGCGCCAGCGCCAGCGCCTCCTCGGCCGTGCCGGCGACGAGGCACTGGAAGCCCATCTCGCGGGAAAGCTCGCAGACGATGCCGGCGAAGGTCGCGTCGTCCTCGACCACCAGCAGGATGCGCATCGCATCGCTCAACCTGTCGCGATCGTCCTCCACACGGCGCGGCAGCACGACCGGGCGCGCGGCGGCGGGCGGTGGTGGCACGGCGGGGATGGACGGCGGCGCCGGCACCGGCACGTCACGCGAGGCGACCAGCGCGGGATCGTAGCGCTGCGGGATGACGAGGGTGAAGATGCTGCCCTGCCCCTCGACGCTCGCCAGGGTGATCGTCCCGCCGAGCAGCCGCGCCAGCTCGCGCGAGATCGACAGGCCCAGCCCGGTGCCGCCGTAACGCCGGCTGATCGTGCCGTCGGCCTGACGGAACGCCTCGAAGATGTCGCGCTGCTGGTCTGCGGCGATGCCGATGCCGGTGTCGGCCACCGCCAGCGCCAGCCGGTCGCCGTCCGCGCACTCGATCGACAGGCGCACGCTCCCCGCCTCGGTGAACTTGAAGGCGTTGGCGAGCAGGTTCTTGAGAATCTGCTCCAGCCGCTGCCGGTCTGTGTCGATCGTCGCGGGGCAATCGGGGGCGATGGAGATGGCGAATTGCAGTCCGCGCTCGTCGGCGACCGGCTGGAACAGCGGGCGCAGGTCGGTCGCGAGCCGCTCCAGCGCGACCGTCTCCGGCCGGACCTGCACATGCCCGGCCTCGATCTTCGACAGATCGAGGATATCGTTGATCAGCCCGAGCAGATCGTTGCCCGACGAGTGGATCGTGCGGGCATAATTCACCTGCTCGTCGGTGAGATTGTCGTCCGGGTTGTCGCCGAGCAGCTTGGAGAGAATCAGCAGCGAATTGAGCGGCGTGCGCAACTCGTGCGACATGTTGGCGAGGAAATCGGACTTGTAGCGGCTCGCCTGCTCCAGTTCGCGCGCCTTCAGCTCCACCGCCGCGTTGGAGCGGGTGAGGTTGTCGCGCTGCACCTCCAGCTCCTGCGCCTGCTCCTCGAGCTGGGCGTTGGTCTGCTCCAGCTCGGCCTGCTGCTGTTCCAGCCGGCCCTGCGATTCGCGTAGCGCGCGGCCCTGCTCCTCCAGTTCCTCGTTCGAGACGCGTAGTTCCTCGCTCTGGACCTGCAATTCCTCGGCCTGGCGCTGCGTCTCCTCCAGCAGGTTCTGCAATTCGCCGCGATAGCGCGCCGAGCGGAACGCGATGCCGGCGGCGTTCGATATCTCGTCGAGCAATTCCAGCACGCGGGCGTCGACCGGGCGCAGGAAGCCCAGCTCGATCACGCCCTGCACCATCGCGTCGGCGCGCGTCGGGGCGATCACCAGATGGCGCGGCCGGTCGCGCCCGAGCGCCGAGCCGATCGTGAGATAACCGTCGGGCACGTCGCCGATCACCAGCGTCTCGCCATTCGCCGCGACCTGCCCGAGCAGGCCGTCGCCGCGCGTGAAGGCCGTGACGATGTCCGCGTCCGCCGGCACGCCGTAAACGGCCGCGCGGCGATAGCGGCTGCCGTCGCCGATGAACACCGCGCCTGCCTCAGCGCCGAGGAAGCGGGCGAGGAAGGCGAGCATATTGTCGCCGACCTGCTCTTCGGTGAGATCGCCGAGCACCGCCGCCGCCATGCCGACCTGCCCGGACTGGAGCCAGTCGCGACGCTCGCGCGCCAGCGCGGCGCGGCGCAGCAACACGCCGATGAACAGCGCCAGCAACACGCCGGCCAAGCTGGTCAGCAGCACGCTGAGCAGCGCCGTGCCGCGCGCGACATCCATCGCCGCGATCCCTTCACGGCGCAGGCGGGTCTCCTCCTGCAACATCAGGTCGAGCTGTTCGCGGATCGCATCCATCTCCGCCTTGCCGCGATCGCTGTTGACCAGCGCGACCGCCGCGCCGACGCCCTGCGCGCGGCGCATCGCGATCGTCTCGCCCAGTTCGGCGAACTTCTCGCGGATGTGACGGCGCAACGACGCCAGCCGCGCCGTTTCGACGACATTGCCGGCGGTGAGCGACGCGATATGATCGACCTGCGCGGCGATGTTGCGCTCGGCGTCACGATACGGATCGAGATAGCGGTCGTTGCCGGTCAGCAGATAGCCGCGCTGCCCGGTCTCGGCATCCTGCATCGTGGAAAGCACGTCGTCGATCGCGCGGATGATCGTGTGCGAATGCTGGATCCGGTTCGCGTCGTCCACCAGCGCGCCGACGTTGCGATAGGTGATCGTGCCGCTGACGAGGAAGAACAGGATCATCGCCGCCAGCCCCAACGCCGTCCGCGCGTTCAGCCCGGTCCGCCGGGTCAGAATCGTGCGCATGGGAGCATCGGTCATCAGCATCTCGGCGGTTGGCGCCGAAAAGCTATCGGCATGGCGCGCAAGAGATAGGGAAAACGCGAATGATGGCAAGCACCTGCCTCCCGCCTGCGCGCTCCGTTCGCCGCTATGCCGCCGCGCGCTCCCGCCGTCGTTCGAGAAGGCGCGCCGCGAAGACCAGCGCGCCGATCAGCAGCACCGGCCCGATATCGAAGCGGGCGCGATTATTCTCCCACACGTCGAACGAGCTGGAGATCACGATCACCCAGCCGCCGAGCAGCAGGTTCGCCGCGTCGCTCGCCAGCGCCGGGGTCATCGCGGTGAGCGCGCGGCCGCGCAACAGCGCGAGCAGCCGCACGGCGACAGTGATGCCGAACCCGACATAGAGCAGGAACACCGCCAGCTCGGTCAGTGACACCTGGAGCGGCGGCGAGGTGGTGCGGCGCGGATCGTCGATGCGGCCGAGCCACGCCGCCGGCTGCAGTCCCACGACGGCGTTGCCGATCCGCTCCCACGGCGCGATCACCGCACGGTTGCGCTCCAGTCCCTTGAATTCGCTCGGCGGACGGTTGAAGTGATAGAGCGAGGTCGCCAGCACGCCGACGAACCCGGCCGGATCGGCCGCCAGCCCGACCAGCGCATCATGCGTCCGCGCCGCGCCGATCTTCGTGTAGAGGATGTGGTTCCAGTTGTCCTCGCCGGTCGATTTGCGCAGGTTGTCGAGGCTCGGCTCGCCGGTGGGGGGGATCGGCGGGAGCATTGCCAGATAGACCGGCGGCGGGGAGAAGCCCTGCACCACCGCGAAGCGCGACAGCTTCCCCTCGCGGATCATCGCCTCGCGCGTCGCGAGCGGCAGGCGATCGACGGTGGTGTGATCGACGTTGAGCGGCGCCCAGCTGCTCAGCGCGGTCGAGCCGAAGATCACGAGGTTCTTGAGCATCACCGCGCCGATCGCCGCCCCCGGCAGCGCGGCGGCGAGCAGCACGCGGCGGCGCATCCCCGCGCCCGCCAGCAGCACGATCGCGAGCAGCGCCACGAACAGCACCGGATGGATCATCGAGCGCAGCAGCGTGGTAACCGCCAGCATGGCGAAGCCGAACGCCAGCCAGCCGCCCGAGCGCCGCGCCAGCCCGGCGTGCAGCCCCCACAGCGCCATGCACAGCAGCCACGGCACCAGCCCGTCATAATAGAGCTTCTGCGAGAACAGCAGCACGGCGGGCGACACGCACAGCCACGCCGCGACGACGAAGGCGAGGCGCGGCCGCCCGGTCATGTCGCGCAGCAGCGCATGGACCGCGAGGATGCCGCCCAGCGTGACGACGGCGTAGATCGTGCCGACGATCCACGGGAAAGCCGCCGGCCCGGCCCTGAGCGCCAGCCCGATCATCAGGTTGAACAGTGGCGGCTGGCTGTGGAGATACCAGAGCGTGCGCCACAGATGCTCGCGCAGCAGCGCGAGGTCCGCGATCTGCATCCAGCTCGTCAGATTGTCCGCGTCGAACCGCTGGCCGAGCGCCAGAACGATCAGCCGCACCGCGACGAACAATGCCGCCAGGATCAGCGCCGATCGCGCGCCGCCGGTTTGCGCCTTCATATCCCCCGTTCCTCCCGTTCCCGCGCGGCATAGCGAAGCAACGGTAAAGAGCGGGATAATGGAGGGTCAGCGCGCGCTTTCCTCCTGCGCCAGCGCGCCGCTCTCGCGCGTCTCGCGCATCCTGAGATAGACGATCAGCGACACGCCGATCATCGCGGTGACATACCAGTAGAAGCCGCGCTCCATCCCCGCGCGCTTGAACCACAAGGCGACATATTCCGCGGTTCCACCGAACAGGGTGTTCGCCAACGCATAGGGCAGCGCCACGCCGAGCGTGCGGATATTGGCCGGGAACAGCTCCGCCTTCACCACCGCGTTGATCGAGGTGTAGCCGGTGACGATCACCAGCGCCGCGAGCACCAGCAGGAAGGCGTTGAACGGGCTCGAGACGCTCTCCAGCGCGAGGAACAGCGGCACGGTGCCGAGCACGCCCGCGATGCCGAAGCCGACCATCAGCGGCTTGCGCCCGATCCGGTCGGACAGCGCGCCGGCAAGCGGCTGGAGCAGCATGTAGATGAACAGCGCCGCCGTCATCACCCGCGAGGCGGTCTGCACCGAGAAGCCCGAGGTGTTGACCAGGAACTTCTGGAGATAGATGCTATAGGCATAGAAGGCGAGCGTGCCGCCCGCCGTCAGCCCCATCACCACCAGCACCTCGCGCGGGTGATCGCGCATCAGGGCGAGACCGCTCGGGCGCGCGGCCGGCTTTTCCCCCAGGCGGCGGAAGGATTCGGTCTCCGCCATCCCGCGCCGCAGCCGGAACACCGCCAGCGCGAGCAGCCCGCCGATCGCGAACGGGATGCGCCAGCCCCAGGCGTGAAGCTGCGCCTCCGTCAGCACCATCTGGAGAGCGAGCAGCACGCACAGCGCGGTGAGTTGCCCGGCGATCAGCGTGACATATTGGAAGCTGGAGAAAAAACCGCGCCGCTGCTGCCCCGCCATCTCGCTGAGATAGACCGCGCTGGCGCCATATTCGCCGCCGACCGACAGCCCCTGCATCAGCCGCGCGAGCAATAGCAGCACCGGCGCGGCCAGCCCGATCGCGGCGAACGGCGGGGTCAGCGCGATCAGCAGCGAGCCGGCGCACATCAGGATCACCGACAGCGTCAGCCCGGCGCGCCGCCCGTAGCGATCGGCATACAGCCCCATCGCCCATGCCCCGATCGGCCGCATCAGGAAGCCGACCGCGAAGATCGCCGCCGCGTTCAGAAGCTGCGAGGTGCGGTCGCTCTGCGGGAAGAAGACCGGCGCGAAATAGAGCGTGAACGCCGCATAGACATACCAGTCATACCATTCGACCAGATTGCCCGCCGACCCGCCGACGATCGAGCGCAGCCGCTCCCTTATCGTGGCGGGCGCTCCGGCGCTGGCGGCGTGGTCCATATCGTCTCGTCTCCCCGGTGGCTCGCACCGATCCGCCTTTGCGATGAATGGCTTGCCGGACTCAACCCCGCATCATTCGCGCGCGAGCAGCACCTGCGCGGCCGCCTCGTCGTCGCCCGAGGCGTCGTCGACGATCGTCACCGTCACCTTGCGGAGATCGCCGGTGAAGGCGAACGGCGCGGCATAGTCCGACACCGGGCTGGAACGGTCGTGCCCGATATCCAGCCCGGACCAGGAGATGAAGTTGACGAAGCCGTGGCGGATCGTCCCGCCGCCGATCGCGGAATCGCCAGCCCGCATCGTCACCGTGGCCGGCGCGCCGTGCGTCACCTCGACCGCGAGGATATGCTCACCCGGCGCGACCGGCGCGTCGGAGCGCACGATCTGATGCGTGCCCACGTTCACGTCGTAATGCAGATGCCCGTCGCGCAGGAACAGGCTGTAGCCGCAGGTCGCGTCGCCATGCGCGATCAGCACGCCCTCGTCACCCTCGGCGATGCGCACATGCGCCTCGATCCGGTAGCTGCGCGCGCGCAGGTCCGGCGCGACATCGGTCGGGATATGCCCCATCCCCCTGTGGAAGGTGAAGACGCGTCGCGCCCCGAGCCGCCGCGCGGCATTCTCGGCGAAGCGCGGCCCGAAACGGTCGTCGAGCGGCAGCACGTCATGCGCCTCCGCCTCCCGCCACCACAGGTCGATCAGTTCGGCGAGCTTCTCCGGCTCGGCTTCCGCGAGGTCGTTCGTCTCGGAAAAGTCGCTGTCGAGGTGGAACAGTTCCCATTTGTCGCCGGCATAGGGCGTGCCCGGCGGATGGAAGGCGACCGCCTTCCAGCCCCGGTGGATGATGCCGCGATGGCCGAACATCTCGAAATATTGCGGCGTGTCGCGCGCGGGCGCGGCAGGGTCGAACAGGCTGGCGGCGAAGCTCGTCCCCTCCAGCGGCATCTGCTGCACGCCGCCCACCCGCTCGGGCGGGGCGATGCCGATCAGGTCGAGCAGGGTCGGCACCACGTCCACGCAATGCGCGAACTGATGGCGCAGCTCGCCGCGCGCCGCGATGCGCGACGGCCAGCTTATCACCAGCGGATCGCGGATGCCGCCGCCGTGGGTATTCTGCTTGTAGCGGCGGAGCGGGGTGTTCGCCGCCATCGCCCAGCCGAGCGGGAAATTGGAATGCGTGTCCGGCCCGCCGATATCGTCGATCCGCGCGATCTTCTCCTCAAGCGGCTCGGGTCGCTGGTTGTACGGCCCCATCGCGTTGACGAAGCCGTACATCATGCCTTCCTGGCTCGCGCCATTGTCCGATAGCACCAGCACGAGCGTGTCGTCGGTCAGCCCGGCGCGGTCGAGGAACGCCATCAGCCGCGCGATATGGCGGTCGGCATGGTCGAGCATCGCGGCATAGGCGGCCTGCAACCGCGTGAACAGCCGGCGCTCGTCCGCGCCGTGGCTGTCCCACGGCTGCACGAAATCATTGCGCGGCGGCATAAGCGTGTCGGGCGGCACCAGCCCGGCCTGCTTCATCGCGGCGAGGCGGCGCTCGCGCTCTACGTCCCAGCCGTGGGCGAACTCTGCGTCATAGTGGCGGATCAGCTCCTGCGGCGCCTGATGCGGCGCGTGGCATGCGCCATAGGCGAGCCACAGCAGGAACGGCGCGTCGGGCTTCGCCGCGACGTGATCGGCGACGAAGCGGATCGCCTCGTCGGTCAGGTCGGCGGTGAGGTGATAGCCGCTGGCGTATGTGCCGGGCGGCGTCACCACCGTGTTGTCGCGCACCAGCTCGGGCGCATATTGATCGGTCTCGGCGTCCATGAAGCCGTAGAAGCGATCGAACCCGCGCCCCAGCGGCCAGCCATCGACCGGCCCCGCCGGCCCGGTCTCGCCCAGCGGCGTAACGTGCCATTTGCCGACCATGTAGCTGTTGTAGCCATGCGGGCGCAGCATCTCCGCCAGCGTGCCCGCCTCGCGCCGGATCTTGCCGCGATAGCCGGGATAACCGCTGTCGAAATTGGCGAGGCAGCCCATGCCGACCGAATGGTGATTGCGCCCCGTCATCAGCGCGGCGCGGGTGGTGGAGCACATCGCGGTGGTGTGGAAGCCGGAATAGCGCACCCCGCGCGCCGCGATCGCGTCGATCGCCGGGGTGCGGATCGACGAGCCGTAGCAGCCGAAGTCCGCGAAGCCGACGTCGTCGAACAGGATGACGACGATGTTCGGCGCCCCCTCCGGCGCGCGCGGCGAGCTGGGCCAGTGCGCCGCATGAGGCGTCGCCAGCGGATCGCGCGTGCTCACCATCGTAAAATCCCCATGCCCGATCCTCCTCCCCCGCCGCGGCGCGGCTCTTTCCGGGGAGTGTAGGCGCGATGGCGGCCGGGCCGCAATCTCGCGATCGTGGCCAAGGCCGGCGGCGGCGGCTAAGGTCGGCGTGGAGAAACATGCCCATGCCGACGCCGCGACGATCGATCGACCCTGCCTTCCCCCTCGTTCGGCCCCGGCTTCGGGCATTCGCGTGGCCGGCGCTCCTCGCCCTCGCCTGCACCGCCGGCCTCCTTGCCGGCGATCGCGCCTCCGCCCGCGATCATGCGTCGCGCGATGTCGGCGACTGGACAGTGGCGGCGAGCGCGGATGGCAAGAGCTGCTTCCTGACGCGGGAATATGAGCGGAACGGGGGGACGAGGCTGCTCCTCGGCCTCGACATCGACGGCACGAACCGGCTTTCGGTTCTCAACGCGAACTGGTCGATCAAGCCGAAGGACCAGCTGAAGCTGAATTTCCGCCTTTCGAACAGCAGCTATCCAGCGCATTTCGCCGTCGGCATCGCGTCGGACGGGCAACAGGGATTCGTCACCAGCTTCGGCGCGCAATTCCCGTCCTATTTCGCGGCATCGAAAATCCTGCACATCTCGCGCGGGGACGTGCCGGTGGAGCGGCTGAGCCTCGATGGCGGCAAAGCGGCGGTCGCGGCGCTGCGGAAATGCGTTGCCGCCCAGCGCGAAAATCCGGTCGCCACGACGGGCCGCAAGGCGCGGTCCGACGATATCCCGGATGATCCGTTCGCGGCCCCTCCGCGGAAGCCGAAGAGGAAATAGCCGCACGGAAGCGAGTCCGTCGCTGCGGCGAAGCGCCCCAAAACCGCGCCGCGCCCACGGGGGCGATCGGTTGAACGGAGAAGATGCACAGTCGGACAGAATCCGGATTGTCGGGAGAGCCGCCGCGCGGCTTGCTGGCTTCCGTTAGTTAACGATTGGAAGAAACCCGATGTCCGCTTTTGCGTCGAAATCCATGCTCGCCGTGGTGACTCTGGCCGGCGCCCTTGGCCTCGGTGGCTGCGCCACCAAATCCTATGTGCGCGAGCAGATCGAACCCGTGAGCCAGCGCGTCGGCGTGCTCGAAACGAGATTGCAGGAGACCGACGGCACCGCCAAATCGGCGCTCGCGGCGGCGCAGGCGGCGGCCGGCCAGGCGCAGAACAACGGCCAGCGGCTCGATCAGCTCGGCAGCCGGGTGGACGGCGTCGAGCAGCGGCTGACGGTGCAGGAGCAGAAGCGCGCCAAGCGGCCGCGCCATTGATCGCACACCGCGACGCATATAAATCAGACTGTCTTTCCCTGTCGGTCGTCCCCCAGCGGGGCGGCCGATTCTTTTCGAGTGCCTCGACCTGATGATCCAAGTCTTGCGGGCGCTGGCCGGGCTTGCGCTGATCGTTCCGGCCGCGACCGGCGCGCATCCCGCGAAGCCTGTGCACAAGCCGGCCAAGCCGGCGAAAGCGCGGCCGGCGGGCGGCAAAGCCGCGCCGGTGACCACGCCAGCGATTGTCCCTTCGGAAGCCGCGACGCGCGTCGCGGCATGGGTGGCCGCGTCGAACGACAATCATTCGCTGCCCTGGGCGGTCGTCGACAAGACCAATGCCGCCGTGTTCCTGTTCGATCCGCAGGGAAAACCGCTCGGCTCGGCCCCGGTGCTGATCGGCATCGCCACGGGTGACGAGGCCAGTCCCGGCGTCGGCAGCAAGAAGCTGGCCGATCTCGGCCCGGCCGAGAAGACGACGCCGGCAGGGCGCTTCCTCGCGAAGTTCGGCGTGCCGGTGGGCGGCGAGCGAGTGCTGTGGGTGGACTATGCGACGTCGGTGGCGCTCCACCCGATCCCGAAGGACGCCGGCGCCAGGGAAAAACGCCGCGAGCGGATGCTGTCCCCCACGCCAGACGACAATCGCATCACCTTCGGGTGCATCAACGTGCCCAAGGCGTTCTACGGCAAGCTGCTCAGCCCGCTGTTCCGCAAGAAGGGCGGCTACGTCTATGTGCTGCCCGACACGAAGCCGCTTGAGGATGTGTTTCCCCGCTTGCGGCTTCAGGCCGTGATGAACGCCGCCGCCCGATAGCGCGCGGTCATTCCGCCGCGTCAGGCGTCCCGCAGTTCGACGCGACCGGCTTCCCTTCCAGCAGGTCGCGCGCGAACACCCGCGAATCCGCGAAGGACGGGTTGAGCGCGCCAGAATGGTCGAGGCCCTTGTAGAGATGGAACTGGATGCGCGTGCCCGCTTTGCACGCATCGCGCACCAGCGCCTTCTGCATCGGTGGCGGCACGTCGATATCCTTCTCTCCGGTGCCGATGAACACCGGCGTGGAGATATGGACGGTCGCATAGCCGGTGCCGCGCAGATAGGGCGCATATAGCGCGGAGAAATCGCCCGTCAGCGCCTTGCGGCGGGTGAGACCGGCGTGCACCACCGCGCCCATCATGTCGCCGACGCAGCGCTTCTCCGATTCCGCGACCAGCGGCTGCGCCTCGGGCGTGAATGCCGCGTCCGCCTTCAGCGCCGGATCGACCGCCTGCGCGGCCGAGGCGATATACATCAGATAGGCGATGGTGCGATCGACATGATCCACATCGTCGGGCTGGGGGAGGGTGCCGTTGAGATAGGGAACGCCGGTCGCGATGGTGCCGAGCAGGTTGACCTTCGGCGCATAGGCCTGCGCATAGCCGGCGGTGGCGAAGGCCGCGCCCGCGCCCTGCGACTGGCCGACGATCAGCACCTTGTTGGCGAGGTCGAGCTTCGCGCCAAGCGCCGCGCGGACCGAATCGAGCACCGAATAAGCCTCGGCCCGCGTGTTGAGATAGGGGTGCGGCCCCGGCGTCCCCAGCCCCTGATAGTCGGTCGCGACGACGGCATAGCCCTCGCGCAGCCAGCTGTTGAGATAGGTGGAATCGCGCTGCGAGCGGGCGTTGCGGGAGGGCGCGCAATCGTCGCCGATCCCCACCGTGCCGTGCGCCCACGCCACCACCGGCCAGCCGCCCTTCGGCGGCGTGCCCTTCGGCAAGAACAGTGCGCCCGATACGGGAACGGTCCCCTGCCCCTTCACGCCGTCGGTGGAGGAATAAAGGATGCTCAGCGCCTTGCCCGCGTCCGCCAGCCCGTGATCGGCGGCGAGCGGCGCGGTGTGCATCATCGTTCCCGCCGCCGGCGTGGTCTGCGCGAGCGCGGGCAGCGGGAGCGCCAGGGCGGCGATTCCGATCAGGGCGGCTTTCATGGCATCCTCTCCTTCGTTGTCGTTCAGAAGCGCGCGGTGGCGGACAGATAATAGGTCCGGCCGAGCACGTCATAGGTGCCGGTATCGGTCTGCCCCAGCACGCCGCTCACCACCGGCGGCTCGCGGTTGCCGAGGTTGTTGACGCCGAAGCGGAAACCGAACCGCTTGGTCGCCTCGATATGCAGCGACAGGTCGAAATAGTCATAGGCCGGAACGCCGGGGATCGTGCTCGACGGGTTGGTGACGTGCGAGGCGTCGGTCATCCCGCCGATATGCCGCCAGCGCAACAGGCCGCCGATCCGGCTGTCGCCCAGCGTGACCGAGGTGGTCGAGCGCCAGCGCGGCAGCGTCGCGACCCCGGCGATCGTATCGCCGAACTCCTGGAACGGCGAGCCGGGCTGGTTCTGCACCTTGTAGGTGTCGAGATAGTTGACCACCGAGGAGATGCCGAACTTCGCGCCCCCGTCGCCGACGCCGACATCCGCGAGGCGCAGGTTCCAGTCGACCTGCACGTCGATGCCCGCGGTGCGATAGCCGCCGATGTTGAGATACGGCATCAGCGCGTTGGTGATGCCGCCGGTGTTGGGATCGCGCCCGATCAGCGAGCAATAATAGTTCGACTGGGCGTAGGTCGGGTTGCTGCCGTCGCCGTTGAAGCACTTGCTGAGCGACAGCGTGACCGGGATGGTCGAGATCGCGTTCCTGATCGAGATGTTGTAATAATCGATCGAGGCGCTCAGCCCGGACAGCCACGGCGAGGCGGCGCGCGGGGTGAACACCGCGCCGACCGTATAGGTATCGGCCTTTTCCGGGGTCAGGTTGGTGTTGCCCGACATATAGGCTGCGACCTGGGTGACGTTGGTCTGGAACGTGTCGATCACCGCCGTCGGCACACCCTGCGCGAGACACAGCGCGCGCGCCGCCGCCGCGTTCGGCCCGGTGCGATAGACGCTGCGCGTGTCGCACGGATCGCCCGCGCCCTGCGCCGCCGAGCCGATCGTCGGGAAGACGCCGGTGCTCGCGGTGAACAATTCGCCGACATTGGGCGCGCGGATCGCGCGCTGATAGCCGCCGCGCAGCCGGAGCCAGTTCACCACCTTCCAGTCGAGATCGGCCTTGTAGGTGGAGACGCCGCCGCTGCGGTCGTAATCCGAATAGCGATAGGCCGCATCCAGCTCGAGCGACTGGATCAGCGGCAGATCGCGCAGCAGCGGCACGACCAGCTCGGCATAGCCTTCGATCGCACGGGTCGAGCCGCCGGTCGCGGAGGTGCGGGTGATGCCGACGACATTGCCGATCACCTGCTGCGGATCGGGCGTGAAGGTGAAGCTGTTGCGGCGATAGTCCGCGCCGGCCGCAAAGCGCACCTCGCCCGCCGGCAGGTTGAACAACCCGCCCTGGACGGTGAATTCCACGACGTCCTGCGTCGTCTTCGTGCGGTTGACCGTCGTGCCGCTGAAATAGGCGGCGCATTGCGCGGAGCCGGTGACCGCGAACGGATTGTACCCGATGCCGTCGCCGCACAGCGCCGCCCCCCCGTCGGCTGCGGAGACGAGCTGCTGCACCTTGCTGGCGAAGACCGAACCGGAGGTCTTGTCCGCCAGCTTGCTCTCGCCGTGCGACCCGTACAGCTCCCAGGTGAGCTGGCCGAGCTTGCCGGAGAAGCCGGCCATCGCCTGCCACGTCGTCGAATCGTGGAGCGTCAGGCGCGGCCCGGCCTCCAGATAGCGTTTGGTGATGAGGAACGGCGCGGCGGCATTGGCGCGCGAGGCGAGGATCGGCCGCAACGCCGCCGGAACGAACGGATTGCTGAGCGGCACGCTGAGCATCCACAGGCCGGCATTGGGCGCGGCGTCGGCGATCGTCGTCGAATTGTAATCGGTGTAGAGGCCCTGCGCGTAGAAGGTGAGGTTGGGCGACAGATCGTAACTGACCTTGCCGAAGGTCGACACGCGCTCCAGCGGGATCTGCGTATAGGTGTTCTCCGGAAGCTGGAGCAGCGCCTGCCCGGTATTGTAGATATAGGGCGTGGTGTCGCGATAGTTGAAGACGCCCTTGCCGGTCGAGAACAGCGTGCCGTCCGGGTTCAACCCGATCGACGAGGAATAGGATACCTTGCCCGGATCGATGCCATATTGCGCGAAGGCGGCGTTCATCGCCGCCTGCGACGGCGGGTTGGTGCTGGGGGTGTAGAGACCCGCGCCGATCGAGCTCGACACGCCGGTGCTGCGGCGGAAGAATTCGCGCGCGTTGATGTTCACCGCGTCGCGATCGGTATAGGAGATGCCGAAGGTCACGCGGCCGCGATCGCCGGCGAAGCTGGTGCCCGCGCCCAGGCCGAGATCGCGGATGCCGCCGTCGCCATGTTCGGTGATCGTGTTCTGCGCGGTGATCTCGATCCCATCGATCTTGCGCAGCTTGAAGTTCACCACGCCCGAGATCGCATCCGAGCCATAGACCGCCGAGGCGCCGCCGCTGATGATCTCCGTCCCGCCGACGAGGATCGTCGGGATGGTGTTGATGTCGATCACCTGCGTCGAGCTGGACGGCTGGAGCCTTTTGCCGTCGAGCAGCACGAGGTTGCGCTGCGCGCCCAGCCCGCGCAGGTTCAGCGTCGCCTGCCCGTTGTCGTTGAGGCCGTTCGAAAAGGCGGTCGAGCCCGGCGCGAATTGCGGCAACTGGTTCAGCGCGCCTTCCAGCGTGGTGTTGCCCGTCGCGGCGATCGCGTCGCTGCTGACGGTGACGATCGGGCTGGTCGCCTGATAGTCGCGGCGCGCGACGCGCGATCCGGTGACGACGATGTCGGGCTGGGCGGCTTCCCCGGCCGCCGGGGCCGGCGCGACGGCGGGCGCCTCCTGCGCCTGCGCCGCGAACGGCAGCGCCGCCACCGCCAACGCCATCGTCGACACACCCGTTGCGAACAAACGTATCATTCTGGACCTCCCTTGAAACATCTGGGCACGGCTTCGGCCGGCTCCCGGACCGCAGTGAATTTCGTGTCACTGTCGTATTGCAAGGCAGGATGATATCGATACAATCTTGCGTCAATAATAATTTTCACGGTCGATCATGTCGGCATTGCCGGATAGGAATGGCGACAGGGGGAGACAGGCGATTGAGTGACGAACGGGCGATCGGCGCCGGCCGTCCCAGGCAGTCCGCGCTCGATGCGCGGATCAAGGAGAGCGCGGTGGCCTTGCTCGGCGAGCAGGGCTTCGCCGGCCTGTCGGTCAACCGCATCTGCCAGCACGCCGGCGTGCCGCGCCCCACTTTCTATCGCCGCTGGCCGTCCGGCGTCGCCGCGCTGATCGAGGCGTTCAACGACCGGTTCGAGGACGCGCTGCTGGGCGACACCGGCGACGTGAAGGCCGACCTCATCGCCTTCTCCCTCAGCGTCAGGAACCGTTATGCCGATCCGGTGGTCAGCATCTGCCTGCCCGCGATCTACGAGGCGCGGCGCGTCACGCCGGAACTGGTCCGTCCGATCGGCGAGGCGCAGCGCGACCGGCGCAAGACCAATATCGGCACGCTCGCCAGCGCGCTGAACGAACAGGGGCTGCATCCGGTGCTCGGCCCCTATGACATCATCTTCACGCTGACCGCCGCGATCGATCAGGGCTACCTCATCGATCGCCCCGTCACTGACGATTTCATCGCGCGGCTGGTGGACGCGCTGCTGCGATGACCGTGCTTTCCACGCTCCAGACCCGAAGGAATCATCCGATGCGCAAGACCGTGCTGATGCTCGCCACCGCCCTCGCCGCCCTGCCGGCGGCCGCGCAGACCAACGCCGCGCCGGGCTTCGACGTCGCCGCCGCGAAGGCGCGGATCGATGCGACATTGGACAAGCAATATCCGCACCTCGACGCGCTCTACAAGGATATCCACCAGCATCCGGAGGTCGGTTTCCAGGAAGTGCGCACCGCCGGCATTCTCGCCGCCGAGATGCGCAAGCTGGGCTTCACGGTGACGGAAAAGGTCGGCAAGACGGGGATCGTCGCGATCTACAAGAACGGCGAGGGGCCGACCGTGCTGGTGCGCACCGAGATGGACGCGCTGCCGCTGGAGGAGAAGACCGGTCTCCCCTATGCCAGCCGCGCGCAGCAGGTGGTGAACGGCAAGACCTTCTTCGTCGATCACGCCTGCGGGCATGACAGCCACATGGCCTGGTGGGTCGGCGCGGCATCGGCGCTGGTGGCGATGAAGGACCAGTGGCACGGCACGCTGATGTTCATCGGTCAGCCTTCCGAGGAGACGGTCGGCGGCGCCAAGGCGATGGTCGAGGACGGGCTGTTCAAACGCTGGCCGAAGCCCGATTACGGCTTCGCCGCACATGTCGGGCCGATGCCGGTGGGCACGGTGATCATCAAGGACGGGACGGTCAGCTCCGCCTCCGACGAGATCAACATCACCTTCAACGGCGTCGGCGCGCACGGCTCCATGCCCGACAAGAGCATCGATCCGATCGTGATGGGCAGCCATTTCGTCACCGACGTGCAGACGGTCATCAGCCGCGAGAAGGACCCCAATGCGTTCGGCGTGGTGACGGTCGGCAGCTTCGTCGGCGGCACGGTGGACAACATCATCCCCGATCATGCCGACCTGCTGCTGACGCTGCGCTCGCACGACGACGCCACCCGCAAACTGCTGATCGACGGCGTGGAGCGCACCGCCCGCGCCGTCGCGCAGATGGCGCGCGCGCCGGAGCCGACGATCACCCATCCGCAAGGCACCAACGCGGTGCATAACGATGCCGCGCTGTCGGCGCGCACCGCCCCGGTGATGGCGGCGGCGTTCGGCAAGGACGCAACCTTCGTCCCCGCCTCCGCTCCCGGCGGCAATGCGAGCGAGGACTTCTCGGTCTTCGTCGACGCGGGCGTGCCCTCGGTGTTCTTCGCGGTCGGCGGCTACGATCCGGCGATGATCGCGCGCTACAAGGCGGAGGGGAAGCCGCTGCCGGTCAACCACTCGCCATTCTTCGCGCCGGTGCCGGAACCGACGATCAAGCGCGGCGCGGAAACGCTGGCGCTGGCGGTGCTGACGGTCGCAGGGAAGGAGCGCTGAGCGAGCTGGCTGACCGGTTCGCGGGATAACGCGTCCACGCCGAAGCGAGCGTGGATGCGTATTCTCCCGTCAAATGCGGGCAGCATTTTGTGGACGCCGCTGATGCCCTTAGCCGGATTTCGCCGGACGGTGTCTGGCGATTCTCGGTCTGAAAATGCTGTGAAACCAGCCGCTTACTGGACGCTGCTGGACGTATCCAGAGCCAGTATTGGTGCCAGAAGAGGAAATCTGATGGACACCTAAGCGATTGAGTTCAAAGCGCGATTTTCACCGCCTTCTCGCTGAAAGACAGCTTAGCAGACACAGTCTCGCGCGCAAGCCGCAGTGCAGCCCTCAGCTCCATAGCAACCAACGAGACATCTTTGGATACTCTAGCGAGGACCATATCGGCATCAGCCAGGCTGGAGAGAGCTCAATCGAAAATGTGAGAGTTCGCCGTCGCTGCCGTGGATGATCGATAGCGCGTCCATTTATCGATCACGATTTGGTTGATTCATGATCGATAAATCGTCTATATATCGATCATGACGTGGAACTGGCAGCAGCCTGATTGGCCGAATTTCTCGTGGGATGCGCCTCGGCTGCAGAAGGCCGAAGCCTTGTTCCTCGAGGGTGTGGGCATCGCGATCGGTGTATCACGACATCTGGACGAAGCTGACCGCAGCAGCCTTGAGATCGAGTTGATGAGCCATGAGGCCATCGACACCTCGGCGATCGAAGGAGAGACGCTCGATCGCGACAGCGTCCAATCCTCGATCCGCCGGCATCTGGGGCTCGCCGGGGATCAACGTCGGGTAAAGCCGGCCGAGGCCGGCATCGCCGAGATGATGGTCGATCTTTACGAGCGTGTCGCCGAGCCGTTGGATCGAGCCACGCTCGACCGATGGCATCGTCATGTCATCAACGGCCGCACTGATCTTGCAGACATCGGTCGCTACAGAAGCGGCGGTGACCCTATGCAGATCGTATCCGGGCCGATCCATCGACCGAAGATCCATTTCGAAGCGCCGCCCGCGGCGCGGGTCGAAGAGGAGATGGTGGCGTTCCTGACATGGATCGAACGAAGCCGGCCGGGCGGGTCAACACCGATTACGCCGCTGACGCGGGCTGGTCTTGCGCATATCTGGTTCGAGAGCATCCATCCTTATGAAGACGGCAATGGCCGGATCGGTCGCGCCATCAGCGAGAAGTTGCTCGCCCAAGGCCTGCCTACCCCGATCGTCACCGGCATGGCGAGCACCCTGCTGGCGCACCGCAAAGCCTATTACGCCGCGCTCGAGCGTACCCATGGGGCGCTGGAGATTACCAACTGGCTGCTGTGGTTCGCGGCCAAGGCGATCGAAGCCCAGCGTCGGACGCTTCGGCAGGTCGAGTTCGTCCTGGCCAAGGCCCGCACTATGGAAGGCCTGCGCGGCAAGCTGAACGATCGTCAGGAACGCGCGCTGTTACGGATGTTCGCCGCTGGGCCGGACGGCTTTATGGGTGGCCTAAGCGCCGCCAATTATATGACCATAACTGGCGCCCCAACGGCGACGACGACACGCGACCTGGCCGCTTTGGTCGGGCTCGGCGCGCTGCTGCGAACCGGCGAGCAGAAAGGGACGCGCTATTGGCTCCCCGTCGCGATCGCCCTGATCGAGCCTGTCGAGATTGCCGATCTCGCCTGAGTTGGCCGTCGGTGGACGGAAACGGTTCGTGTTCTTCCAACAATCGTTCAATAGTAGCCATAGGGCGGCCGAAAGGCGTGATCATCGTCGTCGCCAAACAGCTTCTGTTTCTCGAACCGCTGCTCGAGTCCATCGGTCGAAAGCGCCGCTTCGCGTGATGCCAGCCGACGCTCGGCCAGTCCGAGGAATTCGGCGACGCGGCCGGTACTTCCCGACATTTCCTCACCACGCAAATTCGCGACCAGCCTCCTCAGTCGATCGAGCGAGGCCATCTCTTCGAGCACCTCGTCCAGTGCTTTGCCGCGGCGCTCGGCGATATGGTCCCTGCGAAGGGCGAGCTCGCGCAATCGCCGCTCCTCCTCGCGTTGCCGTGCCTGTTCCTCGCGCTTTACCTGATCGTCCTTCTTCGCCGCCGCCAGCACCGCGATGCCGACTGCGATGTCGCTAGCCATGTTCTCGATCCGCTGAACCTTCGCATCCTTGAAGGAACGCCGTGGGCTGCCGCCCAGCAGATAGGAGTGCTCCAGTTCGAACACGAGTTGACCGGTCGGATGATAGTCCCATTCGGGACCGCGCAAGGATGAGAAGCTGAAATCGTCGTCATCCCAGCTGCCGGGGTTGTTCCAGCGGCGGGCTCGGCGCTTTCGGGCTGCCTCCTGCTCGGCGAGCTCCTTTTCGGTCGGTACATGCTTTTCGCGTCGAACACCTTCGCTGATCGAAAAGCCGATCGTCTCACCCTCGCATTGGAAGCTCGCGGACTTCTCGCCTCGTACCAGCTTGATCCCCAGCGCTTCCGCTGCCCCCGCGATACGGCCGAGCGCTAGTTCCAGGCGGTCGATCGAGGCCGGCGCGACGTTGACCTTGACCACGTTCAACCCTTCGACTGTGACGAGCCCGTTGATCGGCGAAGGCTTCGCCTTGCGGAGCTGGGAGATCGTCCGATCGACCATCGGGTTTGGTGGCAAGATCGCCTCCGCGTCGATGGACGATGCGAGCAGTCGTGCGTTCTCACGTGCGGTCGCGATCAACTCGGGCTCGGGCCGAAGTTCGCCAGCCGCGATCGTAATTCTGTCCGATGTCCCAGCCTTCGCTTTTGGCAGCGGAGTTTGCTTGACCGTCTTGCCCGCGGCCTTCTTCGCCCACCATCCCAGCGGCGGGTTCGGGATGTCGTGCTTCTTGCAGATCTTGTGGAGGGCAACGTCTGAGAGCGCGAACTCCTTCGCCAAGTGGGTCATGGGTTTCGACCACACCAGATCGTAGAATTCCTCCCGGGTAAACACCCTCGACATTGATTAGACCTCGGTAGTGCCCTCGACGAGGCTTCATGTATTCGTGATTTATGACATGACGGAAGCATGCCAGGCATCCAAAGCCTCACTTTGCCAACCGACTCAGATTACCAAACGCATACGGCTGCGCGCGACATCAATGACCTGGTGGATCGCGGGGTCCTTCGCAAGGATGGCGCTGGCGGTCGCAGTACAAGCTATTCCCTGCCCCAATAGGCGGGATCTTCAATGTTTGAAACAATGCTCCCGGTGCCACCGAACGAATTGCTGGTGGGGGCGATCGGCCTCCCGCACCGGCATAAGCAAGCGCCCGCGATTGTTGATGATACCGCGGATGCCGTCCTGATCGTTTGCCTGTCGCGACACCAGAATCTGAAGATCATCATCAAGCCCGATCAGTCCGCGATCAAACATCCAATGGGCTGTTCCGGACAGCGCGAGACCGTTGCTGACGATGTCGGGACCGTTAGCCTCAACCGGGCGAATATGCGCTGCCTCGACTTCTGCTCGCCCGCCACCGTTGATCAGCTTTAAACCGGTGACGGCGCAGCGTTCATCATATGCGCGCAGGACGATCCGCCGGAAAACGCGGTCACGAACAACCCTTGATACGAGTGTCGCGACACGCTCTCGCGCTTCATCAAAAACGAAGGGCGTGCGCTCTTCGCGTAGTGAGTGGTCTGCGGTCGCGCTGCCGGTTCGCGGCAGAAGGGGATTTTCGTCGGCGAGACCGGCGTCAATAATCCGGTCAAAGTCACTCGGCGACAGACCTCGGACAGCGGCTTGTGCTCGACCTGAAATACGCCCCACATCATTGAGTACGCCGCGTTCGATCGGGCCGCTTTCGTCAGCGAACGGGACCGGCGTTGCAAAGTCCAGATAACTCCCCGGCTCAATCAGCGCGAGATACATGTCGGGTGTCGAAGGATCGGGAATGACGCGTTCGACCTTGGCAACGGCGTAGTAGCCCTTGGTACCGAGTACTTTTCGAGGTTCGTAGTAGACGATCCAGTCGCCGACGCAGGCCTTTGCCCGCTCCAGATACTGCCTAGGAAACTGATATCGCTCGGCTGGCGTATCGTCGTAGATCGAATCAGATCGGTGAATGAAAACGCCGAATGCCATGACATTTGATAGCGATACGGCCTGGAAGGTGAAATGGGTCGTGCCATTTGCTTGAGGCTCGGGGATGGCTTGCGTCGAGGCGGTCTACCACCGCCTGCAGCAGCAATGGGGAGGCAGCGGCTGGTCTGGATTGCGCCTCAATTGTCGCCGTTCACGGCCGCTTTCGGCGTTCCCAAAAGCTGCCAGTGGTAAAAAGAAGATAGGATTCGTAGGTGACAGGAAGGCGGCCGTTGCCGACCGCCTTCCTTCAGCTGTCCTTGATCGTGGTGTTAGGGCTACGCTTGCCATGCGCAGTCGTCACAAACCGGCCGCTGATCGCGCTCCGGTAGGTGCCGCCTGTGCTGCCGCCGCCCGACCGCTCGAAGACGGTCGTGCGCGGCGATGCCTTGCCGTGCTTTGCCGTTACGAAGCGCCCGCTGATCGCACTGCGGAACGAGCCGCCACTTCTGCCTTTTGCCATGATGCTCTTCTTACGGTTGGGGCCGCGCGGGTGCGCGGCCCCCAGGGTTGTTCAGCCGCGCGGCGGGAAGGGATCGCCGCCAAAGCTGTCGCGCTCGCGGATCTGACCATTGCGGCCATGGATCAGCAGCTCGCTGTGCTGGTTCTGCGCGATTCCGCGTGCCGCCTCGATCGCTGCAGCCTGAGTCTCGTGCACCGACGTCGCGCGCTCGTTGCCCGCTCCGCGAACCGCCCAGCCGCCTTCGTGCGGTACCACATGCTGGTTCTTGCCCATGTTCGTCTTCCTCCTTCCCCGCGCTATTGGGTAAGCCGGCTTGCGACACCGCTCCCGAACCCCATGATTGGCGCTCAAGGGAGTAGGCTGAGCGCGGCAACTCTCGCGGACATCTGAAGAATATTTTGTCTGCTTGTCCGAGGCGGCGCACAGAGTCAGCCTACGTCCAAAGGCAGCCCTTGGGAGTGACGTGAACCGCGACGCATTCGACCCTGACGAAATCCGCGCGGCACTCGATGGTCTCGCTGCCATCGATCTCGCCCGTTTGCGCCGCACCGGCCGTATCTACGCTCTCGGTCTCGCATGCGAGGCCGACGACCTGATCGGCGAGGCCGTTGCCGCGATACTGTCCGGCGCGCGTGTCTGCCCGCGGACGATGGCGCTGGTGCCGTTCCTGATCGGAGCGATGCGCAGCATCGCCTCGGCGGCACGCGGTTCCACCGGTCGCGTCAAGGAGACGGTTTCGCTCGATGCCACAGGCACCGACGGGCGGCTGCTCGTCGTTCCCGTTGATCCTGATCCCGACGCTGAAACGCGCCTGTTGGCCGCAGAGGACATGTCGGAGCGTATCATGGCTCTCGAAGCTTTGTTCGCGGACGACGAGCAGGCGTTGCTGATGCTGATGTGCGACCTGGAATTTTACTCGAAGGAGGAGATTATGACCATGAACGACCTGGACGATAAGGCCTATGCTACCATTCGACGCCGCATGCGCCGGGCGATCAATGGGAGGTATCCAGCCGGGTGGACTGCGTGAGCGGCGACAAGCCCGATCCTGCGCTCCACCGACTACTCGACGAACTGGCCGACGATTTGATGAACCTCAGCGACGCCGAACTGCTCGCTGAGCTGGCTGCCGATGGTTTGGATGTCGAGGCGGAGGCGGCGGCCGCGCGGAGCGCGATCGCCGGTGGCGTTGCGCGTGTCGGCCAGGCGCGGCTCGCCGCAGCGAGAAGGGCTGTCAGTCGCGACCGCAAAGCGCGGGTGGTACGTCCGCCGCTCCGTGCAGACCGGCGCGAAGCGGTGCTGACGCGCTTCGCCAATGACGATCCCAAGCTCAAAGGTCGTCTGACGATGGCTGCGCGCAAGGGCGAGGGTGTCAGCGAGAAGGAGATAGACGCTATTCTCGACGATTTGCGGGAGCTCGGTGCGATCGATGATGAGGGCAATCCCATATGACAGCTGACAGCCCAGCGGAAGCCTTGCTGCGTTCGCTGGGCGTCACTCGACCCGCCGACATCGACTTGGAGGCGATTGCGTGGTCAGCCGGTGTCAAGGTGCGCGATGCCGTGCTCGAAAGCTGTGAGGCGCGCATCATTGGCTATAATGACCGCGCGATTATCACCGTCCAGCGAGGCGGTGATCCACGCCGTCGACGATTCTCGATCGGGCACGAGCTTGGGCATTGGGCTCACCATCGCGGTCGCTCTTCGGTGTGCCGGTCGAGCGAGATCGGCAATCCCGGCTCAGCCAGTCAGCTTGAGCGCCAAGCCGACCGCTTTGCCGCCGATCTGCTCATGCCCCGTTATCTATTCCTGCCCTCGCTCGCTGCGCACCGTCGGCCCAGCTTCGAGGCGATTGATGCACTCGCCAACGATTATGCGACAAGCCGGCTGGCGACCGCGCTACGTTGCCTCGATTTGGCAGGATGGCCGGTCGTGTTGGTCTGCCACGGGAATGGCGGACGACGCTGGTTTAAGCGCAGCCCCAGTGTTCCCGACCATTGGTTCCCGCGTGAAGATCTCGACGCGTCATCGTCGGCGTTTACAGTGCTTTTCGGCGATGCCGAGCGCTCGCCTTTACAGACGACAGGCGCGGATAGCTGGTTCGATCAGCGGGGCGCAGCGCGCTTCCGCCTTACCGAGCAGTCGGTCAAGGCGCATGGCGGAGAAATCCTGACTCTGCTGACCCTCACGGATTCTGGCATGCTCGGGTGAAATAAAGCCATCGGATCTGGTGCTGTGTTTGGTTGACGGTCTGCAGAATAAATTGGAACGTGAGGGGAACGGTGGGGTAAGCCTGAATGTGGTCAGATAACGAAACTGTTCGTGATTTAGTCAATTTCTCTCACGTCGCGGACATCGCAGCAGAACGGATCGTCGGTGCGAAAGGCGAGCCTCTCTCAGTAGGCATCTCCGGTGACTGGGGTGTCGGCAAATCGTCGATGATGAAGCTGCTACGCACATCGCTCGACAAGCACGAAGACGTCGAATTCCGCTTCGTCGAGTTCAACGCCTGGCTCTATCAGAATTACGATGACGCCCGTGCTGCGCTGATGGAGGCGATCGCCGCCACCGTGGTCGAACAGACTGTTGCTAAGAAGGACTCGCTGTCGGAGACCGCGCTTAAGCACGCCCGCAGCCTGTTCGGCCGGGTGAAGAAACTGAGGCTGCTGGGTCTCGTAGGTTCCACAGCGCTCGACATTTATTCTGGCGGCCATCTTACACCATTTTTAGCCGCTGGAATGGGGACCGTAACTGGTTTGCTTGACGGCGACATCACCGGCGCGGACCTGAAGAAAGCCCAGAAGCTTGCGACAGACACCTATGAAGGCGGGAAAGAACTAGTCGGTGATAAAAAGCCTGAAAGTGCGCCCGAGCAAGAAGAGCCTGATAGTCCGCGCCGAGCAATCCAGGCCTTTCGCGACGATTTAGAGGCGACGTTGACTGAGCTTGGCGTTACACTCGTGGTGCTGATCGACGATTTGGACCGCTGCCTGCCCAAGACCGCAATCGCGACGCTTGAGTCAATGCGGTTGTTCCTCTTCCTGAAACACACCGCATTCGTCATCGCCGCCGACGAAGGCATGATTCGGCAGGCAGTGCGGTCGCATTTCGAGAATGCCGCGCTCGATGATGATCTAGTCACCAACTATTTCGACAAGCTAATCCAGCTGCCAATCCGTGTGCCCGCATTAGGTACGCAGGAAGTCCGAGCCTATCTGATGATGCTGTTCGTCGATGCCGATCCGGACCTTGGCGATGACGTTAAGGACAGCGTGCGCGAGGCCGTATGCACACGTCTTGCTCAATCCTGGACCGGGGCGCGGGTTGACAAAACGTTCGTATCCGAAACGATCAAGACCTGTCCGCCGAACGCGGAATGCCCGCCAGGCCTGCTGAACCGCCTGGCGCTTGCGGAGCGCATCGCGCCGATCCTCACAACCTCCCCCAAGATTCGCGGTAATCCGCGCCTCATCAAGCGATTCCTCAATACCCTGTCGATGCGGAGTTCCATGGCACGGATCCAGTCGGTGACGGTCGATGAGGAGGTGCTGGTCAAGCTGCTGCTGTTCGAACGCTGTGGCGACAAGGATGCCTACGCCGAACTGCTGCGGGCGGTGAACGAGTCCGAGGACGGCCACGCTGCGTTTCTCCGTGACATGGAGCGTCGTGCGCGCGGCGACGACAGCGCCCCCGAACTCGAAAAACCATGGAACGAAGCGTTTCATGTGAACTGGCTCGCGCTGGACCCCCTACTCGCTGATAAGGATCTGCGCGGCGCCCTCTACGTCGGCAGAGAAAGCCACCCGATCATCTCACGCGCCGACGAACTATCTTCCGAGGCGATGGAAGTGCTCGACATGCTTCTGAAGTTGAACTCTGCGAGTCCGACCGTCGGCGATGAGATCGCGAGCCTGTCGAACCCAGAGATCGGTCGCATAACCGACAAGATCATCACAAAGGCAAGAGGGGAGACCTCTTGGGGTATCCCGTCGATCCTCAATGCGTTGCAGGCTCTCGCCGCTGCCTCGCCTACGTCTGCCAGCGCGATCATCGCCTTTTTCAGTGACGTGCCATCGAGCCAGATCAAACCGTCCATCGTGCCGCGGCTCGCGCCGCTGCCATGGGGGCGGCAGGTTCTCGTCGCCTTTAACAAGCGTGGTGACCTGCCACCTACAACAAAGAATGCCGTCGTGAAGTCGATGAAGGAGAAGGGCTGATGGGCACGTCCGCTTCCAGCCGCGGCCCAGGATCAGGCCCGGATATCCCAATCGTGCCACCTTGGGTCGATAATCCGCCGGCTCAGCAGCCTGTGCCTCAGCCGACACAGCCAACGCCTGCGCCGGCGCAGCCGCCCACGTCGCCTTCGCCACATACCCCTCCACCTCCCAATCCTCAGGTTTCGCAGCCACCAGAACCTCAGCCACAGCCGCAGCCCGAACCCTCGACGCCTGGCCGCTGGCGCGGTGTGCGGACGTCGCTCGGCAAATTCGGAAGCGGCGGCGATGACCGCGGCAGGCACCTGCGTCGTGGTCTCGGCCACTATTCGCGAAGTGGCATGGGCGGTAGCCGCAATGCCGCCCGCAGGATGGCTGGCTCGGCTAGGACCGCCAGTGTCCTGCACAGCGCTCTCTCCGCGTTGGCGAGCGGCGAAGCTCTTCCACAGGAACTTGGGATCGACCCACAGGCCCTGGTCGGACTGTCGACTTCGGAGTTTATCGACACTCTCGTCGATGCGATCAGACCATTCGATGGCACGCAGGATGCAGAGGCGACGCGCGATTCGGTAGCGAGAGCGCTATCCGACATTCTGGACCAGAATGTCGATATCACCAGCCTGACACCGCAACAGGTCGATCAGGTCACGGCCTCGACTCTTGGATATGATGTTGCCCTGCGCGTTGAACTCGATGTCGGAAAATCGATCATCGCCAAAGCCCCCACGAAGGGCGACGGACTGGAGCGGCTCCAAGAGATGAAGGACTATGTACGTGAAGTCGTAGCCGCAGAATATGCGGCGGAACGCGCTAAGGTCGGCACTGTCGGCCGCGCGGCTATCGACCGGATTTCACGCAACGCGATCCAACAGGCCTTCGAAGTGTTTGAGGAGGATGGCGGGCTGTGATTAGAGTCGCATGTCTTCCCGAGGATCTCCCGGATCAGGCCGGGACCGATCTGCGCTTCGATATGTATTCCCGATCGCGTCTCGCGGGACGCGGGCGTGTCGGCAACCTAGTGCCCGGACGTGTCCGCCGGCTTGGCCTCCGGCCATCAATCGACGCTTGGGACTTCGCCTCGTTCGCGATGGCCGTGGTCGCTGCCGACGAGGCGGTATCGCGCGAGCGCAGCCCAGATGGATGGACGCGTGAAATCGCACTGACGGTTGCCGTCTCCTCGCCAGATTTCTGGAACTCGCAGCGCGGCCGCGTTACTCAGGCGCTCCGCTTTCTTTCCGGAGACATTTGGGAGCTACACTTCATTGGAGACGGTGCCGTTCCAACGACCAGCGATCCGATGCGATTGCGCAATGAGGACATAGTCTGTTTGCTGTCGGGCGGCATGGATAGCCTGATTGGCGCAATCGATGTCGTCAGAGAGGGACGCAAACCTTTGTTCGTCAGCCAGATGGCCAAAGGCGATACTGCGGACCAGAAGATGTTCGCTGAGACCATCGCGCGCCAAAGCCTGCATCTTCAGCTCAACCACCATGCGCGACCACCCGGGACATCAGAGCGATCCCAACGCGCACGCTCGATTGCCTTCCTCGGCTTCGGCGTGCTGGCAGCAACCTGCCTTCGGCGACATCACGATGGTGATGAGGTCGAACTGCGCATCCCCGAAAATGGCTTCATCAGCCAGAACGTGCCGCTAACTCCTCTGCGCACCGGGAGCCTCAGCACGCGCACGACGCACCCATATTTCCTGCGCCTCATTCAGGAGACACTCGACGCGGCCGGCTTGCGGGTTCGCTTGAACAACCCCTATGTGCACAGCACGAAGGGTGAAATGCTCTCGGGGTGTACGGACCAAGCCCTTCTGGCTCAACTGGTCAACGATTCGACCAGCTGCGGGCGCTATTCTCGCACGGGCTTCCAGCATTGCGGTCGCTGCGTACCCTGTCAGGTGCGACGTGGCGCGTATCTCGCGTGGGGCCAGAACGACGATACCACCGACGGCTACAAATACGGACCGTTGGGCCAGGATGATGTGCGGCATGCCCGGTTCGATGACGTTCGATCCGTGGCCATGGCCATTGAAACAGTGCGCCGACATGGCGTCGACGAGCTGATCGGCGGCGCAATGAATGCGCGAATGCTCGGTGACGTTGCCCCCTATCGTGAGGTTGTCCGGCGTGGCATCGCAGAACTCTCCACGCTCCACGCCCACCTCGGTGTCACTTGATTGATTTCCACTGTCATATTGATCTTTTCCCTGACCCTCAGGCCGTCCTCGATGAAGTCGATGCGAGAGGAACCTATGTGCTGGCGGTCACGACGACGCCGAAGGCTTGGCGTGGAACGAAGAAGTTGGTCGGTGATCGCAGGCGCGTGCGTGTCGCTCTCGGCCTGCATCCGGAACTTGTCGCACAGCGCCATCAGGAAGTTCCCCTGCTATGTGGCCTCCTCCCAGGAGCTCGATATGTGGGCGAGATCGGGATTGACGGAAGCCCGCCGCATAGGGACTCGCTTGAGCTGCAAAAAGCGGTCTTCGATCGGATACTCACCGAATGCGCGATGCTAGGTGGGCGCGTCATGACGATCCATTCCCGCGGAGCTGCGACTGCGGTGCTTGACGCGCTAGAGCGCCAAGCTGATGCCGGAACACCGATCCTTCATTGGTTCAGCGGCACGATGAAAGAACTGGAACGAGCGGCCCAGCTCGGGTGCTGGTTTTCGGTCGGACCGGCAATGCTGCGCTCCCGGAGGGGGCGCGAGCTGGCAGCGGCCATGCCATTGGACCGGATGCTGACCGAAACCGACGCACCTTTTGCGCGGGATGGAGATTCCCCGCTGATGCCATGGCAGGCATATGACTGCCTGACAGATCTGGAGATGATCAGTGGCATAGGCCGTAGCGAACTTGCTTCGCGCATACGAGACAACCTAAAGCAGTTGGCATCGTATCGTGCGGCGTCGCGCTAGCTCAGCGGCCTGAAAGTTGCAGTCCGTTCACGACCCAATTGCAGACGCTATATAGGGGATTGAGCGTACCTAATCGCTGCAGTTAGAGGCGCCCAAGTTTGCAGCGCTTGTCCCTGAAGTGATACTCGGCGGCCCCGAAAAGACTCTAAAACCCTAAGGTGAATTCTGGCATATCGGTAATCGGTCGCCGAAGCCAAAAATCCTGGTGCGCTGCTCAGCGTTTAAGTTTGCCGCATCGAACCGTGCCTTCGATCGCGACATTGAGCGATCCTTAAGGGCGGGGCAAATCCGATGCCGCAATTGAAACTGCCAAAACAGGTTGATGTACGAGCGAGTGAAATAACCATCGGCTTGACCGGCGATCTCCGAGGAGCGCTCGACAAATACGCAGAACTATATCTGGATTGCTACGGAGAGAGTATAACCATTGAGGACTTGATCCCGGCCATTGTATCGGAATTTCTCGCGAGCGACGGGGTGTTCGTACCGAAGCGCAGCCCTTTCGTAGCAACGCAGCCGGGCCGTCAGCTTGCAAAAGGCGGTGAGTTCAATGCCTTCGGAGAACCGGCAGAGAGGTTCATCCAATTGAAGGAGGTTTGCCGCCTTGTTGGCGTTGGCAAATCGATGGTTTACCGGATGATCCAGGAAGGCCGATTTCCGGCTCCTTATAAGCCTTCGCCCGGGGCCGCGCGATGGAGTGAGGGCGAGGTCATCGCTTGGATTGCGAGCATCAAAGGCGGAGGGCAGTAACGTGTCTCAAGTCTCACCCTGCCGTAGAACAGAAATTTCTTCTAAATCAGCGGTTTAACACCCTGCGTCGGATGGCCAGCACAGCGGCTGTGCGGGAGGGATTCGAACCCTCGATACACTCAGTAAGTCCTAAACGGTCCTTATCGGTCCCTATCGAACCGGCGAGATCGTAACCGTCGAAGGCGGTGGGCGGCCATCACAAACCAGTCGTTTTGTCGGTCGGGGTAATCAGGGCGCACCAAGATTCTGAATGACCTTGGAAAGGTACTCCGCGTCCTCGAACAGTGACTAACCAGCTCGTGATTTCTCGGCCAAACTCGTCGTCACAGCCATGCGTCAGTGGGTTCTGGCGCCGACGGTCGAGGTGAAGATGATTGAGCGGGGCTGGGAAAAGAAGATTGAGCCGCTCACCGTCCGGATAGCGACCGCGGTGCGGATCACGGGGTTAAGTCGGTCCCGGATATATGAACTAATCCAGTCAGGTGATCTGGAGACGGTCAAAGTCGGCAGGGTAACACTTATCCAGTTTGAAAGCCTGAAGGCGCTGACGACCGGCAGCCGCGCCACTCAGAGATGAAGCGGACAAGATTACCCTGCGGGATATAGATCGGACCTATGTCCCGCAGGGTACGCGCCCTACCTCCTTGGGCGACCGCGCGGCCGCCCCGCCTTCGATCTTTGCAATTTAGGCTTCTTACGCACAGGAGCCGCGGGTCGAGGGCCTTCTGCAGCCTCGCGCAACTTGTCGAGATAGTCCGACCAGTGCTGCATCATCAGCACTCGTTCGTCCCAATATTCGCCGCGGGCATAGGCGCGCCGCACGGATGATGCCTCTTGGTGGGCAAGCTGCCGTTCGATCGCATCGGGATTCCATCGACCCATTTCATTGAGCAGCGTTGCGGCCATTGCCCGGAAGCCATGCGCCGTCATTTCGCTACCCTCGTATCCCATTCTTCGCAGCGCCTGGTTCACGCCATTCTCAGACATCGGTCGCCTGGGACTGCCCATGCATGGGAAGAGATGTTGGCGTTGCCCGGTGAGTTCGCGAAGTTCCTCGATGATCGCTAGCGCCTGGCGCGACAACGGTACCCTATGGGCACGGCGCATCTTCATCTTCTCGACAGGGATGCACCAGATTCCCTTGTCGACGTCGATCTCGGACCATTCTGCCTGCCGAAGCTCGCCCGGACGGACAAACAGGTGCGGGGATAACCGCAGAGCCATGCGGGTGACGTCCTGCCCGGGATAATCATCGATCGACTTCAGAAGGACTCCGACCTCGATCGGATCGGTGATTGCGGCGTGGTGCGAGGTTCTCGGAGTCGTCAGTGCGCCACGCAAATCGGCAGCAACATCGCGGTCGCAGCGAGCAGTGGCAATGCCATACCGAAACACTCGACTTAGGACGCTCCGCATCCGTCGGGCGCTTTCGTAGCGGCCCTTTGTCTCGACCTTGCGCAACACCGCCAGCGCCTCGGTCGGAGTGATGGCGTTGATCGGGTGGGAGCCGATCAGTGGGTATGCCATACCAAGCAGCCAGCGAATCTTGTCGATGGTAACCTCGGCCCGTCCTTCGCGCTCGCATTTCGCGATCCACTCGAGCGCGACTTCCTTGAAGCTCGTTGCCACGGCGAACTTCGCGGTGACCTTTGCCCGCTTCTTCTCAAGGACAGGGTCTTGTCCGGCGGCGATGGCCTTTCTAGCCTCGCGACATTTCTCGCGGGCGTCGGCGAGGGAGACAGTCGGCCAAGGCCCTATGTGCAGTGTCTTGGCCGTGCCGCCGTATCGGTACCGGAAGCGCCAGAGTTTCGCCCCTGACGGCTGTACAAAAAGAGCCAGCCCTTGCCCATCAGCGAGGGTGTAGGGTTTGGCCTTTGGTTTCGCGGCGGTGATTTGGAGTTGAGTCAGCATCATCGTTTTCCCGGATTTTCCGGGTCGATCCAGCAGACACAGGAAGAGACACGTTTTGTGTATCTTCTGCTGGAATCCACTGGATCAACCCGGACGGTTACCAGCGATTGTCGATGAAATTGTGCTTTGAAACCAGCCGCTTGCTGGACGTCCCCGGACGCTGCTAGGGAGAACAAATGGTGCCCAGAAGAGGACTCGAACCTCCACGCCCTTGCGAGCGCCAGCACCTGAAGCTGGTGCGTCTACCAATTCCGCCATCTGGGCACGGGGTAGGCCGGCGCCTCTAGTGGACGCGGCGTGGCCTTGTCAACCGGGCTGCGACAGGGGTAGGCGCGGCACATCGAAAATCGCATTTGGACGGCTCGCGCATGAAGGACAGGTTGGTCACGCTCGTCGGCGGAGGGGGTTTCATCGGCCGCTACGTGGCGCAGGCGCTGCTCGCGGCGGGCGCTCGGGTGCGGGTCGCGCAGCCCGATCCGCGCGAGGCATGGTTCCTGAAGCCGCTCGGCGGGCTCGGCCAGACGCAGTTCGTCGCCGCCGACGTGACGAAACCCGACACCGTCGCCCGCGCGGTGGAAGGCGCGCAGCATGTGGTGAACCTCGCCGGCAGCTTCTCCGGCGACCTCAAGCGCATCCATGTCGACGGCGCGCGCGCGGTGGCGGAGGCGGCGCGGGCGAGCGGCGTGGAATCGCTCGTCCATTTCTCCGCGATCGGGGCGGACGTTAATTCGCCGTCGCGCTACGCCAGCACCAAGGGCGAAGCGGAGGCGGCGGTGCGCAACGCCTTCCCCGATGCCACGATCCTGCGCCCGGCGACCGTGTTCGGCCGCGAGGATCGGTTCATCAACCGCTTCGCCGGCATGATCGCGATGTCGCCGGTCGTCCCGGTGCTGCGCGCGCAGACCCGTTTCCAGCCGGTGTTCGTCGGCGATGTCGCGGCGGCGACGGTCGCGGCGCTCGCCGCACCGGATCGCTTCGGCGGCCATGTCTATGAGCTCGGCGGGCCGGACGTGCTGTCTCTGCTAGAACTGCACCGCTGGATCGCCCGCGCGATCGGCCGCGACCCGGCGTTGCCGGCGCTGCCCGACATCGCGGGGCAGGCGATCGCCGCATTCGGCTTCCTGCCCGGCGCGCCGATCACCGCCGACCAGTGGAAGCTGCTCCAGCGCGACACCGTTGTGGCGCCCGGCGCCGAGGGGCTGGCCGCGCTGGGCGTGACGCCGACGCCGCTCGCGGCGGTCGCGCCCGGCTGGCTGGTGCGCTATCGCCGCGCCGGCCGTTTCGCCGTGACGACCGCGCAAGCCTGATCCCCCCGCGCGCCCGCGGGCGCCGACCGAGGACCATCCATGAACGACCTGCTGATCGTGATCCTGCTCGGGATCGTCGAGGGCGTGACCGAATTCCTGCCCGTCTCCTCGACCGGGCACCTCATCCTCGCCGGCGCGCTGCTGGGATTGCCGGAGGCGGACGCGGTGTTCGACATCGTGATCCAGCTGGGCGCGATCCTCGCCGTGGTGGTGCTGTTCTGGCGGCGCTTCGTGAGGGTGGCGCACGGCCTGCTGCGGCGTGATCCGCAGGCGATCGCCTTCACCCGCAACGTGCTGCTCGGCTTCCTGCCGGCGGCGGTGGTCGGCGCGGTCGCCTACAAGGCGATCAAGGCGGTGCTGGAGGCGCCGGTGATCGCGCCGATGGTGGTGGCGATCGCGCTGATCGTCGGCGGGATCGCGATCCTGTTCATCGAACGCGTCGCCCCGCCCGCGCGGACCGATTCCGTCGAGAGCATGACATGGCGTACCGCGCTGGGCATCGGCGTGGTGCAATGCCTCGCCATGATTCCGGGCGTCAGCCGCTCGGGCGCGACGATCATGGGCGCTCGCTCGATGGGGGTGGGCCGCGAGACGGCGGCGGAATACAGCTTCTTCCTCGCCATCCCGACGATGCTCGGCGCCACCGCGCTGACCTTGTGGAAGGCGCGGCACGAATTGAGCGGCGCGCATCTCAACTCGATCGCGATCGGTTTCGTCATCTCGTTCGTGGTGGCGATGGTGGTGGTGCGCTGGTTCATGCGGGTGGTGACGCGCCACGGCTTCCAGCCCTTCGCCTGGTACCGGATCATCGCCGGAATCGTCGCGCTGGCGGCGCTTGCGATGAGGTAAGTCCGAATCGGCCATTAAAAATGGGCGCTTGAGCTTTATTTCGAGACATCCGATCGCCGAATCGGCCATATAGGACAGCATTACTGCCTTGTTGTCTCGCCACGCCTGTGAGAACGCGGGCGGCGGAGGGCTTATGGCTGGTGAGAAGATGCTTCGATTCGTCACGGACGCGCAGTCCTATCCGGGCAAGCGCAGCGCCGCCGAGCGCGCGGCGGACTTTCGTGAGATCGCGGATCGCTATGCGGTGCCGGCGGCGCGGGATCAGGCGTCGCGCTGCTCGCAATGCGGGGTGCCCTATTGCTCGGTGCATTGCCCGCTCCACAACCATATCCCGGACTGGCTGCGGCTGACCGCCGAGGGCCGGCTCAAGGAAGCCTATGAACTGAGCAACAGCACCTCGACCATGCCGGAAATCTGCGGGCGCATCTGCCCGCAGGACCGCCTGTGCGAGGGCAATTGCGTGATCGAATTCTCCGGCCACGGCGCGGTGACGATCGGCTCGGTCGAGAAGTTCATCACCGATACCGCGTGGGAGGAAGGCTGGGTCGAGCCGCTCCGGCCCGGTCCTGCGCGCGGCCAGTCGGTCGGCGTGATCGGCGCTGGGCCGGCCGGGCTGGCGGCGGCGGAATATCTGCGCCGCGACGGCTATGAGGTGCACGTCTATGACCGCCACGATCGCGCGGGCGGGCTGCTGACCTATGGCATCCCCGGCTTCAAGCTGGAGAAGCCGGTGGTGATGCGGCGCGTCGAGCGGCTGCGCGAAGGTGGCATCGTCTTCCACGAGGGCTTCGAGGTCGGGCGCGACGCGACGCTGGCGGAATTGCGCCGCCGGCATGACGCCATCCTGATCGCGACCGGCGTCTATCGCGCCCGCGCGATCGATGTGCCGGGCAACGGCGCAAAGGGCGTGGTCGAGGCGCTCGACTATCTCACCGCCTCGAACCGCAAGGGCTTCGGCGACACGGTGCCGGCGTTCGACGACGGCAACCTCGACGCGGCCGGCAAGCATGTCGTGGTGGTCGGCGGCGGCGACACCGCGATGGATTGCGTGCGCACCGCGATCCGGCAGGGCGCGAGGAGCGTGAAATGCCTCTATCGCCGCGACCGCGCCAATATGCCGGGCAGCCAGCGCGAGGTGGCCAATGCGGAGGAGGAAGGCGTCGAGTTCGTCTGGCTCTCCGCCCCGCTCGCGTTCGACGGCGACACGGTGACGAGCGTCCGCGCCAGCCGGATGCGGCTGGGCGCGGCCGACGCCAGCGGCCGCCGCGCGCCGGAGGTCGATCCGGGCAACGAGGTTTCCTTCCCCGCCGATCTCGTCATCAAGGCGCTGGGCTTCGACGCGGAGCAACTGCCCCGGCTGTGGAACGCGCCGGAACTGGGCGTGACGCGCTGGGGCACGGTGCTGGTCGACAGCAGGACGCTGATGACCAGCCTCGACGGCGTGTTCGCCGCCGGCGACATCGTGCGCGGCGCGAGCCTCGTGGTGTGGGCGATCCGCGACGGGCAGGACGTCGCGGCGCAGATGCACAAGTGGCTGAAGGCGC
>MKSU01000017.1:56962-110129 GCA_001897375.1 Sphingomonas sp. 67-36 | reverse complement strand
GCACTCGCACAGGCCACACCCCCGGTGCAGCCGACCGCCGATGCAGCGACAATGGCGGCGGCGGAGCGATTGATCGCACAGATGAATGTGACGGCGACGCGGGACCGCGTCTTCGTGCAGCTTTCGCCGATGTTCGCGCAGGCAGTCCTCGGTCAATTGGGGAGCGAGCCCAAAACCAAGGCGATGATCGACACGATCAATGCCAAGGCGCCTGAAAATCACGACCGGATGGTCACGATCCTGTCGCAGGAATTCATGATCGCGATCAAGCGCCAGTATCCGGCGTATCTGAAGCGGGTGGCGGCCCAATATGCCGCCGCCTTCACCGCCGACGAACTCAATGCGATCGCTGGTTTCTATGCGACCGGCCCTGGCGCCAAGGCGCTCAGGCTGCTGCCCGAGCTTCAGGCGAAGATGAGCGCTGACGGCCGGGAACTCGGCAGCGTGGCCGGCAGGGAAGCAGGCGCCCGCGCCTTCGAGCGCATCACACAGGAAATGTCGCCCGAGAACGGGAGCAAGAAATCATGACCGATACCCTCGCCGAACAGCGCGAATATCTCGCCACCCATGGCATGTACCGCCCCGAACTCGAATCCGATGCCTGCGGCGTCGGCCTCGTCGCCGCGACCGACGGGCGGCCGTCGCGCCGCGTCGTCCAGTCGGCGATCGATGCGCTGAAGGCGGTGTGGCATCGCGGCGCGGTAGATGCCGACGGCAAGACCGGCGACGGCGCGGGCGTGCATGTCGACCTGCCGATCCGTTTCTTCGACGATGCGATCGCGGCGGGCGGGCACAAGGTGCTGCCGAACCGGCTGGCGGTGGGCATGATCTTCCTGCCGCGCACCGATCTCGGCGCGCAGGAGACGTGCCGCACGATCGTCGAAAGCGCGATCATCGAGGCGGGCTACACGATCTACGGCTGGCGGCAGGTGCCGGTGGACGTATCGGTGATCGGCCGCAAGGCGCAGGAGACGCGCCCCGAGATCGAGCAGATCATGATCGCCGGCCCGCTGCCGGACGAGGTGGATGCGGCCGAATTCGAGAAGAACCTCTACCTGATCCGCCGCCGCATCGAGAAGCGCGTGATCGCGGCGCAGATCCAGGGCTTCTACGTCTGCTCGCTCTCCTGCCGCTCGATCATCTACAAGGGGCTGTTCCTCGCGGAGAGCCTGTCGGTCTTCTATCCCGATCTGGTCGACAAGCGCTTCGAAAGCCGCGTCGCGATCTTCCACCAGCGTTATTCCACCAACACCTTCCCGCAATGGTGGCTGGCGCAGCCGTTCCGCTGCCTCGCGCACAATGGCGAGATCAATACGATCCGCGGCAACAAGAACTGGATGCTCAGCCACGAGATCCGCATGGCCTCGATCGCGTTCGGGGAGCATTCGGAGGACATCAAGCCGGTGATCCCGGCCGGCGCCAGCGACACCGCCGCGCTCGACGCGACGTTCGAGGCGATCTGCCGCTCGGGCCGCGACGCGCCGACCGCCAAGCTGATGCTGGTGCCGGAGGCATGGCGCGGCGGCGAGGAGGACCTGCCGCCCGCGCACGCCGCGATGTACCAGTATCTCGCCAGCGTGATGGAGCCGTGGGACGGCCCCGCCGCGCTCGCCATGACCGATGGCCGCTGGGCGGTCGCCGGGATGGACCGCAACGCGCTGCGCCCGCTGCGCTATACCGAGACGGCGGACGGGCTGCTGATCGTCGGCTCGGAGAGCGGGATGGTCGTCGTCCCCGAATCCACCGTGGTCGCCAAGGGCCGGCTCGGGCCGGGGCAGATGATCGCGGTCGATCTGGCGGAGGGCCGCATCTACCACGATCGCGCGATCAAGGACCGGATCGCCGGCGAGCAGGATTATGCCGCGATGATCGGCAATTTCGCGACGCTCGCCGATCTGCCGCCCGCCCCCGCCGACAGCGTGCCGCGCTACGACCGCGCCGATCTGACGCGCCGCCAGGTCGCCGCCGGGCAGACGCTGGAGGACATGGAGCTGATCCTGGCGCCGATGGTCGAGACGGGCAAGGAGGCGATCGGCTCGATGGGCGACGACACGCCGCTCGCCGTCATCTCGGACAAGCCGCGCCTGATCAGCCAGTTCTTCCGGCAGAATTTCTCGCAGGTGACCAACCCGCCGATCGACAGCCTGCGCGAACGCTATGTGATGTCGCTCAAGACGCGCTTCGGCAACCTCGCCAACATCCTCGACACCGAGGACCGCCGCGAGCGCGTGCTGGTGATGGATTCGCCGGTGCTCACCTCCGCGATGTGGGGCCGGCTCAAGGCATGGTTCGGCAACGCCGCCGCCGAGATCGACTGCACGTTCGAGGCGGACGGCGGGGCGGAGCGGCTGCGCGCCGCGATCCAGCGCATCCGCAACCAGGCCGAGCAGGCGGTGCGCGAGGGGCGCAGCGAAATCTTCCTCACCGACGAGCATATCGGGCCGGACCGGATCGCCATCCCCGGCGTGCTGGCGGCGGCGGCGGTGCACACGCATCTCGTGCGGCGCGGCCTGCGCTCCTATGCCTCGGTCAACATCCGCACCGCCGAATGCCTCGACACGCATTATTATGCGGTGCTGATCGGCGTCGGCGCGACGACGGTGAACGCCTATCTGGCGGAAGCGGCGATCGCCGACCGCCACGCGCGCGGCCTATTCGGCGAGCTGTCGATGGAGCAATGCCTCGAACGCCACCGCACCGCGATCGAGGAGGGGCTGCTCAAGATCATGTCGAAGATGGGGATCGCGGTGATCTCCAGCTATCGCGGCGGCTATAATTTCGAGGCGGTCGGGCTGTCCCGCGCGCTGGTGAACGACCTGTTCCCGGGGATGCCCGCGAAGATCTCGGGCGAGGGCTATGCCTCGCTCCACATCAACGCCACCGAGCGGCACGAGGCGGCGTTCGACCCCGCCGTCGTCAACCTGCCGATCGGCGGCTTCTACCGCCAGCGCAACACCGGCGAGGCACATGCCTATTCGGCGCAACTCATGCACCTGTTGCAGACGTCGGTGTCGACCGACAGCTATTCGACCTATCTGCAATTCTCGCGCGGAGTGGCGGACCTGCCGCCGATCTACCTGCGCGACCTGTTGCAGTTCAACTTCCCGGCGGAGGCGCTGCCGGTCGACCAGGTCGAGCCGATCACCGAGATCCGCAAGCGTTTCGTCACGCCGGGCATGTCGCTGGGCGCGCTCAGCCCGGAAGCGCACGAGACACTGGCGATCGCGATGAACCGCATCGGCGCCAAGGCGGTGTCGGGCGAGGGCGGCGAGGACAAGGTGCGCTACAAGCCCTATGCCAACGGCGACAACGCCAATTCCGTCATCAAGCAGATCGCCAGCGGGCGGTTCGGCGTGACGGCGGAATATCTCAACGCCTGCGAGGAGATCGAGATCAAGGTCGCGCAGGGCGCCAAGCCCGGCGAGGGCGGGCAGCTTCCCGGCTTCAAGGTGACCGAGTTCATCGCGAAGTTGCGCCACGCGACTCCGGGGGTGACGCTGATCTCCCCGCCGCCGCACCACGACATCTATTCGATCGAGGATCTGGCGCAGCTCATCTATGACCTGAAGCAGATCAATCCCCGCGCGCGGGTGTGCGTCAAGCTCGTCTCGTCCGCCGGCATCGGCACGGTCGCGGCCGGCGTCGCCAAGGCACATGCCGACGTGATCCTCGTCTCCGGCCATGTCGGCGGCACCGGCGCCTCACCGCAGACCAGCATCAAATATGCCGGCACGCCGTGGGAGATGGGGCTGTCCGAGGTCAACCAGGTGCTGACGCTAAACGGCCTGCGCGGCCGGGTGAAGCTGCGTACCGATGGCGGCCTCAAGACCGGGCGCGACATCGTGATCGCCGCGATCCTCGGCGCGGAGGAATTCGGCATCGGCACGCTGTCGCTGGTGGCGATGGGCTGCATCATGGTGCGCCAGTGCCATTCGAACACCTGCCCGGTCGGCGTCTGCACGCAGGACGAGAAACTGCGCGCGAAGTTCGTCGGCACGCCGGAGAAGGTCATCAACCTGATGACCTTCATCGCCGAGGAAGTGCGCGACATCCTCGCGCGGCTCGGCGTGCGCAGCCTCGACGAGATCATCGGCCGCACCGAGCTGCTGCGTCAGGTCAATCGCGGCGCGGAGCATCTCGACGATCTCGATCTCAACCCGATCCTCGCCAAGGTCGACGCGGCGGACGACGAGCGGCGCTTCAGCCTGCCGACCTTCCGCAACGAGGTGCCCGACAGCCTCGACGCGCAGATCATCAAGGATGCGGCGGCGGTCTTCTCGCGCGGCGAGAAGATGCAGCTCACCTATTCGGTGCGCAACACGCATCGCGCGGTGGGCACGCGGCTGTCGAGCGAGATCACCGCGCGCTTCGGCATGGACACGCTCAACGACGATCACGTCACGATCCGCCTGCGCGGCTCGGCGGGGCAGAGCCTCGGCGCGTTCCTCGTCAAGGGCGTGAAGCTGGAGGTGTTCGGCGACGCCAACGATTATGTCGGCAAGGGCCTGTCCGGCGGGGTGATCGTGGTGCGGCCGGCGGTGTCCTCGCCGCTCGCCAGCCAGGACAATACGATCATCGGCAACACCGTGCTCTACGGCGCGACCGCCGGGCGGCTGTTCGCCGCCGGGCAGGCGGGAGAGCGCTTCGCGGTGCGCAATTCGGGCGCGACCGTGGTGGTCGAGGGCTGCGGGGCGAACGGATGTGAGTATATGACTGGCGGCATCGCGGTGGTGCTCGGCGAGGTCGGCGCGAACTTCGGCGCGGGCATGACCGGGGGCATGGCCTTCGTCTATGATCCGAAGGGCACCTTCGCCCGGCGCGCCAACCCGGAAAGCATCGTGTGGCAGCGGCTCGCCGCACTGCACTGGGAAAGCGTGCTGCAAAACCTGATCCGCGAGCATGCCGAGGTGACCGACAGCAAATGGTCGCGCGGCATCCTCGAGGATTGGGAGCGCGAGGCCGGGCATTTCTGGCAGGTCGTGCCGAAGGAGATGCTGACCCGCCTCGCCCATCCGCTCGACGACAGCGAGGTGCTGGAAGCGGCGGAGTAATCCTGAAGCCCTCCCCCCTTCGGGGGCGGGAAGGCTTGTTGATCTTTCCGCCGCAATCCGCGTTGCCGCATCGCCTCCACCCGGCTTATGGGTGGGGGCATGTGGCAGCTCTACCAATTCACCTTGTGTCCGTTCACGCGCAAGGTGCGCGCGCTGCTCAACGAGAAGGACGTCGGCTACGAGCTGGTGCCCGAGGAGCCGTGGGCGCGGCGCGACGAGTTCGTGGACATGAACCCCACCGGGCAGACCCCGGTGATGGCCGATCCGACGCGCAATATCCTGCTGATCGATTCGATGGCGATCTGCGAATATTTCGAGGAGACGGTCGACAAGGCGCAGATGATCAACGGCACCGCCGCCAACCGCGCGGAGATCCGCCGGCTGGTGACGTGGTTCGACACGCAATTCTTCCGCGACGTCACCGGCCCGCTGCTGCACGAGCGGATGGTGAAGCGCATCGTCCACCGCGCATCGCCCGATGCGTCGCGGCTGCGCGAGGCGATGAAATCGGCGATCGGGCACCTCGATTATATCGATTTCCTGCTCGATCATCGCAAATGGATGGGCGGCGCGACGATCAGCCTCGCCGATCTCGCCGCCGCCGCGCAGATCTCGGTCGCCGACTATCTCGGCGGGATCGACTGGAGCGGGCATACCCATGCCAAGGCGTGGTATTCGGCGTTCAAGAGCCGGCGCAGCTTCCGCCCGCTGCTCGCCGAGCGGATGCGCGGGATCGAGCCGCCGTCCTATTACGAGAACCCGGATTTCTGATGCACATGAATCACGATTCCGCCGCGCCCGCGGCGGACCCGATCGGCTTCGACGATTTCCTGAAGGTCGATATCCGCGTCGGCACGATCATCGCCGCCGATCCCTTCCCCGAGGCGCGCAAGCCGGCGTTCAGGCTGACGATCGATTTCGGTCCGACGATCGGCGTGAAACGCTCCTCCGCGCAGATCACCGAACATTATGCGCCGGAAGCGCTGGTCGGGCGGCAGGTGGCGGCGGTGGTCAACTTCCCGCCGCGCCAGATCGGGCCGATGATGAGCGAGGTGCTGACGCTCGGCTTCCCCGACGCGGACGGCAGGGTCGTGCTGATCGGCCCGGGCGAGCGGGTGCCGGACGGCGGGCGGCTGTTCTGATCGCGCGGCGGTCCGCCGCTACCCCTCCAGACTCCTCGACGCCTGCTCGAACAGGTCCTTCGACAGCCCCGGCATCGCGACGATCCGTTCCAGCTCCGCCTTCATCAGCGCCGCGCGCGCCGCGTCGAAACGCCGCCAGCGGCCGAGCGGGGGGAGCAGCTTGGCGGCAGTCTGCGGGTTGATCCGGTCCAGCGCGACGAGCTGGTCGGCGACGAAGCGATAGCCGCTCCCGTCGGCGACATGGAAGGCGCGCTGGTTGACGCTGAACGCGCCGACCAGGCTGCGCGCGCGATTGGGGTTGGCAAGCGTGAAATCGGGATGCTCGGCAAGCTCCCGCACCACCGCCGGCGTGTCGTCCCGCGTCGACAGCGCCTGTGTCTGGAACCATTTGTCGAGCACCAGCGGATTGTCGGCATAGCGATGGTGGAAGATGTCGAGCGCCGCCTCGCGCTCGTCCCAGTCGCTGTTGGCGAGCGTGGTCAGCGCCGCCTGCCGGTCGGTCATGTTGTCCGCCGCCTCGAACTGGCGGAAGGCGAGCCGCGCCGCATCCGCCGCGCCGCTCGCCGCGATATAGCCCAGCGCGACATTGCGCAGCCGGCGCAGCCCCTTGGCGTGGGGATTATAGGCGTAAGGCGCGTCCCCCGCCGCCTCGTAAGCCGCGCGCCATTCCGCCGCGAGCGCGACGCCGAGATCGCGGCGCAGCGCCTCGCGCGCGGCGAAGATCGCATCGGGATCGACCGTGGCGAGCTGGTCGCCGATGAAGCTTTCGGACGGCAGCAGCACCGCCTCCGCCACGAACGCGCGGTCGAGCGCGGGGTTGGCGAGCGTCCCGGCCACCGCGCGGATCACCGCGTGATGATCCGCCCGCCCCTCCACCGTCGCCGCGACGAGCGTGTCGAGCATGAGCTGCTGCATCGCCTCGTAGCGCGCGAAGGGATCGTCGTCATGCGCCGAGAGGAAGGCGAGATCGGCGGCGGTGCGGTCGCTCTCGATGATCACCGGCGCGGAAAAGCCGCGATTGATCGACAGCACCGGGCGCTCGACCACATCGTCGAACACGATCGTCTCGGCGGTGGCGTCGAGCAGCACGAGCTGCTCCTCGGTGAGCGGCTTCCCGGACTCCGCGCCGAACAGGCGCAGCCTGAGCGGCAGCACCATCGGCTGCTTGTCCGGCTGGCCCGGCGTCGGCGGCACATGCTGGGCGAGCCGCAGCGTGGCGCGCCCGCCGTCATGCGAGATGCCCGCCGAGACGCGCGGCGTGCCGGCCTGCGCATACCACAGGCGGAAGCGCGATAGGTCGACGCCCCCCGCCTCCTCCATGCAGGCCACGAAATCCTCGCATGTCGCCGCCGTGCCGTCGAAGCGCGCGAAATAGAGGTCGGTCGCGGCGCGGAACTTCGCCGGGCCGAGGATCGTCGCCATCATGCGGATCAGCTCCGCGCCCTTGTTGTAGATGGTCGCGGTGTAGAAGTTCGATATCTCGATATAGCTTTCCGGGCGCACCGGATGGGCGAGCGGCCCGGCATCCTCCGGGAACTGGCTGGCGCGCAGGCCGCGCACGTCCTCGATCCGCTTCACCGCCGCCGATCCCTGGTCGGCGGAGAAGCTCTGGTCGCGATAGACGGTGAAGCCTTCCTTCAGCGAAAGCTGGAACCAGTCGCGACAGGTGACGCGGTTGCCGGACCAGTTGTGGAAATATTCGTGCGCCACCACGGCGGCGATCGCATCGTAATCGTAATCGGTCGCGGTGTCGGGATCGGCGAGGATGTAGCGGCTGTTGAAGATGTTCAGCCCCTTGTTCTCCATCGCCCCGAAATTGAAATCGTCCACCGCGACGATGTTGAACACGTCGAGATCATATTCGCGGCCATAGACGCGCTCGTCCCACGCCATCGCCGTCCTGAGCGCGTCGAGCGCGTGATCGGTGCGCGGCAGGTCGGCGGCGCGCACCCAGATGCCCAGCGCCACCTCGCGCCCCGATTGCGTGACGAACGTGCCGCGATTGACCGCGAGATCGCCCGCCACCAGCGCGAACAGATAGGTCGGTTTCGGGAACGGATCGTGCCATTCCGCCCAGTGGCGCCCGTCGGCGAGGTCGCCCGACGCGACCGGATCGCCGTTCGCCAGCAACACGGGGAAACGCGCTTTGTCCGCCGTCATCTTCACGCGATAGGTGGCGAGCACGTCCGGCCGGTCGGGAAAATAGGTGATGCGGCGGAAGCCCTCCGCCTCGCATTGCGTGCACAGGATGCCGCCCGACGCATATAGCCCCATGAGCTGCGTGTTGCGATCGGGGGCGATCGCCACCTCGGTTTCGATCACGTGCGCGGCGCCCTTGAGCGGAATGAGGAGATCGTCGCCCTCCTGCCGCCAGTCGTTCACCGCGACGCCATCGACCAGCACCGCGAGCGGCGCCTGCCCCGCGCCGTTGAGCCTGAGCGGCTCGGCATGATCGCCGCTGCGCGTGACGCGGAAGCGCGCCTTCACCACGGTCCGCGCGGGATCGAGATCGAAATCGAGCGCCACCTCCGGCACCAGCCATTCGGGCGGACGATAATCCTCGCGCCGGGTGACGGCGGGCGCGGCAAGGGCGGTCTGGGCGTCGATCATGAGAGAGATATAGCTGGCGCGCCCGGTGGTTCCATCGAAACCTTGCGCGCGGGCGGTGTCGTGTTAGGCGCGGGGCGGACATGAAAGCCTTTTCCCTGCTGGCCCGCGCGGGCCTCGCCGCCCTCCTCCCACTTTCGGCCATGCTCGCCGCGCAGGATGCGCCGCCGGCGTCGCTGCCGCCCGATCAGGCGGCGATCAAGGCGCATGTCATGTTCCTCGCTTCCGACGCGATGAAAGGGCGCGAGGCGGGAAGCGGCGAATATGACATCGCCGCGCAATATGTCGCCTCGCGGTTCGAGGCGGCGGGGCTGCGGCCGGGCGGCGACGGCGGGGATTATCTCCAGCAGGTGCCGCTGGTCAGCTATCGCCCGGACGGCGACGGGCGCGTGGTGCGCTCGGTGGCGGGCAAGGCGGAGACCCTGGTCGCGGGTGCCGATTATGTCGCGCTGGCCGATCCGGCGCGCGCGAAGGTGTCGCTCGACGCGTCGGTGGTGTTCGCCGGGTTCGGCATCGCCGGCGGCAGCGACGGGCGCGACGATTTCGCGGGGCTGGACCTCAAGGGCAGGATCGTCGCGGTGCTGCCCGGCTCCCCGCGCGACATGAACGCGGAGGAACGCGCTTATCTTGGCGGGATCGACGCCAAGGCGGCGGCCGCCGCCGCGCGCGGCGCGATCGGGGTGATTCAGCTCGCCATGCCCGGCAGCGAGGCGAGAACACCGTTCGCGCGCACCGTCGAGCGTGCAACCAAACCGCGCATGACCTGGGCGGAGCCGGACGGATCGGGCCACGCCGCCTCGCCGATCCCGGTGGTCGCCACGTTCAGCGAGGCGGGCGCGGCGAAGCTGTTCGCCGGCGCGCGCGCCAGTTGGGCCGCGCTGGCGAAGGAGGCGCAGCGCAAGACGCCGCGCTACGCACCGCAGCAGCTCCCCGGCACGCTCGCGATCGAGACGGCGAGCACGTTCGGCAAGGCGCGCTCGGCCAATGTGGTGGGCATGCTGCCGGGTGCCGATCCCGTGCTGGGCAAACAGGTGGTCGTGCTCTCCGCGCATCTCGACCATATCGGCGTCACCGCGCCCGATGCGAGCGGCGATACGATCAACAACGGCGCGCTCGACGATGCGATCGGCATCGCCAGCCTGATCGAGGAAGCGAAGCGGTTCGAGAAGCGGCCGCCGCGCCGCACGATCCTGTTCGTCGCCTTCACCGCCGAGGAGAAGGGGCTGATCGGCAGCGCGTGGTTCACCGCCCATCCCACCGTGCCGATCGACACGATCGTCGCCGACGTGAACCTCGACATGCCGATCCTCACCTATCGCTTCGAGGATATGGTGGCGTTCGGCGGCGACCGCTCGACGCTCGGCCCGGTGATCGCGCGCGCGGCCGCGACGATCGGCGTCACCATGTCGCCCGATCCGATGCCCGACGAGGCGATCTTCGTCCGCTCGGATCATTTCAACTTCGTGCGGCGCGGCGTCCCCTCCGTCTTCCTGTGGCCGGGCGAGAAGGGGCCGGGCAAGGCGGCGATCGAGACGTTCATGGCGAAACATTATCACCGCCCGTCCGACGACCTCAGCCAGCCGATCATGTGGGATCAGGCGGTGCGCTTCGTCGACGCCAACTATCGCATCGCGCGCGAGATCGCCGACGCCGATGCACGGCCGGTGTGGAACAAGGGCGACTATTTCGGCACGCTGTTCCACGGCCCGATGGCGCGATGATCTTCGTCTTCGGCCTCGGCTATGCCGCCTGCGCGATCGTCGACGCGAGCGGCTGGCCGGTGCTGGGGACGACGCGCGACGGGCGCGACGGCACGATCGCGTTCGATGACGAGGAGGCGGTGCGCGCCGGGCTGGCGGCGGCGACCCACGTGCTGTCGAGCGTGCCGCCCGACGCGGCCGGCGGCGATCCGGTGCTGGCGCGCTACGGCGACCTGATCGGCAGGCGCTGGCTCGGCTATCTCTCCTCGACCGGCGTCTATGGCGACACCGGCGGGGCGTGGGTGGACGAGAGCGCCCCCACCGGCGGCGGCCGGCGCGGCGCGCGGGCGGCGGCGGACGCGGCGTGGCTGGCGCGCGCCGCGCGGGTGTTCCGCCTGCCCGGCATCTACGGGCCGGGGCGCTCGCCGCTCGACCGGCTTCGCGCGGGGACGGCGCATCGCGTCGAGGCGGCGGGGCAGGTGTTCAGCCGCATCCACGTCGCCGATATCGCGCGCGGCGTGGTTGCGGGGTTCGACGCGCCGGCGGGAGCATATAATCTCGCCGACGATCTGCCGGCGGGCCAGAACGAGGTGATCGACTATGCCGCCGCGCTGCTCGGGCTGGCGCCGCCGCCGCTGGTCGCGCTCGACACGCTCTCCCCGGCGGCGCGCGGTTTCTATGCGGAGAACCGCCGCATCGCCAACGACAAGGCGAAGCGCGTGCTCGGCTGGACGCCGCTCTATCCCGACTACCGCGCCGGCCTGCGCGCGGTGAGCGCGATCACCAGCCCCACCCCGGCCAGCGCCGCGCCGCCGATCGCCAGCGGCGACCAGCGATAGCCCTCGAACAGCGTCGACAGGAACATCGCGATCACCGGCACGATCACGCTGGAATAGGCCGCCTTGGCCGGGCCGATCACGCGGATCACGTTGAAATAGAGCGGGAAGCACAAGGCCGACGCCGCCAACCCGAGATAGAGGATGCCCGCGACATAGCCCGCGCGCCATTCGAACACCGGCGGCCCGGCCGTCGACCATGCCCAGATCGCATCCAGCGTCGCGCCGATCAGCATCGCCACCGCCAGCGTCGCGTTCATCGGATAGCGCCGCGCCATCTGCGTCGCCTGCATCACATTGGCGCTGGAGGCGGAAAGGATGGCGCAGCAGGTGAGCGCGATGCCGAGCAGCGCGGAGGCGGAACCGTGCGGATCGCTGCGCGCCTCGTTGATGAACAGCAGCACGACGCCAGCCATCGCCACCGCCGATCCGGCGATGAGCTGCCGCCCGAGCTTCTGGCCGAGGAAGATGCGCCCGAACAGCGCATTGGGCACCAGCAGCAGCGCGAACACCACCGCGACCAGCCCGGAGGTGATATGCTGCTCCGCGCGATAGACGAAGTTGAAGTTGAACACGAACTGCGCCGCGCCCAGCGCCGCCGCGAAGCCCCAGCCACGCGCGTCGAAATCGAATCGCTCGCGCCTGACGAGCGCCCAGGCGAGCATCGCGATGCCGGCGGTGAGGAAGCGATAGCTGACCGACCAGCTCGCCGGCACGACGCTGAGCTGGTCGCGAATGACCAGCCAGGTGGAGCCCCAGATCAGCGTGACGATCGCGAACGGAACCAGGATCGCGGCGCGGGTGGAATTGGGGCGGGTCGTATCGATCATCCTGTGCCCCGTTGGCGCGTGTTGGCGACCCCGCTCTACCCGCCCGCGCGGCGCTGTCGACCCAAATTTCCCGCGTCTATCATAAGCGCCATCGATCAATCGCGCGGCGGCGGGCCATCCGGCGGCGGCGCGCGATCGTCGCGGCGCGGCGGCGGGCCGGGCGACGCCGGCGGCGGGCGGTTGTTGACCGAGACCGATCCGTCCTGCCCGACCTTCAGATCGATCCCCACATCCCTGAGCTGGCTCTGCAACTGCCCCTGGAGCTGGTCCTTGATCTGCCCCGCGACCGGCGCAAGGATATTGTCGGCCACGTCGTCGATCGTCGCCTCGGGATCGGCCTCCTCCGGTTCGGGCGCCTTGACGACCGGCTGGAGATCGAGCGCGGAGACCATGAAGTTGCGCCAGATCTGCGCCGGGATGCCGCCGCCGTGCAGGCCCGGATTGGGCGTGTTGTCGTCATTGCCGACCCATACCCCGACCACCAGATCGCCCGCGAAGCCGACGAACCACGCATCGCGTCCGCTCTGCGAGGTGCCGGTCTTGCCGTAAGCGGGGATGGAGAGCGCGGCCGCGCGCCCGGTGCCGCGCATCGAGGCGGCGAGCAGCTCCAGCATCTCGTCGTGGATCTTGCCCGGCATCGTCGTCTGCCCGCCGGTCAGCGCCGCGTACCACGGCTTGTCGCCATTGTCCCTCAGCCCGCGCGCCTGCACCGGATAGCGCCCCTCCGCCACCCCGGCGAAGGCGGCGGTCAGCTCCAGCAGCGATACCTCCGACGTGCCGAGCGAGATCGTCGCCTCGTTGGCGATCGGCGTGGAGATGCCGAGATCGCGGGCGGCGCGGATCACGTTCCTGACGCCCACCTCCTCGGTGACGCGCGCGGCGATGACGTTCGAGGAGCGCTGGAAGGCGCGGCGCAGCGGAATCTTGCCGATATAGCTGTTGTCGTCGTTCTTCGGCTTCCACCCGGCGATCTCCACCGGCGCGTCGTCGAAGATCGTCTCGGGCGTCATCCCCGCGCGCATCGCGGCGAGATAGACGAACAGCTTGAAGGTCGATCCCGGCTGGCGGCGCGCCTGCGTCGCGCGGTTGAACGGGCTTTTCACGTAATCGCGCCCGCCGACCATCGCGACGACCTCGCCCTCGCGCGTCATCGCCACCAGCGCGGCCTGCGCCTGCCGCAGCCCGGCCTGCCGGATCACGCGTTCGGCGGTGCGCTGGAGATTGCGGTCGAGCGTGGTGCGCACCACCGCCTCGTTACGGATCTCGCCCGCCTGATCGCGCGCCTCGGGCAGCACCCAGTCCGCGAAATAGGTGCCGCTGGGAAGCTGCTCGGGCTGTTTCGCGAGCACGCGCTGCGGCTGGACGGCGGCGGCCTCGCCCTTGGTGAGGAAGCCGGCATCCTGCATCGCGCCGACCACCACCATCTCGCGCGCCTGCGCGCCCTCCAGATTGCCTGTCGGCGCGAGCCGCGACGGCGCCTTGACCAGCCCGGCGAGCATCGCCGCCTGCCCGACGTTGAGCTTGTCCGGCGCGCGCCCGAAATAATGTTTCGCCGCCGCCGTCAGGCCGTAGACGTTGTCGCCGAAATAGACGTTCGACAGGTAGCGCGAGAGGATCTCGTCCTTCGACAGCCACGCCTCCAGCCAGAAGGCGATCAGCACCTCGCGCAGCTTGCGCCCGGCGGTGCGGTCGGCGTCGAGGAAGGCGTTCTTGGCGAGCTGCTGGGTGATCGTGCTGCCGCCCTGCCGCACCCCGCCGTGGCCGATATTGGCCCAGGCCGCGCGCAGGATGCCGCGCGGATCGATGCCCCAGTGCGAATAGAAGCGCCGGTCCTCGATCGCGATGAACGCCTCGCGGACGTGCGGCGGCAGCTTCGCGGCGTCGACCGGCGCGCCGATGATCGCCCCCCGCCGCGCGATCGGCGTTCCGTCCGCCGCCGTAAGCGTGATCGACGGCGGCGTCGGCGGCTTCAGCGAGCGCGACAGCGGCGCGGTGACGGCGAGCCACGCGATCGCGATGACGAGCAGGACGATCAGCCCCGCCATGCCGCGCACCGTCCAGCGCCAGATGCGCCGCGCGCGATCGGCGCGGGAGCGGCGGGGCGATTCGGGCGGCAGGTCCGCAGGCCCGTCCTGCCACGCATCGAAAGCGGGCAGCGGGCTGCGCGGCTCGGCCGGCGCGTGGTTGTAGCGCAGGCGGCCAATATCGTGTGGATCGGGGTGCATGTCGTCGTCTTGGCGGTCGGCCATTAGCGTATTACTTCAATAAGACAGTTGCCGCAAGGGGCCGGGCCATGCAAAGGGCTTAGCCCGATGACGACGGAAGCGAAAGCGGGAAGCGGCGACGATCGGCCGCTGGTGGTGGGGATCGGCGGCACGACCGGCGGCGTGTCCTCGACGGAGCGCGCCTTGCGCATCGCGCTGGACGCGGCGTGCGACGCCGGCTTCCGCACGCGGATGTTCGGCGGCGCGGACATGGCGAAGCTGCCGCTCTACGATCCGCGCGCGCCGGAACGTACCGTGGAGGAGCGTGAGTTCGTCGAAACCGTGCGGCAGGCGTCGGCGGTCATCATCGCCAGCCCCGGCTATCACGGCAGCATCTCCGGCCTCGTCAAGAATGCGCTCGACCTGCTCGAGGAAACCGCGCGCGACGAGACGCGGCCCTATCTGGCCGACATGCCGGTGGGGCTGATCGCCACCGCCTATGGCTGGCAGGCGACCGGATCGACGATCGCCGCGCTGCGCTCGATCGTCCACGCGCTGCGCGGCTGGCCGACGCCGTTCGCCGCCGCGATCAACAGCCAGGTCACCAAGTTCGACGATGCCGGCGGCGCGAGCGACCCGGCGGTGGTCGAGCAGCTCCGCCTGATCGGGCGGCAGGTCGCCCGCTTCGCCCCGCTGACGCAGGACTGAGCGCAGCCCGGCTGGTCCGATGAGCGCCGCGACGCGGCGTCCGAAGCGCCACGGCATAACTTCTGTTATTGTTTGATTGACACAGCCCTTGCCACTGGTCCAACCGGGGGCGACGCGACGGCAGAATGCGACCCGAAGGAGAGCGGGCATGGTGCTGACGAAGGGCGATGATTATCCGATCCACCAGATGGCGGAGCCGGTCGCCTATGCGGGAACGGACCGCAATTTCTACGACCGCTATTTCTTCAACGGCTATCCCGCCGATGCGCGCACGGACGGCTTTTTCGCCGCCGCGCTGGGGGTCTACCCACACCTCAACGTGATCGACGCGGCCTTCTGCGTGCTGATCGGCGGGCGGCAGGTGAACCTCCACGCGAGTCGCGGGCTCGGCATGGAACGGATGGATACCTGGGTCGGGCCGATCGCGATCGAGGTCGTCGAGCCGCTCAGGGTGCTTCGCCTCACCGTCGATGCGCCCGACGAGAAGGTCCGCGCCGACATCACCTTCACCGGCCGCGCCTTCCCGCTGGAGGAGCCGCGCTTCACGCGCCGCAACGGCCCGCGCGTGCTGATGGATGTGACGCGGCTGACGCAGAACGGGCGCTATTCCGGCTGGATCGAGCTGGACGGCGAGCGCATCGACGTGAACGGCTGGGTCGGCACGCGTGATCGCTCGTGGGGCGTGCGCCCGATCGGCGCGCCCGACGCGCAGCCGGCCAGCCCGCCGCTGGCCCCGCAATTCTTCTGGCTGTGGAGCCCCTGCGTGATGGAGGGCGGCGAGCTTTACTGCCACACCAACGACGACGCCCACGGCCGTTTCTGGAACCGCCGCGCGACCTGGCGGCCCGAAGGCGGCGGCATCGCCGACGAGCGGCATTACGAGACGGCGGACTATGCGATCGACTGGCGCAAGGGCACGCGCCACGCCGAACGCGCCGCGCTGTCGCTGCGCGACGATGGCGGCGAGACGCGGGTCGCCTTCGATATCGGCCCGACCTTCCAGATGCTCGGCCTCGGCTACGGCCATCCGAAATGGGCGCACGGTCGCCACCACGGCGAGGCGCTGACCGTGGAGCGCGAGGATTTCGTGCCCGCCGAACTCGATCCGATGCTGCCGCATCATCTCCATATCCAGGCTCTCGTCGGCGTGACAATGACCGCGCCGGACGGGTCGGTGTGTCGCGGCAAGGGGGTGCTGGAGCAACTGGTGCTGGGGCCGCATGCGCCGTCCGGCTTTCGCGACGTGCTGGACCCGGCGCAATGATCGGGCCGCGGATCGAGGCCTATCTTTCGCGGCTGTGGAATACGCCGGTGGTGATCCGCGATCTCGCGCGCATCCCCGGCGGCGCGAGCCGCGAAACCTATCGCTTCGACGCCTTCGTCGATGGCGAGCGGCGGCGGCTGATCCTGCGCCGCGAGCCGGCGACCGGCCTGATCGACACGGAGAGCGAGACCGAGTTCCGCGCCTATCAGAGCGCCGCCGGCATCGTCCCCGTGCCCGCCGCGGTGGCGCTGGAGCGCGAGGGCGCTGAATTGGAGCGGCCGTTCTTCGTGATGGAGCGGATCGACGACGGGCAGGTGGTCAGCCCGTTCGACCGCGCCGGTTTCGGCGATCATGCCGAGGCGCTCGGCGCGCAGTTCTTCGCCAGCCTCGGCCGGCTCGCGGCGCACGATCCCGCCGGCACGCCGCTGGCGGCGCACGTCCCCGCGCCGGCGCCGGAGGAGTGCTGGCGCATCGCGCTCGATTACTGGGAAAGCGTGATCGAGACGGATTCGTTCCTGCCCCAGCCGATCGTCCGCGCCGCGATCCGTCGGCTGCGCGCCGCCCCGCCGCCGCCCGCGCAGCGCATCGCCATCGTCCACGGCGATTATCGTTCCGGCAACATGATGCACGACGGCGCCGGGCGGATGCTCGCGATGTTCGATTGGGAGATGGCGCACCTCGGCGACCCGCTGGAAGATCTCGGCTGGGCGCTCAATCCGGTGTGGGATCATTTCCAGCCCGGCCGCGCCTGCGGCATGACGTCGCACGAGCGCGCGCTGGCGGTCTGGCGCGAGGCGAGCGGGTTGACGGTCGACCGCGCGGCGCTCGACTGGTGGCTGCTGTTCAACGCGGTGAAAGGCGCGGCGATCTGGATTTCCGCCTTCCGCGAGTTCGTCGACGGCGGGCGGACCGATCCGGTGCTCGGCCTGTCCGGCTGGTATGTCGGGCGGCGGCAGGATGCGGTGATCGCGGCGATGCTCGCCGGCCGCCCGACCGCGCCCGAGCCGCCCGGCGAGACGCAGAGCCAGCTCGGCCATGTCCTGACCGGCGCGGGGATCATCGCCGCCGGCGCTGGGCAGGCGGCGGGCGTCACCGATGCGTTCGGCGGTGCGACGCTGGGCGGCGCCGGGCTGCTGGCGCTGCTCGCCGCGCAGGAGGCGGAGAAAGCGGCGGCGTGGCGGATCACCGACATCGCCGAGATGCGCGTGCTGCTCGGCGATACGATGGAGGAAGATATGGCGATGACGCTCCCGGCGCTCGACGCGCGCTGGGCGGTGCTGTCGCGCGCGCTGATCGCCGAGCATGACCGCGTCGCGGCGCGGGGAGCGGACGACAGCGCCTTCCTCGATTTCTACCTGCGCAGCGCCGCGCGGCGGGAGCTGGCGTGGCCGGCATGACGTCAACCGATCTGCCGCTCGCCGGGGTGCGCGTGCTGGACGCGGTGCCGGGGCCGCTCGGCGCGATCGGGCGCTTCTTCGGCGAGCTTGGCGCGGAGGTGATCCGCATCGAGCCGCGCGGCGGCGGCGCCGACCGCACGGCGGGCGCGACGCTCGACGGCATCGGGCTGGCCTTCGCCGCCGCCAATCTCGGCAAGCGCGTCGCCACGATCGACCTTCCCGCCGACGCGGCGCGCTTCGTCGCGCTCGCGCGGGAGGCGGACATATTGCTGGAGGCGCGGCTGCCGGGGCTGGATCTCGACGCGGTCCGCGCGGCCAATCCCGCGCTGGTCGTCGTCTCGATCAGCGACTTCGGCGAACAGGGGCCGTGGAGGGACTGGCGCGCCAGCGACGCCGTGCTCCACGCGCTGACCGGCGGCCTCTCCCGTTCCGGCCTGCCGGGCCGACCCCCGCTCCTCCCGCCGGGCGAACTGACGTTCCAGACCGCCGCGCCGCAGATCGCCTGGCTCGCGCTCGCCGCCTTCATCGCGCGACTGCGCACCGGCAAGGGCGATCGGCTGGAGGTGGCATTGCTGGAGGCGGCGATGCAGGCGCTCGATCCGGGCTACGGCCTGTCGGGCAGCGCGCAATCGGGCGTGCCGCTGTGGAAGATGGCGCGCGGCCGCACCGACGAGCGCCACCGCTATCCGATCTTCCGCTGCGCCGACGGCTTCGTGCGCCTGTGCGTCCTCGCGCCGCGGCAATGGCGCGGGATGTTCCGCTGGATGGGCGAGCCGCCCGAGTTCGCCGGGCCGGAGTGGGAGAAGCTGCCGACGCGCTATCGCTCGGCGGCGCTGCTGGAAGCGTTCGCCCGCTTCCTCGCGCCGATGACGCGCGCGGAAGTCGAGGCCGGCGCGGTGGCGCATGGCGTGCCCGCCGCCGGCCTGCTCGACGTGAGCGAGGCGATCGCGACGCCGCAGATGGTCGCACGCCATGCCTTCGCGCCGGTGGAGGTCGCGCCCGGCGTCAGCCTGCCTTTCCCCAACGGCGTGGTAGACATCGACGGCACGCGCGCCGGCATCCGCGGCCCCGCGCCCGCGCCGGGCGGCGACGCGCGTTTCGAGAGCGCGCGCCCGGCATTCGATGCACCGTCGCCCGCCGATATGCCGTTCGCCGGGCTGAAGGTGCTCGACATGGGCGTCATCGTCGTCGGCGGCGACACCGGGCGATTGTTCGCCGATCTCGGCGCGGAGGTGGTGAAGGTCGAGAATGGCGCCTTCCCCGACGGCCAGCGCCAGTCGCGCGACAATGCGCCGGTGTCGCTGACCTTCGCCGCCGGGCATCGCAACAAGCGCGGGCTGGCGATCGACCTGAGGAGCGCGCGCGGCAAGGCGCTGTTCCTCGATCTGGTAGCCCGCGCGGACGTGCTGTGCTCGAACTTCAAGCCGGGGACTTTGGCGTCGCTCGGCTTCGACGCGGAGACGCTGGCGGCCGCCAATCCGCGCCTCGTGACGGTGGACAGTTCCGCCTTCGGCCCGACCGGGCCGTGGTCCGGCCGGCTCGGTTATGGCCCGCTGGTGCGCTGCTCGGCGGGGCTGACGAAGCAATGGGTCTATCCCGGCGAGCCGGAGAGCTTCTCCGACACGATCACCGTCTATCCCGATCATGTCGCGGCGCGGATCGGGGCGTGCACGGCGGCCGCGCTGCTGATCCGCCGGATGCGCACCGGGCGCGGCGGCATCGCCAGCATCAGCCAGGCGGAGGTGATGCTGGCGCAGAAGGGCGCGGAGATCGCCGCGCTCGGCGCCGAAGCGGCGGGTCTGAGGCTGGAGACGGACGAGATGGCTGAGGACTGGCTGCTCCCCTGCGCCGGCGACGACGAATATTGCGTCGCGACGATCCGCGCCGCCGATCGCGCCGCGCTGGCCGGGATCGTCGGAGAGGAACGGGCCGCGGCCGAGCAATGGGCGGCGCGCCATTCCCCCGAGGAGGTGATGGCGCAGCTCCAGGCGGCGGGCGTGCCGGCGGGGATGATGGTGCGCGTCACCGACATGCCGGACAGTCCGCAATATCGCGCGCTCGGCACCTTCCGCCCGGCGACGCATCCGCTGATCGCCGCGCCTTTCACCGTCGAGGGACGCGCGACGCGCTCGGAACGCCTGCCCGACCCGGACCAGCGCCCCGCGCCGCGCATCGGCGAGGACAGCGCGGCGGTGGTGGCGGACTGGCTGGGGCTGGACGAGGCGGCGGTCGCCGCGCTCCTCGCCGACGGGATCATCGAACAGGCAGCTTGAAGGAACAGGACCATGACTCAACTTGGCAATGACGCGGTGAAGGTCGAGACGCGCGGCAACGTGATGCTGATCACGATCAACCGTCCGGAGGCGCGCAACGCGGTCAACGCTCACGTCCACGAAGGCGTCGGCGATGCGCTGGAGGCGGCGGACGCGGACCCCGAGATCCGCTGCGTCATCGTCACCGGCGCGGGCGACAAGTCGTTCTGCGCGGGGGCGGACCTCGTGGCGCTCTCGCGCGGCGAGAGCCTGTCGCCGGACGACAAGGCCAAGCAGGCGTGGGGCTTCGCCGGCATCGTCAGCCACGCCATCTCCAAGCCGGTGATCGCCTGCGTCAACGGCACGGCGCTGGGCGGCGGGCTGGAGATCACGCTCGCCTGCGATCTCGCGGTGGCGGTCGACAGCGCGCAATTCGGCCTGCCCGAGCCGAAGCGCGGGCTGTTCGCGGCGGCCGGCGGCGTGTTCCGCCTGCCCGAGCAATTACCGAAGAAGATCGCGATGGAGATGATCCTCACCGGCGACCCGATCTCCGCGCAGCGCGCGCTGGAGCTTGGCCTCGTCAACGCCGTCGCGCCGCGCGAGGCGCTGCTCGAAACCGCCTTCGCGCTGGCGGCGCGGATCGCGGTCAACGCGCCGCTCTCGGTGCAGGCGTCGAAGCGGATGGCGCTGGGGATCGTCGACGGCAAGGTTACGCGCGACGAGGCGGCATGGGCGCAGAACCGCGCCGAGGCGAAGATCGTCTTCACCAGCGAGGATTCGCGCGAGGGGCCGAAGGCGTTCGCCGAGAAGCGCGCGCCGGTGTGGAAGGCGCGCTGAGGATGGCGGCCGATCCCGAGCGCATCGCCGTGATCGTCGGCGTGGGGCAGGTCAACGACCGCCCCGCCGATCCGATGCGAGGGCTCGACTCGCTCGGCCTGATGGTCGCGGCGCTGGAGGCGGCGGACCGCGATGCGGGCGGCGACTGGCTGGGCGACGTCGAATCCGTCGCGGTGGTGCAGCAGATCAGCTTCCGGCAGGACAATCCGCTGGCGCACAAGGTGGCGGACGGGATCGGATCGCGGGCGCGCATCGTCTATGAATCGGCCGGTCCGAACGGCGACAGCCCGATCCTGCTGTTGAACGAGGCCGCCAACCGCATCGCGCGCGGTGAGATCAGGATCGCGGCGGTGACGGGCGGCGAGGCGCTCCGCACCGCCAGCCAGCGCGCCGCGCTCGCGGCGAAGACGGCGGTTGCGGATCAGAACCCGATCCGCAACCTCGCGAAAGGCCGTTCGCCGGGATACCGGCAGGTCTATGGCCTCAGCGCGCCGGTGGACGTCTATCCGCTCTACGAGAACGCCGGCCGCGCCGCCTACGGCCAGACGCTCGCCGAGGGGCAGCGCGAATCCGGCGAGATCTGGTCGCGCTTCAGCCGTGTCGCGAACGAGACGCCAGCGGCGTGGATCCATGCACCGAAAACGCCGGACGAGGTGATCGAGCCGACCGCCGACAACCGGCCGATCGCTTTCCCCTACACCAAGCTGATGGTCGCCAATTCCAGCGTCAATCAGGGCGCTGGCTTCATCGTCACCAGCCTCGCCGAGGCGCGGCGGCGCGGGGTGCCGGAAGCGCGGGTCGTCCATGTCGGGCGCGGTGCGAGCGCGCACGAGGCGGACGATTTCATGGCGCGCGACCGCTACGACAAATCGCCGAGCATGGAGGTGTGCCTCGAGCGCACGCTGGAATGGAACGCGGTGACGGCCGGCGATCTCGACCTCGCCGAACTCTATTCCTGCTTCCCCTGCGTGCCGAAGATGGCGCGGCGCGTGATCGGCTGGCCGCTGGACAAGCCCGCCACGGTGTTCGGCGGCCTCACCTTCGGCGGCGGCCCGATCGGCAATTACATGAGCCACGCCGTCGCGGAGATGGTCGACGCGCTCCGCGCCGGGGCGGGGAAGAAGGGCCTGCTGTTCGCCAACGGCGGCTATGCCACGCACAATCACGCGATCGTGCTCGGCATGGAGCCGCTGCCCGGCGCGGGCGAGGCGCATGAGTTCGATTGTCAGGCCGAGGCCGACGCCGCGCGCGGGCGCGTGCCGGCACTGGTGAAGGATTATGCCGGCCCGGCCGAGATCGAGACCTATACGGTCTTCTACGCCCGCGACGGCCAGCCGAGGTCAGGCGTGGTGGTCGCGCGGCTGCCGGACGGCAACCGCACGCTGGCGCAGGTGCCGGGCGACGATGCGGCGACGATCGCCTTCCTCACCGACGGCGCGGCCGAGCCTGTCGGGACGAAGGGCGAGGTGGTCGCGGCGGGCGACATGAAGGTCTGGCGACGAGCGTAGCGACCCGGACCCGGCCGGAACTTGCCAAGGCGATAAGAAGCGCTGTTCGCGCGCTTCAGCGGTGGCAATCGCCACGCGTCGCCGCTAAAGGCGCGGGCATCCGTTCACCGCCTTTCAGGAAAGCGCCGCCGATGCGCATCGCCATTGCGTCCGACCACGCCGCCGTCGAGCTGAAGACCATGCTCGCCGATTGGCTGCGCGAGGGCGGGCATGACGTGCTCGATCTCGGCACCAACGGCGGCGCGAGCGTGGATTATCCCGATTACGGCCACGCCGTCGCCGCCGCGCTCGCGGACGGCCGGGCGGAACGCGGGGTGGCGCTGTGCGGCTCCGGCATCGGCATCGCGATCGCCGCCAACCGCAATCCGGCCTGCCGTTGCGCCCTGGTCAGCGAGCCGCTTTCCGCCGCGCTGGCGCGCACCCACAACGACGCCAACGCCATCGCGATGGGCGCGCGGCTGATCGGGCCGGAGATGGCCAAGGCCTGCCTCGCCGCCTTCCTCTCGACCGAGTTCGAGGGCGGCCGCCATCAACACCGCGTCGACAAGCTATCCATGAAGGAGCCAGCATGAGCACGAACCCCGCCAATCTCAACGACGTGCAGCCGGACGGCTTCTTCACGCGCGGCCTCGCCGACGCCGATCCCGCCGTGTTCGGGGGGGTCGAGCATGAGCTGGAACGTGAGCAGACGCAGATCGAACTGATCGCGTCGGAGAACATCGTCTCCAAGGCGGTGCTGGAGGCGCAGGGCAGCGTCTTCACCAACAAGTACGCCGAGGGTTATCCCGGCAAGCGTTACTATCAGGGCTGCCACCCGTCCGACGAGGTGGAACAACTCGCGATCGACCGCGCGAAGGAATTGTTTGGCTGCGGCTTCGCCAACGTCCAGCCGCATTCGGGCGCGCAGGCGAACGGCGCGGTGATGCTGGCGCTGACCAAGCCGGGCGATACGATCATGGGCCTCAGCCTCGATTCGGGCGGCCATCTGACGCACGGCGCGAAGGCGGCGATGTCGGGCAAGTGGTTCAACGCCGTGCAATATGGCGTGACGCCGGACACGCATCTGATCGACTACGAGCAGGTAGAACGCCTCGCCCGCGAGCATCAGCCGAAGCTGATCATCACCGGCGGATCGGCCTATCCGCGCCACATCGATTTCGCGCGCTTCCGCAAGATCGCCGACGAGGTGGGCGCGTTCTTCATGGTCGACATGGCGCATTTCGCCGGGCTGGTCGCCGGCGGCGTCCACCCCACGCCGTTCGGCCACGCCCATGTCGTCACCACCACCACGCACAAGACGCTGCGCGGCCCGCGCGGCGGCGCGGTGTTCACCGATGACGAAGCCATCGCGAAGAAGATCAACTCGGCGGTGTTCCCCGGCCTTCAGGGCGGCCCGCTGATGCACGTCGTCGCCGCAAAGGCGGTGGCGTTCGGCGAGGCGCTGCGGCCGGACTTCAAGACCTATGCCGCCGCGATCATCGCGAACGCCAAGGTGCTGGCCGCCACGCTGGCCGAGCGCGGCGCGCAGGTCGTCTCGGGCGGCACCGACACGCATCTCGCGCTGATCGACCTCACCCCGCTCGGCGTCACCGGCAAGGACGCCGACGAGGCGCTGGAGCGCGCCGGCATCACCTGCAACAAGAACGGCATCCCCAACGATCCGCTGCCCCCGGTCAAGACCAGCGGCATCCGTGTCGGCTCGCCCGCCGGCACGACGCGCGGCTTCGGCACCGCCGAATTCCGCGAGATCGGCAACATGGTCGCCGACGTGCTCGACGGCCTCGCCAAGAACGGCGAAGCCGGCGACGCGCAGGTCGAGGCGCATGTCAGGGAACGAGTTCGCGCCTTGTGCGCTCGTTTCCCGATCTATCAGTGAGGGACGACATGTCGAAGATCGACGAAGTGCAGGACAATGTGAAGAACACGCCGGGCCTCGGCAAGAAGATGGCCAAGTACGGCGCGATCGGCGCGGTGCTGGCGATCCCGCTGCCCTTCGTCGGCCCGGTGCTCGGCGCGATCGTCGGCGCGGGCGTCGCCTATGCGAGGCGCGACAAGGCCTGATCCTTTTCGAACGACGCGGGCCGTCCGCGCCCTCGTCCGCCCTTCCCATCGCGCGCAAGCTGTGGGAGAGGCCGGCGGGAGAGCGGACGGTCCCGCTTCGTGCTTGAGGGAATGAAAGCCAGATGCGCTGCCCGTTCTGCGGCCATGACGCGAGCCAGGTGAAGGACAGCCGCCCGACCGACGACGGCGCGGCGATCCGTCGCCGCCGCCAGTGCGAGGGCTGCGCCGCGCGCTTCACCACCTTCGAGCGTATCCAGCTCCGTGACCTGATCGTCATCAAGAGTCAGGACCGCCGCGAGCCGTTCGAGCGCGAGAAGCTGGTGCGTTCGATCGGCGTCGCAGCGCGCAAGCGGCCGGTGGACGGCGTGGCGATCGAGCGGCTCGTCTCCGGCATCCAGCGCCAGCTCGAGACCAGCGGCGACGGCGAGGTCACGTCCAAGCGGATCGGCGAGATGGTGATGGAGGGGCTGAAGGGCCTCGATTCGGTCGCCTATATCCGCTTCGCCTCGGTCTATCGCGACTTCAACGAGGCGAAGGATTTCGAGGAGTTCGCCGGGTCGGTCGAGGAAGCCGGACGCGAATGAGCGCCGCGCCGCCACCCGTCATCGTCCTCGTCCGTCCGCAGCTTGCCCAGAATATCGGCAAGGCGGCGCGCGCGATGCTCAACTTCGGCCTCACCGAGATGCGGCTCGTCTCTCCGCGCGACGGCTGGCCCAACCCGCTCGCCGGCCCGGCCGCCTCGGGCGCCGACATGGTGCTGGAGCGCGCGAAGCTTTTCGACAGCGTCGCCGACGCGGTAGCGGATTGCGCCCAAGTCTATGCGACGACGGTGCGCAAGCGTGGCGTGACCAAGCCGGTCGTCACCCCCGAGGCCGCCGCGCGCGAGATACGCGGGGCGAACGAGCGCGCCGCGATCCTGTTCGGCCCGGAGCGCTCCGGGCTCGAAACCGACGACGTGGCGCTGGCGCGAAAAATCCTGACGGTGCCGATCAACCCGGCATTCGGCAGCCTCAACCTCGCGCAGGCGGTGATCCTCGTCGCCTATGAATGGTCGAAGGGCGAGGCGCTCGCCAGTCCGCCGGAAACCGACCTCGCGCCGCCCGCGCCGCAGGAGGAACTGGAGGGGATGATCGGTCAGCTCGACCGGATGCTGGAGGAGGCGAACTTCTTCTTCCCACCGGATCGCACCCCGGCGACCAGGCGCACCTTGCGCACCTTGCTGACCAAGCCCGGCTGGTCGAGCCAGGAGGTGCGGACGCTGCGCGGCGTGCTTTCGGCGCTCGCGGGGGCGAAGGCGAAGCGGGGATAGCGACAGGCCCGCCCCTCCCGGTGGGCGGGCTGCTGGTCTTACTTGATCGGTTTCGCCCCCGGCGTGCCGCATTTGGCGAACTTGCCGTTGGCGAGCTTGCACTTGACCGGCTTGGCGGGCGGGCATTTCACGAACTTGCCCTTCGCATCCTTGCACGGGGCCGCATAGGCGGGAACAGCCGCCAATGAAGCCAGTGACGCGGCAATGAACGCAGCCTTCAACATATGCTTCTCCTTCGTCCGCATCGGACGGCGGAGCCTATAATGGATCAGCAGCCTCGACAACGGCCATGGCGGCGGTGGCGATTTCGGTCATTTGCGGGGGAATGGTGCCCAGGGACGGGATCGAACCGCCGACACTGCGATTTTCAGTCGCATGCTCTACCAACTGAGCTACCTGGGCGCACCGACGAACGCCGGAGCCGCGCTCTCTAGTCGGGGTCTTTGCCGCTGTCCAGCCCGTTTGGATCGACCGGCGGGCCGGGCAGCCGGTAGCCCTCGCCCAGCCATTGCAGCAGGTCGCGATCCTTGCAACCGCGGCTGCAAAAGGGCGCATATTCGGGTGCCGATGGACGGCGGCAGATCGGGCAGGTGGAAGCGGTCATCATTGCAATATGGGGGTGCGGCCGGTGCGACGCACCAGTTCGGCGAGCCAGTCCTCGCGCGCCTCGATCAGCGCGCGCGCGGCAGGGGCGAGGCGATGCTCGTTGGGCGCGCCCGGCGGGGTCCGCTCGATCTGGCGCAGCGCGGCGCGGGCGGCGGCGCCGACGGGATCGGCCCGCACCAGCTCCGGCAGCGAGGCGCGCGGGCGCGGGCGGACGATCTGGAGGAAGCCGAAGCCGTTCATCGCGGTGCGCTCGAACGGCGGCGGCAGTTCCGCGTCGAGCATCGCCGCGACGCGCTGACGCGCTTCCTTGCCCTGGATTGTCGGGAAATCGACCCCGATCGAGCCGCCGACGTCATGCCGCACGATCGCCGCCGCGACCGCCGCCGCCGCGCGCCCGGCGAGCGCGTCGAGCGGACCGTCGCCATCGACGTCGAACAGGGTCATCGCCGGCGTCGGCGTCATGCGCAGCGCGCCGCCGGGGAAAGCGATGTCGCCGGTCAGCGCCTCCTCGATCACCTCGGACCAGCCCGCTTCCTCCAGCGCATCGGCCTCATGCGCGCGCAGCACCCGCACCGGGCCGTCGAGCGTATCGCGCAGGGCGGGAGCGGCGCACGGCGCGGCATCGGTGGCGATCACGCGCGGCGGCTTGCGCCGGCCGGTTTCGGGCAACGCCTCGCGCACCACCTCGATGTTCAGCCGCGCGCCGAGCGTGAGGCCGGCGGGCGGGCGCAGCAGCGTCGCCGGATTTCCGTCGGGCAACCGCACGACCCCCGGCTCGATCAGTTGCGCGGTATATATCGCGCCCAGCGCCGGCCCGGCGTCGTCGGGTACGATCCGCGCACGCAGGATGCGCCCGTCCGCGACCAGCGCGGCGCGGGCCTCGCCGATCCCGTCCTCGAACAGCCATTCAGCCAAGGTCGACGCCCGCCGCGCGCAGCAACGCGGCGGTCTCGTAGAGCGGCAGGCCGACCACGCCCGAATGCGATCCGTCGAGCCGCCGCACCCAGGTTTCGGCGCGGCCCTGGATGGCATAGCCGCCCGCCTTGCCCATGCCCTCGCCGCTCGCGACATAAGCATCGATCTCGGCCGGCGAGAGCGGCTTGAACACGACGATCGTATCGGAAAGCCGCTCGCGCAGCCGGCCGTCGGCGCCGATCGCCGCGACCGCCGACAGGCAATGGTGGCGGCGGCCGGAGAGCAAGGCGAGCATCTCGCGCAATTCCGCCTCGTCCGCCGGCTTGCCGAGGATGCGCCGGCCCAGCGCGATCGTCGTGTCGGCGCTCAGGATCACCTCGCCGGGCGCGCGCTCCACCGCACTGGCCTTGGCAGCGGCAACGCGGCGGACATAATCGCGCGGGCGCTCGGCCTTGAACGGCGTCTCGTCGATATCAGGCGCGACGATGCGCGCCGGGATCACGCCGATGCGCGCCAGCAGATCGCGCCGCCGCGGCGACGCGGAGGCGAGAACGAGAGCGGGAACGGAGGGCACGGGCCCGTCCGCGCGTTATTGCGGACCGGGGCCGCCGCGGCCGGGCATGAAGCGGTAGGTGATCCGCCCCTTGGTCAGGTCATAGGGGGTCAGCTCGACCAGCACCTCGTCCCCGACCAGCACGCGGATGCGGTTCTTGCGCATCTTGCCGGCGGTATGGCCGAGGATCTCGTGGTCGTTCTCAAGCCGGACGCGGAACATCGCATTGGGCAACAGCTCGACCACCTGGCCGCGCATTTCGAGGAGTTCTTCTTTCGCCAAACAGACTGTCTTTCGGGATTGGAGGGCGCGCGCGCCCTTAGCGGAAAGCGGCTGCTTTGGGAAGCATTGGTCAGAAAAGCCCGCCCGGAACCGATCCGGGCGGGATAGTATATTCAACGCCGCGTGTCAGCCCGCGACGTGCCCCGCCAGCGCGGCGAGCAGCAGCAACGCCACGATATTGGTGATCTTGATCATCGGATTCACCGCCGGGCCGGCCGTATCCTTATAAGGATCGCCCACCGTGTCGCCGGTGACGGCGGCCTTGTGCGCTTCCGATCCCTTGCCGCCGTAATGGCCGTCCTCGATATATTTCTTGGCATTGTCCCACGCGCCGCCGCCCGAGGTCATCGACAGCGCGACGAACAGGCCGGAGACGATCACGCCGAGCAGCATCGCGCCCAGCGCGGCGAAGCCGGCCGCCTGATCCTCCACGCCACTGACGATGAAATAGAGCGCGATGGGCGACAGCACCGGCAGCAGCGAGGGCACGATCATCTCGCGGATCGCGGCGCGGGTGACGAGATCGACGGTGCGGCCGTAGTTCGGGCGGCTGGTACCTTCCATGATGCCGGGATTGTCGCGGAACTGGCCGCGCACCTCCTCCACCACGCTGCCCGCCGCGCGGCCCACCGCCGTCATGCCGAACGCGCCGAACAGATAGGGGAGCAGCGCCCCCAGCAGCAGCCCGACGATGACATAGGGGTTGGACAGGCTGAAATCGACCTGGATGTTCGGGAAATAGGTCTGCAGGTCGGTGGTATAGGCGCCGAACAGCACCAGCGCGGCGAGGCCGGCCGAGCCGATCGCATAGCCCTTGGTGACGGCTTTGGTGGTGTTGCCCACCGCGTCGAGCGCGTCGGTCTTGTGGCGCACGTCGTCGGGCAGGCCGGCCATCTCCGCGATGCCGCCGGCATTGTCGGTGACCGGGCCATAGGCGTCGAGCGCCACCACCATGCCGGCCAGCGCCAGCATCGAGGTCGCGGCGAAGGCGATGCCGATCACGCCGGCGAGCTTGTACGCCGCGATCACCGCGATCACGATCACCAGCGTCGGCAGCGCGGTCGCCTCGAGGCTGACGGCGAGGCCCTGGATGACGTTGGTGCCGTGGCCGGTTTCGGACGCCTTGGCGATCGACTTCACCGGGCGATAGTTGGTGCCGGTGTAATATTCGGTGATCCACACGATCAGCGCGGTCACCGCGAGGCCGATCAGCATGCACCAGAACAGGTCCATGCCGGTGAAGCCCGCGCCGGCGACCACCGGCGCGGCATTCGTCGCGAGATCGCCGCCCAGCGCGTCGCCGGACTGGTCGAGGAAGCCGGGCGCGCCGATCACGGCGTTGAGGTCGCCCAGCGTATATCTGGTGACGAGATAGATCGCCGGGATCGAGAGCACGGCCGCCGTGCCGAAGCCCTTGTAGAGCGCGCCCATGATCGAGCCGCCGCCGAGCCGCACCATATAGGTGCCGATGATCGAGGTGACGATGCACACGCCGCCGACGATCAGCGGCAAGGACATCAGCTTCATCAGCTCGGCCGCGTCCGCCTGCACCAGCAACGCGATCGACACCATCGTCACGCCGAGCGTCACGACATAGGTTTCGAACAGATCGGCCGCCATGCCGGCGCAGTCGCCGACATTGTCGCCCACGTTGTCCGCGATCACCGCCGGGTTGCGGGGGTCGTCCTCCGGGATGCCCGCCTCGACCTTGCCGACGAGGTCGGCGCCGACGTCCGCCGCCTTGGTGAAGATGCCGCCGCCGAGACGCGCGAAGATCGAGATCAGCGATGCGCCGAAGGCCAGCGCTGTCAGCGATTCGACGATCACCCGGTCGTTCGGCGCATGGCCGCCCGGGCCGGTGAGATACCAGAAGAAGGAAGCGATCGCGAGCAGCCCAAGCCCCGCGACCAGCATGCCCGTCACCGCGCCGGAGCGGAACGCCAGCGTCAGGCCGCCCTGCAGCGAGCCGCGCGCCGCCTCCGCCGTGCGCACGTTGGCGCGCACCGAGATGTTCATGCCGACGAAGCCGGCGACGCCCGACAGGATCGCGCCGATGATGAAGCCGATCGTGGAGGTGAGGCCAAGCGTGACGGCGATGATGACGGCGACGATCACGCCGACGATGCCGATGGTGGTGTATTGCCGCGCCAGATAGGCTTTCGCGCCCTCCTGGATGGCGGCGGCGATATCCTGCATGCGTTCGTTGCCGGGCGAGGCGCGGAGCACCTGCTGGCTGGTCACGAAGCCATAGACCACGGCCAACAAGCCGCAGAGGATGGCGATTTGGACTGTCGTCATCGCATTCCTTCCCCTATTTTCTCGTTCCGCGCCCAAGGCTTTTGCCCCTGAACGAACACGGATCGGGTGAAGGCGTATAGAGCGCCCGGCGTGTGCGCAAGCCGGCGCGCGTCAGGCACGGTGCTCGAACCCGAGGCGGGGCGGCAGCGGCACGGCCCGATCGCCCTCCGTCAGCGACAGGCCACTGCCCTCCACAAACGTGCCGACGCATGTCGCCGGCACGGGGAGTGGCGCATCCGGCGCGGCGGCGAACAGGAGCTGGTAGTCGTCGCCGGCGGTCGCGGCGGCGAGCGCATCGCCGCCGGTCGCGCGATAATCGGCGGAGAGCGGCACGCGGGCGAGGTCGATCGCCACCGCGCAGCCGCTCGCCGCCGCCATCCGCCACGCGTCGATCAGCAGGCCGTCCGACACGTCCATCATCGCATGGACATGCGCCGCGAGCAGCCGCCCCTCCGCGACGCGCGGACGCGGGCGGCGATAGGCGGCGAGCAGCGCGGCCGGCCCCGCCGCCCCACGCGCGATGGCGAGGCCCGCGCCGGCATCGCCGATCGTCCCCGTCACCCACAAATCATCCCCCGGCAGCGCGCCGCTGCGCGCCGGGGCGACAGCGTCCGCGCCGATCGCGGTGAGCGTGAGCACCCGCGCCGCGCCTTCGGGCAGCGACACCGTATCGCCGCCGATCAGCGGGCAATCGAGCGCCGCCAGCGCCGTATCCAGCCCGGCGAGGAAGGCGCGATCCCATTTGTCCTCGCCCAGCGGATAGTTGAGCAACGCACCCTCCGGCCGCGCGCCCTTGGCGGCGAGATCGGAGAGATTGGTCGCGACGAGCTTCCACGCGATATCCTCGGGCGGATCGGTCGCGAGGAAATGCACGCCCTCGACCATAGTGTCGGTGGTGAGGACATAGCCGCCAAGCCGCGCGGCGTCGTCGGCCAGCCCGAGCGCGCCGGGGTGAAGCGGCAGGCGGCGCAGCGCGGCGATGAACTCGGCCTCGATCATGCGGCGCTGTCTAGCGCGATACTTAACCATTGTCCCCCGCCGCGACTTTCGTGCAACAAGACGCGCCATGACGAACACCAGCGACGTCCTCATCGTCGGCTCCGGCGCGGCCGGGCTGACCGCCGCGCTCAACCTCGCCGATCGCTTCAGGGTGACGGTGCTGGCGAAAGGCGCGCTCAACGAAGGCTCGACCGCCTGGGCACAAGGCGGCATCGCCGCGGTGCTGGAGCCGGGCGACACGTTCGAGAGCCATATCGAGGATACGATGATCGCGGGCGCGGGCCTCAACGACCGCGCCACCGTGGAGTTCGTGGTCGAGAACGCGCCCGCCGCGATCCACCGGCTCCAGGCGCTGGGCGTGCCCTTCGCCACCGAAGGGGACGCGCTGCACCTGACGCGCGAGGGCGGCCATTCGCATCGCCGCATCGTCCATGTCGCCGACGCGACCGGCTGGGCGGTGCAGGAGGCGCTGCAACGCGCCGCCGAGAAGCATCCCAACATCACGCTCGTCCCCGATCAGGTGGCGATCGATCTCGCCACCAGCCGGCACGAGGAGCGCTATTCCGGCGCGGGCGACGTCTGGGGCGTCTATGCGGTCGATCGCCGCACCGGCCGCGTCAACCTGTTCACCGCGCGCGCGACGATCCTCGCCACCGGCGGGGCGGGGCGCACCTATCTGTTCTCCACCGCGCCGCGCGGCGCGACGGGAGACGGCATCGCGATGGCGTGGCGCGCGGGCTGCCGCATCTCGAACATGGAGTTCATGCAGTTCCACCCGACCTGCCTCTACAATCTGGAGGTCAAGAACTTCCTCATCACCGAGGCGGTGCGCGGCGAGGGCGGGCAGCTCAAGATCCCCGAGACCGGCCACCGCTTCATGCCCGATTTCGATCCGCGCGCGGAGCTTGCCCCGCGCGATATCGTCGCGCGCGCGATCGACCATGAGATCAAGCGGCTCGGCCTCGATTACGTCCATCTCGACATCAGCCACATGCCGCCCGATTTCGTGCGTGGGCATTTCCCCAATATCTACGAGAAACTGATCGGCCTCGGCATCGACATGACGACGCAGCCGATCCCGGTGGTGCCGGCGCAGCATTACACCTGCGGCGGGATCGTCATCGACCGCGACGGGCGCACCGACCTGCCCAATCTCTACGCGGCGGGTGAGTGCACCCAGTCGGGCCTGCACGGCGCGAATCGGCTCGCGTCGAACTCGCTGCTCGAATGTTTCGTGTTCGGCGAGGCGGCTGCGAAGCATATCGCGGCGAACTGGGACGCGTTCGGCCCGGTGCCCGAGATCCGCGGCTGGGACGAAAGCCGCGTCACCGATTCCGACGAAGAAGTCGTCATCAAGCAGAACTGGACGGAAATCCGCCGCTTCATGTGGAATTACGTCGGCATCGTGCGCACCACCAAGCGGCTGGAGCGCGCGGCGCACCGCATCAAGCTGCTGACCGACGAGGTGGGCGATTATTACGGCCATTTCCGCGTCACGCCCGACCTGATCGAGCTGCGCAATTTGCTCCAGACCGCCGACCTGATCGTGCGCTCCGCGCTCCAGCGACACGAGAGCCGGGGGCTGCATTACACGCTCGACTGGCCCGAAACCCTGCCCCGGGCGGTGGACACGATTCTCGTTCCGTGAATCTGTCGCGCCTCAGGCGCGGTTCATCGCGATTGTGCCAAGCTGCTGTTTTCTTTCGGCGTCGGGATCGGGTTTAACCTGATCCTCGGGTCGGGTGGGCAAGATCGAGGCATGACGGGTTCGCGTATCGGGTGGTTGACGGCGGGTTTCGGGACGCTGGCGCTCGCCGCCTGCGGCCCCGGAACGCGGCCGGGCACCTCCGCCTCCGCGCCGGCCGCCACCTATGTCGGCGCCCCCGCCTATGTCGTCTCGCTGCCGGTGCCGAAGGTGATGCGGCGCCCCCGCATCGAGGCGCCGCGCGCGCTGGTCGAGCAGGTTGATGCGCTGGTGCGCGGCTTCCCCGGCGTCGCCGGCATCGCGATCCGCGCGGTCGACGATGGCTGGACGGTGGAGAGTGGCGGCCGCCGCCGGATGCCGCAGCAGAGCGTGAGCAAATTGTGGGTCGCGATGACCGTGCTGGACCAGCGCGATTCCGGCCGGCTCAAGCTCGACGATCCGGTGACGCTCTACCCTTCCGACCTCACCCTGTTCCACCAGCCGATCGCCGCGCTGGTCAAGCCCTCGGGCTATCAGACGACGGTGGGGGCGCTCCTCACCCGCGCGCTGACGCACAGCGACAATACCGCGAACGACCGCCTGCTCACGCTGGTCGGCGGCCCGGCCGCGGTGCGCTCGTTCATCGAACGCAAGCAACTCGGCGACATCCGCTTCGGCCCCGGCGAGCGGCTGCTCCAGTCGCGCACCGCCGGGCTGACGTGGCAGCAGAGCTATTCGCTCGGCAACGGTTTCGAGATCGCGCGCTCGCGCCTCGCGCCGGAGGTTCGCGCGGCCGCGCTGGAGGCCTATATCGCCGATCCGCCGGACGGCGCGGCGCCGCTAGCCATCGCCGACGCGCTGGCGCGGCTGGCGCGCGGCGAACTGCTGTCGGAAACCTCGACGCGCTTCCTGCTCACCACGATGGGCTCCACCGTCACCGGGCGCGCCCGGCTGAAGGCGGCGCTGCCGCCGGGCTGGTCGCTGGAGCACAAGACCGGCACCGGGCAGGAGCTGGGCCGCCGCAACGCCGGCTTCAACGACGTCGGCCTGCTCACCGCGCCCGACGGGCGGCGCTATGCCATCGCGGTGATGATCGGCGACACGATGCGCCCGATGCGCGACCGGCAATTGCTGATCCAGGCGGCCGCTGGCGCGCTGACCGGCCATCGCGCCGACCCGCGCGCCATCGCCTCGACCGAAGACGACGCGCCGGGAAGCTGATGCGACGCCCGGCATGATGCGATAGAATCGCATTTTGCGCCGATCCCCGCGCAGGAGGCATTCCCAAACAAACCACAAGCGGGATTGGTCCCGCGCACGATCCGGGCTATCCCCGCCGCCATGCCGCATCTCTATCTCGTCGATGGCTCGGGCTATATCTTTCGCGCCTATCACGTCCTGCCCAAGCTCACCAACCAGCACGGCGAGCCGGCCGGTGCGGTCTATGGCTATACGACGATGCTGTGGAAGCTCGCCAAGGAGCTGCACGAGGCGGACGGCCCGACGCATCTCGCGGTGATCCTCGACGCCGCCGAGGAGACGTTCCGCAACGCGATGTACGACCAGTACAAGGCGCAGCGCCCGCCCGCGCCGGAAGACCTCGTGCCCCAGTTCCCGATGATCCGCGACGCGACGCGCGCCTTCTCGCTGCCGTGCATCGAGGAACGCGGGTGGGAGGCGGACGACCTGATCGCCTCTTATGCCAAGGCGGCGCTGGCGCAGGGCTGGCAGGTGACGATCATCAGCTCCGACAAGGACCTGATGCAGCTCCTGACCGAGCCGGGCATCGACATGCTCGACACGATGCGCGACCGGCGGATGGGGCCGGAGGCGGTGATCGAGAAGTTCGGCGTCGGGCCGGACAAACTGGGCGAGGTGCTGGCGCTGATGGGCGACAGCGTGGACAATGTCCCCGGCGTCCCCGGCGTCGGCCCGAAGACCGCCGCGAAGCTCATCACCGAATATGGCGACGTGGAGGCGGTGCTGGCCGCCGCGCCGGGAATGAAGCCGGGCAAGCTGCGCGAGAATTTGATCGCCCACGCCGACATGGCGCGGCTCAGCCGCCGGCTGGTCGAGCTGGCGAGCGACGTGCCGCTGCCGCACCCGCTGGAGGAGATGGAGCTGAACGGCATCCCGGAAGCGCCGCTACGCGCTTTCCTGGAGCATCATGGCTTCAAGTCGCTGCTCGCCAAATTGGGGCAGGTGGCGGACGCGCCGCAGCCCGCGCCTTCGCCGACCGTGGTGCTGGAGGAGGACCCGCCGTGCGACCATGACGCCTATGAGACGGTGTCGGACGAGGCAGCGCTGGACCGCTGGATCGCGGCGGCGCGACATCAGGGCTATGTCGCGATCGACACCGAGACGACGGCGAAAGACCCGATGCTGGCCGAGCTGGTCGGCGTCAGCATGGCGCTCGCCCCCAACCGCGCCTGCTATATCCCGCTCGCGCACGGCGGGACGGACATGTTCGCCGAGAAGCCGGTGCAGATCGACCGCGACGTGGCGCTGGCGAAGCTCCGCCCGCTGCTCGAGGATCCCGGCGTGCTCAAGATCGGGCACAATCTGAAATACGATTTGATCGTGCTCGGGCGGCTGGGAATCGATGTCGCGCCGTTCGACGATTCGATCGTGATGAGCTTCGATCTCGACGCCGGGCTGCACGGGCACGGCATGGACGAGCTGGCCGCGACGCACCTGTCGCATAGCTGCATCGCGTACAAGGACGTGGTCGGCACCGGCAAGAAGCAACTCGGCTTCCACGAGGTCGATCTGAAGGCCGCCACCCGCTACGCCGCCGAGGATGCCGACGTGACGCTCAGGCTGTGGCGGCGCTTCCGCGCGCGGCTGCCGGCGGAGGGGGCGACGCGCATCTACCAGATGGTCGATCGCCCGCTGGTGCCGGTGATCGCGCGGATGGAGCGCCGCGGCATCAAGGTCGATCGCGAGCGGCTGGCGCAATTGAGCCGCGGCTTCGATGCCGAGATCGCGGTGCTGGAAACGACGATCCACGGCCTCGCCGGCGGCTCCTTCACCATCGGCAGCCCCAAGCAATTGGGCGACGTGCTGTTCGAGCGGATGGGGATCAAGGGCGGGCGCAAGGGCAAGTCCGGCGTCTATTCGACCGACGTGAACGAGCTGGAGCGGATCGCCGCCGACAAGGATTCGCCCGGCGCGGAGATCGCCGCGCGCGTGCTCGACTGGCGGCAGCTCACCAAGCTCAAGAACACCTATACCGATACGCTGCAGGAGCAGATCCATCCCGAGACCGGCCGCGTCCACACCAGCTACAGCCTGACCGGCGCGCAGACCGGGCGACTCTCCTCGACCGACCCGAACCTCCAGAACATCCCGATCCGCACCGAGACGGGCCGCCAGATCCGCGACGCCTTCGTGGCGGAGCCGGGCAATGTCATCCTCGCCGCCGATTATTCGCAGATCGAGCTGCGCCTCGCCGCGCATATGGCCGACGTGCCGGCGCTCAAGGAGGCGTTCGCACGCGGCGACGACATCCACGCGATGACCGCGCGGGAATTGTTCGGCGAACTGAGCCGCGACACCCGCGCGCGCGCCAAGACGATCAACTTCGCGATCCTCTACGGCATCAGCCGCTGGGGCCTCGCCGGGCGCCTCGACGTGTCGTCGGACGAGGCGCAGGCAATGATCGACCGCTATTTCGAGCGTTTCCCCGGCATCAACCGCTATATCGCCGAGACGCTGACCCATGTGCGCGAGCGCGGCTTCACCGAGACGCTGTTCGGCCGCAAGACGCATTTCCCGCGCATCAAATCCAAGGTGCAGCACGAGCGGCAGGGGGCGGAGCGCGCGGCGATCAACGCGCCGATCCAAGGCTCGTCCGCCGACATCATCAAGCGCGCGATGGCGCGGATGGAGCCGGCGCTGGCCGAAGCCGGTCTCATCGGCACTCGGATGCTACTCCAGGTGCATGACGAACTGGTGTTCGAGTTGCCGGCTAGCGAGGTGGACGCCGCGCGCCCGGTGATCGAGCGCGTCATGGCCACCGCCGCCGAGCCGGTCGTCAGGCTCGACGTGCCGCTGGCGGTGGAGATCGGCGTCGGCGAAAGCTGGGGGGCGGCGCATTGACAGGTCGCGGGCGTCGGGAGCGCCGGTGGTGAGCGAGGCGTCGGAGGATATCGCAACCCTCGCCAAGGGGGGGCGCACCAATGTCGCGGGCTTCGTCCTGCGGCTGATGGCGCGTATCCCGTTCCTGTTCATCGCCGGGCGGCTCTACGGGCCGGATCTCGTCGGCCGCTTCGCCATCGCGGTGGTGGTGGTGGAGCTGGCCGCGCTGGTCTCCACGCTCGGGCTGAAGCGCGGGCTGGCGCAGGCGCTGGCGACCACGGAGCGACCGCATGTCCATGTCGTGTGGGACGCGATGGTGCTGGGCGGCATCCTCAGCCTGTCGGCGAGCGCGGTTTTGTGGGCGTTCCCGGAGGTGATGTACCCCAACAGCTATGTCGCCGGGCTGGACCGCTACCTGCCGCTCATCATCCTCGCCATCGCCTGGTCCGACATCAGCCTCGCCGCTCTGGCCTATCGGCTCAACGTGCGCGCGACGGTGACGGCGCGGGCGGTGGTGGAGCCGTGGACGATCTCGATCGCGGCATGGGTCTTCTCCTTCTTCACCACGCGCGACGGCCTTGTCCTCGCCTATGTCGCCTCGATGCTCGCGGCGCTGACGGCGAGCCTCATTCCCTTCATCCGCAGCTACGGCCTGCCGCACGGCTGGTCGCCGCACCTGCGCGCGCTGTTCGCGCTCGCCCGCCGCAACGCGCCGCTCGCCGGGGCGGACGCGCTGGAATGGGGGACGCGCAACGTCGACCGCTTCATCCTCGGCCTGATGTTCGCGCCGAAGATCGTCGGCATCTATTACATGGCGCAGCAGGTCGCCTCGCTGCCGCAGAAGCTCAAGACCTCGTTCGACCCGATCCTCGGCCCGGTCATCACCCGCAACCTCGCCAGCGACAATCGCACCGCGATCGCCGAACAGGTGCGGCAGGTGGCGTTCTGGATCATCGCCGCGCAGGGCGGGCTGGCGCTGATGGGCTCGATCCCCGGCGAGGCGGTGATGGGGATCGTCGGGCCGCAGTTCGTCGCCGGCACCGCCGCGCTCGCCTTCCTGCTCACCGCCGAGGTGCTCGCCTCGACCGGCGCGGTGTGCGAATCCGCGCTGGTCTATATGGCGCGGCATCGCAACCTGATGATCTCCGCCGCGATGCTGTCTTTCCAGGTGGTGCTGAGCTTCGCGCTGATCTTCGCGATGCGCGCGCTCGGCTGGCCGGTCGAATGGCAGGCGGCCGGTCCCGCGGTGGCGCTGATGCTCAGCCTCGCGCTGACCTCCGTCATCAAGGCGCGGGTGCTGGGCAGGCTGCTGCGCGCGCCGGTCTCGCCGCTGCGCTGGCCGTTGCTATGGGCGGCGCTGGCGGCGATCGCGATGGGCGGCGCCTTCACGATGCTGCCGCACGAATATGAGTGGGCGCAGGTCGTGATCGGCATCCCGGCGATCGCCGCGACCTATCTGTTCATCCTGTGGCGCCGCGCGTTCGGCCCGGCCGATCGCGCGCTGTTCAGCAAGATGCCGCGCGCCGACGAGGCGACGCTCCCCAACGTCGGCGCGATGACGCGCTAGGGTGTGTGGGGATTCAGCCCATGGCGGGCTGCAAAAAGCGGCTTTTCCGCGCTTCCGGTGCTCAGGGATCTGAAGACCGCTGCGCGCCGGTTCTCGAAATCCATTTTTTTCGCCGCGCCCTGAACTGAATCCCCCCCACACCCTCAGGCTGCGGAATCGGAACGATCCCGAAACAGTGCCCGGTTTGATGCGGGTCAAGCAATCGCTTGACGATGCGCAAAGCCACTCCTTGCCGCCCGCGCCACAGCGGCCTCAGCAAGCAAGGAGAAACGAGATGAAGGGAATGATCGGCCTGGGCCTGCTGGCCGGCGCATTGCTCGCCACGCCCGCCGTGGCGCAGGACCGTCAGGGGATCGCGGCCGGTGACGTGCTGGTGCGGCTGCGCGCGATCGTCGTTGCGCCGAACGAGAAATCGGGCGGCATCACCCCCACCTTCCCGGGCGAGAAGGTGAAGCTCAACGATGCGGTGATGCCGGAGGTGGACGTCACCTATATGGCGACCGATCATATCGGCTTCGAACTGATCGCCTCCACCACCAAGCACACTGCCTCGGGGACCAGCGGCACGACCGGCGGGATCGGCAAGCTCGCCTCCACATGGGTGCTGCCGCCGACGCTGACCGCGCAATATCACTTCAACCCGAAGGGGGCGGTGCGGCCCTATGTCGGCGCGGGCATCAACTATACGATCTTCTGGAACGAGAAGGCGTCTGACGGCCTTCAGGCGGCGGTCGGCAAGACGAAGGTGGGGATGAGCGACAGCTTCGGCTGGGCGGCGCAGGCGGGCGTCGACGTCGACATCTCGCGCCGGATGTTCGTCAACCTCGACGTCAAATATATCGACATGCGCACCACCGCGCGGCTCGACACCACGGCGATCGGCACGCAGCGCGTGCGCGTCGATATCAACCCTCTGGTGTTCGGCGCGGGCGTCGGCGTCCGCTTCTGACCGGCGACCGCCCCGCCCTCTTTCGGGGGGCGGGGCGGCGGCGGATCAGTGGCGGAAGTGGCGCATCCCGGTGAAGATCATCGCCAGTCCCGCCTCGTCGGCCGCCGCGATCACCTCGGCGTCGCGGATCGAGCCGCCCGGCTGGATCACCGCCGTCGCTCCCGCCTCCACCGCCGCGAGCAGCCCGTCTGCGAAGGGGAAGAAAGCGTCCGAGGCCACCGCCGAGCCGATCGTGCGCGGCTCGGCCCAGCCCGCCTTCTCCGCCGCGTCCTTCGCCTTCCACGCGGCGATGCGCGCGGATTCGAGCCGGTTCATCTGCCCCGCGCCGACGCCGGCGGTGCCGCCGTCCTTCGCATAGACGATCGCGTTCGACTTCACATGCTTGGCGACCGTCCAGGCGAAGCGGCAGTCGGCCAGCTCCTGCGTGGTCGGCTGGCGCTTCGTCACCACCTTGAGCATGTCGTCGGTCAGCACGCCATTGTCGCGCGACTGGACCAGCCAGCCGCCGGTGATCGACTTCGCCGTCATCCCGCTCCGCGCCGGATCGGGAAGCTGGCCGGTGAGCAGCAGGCGCAGGTTCTTCTTCGCGGCGAACAAGGCGATCGCCTCCTCGTCCGCGTCGGGGGCGACCACCACCTCGGTGAAGATGCCGGTGATCGCCTTCGCGGTCGCGGCGTCGAGCGTGCGGTTGAGCGCGATGATCCCGCCGAACGCCGACACCGTATCGCAGGCGAAGGCTGCCTCGTAAGCCTCCGCCAACGTCGCCGCGCTCGCCACGCCGCAGGGATTGGCGTGCTTGACGATGACGCAGGTCGGCGCGGCGTCGCGGAATTCGCTCACCAGCTCCAGCGCCGCGTCGGCGTCGTTGAGGTTGTTGTAGCTCAGTTCCTTGCCCTGCACCTGCCGCGCCTGGCCGATGCCGGGGGTGGAGGGGCCGGCGTGGTTGTAGAAGGCGGCCTGCTGATGCGGGTTCTCGCCATAGCGCAGCACGGTCGGGTTCTGGAGGACGAAGGGCAGGGTCGCCGGGAATTGCTGCTGCTGGTCGGCGAACCCGAACCAGCTCGCGATCATGGCGTCATAGGTCGCGGTCGCGGCGAAGGCCTTGGCGGCGAGCCGCTTGCGCTCGACGAGATCGGTCTCGCCCTTCGCCACCGTTTCGTAATCCGCCGGATCGGTGACGATCGCGACATAGGCGTGATTCTTCGCCGCCGAGCGCACCATCGACGGGCCGCCGATGTCGATATTCTCGATGATCTCGTCGCGCCCCGCGCCCTTCGCGACCGTCTGGACGAAGGGATAGAGGTTCACCACCACCAGGTCGATCGCGCCGATCTCATGCTCGGCCATCGCGGCGGCGTGGGCGGGGTCGTCGCGCACCGCCAGCAGCCCGCCGTGGACCATCGGGTGCAGCGTCTTGACGCGCCCGTCCATCATCTCGGGAAAGCCGGTGAGGTCGGACACGTCGCGCACCGCCAGCCCCGCCTCGCGCAGCGCCTTCGCGGTGCCGCCGGTCGACACCAGCTCCACGCCGCGCCCCGCCAGCGTGCGGGCGAGATCGACCACCCCCGTCTTGTCGGAAACGGAAAGGAGCGCGCGCTTGATCGGGATCGTCGTCATGTCGGCCTTGCGAAGCTGGGGAGGACTCGCCGCGCCTCTTAGGGTTCAAACTCAATCAGGACAACGTCGTGACGGAGCGGATTTTGGCGTCAGGCAAGGAGCAAGGAAGGAGCAATGCTCTTGCATCGTGACCGACGCGCGACGGGGTCCCCGCAAAGTAATACTTTGCGGGGTGCCCCGACGCCGCATGACGCCAAAATCCGCCTGCCCCGAAGGGGTCGCCCGGAGGGCGATCACGGCGCTGTCCTGATTGAGTTGAACCTTGGAGGCGGTTTGGAAGTCGCGCCACCCCGCCGCGCCGCGCTATCGCGCGCGTTTCAGCGCCCAGCTCACGCTCGCCCCGCCGGCTTCCGCCGTGCCGGTGACGACGAGTTGCTGCGTCGCGACCGGGCGGCCGTCGCCGTCGATCCACAGGCTCTCCTCGATCGCCAGCGAATCGCCGCGCACGCGGAATTGCCACAGCGCCCCGCCCGGCACGCGCAGCACCGCCGCGAGACCGTCGGCGGTGGGCGATGCCTCCACCCCGCGCCCGAGGTGGAAGCGGATCGCGAACGGCGTCGTGCCGGGGCGGCGGCGGCGACCCCTCGGCAGCAGCGAATCCTCGCCGCGCAACTCGCGCCCGTCGCCGGTCAGCACAAGCTGGCGCCGGTGGACGAAGCCGAAGCGGCGGACATAGCCGTCATGGCTCGCCTCGATCCGCCCGGCGCCATCGGATTCCTGCCGCGACAGCTCCACCTCCGCCACGCCCTTGCCGAGCGAGCCGTCCGCCAGGATCGCGGTGGAATTGGAATCGCTGAGCGTCAGCGTCGAATGCGCGGCGGTGGTGCGCAGCGCCTCGACCAGCTCGCGCGGCAGGCGCGGCGAGACGCCGCGCGCGCCGCCGCAGTTTACGATCAGCCGCGCCGCGCCATCGGAGAATTCGAACGCCAGCGTCGAGGCGCAGCCGCCGTCGACCACGCGCGCCACCGGTGGCGGGGCGGCGTCCATGATCAGCACGGCATTGCCGCCGGTCAGCCGCTGATAGCCCCATTCGCGCGCCTGCTTGAGCGGGCGGGTGCGCACGCCGGTCGCCTCGACGATCTGCGCGACGCGCTCCGCCGGCACCGGGCCGCCGCCCTGCCAGCTCGCCAGCCCGCGATCGGCGTGGCACACGCCCAGCAGCGCCGGGATCATCCGCGCCAGCGCCGCCTCAGCCGCCTCGGGCAGCTCCAGCCGGCGCGCGGCATAGCATTCGCGCAGGATCGCCAGCAGCATCGCCATGTCGAGCAGCGCGTCCGGCGCACGGCTGACCGCGCCGCCGTCCTCGAATAGCGCGGTGTCGAGCGCACGCGCCAGCCCCGCCTCGCCGAACACGCGGCGCGGATCGCCGCCGGGAATCAGCAGCCCGGCGGCGATCAGCCCGCACCAGGCGGCGACGCGCTTCGGCCCAGGCGGTGTCTTGTCCGCCCCGCGATCGAGGTGCCGCGCCCCCCGCGCCAGCGTGTTGAGCACCTTCGAACGATAGACGAGATCGGTCGAGGACAGGATCAGCGGCGCATGCGCCGTCCAGAACAGGATGCGCCAGCCCCAGATATCCGGCCGCCACGCGGCGCCCGCCACCTTGTCGGCATGGGCGATCAGCCAGCGCGACATCAGCCCTTCGGCGATCGGCGCTCCCTTGGCGCGGGTCGCGACCGAGGAGAGATCGCGCAGCCAGGCGAAGGACTGGAGATAATCGGCGAAGCCCGACGGGACATCGAGGTTGCGGAAATCGAGCCCGGCGATCTCGCGCGTGTCGCCGCGCCACGCGATGCGCCCCTCGATCAACGCCTGCCCGCGCGCCGCGTCGCCGAACAACGGATCGTCCGGCACCGCGATCAGCTTGAGCGGATAGCGGCCCTTGAGCCGGAAGGAATGGATCGGCGTGCGCCACGTCAGCCGGTCGAAGGTCTGCGACAGGCGTTCGGCGAGCGACAGCCCCTTGTCGCCACCCGATCGCACCAGCCGCTTGCCCTGCTCGATCCCGTCGGCGGCGGGATCGCCGGTCTCCCCGGTCATTCGCCGCGAAGCGCCCGGATGTTGGCGGCATAGGCATCCGGCCCGCCGCGGAAGGTGGCGGTGCCGGCGACCAGCGCGTCCGCGCCCGCATCGACCGCCAGCCGCGCGGTATGCCGGTCGATGCCGCCGTCCACCTCAAGGTCGATGTCGCGCCCGGTCGCGTCGATCATCGCGCGGATCGTGGCGATCTTGCGAAGCTGGCTGTCGATGAAGCTCTGCCCGCCGAAGCCGGGGTTGACGCTCATCACCAGCACCAGATCGACCATGTCGAGCAGGTAATCGAGGATATCTACCGGCGTCGCCGGGTTGAGCACCACCCCGGCGCGCTTGCCAAGGCCCTTGATGTGCTGGATCGTGCGGTGGACGTGCGGCCCCGCTTCAGGATGGACGGTGATCGTGTCCGCCCCGGCTTCCGCGAAGGCGTCGAGATAGGCGTCCACCGGCGAAATCATCAGGTGCACATCGAACGGCTTCTGCGTATAGGGTCGCAGCGCCTTCACCACCATCGGGCCGATTGTGATGTTCGGCACGAAATGGCCGTCCATCACATCGACATGGATCCAGTCCGCCCCCGCCGCGTCGATCGCGCGGATCTCCTCGCCCAGCTTCGCGAAATCGGCGGAAAGGATCGAGGGGGCGATGCGGATGGGCTTGGACATGGCCCCGCTTAACGCGCGTTTCGCTCAGGCGGAAGCGCGTCGCAGCCGCGCGACGAAAAAGCCGTCGCAGCCACCTTTCGCCTCGACCGTTCCGGGGAGCGTGCGGACATGGCCGTCCGGGTGCGCGGCGATGCCGTCGGGCAGCTCGCCGGGCGCGGGAGGCATGACGGCAAAGTCCGCGCGCGCCGCCAGAAAGCGCGCGATCTGCGCCTCCCCCTCCTCCGGCTCCAGTGAGCAGGTGGCATAGACCAGCACGCCGCCCGGCCTCACCCAGTCCGCCGCGCGGGCGAGGATGCGCTGCTGGAGATCGGCCATCTCGGCGATCACCCCGCCATGCGCGCGGTGGAGCACGTCGGGATGGCGGCGGAAGATGCCGGTGGCGCTGCACGGCGCATCGACCAGCACCGCCTCCGCCGGCATCTCCGGCGACCAGTCGAGCACGTCCGCCACCACCGTCTCGGCGGAAAGCCCGGTGCGCGCGAGATTCTCGCCAAGTCGCGCGGCGCGACTTTTCGAGGCGTCGACCGCCGTCACCTTCCAGCCGGCGGCGGCGAGCTGGAGCGTCTTGCCGCCCGGCGCGGCGCACAGGTCGAGCGCGCGCCCCTGCCCCGCCCCGATCAGCCGGGCGGGGATCGAGGCGGCGAGATCCTGCACCCACCACGCGCCCTCGTCGAAGCCGGCGAGTTCGGGCACCGGCCCGGCGTCGGCGAGACGCAGATGCCCCGGCGCAAGGCTTTCGCCCTCCAGCCCCGCCCATGCCGGATCGCGCAGCGTGAGATCGAGCGGCGGCGGTGCGGCGATCGCGCGCGCGGCGGCGGCGACCGTCTCCTCGCCCCATGCAGCGCGCCAGCGCGCCGCCACGACCTCGGGCAGCGTCGGCGTGTCGGGCAAGGCGACGCCTTGCCGCATCAGCGTGCCGAACACGCCATGCACCAGCCGGCGCGGCCCGCCATCGACCAGCGGCAGCACCGTCGCGATCGCGGCATGCGGCGGCGTGCCGAGCGCCAGCGTCTGCGCGAGCGCGATGCGCAGCGCCATCCGCGCCTTGGCGTCGTCGGGCAGGCGCTGACGGGTGGCCGAATCGATCAGCGCGTCGAGATCGAGCAGGCGGCGCAGCGTCTCCGCCGCGATGGCATGGGCGAGCCCGCGATCGGGCGGCGAGACGAGGTCGCGCGTCGCGGCGGGCAGCGCCGTCTCCAGCGCCTCGCCCCGCCGCAGCACCGCGTCGAGCAGCCGCATCGCAGCGCGGCGGGTCGGCGTGCCGAGCGGCAGGGAGGGGCGTTTATGGGGCTTGGCGCGCGTCGTCATCGCGCCCATGTGGCGGGTCAGCAGCCAGATCGGAAGAGCAATGTCGAAACGCCCCCCGCATGTGAAGCCGCCGGCCTATCTGTCGCCGAACACGCCGGTGCCGAAACCGGCCCCCGGCAAACCCGGCCCGAACGATCCCGCCGATCGCGACCCGACCCGCTTCGGCGATTGGGAGCTGAAGGGAATCGCGGTCGATTTCTAGAGCATCGCGCTGAAAAGTGGGCACCGGTTTTCAGCTATAAGCGATGCGATAACAAAGGATTAGAGCAGGCTGGCCGATTCCGATATCGGGCTGCCTGCTCTAGGCGGTCAGCGCGACCAGCCTGAGCAACGTGTTCCAGTTGCGCGCCGTAGCCGCCTTGGGGAATTTCGCGCGCGCCATCGCCGGAGGCAGTTTCGATCTGCCGATCCCGGCGGGATAATCGACGAACAGCTCGCGACCGACCGCCACCAGCCGCTCCGGCCCGTCATAGCAGCCGGCCAGCGCCTCCAGCACCGCCGGATCGACCGGCTGGTGCAGGAAGAACACCTGCACATGATTCGGCCGCGCCGCCGTTTCCGCCGGAAAGGGATTGGCGGCGGCGATCGCGGCGAGGTCGTCATGGCCGCGAAGGAACCAGTCGGTATCCAGCCCGAGCTGTTCGCGCGCGGCCGCCTGCAACCTTTGCTCCAGCGCGGCCGCGTCGCGTTCGTCGCTGTAGAACAACGCATTGCCGGAGGCGAGCAGGGTCGCCACGTCCCGCATCCCCTGCGCCGACAGGAAATCGCGCAGATCGGCCATCGCGACATTCTTGCCGGCGTTGATGCTCTTGAGCAGGGCCGCCCAGCGCATCGTCACGCTTCCTCGCGCAGCGGGCGGGAAAGCAGGTCGCGTGTCACCGCGCGCACGTCCGCGCCGTCGAGCAGCCGGCACACCGCCTCGACGATCGGCATGTCGACGCCCAGTTCCCGCGCCGCCTCCGCCAGCACCGGCGCGGTGAAGGCCCCTTCCGCCACGGTGCGGCGGTCGGCGAGGAGGCTGGCGGCCGGCTCGCCCCGCCCGAGCCCGAGGCCGAGCGAGAAATTGCGCGAGCTGGTCGAGGAGCAGGTCAGCACCAGATCGCCCAGCCCCGAAAGCCCCGCCAGCGTCTCCGCCCGCGCGCCGCGCGCGAGGCCGAAGCGCGTCATCTCCGCGAAGCCGCGCGCGATCAGCGCCGCGCGCGCATTCTGCCCAAGACCGGCACCCTCCACCACGCCGCAGGCGATGGCGAGGACGTTCTTCACCGCCCCGCCGATCTCCGCCCCGGTCACGTCGCTGGAGGCATAGGGGCGAAAGGCGGGGCCGGCGAGCCGCTCCGCCAGCCGCGCCTGCAGCACCGTGTCCTCGCAGGCGAGCGTCACGGCGGTCGGCAGCCCGGCGGCGACCTCATGCGCGAAGGTCGGGCCGGAGAGCACCGCGATCGGCGCGTCGGGATGCGCGGCATGGGCGACCTCGCCGACCAGCCGGCGCGACCCCGCCTCGATCCCCTTGGCGCACATCACCAGCGGCGTCGCGCCGACCGGCGTTTCGGCGAGCACCCGCCCGACATGCTGCGCCGGCGCGACCACCAGCAAGGCGTCCACCCCGGCAAGGTCGCCCAGCACCCCGGTCGCGCGGATCGCGGGGGAGAGCGGCACGTCCGGCAGGAACAGCGGATTGGCGTGATCGGCGTTGACCGAGGCGACCACCTCCGGTTCGCGCGCCCATAGCAGCACCTCGCCGCCGCGCGCCGCCACCTGTGCCAGCGCGGTGCCCCATGCGCCGCCGCCGATCACCCCGATCCTCATGCCTTCACCCCCGCGCCGCGCACCGCTTCCGCCGTCGGATCGAGCGGCCAGCGCGCGCGCGCCGGCACGTCGAGCGGATCGGTGAGGCCGGCCATGAATCGCTCCGCCCCCGCCCAGGCGATCATCGCCGCATTGTCGGTGCAGAGCCACAAGGGCGGCGCGACGAAGCGCAGGCCGTTCTCACCCGCCAGCCTTTCCAATGCTCCGCGCACCGCGCCGTTGGCCGCGACGCCCCCGGCCACCACCAGCGCGGTCGCGCCATCGGCACGGTCGAGCGCGCGGCGTGTGCGGTCGATCAGGCAATCGACCACCGCCTGCTGGAACGAGGCGGCGATATCCTCTGGCGCGTGATGCCCAACCGCGCGTGCGACGGCGCTCTTGAGGCCGGCGAAGGAGAAATGCGGCTCGTCCGATCCGATCAGCGGGCGCGGCAGCGGCACGGCGCGGAGGTCGCCCGACGCGGCGGCGCGCTCCACCGCCGGACCGCCGGGGAAGCCGAGGCCGAGCAGCTTGGCGGTCTTGTCGAACGCCTCGCCCGCCGCGTCGTCGATCGTCGTCGCCAGCCGGCGATAGCGCCCGACGCCCTCGACCAGCAGCAGCTGGCAATGCCCGCCGGAAACGAGCAGCAGCAGATAGGGGAATTCGAGATCGGGATCGGACAGGCGCGGGCTGAGCGCATGACCCTCCAGATGGTTGACCGCCACCAGCGGCTTGCCGACCGCATGGGCGATCGCCTTGCCCGTGACGAGACCGACCATCACCCCGCCGATCAGCCCCGGCCCGGCGGTGGCGGCGATCGCATCGACTTGATCGAGCGAGACGCCGGCATCGGCCAGCGCCGCTTCGATCAGCGGCTCCAGCGCCTCGACGTGCGCGCGCGCGGCGATCTCCGGCACCACCCCACCATAAGGGCGGTGCGCCGTTTCCTGTCCGGCGAGCCGGTGCGCCAGCACTTGCCGGTCGCCGCTCACCAAGGCGGCGGCGGTTTCGTCGCAGGAGGATTCGAGGCCAAGGATCAGCATGTCCGATCCTCTATCCGCTCCGTCCGGGCTTGTCGAAGGGCGCTGGCTCGGCCATCGGAACATCATGACCTTCCGCCTCGGCACCCGTGCGTCCCCGCTTGCGCTCATCCAGGCGGAAATGGTGCGCGACGCGCTCGTCGCCGCGCATCCGGGGATCGCGGTGGAACTGGTGCCGATGCGCACCACCGGCGACAAGGTGCAGGATCGCGCGCTGGCCGAGATCGGCGGCAAGGGGCTGTGGACCAAGGAGCTGGACCGCGCGCTGCTCGCCGGCGAGGTCGATGCCTGCGTCCATTCGGGCAAGGATGTCGAGACGATCCGCCCGGCGGAGATCGCCATCGCCGCGATGCTGCCGCGCGCCGACGTGCGCGACCGGCTGATCGGCGCGGAATCGATCGCCGCGCTGAAGCCGGGGGCGGTGGTCGGCACCAGCTCGCCGCGTCGCCGCGCGCAATTGCTCCGCTTGCGCCCGGACCTCAGGATCGTGCTGTTCCGCGGCAATGTCGCGACCCGGCTGGCGAAGCTGGAGGCTGGCGAGGCGGATGCCACCCTGCTCGCCGCCGCCGGGCTGGACCGGCTGGGGCGGCGCGATCTCGGCCATGCGATCCCGATCGCCGAGATGCTGCCCGCGCCGTCGCAGGCGGCGGTGGCGGTGGAGACGCTTGCCGGCTCCCCGGCGGCCGCGATCATCGGCGCGATCGATGATGCGCAGACCAGCGCGGCGGTGCTGACCGAACGCGCCTTCCTCGCGGCGATCCATGCCGGATGCCATTCGCCGGTCGGCGCGCTGGCGCGGATCGCGGACGGCCGCGTCACGCTGCGCGCGCAATTGCTGTCCGAGGACGGTGAGGATTCGATCGAAGGCAAATCGAGCGGCGCGCCCGGCGACGAGCTTGCCGCTACGCTGGCCAGCGATCTGCTTGCCCGCGCCCCCGCTGCGGTGCAACGGCTGTTCGGCGGATGACGCGCACCGCGATCGTGCTGCGTCCCGCGCCCGGCGACGCGCAGACGATCGCCCGACTCACGGCGCTCGGCATCCCCACCCGCGCATTGCCGCTGTTCGCGGTGCATCCGGTCGCATGGTCATTGCCCGAAGGAGAGTTCGACGCGCTGCTCGTCACCAGCGCCAATGCGATTCGCCATGCCGGGCTGGACGCGGTGCGCGGGCTGCCGGTCGTCGCGGTAGGCGAAGCGAGCGCGGCGGCCGCGCGTGTGGCGGGCTTCGCTGTCGCGATCACCGGCGCCAGCAACGGCACAGCGGTGGTGGCCGAGGCGCGGGCAACGGGTTTCGCGCGACTGCTCCACCTCGCCGGGCACGACCGGATCGCGCTGCCGGGCGTGACCGCCGTCACCGTCTATCGCAGCGAGACGCTCGATCCGCCGCCCGGTGCGCTGGAGACGGCGCGCGGACAGGTGGCACTGCTCCATTCGCCCCGCGCCGCGCGTCGCTTCGCCGCATTGGTCGACCGGGACAGCGTGCCACGCACCTCGATCCGGCTCGCCGCGCTGAGCGAGGCGATCGCGCGCGCCGCCGGGACCGGCTGGGGCGAAACGCTGGTCGCCGCGCGGCCGGACGATGCCGCGCTCGCCGCGCTCGCCGCGAGGCTTGCGATTGACCCATGAGGCCGGGACGGGAATAGTATCACCATGAACGATCCTGTGCCGAGCGAAACCGCCGCGCGCCGGCCGCGGGTCGGGCTGGTGACGATTTTCATCGTGCTCGCCTTTGCCGTCGGCATCGCGCTGATGTTCTTCGCGATGCGCAAGTCGGGGGGCTGGTTCATCCACGAGCAGGCCGCGACCCAGCCGGCCGCTGAAACCGCCGCCCCGTCGCCGCCATCGCCCACCCCCACGCCGACACCCGCGGCACCGCCGCCGGATCTCGACGCGCTCGCCACGCGCGAGACGGCGCTCGCCGCGCAGATCGCCGCGCTGGAGGCGCGCGCGGCGGAGATCGGCACCACCTCCGCCGCCGCCGCGACGCAGGCCGGGCGCGCCGAGGCGCTGATGGTCGCCTTCGCCACGCGCCGCGCGATCGATCGCGGGGTGCCGCTCGGCTATCTCGAGGTGCAGCTGCGCGAGCGTTTCGGCCGGATTGCACCGGGGCCGGTCGCCACCGTCATCCAAGCGGCGCGCCAGCCGGTGACGCTCGCCGCGCTTCGCCAGGCGCTGGACAATAGCGCCAATGAACTGATCAACGGCGACGACGGCTGGCTCGAGGGATTGCGCCGCCAGTTGGGCAAGCTCGTCTTCCTGCACGATGCGAACACGCCGTCGCAGCTTCCCGGCGAGCGGCTGGCGCGCGCGCGGCGGCTGCTCGAATCCGGGCAGGTGCAGGCGGCGATCGGCGAGGTTTCGCGGCTGCCGGGCGCGGCCGATTCGGGCAATTGGGCCACTGCCGCGCGCCGCTATGTCGATGCGCATCGCGCGCTCGACTCGATCGAGGCGGCCGCGCTGATGCTGCCGCCACCCGCCGCGCCGAAGCGCGACGAGGCGCAGGCGGCCACGCCGCAAGCGCCCGACGAGCCGCTCGCCCCGCCGGCGACCGACGCTATCTGACGCGCTCGATCAGCGCCATCGCGCCGTGCGGCGCGCGCACCTTGGCGCCGTTGATGAAGAATATGAAGGCGTCGCGCGGCTTCTTCGCGGGGCTGGCCGGCTCGACATAGGGCAACCCCTCCGGCGCGCCGCCCGCCGCCCATGTCCGCGCGGCGTCGGCCCAACGGTCGAGGGCTTGCGCGGAATAGCCCGCCGGTTCCTCCTCCACGCCGTTTTCAAGCCGCGCATAGGTGAAGTCGCCCGTCACGTCGGCGATCGCCGGATATTCCGCCGAATCGGCATAGACGATCGCCACCCCGGCTGCGCGGCACATCGCGACGAAGGCGGGATCGGCGAAGGATTCGTGCCGCACCTGCACCGCGTGGCGCAGCTTCACCCCCTCGTGGCTGGCCGGCAGCAGCTTGAGGAACGCGGCGAAATCCGCCGCGTCGAACTTCTTGGTCGCCATGAACTGCCACAGGATCGGGCCGAGCCGGTCGCCCAGCTCGACGATCCCCTGCCCGACGAAACGCGCGACCGATTCCCCCGCCTCCGCCAGCACCTTGCGGTTGGTGCAGAAGCGCGACGCCTTGAGCGTGAAGACGAAATCCTCCGGCACCGCCTTCGCCCAATTGGCGAAGGTCGCCGGCTTGAAGCCGCTGTAATAGGTGCCGTTGACCTCGATCGCGGTCATCTTGCCGGCGGCATATTCCAGCTCGCGCTTCACCGGCCATTTCGGCGGGAAGAAAGTGCCGCGCCACGGCTCATAGGTCCAGCCGCCGATGCCGATGCGAATCATGCCGTTGCTCATGGGGCGATCCTAGCCTCAGCGCACCGTGAAGGTCACGCGGTCGACGGTGCGGCCGGCGATATCGACCAGCGCGAGCTGGTGCCGTCCCGGCGCGGGGAAGGTGAGCGGCGCGGAATCCGCCGCGCCGAGATCGCGCGCATCGAGCCGCAGTCGATGCGTCGCCGCCGCGCCCGTCACCGCCACCGCAAGCCGCTGGCGATCGCGCGGGATATCGGGATCGAGCGCATAGACGCTGCCCGACACCGGCGAGGCGATACGCGGCCGGCGCGCCTCGGCCGGCGCGGCGTCGGCATGGGCGAAGGAGGTGCCGGCGAGGAACCATTCGCGGCGCGGCTGCTCCCCCGTGCCGGCGAACGTGACGCGCCGCGCCTCGACGCCGGGCGGCGGGGCCGGTTCCTGCCCGCCGCGCGCGCCGTTCAGCGCCAGCATCACGTCGCGCCACACCGGGGCCGCCCCGCTGGTGCCGGAGACCGCGCGCATCGCGTCGCCCTCGACATTGCCGACCCATACCGCAACGGTGAAGCGGTCCGAGAAGCCGACGCACCAATTGTCGCGCATCGCCTTCGACGTCCCCGTCTTCACCGCCGCCCAGAAGGGGAGACGCAGCGCCGAATCCAGCCCGAACGTCCCCGCGCGCGCGACGGGATCGGAGAGCATGTCGCCGACGATCCACGCGGCCTGCGGCGTGGTGATCGCGCGCGGCGGCTCACGCGGGTCGTCGGCGCGCAGCCGCAGCGGGGACCAGCGCCCGCCGCGCGCGAGGCTGCGATAGCCCGCCGCCTGCTCCGCCAGCGTCACCTCCGCCGATCCGAGCGCGAGGCTGAAGCCGTAATAGGCGCCGTCCTCCACCAGCCCGCGATAGCCGGTGTCCCACAAGCGGTCGCGGAACGGATCGACGCCGACCAGCAGCAAGGTGCGCACCGCCGGCACGTTGAGCGACCCCGCCAGCGCCGCCCGCGCGGAGACCGGCCCCTTGAACGCGCGATCGTAATTCTGCGGCACGTAGAGGCCGGAGGCGGTGTCGAGCTGCACCGGCGTGTCGTCGAGGATCGAGGCGGGGGTGAGGTATCCCTTCTCGATCGCCTGCGCGTAGAGGAATGGCTTCAGCGTCGATCCGGCCTGACGATAGGCGTTCGCGGCATCGACGGCAGGCGAGGTCGAATTGCCGCCGATCCCGCCGACATAGGCGAGCACGTCGCCGCTCGCATTGTCCACCACGATCACCGCCCCATCCCGCGCGCGCGTCGCGCCGAGGCCGAGAAGCTGCCGACGCAGCGCCGCGATCGCCATGCGCTGCACGTTGATGTCGAGCGTGGTGGTGACACGCATCCCCGGCTTCCTCAGCAGCCGGTCGGCGAGATGCGGCGCGAGGCCGGGATCGAGCGCGAGGCTTCGCGCCGGGCCGAGCATCGACGCGGCGAGCGCCGGGAACCGCCCGCAATCGCGCTCGTGCGACAAAGCGCAGGCACGGCGCGCGACCGCATCGGCCGGGGCCTGCGGATTGGGGAGCAGCGCCGCGAGCAGCAGCGCATCGTCGCGGGTCAGCGCGGCCGGCGTCTTGCCGAACAGCCCGAGCGCCGCCGCGCCGATCCCTTGCGCCTCGCCGCGAAAGCCCGCCATGTTGAGATAGGCTTCGAGGATCTGGTCGCGGCTCCAGCCCTCCGCGATTCCCCGCGCCGCCCTGATCTGGCGCAACTTGTCGAGCCACCCGCGCGCGCCCGGCCGCGCGA
>MKSU01000017.1:0-56954 GCA_001897375.1 Sphingomonas sp. 67-36 | reverse complement strand
CGCGCGCCGATCCCGCCAGCGCCAGCCAGTCCACCCCGCCGTGATGCGCGAAGCGGCGGTCCTCGCTCTCGACGATCGTGGCGCGGGCAACGGGCGCGATCTGATCGAGCGGCGTCCACGCCAGCCGCCGCGTCGCGAAATCGACGCGCGAGGAATCAAGCAACGCGCCGTTGCGATCGTAGAGCCAGGCCTCCGACGGTCGCCATTCCACGCGCACCCGTGCATAGCCGGGGAGCGGCGGCGGCCGGGTGAACCAGTCGGCGAGGCCGAACAGCGCGCCGACCGCGACGATCGCCGCCAGCGCCCATTGCTCGCCCCGCCAGCGCATCACCTCACCTCTGCACCACCACGATCGGCTGGTTCGGCACCGCCGCGTGGATCGCGGGCGAATACATCGCCTCCACCCGCGTCGGCGGCATCTGGAACCGGCCCGCGCCGTTCAGGCGGAGCATGTATGACGCCTGGAACCGCCCCCGCGGCACCCAGGCGTAGAACGCCCGCCACGCGGTATTGCCGCGCTCGACATAGGCCGGGACGACGCCGACCTGCACGTCCCACAGCTTCCCGCCGCCGTCGACCGCGCCGAACTTCACGCCGTCGCCCGCGTTCGCCTGATCGGCGAGCATCTTCGATTGCCCGCCGAGATCGCCGACGATCGTGCCGCCCGCGGGGATCGGATCGTCGATCACCACCCAGTTGCGCTCGGCGGTAGCGTCCACCGTCAGCGTGATGCGCAGCACGTCGCCGCGCGTGAGCTGGTTCGGCACGCGACGCTGTACCACTTCCACCTTGCGGGTCAGCCGATAGCCGGCAGAGAGCGGCTGCGTCAGCGGCACCGCCGCGCGCACCGAGATGGTGGCCCACGGCCCTTCGCCACCCGACTGGCGCAGCACCAGCGGCGCCTGCCCGGCCGGCAGCGGCAGCGATGCCTGCCGCCGGTCCGCCGCGAGCGGCCAGGCGAAGCTCGCGCTCTGTCCGGCAAGCGTTGCGGTCGTCGTCCCGGCGATCGCGCTCGCCGGATAGAGCTGCGCGAACCGCCGCACGGTCAGCGCGCCCCAGGCGTTGGCAGTGGTGGTGTCCCAGCGCCCGCGCGTCTGGCGGGAGGCGACGCCGACCATCATCTTCGGCGCCTCGTCCTGCCAGCCCGGCTTGCCCAGCACCGCGAGCAATGCCTTGATCGAGCCTTCGTCTGCCGAGGACATCAGCCACCACGGCGCATTGGACGCATCCGAAAGATCGAGCCGCGTGCCTTCATAGACCAGCCGGCTGCGCAGCGCATTCTCGCCCGCGCCGCGCAGCGCCTGCGCATTGGCGAGGCCGGGAACGCGATCGAGCGCCATCAGGTAATCGGCGAGGCTGGCGGTGGGCATCTCCGCCGGGGTCAGCCCGATCTGGCCGAGCATCGCAGGCGTCGCTGCCCCCGTCCGCGCCAGCGCCGCGAAGGCCGCGAGCCGCTGGAGCCGCACGTCGCCATATTCCTCGTGCCGCAAGCGCCCGTCGAGCACGGCGCGCAGGCCCTCGACCATCTTCGTCTTGCTCGCCTCGGGGATCGGCAGCCCGGCCTCGCCCGCCATCGACAGGACATAGGCAGTGAGCGCCTCCGATCCTTGCAGGCTCTCGCTCGGCCAGTAGCGCAACAGGCCGTCCGGCGCCTGATAGGCCGGGATTTCGCCCGCCAGCCGCGTCCAGCCTGCCGTGTCGCCCAGCGCGACGACGCGGCTCATCTGCTGCTCGAAGCAATCATAGGGATAAGCGGCCATGAACGCGCGCACCCCCTCCATCGGCGGGGCGAGCGTGTCCGACAGGCGGATATCGACCGAACCCATGCCCCCGATCGCGCCAGCGGGCGCACGGATCGGGATGCTCGTGTCCGCGCCGACGCGGGTCAGCGTCGCCGCCCACACCTCGATCGGCACGGCGGGGACCACCTCCTGCGTCACCGTCACCTTGTCCGCCGCGCGGCCGTCGCTGGCCCTGGCGCTGACCTGCCAGCGGAGGTTCCCCGCCACCGGCGGCGCGGTGAGGTTCCACGCGATCGGCGCGGCCCCACCGGCGGGGATCGTCACGGTCAGCGGCTTGCCGGTGGCGATGCGCGGGGTGAGCGACACCTCAGCCGTCACCGTCATCGGCTTGTCGGAACCGTTGCGCAGCGTGAAGCCCGCCGCGTATCGGTCCCCGGTGCGCACCGCCGGCGGCAGGCCGGCATAGACCGACAGGTCCTGCGCGGTGCGGATGTTGCTCGCGCCCATGCCGAAGCGGTCCGCGCCATCGGTGGCGATCGCCACCAGCCGGAACGAGGTGAGCGCGTCGTTGAGCGGCACCGGCACGGTCGCGCGGCCGTTGGCGTCGAGCGCGACGCGGCCCTTCCACAGCAGCACCGGCTGGAAATTCTCGCGGTTGAGCGCCGCCGAATCCGCGCCGCCGCCGCCGCCGGCCTCCACCGCCTTGCGCCCGTAATGACGCTTGCCCACCACCTGCATCTGCGCGGTGGAGGTGAGCACGGAGAGCGGCCGATCGCCCATCATCGCGGTCAGCACGTCCCACGAATCGTTGGGCGCGAGCTGGAGCAGCGCCTGATCGACCGCCGCGAAAGCGACATCGGCGGTGCGCGCCGGCTTGCCGTCCGGCCCGCGCACTTCGATCGCCACCTGCGCCGTCTCGCGCGCGGCATAACGCTCGCGATCGGCCTTCACCGTCACGCCGAGCGTATGCGCCTCCCACCCTACCTTCACCTTGGCGATGCCGAGGCGATAGGCGGGCTTGGAGAGATCGACCAGCGCGGTGGCGGCGGGCGCCTCGTCGCGCGCGCCGAACAGGCTCTTGAACCAGCCCCACCAGCTTTGCGTCACGCGGCCCCTGACGGCCATCACCGAGACATAGACATCGGGCGCATAGCTGCCCGGCATCTTCACCTCGACCACCGGGTCTTTCCCCGAAAGCTCGGTGACGAAGCTGGAGAGCACGCCCTCGCGCTCCACCGTCACCAGCGCGGTGGCGGAGCGGAACGGCATCCGTACCTGGAAGCGCGCGGTGTCACCGGCTTTATAGGCGGGCTGTTCGGGCACCACGTCCATCCGGTCGCCATTGTCGCCGCCGAACCACCAGTCGTCATCGCCCGCCAGCCACACCGAGCGCACTGCGCGCGATACGTTGCCGTCCGCGTCAACGGCGGTGGCGACGGCATAGACTTCGCCCGAGACGCCGGGATTCGCGCCGCATTGCGCCAGCCCCTGCGCGTCGGTGGTCGCTGCGCAGGAAGCGGAGAGCTTCGTCGTCCGCATCTGGTTGTCATAAGCGTAGAAGCCGCCGATCAGCCGCCGCCGCGCGGTCAATATCTGGCGGCTGTAGAAGGCGACGTTGATCTTCTGCCCCTTGATCGGCTTGCCATCGGGATCGAGCGCGACGAAGCGCAGGCGCAGGTCGTCCTGCTTCATCAGCCAGCCGTCGGTCTTGACGCCGAGCTGCACGCGCGAGGTGAAGATCGGGATGGTGCGCGAGGCGGTGAGCGTCTGGCCGTTGGCGTCCTGATAATCCATCTCGACCGTCATGTCGGTCGTGCCGTCGAGGCCCTGCGGCGCCTCGATCACCTGCCGCCCGGTGCCGTCCGCGCCGAGCGTGGCGGGCAGCGTCTGCGTCGGCGGCAGCGTCGGGCCGTCCTCCTCGCCGTCCCCATTGAGCGGTTTCACGCCCTCCTGCACGGCGCGGCCGCCGAAGGTATAGGCGTCGTAGCCGTCCGGGTTGCCGCGATGCGCGAACCAGCCGACGCGCATGTCGACCGGCAGGTTGGAGGCGCCGCCGCCGGAGAGATAGCCGACGAACAGGTCGAGCGGCACCGCCTTCGGCCGCACCACCGCGCCCTTCGGCCCGCTCACCGTCGCGCGCATCGTCGGCAGGCGGTATTCGTCGAGCCGGAAGGACTGGTTGGTGTAGATCGTGCGGTCCCTATCGATCACGCGCAGGTCGTAATCGCCCATCGGCGCGCCCTTGGGGGCGGTCCAGCTCGTCTCGCCGATGCCGTTCGCGTCGATCGTCAGCGGCAGGTCGAACTCGGTGTCCGATCCGCGATGCGACAGGCGCAACGTGCCGGTGAACCCCGCCGGGATCGTGAAGCCCGCGCCGACCGGATGGCGCACGATATGCTTCATGTGGATTGTCTCGCCGGCGCGGACCAATGCGCGATCGAACACGGTGTGGAACACGTCCTCCGGCTTCGAATAGCCATAGGGCAGGTCGAAGTCATAGGGCCGGATGCCCTCGCCCCACGCCGTCAGCGTGAAGCTGAAATCGCCGCCCGTCCGCGCCGAGACCATCAGCGGATGCGCGGACGAATTGTCGTTGCAGCTTCCATAGGTCTCCGGCTCGGGCAGCCCGCCCGGCACGAACACCCCGCCGGAGCGGTCGGTGACGCCGCGCGCCAGCAGCGCGCCAGTGCAGCTATCGGTGATCGTGACGTTGGCATTGGCGACCGGCTTGCCGCTGTCGAGCGCCGTCACCCACGCAAGGCTGCGTTCCCGCCCCCATTTGAAATGCACCGCCATGTTGGTGACGAGCGCCGCCGCCGCGACATAGCGCGGGGCATCGCGGCCGAGCAGCGCGCGGCCCAGCACCGGGCTGGCCAATTCCACCACATAGAATCCCGGCTTGCCGAGCGGGATGCCGACCACCTCGAAATCCCGCCCCTTGCCCGGCAGCGCGACCTTCAGCGGCGCGCCCTTGCTCCCGAGGATCGAGGTGTCGCCGGTATGGTTGATCTCGACCGTCTCGTCGCCGCGTTTGACCGTTTCGTAATTGCTGTCGCCGGCGGACGAGACACGGCGCAGCCAGTCGGCCACCTCGCCGTCCTTGTCCGCGACGCGCAGCGCCTGCCCGCCAACCGCCATGTTGCGGCCCTGCAGCGCCGGCTCGACGTTGCGCACCGTCACCGGCAGCACGCCGCCCTCCTTCGCCTCGATAATGCCGAACGGCGCGGCGAACTTCACCAGCGGCGGCGCGCGATCGAAGCGGATGTCGAGCGGGAAGCGCTCGGCATTGGAGAGCGCCCGCCCGCTCTCGTCCTTCACGCCCTGCGGCAGCTCCAGCTTCGCCGCGGTGGCATAGGGCAAGGGCGCGGCGAAAGTGACGTCGGCGATCGTCGCCTTCTTCTTCTCGTCGTCGCTGAACACCGGCGCGATCTTCTTCCCGTCGGGCAGCGCGATGCGGATCGCCTGCGCGGCCGACATCGGCACCGGCGCGGAGAAGCGGACATAGGCCTTCTCGACCGGGCTGCATCCCGCCTGCGGATTGACGCGCGAGCATTCGAAGCGCGCCGTGAACGGCTCGCGCACGGTATAGTCGAAACGCTGGTCGGTCCCGGCGATCTTGCCGCCCGCGCCGGCGATGTTCGCGCCCCATACCAGCGCCATGTCGCGCCCCGGCGGCAGGTTGCGGCGGCACTTCAGCGCTACGACGCCCGCCAGCGCGCGCTGGCGATCGGCGGCGGAGGCCCTGGCGATGTCCTGCGGGACGCCGGCGCTTTCGAGGAAGCTCCTGATTTCCCAGCGATCGCTGCCCATCTCCCCGATCAGCTTGCCCGGCAAATCGGCGGGGAGCACGTCGACCGGAATCTTCTCCCCGATCCCGTCCACCGCGCAATAAGCGTTGGCGGCGACCGAGCGCGGATCGGGCGGCATGTTGGCGGCGACGAGGAAGGTCTGGTCCTCCTCGATCTCATTGCCGCTGCCGGAGGGAAGGACGGCGCGCGCCACCGGCCCGCCGGCATCGACGGTGAAGCTCTGCGTCCCGGCCAGCGCATAGCCGGCGACGCTCTTCAGCCCCTCGACGGCGTTGAATTTGCAGGTCGTGCCGCCGGGCAGCGCGTGCTCGAACTCATAGACCCAGGTCTGCTGGTCGACCCAGCGGCCCTGCCCGCCGACCGGGCATTCGGCCTTGGCCGGCGCGGCGGCGCGCGGGTCGCCGAGCGGCGCCATCGGCTGGCTGAAGCGCATCGTGAAGCGCTCGATCGCGCCACCGCCGATTCCCGGCTGGGCGAGGATCACGCGCGGCGCATTGTCGCTGAGCGCCGCCACCGGCGCGATCGCCGCCGCCAGCAGGGCAAGCTTTGCCGCGAGCTTCATCGATATCCTCCCGAAATCGCATGGGAGGCTATCGGCGCGAGGAGGGCCGCGCCAGTGGAAAAGAGCGGTTTTCCGGCGGTTTATTTACCGGCGGAACCAGTGCCGCCGCATGAAATAGACCACCGTGCCGAGCGAGATCGCCGCGCAGATCGCCATGATCGCGTCGAACGCCCAAGGCTTCTGCGCATAGGGCAGGCCCGCGACGTTCATCCCGTACAGTCCGGTGATGAAGGTGAGCGGCAGGAACACCATCGCGGCGATGGCGATGATCAGGCTGCGCGTGTCGATCAGCTCGGCGCGCAGGTCGGTCAGCGTCTCGTGGATCAGGCTGGAGCGTTCGCGGATCGCCTCCAGCTCCTCCGCCATGCGCGCGGCGCGATCGGCGGCGGCGGCGACATGCGCGCGGTCGTCGGTCGCCAGCCAGTCGCCCGGAATCTGCGCCAGCTTCTCCAGCGCGGCGCGCTGCGGATTGAGGAAGCGGCGGTAGCCGATCGAGGCGATGCGGACGTGCGTGACGCGGCGGCGCAGCTCATAGACGCGGTCGCTGTCCAGCTCCTGCTCGCAATCGTCGATCTGGTCGCCCAGTTCCGCCACGACGGGATCGAGGTCGTTGGTGATCGCGGTGGCGAAGGCGGCGATGACGTCGCCGGGATCGTCCACCGTCCCGTCCTGCACCTGCTTCTCCACCATGTCGGTGGCGATGAGATGCTTGCGCGTCACCGAGATCACGCGCCCCTTGGTCGCCCAGATCCGCACCGAGGCTAGCAGGTCCGCGTCGAGATCCTCGTCGGTCCGCCCGCGCAGGTTGAGATAGGCGCCGGTCTCGTAATCGTCGCAGCGCGGGCGGGTTTCCTGCGCCGTCAATGCCTCGACGAGATATTCGGGCAACTTGGCGACATCGCGCAGCCACGCCTTCGCCTCGTCGTTGTTGACCGAAAGATGGACCCAGACCATGCCGGCCGGGCTGTCCAGCGCCTCCTTCACCGCGATGCGCTGCGCCTTGCCTCCATCGATGCGATAGCCGAATCCGCTCACAGCATCTCCACGTCCACGGTCAAGCCAGGTGCGGCGTCCAACGGCGGGGCGGCGCATTCGATCCGCACCGCATCGGCGCGCGCGCGGTCGAGGATCGCTGGCGACACCCCCGCGCGATGCGTGACGCGATCGGCATTGGCGAGCGCCCGCGCCTCGCGCAGCGTGAGATCGTCGGGGTCGGCGGAGCGCAGCCTGAGCGTGACGATCCCCGCCGCGCCGCCGGCTCGCGACGGCCCCGCATCGGGCGCGTCACCGTGGTCGAGCAGCGGATCGAGCGCGCCGCCCGCCGCCAGCGCCGCGCCGATCGCGCGCCGCCGCTCGCCCGCCTCGGGGTAGCGCGCGCGCCACGCGCCCCGCGCGGCGTGGAGCGCCTCCGCCAGCCGCCCGAGCCGCGCCGGCAGCATCGCCTCCAGCCGCTGCCGCAGCGCCGCCGCCAGCCCCGCCGACGCGCCGCCGGTGCCGATCGCGACGATTACCGGCGCGCGATCGACGATCGCGGGCAGGGTGAAGTCGCACAATTCCGGCCGATCCACGGCGTTCACCAGCACGCCCCGCGCCTTGAGCCGGGCGACGGCGGCGTCATCGTCCACCACGATCGCCAGCGCCGCCCCGTCGCTCTCCCCGACCACCACCGCGCCCGCGCGCTCCAGCAGCCGCCGTTTCGCTTCCGCCGCCTCGCCCGCCCCGATCAGGATCACCGGCCGCCCATCCAGCCGGAAGAACAGCGGGAGCGCCGGCAGCGTCACAGCCAGTCCGGCACCCGCTCGGCGGCGAGGATCGTCTCGGCGGCGATCCGGTCCGCCACTACCGTATAGCGATCGCCGTCGACCAGCACCTCCGGCACCAGCGCGCGGCTGTTGTAGGTCGACGCCATCGTCGCGCCATAGGCGCCGGCGGTGCGGAAGATGGCGAGGTCGCCGCGCTCCACCCGGTCGATCTCGCGCCCCATCGCGAAGGTGTCGCCCGTTTCGCACACCGGGCCGGCGATATTCGCCGTCATCGTCTTGCCGGTCGGGCGCACGGCGGAGAAATCGTGCCACGCATCGTACATCGCCGGGCGCGCGAGGTCGTTCATCGCCGCATCGACGATCACATAGGGGTTCACCACCCCCGGCTTGACCCAGATCACCTCAGTCAGCAGCACGCCGGCATTGCCCGCGATCACGCGGCCCGGCTCGAACATCAGCTCCACGTCCCAGCCGGCGGTCGCGCGCGCCACCATCGCGCCGTAATCGGCCGGCGAGGGCGGCTCGTCATGCGTCCTGTACGGCACGCCCAGCCCGCCGCCGAGATCGACGTGCGTGATCTTGTGCCCCCGCGCGCGCAGCTCCGCGACCAGCTCGCCGACGCGGCGATAGGCCGCCTCCAGCGGCGCGAGGTCGAACAACTGGCTGCCGATATGGATCGCCACCCCGCGCAGGTCGATCCCCGGCAAGGAGGCGAGCCGGTCGAAGATCGCCGGCGCGCGGTCGATCGGCACGCCGAACTTGTTCTCCTTCTTGCCGGTGGAGATCTTGGCGTGGGTGCCGGCGTCGACGTCCGGGTTGACGCGCAGCACCGCCGGGGCGGTCAGCCCGCGCGCATCGGCGAGCGCGGCCAGCACCACGCCCTCCTCCTCCAGCTCCAGGTTGAACTGGCCGATCCCGGCCTCCAGCCCCTTCACCAGCTCGCGATCGGTCTTGCCGACGCCGGAGAACACCACGTCCGCCGCCGGCATCCCCGCCGCCAGCGCGCGCGACAATTCGCCGCCCGACACCACGTCCGCGCCATAGCCCTCGTCGGCCAGCACGCGCAGCACGCCGATATTGGGATTGGCCTTGATGGCATAAGCAAGATGCACGCGCCCGGCGGGTTTCAGCCCCTCGCGGAACACCTGCGCATGGCGGCGCAATGTCGCGGCGGAATAGACATAGACCGGCGTTCCCACCTCGCGGGCGATCCGTTCCAGCGGCACGCCCTCGCAATGCAGCGCGCCATCGATCAGCGTGAAATGGTCCATTGTTACCTTGGCGGCAGGTCGAACTGGTCCGACCGGCGATCCTGAGAGTTGGTGAGCAATTCGTCGCCGCGCGCCGGGCGCGCCTGGACGGACGGGGTGATGAGCTGGTTGCCGGTCGGCTCGCTGTCCGCGCCATAGGGGGCGGGCGGCAGGCTGTCGCCCTTCGCCGGCTGCAACATATGCGCGCGGCCGCACGCGGCGAGCAGCAGGAGCGAGCCGATCACGGCAAGGCGTTTCATCGTCATTCTCCCCGCGCGGCGCGGATCGCGGCGCGCACATTGTCCGGCGCGGTGCCGCCGAAGCTCGTCCGGCTGGCGACCGAGGCATCGACCGACAGCACCGAATAGACCCGATCGTCGATCCGCGCGTCGATCGCCTGAAGATCGGCGAGCGGCACCTTGTCGAGCGTCACGCCCAGCGCCTCCGCCCGCGCCACCGCGCGTCCGGTGATGTGATGCGCCTCGCGGAACGGCACGTTCGCTTCGCGCACCAGCCAGTCGGCGAGGTCGGTGGCGGTGGCGTATCCGCTCTCCGCCAGCCCGCGCATCCGTTCGGTGCGGAAGGTGGCGCTTTCGATCATCCCGGTCATCGCCGCGATGCTGAGGCCCAGCAGGTCGTGGCACTCGAACACCGGCGGCTTGTCGTCCTGCATGTCCTTCGAATAGGCGAGCGGCAGGCCCTTCATCGTCACCATCAGGCTGACGAGGCAGCCGGAGATGCGCCCGGCATGGCCGCGCACCAGCTCGGCGGCGTCGGGGTTGCGCTTCTGCGGCATGATCGAGCTGCCGGTGGACCATTGGTCCGAAAGGCTGACGAAGCCGAACGGCTGCGACGCCCACAGCACGAACTCCTCCGCCAGCCGCGACAGATGCAGTGAGCATTGCGTGGCGCAGGTGAGATACTCGATCGCGAAATCGCGGTCGCTCACCGCGTCGAGCGAGTTGCGCGTCGGCCCGTCGAAGCCGAGCGCCGCCGCCGTCGCCTGCCGGTCGAGCGGGAAGCCGGTGCCCGCCAGCGCCGCCGAGCCGAGCGGGCACAGGTTCATCCGCGCCCGCGCATCGCGGAAGCGCGAGGCGTCGCGCGAGATCATCTCGTGATAGGCCATCAGGTGATGGCCGAGCGTCACCGGCTGCGCGGATTGCAGGTGGGTGAAGCCCGGCATCACGTCGCCGGCGTGGCTCTCCGCCCGCGCCAGCAGCGCCGTATCGAGCGCCGCCAATGCGTCCAGCGTCTGATCGATCGCGTCGCGCACCCACAGGCGGAAATCGGTCGCCACCTGGTCGTTGCGGCTGCGCGCGGTATGCAGCCGCCCCGCCGCCGGCCCGATCGCTTCCGCGAGTCGCGCCTCGGTGAGCATGTGGATGTCCTCGAGCGTCAGGTCGTCAGGCACGCCGTTTTCGGCATAGTCCGCCGCCACCTGATCCAGCCCGGCGCTGATCGCCGCCGCATCCTCCGCGCCGACAACGCCCTGTTTCGCCAGCATCGCGACATGCGCCTTCGAAGCGGTGATGTCTTGCCGCCACATCCGCTTGTCGAACGGGATCGAGGCGTTAATCTCACGCATCACGGCAGCGGGGCCCTCGGCGAAACGCCCGCCCCACATCTGATTGGAACCGCTCATGGCTTCGCGTTCGGCGATCGTCTTTCTCCTCGCACTGGCCGTCACGGCCGGCGGCTGCGATAGGCAAAGGGCCGCCGCCGGGCAAGCGACCGCATCGGCCGACAATGCGATTGCGCCCGATGAAGTGGTCGCCGCGCACCCCGCGAAAAGCGAAAGCGGCAAGGTCGATCGTTCGCACCATGGCGCGATGGCGATCGACGCGACCTTCACCACCCCCAGCGGCGAGCGCGTGACGCTGGAGGATTTCCGCGGCACCCCCGTCCTGCTCAACCTGTGGGCGACGTGGTGCGCGCCGTGCGTCAAGGAACTGCCCAGCCTCGACGCGCTGACGGCGCAGCTCGGCGGGCGGGTGAAGGTGCTGGCGGTCAGCCAGGATATGCAGCCGGAGAAGGTCGCGCCCTTCGTCGCCGAACGGAAGCTCCACAGCCTCCAGCCCTATACCGATCCCGAGATGCAGCTCAGCCTGGGCTATCGCGTCAACCTGCCGACGACGATCCTGTTCGACGCGAAGGGGCGGGAGGTGTGGCGCGTCTCCGGCGCGATGGACTGGACCGCGCCCGCCACGCGCAAGCTGGTGGACGAGGCGATCTGATATTGGCCGCAAGCACCGGGAAGCGTGCATCGCGCGATCCGGGCAGGGACGGGGCGAAGGAGAACGCCATGACCCAGCCCCTGTCGTCCACCGCCGTCGCCTCCCCGGTCGGCGCGCTCACCCTCGTCGCCGACGACGATTCGCTCGTCGCGATCCTGTGGGAGGAAGACGATCCGGCGCGCGTCCCGCTACCTGCCGCCGTCGCCGCGCCCGATCATCCGGTGCTGGTCGAGGCCGGGCGGCAGCTCGACGAATATTTCGCCGGGCGCCGCCGCGCCTTCGATCTGCCGCTGCGCTTTCGCGGCACCGAATTCCAGCGCGCGGTATGGTCCGCGCTGCTCGCCATCCCGTTCGGCGAGACATCGAGCTACGGCGCGATCGCGCGGTCGCTCGGGCGGCCGGGCGCGGCGCGCGCGGTCGGCGCGGCCAACGGGCGCAACCCTATCTCGATCGTCGCGCCGTGCCACCGCGTCATCGGCGCGAACGGCGCGCTCACCGGCTTCGCCGGCGGGCTGGCGGCGAAGGAGACGCTGCTCGCGCTGGAGCGCGACGCGGAATAATCGCGGGGGAGCCGTTTCCGCGCCCGATCGTTGAGCAACCGGATCGCCAATCGTCAGACGGGTTTCCGTGCCAATGCGCGTCGAAGTCGGTTACGCCCTGCTCATCCTGTTCGTGATCGCGCTGGTGACGGCGGGGGCGCTGTTCGTCCGCCATCGCCGGCGCGAGCATGAGCGCATCTGGGGCCGCCGCAGCCGCCCGCCCCGCTGACTCATCGGCGCTCGCGCCGCGCGCGCGATCCGCTATAGCGGCGCGCATGAGCCTGTTGACCGCCCAGCAACGCGACCTCGGCGATCTCGCTGCGCGCGCGCGGCTGCGCCGTCTGCAACCGCGCGCCGGACTGGACTTCTCCTCGAACGATTATCTCGGGCTAGCCGATTCGCCGCGCCTCAGGGCGGCGGTTGCGGCGGCGCTGGCGCGCGGCGTCGCGGTCGGCTCGGGCGGCTCGCGGCTGCTGCGCGGCAACGATGCCGAGCATGAGGCGCTGGAGGCGGAAGCGGCGGCCTTCTTCGGCAGCGAATCGGCCCTGTTCTTCTCCAGCGGGTTCGCCGCCAACGCCGCCCTGCTCTCGACGCTGCCGCAGCGCGGCGACCTCGTCGTCCACGATGCGCTCGTCCACGCCAGCGCGCACGAAGGGATGCGGCTCGGGCGCGCGACGGCGGTGAGCGCGGCGCATAACGATGCCGATGCGTTCGACGCCGTGATCGCCCGCTGGCGGCGCGACGGCGGCGCGGGGCGGCCGTGGATCGCAATCGAAAGCCTTTACAGCATGGACGGCGATCGCGCGCCGCTCGCGGACCTGCTCGCGGTGGCGGAGCGGCATGACGCGATGCTGCTGATCGACGAGGCCCATGCCACCGGCGTGTTCGGCGAGCGCGGTCGCGGCCTCGCGGCGGACCTCGAAGGGCGCGGGAATGTCGTCACGCTGCGCACCTGCGGCAAGGCGATGGGGTGCGAGGGGGCATTGCTGTGCGGCCCGCGCACCGTGCGCGACTTCCTCGTCAATCGCGGGCGCGGCTTCATCTTCTCCACCGCGCCCTCGCCGCTGATGGCGAGCGCGGTGCGCGAGGCGCTGCACATCCTCGCCGACGAGCCGGCGCGGCGCGACCGGCTGGCGGCGCTGGTCGCGACGGCCGAAGCGGCGCTCGCGCCTTATGGCGTGACGCCGACCGGCTCGCAGATCCTGCCGCTGCTGGTCGGCGAGGATGCACCGGCGATGGCGCTCGCCGCCGGGGTGCAGGAGGCCGGGTTCGACGTGCGCGGCATCCGCCCGCCCACCGTGCCGGCAGGCACCGCGCGGCTGCGCATCTCGATCACGCTCAACGTCGGGGAGGCGGAAATCGCCGCGCTCGCCGAAACCATCGGGAGATTGCGGCAGTGAGCCATCCGCGCATCGTCGTCACCGGCACCGACACCGATGTCGGCAAGACGATCTTCTCCGCCGCGCTGACCGGCGCCCTGGGCGCGCATTACTGGAAGCCGGTGCAGGCCGGCGTCGACCCATATGGTGATCGCGAGCGCGTGGCCGGACTGGCCGGCGTCCCGGCGGCGAACATCCTTCCCGAAGCCTATCGCCTGACCACCCCCTGTTCGCCGCACCGCGCGGCCGAGATCGACGGGGTGACGATCGATCCCGCGCGGCTCGCCTTGCCCGATGTCGCCGCGCCGCTGGTGGTGGAGGGGGCCGGCGGCGTCATGGTGCCGATCGCGCCGGACCTGTTGTTCGCCGACCTGTTCGCGCACTGGCGCGCGCCGGTGGTGATCGTCGCGCGCACCGGCCTCGGCACGATCAACCACAGCCTGCTGTCGATCGAGGCGCTGCGCCGGCGCGGCGTTCCGATCCTCGGCCTCGCCTTCATCGGCGAGGCGCAGCCGGACAGCGAGGCGACGATCGCCCGGCTCGGCGCGGTGAAGCGGCTCGGCCGCCTGCCGCGTCTCGACCCGCTCGATCGCGCCACGCTCGCGCGCGCCTTCGCCGATCATTTCGATCCGGGCGATTTCCGATGACCGGTTCGCCGATCTGGCATCCCTTCACCCAGCACGGCCTGGGCGAGCCGATCCCGCTCGTCACGCGCGGCGAGGGCGCGGCGCTATATACCGCCGACGGGCGGCGGATCATCGACGGCATCTCCTCCTGGTGGGTGACGACGCACGGCCATTGCCACCCGCGCATCATGGCGGCGATCGCGGAACAGGCCGGAAAGCTCGATCAGATCATCTTCGCCGGCTGGACGCATGAGCCGGCCGAGGCGCTGGCGCGGGGCCTCACCGCGATCATGCCGCGCGAACTGACCCGCGTCTTCTATTCGGATTCCGGCTCGACCAGCGTCGAGGTCGCGCTCAAGATGGCGCTCGGCTTCTGGGCCAATCGCGGCGCGCCGCGCCACCGCATCCTGGTGATGCAGCACAGCTATCACGGCGACACGATCGGGGCGATGTCGGTCGGCGAGCGCGGGGTGTTCAACGCGCCCTATGCGCCGCTGCTGTTCGACGTCGGCACCCTGCCCTTCCCCGCGCCCGGCGCGGAGCAGGCGACGCTCGACGCGCTGGAGGCGGCATGTCGCGAAAACCCCGCCGCCCTGATCGTCGAGCCGCTGCTGCTCGGCGCGGGCGGGATGCTGATCTATCCCGCCAGGGTGCTCGCCGAGATGCGCGCGATCTGCGCGCGCCACGGCGTTCTGTTCATCGCGGATGAAGTGATGACCGGCTGGGGCCGCACCGGCACCTTGCTGGCGTGCGAGCAGGCGGGCGTCGTGCCGGATATCCTCTGTCTCTCCAAGGGGTTGACCGGCGGGGCGATCCCGCTCGCGGTGACGATGGCGACCGAGGCGATCTTCGAGCCGCATTTCTCCGAGGATCGCGCGCGGATGTTCTTCCATTCGTCGAGCTACACCGCCAACCCGATCGCCTGCGCCGCCGCCAACGCCAATCTCGCGATCTGGCGCGAGGAGCCGGTGGCGGCGCGCATCGCCGACCTTTCCGCGCGGCAGGCCCGGCGGCTCACCACGCTCGCCGGCCGCCCCGGCGTCGCCAACCCGCGCGCGATCGGCACGATCACGGCGATCGACGTGACCGACCCGCGCGGCGGCGGCTATCTCTCGCAGCTCGGCCCGCGCCTGCTGCGGCATTTCCGCGAGCGCGACCTGCTGCTGCGGCCGCTGGGCAATACGGTGTACGTGATGCCGCCCTATTGCATCGACGACGCCGATCTCGACCGGATCTATGCCGCGATCGGCGAGGCGCTCGACTAGATATCGCGCACGACGCAGCGGAAGCCGATGTGGCTGGTGGATGAATCCACCGTCTGCGGATGGCGCGCGGCAGGGCGATAGCGCTGACAATAGTTCGCCGCGCACAGATGCGATCCGCCTTTCAGCACCTTTCGCGCGATCTTCGTCCCCGGCAGATCGGGATCGTAGCTGTCGCGCTCGCCGCAGCAGCCCGGCTTGCCCTTCTTTCGCGAGCGCGCGGCATAGAAATCGGCGGTCCATTCCCAGACGTTGCCGATCATGTCCCACAGGCCATGGCCGTTGGGCGGGAAGGCCCGCACCGGCGAGGTGCGCTCATAACCGTCGAGCAGCTGGTTGGCGAAGGGGAACAGGCCCTGCCAGTAATTCGCCATCATCCTGCCCTCCGGCGCCAGTTCGTCGCCCCAGGCATAGTCCGCGCCGTCCAGCCCGCCGCGCGCGGCATATTCCCATTCCGCCTCGGTCGGCAGCGCCTTGCCCGCCCAGCCGGCATAGGCCTGTGCATCGCCGTAAGCGACATGGACGACGGGATGGTCCTCCAGCCCGTCGATCGAGCTTTCCGGCCCGAGCGGATGCCGCCAGTCCGCCCCGAAGCGGAAATCCCACCACTGGCCCGGATCACCGAGATCGACCGGCTGCGCGGTGCGCGTGAACACCAGCGACCCCGCCCGCGCCATCGCCGGGTCCATGCCGGGATAGTCGCGCGGATCGGGCGCGTGTTCGGCGAGCGTGACATGGCCGGTCGCGGCGACGAAGCGCGCGAATTGCGCATTGGTGACCGGGGTCTCGTCGATCCAGAACGGATCGACCCGCACGGCGCGCGCGGGCGCTTCCTCGGGATAATGACGATCGGAACCCATGACGAAGCGCCCGCCGTCCAGCCGGCGCATATTGTCGCGGTCGGCCATCACGGCTCGCACGCTTTCAGCGTCGCCGCGGCGGCGTCGAACGCCGTCCAGACGCGCCCGGCGAGGCTGCCGCCGACGCTGCACCGTCGGACACCGATCCGCACCAGCTCGCCGATGCCCGCGTCATAGTCATGCACCACCACGTTGACCGGCTTCGGCGCGACCGCCGCGACCAGCTCGGCGATGACGCCGTGATCGAGGATGAAAGGCACGAACAGGCAATCCGCGCCGGCCCCGGCATAGGCCACCGCGCGGGCGATGCTCTCCTCCGGGGACATGCCGGGTACGCGGAAATTCTCGTTGCGGCCGATCAGCATGACAGCCGGATCGATCCGGTCGATCGCCGCGCGCGCCGCCGCGATCCGCTCCACGGCGAGGTCGCGGTCATACATCGCGCTGCCCGACCAGTCCTCGATCGAAACGCCGGCGACGCCCGTCTCCACCGCCAGCGCGACGTTGATGCCCACCTCCGCCGGATCGTCCGCGAAGCCGTTCTCGAAATCGGCGTTGACCGGCAGGTCGGTCGCATCGACCAGCATCCTGAGATGCGCGAGCACCGCGTCGCGGCCCAACCCGCCGTCGTCCTTGCCGGCGGCCCATGCCGCGCCCGCGCTGGTCGAGGCGATCGCCCGGAAGCCGAGCGCGGCGAGCCGCACGGCGCTGCCCGCATCCCACGCATTGGGGATGATGAAGAAGCCCTCCTCGTGCAGCTTGCGGAAGGCGGCGCGCTTCCCGGCGGTCGTCGGCATGTACGTCTCCTGTGTCACCCGGACCCTACCGCCGATCGCCCGGCGGAGGCCAGCGTGAAGAACTGCCGTTCCTCGCGCCGGATGAACCGCTCGCGCGCGCTCAGCGCGAAATTCTCGCGCCCGAGCGGATCGGCCCTGATCCGCGCGCGATACGCCTCGTAAGCGGCAAGGTCGGCGATCGAATAGATGCCGTAGGCGGTCGTCGTCGTGCCCTCGTGCGGCGCGAAATAGCCGATCAGGTCGGCGCCGCAGCGCGGGATCACCTCGCCCCAGTTGCGCGCATATTCCTCGAAGGCGGGCAATTTGTACGGATCGATCTCGTAGCGGATGACGCAGGTGATCATGACGGCACCTCCATTTCGTGCCGCGCCATCCTGTCGCACGCGGAGCCCCCGATGCTTCGATCACGGCCGAAGCATCGGCGCGCTGGATGCGCTATCATCACGCGGATGAGCAGCATCGCTTCCCTCTCGGAGACCGGCGCGCTGATCGGCGAACCGTCGCGCACCGCGATGCTGGTGGCGCTGATGGACGGTCGCGCGCTGACCGCCGGCGAGCTTGCCCGCGCCGCCGGCATCGCCCCGGCGACCGCGAGCGGCCATCTCGCGCGGCTGGTCGACGGCGGGCTGGTCGCGGTCGCGGCGCAGGGGCGGCATCGCTATTTCCGGCTCGCCTCGCCCGCCGTCGCGGGGATGATCGAGGGCATGATGGGCGTGGCGGGCATGGTCGATGCCGCGCGGCGCTGCCGCCCCGTCCGCTCCGGTCCCGCCGACCACGCAATGCGCCATGCCCGCAAATGCTACGATCACCTCGCGGGCGAAGTGGCGGTGCGGATCGCCGATTTCCTCGTGGGCGCGAGCTATCTCGAATTGAGCGCCGATGCCGCCGCGATGACCCCGGCGGGAGCCGACTTCCTCGAACGGCTCGGCCTCGCGATCGAACCGGCACGCCAGCGCGTCCTGTGCCGCCCATGCATGGACTGGAGCGAGCGCCGCCCGCATCTGGCCGGCGCGGTCGGCCGCTCGCTCTACCGCTTCTTGCTGGACCGGCACTGGATACGCCCCACGCCCGGCACGCGCGCCGTCGCGGTGACGCCGGCCGGCGCGCTCGCGCTACGCCGGCATTTCGGGATCGGCTGACGAAACGACCGATCCGGCGCGATCTTCCCACGGATGAACAGATTGCGGTTCACAATCGGAAGAGCGCGGATTCTATTGCCCCAAGGCGTTGTAAGCCGGGGACAGATAGCGTGACCAATCCGACCGCCACCATTCGCTCAAGCCACGAACCGGGCGATCCGGCCGGCGCCGGGAGCATGGAGACGCTGCGCGCCGGATTGCAGCTCGCGCGGGCGAGCCAGCTCACGATGCTCCGCTTCCAGCTCGCGCTCCACCAGTCGAGCCGCCGCACCGCGATGCAAGCGCTCGATACGCTGCTCGACATGGATGCGGAGATGGAAGGGCTGACCGCGACGCTGGCCGCCGCGTCGCCCGATCCGGCGGAGGATGCGCTGCTGTCCGGCTTCATCGGGCATCAGAAAGCGGCGATCGCGGCCGAGAAGCATATCCTGACCGGCGGCGACTGGCGGACCGGCCATGAGGCGATCGCCATCGCCGCCCCGCGCGACGAGGCGAACGAACCCGCGCCGCTGCTGCTCGTGGACGAGGTGGAGAGCGGTGGACGCGCTGGATGGGGAATCGTCCTCGCGGTGGCGGCTGTCGTCCTGCTCGCCGGGCTGGGGCTGGCGGCCTGGTTATGGCCGGACCTGTTGGCCAACACCCTGGCGCGCCTGCGTTAGCCGCCGCTGGACGAGAAGCCGTTACGGCCGTCTTGCGCGGGTGGGCGACGGCACGTCCGTGGCGGACGCGATTATTCGCGGCGGCTGTGGTAACCAAAGCGCCGATTCCATCGAATGATCCATGTCGAAAGTCTGGAGTCGGCCATGTATCGCCCCTTGCTTCTCACCGCCGTCGGCGGTTCCCTTCTCTTCGCGGCGCTATCGGCAGCGGCAGGCGAGTCGTTCGTCAAGGCGCCGGCGGCGCAATTCAGCCCCGCCGGATCAGGCCATCGCGAGACCGCGATCTTCGCCGGCGGCTGCTTCTGGGGCGTGGAGGGCGTCTTCGACCACGTCAAAGGTGTCGTGCGCGCGACATCGGGCTATGCCGGCGGCGGCAAGGCCACGGCGGACTATGAGACGGTCTCGACCGGAACCACGGGCCATGCCGAATCGGTCGAGGTCGTGTTCGATCCCGCGCAGGTGCGCTACGCCGACCTGCTTCGCATCTATTTCTCGGTCGTCGCCGATCCCACGACGCTGAACCGGCAAGGCCCCGACAGCGGCACGCAATATCGTTCGGCATTGTTCCCGCGGTCGCCGGCGCAGGAGAAGATCGCACGCGCCTATCTCGGCCAGCTCCGCGCCGCGCATGTCTTCGCGCGGCCGATCGTGACCGCGATCGAGATGGGCAAGGCTTTCTACCCGGCCGAGGGATATCATCAGAACTTCATGGCCCGTCATCCGGCCTATCCCTATATCGTCGTCAACGACCGCCCCAAGGTCGAGGCGCTGAAGCGCCTCTTCCCGTCGGACTATCGGGGCTGAGGGAGGCGGAGATGGAAAATTCCCGCGATCGTCGCACGTTCCTGATGATGTGCGCAGGGTCCGCGATGGTGATGGCGACCGCGCAAGCGGCCCGCGCGATCGCGCCGCTCCGCCTTTCGGACGCGGACTGGCGCAAGCGCCTTTCCCCCGCCGCCTATGCCGTCTTGCGGCAGGGCGCCACCGAGCGCGCTTTCTCCAGCCCGCTCAATGGCGAGCATCGCGCGGGCACGTTCGTCTGCGCCGGCTGCGCGCTGCCGCTGTTCGCATCCACGACCAAGTTCGACAGCGGAACCGGCTGGCCGAGCTTCTACGATCATCTGCCCGGCGCGATCACCGAGCGGCAGGATCGCTCGCTCGGCATGGTGCGGACGGAAGTGCGCTGCGCACGCTGCGACGGCCATCTCGGCCACGTCTTCAACGACGGGCCGCGGCCGACCGGGCTGCGCTATTGCATGAACGGCCTCGCCCTGCGCTTCGTCGCGCGGCGGTGAGGCGCGGATGATCCTGTTCCTTCTGGCTTATCTGGGCGGGGCGCTGACGATCCTGTCGCCGTGCATCCTGCCGGTGCTGCCGTTCGTGTTCGCGCGCGCCGACCGGCCGTTCCGCACCAACGGCCTGCCGATGCTGATCGGCATGGCCGCGATGTTCATGGCCGTCGCGACGCTGGCGGCGATCGGCGGCGGCTGGGCGGTGCAGGCCAACCAATATGGCCGCGCCGCCGCGCTGATCCTGCTCGCGCTGTTCGGGCTCGCCCTGCTGTTTCCCGCGATCGCCGATCGCGCGATGCGGCCGCTGGTGGGTTTCGGCGCGCGCCTGTCGCAAACGGCGGATGCGCAGGGAGCCGGGTTCGGCACCTCGCTGCTGCTGGGCATCGCGACCGGATTGCTATGGGCGCCGTGCGCGGGGCCGATCCTTGGGCTGATCCTGACCGGGGCCGCGCTTCAGGGCGCGAGCGTCGCGACCAGCCTCCTGCTTCTGGCCTATGCGCTCGGTGCGGCGACCTCGCTCGCGCTGGCGCTGCTGGCGGGCGGGCGGCTGTTCAAGGCGATGAAAAGGTCGCTCGGCGCGGGCGAATGGATTCGGCGCGCGATCGGTGCGGCGGTGCTCGTCGCGGTCGCCGCGATCGGGCTGGGGGCCGATACCGGCTTCCTGACCCGCGCCTCGCTCGCCGGAACGAACCGGATCGAGCAGGGCCTGCTCGACCGTTTCCATATGGCCGGCCCGCCACAGCAGGCGGACAGCGGCAAGCTCGCCGATCAAGGGCCGATGCCGTCGCTCGACGGGGCGGTGGCCTGGCTCAACTCGCCGCCGCTCGGCCGCGAGGCGCTCAAGGGGAAGGTCGTCGTGATCGACTTCTGGACCTATAGCTGCATCAACTGCCTGCGCTCGCTCCCCTATGTGAAGGCGTGGGCGGAGAAATATCGCGGTGACGGGCTGGTGGTGATCGGTGTCCACACCCCGGAATTCGCCTTCGAGAAGGATATCGCCAACGTCCGCAAGGCGCTGGCCGATCTCGGCATCACCTATCCGGTCGCGATCGACAACGACTATGCCGTCTGGCGCGCTTTCGCGAACCATTATTGGCCCGCGCATTATTTCATCGATGCCAATGGGCGCCTGCGCTACCGGCATTTCGGCGAGGGCGATTATGCCGGTTCCGAGCGGGTCATTCGCGCGCTGCTGGCGGAGGCTCATCCCGGCCGCGATCTGGGCGCGATGAGCGTGGTGCGGGCGAACGGCGTGCAAGCGGCCTCCGCGCGGGGCAGGAAATCGCCCGAAACCTATATCGGCTATGCGCGCGCGGCCCGTTCGGTCTCGCGCCCGGACGTGGTGAAGGACAGGCCCGCGACCTATGACGCCCGTCCCGTCGCGCTCGACCAATGGGGTCTTTCCGGCCGATGGACGGTCGGGCCGGAGCACGCATCGCTCGACAAGGTGGGCGGGCGCATCCTCTACCGCTTCCACGCGCGCGACCTGCACCTTGTGCTCGGGCCGGGCGCGGACCGACGGCCCATACGCTTCCGCGTGACGATCGACGGCCGACAGCCGGGGCCGGACCATGGCAGCGACACCGACGCGGCCGGCAACGGCATCGTCACCGGCCAGCGGCTTTACCAGCTCGTGCGGATCGCGAATCCCGGCGCGGACCACGATTTCGCGATCGATTTCATCGATCCGGGCGTGCAGGCGTTCAGCTTCACCTTCGGATAGCCGCGAGAGACAAGCGCCGTCCACCAAGCGCCCAGCCGGCGCGAGAAGGTCGGCTGCAAAATCCTATAGGAAGGAAGCTGGATGCCCCGCGTGGATTCGAACCACGATTGACGGAGTCAGAGTCCGTAGTCTTGCCGTTAGACGACGGGGCAACGAAGGCGCGCGTCTAGTCGGCGGAAATCCTAGGGTCAAGAGGGGTTGAATGCCCGATCAGGCGCGGCTTGCCCGTCCGGTCACGAATCTGTAGCCTCGCCTTCAGGCACCGGCGGACGGATGATCCGCGACGGCAGAACAGAATAGAAAGTGACGGCAATGGGCGACGCTTCCGCCAATTTGCCGTACCGGCAGGAGGCAGACGCCCCGGCCCGTTCGGCACCACCCTCCCCGCGCTCGCGGGCGGGGTTCGCGCGGCATTATGCCGCGCTCGATCTCGGCACCAACAATTGCCGCCTGCTCATCGCCCGGCCGCAGGGCGACGGCTTCGCGGTGGTCGACGCCTTCTCGCGCATCGTCCGGCTCGGCGAGGGACTGGCGGGCAGCGGGCGATTGTCCGACGCGGCGATCGACCGCACGCTCGCCGCGCTGCGCGTCTGCGCCGACAAGCTGAAGCGCCGCAACGTCGCGCTCGCCCGCTCGGTCGCGACCGAGGCGTGCCGCCGCGCGGCCAACGGCGCGGAGTTCATCGCCCGCGTCCATGCCGAGACCGGCATCCACCTCCACATCATCTCCGCCGAGGAGGAAGCGCGGCTCGCGGTGCTCGGCTGCCATGTGCTGCTGGAGCCGGGCGAGGGACCGGCGCTGGTGTTCGACATCGGCGGCGGATCGACCGAGCTGGTGCTGATCGACACCACCAGCACCGTCCCCACCGTGCTCGACTGGCATTCCGCGCCGTGGGGGGTCGTCTCGCTTACCGAGAGCATCCCCGCGCAGGACGGCGCCACCGGCCGCGCCGCCACCTATGAGCGGATGCGCGCGCTGGTCCGCGAGAGCTTCGCGCCCTTCGCGCAGCGGCTGCCGGCCGGGGCGGACCGGCGGCGGCTGCTCGGCACCTCAGGCACGGTGACGACGCTCGCCTCGGTCCATCTCGGGCTGGACCGCTATGACCGCGCGGCGGTGGACGGGCTGATCGCGCCGGCGGAGGCGATGCGCGAGGTGTCGAACAGCCTCGCGCACATGTCCCCCACCGACCGCGCCGCGCTGCCGTGCATCGGGCGCGAGCGCGCGGATCTGGTCGTGGCGGGCTGCGCGATCCTCGAGACGATCCTCGATCTGTGGCCGGCGGAGCGGATCGGCGTCGCCGATCGTGGCATCCGCGAGGGCATCCTGCGCCGGCTGATGGCGGCCGCGCGATGAGCCGGGGAGGCTCCGGCGGGCGGCAGCGCGTGCGCACCGCCCGCAACCGCAGCGCGCAATCGACCCGCTGGCTGGAGCGGCAGCTCAACGACCCCTATGTCCGCCGCGCCAAGGCGGAGGGGTATCGCAGCCGCGCCGCCTACAAATTGACCGAGCTGGACGAGCGTTTCGGGCTGCTGAAGGGCGCGCGCCGCGTGATCGACCTCGGCATCGCGCCCGGCGGGTGGAGCCAGGTGGTGCGCCGGCTCGCCCCCAGGGCAGCGGTGGTGGGGATCGACCTGCTGCCGGTCGACCCGATCGACGGGGTGACGATCTTCGAGCACGATTTCATGGACGACGCCGCGCCGGCGATGCTGATGGAGGCGCTGGGCGGCGCGCCGGACATCGTGCTGTCGGACATGGCGGCGAACACGGTCGGCCATCCGCAGACCGACGCGCTGCGCACCATGGCGCTGGTCGAGACCGCCTTCGCCTTCGCGATCGAGGTGCTGGCGCCCGGCGGGGCGTTCGTCGCCAAGGTGTTCGCGGGCGGCGCGGATTCGACGCTCGTGGCGGAGATGAAGCGCCATTTCACGACGGTGAAGCACGCCAAGCCGCCGGCCAGCCGCAAGGGCAGCGTGGAATGGTTCGTCGTGGCGCAGGGGTTCAAGGGGCGGCCGGAGGAGTCCGGATCAGGCGCGTGAACGGGCGGCCAGCGCCAGCACCGCGAACCCCGCCAACGCCGACAGCAGCGAGCCGGCCAGCACGCCCATCTTCACTTCCTCCACCAGCATCGCGTCGCCGGGGAAGGCGAGGCCGCCGATGAACAGGCTCATCGTGAAGCCGATCCCGGCGAGCAGCGCCATGCCATAGACCTGCGCCCAGCTCACCCCGCCGGGGCGCGCCGCGATGCCCAGCCGCGCCGCGCCCCAGATGCCGCCGAACACGCCGATCTGCTTGCCGACGAACAGCCCGAGCGCCACCGCCAGCACCACCGGCTCGGCCAGCACGCTCCAGCCGAATCCGCCGAGCGCCACGCCGGCATTGGCGAAGGCGAACAGCGGCACGATCGCGAAGGCGACCCACGGACTCAGCGCGTGTTCCAGCCGGTGCAGCGGCGATTCCGGCGCGTCGGGCGCGCCCGGCGTCGGCACCACGGGGATGAAGGCGGCGGTCAGCACCCCGGCGATCGTCGCATGGACGCCCGATTGCAGCACGAACAGCCACAAGGCCGCCCCGGCCGCCAGAAAGGGCCACAGCGCGCGCACCCTGCGCCGGTTCATCACATACAGCACCGCCAGCGCCAGCCCCGCGCCGGCCAGCGCGAGCGCCCTGATCTGATCGGTATAGGCGAGCGCGATGATCGCCACCGCGCCCATGTCGTCGACGATCGCGACGGTGGTGAGCAGCAGCTTGAGCGCGGGCGGCACGCGCTTACCCAGCATCGCCATCACCCCGATGGCGAAGGCGATGTCGGTCGCCGCCGGTATCGCCCAGCCGCGTTGCAGCCCGCTGCGATCGCCCACCACCAGCAGATAGACCAGCGCCGGCACCGCCATCCCCGCCGCCGCCGCGATGAACGGCAGGCGGCGCTGGTCGGCGCGGGCGAGGCGGCCGTCGACGAACTCGCGCTTGATCTCCAGCCCGACGAGCAGGAAGAACAGCGCCATCAGCCCGTCGTTGATCCACAGATGGACCGTCATCGGCCCGAGCGCGGACGAAAGCACCGGCCCGGTCTCCGCATGGAGCACATGCGCATACCAGCCCGCCGTGGCCGGCAGGTTGGCGGCCAGCATCGCGAGCGCCGCCGCCGCGACCAGCACGAAGCCGCCGGCCGCCTCGCCGGTGAGGAAAGCGCGCAACGCGGAAGCGCGCCGCGCCGTCATCCGCCGGCGCGCGCCAGCGCCTCCGCGATCAGCTTGCGGCTGTTCTCCACGCCATAGAGCCGGATGAAGCTGCCCATGCGCGGCCCCTGGCTCGATCCGAGCAGGGTTTCGTAGAGCGCCCGGAACCAGTCGCGCAGCTCGGCGAACCCGCCGGACTTGCCGATCTCATAGACATGGTTCTGGATATCCTCCGCGCTGGCGTCCGCCGGCAATGCCGCGAGTTCCGCATCGAGCCGTTGCAACGCGGCGACCTCCACGCCCTCCGGTGCGCGGCGCCTGAGCGTCGGCGCGATGAAGTCGCGGTGATAGGCCAGCGCGTAGCCGATCAGCCGGTCCAGCTCCGGGTAAGCGGCGGGCGAGGCATCGGGCAGGTAATTGGCGAGATAGCCCCACACCTGCTCCTTCGACGCCTCCCCCATCACCCCGACGAGGTTGAGCAGCAGCCCGAACGTCACCGGCAGCGTCCCCTCCGGCAGCTTGCCGTCGTGGATGTGGTGGACGGGGTTGCCGAGCTTCTCCTTGATCGTCTGCGCCGGATAATTGGCGCGGAACTGCCAATATTCGTCCACCGCGCGCGGGATCACGCCCATGTGGAGCTGCTTGGCCTTCTTCGGCTCGCGATAGGCGTAGAAGGCGACCGATTCCTCCGGGCCATAGGTCAGCCATTGCTCGAGGCTGATGCCGTTGCCCTTGGACTTGGAGATCTTCTCGCCCTTCTCGTCGAGGAACAGCTCATAGACCAGCGTCTCCGGCTTGCGCCCGCCGAGGATCTGGCAGATGCGCCCGCCGAGCGCGGCCGAATCGATCAAATCCTTGCCGTGCATCTCGTAATCGACTCCCAGCGCGGCCCAGCGCATCCCCCAGTCCGGCTTCCACTGTAGCTTGGCCTTGCCGCCGAGGATCGACTGCTCGATCGTCTCGCCCTCGTCGACGAAGCGGATCAGCCCGGCGTCGGCGTCGACCACCTCGACCGGCACCTGCAGCACGATGCCGGACTTCGGGCTGATCGGCAGCACCGGCGAATAGGTCGCCTGCCGCTCGCCGCGCAGCGTCGGCAGCATCACCGCCATGATCGCGTCGTAATTGCGCAGGACGTTCTTCAACTGCGCGTCGAAACGGCCGGCATGGTAATATTCGGTCGAGGACACGAATTCGTAGTCGAAACCGTAGCGATCGAGGAAAGCGCGCAGCATCGCATTGTTATGGTGCGCGAAACTCTCGAACTTGCCGAACGGATCGGGCACCTGCGTCAGCGGCTTGCCGAGATGCCCGGCCAGCATCGCCTGGTTGGGCACGTTGTCCGGCACCTTGCGCAGGCCGTCCATGTCGTCGGAGAAAGCGATCAGCCGCGTCGGCTGGTCGGACAGCGCCTTGAAGGCGTTGCGCACCATCGTCGTGCGCAGCACCTCGTTGAACGTGCCGATATGCGGCAGGCCCGACGGGCCGTAGCCGGTTTCGAAGATGATCGCCTCGCCACCCGGTTTTCCCTCCGGCCAGCGCTTGAGCAGCCGGCGCGCTTCCTCGAACGGCCAGGCTTTGGATTCAAGGGCTGCGGAGCGGAGATCGTCTGTCATGGTGCAGTGCGACGTAGCGACGCACGCGCGCGATGGCTATATCCCCGTGCGGCCTTTGCACCGCGAAAGGGCCGGCGAGGCGAGGTGGCACGCCCGGCCTCGATCGCCCCTATCACCCTGAAACCATAGCCGAAAAAACGTATTTTCTGCGGCGAGCCGAGTGGATTCGTTTGCGGATTGGTAACCATTGCCGGTGCATAAACGGCCAATGGATCAGGCCGTGTCTATACCTATGTCTCTGGACGGCGAGGACAATCGCGGCGCCTTGCGCAAGGCGGTCAAGATGCGCGCGCACCTGCGCGACCGCGGCACGACACGGTTCGAGATCGACGTGGTGGACCTGTCCACCACCGGATTCCGCGCGCAGACCAGCTTCACCCTGTGGCCCGGCCAGACGGTGTGGCTGACGCTGCCCGGCCTCGCCGGGCTGGAGGCGGTGGTCGCGTGGCGCGACAAATACCGCTACGGCTGCGCCTTCGCCAAGCCGCTGCATCCGGCGGTGTTCGATCATATCGTGGCATTGGGCAACAGCTGAGCGCAGGCGCGTCGGCGCAGCGACGGCGCCGGTGCGCCAAAGGGCGCAGCGCGAAAGCCGGCCGGCGGGTCGGCAAAGCCAACCCGTCCGACGACGCGGCTTCGCCGCGGCGCTCATCCCACTGCCGGGAAAACCCGACACAGCAAAGCCGCGCCGAAGCGCCTGCGCCCGTCAGTCGAATAGCGACGACACGCTCGATTCGTCCGCGATCCGCCGGATCGCCTCCGCCAGCAGCGGCGCGATGGTCAGGTGGCGGATGCGCCTGGCCTCGGCCAGCACTTCCTGATTGCCGATCGAATCGGTGATCACCAGCTCGCGCAGCGCCGATCCCTCGACCCGCGCCACCGCCCCGCCGGACAGCACGCCGTGCGTCACATAAGCGACGACATCCTCCGCCCCCGCTTCCTTCAGCGCGGCGGCCGCGTTGCAGAGCGTGCCGGCGGAATCGACGATATCGTCGATCAGGATGCAGAAGCGGCCCTCGACGTCGCCGATGATGTTCATCACCTCGGATTCGCCGGCGCGCTCGCGGCGCTTGTCGACGATCGCCAGCGGCGCGTTGTCGAGCCGCTTGGCGAGCGCCCGCGCGCGCACCACGCCGCCCACGTCGGGCGAGACGACCATCAGGTTCTTGTCGCCGAACCGCGTCAGGATATCCGCCGACATCACCGGGGCGGCGAACAGATTGTCGGTCGGGATGTCGAAGAAGCCCTGGATCTGCCCGGCGTGGAGATCGACCGAGAGCACGCGGTCCGCCCCCGCCGTCGTGATCAGGTTGGCGACCAGCTTGGCCGAGATCGGCGTGCGCGGGCCGGGCTTCCGGTCCTGCCGGGCATAGCCGAAATACGGCACCACCGCCGTGATCCGCTTCGCTGAGGCGCGCTTCAGCGCGTCGATGCAGATCAGCAGCTCCATGAGATTGTCGTTCGCCGGGAAGCTGGTCGATTGAACGACGAACACGTCCTCGCCGCGCACATTCTCGCGGATCTCGACGAAAATCTCCTCGTCGGCGAAGCGGCGCACCAGCGCCTCGGTCAGCGGCAGCTCCAGATAGGCGGCGATATCGCGCGCCAGCGGCAGGTTCGAGTTGCCGGTCATCAGTTTCATGGTGTCACGCCCTTCCCGCCCCGATTCGCGTCGCCTTAATGCGGAGGGCTGGCGAGGGGAAGGGCAAGCGCCTAAGCGGGCCATCATGACCGTCGTTACCCGCTTCGCGCCGTCGCCCACCGGGCGGCTGCATGTCGGCAATATCCGCACCGCGCTGCACAACTGGCTGTTCGCGCAAAGGGAGAGCGGCCGCTTCGTGCTGCGCATCGACGACACCGATGCGGAGCGCAGCGAGGAGCGCCACGTCGATTCGATCCGCGCCGATCTCGCGTGGCTCGGCTTCACGCCCGCGCAGGAGGTGCGCCAGTCGCAGCGGTTCGCGCTCTATCAGCGGCGGTTCGACGAGCTGGTCACGGCGGGGCGCATCTATCCCGCCTATGAAAGCGCGCAGGAGCTGGACCTAAAGCGCAAGATCCAGCTCGGGCGCGGCCTGCCCCCGGTCTATGACCGCGCGGCGCTGGGCCTCACCGACGCCGATCGCGCGAAGCTGGAGGCGGAAGGCGCGCGCCCGCACTGGCGCTTCCGGCTCGATCACGCCGCGCCGATCGAGTGGAATGACCTGATCCGGGGCGAGCAGCATTTCGACCCCGCGACGATGAGCGACCCGGTGATCCGCCGCGCCGACGGATCGTGGCTCTATATGCTGCCGTCGGTGATCGACGATATCGACCTGGGCATCACCCATGTCGTTCGCGGCGAGGATCATGTCTCTAACACCGCGCTCCAGATCCAGATGTTCGCCGCGCTCGGCGCCGCCCCGCCCGCCTTCGCGCACGAGGCGCTGCTGACCGGCAGCGAGGGCAAGCTCTCCAAGCGGCTCGGCAGCGTCGGGGTCGACCAGTTCCGCGAGGCGGGAATCGAGCCGCAGGCGATCCGCGCGCTGCTCGCCCGGCTCGGCACCAGCGATCCGGTCGAGCCGTTCATGGATGTCGCGCCGCTGATCGCCGGTTTCGACTTCGCCCGCTTCGGGCGCGCGCCGGCGCGGTTCGACGAGGCGGAGCTGGCGCAGCTCAACGCGCGGATCGTCCACCAGCTTCCCTATGCGACGGTCGCGGATCGCCTGCCCGCCGGGATGGGCGAGCCGGCATGGGAGGCGGTGCGCCCCAATCTCGCGACCGTCGCCGAGGCCGCCGACTGGTGGCGGGTGATCGAGGGGCCGGTCCCCGTGCCGGATGCCGGCGAGGATGCGGGTTATCTCGCCGAAGCCGCCGCCGCGGCCGCCGCGATCGACTGGGCCGGCGACCCGTGGCACGCGCTCACCGCGCGGCTGAAGGAAGCGACCGGGCGCAAGGGCAAGGCGCTGTTCCTGCCGCTGCGCCGCGCGCTGACCGGGCGCGACCACGGCCCGGACATGGCCACGCTGCTCCCGCTGATCGGTCGCGACCGCGCGATCGCGCGCCTCTCCGCCGCCTGAGCCGCCGTTTGGCGGTTGCAGCGGCGGGCCGGACGAAGGCCGTTTCTGTTACGTTATAAAATATCTTCTCCTGTGCATCGATACGTTGTATCATCCCCGAACCGGGAAACCGGCAAAGGAGAACAGACGAGAGGATCAGGCCTATGTATGCGGATCGTTACGTTCGCTCGCGCGGGTTCAATCCGGGCAGCCTCGCTGTCGCGGTCGGGCTCAATGCCGCGATCGTCGCCGGGCTGGTGATGTCGGTGCCGGAGATCAGGGAGAATCTCACCAAGGATTTCACCGCGATCAACATCCCCATTGAGCCGCCGCCTCCACCCGAGCCGCTCCCGCCGCCCGAACACAAGGCTACGCACCAGACCAGGGCCGAAACGGAGCAGATCGACCGGACCGTCCCGATCGTCCAGACCGGCGATTCGGGCGGCCTCGTCATCCCGCCCTTCCCGCCGCCGACCGATCCGGGAACCGGCGGGGGCATCGACACGATCATCGACCCGCCCGCCAGGCCGCCCGTGATGGTCGATGCGGTCGCCGACCCGCGCTACGCCCGCGATTTCCAGCCCGATTATCCCGCCGGGGAGCGGCGCATGGGCAATGAGGGCAAGGTGGTGATCCGCGTGCTGATCGGTCCGGACGGCCGCGTGAAGCAGGTCGAGCGCGTCTCGGCGGCGAGCGCGGCCTTCTGGCAGGTGACCGAGCGGCAGGCGCTCTCCCGCTGGCGCTTCCGCCCGGCGACGCGCGACGGCGTGGCGATCGAATCATGGCGCACGATGACGGTGCGGTTCGAGATGGAATCCTAGATCGTATCTCCATTCAAGGATGTACGATCCGAAGAGTTGTCGCGTCGGTCCGCTTCCCCCTCCCCCCGAGACGGGCGGACCGGCGCGGCTCCGGGATAACCGGGGCTGGCAACCGCCGCCGCGCGCGCCTATCTTGCCCTACATGCAATTCTTCGCCCGCATGTCGCCGCTCCGCGCGCTGCGAGACCTTCGGCTGTTCCTGCACCAGCGCCAGCCGCACGAGCTCGGCTTTTTCGCGCTGGCGATCCTGATCACCAGCTTCTTCGTCTTCGCCTTCATCAAGGATTCGACGATCGAGAAGGTGTACAGGCCCGACATCATCTACGTGCAGCAATGGCGGCTCGACCGCACCGAGGCGGAGATCCTCGCGCAGCAGAAGGTCGATCAGGCGAAGAAGGACAAGGAACAGGCCGAGCTGGAGAAGGAACAGGCCAAGACCCGCGCCGAGTTCCAGCGGCTCGACAACAAATTGAAGCGCTGGGGCATCTGAGTGTCTGCGTCACGGCGCCGGCCCGCTCCCCCACCCGGCCTCCCACGAAAGTATCCTTGATGGGAGGCCGGGCGGGGGAGCGGGCCGGCGCCGCATCTGGAGATCCCGACCAGCGCTGGATGGCCGCCGCGCTCGCCCTCGCCGGGCGGACGCGCGGGCGGACCGCGCCCAATCCCAATGTCGGCTGCGTGATCGTGAAGGGCGGGCGCGTCGTCGGGCGCGGCTGGACCCAGCCCGGCGGCCGCCCACATGCCGAGGCGATGGCGCTGGCCGAGGCGGGCGAAGCGGCGCGCGGCGCGACCGCCTATGTCACGCTGGAGCCGTGCGCGCACCGCTCGCCGCGCGGCCCGGCCTGCGCCGATCTGCTCGCGGAAGCGGGCGTCGCGCGGGTCGTCGCCGCGCTCGGCGATCCCGATCCGCGCACTAACGGCGCGGGCCTCGCGCGCCTCGCCGCCGCCGGCATCGCCGTCTCCACCGGCCCGTTCGCGGACGAGGCGCGACGCTCGATGGCCGGGTTCCTCACCCGCCGTGCGCTCGGGCGGCCGCAGGTGACGCTCAAACTCGCCACCTCGCTCGACGGCTGCATCGCGCTGGCGAACGGAGAAAGCCGCTGGATCACCGGCGCCGAATCGCGCGCCCACGCGCATCTCGAACGCGCGCGGCACGAGGCGATCCTCGTTGGGCGCGGCACATGGGAGGCGGATGCCCCGCGCCTCGACGTGCGCCTGCCGGGGCTGGAGACGCGCGCGCCGCAGCGCGTCATCCTCTCCGCGCGCGGGGTCGAGGCACCCGGCTGCACCATCATCGCCGATCCCGCCGATATCGCCGCGCTGCCGGGCGATCACCTGCTGATCGAGGGCGGCGCGGGCGCCGCGTCCGCCTTCCTCGCCGCCGATCTGGTCGATCGCCTGCTGATCTACCGCGCGCCGATCCTGATCGGCGGCGGGCGGGCGGCGCTGGGCGACATCGGCCTCGCCAGCCTCGCCGACGCGCACGGCCGCTGGCGTCTCACCGACGCGCGCGCGCTTGGCAGCGACCGGCTCGAAGCATATGAGCGCCAGCGACAGCAGGACTTCTGACCAAATGTTCACCGGGATCGTCTCCGACGTCGGCACCATCAAAGCGGCGGAATCGCGCGGCGACCTGCGCGTGGTGGTGGAAACCGCCTATGACACCGCCACCGTCGATCTCGGCGCGTCGATCGCCTGCTCGGGCGTGTGCCTGACGGTGGTGGACAAGGGGCCGGGCTGGTTCGCGGTGGACGTGTCGGGCGAGACCGTCAGCCGCACCGCGCAGGGCCAGTGGACCGCCGGCCGCCGCCTCAACCTCGAACGCGCGATGAAGCTGGGCGAGGAGCTGGGCGGGCACATCGTCACCGGCCATGTCGACGGCGTGGCCGAGGTGGTGGAGGTCGCGCCAGACGGCGATTCGAAGCGCATCGCCTTCCGCGTCCCCGGCGATCTCGCCGCGTTCCTCGCGCCGAAGGGCTCGGTGACGGTCGACGGGGTGTCGCTCACCGTCAACACCGTGGAGGATCGCGCGGACGGCACCGTCTTCGCGATCAACCTCATCCCGCACACCCAGGCCGTCACCACGCTCGGCGGGCTGACGGCGGGGCAGGCCGTCAACATCGAGATCGACGTCCTCGCCCGCTACCTCCAACGCATGGAGCATTATCGTGTCAAAGCCGGCTGAACTCGCGCGCCTGCGCCACGCGTTCCTGTCCTCGCCCGAGGAGATCATCGAGGAGGCGAAGAACGGGCGCATGTTCATCCTCGTCGACGACGAGGATCGCGAGAACGAGGGCGATCTGGTGATCCCGGCGCAGATGGCGACGCCGGAGAAGATCAACTTCATGGCGCGGCACGGTCGCGGGCTGATCTGCCTCGCGCTGGGCAAGGCGCGGGTCGACCAGCTTGGCCTCGACCTGATGAGCCGCAACAACGGCACGCGGCACGAGACCGCCTTCACCGTCTCGATCGAGGCGCGCGAGGGGGTGACCACCGGCATCTCGGCGGCGGACCGCGCGCGCACCGTGGCGGTGGCGATCGATGCGTCGAAGGGGCGCGAGGAGATCGTGACGCCGGGCCATGTCTTCCCGCTGGTCGCGCGCGACGGCGGCGTGCTGGTCCGCGCCGGCCACACCGAGGCGGCGGTGGACGTGGCGCGACTCGCCGGCCTCAACCCCTCGGGCGTGATCTGCGAGATCATGAACGAGGACGGCACGATGGCGCGGATGGACGATCTCGTCGCCTTCGCCCAGCTCCACAACCTCAAGATCGGGACGATCCGCGACCTCATCGCCTATCGCCGACGCCATGACCATCTGGTCGAGAAGCAGGCGGAGATGACGTTCGAATCGCGCTGGGGCGGCGCGTGGCGCGGCATCACCTTCTTCAACAAGGCGACCGGCGACGAGACGATCGCGCTGGTGAAGGGCCATATCGATCCGGCGCGGCCGACTTTGGTGCGGATGCACACCGCCAGCTTCTTCGCCGACATGTTCGGCGAGCAATCGGATCGCGCCGGCCTGCTCTCGCGCTCGATGGAGATGATCGCCGCCGAAGGTTCCGGCGTGATCGTCGTCATCAACCGGCCGATGCAGGGCGCCGTCACCCGCTTCATGAAGGCGCGCGCGGAAGGCAAGGGGCCGGGCGCGCCGGAGATCGAGGAACTGCGCGATTATGGCGTCGGCGCGCAGATCCTCGCCGAGTTGGGCGTGGAGGAGATGATCCTGCTCACCAACACGCATCACGCGCTGGTCGGGCTGGAAGGCTATGGCCTGTCGATCGTCGCCGAGCGTCCGATCACGGACGGCGACGCGGCGTAACGCATCCCCCCACGGAGTTTCCCGAATGGCCCGCATCCTTATCGTCGAGGCGCGCTTCTACGATCACCTGAACGACATGCTGATCGCCGGCGCGCGCGCCGCGATCGAGGGCGCGGGGCATCAGGCGGAGATCGTCACCGTCCCCGGCGCGCTGGAAGTGCCCGGCGCGATCGCCATGGCGGCGGAGACCGGGCGCTACGACGCCTATGTCGCGCTCGGCGTGGTGATCCGCGGCGAGACCTATCATTTCGAGATCGTCTCGAACGAAAGCGCGCGCGGGCTGATGGCGCTGACGATGGACGGCCTGCCGATCGGCAACGGCATCCTCACCACCGAGGACGAGGCGCAGGCGATCCGCCGCGCCGATCCGGGCCAGCTCGACAAGGGCGGCGGCGCGGCGCTGGCGGCGCTGGCGATGCTCAAGCTGCGCGAGCGATTCGGCTGAGGTGCCGATGGAGCCGCCCCCGTCGCGCTACCGCGTGGTGGAGCGAGGGCGACGGCTGGAGGTGATCGACACGCGGGCGACGGCTGTCCCGGCGGCACGTTCCGCGCCGGCCGTCGCATCGCCATCGCTCGCCGGAACGCCGCCGGCGCGGTCGTCGGCAGCAACGGGCCGATCGCTCACCACGATGCGGCTCTACGACGAGAAAGCGCCGCGCATCGTGCGGCTCGACGCGGACGGCACGGCGACGCTCGGGCGGATGCGCCTGCTCGCATCGGTCATCGCGCTGGCATGGCTCCTCGCCACGATCTGGCAGCCGTGGCTCGGCGTGCTGCCGCTGTTCCTGCTTGCCCGCAACGGGCTGGGCGCGACGATCCGGCGCAGGATCACCCGCTGGCTCGACCGCTACGAGATCGCGAAGCCCTGAGCCTGTCGGGGCGGCGCCGCGACAGGCCCGGGGCAAACGCTCAGGCCGCCGACATCTCCAGCGCGGGATAGTCGATATATCCCTCCGGCCCCGGCTTGTAGAAGGTCTTGGGATTGGGTTCGTTGAGCGGCGCGCCGGTGCGGAAACGCTCGACCAGATCGGGGTTGGCGATGAACAGCCGCCCCCAGCTGATCGCATCGGCCAGCCCTGAATCGAGATCGGCCTGCGCGGCGGCGAGCGAATAATCCTGGTTCAGCACCAGCGGGCGGGCGAAGGCCGCGCGGATCTTCGGGCTGAGCTTGGGCACGTCGGTGCTGCCGAACGTCCCGTCCGGCGACTGCTCGCGCAATTCGAGGAACGCGATGCCGAGCGCGTCGAGCGCGCGCACGGCGGGGATGAACACCGCTTCCGCGTTGCTGTCGTCCGCGCCCTGCGAATCGCCGTTGGGGGAGAGGCGGACGGCGGTGCGGTCAGCGCCCGCCTCGGCGATCACCCGCTCCGTCACCTCGCGCAGCAGGCGGATGCGGTTCTCGGGCGGCCCGCCGTAATCGTCGTCACGGTCGTTGACGCCGTCACGCAGGAACTGGTCGATGAAATAGCCGTTCGCGGCATGGATCTGCACGCCGTCGAACCCGGCGGCCAGCGCGTTGCGCGTTGCGGCGGCGTAATCGTCCAGCGTCTGGCGGATATCGTCCAGCGTCGCCGGGCGCGGCACGTCATAGGGGTTCTTCTCGGGCACCGCATAAGGCGCGCGCTTCGCCGAGGAGGACAGCGATTGCAGCCCGCTCACGTCGGGTCGCGCCAGCCGCCCCATGTGCCAGAGCTGCGCGACGATCCGCCCGCCGGCGCGGTGCACCGCCTCCGTCACCGGCTTCCATGCCTCCACCTGGCTGTCCAGCCACAGCCCCGGCGCGCTCGGCCAGCCAAGGCCCTGCCGGCTGATCCCGGTCGCCTCGCTGATGATGAGGCCCGCGCCGGCGCGCTGGCGATAATATTCGATCATCAGCTCGGTCGGCACATGGCCCTCGGTGGCGCGGGTGCGCGTCAGCGGCGCCATGATGATGCGATTGGGTGCATGGATCGCGCCGAGCGCGATGGGATCGAACAGACTGGGCATTGATTCCCTTTCAGTTGCGCATTGCTACCTGACGCGCCGGAGATAGGCGGTTACAGGGCGGCATGCATCAGCCGATTCGCTCAAGAAAAGCTATCTTCGGCGCAAGCGGCACCGCCATCGCGTTCATCGCGCTGCTCTGCGGGAACATCACGCTGGCGTTCGGGCCGTGGTTCGTGCGGATGGCGGACGTCGGGCCGGTCGCGGCGGGATTCTGGCGCCTCTCGCTCGCCGCGCCGCTGCTGCTGGTGCTGGCGCGCGCCACCGGCAGCCGGCCGATCGCCGAGGCAAAGGGGCTGTGGTGGGTGCTGATCGCCTCCGGCGTGCTGTTCGCGGGCGATCTCGGCACATGGCACGTCGGCATCCACCATACCAAGCTCGCCAACGCCACGCTGTTCGGCAATTGCGCCTCGCTGATCTATCCGATCTACGGCTTCGCCGTCGCGCGCACCTGGCCGAGCCGCACGCAGGGCGCGGCGCTGCTGCTCGCGCTGGTCGGCGCGATGGTGCTGATGGGGCGGTCGGCGGAGGTTTCGCCCGAAAACCTCATCGGCGACCTGCTGTGCATGATCGCCGGCGTTCTCTACGCCGCCTATTTCATCTTCATGGTCCGCGCCCGCGCGACGATGCAGCCGCTGCCGGCGCTCGCGCTCTCCTCGATCGCCGCCGCCCCGCCGCTGCTGCTCGTCGCGCTGATGCTGGGGGAGCGGGTGATGCCGGGCAACTGGACCCCGCTCATCATCCTCGCGCTGGTCAGCCAGGTGCTGGGACAGGGGCTGATGACCTATGCGCTCGGCCGGCTCAGCCCGCTGGTGATCGGGCTGGCGCTGCTCATCCAGCCGGTGGTGGCGGCGGCGGTCGGCTGGATCGTCTATGGCGAGCGGCTCGGCCCGCTCGATCTGGTCGGCGCGGTGCTGGTGGCGATCGCGCTGGTGCTGGTGCGCCGTTCGTCGGGGAGTGATAGGAAGACGGCATGACCGACCAGCCCTCCCCGCTCGCGGACGCGACGCTCGACGAAATCCGCGCCGCGCTCGCCCCGCGCATCGCCGCCAACGCCGCTTTCGATGGCTGGGCCGCGCCGGCGCGCGACATCGCCGCCGACGCCGCCGGCGTTGACCGCGACGTCGCCGCGCTCGCGCTGCCCGACGCGCCGGCGATGATCGACGCCTGGTTCGCCGCCGTCGACACCGCGATGCTCGCCGCCGTGCCGGCCGAGCGCCGCGCGGCGATGAAGATCCGCGAGCGCATCGCGGCGTTGGTCGAGGCGCGGATCGACACGCTCGCGCCGCACCGCGAATCGCTGCGCCGCGCGCTCGCCATCCTCGCGCTGCCGCGCAACATCGCGACCGGCACGCGGCTGGCGTGGCGCACGGTCGACACGATCTGGCGCGCGGCCGGCGACACCGCGACCGACTATAATCATTATACCAAGCGCACCATCCTGCTCGGCGTCTATGCCGCGACCATGACGGTCCTGCTCGACGACGAAAGCGCGGGTCAGGCGGACACGCGCGCCTTCCTCGCGCGGCGGATCGACGGCATCATGCGTTTCGAGAAGGCCAAGGCCGGCTTCCTGCGCCGCGCCGCGCACCGCCCCAGCCTGTCGCGCTTCGTCGGGCGGCTGCGCTATCCGGTGGTGTGATTCCGGCGCGAAAGATTATTGATAATCGTTCGCATCATCGTTAGACCGATGCCGTGCTCGCTTCGGTTCCCAGCCTCGAATCGCTTCCGCTTCGCCGCCACGCGACGATCGCGGCGATCGCGTGGGATCGGCTCACCGCGCCCGAGGCGCGGCGGCTGCGCGAGTTCGGTTTCGACGAGGGCGTCGGGGTGGAGGTGCTCCATCGCGCCACGCTCGGGCGCGGGCCGATCGCCTGCCGCATCGGGCGGATGACGGTCGCGCTGCGCCGCGCGGTCGCCGCGACCATCACGGTCTCGCTGGGATAATGTCGACGCTCCCGCTGGTCGCGCTGGTCGGCAATCCCAACGCCGGCAAGAGCGCCTTGTTCAACGCGCTCACCGGCGCGCGGCAGAAGGTGGGCAATTATCCGGGCGTCACCGTCGAGCGCCATTCCGGCCGCTTCGCGCTGGACGACGGGCGGCCGATCGAGCTGGTCGACCTGCCCGGCGCCTACAGCCTCGATCCCTCCTCCCCCGACGAGCGCGTCACCCGCGACGTGGTGACGGGTGCGCAGAGCGGGGAGCGGCGGCCCGACGCGCTGGTGGTGGTGGTGGACGCCGCCAATCTCGACAACCACCTGCGCTTCACGCTGCAACTGGTCGCGCTGGGGCTGCCGGTGGTGGTGGCGCTCAACATGTTCGACCTCGCCGAGCGCGACGGGCTGACGCTCGATCCGCAGGCCCTCGCGCGCGAACTGGGCGTGCCGGTGGTGCCGACGGTGGCGGTGCGGCGGCGCGGGCTGGACGAATTGCGCCACGCGCTGACCGGTCTGATCGACGGCGAGATCCCCGCTCCCGCGCCGAGCGAGGTGCAGGAGGATATCGCAGCCCTGCAACGCCGCGCCCGCGCGCTCTCCGTCGTCGCGACCGTCCACGAAACGCCGGTGCGGCGCTGGACGCACCTGCTCGATTCGGTCGCGCTGCATCCGGTGATCGGCGTGGCGCTGCTGCTCGGCGTTCTGTTCATCATGTTCCAGATGGTCTTCTGGGCAGGCGCGGCGCCGGCCGACGCGATCGCCGACGGGTTCGACCGGATTTCGGGACTTATCAAGGACGTGATGCCGGATTCGATCCTGCGGTCGCTCCTCACCGACGGCGTGATCGCGGGCGTCGGCGCGGTGGTGAAGTTCCTGCCGCAGATCCTCATCATGTTCTTCTTCATCCTGCTGCTGGAAGCGAGCGGGTACATGGTCCGCGCCGCCTTCCTGATGGATCGGCTGATGGCCGGCGTCGGGCTGTCGGGGCGGGCATTCATCCCCCTGCTCTCCAGCTTCGCCTGCGCGGTGCCCGGCATCATGTCGACCCGCACGATCGAGGACGAGAAGGACCGGCTGACCACGATCCTGATCGCGCCGCTGATGACCTGCTCGGCGCGTCTGCCGGTCTATACTCTGGTTATCGGCGCGCTGATCCCGAACACGCGCGTGCTGCCCTTCGTCGGGTTGCAGGGGCTGGTGATGCTCGGGCTCTACATCATGGGCGTGCTCGGCGCGTTCGTCGTCGCGCTGATCCTGCGGCGCACCGTCACCAAAGGCGCGTCGTCGGGCTTCATGATGGAGATGCCGAAATACCAGCTCCCCAGCCTGCGCGACCTCGCGATCGGCCTGTGGAGCCGCGCCGAGATCTTCCTCAAGCGCGCGGGCACCACGATCGCCTTCACCACGATCGTATTGTGGGCGCTGCTGTCCTTCCCGCAGGTGCCGAAGGACAGCCCGGTCAGCCAGGTCAATTATTCGGTCGCCGGGCGCATCGCCAATGCGATCGAGCCGGCGTTCCGGCCGATCGGCTTCAACCGCGACATCGTGCTCGCGCTGATCCCGGCGATGGCGGCGCGCGAGGTGTCGGTCGCGGCGCTCGGCACGGTCTATGCCATCGACAACGCCGGCCCCGACGATGAAACGCAGGTCAGCCAGGCGATCGCCGGCAAATGGAGCCTCGCCACTGCGCTCGCCTTCCTGATGTGGTTCGTCTTCGCGCCGCAGTGCATCTCCACGATCGCCGTCACCCGGCGCGAGACGAATGGGTGGAAATGGCCGCTGTTCATGATTGGCTATCTGTTCGCCGCCGCCTACATCATGACGGGAATCACATACTGGCTCGCGGTCGCCGCGGGCCTCTGAGGGGCTTACATGGCAGGCAGCGTCAACAAGGTAATTCTCGTCGGCAACCTGGGGCGCGATCCCGAATCGCGCACCTTCCAGAACGGCGGCAAGGTGGTGAACCTGCGCATCGCCACATCCGAATCGTGGAAGGATCGCAACACCGGCGAGCGCAAGGAGCGCACCGAGTGGCATTCGGTGGCTATCTTCAACGAAGGTCTCGCCAATGTCGCGGAACGCTTTCTGCGCAAGGGATCGAAGGTCTACATCGAGGGCCAGCTCCAGACCCGCAAATGGCAGGACCAGCAGGGGCAGGATCGCTATTCCACCGAGATCGTGCTGCAAGGCTTCAACAGCGTGCTGACGATGCTCGACGGCGCGCCGGGCGGCGGTGGCGGCATGGCCGGCGGCGGCGGTCGTGACGACTGGGGCGGCGGCGACAACGATTTCGGCGGCGGTTCCCCCAGCGGCGGCTTCGGCAGCCGTGGCGGCGGGAGCAGCGCCGGCGGCAGTGGCGGCGGCGCGGGCGGTTTCGGCCAGAGCCGCGGCGGCTTCGCCGACGATCTCGACGACGACGTCCCCTTCTAAAGGAGGCTTGTGCCCCCCAACGCCGAACCGAGGCTGGACGAAGTAGCGCGCGCCCGCGCCCTGTCGCTCTATGATCTGGCCGGCGCGCGGGACGAAGGGGTGCTCGACGATCTCGTGCGCTTCGCCAGTCAGCTCTGCGAAGCGCCGGTCGCGCTGGTCAGCGTGGTGGAGGAGCAGTTCCAGCGCTTTCTCGCACGCGTCGGCACCGATCTCGCCGAAACGCCGCGCAGCCAGTCGTTCTGCGCCCACGCGATGCACGGCCATGGCGTGATGGAGGTGCCGGACGCGCGCGCCGATCCGCGCTTCGCCGGCAATCCGCTCGTCATCGGGGCGCCGCATATTCGCTTCTATGCCGGGGCGCCGCTCGTCACCGCCGCGGGGCTGGCGCTCGGCGCGCTCTGCGTGATCGACGACAAGCCGCGCGCCGCGCTCACCCCGCTCCAGCGCGAGGGGCTGACGATCACAGCCTCCGCCGCGCTCGGCCGGCTCGAGGCACGTCGCACCGCGCGCGAGGCGGAGCGCGCCGCCCGTGCGCTCGCCGACAGCGAGATCCGCTTCCGCACGCTGGCCGATACGATGCCGCAGATCGTCTGGTCCGCGCGGCCCGACGGCCACACCGATTATTCCAACGCGCGCTGGTACGAATATACCGGCATGGAGGACGGCAGGATCGCGGGCGATGCGTGGAGCACGATGTTCCACCCCGACGACCAGGAGGACGCCCGCCGGCAATGGCAGCATAGCGTGACGACCGGCGATCCCTATCAGATCGAATATCGCCTGCGCCTGCGCGACGGCAGCTATCGCTGGATGCTCGGCCGCGCCCTCCCGATCCGCGACGCGCAGGGGCGGATCACGCGCTGGTTCGGCACGGCCACCGATATCCATGCGCACAAGATCGCGCTGGAGGAGCGCGAGATCGTCAGCCAGGAATTGTCCCACCGAATCAAGAACATCTTCGCGGTGATCGCCGGGCTAATCCAGTTTTCGGGGCGCGCGCGGCCGGAGTTCGCGGCCGCCGCCACCGACCTGCGCGAGCGGGTGACGGCGCTGGGCCGCGCGCACGACTTCATCCGCCCGCGCGCCGCCGCGCGACAGGACGCGGCGCCGCTGGATAGCCTGCACGGGCTGCTCGGGCAATTGTTCGCGCCCTATCAGTTCGCCGGACGCACGCGGATCACGGTTTCGGGCGGCGAGGTGGCGATCGACGACCGCGCCGCCACCCCGATCGCGCTGCTGTTCCACGAACTCGCCACCAACGCGACCAAATATGGCGCGCTGTCGAACGACACCGGCCATGTCACGGTGGAGATAGAGCCGGGCGCGGAGACGACGCTGCTCGCCTGGCGCGAGCACGACGGCCCGCCGGTCAGCGCACCCGGCGGCGAGGGCGGCTTCGGCAGCCGGCTGATCGAGCTGAGCGCGGTGCGCCAGCTCGGCGGCAGCGTCCGCCGCGACTGGCGGCCGGACGGGCTGGCGGTGGAGATATCGCTGCCGAGCGCTTCGCTCAGCCGAATGCGCTAAACCGCACGATGTCGCGCGTGGCCGGCACAACGCCGTCGATCGCCCATGCGGCGGCGGCGCGGATCGCCTCCTCGCTGAACGGCTTGCGGATATAGCCCAGCGCCGGAACGCCGTCCGCGATCTGCGCGGGATTGGCAGTGACGAACACCACCTTCACCCCGTAGTCGCGCGCGATGCGCTCGGCGATCGTCGGCCCGGTCGCGCCATCGCGCAGGTTGACGTCGACGAAGGCCGCGCGACAGGCCGGCGCGGCGGCCAGCGCCTCCGCCTCGTCGGCGGCGATCGCGACGACGTTATAGCCGGCATCGATCAGGATCCGCTCAAGGTCGAGCGCGACGAAAATCTCGTCCTCCACGATCAATGCCGTATTGCCCATCGTTCCATCCGCTAATTGTTCGGAAACTAACCTGCGTTGTACGTTCCGGTTCCGCGCAACAGGAAAACGGCGTGCTCCGCGAGCACATTTGCCGCCGCCGATGTGGTTTTTCTGCCACGGCTGAGGAACCATGCCCCTTCCACCGCGACGCCATGCTCCTTCAGATAGGCACGGAAATCATCCACCGTCAGATGGTGGATGTTGGGCGTGTCATACCAGCGTTCCGGCAGCAGCCGCGTCACCGGCATCCGCCCCCCCCACAGCAACGACAACCGCACCCGCCAATGCGCGAAATTGGGGAAGCTGACGAAGGCGCGCCGCCCGATCCTGAGCAACTCGTCCAGCACCTTGTCGGGCGCGCGGCAGGTCTGCAACGTCTGGCTGAGGATCGCATAGTCGAAGCTCTGCGCCGGATAATCCGCCAGATCGGTGTCGGCATCGCCCTGGATCACCGACAGGCCCCGTCCCACCGCGGCCGCGACATTGGCGGCGTCCAGCTCCAGCCCGCGCGCATCGACCCCCTTGGTGTCGCGCAGCGCCGCCATCAGCAGCCCGTCGCCGCAGCCGATGTCCAGCACCCGCGCGCCCGGCGCGACGTGATCGGCGATGATCGCCAGATCGGGCCGCAGATTCATGTCCCGCCTCCCATGAATCCGGTCACCACGCGGTACAGTTCGGGAGCGTCGAGCAGGAAGGCGTCGTGGCCGTAGGGGCTGGACAGTTCCATGAAGCTCACCGGCGCGCCCGCCGCATTGAGCGCATGGACGATCGCGCGCGATTCGCGCGTCGGATAGAGCCAGTCGGTATCGAAGCTGACGAGGCAGAAGCGCGCGCTGCTCCCCCGGAAGGCGTTGGCCAGCCGCCCGCCATGCTCTTCCGCCAGATCGAAATAATCCATCGCGCGGGTGATATAGAGATAGGAATTGGCGTCGAACCGGTCGACAAAGCTCAGCCCCTGATGCCGGAGATAGCTTTCGACCTGAAAATCGGCGTCGAAGCCGAACGACTTGGCATCGCGCGCCTGCAATCGCCGCCCGAACTTCTCGGTGAGTCCGGCTTCGGACAGATAGGTGATGTGCGCCGCCATCCGCGCCACCGCCAGGCCGGCGGCGGGCGGCTCGCCCTGATAATAATCCCCGCCGTTCCAATGGGGATCGGCCATCACCGCCTGCCGCCCGACCTCGTGGAAGGCGATGTTCTGCGCGGAATGGCGCGCGGCGGAGGCGATCACCACCGCCGCCTCGACGCGATCAGGGAAGGTCGCCGCCCAGGACAGCGCCTGCATCCCGCCCATCGATCCGCCGACCACCGCCTTCAGCCGCGCGACGCAGAGATGATCGAGCAGCATCGCCTGCGCGCGCACCATGTCGCGGATCGTGATGACCGGAAAGGCCATGGCGTATTCGCGGCCCGTCGCCGGATCGATCGTCGCCGGCCCGGAGCTGCCCATGCACGATCCGAGCACGTTGGCGCAGACCACGAACAACCGGTCGGTATCGATCGGCCGCCCCGGCCCCACCATCGCCGTCCACCATCCCGGCTTGCCGGTGCGCGGATGCGGCGAGGCGACATATTGGTCCATCGTCAGCGCGTGGCAGATCAGCACCGCGTTGCCGGCATCGGGCGCGAGCGTGCCATAGGTCTCGTAAGCGATCTCGACCGGCGCGAGCGCGCCGCCGCCGTCGAGCCTGAGCGGCCCCGGCAGCACGACATGGCGCCCGGGGCCGAAACGCTGATCGTCTGACATCGTGCAAAGCGCGTTAGCGGGGACCGTCCGCGCCAGCAATGGCCCTTCCCTGCGCGGCGCTCTCCGCGTAAGCGCGGCGGCCATGACGAACGCACCCGTTCCCAAGCCGTGGATCATGGAGATCGCCCCGTACATTCCGGGCCGCTCCACCACCGACGATGGCCGCAAGGTCGCCAAGCTCTCGTCGAACGAGAATCCGCTCGGCACCAGCGCGCGCGCGCGGGAGGCGTTCGCCGCCGCCGCGACCAGCCTCGAACGCTATCCCGACGCCAGCGCCACCGAACTGCGCGAGACGCTGGCGGCGAAGCACGGGCTCGATCCGGCGCGGATCATCTACGGCAACGGATCGGACGAGGTGCTGCACCTCGCCGCCGGCGCCTTCGCCGGGCCGGGCGACGAGGTGATCTACGTCAACTACGGCTTCTCGGTCTATCCGATCGCCACCCGCCGCGTCGGCGCGACGCCGGTGGTCGCGCCCGACAAGGATTACGCCACCGACGTCGACGCGATCCTCGCCGCCGTCACGCCGCGCACGCGGATCGTGTTCGTCGCCAACCCCAACAACCCGACCGGCACCTATGCCCCGCGCGCCGAGATCGAACGGCTCCACGCCGGGCTGCGCCCCGATATCCTGCTCGTGCTGGATCATGCCTATGCCGAATATATCGACGGCGAGGACGACGACGGGGGCATGGCGCTGGCCGAAAGCACGTCTAACGTGCTGGTCACGCGCACCTTCTCCAAGATGTACGGCCTCGCCGCCGAGCGGATCGGCTGGGGCTATGGCGCGCCCGCGATCATCGAGACGATGCACCGCATCCGCCTGCCCTTCTCGATCACCATTGCCGGCACGGCGGCGGCGGTCGCGGCGGTCGGCGACGCGGAATTCGTCGCGAGCACCCGCGCGCATAATGCGCAATGGCGCGCGTGGTTCGCGAACGAGATCGGCAAGCTCGGCAACGCCGGGCTGCGCGCGATCCCGAGCCAGGCGAATTTCATCCTCGTGCTGTTCGAGGGCGAGCTTACCGCCGAGGCGGCCTACAAGGGGCTGATGGAGGCGGGCTACATCGTCCGCTGGCTGCCGGGGCAGGGCCTGCCGCACGGCCTGCGCATCACGATCGGCACCGCCGAGGAGACGCAGGGCGTGATCGCCGCGCTTCGCCGCATGGCGGGCGCGGACTGATGCTGCCCTTCGCGCGCGTTTCGATCATCGGGCTGGGGCTGATCGGCTCGTCGGTGGCGCGCGCGGTGCGTCAGGCGATGCCCACCGTCCGCCTCACCGGCCATGACGCGAGCGCGGAGGTGCGCGAGACCGTCCGCCGGCTCGATCTGGTCGACGACGTGACCGACACCGCCGCCGCCGCCGTCACCGACGCGGAACTGGTGATCCTGTGCGTTCCCGTCGGTGCGATGGGCACGGTGGCGCGCGAGATCGCCGCCGACCTGCCGCCCGAAGCGATCGTCAGCGACGTCGGATCGAGCAAGGAATCGGTCGCCCGCGCGCTTTCCGAGGCGCTGCCGGGCGCGGTCATCGTCCCCGCGCACCCGGTCGCGGGCACCGAGCGGAGCGGGCCGGAGGCGGGCTTCGCCTCGTTGTTCCACGGCCGCTGGTGCATCGTCACGCCACTGCCCGGCGGTGACCCGGCGGCGGCGGAACGGGTGGCGGAATTCTGGCGGCGGCTGGGCAGCGATGTCGAGACGATGGCCCCCGATCACCACGATCGCGTGCTGGCGATCACCAGCCACCTGCCGCATCTTATCGCCTATACGATCGTCGGCACCGCCAACGATCTGGCGGAAGTGACCGAATCCGAGGTCATCAAATTCTCCGCCGGCGGCTTCCGCGACTTCACCCGCATCGCCGCGTCGGACCCGACGATGTGGCGCGACGTGTTCCTCAACAACAAGGAAGCGGTGCTGGAAATGCTCCAGCGCTTCAGCGAGGATCTGTCACAGCTTCAGCGCGCGATCCGCTGGGGCGACGGCGACACCCTGTTCGATCATTTCACCCAGACCCGCGCGATCCGCCGCTCGATCGTCGATCAGGGGCAGGACGACGCGGCCGCCGATTTCGGCCGCCGGCACGGATAGAATCCAAACCCGTCATTCTTCCAGCGCGTTGATCGCTTCCCACACCCGCCGTTCCGCCTCGCGGCGCGGCAGGCCGGGGGGGATCGCCTCGCCGATGCGGAACGTCACCACGCCGGGATGTTTCGCGCCCTTCTTCGGCAGCAGCCGCCCGCTGTCGGTCGCGATCGGCACCACCGGCAGGTCGAGCGCCTTGTACAGACCCGCGAAGCCCGAGCGCAGCGGCGGCTTCTCCCCCGGCGGCACGCGCGTTCCTTCGGGATAGACGATCACCGACCTGCCCGATGCCTTCGCAGCCGCGCCGTCGCGCATCAACTGGCGCAGCGCCTTGCTCGAGGCGTCGCGGTCCACCACGATCGAGCCGTAGCGCGTCGTCGCCCAGCCCCAGATCGGGATGCGCAGCAGCTCGCGTTTCAACACCATCGCCGGGCTGTCGAGGATAAGCTGCAGCTCCAGCGTCTCGTACATCGCCTGATGCTTGGCGGCGTAGAGGAACTGGCCCTGCGGCACATTCCCCTCCACCCGGCTCTCGATGCCGAGGATCGCGCGCATCGCCCAGCGGTGCACCCGCGCCCAGCCGTCCGCATAGCCGATCACCGCGCGCCGCCCGAACAGCGCCGCGATCGGCACGCACAGCACGATCGGCACCGAGACGGCGTAGAAGAAGCCGCGGAAGGCGATCGTCCTCAGCCAGTCGGTCATTTGCCCCATTCGGTCATTTGCCGATGCCCAGCCACAGCACCACGCGGCGCAGGATCAGCTTGTTGTATTCGTTCACCAATTGCCTCAATCTCGGCTCGGTCGTCACGCCGTCGCGGACGATCGTCACGTCATTGTCGAGCGCGGCGTGCAATTCCATCCGCGCGCGCGCCATGTGCCAGTCGGAGGTGACGAGCCGCACCGAGCGATAGTGATGCTCGCGCACCCAGGCGGCGGTTTCCTCCGCGTTCGAGCGCGTATCGACCGCCTGCCGCCCGAGATCGACGCAGCAATCGATCGCGGGCGCGTGGCCGAAGACGGCGGCCAGCTCGCGCTTGCCCACGCCGGGCGCGACGCCGGTGACGAGCATCCGCTGCGCGCGCTTCTCCTCGATCAGCGTCAGCCCGCGCGCGATCCGCCCGACTCCGCCGGTCGGCACGACGATCGCATCGGTCCGCGCCACGTCCGACGGGCGGGCGAGCAGCAGCATGAACGCCGCGAAGCCCAGCCCCCACGCCACCGCGACCAGCCCGATCAGCCGGCCGATCACAGGATATTCCTCAGCGCGCGCGTCACCGCCACCCGCGCCGCCGCCATCGCCAAGAGGACGAAGCAAAGCGGCAGCAGCGCGAGCGTCACCCACGCCCCCGCGCCCAGCCCGGCCGCGCCGAGCAGCTCCGAGCCGAGCCCCGCGCCGCGCATCCCGATCACCGCGACCAGCGCCAGCGCTCCCGCGCCGCCGATCGCGCCGCCGACCAGGGCGTCGCGTGCGATGCGGCGCTGGAACAGCCGCGCCACCTGAACATCGGTCGCGCCGAGCATGTGCATCACCTCGATCGTCGCGCGATGCGCGTCCAGCCCGGCGCGCGCGGCGAGCACCACCACCATCGCCGTCGCGGAGGCCATCAGCGCGACCAGCCCCGCGCCGAGCCATGTCGCCAGCGAGAGCATCCCGGCGACCGAGGCCATCCAGCTCGCATGAGCATCGATCCGTGCTTCGGGGGCGATCCCCGCCACCGCCGCGCGCACCCGCGCCAGCGTCGCCGGCGCACCGTCCGCCAGATCGACGTCGATCATCACGGGGAGCGGCAGCGCGGGATCGGCGCTGTCCGCGCCCAGCCATGGCCGCAACAGCTCGGCCAGCGCCGCGCGGCTCACCGGCGCGACGCGCGTCACCCCCGGCGTGGCGCGCAGCCGCGCGGCGAGCCGCGCTCCCTGCGCCGCGCGCGCGTCCGGCGCGCCGCTGGTGAGCTGCACCGTCAGCCGTCCGGCGAGCGAGCGTTCCAGCGTCGACGCCGCGTTGCGCGTCGCCAGCCCCATCGCGGCGGCGAGCACCGTCAGGAACAGCATGATCGCGATGACCCATGTCATCGCCCGGCCGTCGCGCGCGTCGTCGAGCAGCCTCGCGGTGCTGTGCGCCATCGGCTACCCCTGCCTGCCCGGCGGGTGGAGCAAGGCGCCGGTCGGGTCCTGCAACCGCCCCTTGTCGAGCCGCATCATCTGCGCGTCGGGCACGCGGCTGAGCAGGTGGAGGTCGTGCGTCGCCACCAGCACCGTGGTCCCCAGCCGGTTGAGCGAATCGAACAATAGCAGCAGCCGGTCCGCCATCTCCGGATCGACGTTGCCGGTCGGCTCGTCCGCGACGAGGATCTCCGGCCGCCCGATCACCGCGCGCGCGATCGCCACGCGCTGCTGCTCGCCGCCGGAGAGCGTCGCCGGCCGCGCTGCGCCGCGATCGCCCAGCCCGACCCAGGCGAGCATCTCGCTCACCGGCCCGGAAACATCCGCCTCCGGCACCCCGGCGACGCGCAGCGGCAAAGCGATATTATCGGCGATCGACAGGTGCGGGATCAGCCGGAAATCCTGGAACACCACGCCGATGCGCCGGCGGAAGCCAGGCAGCCGCCCGCGCGGCATCGTCACCGCATCCTCGCCGAACAGCCGGATGATGCCGCGGCTCGGCCGCTGCGCGAGATAGAGCAGCTTGAGCAGCGAGGTCTTGCCCGCGCCGCTCGCCCCGGTGAGGAAATAGAAAGCGCCGCTCGCCAGGTTGAAGCTGAGGTCCGACAGCGTCTCCTGGCCGGTGCCGTAGCGCAGCCCCACATTCTCGAACTGCACGATATTCGCCATTGCCGGCGCCGTCTGCCTTCCACCCCTTGCCCCGCTCGCCATCGCACGAGCCGGGCCCTCGCTTCAAGGCCGGCGCACTCATTGCTTGCCAGCACCATGCGGGGCGTGCTTAGATTCCCGGATTCAAGCCCGTTCCTGCCCGCTCCAGCGTGTGTCGCGACATGATCCTCGAATGCCCCGAATGCCGCACCCGCTACCTCGTCCCCGACAGCGCGATCGGGGTATCGGGCCGGGTCGTGCGCTGCGCCAATTGCCGGCATAGCTGGTATCAGGAGCCGGGCGCGGCGGCGATCGAGGCATTGAGCGAAGCGGCGGTGACGCCCGCCGGGGCAGGCGCCGCTCCGCCATCGGACCTGCCAGCCGCACCCTCCGAGGCACCGGTCGCGGCAGCTCCGACGGAAGCGGATCGCCCCGCGATGCCGGCGACCGAACCGGATTACGACGCCTTCGCGCACCGCCCGCCGTTCCGTCCGCGCCGCGACCAGTCGCGCCGCTGGACGATCGCGGCGATCGCGGCCGGCGTGCTGATGCTCATCGCGGTCGGCGCGATCGTGTGGATGAGCGCGCCGGGGCTGGCGCAGCAGCTCGGCCTGTCGTTCGGCCCGGCGGAATCGCCGCTGCGGCTGGTCGACAATCCGATCGAGCGGCGCGAGATGGCCAACGGCAGCGAGCTGTTCGCGGTGAGCGGCAAGGTGCTCAACCCCTCCGACACACGCCAGCGCGTCCCCGATATCCGCGCCGACCTGCGCGATGCGCAAGGCCGGATCGTCTATAGCTGGACGATCACGCCGCAGCAGCGCTCGCTCGGGCCGAAAGGGTCGATCGACTTCAATTCCGCCAAGCTCGACGTGCCCGCCAATTCCAAGCGGCTGGAGCTGAGCTTCGTCGGCGAGAACGGGAAATAGGCGTTTCGCCGGGGCGCCGGCGTCATTTCCAAAAGGACCATTGCCAGCCCCCCGGCGCTTTGCTAGGGGCGCCGTCCTGCCAATCGCCGGGCCAGCCCGGTGGATATCACGTGCGGTCGTGGCGGAATTGGTAGACGCGCAACGTTGAGGTCGTTGTGTCCGAAAGGACGTGGAAGTTCGAGTCTTCTCGACCGCACCATTGGCCCTCCGCGGGCCGGATCGGTTCATCATCCGATCCCGATTTCGCGCCGCGTCCGAATCGGAACTTGCGTCAAGATATTGTTAACCTTGATCCAGCTAGCGTATCCACGCCACGCACTGGAGTAATGTGACAAAATGCTGATAGCACACCGATAAAGTGTCGCATTTCAGGACAAAATTGGTTACTCGAATTGACCGGGACCGGAAGATCGCATTCTACGTGAGATAGGGTCACCGTTCCGCAAGGGGGAAGGCCGTGTTGCCGAAGTTGAGCCGTTTGAAGATCGCGGGGAGAGGCAGGAGGCTGGTTCTCCTGGGTCTGCTCGCGGCCTCCGGGGTCGGGACCGGCTATGTCGCGATCGACCGGAGCGAAGGCGGCATCGGCGGCGCCAAGGCGGCGATGATGGCCGCGCTGGCAGACCCGCTTTCCCTGTTCACCGATCGTTCGCCCGGCGGGCGCGAGCCGGGCGCGTTGACCCAGACGAAGGGTCCGCGCGAACGCACGCTGACGCAGACGCGCGAGCGCCCGCACACCACGCCGAAGGCCGCAGCGCCGGTCGAGCATGTCCTCGCCTCGGTGCGCGAACGCCCGCCGTTCGTCGACGAGGGCGCGATCCCCTACGGCCAGCCCGAAGGCCCGATCACGCCGGACATCCTGCCCCCGGAGAGCCCCGGACCGTTCTCGCCGGGACCGTCGCCATTCATCCCGCCGATCACAGGCTCCGGACCCGGCGGCCCGCCAGTTACCCCGCCGGTCACGCCCCCGGGCGGCGGCGGTGTGCCCGAGCCTGCGACCTGGGCGATGCTGATGATCGGTTTCTTCAGCATCGGCACCGCGCTGCGCCGCCGCCAGCGGCTTGCGGCGGTCGCCAATCGCTGAGACTCTCGCAGGACGACTGAGCCGCGCGCTGTCGCGCGCTGCGCTGCCGCTCGCCATCGCGCTCTCCACGATCGTGCTGGCGGCGGTGGTCGCCCGTCATCACGCCGACCGTTATCTGCCCGATCCGCCGGTGCGGCAAATCGAAACGGGGCCGCGCATCTGGTATCCGGCCGGGCAATATCCCGTGCTCGCGTTGCCCGACGGCGAGCATCGCACGGTCAAAAGCGTGCTCAACGTGCGCGAGACGATGCACTTCGGCGATTACGTGTGGAACGACCAGCATGTCCCGCAGGGCGACACATGGGTGCGCGTCGATCTCGCACGCCAATTGCTGTCGGTGTTCCGTGACGGGCATGAGATCGGCTCGGCGGTGATCCTCTACGGGACGGACGGCAAGCCGACCCCCACCGGCGTCTTCCCGATCATGGAGAAGCAGGTGGAGCACCGCTCCTCGCTCTACGATGCCGAAATGCCCTTCATGCTGCGGCTGACCGGCGACGGCGTCGCGATCCACGCCAGCAACGTGCGGCGCGGATCGGCCACCCACGGCTGCATCGGGGTGCCGCCCTCCTTCGCCGCCCTGCTGTTCGCGGCGGTGAAGCGCGGCGACACGGTGGCGATCATGCCGCCCGCCGGAATTCGTGGTTAGTCCAAAACTAACCAGCCCCCTCAATCGCCTGATGACCGACAGATGAGAAGAAAGGTCCATTCCTCGGAATGGGCCAATCATGTCGCATCAACGACTGACATCGCTGCTCGGGGCTTTCGCGTTGCTGTCGACCATCCCTTTGACGGTCGGCGCGACCGACCCCACGTCCAACTTCGCCGAGCGGCTGCTGGCGCGGCACAACCGCGAGCGCGTGGCGATGGGGATCGCGCCGTTGCGCTGGGACGAGCGGCTGGCCGGCGCGGCGCAAGGCTGGGCCGATCATCTCGCCGCGACCGGCCGTTTTGAACACGCCCCGGAAAGCGCCGACAATCCCGAGGGCGAGAATCTGTGGGCCGGCACGCGCGGCGCCTTCACGCTGGAGCGGATGGTCGACGCGTGGATTCGCGAGAAGCGCTATTTCACCCCCGGCCTGTTCCCGAACAACAGCGCGACCGGCAATGTCGACGACATCGGCCATTACACCCAGCTCATGTGGCGCGACACCGGCGAGGTCGGCTGCGCGCTGGCGCGCGGGAGCGCGGAGGACGTATTGGTCTGCCGCTACAGCGACGCGGGCAATTACATCGGCGAGCGGCCGTTCTGATACGGGATCAGCGCGAATCCATCCGCCAATCCGCTTGACGCGGATCGCGGCGAAGCGGAAATTCCGCCGCATGGAACAACTCGACCTTTCCGAAACCGAATGGCGCCGGCGACTGACGCCGGAGCAATATCATGTGCTGCGGGAGGCGGGGACCGAGCGCGCTTTCGCGGGCAAATACAACGACAACAAGGCCGACGGCATCTATCATTGCGCCGCCTGCGAGCTGGCGCTGTTCGATTCGGCCGACAAATATGATTCCGGCTCCGGCTGGCCGAGCTTCACCCGTCCGATCGCGGCGGAGGTGGTGACCGACCATACCGACACCAGCCACGGCATGACCCGCACCGAAAGCCGCTGCGCGCGCTGCGACAGCCACCTCGGCCATGTCTTCCCGGACGGCCCGCCACCCACCGGGCTGCGTTACTGCATCAACTCGGTCAGCCTAGATTTCCGCGCGCGGCGTTGATTCGCCGGCCGCCGCCACCGGCAATCGCGCGCTTGTTAAGCGTGGGCTAAGCCTCTATCCCTTCTAGCCGATCCGATGGCCCGCGCCCCTAGAACCCGTTCGCCCTGGCGCCGCCGCCTGTCGCTTGCGATCAAGCTCCTCGTGCTGCTCGCGATCCTTGGGCTGGGGGCGCTCGTCACCGCCGTCTATGTCACCCGTGCGCAGCTTCCGAGCTTCGACCAGCTCAAATCCTCTCCCAACGGGCAGATGATCCGCGTCCACGCGGCCGACGGCACGGTGATCGTGTCGATCGGGCCGAGCTACGGCGATTGGCTGAGCTACGACCGCATCCCCAAGGTGATGCGCGACGCCACCGTCGCGGTGGAGGATCGCCGTTTCTACAGCCACCTCGGCGTCGATCCGATCGGCGTCGCGCGTTCGGTGAAGGTGCGGCTCGATCGCGGGCGCTGGGTGCAGGGTGGCTCGACCATCACGCAGCAGCTCGCGCGCAACGTCTTCCTCAACAACCAGAAGAAGTTCGGCCGCAAGTTCCGCGAGTGGATCCTGGCGCTGGCGATGGAGCGCAAGTTCAGCAAGGACCAGATCCTCGAGCTGTACCTGAACAAGGTCTATTACGGCGGCGGCGCCTATGGCATCGACGCCGCCTCGCGCAAATTCTTCGGGCATGGCGCGGATCACCTGTCGCTGCCGGAAGCCGCGATCATCGCCGGGCTGGTGAAGGCGCCGTCCAATTATTCCCCCACCGCCGATGCCGCCGCCGCCGTCGGCCGCGCCGCCGTCGTGCTGCAGGCGATGCAGGACAGCGGCGCGATCTCCGCCGGGGAGGCGCGCGCCGCCGATCCGAAATCGGTCGCGCTGGCGCCGGAGCCGAAGCAGAACAGCGTGCGCTATTTCACCGACTGGGCGCTGCCCCAGCTCGAGCTGCTGATCGACGAGACCGAGAAGCCGCTGGAAGTGTGGACGACGCTGGACCTCAATATGCAGCGCGATGCCGACGCCGCGATCCGGCAGAACGTGCCGGACGGCGCGCAGGGCGCGCTGGTCGCGCTCGACCGCGACGGGGCGGTGCGCGCGATGGTCGGTGGCAAGGATTACGTCTCCTCGATCTACAACCGCGCGACGCAGGCGGAGCGGCAGCCGGGATCGGCGTTCAAGCTGTTCGTCTATCTCGCCGCGCTGGAGGCGGGGAAGACGCCCGAATCGACCGAGGTCGACGAGCCGGTGACGATCGACGGCTGGTCCCCGCGCAACGATTCGCGGCACAATTCGGGGCAGGTGACGCTGCGCACCGCCTTCGCCTATTCGCTCAACACCGTCGCCGCCAAGCTGGGGCAGGAAGTGGGCTTCGCCACGGTGGCGGACATGGCACGGCGCTTCGGCATCACCACCACGATCAACACCCATCCCTCGATGGTGCTCGGCACCTCGGACGTGCGGCTGATCGACATGACGCGCGCCTTCGCCAGCGTCGCCAATCAGGGCGTGGCGGTGACGCCCTACGGCATCCTCAAGGTGACGACCAACGGCGAGACGATCTACCAGCATGAGGTGGACAAGAGCCGCGTGCTCGTCGCGCCGCAGATCGCCGCGCAGATGATCGACCTGCTCCAGACCACGGTGAACACCGGCACCGGCCGCGCCGCGCAGATCGGCCGCCCGGTCGCGGGCAAGACCGGCACGACCAGCTCGTCGAAGGACGGCTGGTTCCTCGGTTTCTCCTCCGGTCTCACCACCGGCGTGTGGATGGGGCGCGACGACGCCAGGCCGGTCGCCGGGCTGCACGGCGGCACCGCCCCGGCGCGCGCCTTCCGCGATTTCATGATCCGCGCGGTGGCGAAGCGCCCGATCGAGCAGTTCGAGACGCAGGTCACCTTGCCCGAGGCGCAGCTCGAGCCGGATGCGGAAAGCTATTACGGCGCGCCGGACAACAGCGTGTTCGTCGATCCGGACGGCTATCCGGTGCCCGGCGGCGTCCCCGGCCCGCCCGACTACGCCAATCCGCCGCCGCCCGACCGCTCTCGGCCGCAGCCGCAGGTCGATGATGACGGCAACGCGCTGCCACCGCCGCCACCCCCGCAGGAACGGCTCGATCAGGACTGGATCGACCGGGTCACCGGCCGCGATCCGCGTCGCGACCAGCGCCGGCCCGCCGCGCCGCCCTCGACGCCGCAGGGGAATCGCCAGCCGCCGCCGGCCGGCTATTCGTCGGACCCGCGTCCGTACCAGTGAAGCGCCGCGCCGTGCGCGCGCAGCCAGCGGCGCTCCGGCAACGGCTCACGACCGTAGAGCGTCGCGACCAGCGCGTGAAACGCCGTGCTATGGTTCATATGGACACAATGCGCCACTTCATGCGCAGCGGTCGCCCGGCGCACCGCGCGCGGGGCGAGCACCAGCCGCCAGTTGTAGCGGATCGTTCCTGACGAGGCGCAGCTTCCCCAGAGCCCGCGCGCGTCGCCGATCGCGACCTTCGTCACCCTGACCCCGGCGAGCGCGGCATAATGCGCGGTATCCTCGCTCAGCAGCCGCAACGCCTCGCGCTTCAGCCACGCCTCGACGCGGCGGCCGATCGTCTCGCGCGGGCCGCCCAGCATCAGCCGCTCGCCGTCGCGTAGCACCCGCCGCGACGCCGCTTCATTCCACGTGACGACAAGCTCAACATCGTCGAACGGCACTGTCATGCCGTCCACGAACGGCCGTGCGATTGGTAGTGCGGCCCGCTGGCGGGCCAGCCATTCGCCCTGCGTCGCCGCCCAGGCCAGCGCCGCCTTTGCCGAGGCGCGTGGCGGAATCACCAGCCTCGCCCGCCCGCTCGCGGGATCGAGCGAAAGCTTCGCCCGGCGCGCACGCGGATGCCGCACTACCTCGATCCCGGCGGTCATAGTTCGCGGTCGACGATATGGTGTTCCAGATCGCCGGCATCGTCCTCGCTGATCGTCCAGCCGCGTACCGACTGGCCGGCGCGATGCACCGCCTCGGGATCGCCGCACACCAGATAATGCCATTCCGGCAGCGGCTCGCCCGCAGCGCGCAGGCGATAGGCGCAGGTCGCGGGCAGCCAGTCTATCTCGTGCACGTTGCGCATGCTGAGCCGCACGCACTCGCTGACATAGGCGTGGCGATGGCGATAATCCGAGCAGCGCCCGCTGCGCCGGTCGAGCAGACGGCAGGCGACGTTGGTCGGGATCAGCTCGCCGGTCTCCTCGTCCTCCAGCTTGTGGATGCAGCATTTGCCGCAGCCGTCGCACAATGCCTCCCATTGCGCGCGGTCGAGCTTGTCGAGCGGCGTGTCTTCCCAGAAGCGCGTCATTTCGCCCAGCGTTCGATCTCGTCGGCGATCTTGCGCGGCGGACCTTCCTGCGACAGCAGCGCGAGCGGCTTGCCGTCCGGCGCCATCAGATAGGCGGCGCGGCTGTGATCCATCAGATAGCCGCCGGCGCTGCCTTTGCCGCGCGCGTAATAGACCGCATATTCCTTCGCGACCTTCGCGATCTCGTCGGGCGTGCCGGTCAGCCCGACCATGCGCGGGTGGAACGCCGCGACGAATTGCCTGAGCACCGCCGGATTGTCGCGCGCGGGATCGATCGTCACGAACACCGGCACGACGCGCGCGCCGACCGCTGGCTGCTCCTTCTCCACGATCCTCAGCGCCGCGCCGATATTCTGCATGTCCAGCGGGCAGACATCCGGGCAAAACGTATAGCCGAAATACATGATGCGGTATCTGCCGGCGAAGTCCCTGTCGCTCGCCGGATGGCCGTTCTGGTCGGTCAGCGTGAAGGGGCCGCCGATCCGTGCGCCCTCGAGCGGGGGATGCTCCGCCTGCTTCGCGGGGGAGCAGGCGGCGAGCGCGATGGGGAGAAGCAGGAAAAGACGCAGTTTCATGGCACCGCCAGAGATGATCTGTTAGAGCCTCTACCGCAACCTCGTGTGGAATATCGAGACGCCAATGAAGCGCATCCTCCTCGCCGTCGCGATCCTTGCCGGCGCCGCCGCGGCGCCCGCCGCCGCGCAGCAGCAATCGCAGAGCTACAAATTCCTCCAGGCCGTGAAGGACGCCAAGGGCGACGAGGTGACGAAGATCCTCGACCAGCCCGGTCAGCGCATCATCAACACGCGCGACGTGACCACCGGGGATGGCGCGCTGCACATCGTCATCAAGCGCGGCGACGACATGTATTTGCGCTATCTCCTCTCGCGCGGCGCCGATCCCAACCTGCGCAACGGCAAGGGCGACACGCCGCTGCTGATGGCGATCCAGTACGGCCAGAACGCGCTGGTCGACACCTTGCTGCTGGTGAAGGCCAATCCGAACCTCGCCAACAGCGCCGGCGAGACGCCGCTGATCCGCGCGGTGCAGCGCCGCGACCTGCCGCTGGTGCGCGTCCTGCTCGCGGCGGGAGCGGACCCGGACATGACCGACAATGTCGCCGGCATGTCCGCGCGCGACTATGCTCATGCCGATTCGCGCTCCCCCGCGATCGCCAAGCTGATCGATGAAAAACCCAAGATCGCGCATCGCGACGTCGCCGGGCCGAAGATGTAGCCCCTGGAGCGATTTCGAGGCAGGTGGAAACGCAGTTCAGCGCAGCTAATCACCTGCCGGCTCGGAAATCGCGGCAAATAAAGAAAAGAAAAATAGAGCGGTGATCCGATGCAATCGGATCGACAACCGCTCTAGGCGTTGTCTGCATTCATCGTAACCAGATGATGGCGCAGGCGAGGTGAACGAAG